>NZ_JBVJPF010000004.1:0-811831 GCF_055582785.1 Streptomyces sp. NPDC107500
CCCGCGGAGCGGGTCCCCCATCGCTGCGCGATGGGCAAGCGAACCCCCGCGCTGCGCGCGGGTGTTGCGCTCCCGCTCCGCGGGAGCGCTGGCTGCTCGCTGCGCGAGCAGCTCACCCGCCCTGCTTCGCAGGGCGGGTGACGCTCCGTCCGCTGCGCTCCCGGAGCGGCGGGGCCTCCGGCCCCGCGCGGGTGTCCTGCGCTGCGCTCCGGTCACCCGGCGGTGCTCCGCACCGCACAGGCCGCACCGCTGCGCGGTGCGGCTGGCGGGCCTGCGGCCCGAGCAGTAGCAGGAAGGGCGGGGTGGTTACTCTGCATCAGTTGATGTTCCATGTAGCTTTGGGAGAATCAGGCCATCCCCGTGCTTCAAAGTGAATCGCCAGATCCACTCTGGAACCTGCAGGGCCCTCAGGGACTGCGCGCGTGGGGCATGCGCGCAGTCTCGTGTTCCGTCGGAGCGGGCGTACGACCACGCTAAGGGCATGCAGGCCTCCCCCTCATCGCAACTTCCCCCATGCCAGGGCATGCTGACAGTACGTCAGCACATCAGGGCCCGGGGTGATCGAGGAAGAGGAGAGCAGGCGAGGTCGGACAGGACGTGGGGGCCAGCCTCATCAGGCGTCTGCGGAGGGCGGGGGCGGCCTGCCGGGCGCGGGTGACCCAGGGGGCAGCGCCGCAACCGAGTGCCGGCCTTCCCTTGCTTCGCGCGGCGGTCGTTGTCCAGGGGGCGGTCGTCCGGGCCGGCCGGCTCTCCGGCCCACGGTCGAGGTCCCGCTCCTGGGTTGCCGTGGGGCGTAGCCGAGCGGTGGCGTGAGGTATGTGGTCACGGACGAGGTGAGTATCAAGGTGGGCGTAGCGGTGTGGGAGCGGCCGGGCGGCGTGCGTCACGGCCTGTAGATGGCCGTGTAGGGGTGGCGAACAGGGCGTTCTCGGGCACCGGCCGTCTCCATGTGGGCATGCGCTTCAGCCGGAACCAGCTTGCGCTCGCGCCTGCACGGCGGTGCCCGGGCCGGTGAGGAAGCCGGCCCGGGCGGCGGGCCTTGGTGCAGGTCGGTGGTCAGCGGGCGTCGGCGAGGTGCTCGATCTGGTCGGCGAGGCGGTGGTCGGGGTGGTGGAAGGGGGCTTGGGCCAGTTCTTCGACCCTGAGGCGTTCGACGGCCTCACGCAGGGCCGGAGCGGAGTGGGTGGCGCAGTGGATGGGCGTCGGTGTCCTGGTGGGGATGAGGTGGACGCCGGTGTCGAGCACTTGGTGGGCCCAGTGGCCTGCGCCGCGCAATTCGCCGCGCAGGAGGTGGTGGAGGTGGAGACAGTAGGCGGCGGTGGCGTTGCCGGCACCGACGGCGAACTGCCACCACCACAGGGCGCTGTCGGATTCCTGGGCGAAGTTGAGGAGGCAGGCGAAGTAGAGGGCACCATCGGCGTCAGAGGGGACATCGGCGATGCAGGCGAGGCGTTCGGCGGCTTTGCTGCTGTGGATGAGCTCGGCGGACAGCGCGGCCGGTGCCGGCCGCCGGGAAAAGAGAACCGCCATTCCTCCGAGCCACCGTACAGAGAGTCACCGTCGACTCGCTCGCAAGCTGTCGTGCTCCACTCGCAAACTTCGTGCTCCTCTTCGACCCCACCCCGCCCGGCAGCAGCCCGCACCGGACGACGGTGACGGGCCTGGGCCCTCAGCCGCTGCCGCTGCTGACCCTCGCCGCCGACCTCAACCCCAACATCGACCTCACGCGCCTGATCCCGGCATGTCCCGCACGCGGTCCATGGCGGCTTCGGCGACGAGCCGGGCCTCGCGGCCGTGCCGCGGGCGCGGTCGGCCGCGAGTCGGCCCGCCTTGCCGCCGAGCCACCTAATCACTACAGGAACGGGCTGCCTCTGTCCCTGGGCGTCTCCGGCGCGAACATGCACGACAGCCAGGGCCTGAAGCCGCTCGTGCGCGGCATCCCGCCCGTCCGGTCCCGCCGTGGGCCCCGGCGCCGCCAGCGTCCGGCGAAACTGCATGCCGACAAGGGATACGACTACGACCACCTGCGCGGGTGGCTCCGCGCGCGGAGAATCCGCCATCGCATCGCCCGCAAGAACGTCGAGTCCTCGCAACGGCTGGGCCGACATCGCTGGGTGGTGGAGAGGACCGTGTCCTGGCTGGCCGGCAGCCGCCGCCTGCACCGCCACTACGAACGCAAAGCCGAGCACTTCCTCGCGTTCGTTGCCATCGCCGCAACCCTCATCGGGTATCGCCGTCTCAGCAGATGAGCCTGGCCCACTGCGCCGACGCTGACCAGGCCCGCGTTGTCACCGGCAGCCCATAAGGTGCGTTCACCATCCCGAAGGAGGAACTGTCGTGGGATTCTCGGGTCACCTGGTCTTCGCTTGCAGCAACCGCCCCCTGCTGGAAGTTCCCGTCTTCGACAGCCTCGACGAAGAACTCAAGGCAACCGTGTGCACATGGGAGTCACGGTCAGGCGGCTGGCAGACGCTTCAGATCGATTCCGGGACATGGGACGACGCGGACCTGCCCGCCCTGGTTCAGTGGAGCAGCGCATCGGCCTGCATCGCCGACGTCTCCGACAGTTCCCTCGCTCTCGTGACCGGACTGGACACCACCAAACAGCGCTGGCAGGCGTGGCTCAATCTGGACATCGCCGCCAGGCTTCTGGCCGAGGAGCCCGAAGACCTCGAAGATCAACTCCTGTGGCTGGACACACCAGAGTTCCACGAAGCCGTCAGACATAAGCGCGCCGAACTCGACGCCGAGATACCCACCGACGCCGAGGGCGCCGTTGCCTGGGCCGCAGCCGCTGGCGTCCCCCTCACGCCGGAGACAACCAGGATTGAAGAACTGCTTCGCTCACACGAGACCTTCGCAGAAGACCTCTTCAGCACGCTGCTCGACCAGCTGGGCTTTCCCCAGGCCACTCAAGCCCCCACCTGAACCATAAGAAATGACGTCTAAGCACGTTCTACAGGTGAAGAGGCAGTATTTGGGTCATGCACTGTTCGCGCAGTGACACGCAACGGGTGGCGCGCGAAATCCCGCCGTGTCGCCGCTACCGGCGAGCCTTCATGGGCCATTGTCCAGGGCGCCGGTCATCCGGCCTCTGGTAGGAGAACCTGTATTGAGCGAAGTCGGCGAGATGACGTAGCCGATGCCCTGTAGCAGGAGTTACTCGTGCAGTTGTCCGGGTCTGTGAACAGGACGACGTCCGTCTCCCCTGCATCCTGCGCGGCCCTACTCGCCTCGACCGTCACAGAACCACTTCAAGCGCTCTCCCCTTCGCGGAGAGAACCCGCTGCAGGCGCTCGCAGGTGACAGGTCGACAACGACGAAAGGCGGATCAACGCACCGGCTCAGACGTGCCTCGCGCCTGCTCGCGGCTGGCGACCACCAGGTATCCATCGCTGTCGGTGTCGAAGGTGGTGGACTGCACCGTGAGCCCGACACTGCGCAACTGCGCCACGAGGTCCTCATACCGGTAGGGCCAGATGGACAACCGCTCCGAGCAGGCTCGCACTGCCCCATCCGGCTCGATCTGGGCGACCACGATCTCGAGGAAGTGTTCCTGCTCCCAGCGCTGCTCGATCTGCCAGTAGTAGCTGACGATCGCATCGCGGTCGTTGCGGCGGATAAGAGCACATCTCATTTGGCCTGTGTGAGGCTCGCTGCGACGAGTAGGGCAAGCTGGCGCAAGCGTTGGTAGTACCGGGTTCCTGCAGGATCGGTGATCTCAGGGATGACTCGATCTAGGTCTTCGATGCAGCTCTGCAGGATGCGGCAGCGTTCTGGGGCGAGAGTGCCACCGTTGTTCAGCCACGTAAGAACGCAGCCAGCGGTGTCCGCGTCGAGCAACACCATGTCCGTGCCCCCGAACTCGGCACCTCGTAGGCTGGCCGGGAAGGGGGCGTGAAGGTGTTCGTGCCAGAGAGGGGCTGCGTTCTGTACGTGTTCGGATGATCTGCTCACCCGCACCATATTGCTGCAATCGGCGGTGGAACCCGGTGCCCGTTCACGTGGTCAGACGGCGGTAGCAGATGAGGGTGCAGGCGATGCTGGTGAAGGCGAGGAAATGCTCGGCCTTGCGCTCGTAGCGGCGGTGGAGGCGACGGCATCCGGCCAGCCAGGCCATGGTGCGCTCGATGGTCCAGCGGTGCCGCCCCAGCCGGGTGGAGGACTCGATGCCCTTGCGGGCGATGCGGTGCCTGATGCCGCGCCCGCGTAACCATCGCCGCAGGTGGTCATAGTCGTAGCCTTTGTCGCCATGCAGCTTTCCGGGCCTGCGTCGCCGCCGACCGCGGCGGGAGCAGATCGGTGGTATGCCCTTCACCAGCGGGATCAGGGCCTGGCTGTCGTGCAGATTCGCCCCGGAGATTCCGACGGACAGGGGCAGACCGGTTCGCTCGGTGATCAAGTGGATCTTTGAGCCGTACTTGCCCCGGTCGACAGGATTCGGGCCAGTCAGGTCCCCCTTTTCAGGGCTCGCATGTTCACCGAGTCGATCGCGCAGCGGGACCAGTCCAGCTCGCCACGGGATCCTAGTTCGTCGAGGACCAGGCGGTGGAGCTTGGCCCAGACTCTGGCCTTCGTCCACTCAGCAAAACGGCGGTGAGCTGTCGCCCCCGACGGCCCGAACGACGCGGACGGCAACTGCTGCCATGTGCAGCCCGACGTGGCCACGAACACGATCGCCGCCAGGACCTCCCTATCGCCATGCCGGCGCCGACCACCGCCCTGAGGCCGCGAAGGCGCCTCAGGCACCACCCGCTGGAACAGAGCCCACAAGTCATCCGGCACCAGCCGCTCAACGATCCCCACCACGACCGACAGCCTACCGAGACGACCAAATGAGATGACGTCTTAGGCTTCGGTCCCGCCGGGCCGTTCCCGGCCGGGGATAGGGGGATGACCATTCGATGAGCAGTGACACCGGGGGGCCGGATGACCATTCGATGAGCAGTGACACCGGGGGGTTCCAGGCTCTCCAGGAGGGCGATCCTCCCGTCGTGGGCGGCTACCGGCTCGTGGCGCGGCTCGGCGCGGGGGGCATGGGGCGGGTGTACCTGTCGCACACCCAGGGTGGCCGCCCGGTGGCGATCAAGGTGGTGCGGCCGGAGCTGGCCGAAGACCCCGCCTTCCGGCGGCGCTTTCGCCGGGAGGTGGAGGCCGCCCGCCGGGTCATGGGCGCCTACACCGCGGAACTCGTCGACGCCGACACCGACGGCGTACCCCCCTGGCTGGCCACGCTGTACGTGCCCGGGCCGTCCCTCACGGCGGCCGTCGCCCGGCGTGGCCCGCTGCCGGTGTCCGCCGTGCTGTGGCTGATGGCCGGCACGGCCGAGGCCCTCCAGGCCATCCACGGCGTGGGCGTCGTGCACCGGGACCTGAAGCCGTCCAATGTGCTGCTGGCCGCGGACGGGCCGCGCGTCATCGACTTCGGCATCTCCGTCGCCGCCGACCTCTCCTCGCACACCGCCACCGGCTCCACCGTCGGCACGCCTCACTTCATGGCTCCCGAACAGGCGACCGCCGGTGACATCTCCCCGGCCACCGACGTCTTCGCGCTGGCCCAGACGGCCGCCTTCGCGGCGCTGGGCGAGCCGCTGTACGGGGACGGCATGGCGCCGGTCGTGCTGTACCGGATCGTGCACGAACAACCCGACCTGTCCCGGCTGCCGGAGGCGCTGCGCCCGCTGTTCGCGCGCTGCCTGGCGGCCGACCCTCGGGAGCGGGCCACGCCGGCGGAGATTGTCCGGTGGTGCCGGGAGCGGCTGGAGGCGGACGCCGACCCGGGCACGGGACCGGCCCTCTGGAGCGAGGTCACGGGACCCGAGGCGACCGTGCCGGGCCCGGCGCGCACACCCGCCGGTCCGTCGACCGCGGCCGCGACGCTGTCGCTGGGGCCCGCCCGGCGGCAGACGCCCGGTGGACGGAGGGCACTGATCGCGGCCGTGACGACGGGCGCTCTGGTGGTGACGGGTGCGACGTGGTTCGCCGACGACCGGCTCGGCCTCGGTGAGCGGGCCGCGGGCGCCTCCGATCCGACCACCGGGCCGCCGAAGTCCCCCCGCTCGACGGCATCCGGGTCCCGCACCTCGCCCAACGCCGGCCCCTCCGACCGGGCCTCGCAGCCCCTGCCGGGCGCCTCCCCGTCGGGAGCCGTCCTGCTCTCCCCGGTGTGGCTGGACCGGACGAACTCGCTGAGCCTCGACGAGCCGATGCTCCGCTCCGATCTCAAGGGCGACATCCGCCTGGTGTGCGAGAGCGGCGTCGGCTGCACGCTGCAGAGCGTCACCGGCCGGTTCGTGCAGTTGTTCAACGGCAAGGCCGCCTCCCTCGACGTCTGCCGTCACCTCCTCGGCGGCGCCGTTGGCGCCGACTACCGCACATGGTCGCTCGCGGCGGCCGAGGCCGGCACCCAACTGTGCGTCGGTGACGACTCCGGTGGCGTCGGGGCACTCGCGATTCAGGTCAAGCAGACGGCCCTGCCGCAGGAGGCCTTCCTGCAACTGGGCATGACCGTCTGGAGCAAGACCGCCTGAGGACGGCATGCGACGACGGGCGGCGGTCCGGCGCGCGGCAGCCCGGGACCTGGGCCGCCGCCCGTAGTCGATTCGGGCGACGGGCGAGGGCGGTGGCGAAGCGGCGTTGGCCGGCGGCCGGCGGCCGGAGAGAGGGGCAGGTCGCGCCGGCGCCCAGCGGGAGTGCCGGCTACGGGTACGGGTGGGTGCGGGCGGCCCTGACAGAGGCGGCCACCGCCCCGCCTCTCGCCAGCTGCACGACAGCCGTCGGCGCAGTCGCACCGGTCACTCCCGGGGCTGACGGTGGGCCAGGGCATCGGGATCCGCGCCGAGGTCCCGTGCCGGGTCCAGGACCTCGGTTCCAAGGGTGCGGCGGCGGTGTGCGCCCGCCTCGAAGAGGCGGAGGGTGATCTGCGGAGCGCCCGGCGCGAGGAGTTGGACGGGCCGGCCGTCAGGTGAGGGAGCCGGCGGACGCGAAGGCCCTCGGCCAGGACCGGAGTGCTCCGAGCGACCGCTCCCGGTCGGCTCAGAGCAGCTCCGCGCGGGACGCGTCCGGGTCCTCGGACCGGGGCGCACCCTTCCGCACGGACTCCGGACCACGGGCGCGGGCGCCGGCGGCGGGTGCCAGGACAGCGGCCAGGACGACGAAGGCCAGCACCAACGTCATGGCCGGGCGCAGCCCGTAGTGGTCGCCCAGGAACCCGAGGCCGGGCGGGCCCACCAGGAAGGCGACGTACCCGAGGGTGGCCACCAGACTGACCCGAGCGGTCTGGTCGGGGCCCGAGTCCCCCGCCGCAGACAGCGCCACGGGGAAGCCCAGGGAAGCCCCCAGCCCCCAGAACAGGACGGCGCCCGACGCCACGACGACATGGTCGGAGAAGATGACCAGGAGCAGGCCCACGGCTGCGGAGACGGCACTCGTCCGCATCACGGCGGCCCGGCCGAACCGCTCCAGGAAGAACTCCCCGCTGAAGCGCCCCACGGTCATCGCCGCGGCGAACCCCACGTAGACCAGTGAGCCCGCCGTGGCGCCCAGGCCGTGGCCGTCGACCATGAGCAGCGGCAGCCAGTCGTTCGCGGCGCCCTCGGCGAGAGCCATGGCCAGGATGATGGCGCCGATCAGCAGGAGCCCGCGGTCCTTCCACACCGCGGGCGCCTCGCCCCGTCCCGCTCCGGCCCGCGGCGCCCCGCGCATTCCGACTCCGGAGGGGATGCTGCGAAGGGCATGGGGCAGGACTCCCGCAGCGAATAGCGCGGCGGCGGCCAGGTGCCAGTGGACGGGGAACTCCGCGGCCGTCGCGGCCATGCCGAGCAGGCCTCCGATGACGGTACCGAGGCTGAAGCCCCCGTGCAGCAGGGGCAGGACGGCCTTGCCGGTGACGCGCTCCACGTCGGCGCCGTCCACGTTCAGCGCCACCTCACCCGCGCCCATACCGGCGCCGAAGACGCACAGTCCCGCGGCCACCAGGGGCGGCGACGGCACGGTGGTACCGACCCCGATGACCAGCATGCTGAGGGGTATCAGGAGCCCGCCGATCCCGATGACCGGCCTGGTGCCGAGCCTCGCCACGAGACGGCTGGAACACAGCAGACCGCTCATGGAGCCGACGGACAGGCCGAACAGGACCAGCCCCATCTGTCCGGTGGACACTCCCAGTTGGTCCCGGATGTCCGGCGTGCGCGTGATCCAGGACGACATGGCGATGCCGGGCAGGAAGAAGAACAGGAACAGGGCGCGACGCCGCCGGCGTGCAGTGCGATCGGTCAAGGGAAACTCCGCTGAAGTCCTTGAGGGAGGGCCGGAGTACGACCGGACACGGACCTCCGTCCGGGCGTGTACAAATGTACACACTACGATGGTGCCGGTGGAAGCAGAAGGAGAGAGGCGGGCCACGGACATGGCAGGCAGTACCCGCGGACCCAACGACCCGCGGCGGCGCGAGCGAATTCTCGACGCGGCACTCGACGTCATCGCCGAGCACGGCGCCATCAAGGTGACCTACCGCAGGATCGCCGAGGCGGCGGGCGTGCCGCTGGGCTCGCTCACCTACTACTTCGACGACATGCAGTCCCTGCTCACCTCGGCCTTCACCCGCCTCGCCGAATCCGTGTCCTCCCGCTACGGCGCCCTGCTGGAGGCGGCCCGGACGCCCGAGGAGGCACGGGAGGCCGTGGTCGAGATCATCTGCGGCAAGGTCTGGGGCACCGACCGCAATCTGCTGCTGACCTACGAGCTGTACGTCTTCGCCGCGCGTCATCCGGAGGTGCGTGAGGTTGTGCGGTCCTGGATGCGGGCCAGTCGGCAGTCGCTGGCCCGGCACTTCGACCCCCTGACGGCCCGCGCCCTGGACGCGCTGGTCGAGGGCTTCTCCATTCACAACTCCGTCGACACCCGGCCCACCGACCGCGCGGGGGTGGCGGCCGTCGTCGACGCCATCGCCAACCGCCGCGCGCCCGACGACGGCGGGAACACGCCGGCCGGCTGAGTCGCACAGCGCACCGCGCACGGCGCACAGATCCGGTCCCGCCGGCCTCGGACCGCGCCGAGCCCGGCAACCGGCACCGTTCGCCCGCCACAGCCAAGGCGGCGCCCCCCCCACGCGCACCCAGCCCTCGAGGCTGCGAGCGACCGACAGGCAGGAGTCCTTTCCCGTGGTGAACCCGCGATCCCCTCGCGCCGACGACGTCGGGTGCGGGCCCACTTGTCCAGGCGCCAGTTGTTGTGGATGACGCAGAGTGCCGAGTCATCGGGCTGGTGGTCGGCGAGCCAGGCTGTCACCCGACGGAAGCTGGGCGTGTTCCAGGTGCGGGCCTGGGCGTAGCGGCGGGTCCAGCCGTCAACCTGCCGGCGGACGTAGCCGCGGCCTTTGCCGAGGTCGGCCAGGCCTGCGGCAGCGGGGTCGATCTGGTGCAGGTCGGTGAGGGTGTCGACGAAGGCTTCGGACAGTGCACGGGCTCTGGCTGACGGCAGATTCATGCCATGGGGGAGGCTACCGCGGAGGATGAGGCCCGGAACCTTGTCCATGACGTAGAAGTCGGTGCCGATGACTGAGGGGTCCTCGCACAGGGCCCGGACCGTGGGGACCAGGGGATAGAGGGGCTTCAGTGCCTCCTGGACGTGATACTCACGGGCCATGTCGTGCGCGGAAGCGGCCTTCTTACCGGTCGGCGGCCGACGCAGGATCAGTTCCCTGCCCAGATGTGGGTAGTGCAGCAGGTAGGTGAGGTTGGAGGCGCCGCCCGTGAACTGGGTGATGTCGGGCAGGTGGCCGGCAAGGCCGTCGATGCGCTGCGTCAGCCAGCTGTGCATGCGCTCGACGTCGAAGGAGTCCTCGGCGCGGACCGGACTCTGAGGAGCTCGGTTCATCAAGTCACCTGGCCACGAGTCGCAGAGGCAGGTGCCGCATGAGGTATCCCACGGGAACCCGTGGCCAGGCGGGACCCTTCGCGTCAGGCCGCTCGCGCTCGATGGCTTTCGCCATGGACCGTACTCCCTTCTCGGTGGTGGTCATCAGTGGTGAGCTCACCGCGCCCGCGCTGAGGTCCGTGGCGATGGAGCCGGGATGGAGGGTGGTGACCGTGATCGGCGTGCGGGTGGCCACGAGATGGCCGGCACGCTGGCTGATGAGCGCCTTCCTCCTGTCGGTCATGCCGCCCTCCCCTGCTCCAGCTCGTCCTGGGTACGAAGCCGTCTGGTGGTGCGCCGCCACCTCCTGGCGGTCCGTGCGTCGGCCACGCGGGGAAGAAGCCGCTTGAGGCATACAGCGCGACGATGCTCGGAGTGGGCGACGATCAGGAACCGACCTTTCGATACCGCGTCGACGAGCTGTTCGGCCACCTGCTGAGCGGCCAGCCCTCTGTCGCGGACCCTGCGGTCGGCGAGCTCGGCCAGTACGGGATCAGGGCTGTGCAACGCGGCTCTGAGATTGGTGCGGATGGGGCCCGGGCAGACGACGCTGACGTGGACACCGAAGGGTCCCAGCTCGTGGCGGAGCGTCTCGGACAGGGAGATGACAGCCGCCTTGGAGGCGTTGTACGAGGCCATGCCGGGTTCATTGAGCATTCCGGCTGAAGAGGCGACGTTGACGATCTGACCGTTGCCCTGCCGTTTGAACAGGGGAACGAATGTACGGCACCCCTCGGCGACACCCTTGAGGTTGATGTCGAAGATCCAGTTCCAGTCGTCGGCATGGAGGCGCTCGATGCGTCCGGCCGCCATGACTCCGGCGTTGTTGACCAGGATGTCGAGGCCGCCCCAGTGGTCCTCGCACCAGTTCAGAGCGCGCTGCCAGTCGTTGTGGATCCGGACATCGAGCCGGATGAACGATTCGGTGCCGGCGGGAAGTTCGGCCGGCTGGTCGTGGTCCGCCACCAGGACGCGGTTCCCGTCGGCTGCGTACCGCTCCGCCAGGGCGCGGCCGAGACCAGAGGCTCCGCCGGTGATGAGGATGCGCCTGCTCATCCTGCCTCCCGCGTGCGATAGCGGTTCAGTTCGGCTCGCGCCACGACACCGAGGTGGACCTCGTCGGGGCCATCGGCCAGGCGCAGCGCGCGAGCGGCGGCCATCGCGGCGGCAAGCGGAAAGTCGTCGGACAGGCCGGCACCGCCATGGAGTTGGATCGCCATGTCGATCACCTCGCAGGCCATCAGGGGAACGGCGGCCTTGACCTGGGACAGTTCGCTGAGGGCGGCGGCTGTGCCTGCGGTGTCCAGCAGCCATGCGGCGTGCAGGACCTGCAGTCGTGCCTGGCTGATGGCGATCCTGGCCTTCGCCACGCGTTCGCGGTTGCCGCCCAGGTTGCTGAGCGGCTTGCCGAAGGCGGAGCGGGAGACGGCCCGTCGGCAAGCCAGTTCCAGGGCGTTCTCGGCGAGACCGATCAGCCGCATGCAGTGGTGGATGCGGCCCGGCCCGAGCCTGCCCTGGGCGATCTCGAATCCGCGGCCGGGACCGGCGATCACCGCATCCAGGGGAAGCCGGACATCGTGAAAGGACACCTCGCCGTGGCCGTAGGGCTCGTCGAGGTAGCCGTACACCGGCAGCATCCGCTCAATGCGCACACCCGGGGTGTCGAGCGGCACCAGCACCATGGAGTGCCGGGCGTGGCGAGGCGCGTGCAGGTCGGTCAGCCCCATGAAGATGACGAATCGGCAGTCCGGGTGCCCAATGCCGGTGCTCCACCAAACGCTGCATTTTGTCATGCCTTTGACTCGAAGGTCTCCGAGCGGGGCGGGCCGAACGGGCGATTGGCGTCGCGAGAGACGGGACGACCCCGGGATGGCGTCGTGCCCGGCCGACCGTACGCACTCCTGGCGCCGCCATGGACCACGCTCCGGACACCGGATTCGGCAGTCACGCCCGGCCGTTCAATTCCCAGGCGCTGACCTGTGGCGCACCAGTATGATCTGCTCACCGCTCGCACATCTGTACCCATCGGGGTGCCGTTGCGGGCGTTCAGAGGGAGGGATCACTTGACCATGTTCCTTGGCGCGAGAGCGCGTACGGTGCTCGCCGCTCTCGGGGCCCTCGGCCTGGCGCTGGCCGGCGCGGCGACCCCGGCACAGGCGGACGGGGGGACGCTCACCGCACCGACTCATCTGTTCAACGGGTACAGGCACTGCTCGACCGATGCGGACCGGCCCTCTTACCGCTCGGCCCGCGAAGGTCTGATCGTCCAAGGCATCCCCGGGGTCACGGAGAACACGGGAGGCTCCCGCGTCGGCGTGCGGTTCCAAATGTGGCCGGTGGCCGATCCTTCGAACATCACCACGGTCACTCGCGAGTACGCCACCCCCGGGTTCGAGGCTGCCGCCACCCTGCCGGCCGGCGCGCTGGCTGACGGGCAGAGCTACGCGTGGCAGGCGCAGACGGTGGTCGGGGAGGCCGCCTCGGACTGGACGACGCCCTGCTACGTGACTGTCGACAACAGCAAGCCGACGAAGGCCCCGACCATCACCTCGTCGAACTACGCCGCCGAGACGTGGAACGAGGGCGGCGAGCCGGTCGAGTTCACACTGAAAGCGAACGGCGACACCGACGTCGAGGGCTTCGTGTTCTCCTGGCAGTCCGTGTTTCCGGTGATCGGTACAAGCATCGGTGAGTACGGCATCCCGCAGCCCGTCGACCCGTACGCCACCACGGAGTACCGGATACGCGCCGACGGGCTCGGCGGTTCGGCCACACTGAGTCTGGTGCCGCCGAACGCTTCCGGTCCGATGACGCTGTGGGTGCGGAGCCTGGATCGCGCCTACAACGCGTCGGACATCGCCCGGTACGACTTCAGCATCAATTCCACGGCGCCCCGTGTGTCATCGGCGGTCCCGCGACCCGAGTTCGGTCAGCCGACCGAATTCACCTTCCGTCCGGATCCCGAGCTTCAGGCGAAGAGCCCCGTCGTGAGCTACTCCGTCAAGACCATCGGCGGTCGGACCGACAGGACCTTCGACATCACGGCGCGGTCCGACGGAACAGCGACCACGGAGCTGGCGCTGGAAGGCCTCTTCGGTGAGAACCTCCGGGTGACCAGCAAGAGTGCCAACGGCTGGGTCAGCGACGAGGCGTGGTGGGGCATCAGCTACGACACCACTCCCACGGTCTCCTCGGACACCTACCCGGAAGACGGCTCGGGAGGTGGCGTCGGCGTGCCGGGCACCTTCACGTTCGCGCCCAAGGTGAAGGACGTCGTGAGCTACACGTACACCTTCAACAACGGTGACCCGGAGATCACGGTCCCGGCGGGCTCCGATCATCACGCGAGCATCGAGTGGACCCCGGCCACGGATGGCTGGCATGACCTCACGGTCTACGCGACGACCCGCTCGGGCCTGCAGCTGACACCTTATGACTACTTCTTCACCGTGAACTGAACCAACCCGACTGAACCACCCAACCCGGCTTTCACCCCCATGGCGTGGTCCGGGCCGGCGGATTGCTCCCGCCGGCCCGGGCCGCGCCCCTTCGAGGCGCCTACTCCTCGACCAGCAGCTTCTCCCGCAGCTGCGCCAGGGTGCGGGCCAGCAGCCGCGAGACGTGCATCTGCGAGATGCCGACCTCCTGCGCGATCTGCGACTGGGTCATGTTGCCGAAGAAACGCAGCAGCAGGATCCGCTTCTCGCGCGGCGGGAGATCCTCCAGCAGCGGCTTCAGTGATTCCCGGTAGTCGACGCCCTCCAGGGCCTCGTCCTCGGCGCCGAGGGTGTCCGCGACCGCCGGGGACTCGTCGTCGGTGTCCGGCACGTCGAGGGAGAGCGTGGAGTAGGCGTTGGCCGACTCCAGGCCCTCCAGGACCTCCTCCTCGGAGATCGCGAGCTTCTGCGCCAGCTCGTGCACCGTGGGGGAGCGTCCGTGCAGCTGGGAGAGTTCCGCGGTGGCCGTGGTCAGGGCCAGCCGCAGCTCCTGGAGCCGGCGCGGGACGCGGACCGCCCAGCCCTTGTCCCGGAAGTGCCGCTTGATCTCGCCGACCACCGTCGGTGTCGCGTACGTGGAGAACTCCACGCCGCGGTCCGGGTCGAAACGGTCGACGGACTTGATCAGTCCGATGGTGGCGACCTGGGTCAGGTCGTCCAGGGGCTCACCGCGGTTGCGGAAGCGGCGCGCGAGGTACTCCACGAGCGGCAGGTGCATGCGGACCAGCCGGTTGCGCAGCTCCGCGTGCTCGGGGCTGTGCGGCGGCACGCTGCGCAGGTACGTGAACAAGGCGCGTGCGTCGCCGCGGCCGGTGGCCGCCGGCGGCTGGTGCCGGGGTACCGGTTGCGCCGTGGCCCGCTCCTTGACCCTGGCCAGGACGGACTCCACCTGGTCGCGTGTCGCCAGCAGCGCTCCGAGTACCTCTTCGCCGGCCAACAGGATCTCGCGCAGTGCGGCTGCGTCGTCCGCATCCTGGTGGTCTGTCCATACCAGGAGTGAAGACGAACAGGACGTCTGCTTCACAGCCGGGGGCGGCCGCGAAGGCGTGTGGGGTATGGGGCGGCACCGCGAGGAAGTCTCCTCGGTCTGGCCGGGCTGGATGTCGGCGGCTGACAGGACGGTGACTTCCTCGCCCACCAGTACTTGCAGCGCCCCGCTGATCACGAAGAACAACTCTGACGCACGGGTGTGGAAGTGGGCCGGCGCCCCTGCCGCGCCCCTCGCGAAGGTGGACCGGTAGCTCGTGAAACCCCCCGCGGCGGGGTGCGAATCCGCCAGGAGGGTCATCACGCTGCTGGGGTCGGCGCATGTCTCGGCAGTCGCACGACGGGCCAGCACGGCGGCGGGCACGGTGTGGGTCGCGGACTCGGCGGGTGTCGTCTCGTTCATGGTCATCGCTCCTTGAGGTGTGCGAGGTCATCTCGCGCAGTTGGGGCCGGGGCGGGGCGGGGTGTGTCAGCCGCCCCACGTGATCAGGGTCGCGAGGGCGGGCCCGAAGGCACCGCCCAGCTGATAGCAGAGGTTGAACAGTCCGATCGCGGTCGGGCGTTGGGCGGCCGGTGCGGCGTTGGCGGCCCATACCGCCAGCGTCGCCTGGCCTGCACTCGCCGCGAAGACGGCCAGCGTCGCAACGAGCAGGAGGGACGGCGCCCAGGGGGTCAGTACGGCGGTACACGGGGCGAGCGCCGCGGCGGTGAGCAGGATGGCCAGGATGCGCGGGCGGCCCATCCGAGCGGAGGCCGCGGTCAGCGCCATGGAAAGCGCTGAGCCCGCGAGGAGGGCGACCAGCTGGCCGGTGCCGATCGCCGCGGCCGACCAGCCGGTGCGGTCGCCCAGCAGCCGCGGGACGGTGAACAGCAGCGCGAAGTACGAGGTCGCCAGGGCGCAGGCGAGCAGCGCGGAAAGGACGAACGCCCGGGTGCGCAGCAGCACTGCCGGGACGAAGCCCATGGGGTGGCAGCGGATGTGCGCGGCCAGCAGAGCGGCCGTCACCGTGCAGGCGGCAACCGCCGGGAGGGGGTAGCGCGGGACGAGTACGAGGGCCGTCACCGCCGCGACGAGGAGGGCGGCGCCCCGGCCGTCGAAGGAGGCCGACTGCGCGGACGGGGGCGCGGGCGGGCACGTGGCGGCGTGGTGGCTGATCGCGGGCACGGCGAGGAGTGCGAGCGTTCCTACCGCGAGCGACATCCGCCATGAGGCCAGGTCCGCGAGTGTGGAGCCGATCAGAGGACCGGCCGCGCCGAACGTGCCGAAGCCCGCCGTGATCAACCCCATGCGGCGGACCGAGCCCGCCAGGCTCATCGCCACGGTGACCAGGCCGGCGCCGCCGATCGCCTGGGCAGCGCGGCCTGCCATGGCCAGCGGCAGCCAGGGCGTCACGGCGATGAGCGCGGTCCCGGTCATGATCAGGGCGGTGCTCAGCCTCAGCGTGCTGGTGAGCCCGCCGCGGCGCAGCAAACCGGCCATGAGCGGGGTACCGACGGCCATGGCCCAGGCGAAAACGGTGACCAGCCACGTCGCCGTCGGCGTCGGGACGCCGAGCGAGTCAGCCATGCCGGGGAGGATCAGGACCGGGCCGTTGGCGCTCGCGGCGACCGGAGCGGCGATCAACACCAGCCAGAAGGCGGGGACTTGGCGCGACACCGGCTCCGCTTCGGTGAGCGGTGCCCGGGTGCCGGGGTGTAGTGCGAGCTGGGGCATCGAAGGCGCCCGCCTCTCTCTCATCGTTGATAATCTCAACGTTGAGATAAAATCACCTGGATCCTCTCAACGTCAAGTGTCTTAACATTGAGAGGAACTCGTGGAGAGGGCAGCGAATGAGTGACGTCGTGGACGTGATCGTCGGACAGTGGGCCAAGGAGCGCCCCGATGTGACGGACGACCTGTGGCCGGTGCAGATGTTCGCAAGGATCCAGCGGCTCGCCCGGGTGATCGACAAGTCCGCCAAGGACACGGCCGCCGCACACGGAGTGGAGCACGGAGAGTTCGACGTGCTCACCACACTCCAGCGCTCCGGGCCTCCCTACACCCTCACGGCGGGCGCTCTCCTCAAGGCGTCCATGGTGACCTCGGGCGCGATCACTAACCGCATCGACAAGATGGAGGCCAAGGGCCTGGTCGAGCGGGTACGGGAAGGCACCGACCGGCGTACCGTCAAGATCCGCCTCACCGACCACGGACACGCGGTCACCCGGGCCGCCTTCGCCGACCACCTGGCGAACTATGCCGACCTTCTCGCCACCGTGGACCGCGACCTGGTCGACAGGACCGCCGAGGGTCTGCGGGAGGTGCTGCTGGCCCTGGGCGACACCACATGAGAACCGCACGCACCAGACCGGCCAGGCCACGGCGAGCCGGCGCTGCTGCCGGGAACGCCAAGCCCCAGGCCGCTGAGCTCACCGGCCTTTGGCAGCCCGGGTGACACCGGGCCCGGAGCTGATGCGGGCGGCCCGGTTAGCCCGGTTGACGAGGCTGTGACCGCGGTCGGCGTCACTCGTCCCCGGGCGACGCACGTGCACCGGTCCCTGCGGTCCTCGGCCCTTCCGGCGCAGGCCGCGAGCCACGTCCGGCGCCCTGTGGTGGCAGATGGGCCGCTGATCCACGCCCCCCGGGGATGAGGGCCGCTCCATGTCCAGCCTGATGTCAGGCGGCGCTGAAGTCGTGGGCGGGGCCGTCGCGCCACTCCACCCAGCGCGTGTCGTCCAGAAGGGCTTGGGGGTCGGCGATGCCGACGCCTTCGAGGAACAGCACGAGGTCGTGGTCGCTGTAGGCGATGCCGAGGATCTCGTCCCGTCCCCGACGGTGAACCGTGACGCGCCGGCCCCCGGTCAAGGAGGGCCGGTGCACCACGATGGGAGCACTGGTCACACCTCCAGCGTGCTTCCAGGGCCGCGCACGGGCGAACGGAGGGGTCCTGGGCCCGGCCGGGTAAGGCAGGAAGACCCTCACCGGCGGGGCCGAGAAGGCAACCGTGCCAGGCTGGAAGAGGTCAGCACGAGCCGCCTCTCATGCCGCGAGGTCCGCGCGCTCCTCTCCCTTTTTCTCCACCCCGAGCGAGGCATACCAGGACGCCACGGACAGGCCGATGGAGGCGAAGGCAGCGGCGTACGCGTGCTCGGAGCGCAGACCGCGCTTCGGCGCGGTTCGCTGCAAGGGGCCTCGCCGCGCCGTGTGCGAGCTCAACGCGTTTCGCTGCGCAGATACTCGGTGAGCGCCGTGCCCGGGTCGAACGCGGCGTCGCGGTCGTTCATGCGGAACCTGCCGAAGCTGCCCAGAACCACTGTCACGTCCTGTTTGAGACCTTCGGCGATCACACCTGGCCGCTCAACGGTGCCGAACAGGGCATCGCATACCCGTTCCACGTCCTCGGCCGAGATGCCCTCGGCCCGGCCTGCGGTCGCCTCGATCATTCGCGCCTTGTCCACACGCTTCCCCTTTCGTCCAGCGGTTCAGCGGTTCAGCGGCCAACGTTCCGCCTTCCACGGCGGCCCTACAGGCCGGCAGCGCGCAGTGCAAACCGGACGCTCCCGGTGAGGCTCCGCGGTTGCGAGAGCCCACGCCGGCCGCACGGGAACGGACCGCACATCGGCTCTTGGTTGTCGATTCAGGGCTCGTAGCGCCAGCAGATGCATTTGCGCCGTTAATTCGCAAATGCCGCCCAAGAGGCCCTGGTACCGCATGGGTGGCGCTGCTGCCTCGGCTGCGAAGGGAACTGACTCGCTCGGGAGCCGGTCGGCCGAGGGGAGGGACCGCCCCAACCGCCAGGCAGAGCGCCTCGAGACAGGAGCAACCGGGGCAGGGCTGGCAACCCACGCCTCACCCACTCCCCGCCCCCGGAATGCCACGACCACCACCGCGTCCTCTCGGTGACACACTCCCCCGTGGCGTGGACACCACCGGAATCAATGCTTCGCTCTTCTACATATCTGACCTGGGGTGGGTACCTGCCCCGCCGTACGGGAACAGCGAGTGGGAGTTCGGGGCACGAACGTGGAATGGGTGCGAGGCTGCAGGGCATGGCTGCGCAGGGCGTGGGATGCGCCCGGGCACGTACCTGCCCCGCCGTACGGGAACAGCGAGTGGGAGTTCGGGGCACGAACGTGGAATGGGTGCGAGGCTGCAGGGCATGGCTGCGCAGGGCGTGGGATGCGCCCGGGCACGAGCGGAACATGGCGCTCCTGGTGGGCAAGAGCGCGTTGGCGGCGACGCTGGCGTGGTGGCTGGCGCAGGACGTCCTGCACGCGGCCTCGCCGGCGTTCGCGCCGTTCTCCGCCGTACTGATCATGAATGCGACGATCTACCAGTCCGTGTGGCAGGCGTTGCGCTACACCGCCG
Organism: Streptomyces sp. NPDC107500; assembly: GCF_055582785.1. NCBI lineage: Bacteria > Bacillati > Actinomycetota > Actinomycetes > Kitasatosporales > Streptomycetaceae > Streptomyces > Streptomyces sp. NPDC107500. The sequence continues at coordinate 18,748 of NZ_JBVJPF010000004.1, forward strand.
CGGTCACCGTCGGGGTGGCCGTGCAGGCGGCCGTCGGATTCGTCGCCGGACCGGACCTGCTCGCGTTCGTCCTGGTCGCCGTGATCGCCCTCACCATCGGGCAGTGGCCCGCCCTGGGTGAGCAGCGCTCCCAAGTCGCCACCGCGGCCTTCTTCGCCTTCTCGACCTACGCCGCCGCGGCCGGCACCGGCGAACGGGTGACCGAGCTCGGGCAGATCGTCCTGCTGGTCCTCGTCGGTTGCGGTGTCGGCCTCCTCGTGAACCTGACCGTCGCGCCGCCCCTGCGGTACCGCGGCGCCGAGCATGGTCTCCAGGTCCTGGCCGCCGAGATCGAAAGCCTGCTGGACGACATGGCCGACGGCCTGTGCACGGGCGACGTGGACGCCGGACGGGCCAAGCAGTGGCGCGCCGCCGGTGAGAGCGCGCAGCGTGCGGTGGGGCAGGCACGGGCAGGGCTTGCCACCGCGGAGAACAGTCTCCCCTTCAACCCGCGCCGCCTGCTGCCCGCCCACCGCCGATACCTGACGTTCGGCCGGTACAAGCAGAGCGTCGACGCCCTGGAACGGGCGGTCTACCAGCTGGGCTCCCTCACCCGCAGCCTGGGGCGCTGGCGCGAGACGGAGAACACCTACACCTACGCCCCGACGCTGCGCGCGTACGCGCGTTTCGCGAGCAGTCTCCGCGACATCGCCCACATCATGGCGTCCCTCGAGGCCGACAGTCTCACCGAACAGGCCGAACAGATGTGCCACCTGGCCACGCTCGCCCAGGACGCCCTGCAGAACGTGCTCACGGCGGCGCACGACGACTCCCTTCCCCTCTCGGACGCCTCCCGGCCCTACGGAGTCCTCGTCGTCGAGGCCACCCGGCTGATGGAGGAGTTCCAGAACACCTGTGACGTCCTGAAGTCCACCGCCGACGAGTGACACTCGGTGACAGGGCTATCGGGCCCTCGCCCGGTGCAGTCGTCCCTCAGTCCGGCAGGGCGCGTCTCAGGGCTTCGTCCAAGCGTCGCGCCAGGTCCCCGTCGCTGGGCGGGTCGTCGGCGAAGAGGGCGCTCAGCTCGGTGGTGAAGGTCTGGGTGAAGGCGCCGTACAGCGGGGTGCGGGGGCGGTGCACCGCCTTCTGGAGGGCTGGGAGCAGGATGCCGCGGGCGTACTCCGGGCGGCCGGCCGCGTCGCGGGGCACGGTGTCGGCGCTCTCCCCGGTCGGCGCCGCCGAGGGCGTCGCCGTCCCCACCGCGCACGTCACGGCATCGTCCGTGTAGGCGGAGGTACGCGTCGCCGCGAAACCGGCGTCCAGCAGGCAGCGTTCGCTCTCCTTGCCGGTCAGGTACTCGATCAGGTCGGCCGCCTTGGTCCTGCGCTGGGACGCCGCGGTCACGGCGAGGTTCTGGCCGCCGAGGACGGCCCGGCCCGGCAACGCGGTCACACCGAGCCGGTCGTCGCCGGGGAACGACTGGTGCAGGGCGGGATACACGTACGGCCAGTGGCGCAGGAAGGTGGTGCGGCCCGCGGCGAAGTCACCGAGGGAAGCCGCCTCGTCGGAGCCGAAGGCGTCCGGGAGCACGTACGCGGCCTCGGTGCGACGGCGCAGCTCGCCGATGCCCTCGGTCAGCTCCTCGACGGTGGCGTCGTAGTGGCCGTCCTCGCCGGTGAGCGTGAGGTCCGGTACGGCCGACGCGAACGCCTCCATGGCGTTGACCGTCCGCCCCTCGTACGCGGCGAGCTGGGTCGTCCAGCCCTTGTCGTAGCCGTCGGGCTTGTGGTCGCCGACGGCGTTGATCAGCGTCTTCAGTTCCGGCCAGTCCAGGCCGCCCGTCAGGTCGGTCTGCTCGACGTCCGCCTGGCTCAGGTGGTCGCGGCGGTAGTAGAGCAGGCCGACATCGCTGTTGAAGGGGGCGGCGTAGACGTTTCCGTCCCAGCGGGCGGTGCTCGCGACGGGTGCGATGACGTCGTCGTCGAGCAGTGACTCGGGCAGGGGGCTGATCAGGTCCGCTGCGGCGAATTCCGGGACCCAGGTGACGTCGAGGTTGACCACGTCGTAGGCGGCGCTGCCGGACTGGAGCGCGCCGAGCAGTTGGCTGCGCTGTTCGTCGGCGCTGCCGGGGAGTTCGACCAGTCGGGCCCGGTAGCCGGTGCCGGCTTTCTCCTGCTCGGTGTTCCAGGCGTCGATGAGCCGCTGGCGGACGCCGTTCTTGCCGGTGACGTCCCGGCCGCTGGCGACGACGATGTCGCCGGGCACGTCGGCGGAGGGCGGCGCCGCGGGTCCGCTTCCGCCGTCGCCGCCATCCCCACTGCACGCGGTCGGCAGGAGCAGGCACAGCGCCGCCGGCAGCGCCGCCAGCCGCCGCCGGCACTGTCGTCGTAGCGGTACTTTGCGCATCAGGTCTCCCCCGTTCCGGTGCGCGCGACCTCGTCGTGCAGGGCGGCGCCGAGATCGTCGTCGGCGTCCAGGCACCGGCCGCCGCTGGCCTCGGAGAGACGGGCGTCCGGCTTCCCCGCGTCGCAGCCGCCGCCCTTGAGGGAGACCATCGCGACCGGCAGCCCTCGCGCGCGGGCGATGTCCAGGAGGTTGCCGAAGCCGTCGCCGGCGAGCCGGTCCGCGTCCTCGTCGTCGGTGACGAAGACGATCAGGCCGGGGCGTTCGTCGTCGGCGTCCCGGACCTCCATGGCGTCGAGAGCGGCCCTCAGCGCCCCGAGCGGGTTCGCCTCGGCGTCCCGGACCCGGGCCCCGCGGTCGATGGCGCGCTCGGCGTCCTTGCCGGAGTGCGGGCCGAAGGGAAGCAGGGTGTCGTAGGTGTCCTCACCTGCGTCCGACACCGCCCACACGGCGTACTCGTCCCGGTCGCCGAGCCCGCCCAGCGACTGTTTCAGCAGGCCCGGCCCACCGCTGGGCCCCTCCCACTGGCCGGCCATGGAGCCGGAACTGTCGAGCAGGAACAGCACACGGCCGGGCCCGTTGGCGCCCCGGTAGGCCTCCAGCGACGCCTCCATCGCGTCCCGTCCGGCGGACTCGGTGAGCGGCGACGGCGCCCTCAGCACGCCTTGGGCGACCTCGGTGGAGTCCGGCAGAGCCCGGTCGCCGGCGGCCGGGCGGAAGCCGTCCCGGGCGAAGGTCACCCGGCCGTCCTCCCCGGTGAGCCACGCCCGGAAGGCCTCCGCCTCACGGTCCCGGTCGTCCACGTCGCGGTCGGCGCCCTGCCAGCGGACGCGGACGAAGACCGGCTCCAGACCCGGAACGTCACCCGGGTACTGGGCCATGCGCGGGGTGCGGCGCGCGCTGTCGCAGCCGACGCCGCTCTTCAGGAGGAACTCGGGGACGAGGGCCGCGGTGCGGTTGTCGACGGCGTCGTCGTCGGGCAGCGTGCACAGCAGCTCGGCGGCGGTGGGGGCGGGCGGCCCGGACTGGGCGACCCGGTCCTCGGCGCGGCGGGGGTCAGGGGCACCGGCCGCGCCCGGGGTGCCGTACAGGGCCATCGTGGCCAGCAGTCCGGTGTCGGTGAACTCCGGGTCGGGGCGGCGCACCGCCGCGTCCGCGTGCCGTCGCCGCAGGTCGTCGATCATCCGGGTGAGCGGGGGGCCGGTACGGTCGTCCAGCTCGTCGACGGCGATGCCCTGCGGGACGGCGAGCACCACGGGAGAGTACGCGAAGGGCTCCTGGTCGGCGTCGAGTTCGGCCACGGCGTCGGTGTCCTGCCCCGCGACAACCCGGGCGGCGTCGGCCGGGGAAGCGGGTATCCACACGTCGGGCTGCGGGCCGACGTCACGCTGCGGGTTGGTGTCGGCCTCGCGGGGTTCCTGCCAGGCACCGGTCTGCTTGCGCAGGGCGGTGACCGCGTCGGCGGCGCCCGCGCTGTAGACGGTGATGCCGCTGCGGCGGCAGCCGTCGCCGGTGATGTTCGCCTCCGACGTCAGATACGCGTCGGCTGCTGCCCGGACGGTCGGCTCCAGGTCGGGGTCGGTGAGCACCCGCAGTTCCAGGGACGGGGCGCAGGAGGAGGGGCCGCCGGTCAGCACGAGGTGGCGGTAGAACCCGATACCGAGAGCGGTGACGGCCAGGACCAGCATGACAACACCCCCCGCGACCAGCCGCCGCGCCCGCCGCCACTCCTGCCCCGTACCGTTCTCGTCTCCCGAGTCGCCCGCCTGCACATCGGGGTTCCCGGCCCGGCCCTGGTCCTCCCGGGCGCCGGAGTCACGCCTACGACCGATCAACGCGGCCCAGGCTGCGCCCATACCGCCCAGCCATCCGACCAGAACCGCCCCGACCCGGCGGAGACGCCCAGGGCCGGGGTCGGGGGCCCACGGCCCAGAGTCGGGGCCGGGGCCAGGGCCAGGGTCAGGGCCGGGGTCAGGGTCAGGCGCGGGCGGGGTTCCGGTCCCGCCAGCCCCGGTGGCGAGCAGCACGTCCATGCCGGGCTCGGCACGGCCCTCCGGTTCCCAGGCGTCACCCCGTACCGTCCGGTGACCCGCAGCGGACATCCCAGCCCGCAGGTCGTCCACGAGGTCGCGGAACGACACGTCGCCGCCCGATTCCAACAGCTTCACCAGCTCGGCGGTGAACGGCGTCGGCGTGTCGGGATCGCCCGCGTCGATACGGTGATTGGGCTGCACACTCATCAGCAGCAGCCGCCGCTTGTCAGGAGTCTCCGGGCGGACCCAGGCGGCGTTGCCGGCGAAGCAGCAGTCAAGGACGACCACGATCCGCCGGGCCGAACTGGCGGTGAGCATCGCCTGCGCCAGGCTGAACAGCACGGCACCCGGGAAGACCGCGTGACCGCCCGCGACCACGCGTGCGTTGCGCATCTGCAGGAACAGCTCGTCGCCCGCGTTCGGGATCGCCCCGTGCCCGGCGAAATACAGCAGCAGGACACCGTCGGCCTCGCTGGCCGCCTTCCACAGCTCCTGGTCGAAAGTGCCCTGGTCAGGAGAGCGACAGACCGTGATCTCCCGCTCAGCGAACACACCGCCGTGCCGCAGCGCCTCCGCCAGCCGGTTCAGGTTGTGTTTGACCGCGGGCAGGTCGCCGGGCACACCGTCCGGCGGCGCCGTGTTGTCGTACTCGGACACTCCGACCAACAGCGCCCGGTTCGCCTTCCCCCGCGAGTCGTAACCGGTCACCGGAGGCCTACCTGTCGTCGGGTTGCACCGGCTCGACGCGCACCTGCGGCGGATCGCCTTCCTCCACCGCACGACGGTTGGCCCGCCAGGCCTCCACCGACCGTCTGACCTGGTCCACCACACCCTGGAACATCGCGCCCGCAGCACCCCCGAGCACCGCCACGACAATGTCCATGCCGGTGCCCATGGGGGCACCCGCCTCGCCGGTACGGCTCTGTTCAGTGATCCGGAGCTGGTCGCTCCGGGCCAGATCAGCGAGCGGTTTCTCCCGTTCCAGCCACTTGTGCAGGGCGACGATGTCAGTCGCCCTCTCGGTCCCGTCCAGCCGGATCCGGATACCGCGCGTCACCACACCGTCCCCCTCAGCCATAACTCACCATCATGACACCCCTGTTGCGTACAGGCGAGGATTCGCACACCGCCACCCGACCAGACACGCGAGGAGCACACCCCGCCCCCACCGCCCGGGACCACATCCCGCACGAGGGCAGGAGCACTTCGCCCTGCTCTTCATGGGCATCGCGGGCCGTCTGGGAGCCCACCCGTTCTTGGCTCCCGGACAGTCCGGCTCAGCGATAGCCTGCGTCATCATGATGCGCGCTTGGATCTTGCCGATGGTGTTCGTGCTCTGCGGCTCAGCCGTCGCGACTCGACCGGTCCTCACGGGGGACCCCGGCACTGGCGTGGCACTCCTGCTGGTGTTCCTGGTGCTCGCCGGCGTGCACTCGCCGCTCGTCTTCCCGAGGTCGACCGGTGCGCGCGAGGCGCAACGCCGCGCCGCGGTCGACGGCCGGCCGGTCGTCTACTGGCGGCCTGGCTGCAAGTACTGCATTCGACTGCGCTTCCGGCTGGGCCGCAGCGCCCGCCAGTTGCACTGGGTCAACATCTGGCGCGACCCCGCGGCGGCCGCAGCGGTGCGGGATGCCAACGACGGCAACGAGACCGTACCGACCGTCGTCGTGGCGGGCCGCCCGCACACCAACCCCGCGCCGGAATGGGTGCGCGAGCAGCTCCTGCCTCACGCGTGATCCGACATCCCGATCGACCGCGGCCAGTCGACGCGTCGAGGCTCTGGCGACTGTCGTGACTCCCGGGTGGCCCACAACATGGCAGCAGGCTTCACCAAACGTTCGTGCATCCCGGCGCGGACGTCGGCGCCGTCCAGAACGTGGCCCGGGGGCGATGCCGCGGACCCGGTCGGCCGCGAGGCGGCCTGGCAGACCAGCTTGCGTGACACCGTGTGAGCCGGGCGCCGTGCACGGTCCGGTCGTCCACGAGGGGCGGGGCCGGCGTGCCCATAATGGCCGCATGGACCGCGAGTCATCCGCACGCCACCTCCCTCCCGACTGGCTGGTCCGCAACCTCCGGACACCGAGGACGCCGCTGAACAGGGCGGCGATGGCACGGGCTGCCGTCGGCATGACGGCGCCCCTGGCGATCGGGCTCGCCCTCGGGCAGACCGCGTTCGGCGCCCTCGCCTCCATGGGAGCCCTCAACGCGGTGATCGGTGACACCGCCGACGCCTACCGCCTGCGGGTCCTCAACATCGCCGTCCCGCAGCTGACCGGGGCCGTGGGCGTGGTCCTCGGCTCGCTGGTGCACGACGGCGGATGGGCCGCCGTCGCCGCCCTGACCGGCGTCGCCCTGGTGTCCGGCATGATCTCGACCATCGGCGCGGTGGCCTCCGCCTCCGGACTGCTCCTGCTGCTCAACGCCGTGATCGGGGCGGGACTCCCGCTGCCCGGCACCTGGTGGGCGGCTCCCCTGCTGATGACGGGAGGCGGGCTGCTGGTCCTCCTCCTCGCGCTCCTCGCCTGGCCTCTGCGGGCCGGAGTGCCGGAGCGCGCCTCGGTCGCGGCGGCCTACCGATCGGTGGCCGACCTGCTCGCCGCGGGGAGCGACCCCGACCGGTACACCGCCGCCCGCTTCGAGGTCACCAAGGCCCTCAACCGCTCCTACGACCTGCTCCTCGCCCATCGAGCCCGCCACCACGCCCGCAACCGCGAACTGACCCGGCTGATCGCCCAGTTGAACGCCATCAACCCGGTGGCCGAGGCCGGCCCCCACCGTCGGCCTCACGGGCGGCGCCCTGCCGCCGGAAGTACCCGCGGCGGTCCACCGCCTCGCGGACGCCGTCGAATCCGGCACGGGGGGCGGGCAGCCGCTGCACCTGCCCGCACCCACGACCGAGGCCGCCCGCGCCGTGGACCACGCTCTGGTCCACGCCGCCGAGGTGGTCGCCAACCCCGACGTCGATCCCTGGGGGCTCGACTACCGCACGGGCGGGGCGGGCGCGGTGAGTGTGCGGGCGACCCGCGCGGCCCGGGGCGTGGTCCTGTCCGCCGGCTCCTGGCGCTACGGGCTGCGCCTCGCGCTGTGCATCGGTCTGGCGCAGGCGCTCGTCTCGCTGGTCCCCGTACCCCGCTCGTACTGGATCGCCCTCACGATCACCTTCGTCCTCAAGCCCGACTTCGGTTCGGTGTTCTCCCGGGCGCTGCTCCGGGCGCTGGGAACGGTGGCCGGGCTCGTGGTGGCGGCGACGGTCCTGGCAGGGGTACCGCGCGGCTGGTGGGACGTACCGGTGCTGCTCGTACTGGCCCCGCTGATCCCCGCTCTGACGCCCCGCGGCTACGGCTACCAGACGGCGGCGATCACCCCGGCGATCCTCCTCCTGTCGGACGTCCTCAACCAGGAGGGCACCGACCTGCTGCTCCCCCGGCTGCTCGACTCGCTGCTGGGGTGCGCGATCGTCCTGGTCGCGGGCTACCTGCTGTGGCCGGAGAGCTGGCACACCCGGGCCGGCCACCGTCTCTCGCAGGCCGTCGCCGACACCGCGGCGTACGTGGAGGCTGCCTTCGGCGAGAACTCGGACGCCTCGGCCCGCACGCGGATGCGCCGCCGGCTCTACCGCGACCTGTCGACCGTGCGCACGGAGTTCCAGCGGGCCCTCACCGAGCCGCCGCCCACCGGTCGGCGCGCTGCCGCGTGGTGGCCCCTGGTCGTCGCCGTCGAGCGCATCGTCGACGCGACCACCGCCGCGCGCATCCGGGTCCACCACGGGGCGCCTCCCCCACCGGTGGCGGAGACCCGGCAGCTGGCGGAAGAACTGCGTGAGCTGGCCGAGTGCCTGCGGGGCGCGGAGACCCTCCCGGCGATTCCCGCTCGCCCGGCGCTCCTCTCGGACAGTGTGCTGGAACCGGTACGGCGCGAGGTGACGGCGGCGAGGTCGATCGTAGAACGGAACTGACGCCGCCCAAGATGATCGCCGTGCAGAGGATCGTCGGCGCAGTGAACAGGACCATGGGGATCAGGTCCCGCGCAGCGAACGTCCGACCGCCGTGCTTGCCACGCCGCTCCGGCGGCGTCGACCGGCCGACGGGTCCGGTCCCGACGGGCCCGTCGCGAGCCATCGCTCACGCGGTCGCCCGGACGGCCTCGCCGATCAGCCGTGCCACGTCGCGGGGGCGCGAGACGCCGACCGCGTGGGAGGCCGTGACGCTGACCAGGGTGGCCTCCGCGCGTTCGGCCATGAAGGCCTGTGTCTGCGGCGGGATGTTCCGGTCCTCGGTGGCCACCAGGACCCACGACGGAACATCCCGCCACGCCGGAACGCCGGACTTCTCACCGAGCGCGGCGTCGGTGACGGGCCTCTGGACGGCGGCCATGGTCGCGGCCGTGTCCTCGGGGACGTCGGCGGCGAACTGCTGATGGAACTTGTCCGCCTGGATGTAGAGGTCCGCGACCCGGCTGCCGTCCGGCAGGGTGACCGGAACCGGGCGGAGCGCCTCACCGAGGGTGCTGCCCGGGAACATGCCGGCCAGCTCGAGCGCGCTCTCGCCCTCATCCGGCATGAAGGCCGCGACGTAGACGAGCGCCTTGACGTGGTCGAGTCCCCGGGCGGCGTTGGTGATGACCGCGCCGCCGTAGGAGTGACCGGCCAGGACCACAGGGCCGTCGATGGACACCAGCAGCTGGCGGACGTAGTCCGCGTCCACGGTCAGCCCGCGCAGGGGGTTGGCGGCCGCCACCACGGTGTGGTCGTGGGACCGGAGTTCGTCCACGACACCGTTCCAGCTGGAGGAGTCCGCGAAGGCGCCGTGGACGAGAACGACGGTCGGCTTCTGTGCGTGCATGGGTATGCCTTTCTTCTTCGTCTTCATCGGAATGGGATGGAGCGGGGAGAGGTGGAGCGGGGTGCTCCTTCGTGCGTGCGCACGAGTGCCGGGGCGCCGGCGGGTCAGTCGGTACCGAGGGCCTGGCGCAGGACGTGCACGGCCTGTTCCACGGCCGCAGCCGAGGCCCGGGTGCCGCGCAGCGGGTTCAGCATCATGAAGTCGTGCAGCGTGGCGTTGTAGCGCACGCTGGTGGTCGGCACACCGGCCTGGACGAGCTTGCGGGCGTACTCCTCGCCCTCGTCGCGCAGCACGTCGCACCCGGCGACGATCACGAGCGCCGGCGGCAGTCCCCGTAGTTCGTCGGGGGTGGCACGCAGGGGCGAGACCGTGATGCGGGCCCGCCCGGCCGAATCGGTGGTGTAGGCGTCCCAGAACCACTCCATGGCCTGCGCCGTCAGGTGCGGGCCGTCGGCGAATGTCCGGTAGCTCTCGGTGTCCTGGGCCGCGTCCGTGACCGGGTAGTACAGCGACTGGTGCAGGAAGGTCACGTCGCCGCGCTGCTTCGCCAGGTGCGTGAGGGCCGCGGCCATGTTGCCGCCGACCGAGTCACCGGCGACGACCATGCGGCTGCCGTCGAGGTCCTCCTCGGCGCCCGCGCCGGTGATCCACCGGGCGGTGGCGTAGGCCTGCTCGACGGCGACGGGGTACTTCGCCTCCGGGGAGCGGTCGTACTCCACGAACACCAGGGCCGCGTTCGCGCCCACGGCCAGTTCGCGCACCAGGCGGTCGTGGGTGCCGGCGTTCCCGAGGATCCAGCCGCCGCCATGGATGTAGAGGATCACGGGCAGGGCCCCTGTGCTGCCCGCGGGCCGGACGATGCGCACCCGCACGTCGCCGGCCTCTGCGGCGACGGTGGTCCACTTCTCGTCGACGGCGGGCAACCCGACGGGGTGCGCCTGCACGTTGTCGAGCCGCTCGCGGGCACCGTCGACGCCCAGTTCGTACAGCAGGGGCGGGGCGGCCGCCGCCTCCGCGAACGCCTGCGCGGCGGGCTCGAGAACGAAGTCACTCATACCGCGTCTCCTCCAGGTCACGTGGAATGTTCTGAATCTTTCACCCCGTATGACCGGATTCGTCGCCGATGTGTGACGCGTGTGGGTGACCGGGAACGGGATCGGCTGCCCGGTGGGCCGCTGGAGCACTTCTTCCGGATCTTGGTTTGCACGGACTTCGCACGCCGCGGCGCGCGCTGCTGCCGGCGGGGCCGCCAGGGCTGGCGGGTGACTGTCACAACTCCCCCGGCTGCCCGGTCAATACCGGTGACGGACCGAGTGACGCCGCTCGGGTCCTCGCCGCCCAGAAGGAAGTGACGCCCGTGCTTTCCGGTGCCCGTACGACCCGAAGTCCAGCCGAGCCCCCGGACACCGCCGCCGTCGGCGTGTCCCTGGCCGCGCAGGCGGCTCTGCTGGAGACACGGGCCCGCATGCTGCGCGAAGCGCTCAACGCGGTTGACGCACAGATACGGGAGACCTCCGCGAGACTCAGCCGGCTGCGGCAGCGGGACGTCGACGGCGCGCCGTGACTCCCGCCTCCGGCCGGGTGGCGGACGTACGCGACCTGGGTGCCGACTCACGGGGATCGAGGGGCGCCCGGGGCGCTCACACGCTCGGCCCCGAGGGCGGGTGCGCACCTGCTCCGGGCCCTTCGCGATTTACCGTCCAGCGGTCTCCGGAGCACCGCGAGGGACGTAACACGTTGTCACACTATCGTGGCCCTTCGACGGGATTGAGTGCTCCGTCCGCGCACATGGTGTGCCCGCTGAAACGTTCGTTCAGAGTCACTTGTACGATTGCCGGCGCCACGCGAGAAGGGACGATCCATGCACGCCGGCGCCCACCCCGACCCGCTCGGCCGGGCGACGGAGGAATTCCTCTGTCTGCGGCCCCGTCTCTTCGGTGTCGCGTACCGCATCCTCGGCAGTGCCGCCGAGGCCGAGGACGTCGTTCAGGAGACCTGGGTGCGGTGGCAGAACGCCGACCGTGACGCCGTTCACGAACCAGGTGCCTTCCTGACCACCGTCGCCGCCAGACTGGCGATCAACCTCGCCCAGTCCGCGCGGGTACGCCGTGAGACCTACGTCGGTCCGTGGCTGCCCGAGCCCGTGGACACCGCACCCGACCCGCAGTTGGGCGCGGAGCGCGCCGCAGCCGTCGAGATGGCCGTGCTGCTCGTTCTGGAGAAGCTGAACCCCATGGAGCGGACCGCCTACGTGCTGCGGGAGGCGTTCGACTACCCCTACGACCGGGTAGCCGAGATCCTGGAGACGAGCAAAGCCAACGCCCGTCAACTGGTCAGCCGTGCTCGCAGGCACCTGGCCGACGAGCGCCGGGAACGTGTCGACCCCGCGACCCACCGGCGTCTCCTGGAGGTGTTCCTCCTCGCCGCGCGGACCGGTGACCTGGCCGTGCTCGAGGACGTCCTGACCGCGGACGTCGTCAGCTACTCGGACGGTGGCGGCATCCGGGGCGCATCCAAGATCCCGGTGGTCGGAAGGCTGCACGTCTCCCGGTACCTCGCGGCCTTCGCGCCCCGTTTCTGGCCGCAGGCCGAGACCCGCTGGGTCGAGGCCAACGGGCGTCCCGCGGTGCTGGTGCTGAAGGCCGGAACTGCCGTGGCCCTGCTGTCCGTCGACGTGTGTGCCGAGGGCATCGACCGGATCATGTGGGTGATGAACCCGGCCAAGCTGACGCCCTACGCCGCGTCCCTGGCCGACTGATTCGCCCCGGAAGCCGACCTGCGCATGCCCCGCCGTCTCAGGCGCCGGAGGGGCGCGGGTGGTTCCAGGACCGCAGCTTGTCGGGATTGAGGACGACCCACACCAGGACCACGTGCGCTCCGGCCACGTCGAAGGTGATGACGGCCGCCACCTGGTCGTCGTAGCGGGCGACGAGGCCGGTGCGCCCGTTCACGGAGTGGGTGTGCAAGGTGGTGCGAGGGTGCCTCGCGAACATCGTCAGCAGGCTCCGGGCGACCCGTTCGGCGCCGTCCACCGGTCGTGTCAGCGCGCGGACCTTGCCGCCTCCGTCGAAGAAGGCGGTGACATCCGGGGCCAACAACGACAACAACCGGCCGCTGTCGCCGGCGGCGCACGCCCGCCGAACCGAGCGCACGATCCGCTCGTGCCGGTGCGGCGAGATCGGCTGTGCCTCCTGGGCGCGCAGGCTGCGGAGGGCCCGGTCGGCCGGCTCGGTGCACTCCGGCTCCGAGCGGCCCACGAGGCCCGCGACCGTGTCCGGCGGCTCCCCGAAGACGTCGCTGAGCACGAAGGCCGTGCGCTCCGCCGACGTCAGGGACTCCAGGGACCGCATCAGCACCGCGCCGGCCTCCTCCTCGACAGCGGTGCCCGGGTGGCCAGCTCCCTGCGGTGAGCGATGCTCCTCCGGCTGCCGGCAACTCCGCGATCGGCACCGACTCACCGGCCTGTTCCACAGCGCCTCCTCCCCCGATCGGTCTCCGTCAGCCACGGCCGCCGGTGCGGCCGGGGCCCGGGGACACCGGCCGAGGCCCGCGGGGACGCTGCGCCCTGCTTCCATGGTGGAACGGCGCGGTGTCCTCCGGTCCTCTCGGTATGTCAGTTGGACCGGGGTGCGGTACCGGATGTGACACACCGCCCGGGCCTGCGCATCCGAGGGTGGTGCCCTGGGCGTCCTGGCCGCGCCCGGGCACTTACGAGACCGGTACCGGCGCGTGACCCGGGGGGTCACGCGCCGGGCCGGGTCAGTGACGTACGACCTGCGGAGCGATGTCCTCGGTTTGGTCGCCGGTGGTGGCGGCGGAGCGGCTGAGGGCGGTCGTCCGGGTCGGGTCGGTGCCGCAGAAGGCGGCCTCCAGAGTGCCGCCGAGGATGGTGTTCACCGTGCCGTTGTTGGAGGTGTTCGCCATCGACGACATGCTGCGCCGGCCGTCGGCCGTCGTGAACGCGTAGGTGTAGTAGCCCTGGACGGTACCGGTGTGACCGTAGACGGTGACACCGCAGGAGAGCTTCCGCCCGCGCAGCCCGAGGCCGTAGGACTGGGTCTGGTCCGCGTTGACCGGGACCAGGCTCATCATCTCGCGCAGCTGAACGGGGGCGACGAGCTTGCCGGAGACGAGCGCGGCGAAGAAGCGGTTCAGATCCGCGGAGTTCGAGATGACGGCACCGGCGGACTGCGCCCACGAGGCGGTCTGCTCGGTCGAGTCCACCAGCGGCAGTGTGGTGTCGTCGTCGCGTACGTATCCGCGCGCGTAGGAGCCGGTGAGGGTGGTCCGCGGGTGGACGTAGGAGGTGTTCTTCAGGCCGAGCGGCTCGAAGATCCGCTGCTGGTACTGCGTGGCGATCGGCACACCCGTGGTGTGTTCGATCATCAGGCCCAGCACCACGAAGTTGGTGTTGGAGTAGCTGTAGGCGGCCCCGGGCCTGCCGGTGGGGGCGTGCGCCGTCGAGAGGTCGATGAGTTCCTGGTACGTGAACACCTTGTTCCGTACGGCTTCGAAGCCGGGAACGGTGTGGTAGAACATGTCGTTCGTGTAGTCCCACAGCCCGCTGCGGTGGCTCAGCAGGTGCCGCACGGTGATGGCGTCGTCCGGCAGGGCCTGCGGCAGGTAGTCGTTGGCCGGGGCGTCCAGGTCGATGCGGCCCTCGGCGACGAGCTGCATCAGCACCACGGTGGTGAAGCTCTTGCTGACGCTGCCGACGCGGAACCTGCGGTCGGCGTCCATGGGTGTTCCGGCGGCCCGGTCCGCCTTGCCCATGGAGAGCCGGTAGACCGCGGAGCCGGAGTCGATCCGGGTGAGGGCGCCGGGCGCCCCGGCGGCCATCGCCTGCTTCTGTACGGCGAGGACACCGGTGGGCGAGGGCTGGGGAAGTGTGGGGGTCGAGTCCGCGACGGCGGGCGAGGCGGTGACCAGGGCGGCCACCATCGCGGAAGCTACGAGCGCGAGGCTCGTGTTTCTGATACGCATCCGATTCTCTTCACGTGTGATCGGGCGGAGGCCCTGGACTCCGTTCAGGAACTGTGAATCCCGTCTGTACAGGGGCATGTTGCCGCTCCCTGTCCGCGCGACGGACGTGATCTCCAGGGCGCACAGAACGATAGCCCAGACCGGATCACGTCAGGTCGAGGTCGGCGTACACCTGGTGGTGGTCGGAGTACCGGGAGGGATGCACGCGGTGCTCGCCGGGGGCGATGCCACGCAGGAATACGTAGTCGAACTTGCTCTGCCAGTCCGTGGTCGCCCGGCAGGTGCCGGCGGCCGTGCGCGTCGGATGGCACCGGGGGTCCGTGTCGACGGCCAGGGCCCAGATGCGGGAGAGTTCGGGGGCGTCCGGCACCGCGTTGAAGTCGCCCAGGACGACGGCGCGTTCGTGCCGGGCGACCTCGGTGGCGAGCACGGCGACCTGTTCCGTTCGGACGGACTCCTGCCGGCGCTGGGCGAGGTGGGTGTTGAAGACCCGGACGTCCTGGCCGCCGACCTCGGTGGTGACCGCCATGTACCCGCGGTCCTCGGAGCCGCCCTCGGGGTACTCCTTGCTGACGTGGTCGCGCATGGGCGCGGCGGAGAGGACGGCCTGGCCGAACGCGCCCGGGTTCCACGGTGTTCCCCCGCAGCGGCTCCGCTTCTTCAGGACCATGCCGTACTCGACGTGGTAGACGAGTCCGTGGAGGTTCTCCAGGTGGTCCCGGATCGCCTCGACGTCCCGTACGCAGGCTTCCTGCACGCCCAGGACCTGGGGGGCGAAGGAGGCGATCTCCGCGGCCCGGTGGACGTTGCTCTCCTTGCACGGGTTGCAGAGGTTCCACGTCATGACGCGGTTCGCCACCACGTCCCGCACGGGCTCGACGCGCCGGCCCGGGCCGGCGTCGGAGCCACTGTGGGAACCGGAGCCGACGAGGATCACGCAGAGCACGGCCATCGCGCCCACGAACCACCGTGTGCCTCTGCGCACCATCGCCTCCCCCGGGGTCGACGCGCGGAGCGTCCCCCGTCCTCACGCACGAGGATATCGGCGGCCGGGGACGGCCGGGACGACGAGCCGTGCCCGGTGTACTCCTTCTCGTCCGGCCTCCCCCGCCGCGCCACTTCGCGGACGTCGGGCGGACCGTCCGCCCACAGGCGCCGCAGGACGCGGTAGATCTTCTGATGGATCGCCATCCAGAAGCACCCGGCCCACTCACCGGTTCGCACGATTTTCACGTTTTCTCCATGATCTGCGTTCCCGTCCCGTATGGTCCTGGGCTACGGCGGACGTCCACCCCCTCTTTCCGGCCACCTGAGCCGGTCGATCAGGGCGCACGGATCCGCCGATGGCAAGGGCCCGTTCGGGTGAGCAGGCGGCTGCCGGGGGGCACCGCCGGGGGGACGACGACATGACACAACTCCAGGAAGAGCCGCGTTCGTACGGCTCCGGCCGGCCGCGTCCACTGACGCGGCGCTTCGTCGCGGCACTGGCCTGCTGCCTCGTCGGAGTCGCGGCGGTCAGCGCGTGCGGCGACGGTGACGGCTCGGCCGAAGCCGAGTCCGCGACGAGCACGAGCAGTACGCCCACGACCGCCGTGACCAGCTCCGAGCCGGCCACCGACACACCGCTGGAGGCCGATACCACTCCCAGCGAGCCGGCGTACACGGAGGAGAGCGAACCCGACGAGGACCCGTACGCGACGGATCCCGAGACGGAGAGCGGCGACGAGGACGACGTCTCCGAAGACGCCTCCGGCGTGCCGCACGGGGAGTGGAGCGGCACGGCGCAGGTCACCGTCGACTTCGCCGACCCGGGCTGTGCCGCCGACTCCCGGTCCTACACCCTTCCCGCCACACTGATCATCGACGAGCCGGTGGGGACGGAGGGCAACTCCTTCCACCTCTCCTGGGCCAGCGACGACCAGACCGCGGACGGTGCCTTCGGCGTCACCTCGGCGCACAGCGGTACCGACACCGTCGACGGGGAGTCCGTCGAGATCGCCTACTGGTCGCTGTCCGACGACGGGGACGGCTCCTTCTCCGGGCAGCTGACCGACACGGCCGCGTCCGCGGGAGCCTCGCTGAACCTGCTCTTCGTGCCCAAGCCACTGTTCCAGTGCGGCACCTACACCAGCTTCCCGTACGGCATGAACACCGACACCACGATCGAGGGCAGCATCACCGACGGCTCCGCGTCCGTCACGCTGAGCGGCACCACGGTCGACGGCACGAGGAGCTTCCGTGTCGAATGGTCCTGACGCGCCCGCCCGGCTGGAGGCGTGGGCCACGGCCATCGCGTCGGCGTCCGCACCGCACGAGACCGACTTCGCCGTGCACACGGCGCTCACCTACGCGCGGGGCGGCCGGGGGCGCCGGGCGCTCGTGCGCCGGGCCCCGTCGGTCACGGCGGGCAGCGGTGGTGAACTGGTCACGACCGTCCTGCCCGCCCTGTGGGACGCGCTGGCCGCCTCGGGCGAGCTGTTGAAGTCCGCGCTGGGCTCGCCCGTGGTCGCCAACGGCGTCTCCACGGCCACCCTGCTGCTCGCCGTACACCGGCGACGCGACGGCGCCCCACCGGCGGACGGAACCGGCGGGTCCGCACCGGCGGAGCCGGCGGCCGGGGGCGACGAACTGCTGGTGCTGGCCCGTGCGGTGGCCGAGGTGTCCCGGCGTCTTCAGGCCCACGGGATGGATCCCGCGGCGGCGGACCAGGCGGCCGCCTCGGCCGTGGCGGCGCTCCACGCGGGCCGGGACGAGGGGGCCGGGGTCTTCCTGGACCTCCTGGCGGGCGAGGGCCGGGACGACGCGTCCGGTGAGCGGTCGGCAGGTGCCCCACGGACCGGTCTGCGACGGCTGGCCGCCCGGGTGCCCGGGCTGCGGCGCTCCGCCCGCGCCCGGGGCCGTTCGCGATGACGGCGCACGCGGCTCACGGGGGCGTCCGCCTGCCGCCGCCCCCGTGGCTGTGGCTGCTGGTCTGCACGTACCTGTGGGAGCTGCCCTCGGGCGTGGTGTGGTGGCGTGAGCAGATCCGCGACCTGTGGACGGACGACGGCGCCTACGGCCCTGAGGTCGTCGCGAGCCCCGGGTTCGCCGCGCTCCGCGCCTCCACGGTCAGCCAGCTCATGCCGTCCCTCGTCCTGGTCGCCGGGCTGCTGGCCGTGGCCCTGCCCCACCTGCGGGGGTGGTACACACGCCTGCGGTACCGCCTGGTGCCGCTCACGGCGCTGGGCTCCACGGACGCCGCGGCACCCCAAGGGGTGGGCGGTCTGCGGGACTTCGCCGCCGCTGTCGCCCCGGGCGCCACGGTCATGGTCTCCATGTGGGGCAAGGGCCCTCCCGCGCGCGTCTACGCGGCGGGCTGGCGGGAGCGACGGATCGCCGTGTCACTGGGGTTCCTCGCGCTGTGGCGCCGGGACCCCGCCCGGGCGAGGGCACTGCTGCTGCACGAGGCGGGGCACCTGGGGTCGGGCGAGCACCTCATCGCGGGCCTCGGCAGCCCGTTCAATCGGGCCGTGCAGGCATGGCCCGTGGTCTTCCTGGCCTTCGGGGCCGCCCCGCTGGTGTGGCTCGCCTGGCGGCACGAGCCGACGGCGTCCCTGATGTGGCCGCAGGTCGTGGTCGTGCTGTCGCGGGCGAGCGTGATCATGGTGCCCGTGGCCGCGCTGTGGTGCGCGGAGCTGGCGGCGGACCGGCACGCGGCCGCGGTCTGCGGGCGGCGTGCGGTCGAGCACGCGCTGGACGAGATCGGCGCGGGCGGGGGTCGGGCCCGGGGAGGCCTGACCCATCCGCCGTGCCGTCTGCGCCGGTGGTGCGCCGAGCGGGCCGACGGGTCACTGGTTCCCGCTCTGCTGGCCCTCGCCGGCCCGGTGGTCCTGCTCGTGCACGCGGCGGTGGTCGTCTGCTTCACCACCGTGGCCCTGGTGCTCGCGGGCGATCCCTGGTCGTCCGCCGCGGCCAGCAGCCTGGACCTGGCTCACCGCGACGTCCTCACCGTCCCGTTGTGGTCCGCCCTGGTGGGGCTGGCCGTCCTTTGGCCGCTGCTCGCACCGCGCTGGTCGCGGCTGTGGGGTGCCGGAAGGGCGGGGAACGGGGACGTGGGCGGTGCGGGCCGGGCGGGCGACGGGCTCGGACGGAGAGCCCGGGCCGCGGTGATCATGCTGCCGGCCGTCGCCCTGGCCGTGGCACTGCTGCCGTCGACCGGTGCCGTCGAACGGGACCCGGTGCTCCGTCCGGCGGGCCCGGAGGCCGGCGCGGAACGCTGAACGTCAATCGCCGCGCGCGACCGCTCCCCTTGCGGACGCGCGCGGTCCCGGCTCGTCGTCATCCACACCGTTCACAACGTTGCGCGGCCGTGTGACACCGGCGCAGCGCCGGCACGGCCGGCCGGTCTCAGGGCCGCTCGGCCCGGTACAGGCCCCGGCCGGACCGGCGGACGCGCGATGCGCCCACGAGTCGGTCGAGTGTGCTGCGGACCGCGTTGATGCTGCCGCTGTCGGTGTCCCTGCCCAGTGCCGCCGCGACGTCCCGGGCTCGTACGTCCGCGTCGCCGACGCCGGCCAAGTACTCGAGGATCTGCTCGGTCAGCCTGCCGTAACCGCGCTGGTCGGGCTGGTTCCCGGTGCCGGAGGCCCGGGTCCTGCCCTTGGTGTCCCGGCGACGCGGACGCCGGCTGCCCGGGGCTCGTGCCGCGTCCGCGGCGGGTTTCGGCGCGGGGCCGGCGGGACTCTGGGCGGCGGCCCGCCCGGCGGGCTCCGGCTCGCCCGAACCGGACGGGGCGAGGGCTACCGGCGCGGCGCTCATCAGGACCTCAAGCGCGCTCAGTGCCCGCTGGACGGAGCCGAGATGGGCGACGACCGCCGCAAGCTCCCTCTCCAGGGACTGCTTCTGGAGTTCGAGGCGTGCCAGGTCTTCCTGGAGGCTCTCAGCAGTGACCTCGATGTTGTGCGCGGCGCCGGTTGCCGAGACCATGTGTTCCTCTCGTTCTCGACTCTTGCCCGGTCATCATAGGCCGCGGCCGAACTCCAGGTTCCCTAAGAGGCGTCGAGAGGATGCCTCATCCATTGTTGCCACTGTCTCGAGTCGGGGCAGACGAACGGTACATCCACCGCAGCCTCTCAGGGGCCGCCTCGCCGGGGAAGGGTCACTGCTGCCGGGCGAGCCAGTCGGCGTACCGGGTCTCGGCGATGTGGGCGTCGGGGCCGGGCAGGAGGGTGGTCTCCTGGAGTTCGGCGCCGAAGTACGGGGCGTGCGGGTCCGTCACCACCGTACGGGGGTCGTTCTGGGCGGCGAGGGTGTCACGCAGGAGCTCGTCCAGCCGAAAGGCCTCGGGTCCTGCCACCTCGGCCACACCGTTGACCGGCTGCCCGACGGCCGCGCGACCCATGGCGGCGGCCACCTCGTCGGCGAGGATGGGCTGGATCTTCACCGGTGCGAGGCGCACGGTGTCACCTTCCGTCGAGGACGCCGCGATGCCGCTCATGAACTCGAAGAACTGCGTCGCGTGCACGATGGAGTAGGGGATGCCGGAATCCTTGATCAGCTCTTCCTGCGCCACCTTGGCACGGAAGTAGTCGCTTTCGGGCAGCCGTTCGGTACCCACCACGGACAGGGCGACATGGTGGGTCACACCGGCTTCCGCCTCCGCCTTCAGCAGGTTGGTGGTCGAGGTGCGGAAGAACTCCATGACGGCGTCCTTCTCGAAGGACGGGGAGTTCGAGACGTCGACCACGACGTCAGCACCCTGGAGCACCTCGGGCAGTCCCTCGCCCGTCAGGGTGTTGACGCCCGTGTTGGGCGCGGCGGGGACGGCTTCGTGGCCCTGCTCCTGGAGCTTGGCGACGAGCTTGGAGCCGATGAGGCCGGTGCCTCCGATGACTACGACCTTCATGATTTCTGTCCTCTCGGGGCTTGTTCTCGAGGTTTCTCGGGGCTTGTTCTCGGGACTACTCACCAGGAATGACCGAACGGCGGCCGGATCTGTGACACGGGACGACGGCCGAGGGGGGAACTTCTCGACCTCGGCACATGGCGTGCGCGTGGCTGGGGCGGTTCAGCCGCTCGACGACGCCGCGTAGGACGCCAGCTTGTCCGGGCTCATCACCCACATCAGCCGGTCGATGCCCTGGGCCGACGCGTCGATGCAGAGCAGGGCCACCGCCTTCCCGTCGGAGTGGACCAGCACGGCGGGGCGATCGTTCGCCTCGACCCAGCGCACCTGCGCCCCCGGCCAGAAGCGCGGTGCGAAGGCGGTGAGGTACTTGGAGACGTGCGGGCGCCCGACCACCGGGATCCTGGACGCTCCCCGGATGCCGCCGCCGTCGGCGTAGCTGACGACGTCCGCCGCGAGGACCTGCTCCAGGGTCCGCAGGTCGCCGGTCTGCGCCGCCGTCAGGAACACCTCCAGCAACCGCTGGTGCTCGCTGCGGCTCACCTGCTCCCGGCGTTCGGTGGCGAGGTGTCTGCGGGACCGGCTCACCAGCTGACGGGCGTTGCCCTCGCTCGTCTCCAGGATCGCGGCGACCTGTCGGTAGGGGTAGTCGAACGCCTCCCTGAGGACGTAGGCGGCCCGCTCCACCGGGTTGAGCCGCTCCAGCAGCAGGAGCACCGCCATCTCGACGGCCTCCGCCCGTTCCGCTCCCATCTGGGGGTCCGCGCTGGTGTCGACCGGTTCGGGGAGCCAGGGCCCGACGTATGCCTCACGCCGCACGCGGGCCGACTGCGCCGTGTTGATGGCGAGCCGGGTGGTCACGGTGGCCAGGAAGGCGGCCGGTTCGAGGATGTCCGCGCGGTCGGCCTTCTGCCACCTCAGCCAGGCCTCCTGGAGCACGTCCTCGGCCTCGACGCTGCTGCCGAGCACGCGGTAGGCGATGCCGAAGAGCTTCGGACGGGCCTGGATGAAGTGCCGTGTCGCCTCCTCGAGCGAGCCGAGGTCGTGGCCTGCGTGCATGGTGCCCCCTTAGGCCGGGCTACGGGCCATGCTACGCGCGGCCCGGTGGTGTCGCCGCGCGGCGCGGGGCCGGTCAGGGGGCCGCGGACGACGCCTCTCCATGTCGGCCGGAACGCCCGTACCGCCCTGCGCACCGGGCCGCTCGGGGCCCGGTGGGAAATCAGCTGTCACAGATCGGCGTGCTGTCCGGTCCTGTTCTCAGCGAAGCGATTCCACGCCCACCGCGGGTGAGAGAGGTGGACCATGATGCTGACCCGCCGCCGGGGCCCGTCGGCCCCGGCACCGTGCGCCGGCTCCGGCAAGGGGGAGCAGAGAGGCCCGGGGCCGGTCGGCCTGGCGGCCCTCCCCCGGCCCGGGGCCGTGGGGGTGGGCGTGGGTGGGGTCCTCGAAGCGGCCTCCGCGACGGCACGGTGGGGGGCCGGACTGTGAGTACGATCGCGTTTCTCAACATCGGCATGCACGGACACATCAACCCGACGCTGCCGGTCGCGGCCGAACTGGTCCGGCGCGGCCACACCGTCGTCTACCACACATCCCCCGCCTTCCGGGAGGAGATCGCCGCGACCGGCGCGACCGTGCGTCCCTACCCGGGAGGGGACCAGCCGCTTCCCGACCCTCCGTCGCCCATCACGCTGATGGAGGCGCTGGCGCGCACCGCCCTGGACCTGCTGCCCGCCGTCCTCGCCGACCTGCGCGACGACCGGCCCGACCTGATCGTCCACGACAGCGCCTGCCTGTGGGGCGCGCTCGCCGCGCGGGCGCTCGGTGTCCCCGCGGCCTCGTCGTTCACCACGTTCGCCTACAACCGTCATGTGCCCAGCCCCACGCGCGCCTCGCGGGAGCTGCTGGCCGGGGCCGCGGCCCGCCCGCGGAACCTGGCGGGCTATGTGGGGGCCCGGCTGGCGCTGCGCCGCCGCTTCGCCGCGACGGGCGTGCCGCTGCTCGACCTGGCGGACATCCGGCAGCCGCTGAACCTCGTGTACACCTCCCGTGCCTTCCAGCCCGCCGTGGAGGAGTTCGACCGTTCCTACCGGTTCGTGGGCCCGAGCATCGGTGCCCGGCCCGACGACCCGTCGTTCCCCTCGGACCGCCTCCGGGACCCGGTGCTCTACGCCTCCCTGGGCACGGTCTTCAACGCGGACCCGCGGCTGCTGCGTACGTTCGCGGCGGCACTGTCCCCGTTGGCCGGCACCGTCGTGGTCTCCACCGGGCAGACCGACCCCGCCGCACTGGGCGCCCTGCCGGACAACGTGCTCGCCCGGCGTTCCGTGCCGCAGTTGGAGGTGCTGGACCGCGCGGCGCTGTTCATCACGCACGGCGGCATGAACAGCGTCAACGAGGCCATGTTCGCGGGCGTTCCGCTCCTGGTCGTCCCGCAGGGCGCCGACCAGCCCATGGTCGCCAGGCGCGTCGTGGAGCTGGGGGCCGGGCTGTCGATCCGTACGGAGAACGTCACCGAGGACTCCGTGCGCGCCGTCGCGCGGCGCCTCCTGGCGGACTCCCGCTACCGGGCCGCCGCGTCCGGGCTGCGGGAAACCCAGCGTGCGGCGGGCGGCTACCGGCGTGCCGCCGACGAGCTCGAGCGGTACCTGCGCCCGGCCGGTGCGGGGCACCCGGCTCCCGCCGACCCGCAGGGGGGCTGACGATGACACCCGCCGTCGTCGCCCTGCTGTTGCTCGCCGGACTTTCGGAGGCGCTCGGACGCGTCACGCCCGTCGCGGTACGGCGACGAGGGGTGCCCCGCCGCCGGATCGTCCGGCTCGTCCTGGCCGGCGCGGTCGTCGAGGGCGCCGTGTTCGCGCTCTGGCCGCTGACCGCCTGGACCCTGGCCGAGCTGCTGCTGGGCTCGCCGCCGCCCGGTGGTGGGCTGGAGTGGACCCCCGGCCTCATCACGCCCCTCGTACTCTCGGCCGTGCTGGCGTTCCCCCTGATAGGCCCGCTGCTCCACCTCCTGCTCTTCGTGGGGGTCGGAGCGGGTCTGACCGGTCCGCTGGCCGCGGAGACCGGTCTCGGCTGGTGGACCGCGGCCGGCTGCGTGGCCGTGGCCGGTGTGGTGCTCGGTGTCACGGTCGAGGGCGTCCGGCGGCTGGTCGTGCGGATCAGCACCACCGACACGGCGGAGGCCTCATGAACGACCTGCTGCTCTGGGCCGTCGCCCTCGGACCGGCCCTGCTGGCCGAGGGCCTGCTGGCACGCTACGAGGTGCTGGCCTACGGCGCCGGCTGGCGGGCGCCGACCACCGAGCTGCCGGAGGGGGTGCCGTACGCGCGGGGCGCCGACCCGGACCGCCCTCCGGCCGCCTACCTGGTCTACCTGGACGGCATCGGCAAACGCCGCGTCCGGGACAGCCGGGACGGCGGCCAGTTGGTCAGGGCCGTGCTGGCCGGAGCGCCGGAGTTGCGGGTGCTGGGTCAGGTGCAGCCGTACTCCCCACTGGCCGACCCGCTCGCCGACCGGCCGGTGTGGTCGTGGCTGCGCCGCCGCGTCGGGCTGGTGCTCTTCCTGCACAACGTGATGCAGATCTTCGTGGCCGCCGACCGCCGCTACCGGCCGCTGTACAACCGGGCCGTCGGTTCGCAGATCGCCACCCAGCTGCTCCTGGCAGGCTACCGACCCGGCAGCGGCGTTCCGGTCGTTCTGCTGAGCTACAGCGGCGGTGCGCAGGTGGCCACCGGCGCCGTAGACGAACTGCGCAACCGGCTCGACTGCCCCCTGCTGCTCATCATGTTCGGCGGCTTCCACAACGGTGCCAACGACCTCACGCGCGCGGAACACGTGCACCGGCTCACCAGCTCCGGCGACCGGATCGAGCGGGTGGGCACCTGGATGTTCCCGCAGCGCTGGCCGCTGTTCCGGGGCAGCGGATGGAACCGGGCAGCCCGCGAGGGCAAGGTCACGGTGCACCGGTTCGACCCGGCCACCCATGTGGGACCGCGCAGCTACATCAGCCGGAGCGCTCTGCTGCCCGACGGCCGCACCCATCTGGCCCGCACCGCCGACACGGTGGTGGAGCTGATCCGGGACCACTGCCGGAGCCATGCCGCGGAGGGGCCGCGGCCCTGACGGTCCGAGCCCTCGGTGAGGTGATCACCGAGGGCTCGTCGGCATGACCGAGACCGGAGGCGTGCCCGGTGACGGCTGGGCGGGTTCATGCCTGGAACTCGGTGAGGTCGATGGCGTGAACGCGCAGTGGGTAGCCGTATACCGGGTGGGTCGTCTCCCGCTCGGGCGCCATGCCGAGCTTGCGGATGACGTTCTCGGAGGCGTTGTCCCCCACGCGGCTGATGCTGATGACACGGTCCAGGCCGCGGTCCTGGAGTGCGAACTCCAGTGTGGCGTGCGCGGCTTCGGACGCGTATCCCTGGCCCCAGAACGGTGAGCCGAGCCGCCAGTTGATCGCCACTGCGGGCATCACCTCCGGCAGGAACTCGGGCACGGACAGTCCTGTGAAACCGATCAGTTCGCCCGAGGCCAGCAGTTCGACGGCGAAGAGTCCGAAGCCCTCCTCGTCCCACTCCTCCTCCCAGCGTTCGATGTCCTCGGCCGTGCGGTCCAGGTCGCGCACCGAGCCATCGTCAGTCCAGCGCATGACCCGTGGGTCCGCGTTGATGTCCGCCATCGACGTGAGGTCGTCGTCGTGCCAGCTGCGGAGGAGAAGACGGGGTGTGCGGATCTCGGTCATGCGCCCATCCTGCCGAAGGCGAGCACCGCATCGGTAATCCGGTGCTCGCCGGCGATGCCGCTTGGACAGCGCGGTCGAGAGGCCAGACCCTCGAAACGGGCCCTAGAACACGTCGCGCAGGGTCTCCAGGAGGCGGGCGATGTTCGCCTCGTCGCGGCGGTAGTAGGTCCACTTGCCTCGGCGGGTGGCGACCACCAGCCCCGCTTCCCGCAGCATCGCCAGGTACTGCGACGTGGTCGACTGCCCGAGACCGGTGCGCCGCTGGATGTCGCTCACGCAGACACCGATCTCGATGTCGCCGGGCTCCTGGCCGGGAAAACTCATGGGGTCCTTGAGCCACACCAGCATCTGTCGGCGGGCCGGATTGGACAGGGCCCGGAACACAGCGAGCAACTCCGCCTCCGAGAACATACGGTGATCGTAACCCACAGACATATTGACGATTCGCAATATGACGATCTAAGGTCACCGACATGTCCACTTCGATGCGCGTCATGGAACTCGTCCGTTTCGGCGACGCGGACACCGCGTTCGTCGTCAGAGAGCTGCCGAGACCCGTGCCCGGCCCCGGACAGGTGCTGGTGCGTGTGCTGGCCACGTCCGTCAACCCCCTCGACCTGCAGACCCGGCGCGGTGACTACCGAGACCAGGTCGCGCTGCCCGCGGTGATCGGCAACGACGTGTCCGGCGTGGTGGTCGAGACGGGCCCCGGGGCGGGCGAGTTCCAGCCGGGCGACGAGGTCTGGTACTTGGCGCCGGTCTTCGCCGGACAGGGCACCTACGCCGAGTTCCACGTCGTCGACCAGGCCCTGGTCTCCCCCAAGCCCGCACAGTTGTCGCACGTCGAGGCCGCCGGTCTCGCACTCGTGGGCATGACGGTGTGGGAGGCACTGGTCGAACGCGCGAAGGTGCGGCTCGGTGAACGGGTCCTGGTGCACGGCGGAGCGGGCGGGGTCGGCTCGGTCGCCATCCAGGTCGCCGGCGCGCTGGGAGCCGAGGTGGTGACCACCGCACGGGCACGGGATCACGAGTTCGTCACCGCTCTGGGAGCCGACCACGCGATCGACTTCTCGGCCGGTGACTACGTGCCGCGGGTCCGCGCGCTGGGTGGTGTGGACGTAGTGCTGGACACGGTGGGCGGGGACACCCTCACCCGCAGCCCGGAGGTCCTCACCGACCGGGGCCGCGTGGTGTCCATCGTGGACATCCCCGAACCTCAGAACCTGCTCGCCGCATGGGGGGTGAACGCGACCTACCACTTCCTCTTCGTCAGCCCCGACCGCGCGAAGCTCGCGGCCCTCGGCCGACTGGTCGAGCAGGGCAAGATCCGGCCGGTGATCGGAGCCGTTCTACCGCTGGCCGACATCGCGCAGGCGCACGCCCTGCTCGAAGGCGGCTCCACCGGTGAGGGTCGCAGACGCCCGCGTGGCAAGATCGCCATCGCTGTGGACCGGTGAGGGTGGAGGGCGCCCCCTTGACGCCGCCTACACGTCGGGCTCCCGCTCATCCAGCTCCGCCAACCCGCCCTCCCAACGCTCCCGACGCGCCCCGTCGGACTGCTCCCACCAGGGCGTACCGCGCTCCCCCAAGGCAATCTTCGCGTGGTTCACCCTCGAACGCGCCGCCGCTTCAGCCCGCGCGTCGCTTTCGGCGAGCGCACGGCGCACCGCACGCCGAGCCGACATCAGATGGCTTCGAAGTCGGGCCGCGGCCTCTTCCGGGACGGAAGGGTCGGTCGCCCGCCACTTCCGCCCCTTGATGACGACGAAATGACCATCAGGGGTCCGCTCCGGTGACTGATCCGCCTCCATGGAAGCGATTCTGCCCACCGGATCTCCGCGCCGCACAACGGAACGCGGCATCGCGATCGGGGCGGATCCGAGTCAGCCGCCGAGGCCCGCCGACACCGCATCCCCGTTCTGCGCCTGCCGGGAGCGGTCCGCGAGCACCGTGGCCAGTTCCCGCACGTTCTCCTCGTCGATGCCGCCCTTGCCGGTGGAGGCCGACTCGGTCCACAGCAGCGTCGTACCCACCCGGGTCTGCGTCACCGCGCCGGGCTCGCCGCTGAAGCCGGACGTGCCGAACCGCGCGTCTCGCTCATCGCCGAGAGGGCCGAGTTCGAGCGACTTGGCTCGCGGTCCGGCCTTCTCGCCGTAGTGTCCGTCCCACAACACGTGGTACGCCCTCTCGGCGGCCTCTTCGCTGTCGTAGGCGATGACCAGGAAGCTGACGTGCGCGGCGTTGTCGTCGTGCCGGAAGGTCGAGGCGCCGAAGAACCGGGAGTCCTCGCAGCCCGCGTTGCCCTTGATCGGGCAGGCCTCGCGGCGGTAGAGGTCGTTCATCTTCACGGCGGTGGGCCGGGCGGACCGCTTCCAGCCGGGCATGGCCTCGTCGTCCGGCAGTACGTCCCGCACCTGGTCCTCGGAGAGCGCGGCCGCCTTGTCGCTCGCGCCGTCGGCCTCGGCGCCGCCGCCGCAACCGGTGAGCAGCAGTGCCGCCACGCTCGCCGTTCCCCACCACTGCCTCATGACCATGCCATCACCCCTTGGACGGCGATCCTACGCGGGGCCCTGCCAGGGAAGGACGCGGGGCGTAGGGGAAGACACCAGGGTCGGACCCGGACATGAACCGGCCGGGCTATAGTCGCAAGGTCGCGAAAAACGATGTTCCGCCGGGCCGCCGCCGGACATCGCGCACACATCGATTCAGATGGTTCTGATCGTTGAGCGTCTCCTTGCCGGGACCGGGCCGCCGGTCCGTTCCCGGTGCCGTTCGTCGCCGGCCGGGCCGGCATCAGGGAGCGCAGCATGCAGAAGACCATCGCCGTCGTCGGAGCGGGACTGGGCGGGCTGACGCTCGCCCGGGTGCTTCAGTCTCACGGTGTCACCGCGACCGTCTACGAGGGTGAGGCTTCGGCGACGAGCCGAGCGCAGGGCGGCCTGCTCGACATCCATGAAGAGACCGGTCAGGCCGCGCTCCGGGCGGCCGGTCTGTACGACGAGTTCCTCACCTTGGTCCGGCCGGGCGAGGACGCCAAGCGCGTGGTGGACCGCCACGGCACGGTCCTGCTCGACAAGCCCGCGGACCGCCGTTCGGTCCGTCCGGAAGTGGACCGTGGCGAACTCAGGCGTCTGCTCATCGACTCGCTGGCGCCCGGGACGATCAGGTGGGGGCGCAGGCTCGACTCGGTCCGGCACCGGCCACAGGGCGGCTACGACCTCACTTTCGAGGCAGGGCCCGCCGCAAGCGCCGATGTCGTCGTCGGCGCCGACGGCGCGTGGTCGAAGGTCCGTGCGCTGCTCACGCCCGCCGCGCCCCGTTACAGCGGAACCTGCTTCGTCGAGGTCGCCCTCGCCTCGGGCGACCGGACCCGTCGGGTGAGCGTGGCCGCGATCGGCAGCGGCACGCTGATGGCGGTCGCACCGGGCAAGGGCATCATCGTGCACCGTTACGCGGACGGGCAGGTGCGCGGATACGTGGCGCTGAACAAGTCCGAGGAGTGGATGGGGTCGATCGACTTCGGCGATCCGTCCGCCGGCCTCCGACGGATCGCCGGCGAGTTCGACGGCTGGTCGCCGCTGCTGACCGCCTTCGTGACGGAGAGCGAGGCGGAACCGTGGCTCCGGCCCATCCACGCCCTTCCCGTCGGAATCAGCTGGGAGAGGGTGCCCGGTGTGACGCTCCTCGGCGACGCCGCGCATCTGATGTCGCCCTTCGCCGGCGAGGGCGCGAACCTCGCCATGTACGACGGCGCGGACCTGGCGGGTGAGTTGGTCGGGCACAGTGACGTCGAGGCGGCGCTCACCGCCTACGAAGCGCGCCTGTTCCCGCGTGGCGGCGATGCCGCCGGCCGTTCGGCACGGAACCTGGAGCGCTTCTTCGGCCCGGAAGCTCCGCGGAGCGTCGTCGCTCTGTTCGACCGCTCGTGACGCCGTCCGCGCACCCGCGTGATCGTGGCGGTCATCGCCGTCCGGGGTGAGTGATGCGGGCGCGGCGTCGGCTCCTTCGGGCGAACGGCCCGGCCCGACCGCGTGGCACCGTGTTCCCCGGCGCCGCGCGGGCGAGCATGGGCCGACCCACTCCTCCCCGCACCGAGGCGACGCGATGTCCGAACCCGCCGACCACGTCCACTCCGACAGTGCCGCCCGACGGCGAGGTCTGCCGCCCAGGACCGCCGAGCTGTGGTTGTTCCGCGGCATCTACGGCCTGGTCCTGGCCAGCGCCCTGGTGGCGGCCTTGGACGTGCCGGGCGAGGTCGCCGACCCCGGCGAGGACGCGCTGTGGGTGCTTCTGACCGCGCTGGCGTCGAGCGCCGCCCACGGCTACGCGCACGTCATCGCCCAGCGTGCGGTCGCCGAGGGCGGGGCGAGGCCGAGCCGGCTGCGCGCGGTGCTGGCCGAGTGGCCCCTCGTCGCCGCGGCGCTGCCCACCGTGTGCCTGCTGCTCGGCGCGGTGGCGGACTGGTGGTCCGAGGAGACCGCCGCCGATGTCGCCCTGCTCTTCAACACCGTCGCCCTGTTCTGCCTCGGCATCTCGGCGGCCCGTACCGCCGGGCTCCGCTGGGCGTCGTCGCTGCGGGCGGGGTTCATGGACATGCTGATCGGGGTCGTGATCATCGGTGTCTACGCGCTCGTGGAGTGACGGGCCGGGTTCGGCTCCTGCGGTGACGCGTGTCACGTCGTGGGACGTCGAGTGCGCGCGGGTGCCGGGTATGAAAGGCGCGTGACCGGATATGCGGCTGGGATGAGCAGCATTTCCGGAAGAACTCCGCCGGGTGAGGGCGGGTTCCCCGCCACTGCCGCCGCACGCGAGCCGTCCGCCCGTACGGTTCCGGCGGTCAGTGCGGCTCCCATGCAGCCCCGGCGGGACGGCGAGGGCAGCCTCGCGCACGTCGTGGAGACCCTGCTGGACAAGGGCCTTGTGCTCAACGCCGACATCATGGTCTCGGTCGCCGGCGTCGAGCTGCTGGGCATTCGCCTGCGGGCGGCCCTCGCCTCGTTCGAGACGGCGGCCCGCTACGGGCTGGAGTTCCCCTCCGGCACGGACACCGAGACCGCCGCGTGGCGGGAGACGCGCGAGGAGAAGGAGTCCTGCCCGGCGTGCGGCAAGCGCGCCCCCGTGGAGCAGTTGCTGAACCAGTGGTGCCCTTGGTGCGGTTGGCGCAGTGCGCAGGCGCAGATGCGGGAGGCGTCCGGCCGGGCCGCCGTCGTGAACCGCGACGACGCGGCCGTGGAGAGCGGCGGGGACGACGGCACCGACGAGGGTGACCGTGAGGGCGACGGCAGGCGCGCCCGGCGTTCCGCCGACCGGGAGGCCGAGCCGCGTGGCGAGTGAACAGCCGCCGATGCGTCCCACCCGGGAACCGCGGGTGACCCTGGACGACCTGGTGGAAGTACTGCTCAACAAGGGCGCGGTGCTGCACCTCGATCTCATCGTCGCCGTCGCGGACATCCCCCTCATCGGCGTCTCGGTGCGGGCGGCGATCGCCGGGATGGAGACGATGCTGGAGTACGGCATGATGCGCAACTGGGACGAGGCGACCAGGGAGTGGGCGGAACGTTCCGCGGTGCCCCGCGGCCTCGGACTGCGCGAGGGCGAGAGCGTCGTGCGGCGGATGAGTGGCGGCCACCTGCTGACCGGCGGCGTCTACCACGGCTGGCGGCCCGGCACCGTCTATCTCACCGACCAGCGCCTGCTCGTCCTGCGCGACGAGCCGCGCGAAGTGCTGTGGCAGACGGACCTGGACACCGTACGGAATGTGCGGCTGAAGCCCGAGGAGACGGTGGGCGGGGAGGAACGCCTGCGCCTGGAGGTCGTGTTGGCCGACGGCCGGCGGGAACTGCTGTCCGCGCGGGAGCCCGAGACCCTGCACGGCCTGCTCTCCCGCTCCCTCGCCGGGAGTCTCGGACCGTCGCTCTCGCCCGGGGCCCCCGAGGAGGAGCCGCCGCTCGCCGACGGGCACCTGTGGTACGAGGAGCCGCGGAGGTCCGGTCCGATGTGGCGGGGCGGCCGGGCACGGCTCACGGCCGACCGGCTGACCTGGAAGTCGCCGGTGGACGGCAGGCCCGCACTGGTGCTGTCCACGGCCGAACTGGCGGAGGTGAGCCGGTCACCGGGGTACGGGCCCGGGGGCGAGGGGAGCGTCCTGCTGCTGCGGACCGTCGGCGGCGACGAACACCGGCTGTCGGCCGACGATCCGGTGGCCTGGGTCCGGCGGTTCGAGTCGGTCGGCCGGATGGCGGCGCCCGCGTGAGCGGCGCCCGCAGGAACGTGACAGTGACGCGGAGGAAGAAGGGGACGACATGCCGTTGACCGTCGACGAGAAGAGCCTCAAACACGGAGTGCTGTCCCTCGTGGTGACCTTGGTCGAGGTCATCCAGGAGGCGCTGGACCGCCAGGCCATGCGCCGTATCGAGGGCGGCGACCTGAACCCGGAGGAGGCCGAACGCCTCGCCGACGCCCTGCTCGAACTGGACGAGGCGATGGAGCAGATCAAGGAGGACCACGGCATCGTCGCGTCGGTCGCCGATCTGCACCGCGGCCTGGACGAGGTGGTCGACGACGTCGTGGACAAGCTGATCAACCCCCAGCGCTGGGCGGAGGAGGCCGGGCGATGACCGAGGACGGCGCGCTGTACGTCTACGCCCTGCTCCCCGACCGTCCGGGCGCCGCCGACGGCGTCACGGGGCTGGACGGACGCCCGCTGCGGCTGGTGCCGGTCGAGGGGACCGGCGTGGCCGCGCTGGTGCACGAGGCGGCGCCGGAACCCTTTCAGGGCGACGACGACCAGGTGCGCCGCTGGGTGGCCGAGCAGAGCGAAGCCGTCACCACGGTCTGGGAGCGCACCGGCACCCTGCTGCCGATGACCTTCAACGTCCTGGTGGCCGCCGACACGGCGTCAGGACGCGGTGCCGAACAGCGGCTCGGCGACTGGGTCAGGGACC
Source organism: Streptomyces sp. NPDC107500 (assembly GCF_055582785.1). Classification (NCBI taxonomy): domain Bacteria; kingdom Bacillati; phylum Actinomycetota; class Actinomycetes; order Kitasatosporales; family Streptomycetaceae; genus Streptomyces; species Streptomyces sp. NPDC107500. The sequence goes on from NZ_JBVJPF010000004.1 coordinate 50,556, forward strand.
AGCGGGACGAGGTCACCGGTCAGCTGGACGCGCTCGCCGGACGCTGCGAGCTGCGGGTGGAGGTCGCCCTGGAGCGCGGCGCGGCCGGTGAGCCCGGCGGGCAGGCCGCGGACACGCCCGAGGGCGGGGACGACGGACGTTCCCCGGGCATGCGCAGGCTCTTGGCCAAGCAGCGCGAACAGCGCGAGAAGAACACCGCCGGGCAGCTCGCAGACAGCCTGCACGCCGGACTGCGCCGTCGGCTCCTTTCGGTGGCCGAGGACCTGCGAGACCGCGGCCCGGCCCAGCGGGTACCGGGCGAGACGGCCGTGCTCTCCGCCGCCCTGCTGGTACGCCGGGAGGACATCGACGCCGTGGGCGCCGTGCTGAGCGAGGCCGGGGCAGGCGAACCCGCGCTGCGCATCCGCTTCCTCGGTCCCTGGCCGCCGTACTCCTTCGCGGAGACCCGGCCGCACGAGCCGGCGGACGGGGCGTCGCGCTGACGCCGGGCGTGGCGGCGGGGCTCCACGGAAGGTCGCGTCGGCGGCATTCTCAGTCGCCGCGCAGGGCGCTCGCCGCCAGCTCCCACAGCCGGTCCGCCGCGTCGGGGTCGAGCGCATGCACGGCCACGCCACCGGGTTCCTCTTCGCCGGCCCGAACGGTGCGGGCCTCGGCGTTGTCCTCGAAGTAGCGGCCGGTGACGCCGTCGAGGAGGGGGGACGCGGCCAGCAGGACGGAGGTGGCGGCGCCCTGCTCCGCGGTCTTGTAGTACGGCAGCGGCTTCACGTTGCCCTGGTCGTCCATCACGCCGAACGCCCGCATCGTGTCGTCGTCCACGTGGCGTTGCAGGCCGGTGAGGATGTAGCCGGGGTTGAGGGCGTTGGCCGTGATGCCGTCCGCCGCCCAGCGTCGGGCGCCCACCGCGAACAGGACGCCGGCGGTCTTCGACTGCCCGTACGCCGTCCACGGGTCGTACGGCCGCCGCTCGAAATGCGGGTCGCCGAAGTCGAAGGGCACGCCTCGGTGGGCGCCCGAACTGACGACCACGATGCGTGCCGAGCCGGCATCGCGCAGGGCCGGGTACAGGCCCAGGGCCAGGGCGAAGTGGCCCAGGTAGTTGGTGGCGAGCTGCATCTCCCAGCCGCGCGGGCCGAGAGTGCGCGTGGGCAACGCCATGATCCCGGCGTTCGCGACGAGGATGTCGAGGGGGTCGCGCCACGCGTTCGCGAAGGCGTCGACCGAGGAAGGGTCCGCGAGGTCGAGGGCGCGTACGTGCACCCGGCCCGCTCCCCCGGCGGCGGTCAGCTCGGAGAGCAGCGGCTCCGCGGACTCGACGCGGCGCGTGGCGACCGTCACCTCTGCGCCGGCGGCGGCCAGGGCCCGGACCGTCTCGGCGCCGAGGCCGGAGGCGCCGCCGGTGACGACTGCGCGGCGACCGGTGAGGTCCGCGCCCTCGATGACGTCCAGGGCGCGGGCGTCGGGTCCGAAGGAAGTGGTCGGCGGTGCGGAGACGGCCGGCAGGGGGCGGTGGCCGTCACGGGTGGGCCGGGGGCTCGGATTCGTCGTCATGCGTCCACGCTACGATGAGCCCACTGGATGCACTATCACTCAGAATCCACAATTCTTTAGCCAGCGTCCGACGCCCCGGAGCGGTCGAGGCGGAGACGGTGAGGAGGGGAGGTCGGCGATGGATCCACTCGAGGACGTCCTGACCCTGTTGGAGACGCGGAGCCACCTCTCCGCCGGGCTGGTCGCGGGCGGGCGCTGGGCCGTCCGCTTCGACGCGCCCGCTGTCGTGAAGTTCAACGCCGTCCGGAGGGGCTCCTGCCAGCTGGTGGTCGACGGGGTGCCGGAACCGTTCGAGCTGGCGGAAGGCGACTGCTATCTGCTGACCCGGCCGCGCTCCTACATTCTGCGCAGCGACCCGGAGACGGATCCGGTGGAGGGCGGCACGGTCTTCGCCGGTGCCGTCGACGGCGTCGCCCACGCGGGGCAGGGGTCGGACGTGTTTCTCCTCGGCGGTGGCTTCACCTTCAGCAGCCGCGCGCAGGACCTGCTGCTCGACCAGCTGCCGCCGGTCCTCCACGTCTCCGCGGGCACCTCGCACGCCGAGACCGTGCGGTGGGCCCTGACCGCCATCAACGAGGAGCTGACGGACCGGCCGATGGCCGGCACCCTGGTGGCGGAGCACCTGGCCGTGGTGATGCTCGTCCACATGCTGCGGCTGCATCTCGAGCGGTCTCCACGGGCAGCGTCCGGATGGCTGTCCGGGCTCACGGACCCGGTGGTCGCGACGGCACTGACCGCCCTGCACCGGAACCCCGCCCACCCGTGGACCGTGGCCGAACTGGCCGACGCCGCCGCCGTGTCCCGCTCCACCCTCGCCGCGCGCTTCAAGACCGCGGTCGGCCAGGGGCCCCTGGAGTACCTCACCCACTGGCGCATCGAGCTCGCGGCCCGACGGTTGCGCAAGGACGGCACCACTTTGGCCTCGATCGCCCGTTCCGTGGGCTACGGGTCCGAGAGCGCCCTCAGCGTCGCCTTCAAGCGAGTCACGGGGACTACGCCCGGGGAATACCGCCGCCACCCCACGAGGACGTGAAGGACCGAAACGACCCCTGTAGCTGCGGTGGGGGCGTGCAGGAGTGGCTTAGAGTCGCCAAGCGAAGCAGCAGCCCTCTCACTCTCGCGGAGGTCCCGCATGCCCCCGTCCCCCACCGGGCCGGCCGACGCGGACACGTACGTGGCCATGTGTGACCACACGCACCTGTTCCCCGGGGCTCGGTGCCGTGTCCAGGGTCTGCCCGATCCGCGGGCCTTCGCGGCGCGGCCCGCCTCGATCGACGTGGACGTGCGCTTCTTTGACGGTGTGATCGCGGACGCGCGGCTTTCGACGGACGGTCCGGCGGACCCCGTGCTCATCGTCGCGGCCTACACCACGGGAGCGGGGACCTCGATCGGCGGACGCGGCTGGGTGGTGCGCGGCACGGCCGTCGTCGGGGCCGAGGTCGAACTGATCCTCGGCGGTGGCGCACCGGCCTGACGTCGCCTGATCAGCGCGGTCCGGACACCCGTGTGCACCGGCCGCGGCCGTCCCTATGGCGCCGTCGGCAGCAGGGCCGAGGAGTCCGGTTCCAGGCCGGTGTCGAAGCCTCCGACGACGGCGAAGCGTTCCAGGTCGACGATGGCAACACTGTTGGTGCCCAGTTGGGACACGTACGCCAAGGGCCGGTGCGGGTGGAAGGAGACGGCTGCCGGGATGCCGTCGAGTTTCAGCGAGCGGATCGGGCGGAGGGCCGTGCTGTACAGGGTGATGGTGTTGGCGACGATGTCCGTCGCAAGCAGCCGGTCGTCGTCGACGGTGTAGACGCGCAACGGGTCTCCGCCCACCTTCCGGCTCCGCTGGACCTTCATGGTCCGCGCGTCGACGGCGACCAGGGCGGAACTCTTGCGCGCGCCGACGAACAGGGTCTTCTCGTCGCGGCTGAGGCAGCTGCTCTCGGGCAGCTGACCAGGGGTGACCACCAGCGGCGGGGCGGAGGCGTCGTGGGGGCGCACGAGGCTCACCGTGTGGGACAAGAGGCCGGTGACGTAGGCGCGTTCGCCGTCCCTGCTGAGGGTGAACAGGTGGGTCTTCACGCCGTGCGCGGGGACGGCTCGCGTCGGCGCCTGGTCGGTCGAGGGTGTGTCGAAGCCGAGCAGCATCGCCTTCTCCTCGCTGAGCGCGTAGAGGCGGTCTCGGTCGTCGATGCCCATGCCGTGGACGCGGTTGAACGGCCGGGTGTCGATCGTCCGGGCGAGCGTCCGCCCGGCGAGGTCGACGACGAAGACCGCGGCGCCGCCCTCGCCGGCCGTCGCGGACATGCGCACCCCGTAGTGTCCGACGTACGCGAACCGCCGTTGGGAGTCGACGACCATCTCGTGCGGGTAGTCGGGCAGTGCCACCTTCCGCAGCTGCCGTCCCGACTTCGTCTCGTAGAAGCCGACCGCGTGGCCGCTCTTCTCCACGACCGCCAAGACGTCGCCCCCGGCGGGCCCGGCCGCGCCGGCAGCCGACGTCGGCACACCGGACGCCAGAGCCCCGGCACCCGCTGCCATGATCACCGCGCGACGTGTCGCCACAGTCCCTCACCCCGTTCTCTCGGAGGTCGTCGTCCGTCCCGCGAGGCACCGCGGGCCCCGCGTGTCCGCGAACGAGCCTGCTGTGCAGGGAGGTTGAGGTCAACCGGCTTGTGCGGCGTGTCTCCGATCAGCCGACGGAGTTCGGCGGTCGGGCCGGTGCCGAAGCGGCCGCGCCGGAGCGCGGGGAGAGGGGGTGATCTGGGCGGTGAGCAGCCGGGCGGCCATGATGCCGCCGCTCAGTCCTCAGGCGCCGAAGCCGGTAGCGATGCAAGTGTGCGACGGCGGTGGGGCGGCCGGCCCGCGTCCGTTCCCAGGCCGCGCTGAGCCCCGCGATCCCGGCACCGATCGCGACAGCGTGGGCGTCGAGGGCGAGGCACGGCGCATCGCCGGGGGGCGTCCGCACAGTGAGGCCGTTGACCTGCACGTTCCTCGTCCTGCCAACCGGGTACCCCGATGCGGCGGCTTCACCGACGGGCTTTCGGCGGTCGTGACGTCGGCCGGACATCGGGGAATGAACGGGGCGGTGCGGCGGCCATGCGGGTACTCGGGGCGGTGTGGGGGTGTGAGGCGCGGTCGGCGGGGCTACTCGCCGTCCAGGGGTTGAGCAGACAGCCCCGAGTTCCTCGGGGCCTCTGGCCCCGGGGAACCCAGGATCCCTTGACCTGGCCGCTCCGATGGTGCGCGCGGGCCGCTTGTGCTGCGATGGCCCCAGCACGTGACGCGGGGGCGGCTGCCGAGCGGGAGGGAGCTGGCCGTGGACGTGGACCGTGACGCCGGGGCCCGGGCGATGCTCGCCGGCCTGCTGGACGCCGGCCACCTCATGCCGGTCGACGCGTTGCCGGACACCGTCCGCACGCACGCGCGTGCCGCGGGCTTCAGCGACGTACTCATCTACGTCGCGGACCTCGGGCATCAGGGCCTGCACCTGCTGGCCGGGCCGGACGGGCCGCCGCGAGGGGCCGAGCGAGAGATCCGCATCGAGGGCACCGCCCCGGGGCGGGCCTACCAGCGCGGGCTGCTCACCTCCGCCGCGCCCCAGGAGGCGCCCGGCACCGACTGGTGGGTGCCCCTGGTGGACGGTACGGAGCGGATCGGACTGCTGCGGCTGCGTTCGGCGCACGACGACGCCCGAGCCCGCGAGGACGCGGACCGTCTCGCGGCGCTCGTGGCCCTGCTGATCACCACCAAACGCACCTCCAGCGACACACTGGCCCGGCTGATGCGGACCGAGCCGCTGAACGTCGCGGCGGAGATGGCGTGGAACCTGATGCCGCCGCGCACCTACGCCGACGGGCGGGTCGTCATCTCCGCCGTGATGGAGCCGACTTACCAGATCAGCGGCGACGTCTACGAGTACGCCCTCGACGGGCCGCTGGTGCATCTGACGCTGTTCGACGCCATGGGCCACGACAACGCCGCGGGTCTGTGCGGCGCCCTGGCCCTGGGGGCCTGCCGCAACGCCCGCCGGCAGGGCTCCGGCCTGGCCGCCAAGGGGGCCGCGGTGGAGGCCGCCCTCGTCGAGCAGTACGGCCACCGCCGGTACGTCACCGGCGTCCTCGCCACCCTCGACACCCGCACGGGGGTGCTGAGCTGGGTCAACCGCGGCCACCACCCGCCCATCGTCATCCGCGGCAACCGGTGGTCCAGTCACCTGCAGTGCCCGCCGGCCCACCCCATGGGCACCGACCTGAACCTGCCCAGCACGGTCTGCCAGGAGCAGCTCCAGCCGGGCGACCGCGTCGTCCTCTACACCGACGGCATCACCGACGCCCGGCGCCACGACGACAGCGAGTTCGGCGTGGAGCGCTTCACCGACTTCCTCATCCGCCACCACGCCGACGGCCTGCCGGTCCCGGAGACGCTGCGCCGCCTGATGCAGGCCGTGCTCGACTATCACGACGGGCAACTGCAGGACGACGCGACCGTGTTGATGTGCGAGTGGCTCGGCGACACCCTGCGGAACACCGAGCCGGCGGCGGACCTGACGGGGCTGCCGCTGCACGGTCTCCCGTCCGCGCCGGACATCACCGTGGACTCGGGCACCGGGACGTCGTGACCGCTCCCTCTGCGCCCCGGCGTGCGGGTGATGCAGTATGAAATGAGATGAATATGCGATGTGAGGGGTCTTATGCCAGACCGCGACGACGCTGAGAGCGAGACGTTCGAGCAGGAGTGGGACGACGAGGAGGAGGCAGCGACCGGTGCCGGGCACGACGGCGAGCCGGACGTGCTCCTGGACGTGCCGGAGCTCCATGTCGAGGAGATCAGCCTGCACGTGGAAAACCTGCAGGCCAGGGTGTCTTTGAGCGCGGAGGTGCTCGACCTCCTCAAGCTGAACGTCGGGGCCGACGTCTCGCTCGGCCGCGTGGAGCTGGACATCAAGGGCGTCCAGGCGCAGGCCCTGCTCAAGGTCCGGCTGGACAACGTCGCCGACATGGTCGGCAGGGTCCTGTCCACCGTCGACGCCCATCCGCAGATCCTCGAGCGGCTGACGTCCGGCCTCGATTCCGCGGCCGAGAGCCTGGGCAGCGGCGCCGGCCGGGTCGCGGGAGAGCTGGCGGAAGGGGCCGGGGACGCGGTCAGGGACGTCGGCGGGAGCGCCGGGAAGGCGGTCCGGGAGGTGGGCGACGGCGCCGGTGAGGTCGTCGGGAAGACGTCGGGGCGCGCAGCGCGGGAGGCCTCGCCCGAGGCCGGGCGCGGGCGCGGGAGCGGCAGGGCGGCGCGCGGTCGTGAGCGGCAGCGCGACGAGCCGCCGTGAAGGGCTCCCGACATCGAGGCGCGCTCCGTCGTGGAGGCCGACGGGACGAGTCCCCCGCGGCCCGGTGAGGGAGCCGGAGTCCGCAAGAGGGCCGGTCGCCGCCGGAGGGTCTCCCGCGCCGTGCGTCGCTCACTCCTTGACGCGTACGGCGAGGAGGGCGATGTCGTCCGGGGCGGTCGTTCCCGCGACGGTGTCGACCAGGTGTGACAGGAGCGCGGGGAGATCGTCGCGCCGGTGGGTGGTCAGGATCCTCGCCGCTCGGTCGGTGAGCGTGTCGATGTCCGTGCCCCGGCGCTCCACGAGGCCGTCGGTGTAGAGCAGCAGCAGCGTGCCGGGGTCGAGGACGCGCCGGTGGGAGGTACGACCGGACGGGTCGAGTGCGGGGTGGATCAGTGCTCCGTGGTCGTGGAGGAGCTCGGTGGTGCCGTCGGGAAGGGCCAGCAGGGGTGGGGGGTGACCGGCGTTGGTCCAGGTCATCTCCCAGGTCGCGGCGTCGGGCGGCGGGCATGGGCGCAGGTGCGTGTGGACGAGTGTGCCGCTGGAGCCGATGAGCAGTTCGCGGTTGGCGTGCTCCAGGGCCCGCACGATGTGGGCGGGGTCCTTGCCGGGGTGGTCGAGGTCGGCCTGGCGGAGCATGCTGCGGGTCTGGCCCATGAGAGTGGCGGCGTGCATGTCGTGGCCGGTGATGTCGCCGATGGTGAGCGCGACCGTCGCGGGGCCTGCCCCGCGATCCGGTGCCGAGGGCAGGATGTACAGGTCGTACCAGTCGCCGCCGACCATGTCGGCCTGGGCGGCGGGCCGGTACAGGGCGGCGCTGTCCAGTCCGTCAACGGCGGGAAGGTCGGTGAGCATGGCCTCCTGGAGCTGGTGGGCCACGTGGACGCGGTCGTCGACGTAGAGGGCGCGCTCGACCGCGCGGGCGGTGTATCCGGCCAGCGAGGCCAGCACGGCCTGCTCCAGCACGTCGATCTCGTAGGGGTGGTCCCAGCCGAGGACGAGGGTGCCGAGCGAATTGACCGTGCCGGGCAGCGGCACGCACACCGCCGTGTGCAGGCCGAGCTGTCCGAAGGCGGCGACCGCGTCCGGCCCGTACTCGGCGGCAAGCTCCTCGGGGCTGTGCACGATGACGGTCCGCTTCTCGCGTGCCGCCCGGGCGGTGGGCCAGGCCGAGTCGATCGAGTAGGTCTCGTGGGAGTACTCCACGGGAGCGATGCCGGTCCGGTCGATCAGCCGGCGCATGCGTCGGCGCTCGGCCAGGACCAGGCCGACGTAGTGCGGCTTGAGGTCGCCGCTGACCAGTTCACTGACGCGTTGGCGCACCTCGCTCAGGCCGGTGGTGTCCGCCAGCGCGTCCGCGGCGCGCAGCAGCAGCTGGGAGCGTTTGAGTGCCGTCCGGGTCCCCTGCTGCATCACGTCGGCCCGCTCGCGGGCCCGGGCCTCCCCCCGGCGGGCCAGTTCCCGCTGGCTGGAGGCGATGCGCAGGCGCAGCTCCGCGCTGCACGCGGCCGCGAGGTCCCGCAGCGCCGCCAGATCCTCGGCGCTCCACTGCCGGGGCCGGGTGTCGATGGCGCACAGCGAGCCCAGTACCCGCCCGGCGTCGTCCGTCAGCGGCACCCCCGCGTAGCCGAGCACCCCGAGGTCGTCGATCGCCGGGCTCGCCGCGGTCCGCTCGTCCGCGCGGGTGTCCGCCACGGTGAAGGGCTCGCGGCTCGCGACGACGTGGTGGCACAACGAGTGGGAGAGGGGGGTCTGCCGGGTCCGCGCCCACGGTTCGCCGAGGCCGACCATGCCGGGGAAGACCTGGCGGGCCTCCTCCAGCATCGACACCAACGCCACCGGCACGCCGATCATGCGGGAGACCAGGCGGGCGAAGCGGTCCATGTCGGCGTCCGCGACCGCGGTCAGGCCGGTGTCCCGCACCGCCTGGAGCCGGTCGGCGTCGCCGACCACCTCGTCCTCCGGGCTCGCCACCCGCGCCTCCCCGACTCGTCCGGGCTCACCGGCCGCTGGGTCCGGCTCACGCCAACGGTATCCCACGCGTGTCCGGCCCCGCTTCCGGTCAGCGGGGCCGGGGTGCCGGTCAGGTGGCCTCTGCGCCGCCCGGACCCGTCTCCTTCGTCCGGGGTGAGGCCTGCTGGAGGCGGTCGATCATCCGGGACGCGTCCGCCTTCGTCAGGTTCTCGAGCCCCCTTCGCCCGCCTCGCGGGCCGGCGTCCGCGGGTAGCTCAGCTGCGGGCCGGTCGCGGGTTCCTCACCGGTGGCCCAGTCCCGCACGTTCTTCCTCGGGTCCGTTTCGCTCATGCCACCCCGACTACCCGCACGGACAGGGTCGACGCGGGGGTGGTGCGGACGGGGCGGCGGTGCCCCGTTGCGGGGCCGCGATACGGGGAACCCGGCCGTCGGCCCTGTCCACACGGCCGGGGCCCGGCCCCCGGCCCGTCCGACGTCCTCCTGAACCTCACACCCCTGGGAAGCGGCCATGAACGACGTCAAGCCTTTCGCCCTGGTCACGGGCGCCTCCAGCGGTATCGGCCTCGAACTGGCGAGGCAGCTCGCCGAGCGGGGACACGACCTGATCGTCAACGCCGAGGACGAGGCCCGGCTCGAGCGGGCTGCGGGGCTCATCCGTGAGGCGGGGACCGTGATCCACACCGTCCCCGCCGATCTGCGGTTTCCCGAACGGACCGAGGCGCTCTACGCCGCGGTCACCGCGACCGGCCGCCCGCTCGACGTCGCCGTGCTCAACGCGGGTGTCGGGCGGGGCGGCGCCTTCGTCGACACCGACCTCGCGGACGATCTCGAGATCGTGGACCTCAACGTCCGCTCCACCGTCCACCTGGCGAAACTCGTCCTCCGTGACATGGCCGCCCGCGACGGCGGTCGGGTCCTCGTCACGTCCTCCATCGCGTCGACGATGCCGGGCTCCTACCAGGCTGTGTACAACGCCTCGAAGTCGTTCCTCCAGTCGTTCACCCAGGCCCTGCGGAACGAGTTCGAGGGCACCGGCGTCACCCTGACGTCGCTGATGCCCGGCCCCACCGAGACCGACTTCTTCCACCGCGCGGGCATGGACGACACCCCGGTCGGCAGGCAGGACAAGGACGACCCGGCGCAGGTGGCACGGCAGGGGCTGGACGCACTCTTCGCCGGCAAGGACAAACTCACCGCGGGATCCGCCAGGACCAAGGCGCAGGGACTGGCGAACAAGGTGCTGCCCGACCGGCTCAAGGCCGAGGCCCACCGCAGGATGGCCGAACCCGACTCGGGCGAGGCGACCTGAGCGGACGGTCACACGCTCCGCCTCGCGGTGATGACGAGCCTGGTGCCGCTGATCCCCGTCGGCCGGTGAACCGCCGGACCGGGATCACGTTTTCGGTGCCCGGTCGCCCTCGTCTGGGTACGGAACCCGGCAACAACGCCTCGACGAGAGACTGGACATGACTGGACACCACGCCACTCACCATCCGCCGCAACGCGTCGGCGTCGTCGCCGAGTCCATACCCGGGGAGACGCGCGTCGCGGCGACGCCCGCGACGGTCCGCCCGCTCCTCGGCCTCGGCTACGAGGTCGTCGTCGAATCAGGAGCCGGTACGGCCTCCGGGTTCGCCGACGACGCCTACGCGGAGGCGGGGGCCAGTATCGGCGAGGCCTGGGCCGCCGACGTCGTACTGAAGGTCAATGCGCCGTCGGGCGAGGAGATCGCCGAACTGCGCGAGGGTGCGGCGCTGGTGGCGCTCATCGCGCCGGCCCAGCACCCGGAACTGCTGGAGGCGCTGGCCGCGCGGGACGTCACGGTGCTCGCCCTCGACGCGGTGCCGCGCATCTCGCGGGCCCAGTCGATGGACGTCCTCAGTTCCATGGCGAACATCGCCGGATACCGTGCGGTGATCGAGGCGGCCCACGCCTTCGGGCGCTTCTTCACCGGTCAGGTCACCGCCGCGGGCAAGGTGCCGCCCGCGAAGGTCCTCGTCGCCGGGGCCGGGGTCGCGGGGCTCGCCGCCATCGGGGCCGCGTCCAGCCTCGGCGCGGTCGTACGGGCCACCGACCCTCGCCCCGAAGTCGCCGATCAGGTGCGCTCCCTGGGCGGCGAGTACCTGGCGGTGGACGCCTCCCAGGAGGCGAGTGCCGACGGCTACGCCAGGGCGACCTCCGCCGACTACGACCGGGCCGCCGCCGAGCTGTACCACGAGCAGGCCAGGGACGTGGACATCGTCATCACCACCGCCCTGATCCCCGGGCGGCCGGCGCCGCGACTGCTGACCGCCTCGGACGTGGCGGCGATGAGACCCGGCAGCGTCGTCGTCGACATGGCCGCCGCGCAGGGCGGCAACGTGGAGGGCACCGTCGCGGGCCGGACCGTGGTGACCGACAACGGCGTGACCCTCATCGGCTACACGGATCTGGCGTCCCGACTCCCGGCACAGGCCTCCCAGTTGTTCGGCACCAACCTGGTCAACCTGCTCGCCCTGGCCACCCCCGGCAAGGACGGGCGGTTCGTCGTCGACTTCGACGACGTGGTGCAGCGGGCCGTGACCGTGGTGCGCGCGGGCGCGGTCACCTGGCCTCCCCCGCCGGTCGCCGTCTCGGCCGCCCCGGCCGCGACGGAGCCCGCGGCGTCGACGGCGGCGGCGGCCGTGCCCGCGAGGAAGTCCCGGCTCACCCCGGCCGGGCGCTTCGGGCTGATCGGCCTCGGGATGGCGATCACGTTCCTCCTGATCGCCCTCGCACCGGCCCAACTCGCGGAGAACCTCACGGTGTTCGCCCTGGCCGTGGTCATCGGCTACTACGTCATCGGCAAGGTGCACCACGCGCTGCACACGCCGCTGATGTCGGTGACCAACGCCATTTCGGGGATCGTGGTGATCGGGGCCCTGTTGCAGGTCGGGCACGAGAGCACGCTCGTCACCGTGCTGTCCTTCGTGGCGATCCTGCTGACGAGTGTGAACATCTTCGGAGGTTTCGCCGTGACCCGCCGCATGCTGTCGATGTTCTCGAGAGGCGAGTCCTGATGACGTCCATGACCGCCTCCCGTGCGGCCGACCTGGTGGCGGCGCTGCTGTTCGTGCTCAGCCTGGCCGGCCTGTCACAGCACCGGACGTCCCGCGCCGGTGTCGTCTACGGCATCGCGGGGATGGCCCTCGCGCTGACCGCCACCATCGTCGTCTCCGCGCAGAGCGTGTCCGCCGGTCCGGTCGTGCTGATCCTGCTCGCCACGGTGATCGGCGCCGCGATCGGCCTGTGGCAGGCGCGGCGCGTGGAGATGACGCAGATGCCGGAGCTGATCGCGGTACTGCACAGCTTCGTCGGCCTCGCGGCCGTGCTGGTCGGGTGGAACAGCTACCTGGAGGTCGAGGCCCACGGCTCGCAGACCCTGATCCCCGCCGATCTGATCCGCATCCACCACGCCGAGGTGTTCATCGGCGTCTTCATCGGCGCGGTCACCTTCACCGGCTCCGTCGTCGCGTACCTGAAGCTGTCCGCCCGGATCAAGTCCCGGCCCCTGACGCTGCCCGGCAAGAACGCCCTCAACCTGGGCGCGCTGGCCCTGTTCGCCGTACTCACGGTCTGGTTCACCGTCAGTCCGAGCCTGCCCCTGATGGTGACGGTCACGGTCCTGGCGCTCGCCCTGGGCTGGCACCTGGTCGCCTCCATAGGCGGCGGTGACATGCCCGTCGTCGTCTCCATGCTCAACAGCTACTCCGGGTGGGCCGCGGCGGCCGCCGGGTTCCTGCTCGACAACAACCTGCTCATCGTCACCGGTGCCCTGGTGGGATCCTCCGGCGCGTATCTGAGCTACATCATGTGCCAGGCGATGAACCGTTCCTTCCTCTCCGTCATCGCGGGCGGCTTCGGCATGGAAGCTCCGCCGCGCGGTGACGAGGAGCAGGGTGAGCACCGCGAGATCCGGGCGCACGAGGCGGCCGGGCTGCTCGCGGGGGCGCGGTCGGTGGTGATCACTCCCGGCTACGGCATGGCCGTGGCGCAGGCCCAGCATCCGGTCGCGGAGCTGACGCGGCGGCTGCGCGAGCGGGGCGTCGAGGTCCGGTTCGGCGTCCACCCCGTCGCGGGGCGGCTGCCCGGGCACATGAACGTGCTCCTGGCCGAGGCGAAGGTGCCGTACGACATCGTCCTGGAGATGGACGAGATCAACGACGACTTCGCGGACACGTCGGTCGTGCTGGTCATCGGCGCGAACGACACGGTCAATCCCTCGGCGACCGAGGACCCGTCGAGCCCGATCGCGGGTATGCCCGTGCTGCGGGTCTGGGAGGCGGAGAACGTCATCGTCTTCAAGCGCTCGATGGCCTCCGGCTACGCCGGCGTGCAGAACCCGCTGTTCTTCCGGGAGAACAGCAGCATGCTCTTCGGCGACGCCAAGCAGAGCGTCGAGGAGATACTGCGGGCCCTCGGTTCCGGGGAGAGGGTGGGCGAGCGGGTTCGCGGGGCCGTCTGACGGTGCCGAAGTCAGCGGGTGCCCCGGCAGGCAGGGCACCCGCTGACCGGCGGCGCGGTCGGTGGACGAGTCCACCGCGAGTCGGTCAGGCGTCGGGGTCGACTTCGGGGTGTGTGAAGCGCACGGGCTTGCCCAGCGACCGGGCGTAGGCGATTTCGGCTCGGGTGCTGTCTCCGATGTAGCCGCCGACCACGAGCGCCTCGTCGGCGAGCCGGATCTTCGCCCGGTGCAGATCGTCGAGACGGGCCTTCAGCGCCTCGGCCTCGACGGGGTCGGACCAGAGCGCGTGCGGCGACTTCAAGTCACAGCCCGGTTTGACGACGATCCTTCCCGCTTCGGTCTCCCGCAGCTCGGCCTCGTTCATCTCGGTCATGAAGCGGGTGGAGCCGCAGATCACGACGATGCGAGGGAGCCTCAACAGCTCTTTCGCGTCGGCGAGCTTCTCCTCGGGGGTGAGCAGCTGCGGGTATGGCACCGGTTCCTCCTGATGGTGTGGTCCTGGGCATGCCCGCGCTCTAGCCGGGGGACGACTCGTCGGCGAGCCGGTTGCTGCGGTCGATTTCCGGCATGTGTGTCTCAGCCCAGACCCGCAGGGCGGAGAGCGGGCCTTCGAGGGACAGGCCGAGTTCGGTGAGCCGGTAGTGGACGGCGGGCGGCACGGTGGGTTCCACGCTCCGCGCGACCAGGCCGTCGCGGACCAGGCTCTTCAGGGTGACGGACAGCATCTTCTGTGAGATGCCGGGGATACGGCGTCGCAGTTCGGCGAAACGCAGCTCGTCCGGAGCCTCCTCGGCCAGCACCTTGACCGCCATCGACGTCCACTTGGTGCCGATGCGGTCGAGCAACTGGCGGGCCGGGCAGCGCGGATCCAGCAGGTCACCCCGCTCACCGGGCCGCCGGCCGGGTTCGCCGGGCCTCGACGTGGTCACTCGGGGCTCACCACCTGAAGGGAAAGTGCCGTCTTGGACGGACCAGGATAGTTCCATAGCGTGACCAGGTCACCTTTCCTCACCACGCACCTGGAGCCTCTCCATGCCCGAACTGCGGCGCGTCCCCGTCAACGGTGTCGAACTGAACGTCGCTCTCGCCGGATCGGGCCCGGCCGTACTGCTGCTGCACGGCTTCCCGCACACCTGGGAGCTGTGGACGGACGTCATGGCCGACCTGTCCGGCCGCCACCGCGTCATCGCGCCGGACCTGCGCGGGTTCGGCGCGAGCAGCCGCGCCGCCTCCGGGTACGACGCGGGCACCCTGGCCGGGGACGCCGCGGCACTCCTCACCTCGCTCGGCGTGTCCTCGGCCGCGGTGGTGGGCATCGACGCGGGTACCGCGCCGGCCTTCCTCCTGGCCCTGCGCCGCCCCGGTCTCGTCCGGCGCCTGGTCGTCATGGAGTCCCTGCTGGGCACGCTTCCCGGCGCCGAGGAGTTCCTCGCCGACGGGCCGCCGTGGTGGTTCGGCTTCCACTGCGCCGAGCCAGGCCTCGCCGAGACCGTGTTGCAGGGCCACGAGGCCGCCTACGTCGACTGGTTCCTGCGCGCCGGCACGCTCGGGGACGGGGTGCGCCCCGGTCTTCGGGACGCCTTCGTCCGCGCGTACACCGGCCGCCAGGCGTTGAGATGCGCGTTCTCGTACTACCGGGCGCTGCCCGAGAGCGCGGCACAGATCGAGCAGGCGGTCGCCACCACCCGCCTGACGGCGCCCACGATGGCGGTCGGCGCCCGGCCCGTCGGTGCCTCGCTGGAACACCAGCTCCGACCGTTCACCGACGATCTCACCGGACACGTCATCGAGGACTGCGGCCACATCATTCCGCTGCACCGCCCGCGCGAACTGCTCACGCTGCTGCGTCCGTTCCTGGCCGGTGAGCAGGCGAAGCCAGTCTGACCAGGGCGGGGCCGACTTTCGATACCCGCCCTAGTAGTCCGCGAGCCGCTCCAGCAGCGCCGTGCTCCGGGCCAGCAGTGCCCGTTCCTCGTCGTCGAGGCCGGCGTCGATGGCCTGGGCGAGCCAGCCGGCCCTGCGGTTGCGTTCCGCCTCGAGCGCGGCCCGGCCCGCGTCCGACAGCTCCACCAGCGTCTTGCGGCCGTCGGTGGGGTGCGCGCGGCGGGTGACGAGGTCCTTCTCCATGAGCAGGCCCACCGCCCGGGCCATCGACTGGGGGCGGACGCGTTGGTCCGCGGCGAGATCGCTGGTGGTCATGGCCCCGGCGCGGTCGAGTGCGCCGAGGACGGCGATCTGACCCAGCGGAATGCGGTCCTCGTGCTTGACGCGTCTGGTCAGCTTTCCCATCGCGGTGCGCAGTTCGGCGGCGATGGCGGCGGCTTCCGAGGTGGGCATACGGCACCTTATCCCGCTGACCAGCGTCGCTGTGCACCTGACCTGCACAGCGAGACTGCACAGCAGTACTGCACAGCGAAACTGAGCAGCAGAACTGTTCAGCATTGCTGTAGTGTCTGGGCTGTCGGGCTCAGCGCCAGCGTCGTCGCAGCCGGGGCCACGGCACACGACAACGGGAAGGACCTCCCATGTCCGCACAGGCAGCCGAAGACGTCGCGGCCGTCATCGAGACCGTCACCGCCCGCCGGATCATCGACAGCCGAGGCAATCCCACGGTCGAGGTCGATGTCGTCCTGGAGGACGGGTCGCTGGGGCGCGCGGCTGTCCCCTCCGGGGCCTCGACGGGTGCCCGGGAGGCCGTGGAGCTGCGTGACGGAGACTCCGCGCGCTGGCACGGCAAGGGCGTCGACCGCGCCGTGGCCCACGTCAACGGCGACATCGCGGCCGCCGTGCGCGGCCGGGACGCGGCGGACCAGGCGGGTCTCGACGGCGCGCTGATCGCCCTCGACGGGACGGCCGCGAAGTCCCGGCTCGGGGCCAACGCGATCCTCGGGGTCTCACTCGCCGCCGCCAAGGCCGCCGCTGCGGCCCGCCGTCAGCCCCTCTACCGCTACCTGGGCGAGGCCGACGCGCACCTCCTGCCGCTGCCCATGATGAACATCGTCAACGGCGGTGCCCACGCCGACAATCCGCTGGACTTCCAGGAGTTCATGATCGCGCCGGTGGGCGCGGACACCTTCGCCGAGGCCGTCCGCATGGGCAGCGAGGTCTTCCACACCCTGCGCCGCGACCTGCTGAGCGCCGGGCACTCCACGGGCGTCGGCGACGAGGGCGGCTTCGCACCGGCCCTGCGTACGGCCGAGGAGGCGCTCGACTTCGTGATGACCGCGATCGAACGCACCGGCTACCGCCCCGGCAAGGACATCGGCCTGGTGATGGACCCGGCGTCGTCGGAGTTCTTCCACGACGGGGTGTACGACTACGCGGGCGAGGGAGTGCGGCGCACCCCCTCGGAGCAGGCCGACTACCTGGCCAAGCTCATCGACACATACCCGGTCGTCTCCATCGAGGACCCGATGGCGGAGAACGACCCGGACGGGTGGCGCGAGCTGACCGCCCGCGTCGGCGACCGCTGCCAGCTCACCGGCGACGACGTGTTCTGCACCAACGAGACGCTGCTGCGCGAGGGGATCCGCACCGGCGTCGGCAACTCCGTCCTGGTCAAGGTCAACCAGATCGGGACCCTGACGGAGGCGCTGGCCGCGGTGGCCACGGCACACCAGGCGGGCTGGACGGCCGTCATGTCGCACCGCTCGGGCGAGACGGAGGACACCACGATCGCGGATCTCGCGGTGGCGACCGGCTGCGGTCAGATCAAGACCGGGTCGCTCTCCCGCTCCGACCGGACGGCGAAGTACAACCAACTGATCCGCATCGAGGAGGAGTTGGGCTCGTCGGCACGCTTCGCGGGCGGCTCCGCGCTGCGGCGGGCATAGGCGGGAGCCGCGGCGACCGGTCGCCGCTCACGGCCGCCGGGGCGCGCCCGGCGGCGGGCTCGCCGACACGGTGCTCCCGTGTCGGCGCCCCGCGGCGTCAGGCGGCCGGGGCCAGTGGACCGCACATCTCGTTGCCGGGCTCGGCCGGGTCGTCGCTGATCCAGAACTGAAGCCACAGCAGCGCGAACTCCGGCCGGCCGAGGTAGCCGTCGCCGTCCTGGTCGAGACGGTCGAACACGTCCCCCGTCGCCGTGCCGCGCCCGTGCCACGTGTCGATGAGCCGCTGGTGCTCGGCGCGGGAGATGCGCCCGTCACCGTTCTCGTCCACGGCGTCGAAGATGGTGTCGGCCGTGGCCGTGACGGCCTCGGGCATCGACGGCAACCGGTCCACCATCGCCATCAGGACGTCCATGTCGACCCGCTCCGCGCCCTCCCCCTCCTCGGCGGCGAGGGCCGACAGCTGGTGCCACCATCCCATGAGCACACCCCGCACCCGCTCCGTCAGCTCCGGCGCGGCGGCGACCCGGGGCAGCCGGCGCCACCGCTCCACGAGCGCCGCGAAGTCCGCTTCCTCCAGAAGGCCGTTGCCGTCGGCGTCGAACGCCTCGAACATCGCCCGGACCTTCGCCCGCTGAAACCCACTGGCCATCTCAAGCCCCCTGACTCACCCGGTTGGGGACAGCCTGTCCAGTTCCGCGGGCCGGCCAACGGCGCCCGGGATCACCGGCGGCCGAGTCCGCGACACCGCGCGCCGGTTTGGACCTGCGGCGGCCCCCTCACGCCCACTTCGTCGACGGCCGAGGCCCCACCGCGCCACAATCCAGCCGATGTTGATCCCGACGCGCCTCGCCGGCGCGCGGGCGATCTCCGTCGGAGAGCGCTCTTGGCGGGCCGGGCCGGCGCGATCGGGCAACCGTGTGCAAATTCGCAGGCGACGCGCACGGACGATCACACGGCACAAGGCCCGCAGCTCAGCACCGGTTCCGTGACTGACGGCCGGAGTCCGGGGGTGAGAAGCAGCGCAAATTCGATCAAGGCCGTCGCCGCAGTCCGGGCGGCATCGGGAGCGCGGTAAAGCGTGACCGAATAATGAAGGCAAGCTCAAAGGTTGAACACAAATTACACACATCCCCTCTTCACACCGAGCCCCGATGGTCTACATTGACCGTGCTTCGACACGAGGCGACCAGTAATGATCTATAGGTCCGGCACTTCGGCAGGTCAGCGTTGCACCCTGCGGCGTCCGTGCCGGCCATGGGGATGATCAATTTCTGGAGCCCGAAAGGGCGCTTGGGTGAGGGGAGCACCCAAGGTTTCGGCGGGTACCGGCGCGCCTCGAATTCCAGTAGCTCTGCTTCAAGTAGCTCTGCATTGCCGCATCGGCACGGAAGGCGGGGGCCTCCCGGCAGAGCAAAACAGTGTTGGGCGAACACGTCGAATCACTGGGGACCTGGGGGGTTCTGTGCGGCAAGGGGGAATAGTCAGCCCTTTTCCGGCTGCGGGCGAAAGCCTGGCCAAGGGGGCGGCCAGCCGGCCCGCGGTCGACTGGGAGCAGCGGTATCGCCGTACCGTGATCACCACCGATACGGTGGCGACCGCTGTCGTGGTTTCGGCGATCGGTAACTTCTTCGGGGCCCGGGACGCGGCCAACTGGCACGAGAAGTGGGGAATTCTCGCCTTCGGCACCGAACTGCTGGTGCTGGGCGCGCTCGCGGTGAGCCGGTCGTGGGCCCCGGGGGTGCTCGGCCAGGGGGCCGAGGAATTCCGCCGGCTCGGGCGCTCACTGTTCATGGCGACCGTCGTACTGGCGCTCGGCGGGATCGCCCTCACCTCGCGCAACATCAAACTCTGGATCTTCGTCGCCATTCCCGCGATCGCCCTCGTCACCATGACCGCGCGGTACGTGCTGCGGCTGTGGCTGCATCGGCAGCGGAAGGACGGGCGGTGCCTGATACCGGTGCTCGCCGCCGGGAGTCCGGCCACCGTGCGCGACCTGATCACGCGGACCCGAAGATTCCCGCATCTCGGCTGGCGGGTCGACGCGGTGTGCACGACGGACGGTCTGGGAACGGACGGTCAGGAACACGGCGGTGACCAACTGGACGGCGTACCGGTCGTCGGCCGGCTCTCGGACGTCGCCGGCCACGTCCACCGCGACGGCTACCGTGTCGTCGCCGTCACACCGGACCCGCACTGGTCGCCGGACCGGCTCCAGCGACTGGCCTGGAACCTCGAAGGCAGCGACACCGAGATGGTCGTGGCGCCCGTGCTGATGGAGGTGGCCGGACCGCGGCTGCACATCGACGCGGTGCTCGGGATCCCGTTACTGCGGGTCAGCATGCCGACCTTCACGGGGGGCCGCCGCGCGATCAAGGGCATCGTCGACCGGACGGGCGCGGCGGTCCTGCTGGTGCTGTTCGCGCCGCTGATGGTGTTCGTGGGGCTGCTCGTGCTGGTCGACAGCCGGGGCGGGGCCTTCTACCGCCAGCGCAGGGTCGGCAAGGACGGCCGCGAGTTCACCATCCTCAAGTTTCGCACCATGGTCGCCGGGGCGGACCGGGCGCGTGCGGCGCTGGCCGACCGCAACGAGGGCGCCGGCCTGCTGTTCAAGCTGCGCCGGGACCCGCGGGTGACCCGGGTCGGGGCGGTGCTGCGCCGGTACTCCCTCGACGAACTCCCGCAGCTTTTCAACGTGTTGACGGGATCGATGTCACTCGTCGGCCCGCGGCCCCCGTTACCGGAGGAGTCCGCCGCGTACGGCCCTGACATCCGGCGGCGGCTGCTGGTCAAGCCCGGACTCACCGGCCTGTGGCAGATCAGCGGACGCAGCGACCTGTCGTGGGACGAGGCGGTCCGGCTGGACCTGCGGTATGTGGAGGACTGGTCGCTCGCCCTGGACACAGTGATCTTGTGGAAGACGCTGCGTGCGGTGTTCTACGGCCAGGGGGCCTACTGATGCGCCGGAGCCGTGGTCCGGCCGGCGCAGGGACCGCAGGCCCGGTGGGCCTGCCTGGGGGGAGGAACGCGTCATGAGAGTCAGCGTCTTCGGGCTCGGCTACGTGGGCTGTGTGTCGGCCGCGTGCCTGGCCGACATCGGCCACGAGGTCATCGGGGTGGACGTGAACCAGGTGAAGGTCGACCTGGTCAACGACGGCAAGGCCCCGGTGGTCGAGGAGCGGATCGGCGAGCTGATCGCCGACGTCACGCGGAGCGGCGCCTTACGCGCCACCGCCGACGTCCACGAGGCGGTCATGAACAGCGAGGTGTCGCTGGTCTGTGTGGGCACCCCGTCGGAGCCCAACGGCAGCCTGTGCACCACGTACCTGGAGCGGGTCACCGAGCAGATCGGCGCCGCGCTGGCCGAAAGGGGTGGGCGGCACACCGTCGTGTTCCGCAGCACCATGCTCCCCGGCACCTGCCTCAACCTGCTGGTGCCGATCCTGGAGAAGGCCGTCGGCGGCACGGCCGGCGTGGACATCGGGGTCGCGGTCAACCCGGAGTTCCTGCGCGAGGGCACGAGCGTGCGGGACTTCTTCGACCCGCCGAAGACCGTCATCGGCGAGCTGGACTCCGCCAGCGGCGAGGCGGTGATGGAGCTGTACTCGGGACTGCCCGGCGAGGTGTTCCGGGTGCCCATCCCGACGGCGGAGGCGATCAAGTACGCCGACAACGCGTTCCACGGCCTCAAGATCGGCTTCGCCAACGAGCTGGGCGCGGTGTGCCAGGCGCTGGGCGTGGACTCGCACCAGGTGATGGACGTGTTCCTGGCCGACCGCAAGCTGAACATCAGCCCCGCCTATCTGCGGCCCGGCTTCGCCTTCGGTGGCTCCTGCCTGCCCAAGGACCTGCGCAGCCTGGTCCACGCGGCGCAGCGGGCCGACGTCTCGGTGCCCATCCTCTCCCACGTGCTGCCCTCCAACGCCGACCATCTGCAGCGCGCGGTGGAGCTGGTCGAGCGCACCGGCAAACGCCGGGCGGGCCTGCTCGGCCTGTCCTTCAAGCCCGGCACCGACGACCTCCGCGAGAGCCCGCTCGTCGAGCTGGCGGAGCGGCTCTTCGGCAAGGGGTACGACCTGCGGATCCACGATGCCAATGTGAGCCTGTCCCGGCTGCTCGGCGCGAACCGCGAGTACATCGAGACGCGGCTGCCGCACCTCGCGCAGCTGCTCGCGGACTCCGTCGAGGAGGTGCTCGACCACGCCGAGGTGTGCGTGGTCGGGACCAGGGACCCGGCCGTGCTGTCGGCACTGCCCCGCGGCGCCGGCGGCCCCGTGATCGTCGATCTCGTCCACCTTCCCGACGCCGAGGCGCGCCGGGCCGAACCGGGGTACATGGGCCTTGCTTGGTGACACGGCGTCGAACGACGCGAAGGGCGGCGCCCGGCCGGAACGGCGCGCGCTGATCCTGGTGGAGAACCTGTCGGTCCCGTTCGACCGGCGGGTGTGGCAGGAGTGCACGACGCTGCGCGACGCGGGCTGGACGGTTCACGTCATCTGCCCCCGGGGAACGAAGCGGGACACGGAGCCGGAGGCGGAGATCGACGGGGTGCGGATCCACCGCTACCCGCTGCGCGCGGCCACCGGAGGGCCGGCGGGCTATCTGCGGGAGTACGGGGCGGCGTTGTGGCACACGGTCCGGCTGGCCCGGAAGGTCGGCCCGGTCCACGTGGTCCACGCCTGCAACCCGCCCGACCTGCTGTTCCTGCCCGCCTTGTGGATGAAGCGGCGGGGTGCGCGGTTCGTCTTCGACCAGCACGACCTGGTTCCCGAGCTGTACCTGTCCCGGTTCGGCCGCGGCGAGGACCTGCTCTACCGCGGTGTGCGCGCGCTGGAGCGGCTCACCTACCGGGCCGCGGACGTCGTGATCGCCACGAACGAGAGCTACCGGGACGTCGCGGTGCGCCGCGGCGGCCTGCGTCCGGCGGACGTCTTCGTGGTCCGCAGCGCTCCCGACGTCGCCCGGTTCCACCCGGTGCCGCCCGAGCCGGAGCTGAAGCGCGGCAAGCCGCATCTGCTGTGCTACCTCGGCGTCATGGGCCCCCAGGACGGCGTCGACTACGCCTTGCGGGCCCTCGCGAGGCTCCGCGACGACCTCGGGCGGACCGACTGGCACGCGGTGTTCGTCGGTGCCGGCGACACCTTCGACGAGATGGTGGAGCTGTCCCGGCGGCTCGGGCTCGCGGAGCAGGTGCAGTTCACCGGGCGCATTCCGGACGCCGACCTGGTGCGCTACCTGTCCACCGCGGACGTGTGCCTCTCCCCCGACCCGCGCAATCCGCTCAACGACGTGTCGACCATGAACAAGGTCCTTGAGTACATGGTGATGGGCCGGCCGATCGTCTCGTTCGACCTCCGGGAGGCGAGGGTCTCCGCGGGCGACGCGGCCGTCTACGCGCCCGCCAACGACGAGACCGAGTTCGCCGGGCTCATCGCGCTGCTCCTCGACGACCCGGAGCGACGGGAGCAGATGGGCAAGCTCGGCCAGGAGCGGATCGGTGGGGAGCTCTCCTGGCGGAACTCCCAGCGGTCGCTGCTCGCCGCCTACGCCGCCGCCTGCGACGGCCGCATCCCGGTGCCGCCGGCCGGCACGTCAGTACAGGGCGGGAGCCGCACCGTTGAGCGATGACACCATACGTCTGGTCACGATCGGGCGGATGCTGCGCCGGCGTCGGCGGCTCTTCGCCGTCCTCGCCGTGGTGGGGGCACTCGTCGGCTACGGCGCCTCCCTGCTGTTCCCGCCGAGGTACACGACGTCGGCATCCGTCCTCCTGCCCGGGCAGTGGGAGCAGCGCGAGCTGCTGACCCAGGCGGAGATCGCGACCAGCTCGGAGGTGGTCGACCGCGCGGCCGCCGCGCTGCACTGGAGCGGCGTGGACGGCATCGACCTGCGGGACCAGGTGGGAGCCAAGGCCACCGACGGGAACATCATCAAGATCTCGGGTACGGCCGACAGCCCCGGGCGCGCGCAGCGGCTCTCCGACGAGGTGGCCCAGCAGTTCGTCTCCTTCGCCGCGCGGATCGCGGGCGACAACACCGGTTCCGACGCGGCCACGGAGTCCGAGGTACTGCGGCAGCAGGTCGTGCAGACCAACCGCCGCATCACCGATCTGGCCGACTCGGCCGACCCCGGACGGACCGTGGAGAGCGTGCAGGCCCGCACCGAACTGGCGAAGCTGCGTACCACGCTGGCGGACGCCATGAACAAGCTGGAGCAGGCCGACGGGGCGACGGGCAAGGCCAACCTGGTCGTCATGGGGCCGGCGGCCCGGCCGACCGGCGAGGCCCCGCCGACGCGGGTGCACCTCGTCGTGGGCGGGGCGGTGCTGTTCCTCCTGCTCGCGGTCGTCGGCCATCTCGTCACCGCACGGATGAATCGCCGTCCGCGCACCGGCCAGGAGATCGCCGGGGCGCTCGGCTCGGCGCTGCTGGGTACCGTCGACGTACCCGCCGAGCGGCCGGCGCCCCGCCCGGAAGGCCGTGGCCGAGGAGCCCGGATCGGCGGCCTGCTGGGCATCGACACACCGTGGGACACGCCGCCCCCGCAGGCGTCCGGCGACGAGGCGGGCAGGCGGATCCGCTACCGGCGGGTGTGCGCCCGCCTCCGGGACCGGCTGCCGGCCCCTCGGCGGCTGCTGGTGGTCGTGCCGGACGGCGACGAGACCGCCCGTCGGGCCGCCCGGCAACTCGTCGCGGAGGCCGGGAGCGATGCGCTGCTGCGGGTGGCGGAGGTCCCGGTGGACCGGCCGATGGTGCCTGATCGCGACGCCGAGTCCGGTGCCCTGGTCGTGCTCGGCGCGGGCAGTCGGACCGCGGGAGAGCTGGCCGGCATCGCCGAGGCCTGTGCGGACGCCGGGCACGAGGTCGTCGGTGTCGTCGTCGCCACCACCGTCCTGGCCCCCCGGGCCCGGGCGGCTGCGCGCCCTCCGCGTCACACGGCTCCGGCGGTCGCGGTCGGCGACGACGCGAGGGGAGGTTCGGCGTGACGACGGACAGGACCGCGGACGCTCCGGCCGCCGCTCCGCTGCTGGACCTGCAGCCGCTGGTGGTGGCAGTGCGCAGGCGCCGCCGCCTCTGGTGCTCCCTGGCGACGCTGGGGCTGGTGGCCGGCGGGGCGCTCGCCGTGCTCCTGCCGCCACCACCGACCGCGGTGACGAAGGTGCTGGTCGCCCACAAGGAGGACCAGCCGAACGACACCGGAACGCTGATCCGCACCGACGTCGAGCTGCTGAGGACGACGCGGATCGCCGAGGCGGCCCTGAAGTCCCTCAAGTCCCCGGAGAAACCGGAGGACTTCATGGCGGACTACCGGGGCACCGGCCTCACCAACAACCTGCTCGAGATCACCGTGTCCGGCGACAGCGACGCTCAGGCCGTGGCCCGGGCCGAGGCACTGGCCGAGGCGTTCATCGCGGACCACGTCCGCCGGATGCGCGCGACCGCGGACGCCGAGTCCAAGGCCCTGCTCGAACAGCGGGAGCGCACGCGGGACGAACTCGCCGAGGTCAACAAGGCGATCGGGGACCGGTCACCGGAGAGCGATCCGAAGGCGTCGGCGAGCCTCGAATCGCTCTTCGCGCGCCGGGCCGAACTCAGTTCACGCGTCGCCGACTTCGACCAGCGGGCCGCGGAGGCGCGTACCGGCACACCCGGGATCGTCTCCGGCACGCAGATCGTGGACGCCCCCCGCGCGGTGCGCCACTCCCTGCCCAGGACCGCTGTCACCAACGCCGGGATCGGACTCGTCCTCGGACTGGTCCTCGGGCTCGTGACTGCGGCGGTCGGCTCCCTGGTGGCGGACCGCCCCGTGCTGCGCCGGGAGATCGCCGCGCACCTCGGGGCCTCGGTCATCGCGGAGCTGCCCCGCCGGGGGTCGCCCTGGCTCTGGCGGCGCCGGCGGATCCGGGCGGCGCGCTCACGGCTCACCACGTCCCTGGCCCGTACCGTGCGCGGCTCCGCGGAACCGGTGTCGCTGCTGGAACTGGGGTGTGCGCGCAGCGCGGGCGTGCTCGCCCTCGACCTCGCGGCGGCACTGGAGGCGCGGGACGGGCAGGAGCGGGTGGTCGTCGTCGACGCCCTGCCCGGCCTCCCGCTCGCCCGGCGCCGCCCGAAGCCGGGAGACCCGCCCGTGATCGGCGGCGAGGGCACCGCCGCGGCCGGTCCGGAGCAGGAGCGCAGGCTCTGCGTCGGCTCGGTGGCGCCGGGCACGGCGTGGACCGATCTGCCGCACCTCGGCAGCCGTACCGTGCTCGTCGTCCGTGCCGGGCACGGCAGTGCCGCCTGGCTGCACACCGTGGCACGGCAGCTCGCCGACCAGCACGTCACGGTGATCGGTGTGGTGCTGATCGACCCCGATCCACGGGACCGGACCGACGGCACGCTGTGGGATGGGCAGGCCCACGCGCTGCGCGGCCGCAGCGAGCGGCCGAACGGGACCGAACGACAGCGGACGGAGCGGCTGCCGATGCGGGCGACGCGGGTCCCGGACAGCGACCAGGAGGGGCGATAGGACATGTGTGGCATCGCAGGCACATACCGATGGCCGGACGGGAAGGCCGTGGCCGACCGGCTGACCGACGTCCTCGCCCACCGCGGCCCGGACGGGGCGGGCCGCTACAGCCACCCCGTCGGTGAGGGCGAGGTGCACCTCGGGCACCGCCGGCTGGCCATCATCGACCTGACCGATACGGGCGCCCAGCCGATGGTGTCGGGGGGCCTCGTCCTGACGTACAACGGCGAGCTGTACAACGCGCCGGAGCTGCGTGCCGAGCTGTCGGCCTCCGGGGTGCGCTTCCGCGGTACGTCCGACACCGAGGTGCTGCTGGAGGCGTGGCGGCGCTGGGGCACCGACTGCCTGCCCAGGCTGCGCGGCATGTTCGCCTTCGGGATCTTCGACGAGCGGACCGGTGAACTGGTCCTCGCCCGCGACCAGCTCGGCGTCAAGCCGCTCTTCCTGCTCCGGCGCGGCGAGGGCCTGGTGTTCGCCTCCGAGCTGAAGGCGCTGGCCGCCGTGACCGGCGGCTCGCTGGAGGTGGACCACGGGGCGCTGGTCGCCTCGCTGCTGTACTACTGGGTGCCGGACTCGCGCTGCGCGTTGCGCGGGGCGGAGAAGCTGCCGCCGGGGAGCTGGCTGCGGTGCCGGCCCGACGGCCGGGTGGAGCGCGGCCGGTACTGGAACCTGAAGGACGTCGCCGCCGAGGGCCGGGAGCGGGCGCTGAGCGGCGAACGGCCGGACGTCGCGGCCGTCGTGGAGGAGTCGACCCGGCGGCACCTGCTCTCCGACGTGCCCGTGGCGACCTTCCTCTCCGGCGGGCTGGACTCCAGCTACCTGACCGCGCTGGCCGCCCGCGACCGGCCCGGGATCTCCGCGTACACGATCGGGTTCCGCGCCGAGGACGCCAGGTTCGAGGCGATGCCCGACGACCTGCGTCACGCCCGGAGCGTGGCCGAGCGGTTCGGCGTCGACCTGCACGAGATCGAGATCGCACCCGACGTGCTCGACCTGCTGCCCCGGATGACGTACCACCTGGACGAGCCGATCGGCGATCCCGCGGCGATCAACACGTTCCTGATCTGCGAGGCCGCCCGGGAGGCCGGGGTCAAGGTGATGCTCTCGGGGATGGGCGCCGACGAACTCTTCGCCGGGTACCGCAAGCACCTGGCCAACCTGCTCGCGCTGCGCTACCAGCGCGTCCCGCGTCCCCTGCGGCGCGGCGTGTCGGCGGCCGTGGACCGGCTGCCGGTCGCCACGGCCCGTCGCGGGTACCGGTCGGTGCGCTTCGCGAAGCGGTTCCTCTCCTTCGCCGAACTGCCCGAGGAGACCGCGTTCCGGCGCAGCTACACCATGTACGACCGGGACGAGCTGCTCGCCCTGGTCGATCCCGACCTGGCCGGGACGGTGGAGGACGTGCTGACCGAGCACGCCGACGTGTATCAGGACAACGACCTCGACGACTTCGTCAACCGGATGTGCCTGGGTGACGCCCGGATGTTCCTGCCGGGTCTGAACCTCGCGTACACGGACCGGTCGAGCATGGCCGCGTCGACCGAGGTGCGGGTGCCGTACGTGGACGTCGAGGTGGTCAAGGCGGCCTTCGCCGTACCCGGTGACCAGAAGATCGCCGGACGTCAGGGCAAGGCGGTCCTCAAGGAGGCGGCCGTCTCGGTCCTGCCCCGGGAGATCGTGTACCGGCCCAAGGGCCTGTTCAGCGCTCCGCTGCGGGCCTGGATGAGCCGCGATCTGGCACCGCTGGTCCGCGAGGTGGTGCACGACGGCGAGCTGGTCCGGGCCGGGTTGCTGCGCCGTGACGCGCTGGCCCGGCTGGTCGCCGAGGACGCCGCCGGGCACCGGGACTACTCCAAGCATCTGTGGCACGTGCTGACCCTCGAGTACTGGTATCGCGGCGCGCTCTCCGGGGCCGGCCAGCACTCTCCCTCGACGGCGTAGAGACAAGAGGACTTCGGTGAAACAGGTTGTGCAGAACTACAAGAGCGGCGAGCTGACGCTGCTCGACGTCCCGGTGCCGGGGTGCAAGCCGGGCGGTGTGCTGGTGCGGAGCGCCTACTCGCTGATCTCCACCGGGACCGAGCTGATGAAGGTGTCCGAGGCCGGCATGTCGATGGTCGGCAAGGCCCGCTCCCGGCCGGACCAGGTCGCCAAGGTGGTGCAGAGCGTGGCCACCAACGGCGTGCCCGCCACCTACCGCAAGGTGATGGGGAAGCTGGACTCCTACACGCCGCTCGGCTACTCGCTGTGCGGGGTGGTCGAGCAGGTCGGCGCCGGGATCGACGACGTGTCCGTGGGTGACGTGGTGGCGTGCGCGGGCAACGAGCACGCGCTGCACGCCGAGGTGAACTGGGTCCCGAAGAACCTCTACACCCGGGTGCCGGACGGCCTCGCGCCGCGGCACGCCGCGTTCGGCACCGTCGGGTCGATCGCGTTGCAGGGCGTACGCCGCGGGGAGCCCCAGCTCGGCGAGGTGGCGCTGGTCGTCGGCCTCGGGCTGATCGGTCAGCTGGTGGTGCAGTTGCTGGCCGCTTCGGGGGTGCGCGTGGTCGGCGCCGACCCCGACCCGGCGCGCTGCGAACTGGCCGAGCGCCTGGGCGCGGCGGCCTGCGGCGCCCCCTCCTCACCGGCCGTGGCGAACGCCGTCGCCGAACTCACCGGCGGTCACGGTGTGGACCAGGTGTACCTGGCGGCGGGCGGCGCCGGCAACGAGCCCGTCGAGCTGGCCGCCCGGCTGAGCCGGGACCGCGGCCGGGTCGTCGACATCGGCAAGTGCAGCCTGGACCTGCCCTGGAACGCGTACTACGAGAAGGAGCTGGACGTCCGGTTCTCCCGCTCGTACGGTCCCGGCCGCTACGACCCGGAGTACGAACTGGAGGGGCGCGACTACCCGATCGGCTATGTGCGCTGGACCGAGCGTCGCAACCTGGCGTGCTTCCTCGATCTCGTCGCCCGGGGTCGCGTGGACGTGGAACCCCTGGTCTCCCACACGGCCGACTTCGACGACGCCGTCGAGACGTACCAGCGCCTGAAGGACGGCGGTCTCAAGGCCGTGGCCGTGCTGTTCCGGTACCCCGGACACAAGGAGGAGACGGTGGTCCCGGAGCTGACCGTGCCCGCGGTGCGCCGCGGTGGCGGGGCCCCCGCACCGGCCCGGTCCGGCAAGGCACCGGTGCGGGTGGCGTTCGTCGGCGCCGGCAACTACGCGACGTCGATGCTGCTGCCGCACCTGGCGCGGCGCGAGGGCGTCGAGTTGTCCACGGTCGTCACCACGACAGCACTGTCCGCGGCCAACGCGCAGCGCAAGTTCGGCTTCGCCGAGGCGACCACGGAACTGGACGCGGTGCTCGACGACCCGTCCGTCGACGCGGTGTTCGTGGTCACCCGGCACAGCTCGCACGCCGAGCTGACCCGAAGGGCGCTGCTGGCCGGCAAGGCGGTGTTCGTGGAGAAGCCGTTGGCGCTGACCGAGGACGAGCTGGCCGGTGTGCTCGCGGCGGTGGAGGAGTCGGGCAACGACCGGTTGCAGGTGGGCTTCAACCGCCGGTTCGCGCCGCTGCTGCTGGAGGCGCGGGAGCGGTTCGGCGCGCGGACCGGGCCGGCGAGCCTGCGCTACCTGGTCAACGCGGGCCGGCTGGAGCACGGCAGCTGGTACCTCCAGCAGGGCACCCAGGGCTCGCGGTTCGCCGGTGAGGGCGGGCACTTCATCGACACGGCGAGCCGGCTGCTCGACGCCGACCCGGTGTCGGTGTACGCGACGGCTACGCCCGGCAACGAGGACCTCCAGGTGGTGCTGGGCTACCCGGGCGGCTCGACCGCCACCATCAGCTACCTCACGACCGGCCCGTCGGGGTTCCCCAAGGAGACGCTGGACCTGGTGGCAGACGGCCGGGCGCTGCGGCTCGACGACTTCGTCCGTGCCTCCGTCTACGACGGCGGCCGCAAGCGCTGGGTGAGTTCCCGGTTGCCGAAGGCGCGGGACAAGGGCCAGAACGCCGAACTGGCAGCGTTCGTCAGGGCCGTGCGGACCGGCCGTCCGATGCCGGTGCCGCTGGAGTCGCTGGTGGCCACCACCACGGCCACCCTCGCCGTAGGGACCAGTCTGGCCGGCGGCGCGCCGGTCACGTTGGCGGCGGCGCGATGACCGCGAAGGCGGGGAGTCCGGGCTGGTACCTGCGGCGGCTGTCCCGGATGGGGCCGCGGGAGGTCGGCGGCCGGGCGGGCGACGCCCTGCGCAGGCGGCGCTGGCGGTCGGCGCCGCCGCACTGCCCCACCGTGACCGGCGCCCGGTTCACCGCGGTGCTGCCCGCGGGGACGGTCGCCGCGGTGGAGCCGGACGCCGCGAAGCGCCTCGTCGCCGAGGCCGACCGGCTGATGGCCGGGCACGTCGAGTACTTCGGGGTGGTCCGCGACGACCTGGCCGACCCGGACTGGTGGTACGACCCGAAGACCGGGCGCCGGGCTCCCTGGGGCTACGCCTTCGGGGTGCCGTACCGGGACGAGGAGGTGGTCGGTGACATCAAGCAGATCTGGGAGCTGTCCCGGCACCAGTACCTCACGGTGCTCGCCGCCGCCTA
Organism: Streptomyces sp. NPDC107500; assembly: GCF_055582785.1. NCBI lineage: Bacteria > Bacillati > Actinomycetota > Actinomycetes > Kitasatosporales > Streptomycetaceae > Streptomyces > Streptomyces sp. NPDC107500. Next base: position 80,781 of record NZ_JBVJPF010000004.1, read on the forward strand.
CGCGATCACCGGCGACGAGCGGTACGCGGAGCGCGTGGCCGGCCATCTGCGGTCGTGGTGGGCGGCGAACGCGCCGCTGCACGGGGTGCACTGGACGAGCGGTATCGAGCTGGGGATCCGGCTGCTGTCGTGGGTGTGGGTCCGCCGGCTGCTCGACGGCTGGCCGGGCGCGGCGGAGCTGTTCGAGGGCAACCCGGTGGCGCTGAACCAGATCTGGCACCACCAGCGCTGGCTGGCGGCCTTCCCCAGCCGGGGGTCCTCGGCCAACAACCACGTGATCGCCGAGGCCGCCGGGCAGTTCGCGGCGTCCTGCGCCTTCGGGTGGTTCCCCACCTCGGCGCGGCTTCGGGCCGACGCGCTGCGGTCCCTGGAGCGGCACCTGCGGGGCAACACCTTCCCCTCCGGCCTCAACCGCGAGCTGGCCACCGAGTACCACGGGCTCGTGCTGGAACTCGGCCTGGCCGCACTGGCGGAGGCGGATCTCGCCGGCGTGCCGGTGCCGCCGACGGTCCGGCTGGTGCTGCTGCGGATGACCGACGCGCTCGCGGCGACCGTCGACGACCGGTTGCGGCCGCCGCGCCAGGGGGACGCCGACGACGGCCACGGTCTGGTCGTGGACGGCGCGGGCACCGACCGCTGGGGCTCGCTGCTGGCCACCGGGGACGCGGTGTTCGGGCGGCGCGCCTGGTGGCCGGAGGTGACCGGAACCGACGTGCGCACCCCGCTGCTGGCCGCGCTCGTGCGGCCGTACCCGCAGGACGGAGCCGTGCCGCCGGTGACCCGCCCGGCGAGCCGCCCGGCCCACTTCGCCGACGCGGGGCTCACCGTCCTGCGCGGACCGGACGGGATCTGGTGCCGCTGCGACGGCGGTCCGCACGGGTTCCTGTCCATCGCCGCGCACGCGCACGCGGACGCGCTGTCCGTGGAGGTCCGGCAGGACGGCGTCGACGTGCTGGCCGACCCCGGGACGTTCTGCTACCACGGGGAACCCGTGTGGCGGCGGTACTTCCGGTCCACGCTCGGGCACAACACCCTGCAGCTGGACGACGCCGACCAGTCCGTCTCCGGCGGCCCGTTCCTGTGGACCCGGCACGCCCGCAGCCGGGTGCTGGACGCGGACCCGTCCGGGGCCCCGGACGGGGGGACGGCCCGCTGGTGCGCCGAGCACGACGGATACCAGCGCTCCGTGCACCGCCGCCGGGTGGAGCTGACGGCCGCGAGCCGGGAGCTGAAGGTGGTCGACGAGGTGCGCGGCCCGCGCCGGTCCGTGCGGCTGGCCTTCCACCTCGGTCCGGCGATCACCGCGGACCTGACGGGGAGCCGGGCCGCCCTCAGCTGGACCCGGGACGGCGCGGAGCGCTCCGCCGTGCTCGACCTGCCCGCGGAGCTGAGCTGGCGCGCGCATCGCGGCGAGACCGATCCGCCGCTGGGCTGGTACTCCCCCGGTTTCGGGCGCAAGGAACCCGCCACGACGCTCGTCGGCACCGGCTTCTCCGACGGCGCCGAGGGGTTCACCACCGTACTCAGGTTCCACGGCTAGGGGGCCGCGTGGGGATCAAGTGGCGGCGCTGGGCGTTGCCTGCCGCACCGCTGGCGCTGACCCTGCTGGCGGCGACCGGCTGTGAGAGCACGCAGGCCGCACGGCCGGAGCCGACCGCCGCGCCGACCGCGTCGGTGGCCCGCGTCTGCGCCGAGCCGGCCGCCGGGCCCGCGAAGGCGCCCGCGGGCGCGGTGACGGTGGACCCCGCGGTCGCCGGCGATCTGGCCGCGAAGACCAGGAAGAGTCCGCCGAACACCACGTTCTGGCTCCGTCCGGGCACCCACCGGCTCCAGCCGGACCGCTACGCGCAGGTCGTCCCCAAGGAGGGGAACCGCTATCTCGGTGCCCCGGGCGCGGTACTCGACGGCCGGAAAACCAACCAGTACGCGTTCGGCGGCACCGCCCGCGACGTGACCATCCGCCACCTGACCGTGCAGGGGTTCGTCGCACCGCACGACGAGGGCGTGGTCAACCACGACTCCGCCGACGGGTGGGTGATCGAGCACGCGACGATCCAGCACAACTCCGGTGCCGGGCTGATGGCCGGTGCCCGCCAGCAGGTCCGCGCCAGTTGTCTGCGCGGCAACGGCCAGTACGGCATGAACGCGTACAAGGGCGGCGGCGGCATCACCGGCCTGGTGGTCGAGGGCAACGAGATCACGGGCAACAACAGGGACGACTGGGAGCGCCGGCGGCCGGGCTGCGGCTGCACCGGAGGCGTCAAGTTCTGGGCCGTCGACGGCGCCGACGTCCGCGGCAACTGGGTGCACGACAACCGCGGAGCCGGACTGTGGGCGGACACCAACAACAACGACTTCCGCATCGAGGGCAACGTGCTGGAGGCCAACGACGGAGCCGCGCTGATCTACGAGACCAGCTACAACGCCGTCGTCCGCAAGAACACGATCCGGCGCAACAACTGGGTCGAGGGCCGCAGGTACGCCGACCGCGGCGACAGCTTCCCGCTCGCGACCGTCTACGTGTCCGAGTCCGGCGGCGAACCGCGGATCCGGGCCCGCACGGACAGGATCGAGATCTACGGCAACACGCTGGAGAACAACTGGTCCGGGATCACCCTGTGGGAGAACGCCGACCGGTTCTGCAACAGTCCCGCCAACACCTCCTCCGGTGAGTGCACGCTCCTGGTGAAGGACACCGACCGGTGCGCGCGGCCGGCGATCGCCACCGCGCCGCTCTACGCCGACTGCCGGTGGAAGACCCAGCGGGTGGACATCCACGACAACCGCTTCGTGCTGGACAAGTCCGTCGTCGGCTGCACGGCGCTCTGCGACCGGATGGCGGTACTGGCCAACTACGGCACCTACCCGGACTGGTCGCCCTACCAGGGCGAGCGCGTGGCGGAGGCGATCACCGGCGAGCAGCACAACCGCTGGTACGACAACGTCTACCTCGGCGCGTGGACGTTCGTCGCCCACGACCCGAGCCGCACCCTCGACTCCGGACAGTGGCAGGGCATGCCGTACCGGCAGGACGAGGGCAGTACCTTCCGTGCTCGGGACGGTGGTTGAGATGGCCACCGAGCAGACCACGCCGAGGACCGTGGCGACGGTCTGGGGGCTGCTGGTCCTCAACACGCTGGGTTCCACGGGGGCGGTGACCGTCGTGCCGCTCCCCCGCTCCCTCATCCAGATGGTCACCATGGGCGCGCTGGTCGCCGCGTTCGCGCTGGCGCTCGTGGTCAACCTACGGCTGCGCGTCCGGGCAAGCTCCTTCCTCCTCCTGCTCACCCTGCTGCTGGTGCCGAGCGTGATCTCCAGCCTGAGCCTGGAGTCCGGGTTCGGCGCGTTGTTCCGCTGCGCCCGGCTGGCGCTCTTCCTCGCCACCCTGTGGCTGCTCAGCCGCTGGTGGGACGGCGGCACGACGTTCGTCCGGCACCACATCCGGATGTATGTGGCGGTCCTCGGGACGGTGGCCGCCGGCGCGGTCGTCTCACCGGGCAAGGCCTTGCCCGACCTGTACGGCGGGCGGCTGGTCGGCGCCCTGTGGCCGCTCACCCCGCCGCAGATCGGACAGTACGCCGCGGTGGTCATCGGCCTGACCGTGCTGCTCGTGCTCGGTCACCGCACCGACCGGACCAGTGCCGCGGTCGTCGTCGTGCCCGCACTCGTCCTGCTGATGCTGACCCATACCCGGACGGCCACGCTCGGTCTGCTCGTCGGGCTGGCCCTGGCGATCGGCTCGCTCGTCCTGACCAGCGCCGCCGCCCGGCGGTTCTTCATCCGGGCCGTGGGGTGCGCCGCGCTGGCGGCGGTGGTGTTCGGCTCCGCGCTGCACGCGTGGTTCCTGCGCGGCCAGAGCGAGGAGAACTTCACCAGCCTCACGGGGCGGGCCAAGGTGTGGGACGCCCTGCTGGCGGCTCCCCGAACGACTTCTGAGTACCTATTCGGCGCGGGCCTGGGCGACAAGTCCTTCGGCGGGCTGCCGATCGACAACAGCTGGCTGGCGGTCTACCACGAACAGGGCGTGACCGGCGTGGCACTCGTCGCGGGCATGGTCGTCGCCCTGGGCGCCGTCGCGTTGCTGCGGCCGCCCTCGCTGTCGAGGGCCTGCGCGATCTTCCTGATCAGCTACTGCGCGATCGCGTCGTACACCGAGGCGGGGCTGGGCGACGCCTCGCCGTATCTGCTGCATCTGGCCGTGGCCGCGTCGCTGCTGGCGACTCCCGCCCCGGCGGCCACTCCCCTCCCGGCCCGGGGAGCCCCCGGCCGACACGTACCGCGATGGGCCCGCAGCACACCGGAGGTGACCTGAGATGCACGTGCTCGTGGCGCACAACCGCTACGCCTCGGCGCAGCCGAGCGGGGAGAACAAGGTCGTCGACCAGGAGGTGGCACTGCTGCGCGGGGCCGGACACCGGGTCGAGCTGTTCGAGCGGCGCAGCGACGAGATCGCCGCCCGGTCGTTGCCGGGCAAGGTCGCGGTGCCGCTCCTCGTGCCGTGGAATCCGGCGGTGCGGGCGCAGCTCACCGCGCGGCTCCGTGCCGAACGGCCGGACGTGGTGCACATCCACAACGTCTTCCCGCTGCTGTCGCCGGCGGTGCTGGCCGCCTGTGCCGACGCGGGGGTGCCCGCCGTCGCCACGCTGCACAACTACACCCAGGTGTGCCCGCCCGGCACCCTGCAACGGGACGGCCGGCCGTGCACCGAGTGCGTCGGGTCCGGTCCGCTGCCCGCGGTCCGGCACGGCTGCTACCGGAACTCCCGGCTGGCGACGGTGCCGCTCGCGGTCAGCATGTCGGTCAACCGGCGGCGCTGGTGGTCCGGCGTGGAGCGGTTCTTCTGCATCTCCGCGGCGCAGCGCGACGTGCTGGTGGGAGCGGGCATGCCGGCCGAACGGCTGTCGGTGAAGCACAACTTCGTGCCCGACCCGGCCGTCCGGCGGGCCGGCCCCGGCGAGCACCTGCTCTTCCTCGGCCGCCTCGCGGAGGCCAAGGGGGTGCGGCTGCTGATGGCCGCGTGGGACGAGATCGCCGCCGGTGGTGGCGTGGGCGTACCTCTCGTGATCGCCGGCGCGGGGCCGCTGGAGCGGGAGGTGGCCGCCTGGGCGGCGGACCGGGCCGACGTGCGGTACGTCGGACTGTACGACCCGGCCCAGTGCCGGGAGGCCGTCGCGCGGTCGGTGGCCGTGGTGGCGCCGTCCACCTGGCTGGAGGCGTTCGGCCTGGTGGTCGTGGAGGCGATGGCCGCGGGGGTCCCGGCCGTCGCCGCCGGTCACGGCGCCTTCGTCGAACTCGTCGAGGACGGGGTGAGCGGGCTGCTGCACCGGCCGGGCGAGCCCGCCTCGCTCGCGTCGTGCCTGCGCCGGATCACGGCCGAGGCGTCCCGCAACCGGGAGATGGGACGGGCGGCCCGGCTCCGCTACGAGCGGGGCTTCAGCCCGGTCGTCGGGCTGGAACGCCTGTTGGAGGGGTACCGCGCCGCGATCGCGGATCGGTCAGCACTGGCCCGGGGCGGGCGCGCCCGCGCGGGCAGGGGGGATGGGAACAGCACATGACAAGATGCCGACTCTGCGGCTCCGAGGCGACGGAGAGCGTCGTCGACCTGGGGGCGACACCACCGTGCGAGAGCTTCCTCTCGGCGGAGCAACTGGCCCAGCCGGAGCCGACATACCCGCTGCACCTGCGGGTCTGCACCGACTGCTGGCTGGCGCAGATACCTCCGCTGATCACGCCGGAGGAGACGTTCACGCAGTACGCGTACTTCTCCTCCTACTCGACCTCCTGGGTGGAGCACGCGCGCGCCTTCGTCGCCGACGCCGCGGCGCGGCTGGATCTCGGCCCCGCCGCCTTCGTGGTCGAGGTCGCCAGCAACGACGGGTACCTGCTGAGGCACGTGACGGACCGCGGGATCCGCTGCCTGGGCATCGAGCCCTCGGTGAACGTCGGCGCCGCGGCGCGGGAGGCCGGTGTGCCCACGCTCACGGCGTTCCTGGACCCGGAGACCGGCACCGCGGTCCGCTCGGAGCACGGCCCGGCGGACCTGGTCGTGGCCAACAACGTGTACGCGCACATCCCCGACGTGGTCGGGTTCACCCAGGGGCTGCGCGCCCTGGTCGCCGACGACGGCTGGGTCTCGATCGAGGTGCAGCATCTGCTGACGCTGATCGAGGAGAACCAGTACGACACGATCTACCACGAGCACTTCCAGTACTACACGGTCGCGTCCGCGATCCGGGCGCTGGCGAGCGGCGGGCTCGCCCTCGTGGACGTCGAGCTGCTGCCCACGCACGGCGGTTCCATCCGGCTGTGGGCCCGCCCGGCCGAGGTGGCGGGCGAGCCGACCCGGCGGGTGGCCGACGTGCTGGCCCGGGAGAAGGCCGCCGGGCTGCAGGAACTGTCCGGGTACACCGAGTTCTCCGCCCGGGTGGCCAAGGTGCGCCGGGACCTGCTGCGGTTCCTCGTCGAGGCGGCCGAGCGCGGCGAGACCGTGGTCGGCTACGGCGCGCCGGGCAAGGGCAACACCCTGCTCAACCACTGCGGCATCCGGCCCGACCTGCTGCCGTACACGGTCGACCGCAACCCGTACAAGCACGGCAGGTTCACCCCGGGCACCCGCATCCCGATCCTGCCGCCCGAGCAGATCGGCACCGACCGGCCGGACTACGTCCTCGTCCTCCCCTGGAACCTGCGGAACGAACTGGTCGAGCAGTTGTCCTTCGTACACGACTGGGGCGGCCGGCTGGTCTTCCCCATTCCGGAACTGAGCATTGTCGAGGTCAAGCGATGAAGGTCGTCCTGTTCTGCGGCGGTTACGGCATGCGGATGCGCAGCGGCACCTCCGACGACGTGCCCAAGCCGATGGCGATGGTCGGCCCGCGCCCGCTGATCTGGCACGTCATGCGGTACTACGCGCACTTCGGGCACACCGAGTTCATCCTGTGCCTCGGGTACGGCGCCCACCACATCAAGGACTTCTTCCTCAACTACGAGGAGACGACGTCCAACGACTTCGTCCTGCGCGGCGGCCGCACCGAGCTGCTGTCCACGGACATATCCGACTGGACGATCACGTTCGCGCAGACCGGCATCGAGTCGCCGATCGGGGAACGCCTGCGCCGGGTGCGCCACCACCTGGACGGCGACGAGATGTTCCTCGCCAACTACGCCGACGTGCTCACCGACGCCCCGCTGCCGGAGATGATCGACCGGTTCGCCGCGCGCGACGCCGGGGCGTCGATGATGGTCGTGCCGCCGCAGTCGTCGTTCCACTGCGTGGAGCTGGGCGAGGACGGTCTGGTGGGAGGCATCACCGCGGTCGGCGAACTGCCGCTGTGGGAGAACGGCGGCTACTTCGTGCTCCGTCAGGAAGTCTTCGACCACATACCGGAGAACGGCGACCTGGTCGCCGACGGATGCGCCCAACTGGCCAAGCGGGGAAGGCTGGTGGCGCATCAGCACCGCGGTTTCTGGAAGCCCACCGACACGGTGAAGGAGCGGGCCGCCCTCGACGCCGCCTACGCCCAGGGCGACCGTCCGTGGGCCGTGTGGGAGCGGGCCGGCGTCGGAGCGCACGCGTGATCGGGCTCGGGGCCGGGCCCCTGGACCGGATCGTCGCGGTGGGCGCGCACTGCGACGACATCGCCATCGGTGCCGGCGGCACCCTGCTCACGCTGTGCACCGCGCGGCCGGGTGTCCGCGTCGACGCGCTGGTGCTGTCCGGCGGTGGCGGCGAGCGGGAGCAGGAGGAGCAGGCCGCGCTCGACGCCTTCTGCCCGGGCGCCGATCTGCGGCTGACCGTGCTCAAGCTGCCGGACGGCCGGATGCCCGCGCACTGGGAGGAGGCCAAGGCCGCGGTCGAGGAGCTGCGCGGGCGGACCGAACCGGATCTGGTGCTGGCGCCGCGTACCGACGACGCGCACCAGGACCACCGCGGCCTGGCGGAGCTGATGACCACCGCCTTCCGCGACCACCTCGTGCTCCGCTACGAGATCGCGAAGTGGGACGGCGATCTCGGGCGCCCGGTGGCCTACCAGCCGCTGTCGCCGGAGATCGCGGAGCGGAAGGTACGGCTGCTCCAGGAGCACTACCCCTCGCAGCGGCACCGGCCCTGGTACGACCGGGAGGCCTTCCTCGGTCTCGCCCGGATCCGCGGCATCGAATGCCAGGCGCGCTACGCCGAGGCGTTCGCCGTCACCAAACTCGTTCTCAACCTGGGGGGTTGAACAACCTTGCGCGTACTGCTGACCGGACACCAGGGCTATCTGGGCACCGTGATGGCGCCCGTCCTCACGGCCGCCGGGCACGAGGTCGTCGGTCTCGACGCCGGCCTGTTCGCCGACTGCCTGCTGGGCCCGTCGCCCGAGGACCCGCCCGGGCACCGGGTCGACCTGCGTGACGTCACCGCGGAACACGTCAGCGGGGTGGACGCCGTGATCCACCTGGCCGCGCTCTCCAACGACCCGCTGGGCTCCCTGGCGCCGGAGCTGACGTACGACATCAACCACCACGCGTCCGTGCGGCTGGCCCGGCTGGCCCGCGACGCCGGGGTGCGGCGCTTCCTGTACGCGTCGACCTGCTCGGTCTACGGCGCCGCGGGCGGCGGCGAGCTGGTGGCCGAGGACGCCCCGCTGCGGCCGGTGACGCCGTACGCGGAGTCCAAGGTGCGGGTGGAGGACGACCTGCACGCGCTGTCCGACGGCGACTTCAGCCCGGTGTACATGCGCAACGCCACCGCGTTCGGCCATTCGCCCCGGCTGCGCGCCGACATCGTGCTGAACAACCTGGTGGGCCACGCGCTCCTGTCGGGCGAGGTGCTGGTGCTCTCGGACGGCACCCCGTGGCGTCCGCTGGTGCACGCGGTGGACATCGCCCGGGCCTTCACGGCCGCGCTGACCGCGCCCCGGGAGGCGGTGCACGACCGGGCGTTCAACATCGGCAGCGAGGTCAACAACGTCACGGTCGCCGAGATCGCCGAGCAGGTCGCGGCGGCGGTGCCGGACTCACGTGTGGTGATCACCGGGGAGACCGGTGCCGATCCGCGGTCGTACCGGGTGGACTTCTCCCGGTTCCGCGCGGCGGTCCCCGGCTTCGACTGCGAGTGGACGGTCAAGCAGGGCGCGCTCGAACTCGCGGACGCCTACCGGAAACACGGGTTGACCAGGGAGGACTTCGAGCGCCGCTTCACCCGGCTGGCCGTGCTGCGGGCGGCCGCCGACGCCGGCTCCGTGGACGAAACCCTGCGGTGGCGCGGATGACGACGGCCGGCGCGCAGCCGGGGACGGCGGTCGGGGAGCGGATGCACGCGCTGGTGGAGCGGATGTATCCGCTGTGCCGGAGCATCACGGGCGACGGGGTGCGGGCCACCTTGGAGATCGTGGGCGAGTACCTGCCGCTGCGGGTGCACGAGGTGCCGACCGGGACGCAGGTGCTCGACTGGACGGTGCCGCAGGAGTGGAACATCCGCGACGCGTACATCGCCGACGCGCACGGCAACCGGGTCGTCGACTTCGCCGCGTCCAGCCTGCACGTGCTCGGCTACAGCGTCCCGGTGTCGGCGACGATGCCGCTCGCCGAACTGCGCGCGCACCTGCACACCCTGCCGGACCACCCGGCCTGGGTGCCGTACCGCACCAGCTACTACAAGCCGGACTGGGGTTTCTGCCTGGCCCAGGACACCCTGGACGCGCTGCCGGAGGGCGACTACGAGGTCCGGATCGACTCCACCCTCGCGGACGGCCACCTCACCTACGCCGAGCACGTGGTCCCCGGGCAGGTCCCCGACGAGGTGATCGTCTCCTGCCACGTGTGCCACCCGTCGCTGGCCAACGACAACCTGGCCGGCATCGCGGTGGCGACGTTCCTGGCGCGGGAGCTGGCGGAACGGACGCCGTACTACACGTACCGGTTCCTGTTCGCGCCCGGCACCATCGGCGCCATCACCTGGCTGGCCCGCAACGCGGAGCGTGTGGAACGGGTCAGGCACGGCCTGGTGCTGGCCTGCGCGGGCGACCGGGGCAGGCTGACCTACAAACGGAGCAGGCGCGGTGACGCGGGCATCGACCGGGTGATGCGGCACGTGCTGGAGGCCTCCGAACGCCCCCACCACGTCACCGAGTTCACGCCGTACGGCTACGACGAGCGCCAGTTCTGCTCGCCCGGCTTCGACCTCGGCGTGGGCTCGCTCACCCGCACCCCGTACGCCGGCTACCCCGAATACCACACCTCGGCGGACAACCTGGACTTCGTCTCCCCCCGGGCGATGGAGGACACGCTCGCCGTCTGCCGCGAGGCGTTCGCCGTGCTGGACCGCGACCGGCGGTACGTCAACCTCAGCCCCTACGGCGAACCGCAGCTGGGGCGGCGGGGGTTGTACGACTCGCTCGGCGGCCGCAGCGATGCCAAGCAGGCCCAGATGGCCATGCTCTGGGTGCTCAGCCTCTCCGACGGCGAGCACGGTCTGCTGGACATCGCCGAGCGGTCCGGGCTCCCGTTCGACACGGTCGCCGACGCGGCCGACGCCCTGCACGGCGCAGGGCTGCTCAAGGCATGACGCCCATGACCACCGGAGGGAAGAAGACGACGACGGCCTCGGCGGACGAGGCCGGACCCCGGCGCAGCGGCACGCGGGCCATGGCGGGCATGGCCGGCCGGCTGTCCTGGGGACTGGCCGACCAGGCGGCCTCCAGCATCTCCAACTTCGCGGTGGGGATCTACGTGGCCCGCTCGCTGGGGCTGACCGCGTTCGGCGTGTTCAGCCTGGCCTGGGTGACGTACGGCGTGGTGCTCAGCGTCTCGCGCGGGCTGGCCACCGACCCGCTGGTGGTGCGCTTCAGCGGCGTGCCGGAGGCGTCGTGGCGCGCGGCTGTGGCCCGGTCGTCGGGCACCGCGCTCGGCGTCGGTACCGCCGTCGGAGCGGTGTGTCTGGTGGTCGGCCTGGGCATGGGCGGCCGCGTGGGGCCCGCGTTCGCCGGCCTCGGCCTCATGCTGCCGGGGCTGCTGTTGCAGGACGCCTGGCGGTACTCGTTCTTCGCCGCCGGCCAGGGGCGCAAGGCGTTCGTGAACGACGTCGTCTGGGGTGTCGCGCTCGTCCCCGCCATGGTGGTGGCGGCCCGTGTGGGCAGCGTGACCGCGTTCGTGGTCGCGTGGGGCACGTCCGCCGCGGTGGCCGCCGTGTACGGCTGCTTCCAGTCCGGCATCCGGCCCAGGTTCACCGGGGCACGCGACTGGCTGCGCGACCACCGCGACCTCGGCTACCGGTACCTGGTCGAGAATGTCGGCGTCAGCGGCTCCAGCCAGCTGCGGGCGTACGGGCTCGGCGTGATCGTCGGCGTCGGCGCGGTGGGGGTGATCCGGGGAGCCGAACTGCTGCTCGGCCCCTTCCTCGCGGTCCTGATGGGGCTGTCCCTGGTCACCGTGGCGGAGGCGGCCCGGGTACTGCGGGAGGCCCCGCGGCGGCTGGGCAGGTTCTGCCTCCTCCTGGGCGGCGGGCAGGCCGTCGGCGCCCTGCTCTGGGGCGCGGCGCTGCTGCTGGTCCCGGACCGGCTCGGCGAGCTGGTGCTCGGTGACGTCTGGTACGGCGCCTCGGCGATCGTCGTGCCGGTCACGCTCGGTGTCGCGGGCGCCGGCCTCGGCACCGGCGCGGCGGCCGGGCTGCGCGCGCTCGCCGCGGCCCGGCGCAGCCTGCGCTGCCAGCTGTTCGCCTCCGTCTGCTACGTCGGCGGAGGGCTCGGTGGTGCCTTCGCGGCCGGCACGGTCGGTTCCGCCTGGGGCGTCGCCACCGCCGCCGCCTGCGGCTCCGCCGTCTGGTGGCTGCAACTGCGGGCCGCCCTGCGCGAGCGCCACCACCATTCCATCCGTGAAGTGAGGACGCCATGACCGCCCATCCCCGGCTGAGCATCGGCCTGCCCGTGTACAACGGCGAGGAGTACCTCGCCGAGGCGTTCGACGCCCTGCTCGGCCAGACCTACGAGGACTTCGAGCTGGTCGTCTCCGACAACGCCTCGACCGACGGCACCCGGGACATCTGCCGCCGGTACGCCGCGCGGGACTCACGGATCCGGTACCTCAGGCTGCCCAGGAACATCGGCGCCGCGCCCAACCACAACTACGTGTTCACCGAGTGCCGGGGCGAGCTGTTCAAATGGGCCTCGCACGACGACCTGTACGCCCGGGACCTGCTGCGGCGCTGCGTGCAGGCGCTGGACGAGCGGCCGGACGTGATCCTCGCGCACAGCGGCCAGGCCGTCGTCGACGGCGACGGCGAGGTGAAGGTCCCCTACGAGTACGGGCTCGCGACCGACTCGCCGCACGCGCCGGAGCGCTTCCGCAGTCTGCTGTTCGAGCCGGGCGGCGACGACTTCTACGGGGTGATGCGGGCCGACGTGCTGCGCCGGGTGAAGCCGCACGACAGCTACCACCACGCGGACCGCACGTTCGTCGCCGAGATCACCCTGCACGGCCCCTTCCACCAGGTGCCGGAGCTGCTGTACTTCCGCCGCGACCACCCCACCCGCGCCGAGCGGGCGAACCCGGGCAAGCGCGCCCGGTGCGTCAACCTGGACCCGCGCCGGGCGGGCCCGCTGCACCCGACGCCCCGGCTGCTCGCCGAGTACGTCTGGGGCTTCGTCTCGGCGATCCGGCGGGCGCCGTTGTCGGCCGCGGACCGGCGCGCGTGCTACCGCCACCTCGCCGCGTGGATGACCAGCCGGGTCCGGCCCGGTGCCGGTGAGCGGGTCGAGGACCGCGCGCCGGTCGACCCGGGCCGGCTCACCGTCTCCGTCGACGCGCTCGTCGCCGGCCGCGAGGGGAGGAAGGCATGACCGCTGGGCACGGAACGCCGGTGCGCGTCGGGCTGTTCGGGCTGTTCGGCTCCGGCAACGTCGGCAACGACGGCTCCCTGGAGGCGGCACTCGGGTTCCTCCGCGCGGAGCACCCGGAGGCCGTCGTGGACGCGCTGTGCGGCGGCCCCGAGGACGTCGAGAGGCGGTACGGGATCCCCGCGACGCGGCTGAACTGGTACAGCGGCGAGTACCGGACCGCGTCGCGGGCCGGCGCGATCGCGGCCAAGGGGCTCGGCAAACTCGTCGACGCCGTCCGCACCGCGGTCTGGGTGCGGCGGCACGACGTGGTGATCGTGCCCGGCACGGGCGTCCTGGAGGCCACGCTGCCACTGCGGCCGTGGGGTTTCCCGTACTCGCTGTTCCTGCTCTGCGCGACCGGGCGGCTGCTCCGCACCCGGGTCGCGCTGGTCGGTGTGGGCGCGGCCACGATCGGCCGGCGGCCGACCCGGGTCCTGACGCGCTGGTCGGCACGGCTGGCCGCGTACCGGTCGTTCCGGGACGACATGTCGCGTGACGCGATGCGGGCGATGGGCGTGGACACCTCGCGCGACGAGGTCCACGAAGACCTCGCGTTCGCCCTGCCGACACCGACGACGAGCGTGCCCCCGGCTCCGCCGGGCACGGTCTGCGTCGGTGTCATGGCCTTCTATGGCAGCAACGACGACCGGGCCAGGGCAGACGAGATCCACCGGCGCTACCTCGACGGGACGACCCGGTTCGTCGAGGCGCTCGTCGCGGAGGGCAGACCGGTCCGGCTGATCACCGGCGACGGCCTCGACCGGCCGGTGGCCGACGGGATCGTCGACGCGGTGGACTCGCCGTTGGTGACCGTCGCCGAGACTGCCTCGCTCGCCGACCTGATGAAGGAGACTGCGGCCGCCGACACCGTGGTGGCGACCCGGTACCACAACCTGGTCTGCGCGCTGAAGGCCGGCACGCCGACGCTCGCGCTCAGCTACTCGGCCAAGAGCGACGCCCTGATGGCTCGCATGGGGCTGGCCCCGTACTGCCACCCGGCCCGCGAGGTCGACGCCGAGCATCTGCTGGAACAGTTCCGTGAGCTGGAGAAGCGCTCGGCGGAGCTGCGGCTGACCCTCGCCGAGGGGAACGAGGGCGCCGTCCGGCGGCTGGAGCAGCAGTTCACCGTCCTGACCGCGACCCTGTTCCCCTCGACCGGCACCGCCGGCGCCCCCGCCCGACAGGAGACTTCATGAAGGCGACCGCGGTCCCGGAGATCACCGGGGCGTACCTCTTCGAGCCGGTGCCGTACGCCGACGAACGCGGCTTCTTCTGCCGCACCTTCGACGCCGACGTGGTCCGTTCGGTGGGCCTCGACCCGGACGCCTTCGTCCAGGACAGCGTGTCCCGCTCGGTCCGGGGCGTGCTGCGCGGGCTGCACCTGCGCTCGGGGGCCGGAGAGGCCAAGCTGGTGCGGTGCTCGTACGGGCGGATCTTCGACGTCGTGGTCGACCTGCGGCCCGGCTCCCCGACTTATCGCAACGTGGCCACTTTCGACCTGTCCGGCGAGACGCAGACGACCCTGTACATCCCGGCGGGGTGCGCGCACGGCTTCCAGGCGTTGACCGAGACCGCCGACACCTCCTACCGGATCGACCGCCCGCACGATCCGGCCGAGGACGTCACGATCGCCTTCGACGACCCCGAACTCGCCGTCCCGTGGCCGCTGCCGCCCATGTCGATGTCCCGGCGGGACCGGGAGGCGCCGAGCCTCGCCGAGGTCCTGAAGCAGAGAGAGGGCTGAACTACGCGTGGACACCCAAGAGTCCAAAGACCTTCTGCTGCCCCGGTCGCGGCAGGCCAACGAGCGGCTGCACGCCATGATTCCCGGGGGCGCGCACACCTACGCCAAGGGCGACGACCAGTACCCCGACGACCTGGCCCCGGTCATCAGCCACGGCCGCGGTGCCCATGTGTGGGACGTCGACGGCAACCGCTACATCGAATACGGCTCCGGCCTGCGGTCGGTGAGCCTCGGGCACGCGCACCCGCGCGTGGTCGAGGCGGTACGGCGCGAACTCGACCGCGGCAGCAACTTCGTCCGGCCGTCCGTCGTGGAGGTCGAGGCCGCGGAACGCTTCCTGGCCACCGTGCCGACCGCGGAGATGGTGAAGTTCGCGAAGAACGGCTCCGACGTCACGACCGCCGCGGTACGTCTCGCCCGCGCCGTCACCGGGCGCGCACGAGTCGCGATCTGCGGCGACCATCCCTTCTACTCCGTCGACGACTGGTTCATCGGCACCACGCCCATGTCCGCCGGTGTTCCGGCGGCGACCACCGATCTCACGGTGGCGTTCCCGTACGGCGACCTGGCCGCCACGGAGGAACTGCTCACCCGGTACCGGGACGAGGTCGCCTGCATCATCCTCGAACCGGCCACCCACACCGAGCCGCCGCCCGGGTATCTCGCCGGTCTGCGCGAACTGGCCGACCGGCACGGCTGCGTCCTGGTCTTCGACGAGATGATCACCGGCTTCCGCTGGTCCGAGGCGGGCGCCCAGGGCCTGTACGGCGTCGTCCCCGACCTGTCCACCTTCGGCAAGGCGCTGGGCAACGGATGCGCCGTCTCCGCGCTGGCCGGGCGCCGCGATCTGATGGAGTGGGGCGGGCTGCGTCACTCCGGCGACCGGGTGTTCCTGCTGTCCACCACGCACGGGGCCGAAACGCACTCGCTGGCGGCCGCGATGGCGGTGCAGAGCACCTACGTCGAGGAGGGCGTCACCGCGCGGCTGCACGCGCTCGGCGAGCGGCTCGCCGCCGGTGTCCGCGACGCCGCGGCCGGCATGGGCGTGGCCGACCACGTCGTCGTCCGGGGCCGGGCCAGCAACCTGGTCTTCGCCACCCTCGACGAGCACGGCCGGCCGTCGCAGCCGTACCGCACCCTGTTCCTGCGCCGGCTCCTGGCGGGCGGGGTGCTGGCCCCGTCGTTCGTGGTTAGCGACGCGCTCAGTGACGCCGACATCGATCACACCGTCGACGTGGTGGCGCAGGCGTGTGCGGTGTACCGGAAGGCACTGGACGCGGGTGATCCCACCCCGTGGACGGGAGGACGACCGGTGAAGCCGGTGTTCCGGCGCTCGGTGTGACTCGGCGTCAGCGGCGCTCCGGCTGAGGGGCGTCGGACATCCGGCCGGCCTGCCTGGCGGCGGTCCGGTCGACCAGCCACGCGGTGGCCGGTGTCACCGCCAGCGCGGTGCACCAGCCGCCGAGCGCGTCCGTCGGGTAGTGCGCGCCCAGGGTGACCTGTGCCCAGCCCATCGCGGCGCCGGCCGCCGTCGCCGTGGCGAGCACGAGCGACGGGCCGGCCGCGCCGCCGGGCCGGAGCCGGCCGGTCACGAGCAGCGCCACCGCGAGGGCGAACGCGGTGAGGAAGGCGGTGTGCCCACTCGGGTAGGAGAGGTGACCGTCGTGGATGGTGCGTCCCACCAAGGGCTTGAGAAGCTTCGTCGCGACCACGGCCAGGCCGGGACCGGCCACGACGAACAACGCCGCACGAGGCCACCGAAGCAGCAGGGCGACCGCCGCAGCGGCCCCCACCAGCATCGCCGCTCCCCCGGGCTCCCCCAGGAAATCCGTGGCCAGGGCGACGTTCCGCCACGACGCCCCCGCACCGTCCGCCGCCGCACCGACCCGCGCGTCGACCGCCCCGGGCCCGTCGGCACCGCCGTAGAGAATCCCGAGCGCGACGGCCACCAGAGCGGCGAGGGCCGCGATCGCCCCCCACCACACGCGCGGGCCCGCCGGAAGCACCGCGCGCTCCCGCGCACCGCTCACAGGCGCGCCCACTCAACGGGGGCGTCGGACGACGCGGTCGGGCCGCACGATGAGGGTCACTCATCCACCCTACCCTTGCGAAGTGCGGCCCTTCCGGCGCTCCGTCAATCCCTTATGTCACGCCGGGTCGACTCGCCAGACCGTGCCGCCGATGGCCAGGGCGTACAGCTCGCCGTCGGTGTCCTGGGCGAAGGAGACGACCTCTCCGCCGTTCACACCGAGATCGTGCTCCGCGGTCACCTTGCCGTTCTCGATCTCCAGGGAGCGCAGGGTGCCGTCGCAGTAGTCGCTGTAGACGTACTGGCCCGCGAGGTCCGCGACGGCCTGGCCGCGGTAGACGTAGCCGCCGGTGACCGAGCAGCCGAGGCCGTTGCGGTCGTACTCGTGGATCGGCGGGACGTGGTTCGCGGGCTCGGTGCCGCCGCGGAAGGGGTGGGTGCCCTCCATCTGTGCCCAGCCGTAGTTCTCGCCGCCCTTGCTGTCCGCGGGCGCCCAGTCGATCTCCTCCCACTCGCTCTGGCCGACGTCGGCGATCAGCAGGTCGCCGGAGCCGGCGTCGAAAGAGAACCGCCACGGGTTGCGCAGACCGTACGACCAGATCTCGCTCCTGGCGTCGGGGTCGCCGACGAAGGGGTTGTCCTCCGGGACGGCGTACGGGGTGCCGCCCCGCGGGTCGATCCGGAGCAGCTTGCCGAGCAGGGTGTCGAGCTTCTGCCCGTTGCCGTCGGGGTCGCCGCCGCCTCCGCCGTCACCGAACGCGATGTAGAGGTAGCCGTCGGGACCGAACGTGATGTCGCCGCCGTTGTGGTTCGACTCGGGCTGCTGCTGGGTCAGGACCGTGCGCCGGGTGTCCTCCTGGATCGTCCCGTCCTTGACGGCGAACTCGTCGATGGTGCTGGTGCCCTGGAGGTCGGTGTAGGAGATGTAGAAGTGCGCGAAGTCCTTGTCGAACGTCACACCGAGCAGGCCGCGTTCGCCGTCGGTGGTGGTCTCGTCGGAGATGTCGAGGACGGGTTCGCCGAGTCCGGAGTCGTTCAGGACCCGGACCTTTCCCGCGCGTTCGGCGATCCAGACCGTGTCGCCGGGTCCCGCGGCACCGGCGGTCGGGTTCGTGGCCCGGGCCACCTCCGTCAGCGCGACCTGCGGCGCGCTCGCGCCGGTGGCGGGCTCGTCGGCGTACGCCGTGGCCAGGGCCAGGGATCCGACGAGACCGAGCGTGCCGATGATCGCCGACAATCTGGTGCGAACTTTCACCATGGCCTCCCGGAGGCGGTGAGTGGGGGGAGTTCACCCGGCTGCTCGGGGTCGCGGTCGTGGGGCGTCGTCCGAGCCGGCTCGCAACTCGGGTGGGGGAAGGTCGTGCCGCCGGCCACCGCCGACCATACGAGCTCGGAGCGCCCAGGCCTAGACCAATGCACGCCACTTCTGTCACTCGGCTTCCACGCCGGTGGCGCTACCGGGCCGTTCCCTGGCTCCGAACGTCTGCGAGGCGGTCGAGTCGATCGCGATGGGCCTGGGAGAGGTGGAGGTTCTCGGCGCCGAGGTTCTCCTCCAGGTGGTCGATCCGGGCGGTGCCCGGGATCGGGAGGACGACCGGCGAGTGGCCGAGGAGCCAGGCCAGGGCAAGCTGTGTGGGGGTGGCGTCGACTTCGGCGGCCACGGCGGCGACCTCGGCCCGCTGCCCCGACTCTCCCCAGGCGACGGGGCGCCAGGGCAGGAACGCGATCCCCGCCGCCTCGCAGGCCGCCAGCACCGGCTCGTGCTCGCGATCGAGCAGGTTGTAGCGGTTCTGCACGCTCGCGATGTCGACGATCCGCCGGGCCTGTTCGAGTTCGCCCACGGTGACCTCGGACAGTCCGATCCGGCCGATCTTCCCCTCGTCCCGCAGTTCCCGGAGCGTGCCGACCTGGTCGGCGAGCGGGGTCTCGGGGTCGATCCGGTGGAGCTGGAGCAACTCGATCCGCTCGACGCGCAGTCGGCGCAGGGCCTGCTCGACCTGGTCGCGCAGGACCGCCGGCCGGCCGTCGAGCCGCCACTTGTCGTCGGGGCCCGAGCGGGCGACGCCGACCTTGGTGGTGATCAGCAGCTCGTCGGGATAGGGGTGGAGGGCCTCGGCCAGGAGTTCCTCGTTGGCTCCGCCGCCGTACATGTACGCGGTGTCGATCAGGGTGACGCCCAGCTCCACGGCCCGCCGGGTGACCGCGAGGGAAGCCTTGCGGGCCGGCTCCGGGTCCGTCGGCAGGTGCATGGCCCCGAATCCGAGCCGCCGTACCCGCAGATCCCCGCCGATCAGAAACTCGGCCGAAGCCATGTGCCCCCACTCCCCCTCGCTCAAGGCGCCACGCTATCAGCGCGGTTGTTCGACGCCGGGCGGAATAGCGGATTGACCGCCGGGTCGAGCGGGCAGGGACGCTGGTGATGTCATGAGCACGACTCCTACCCCCACAAGGAGGTCGAACATGCACGTCCGTACGCTGACCGGCGGTATCGCCGCAGCCCTGCTGATGTCCATGCCCCTGCTGAGCGGCCAGGCCGTGGCCGCCGACGCCCCGAACGGCACCGCCAGGTCCCTGGCCGCGGCCACGGTGCTCACCTACGACGCGAGCGGCTCCGCGGAGTTCCGGTCGGCCGTCGACCGGGGCGCGGCCATATGGAACGAGAGCGTCGAGGGCGTGGAGATGCGCCCGGCCGCGTCCGGGCAGCGGGCCAACATCCGCATCCTGGCCGACAACGGCTGGCCGCGCGCCTACACCACCTCACTGGGCAACGGCACGGTCTACATAGGACGCCAGGCGGTGGACCAGGGCTACAACACGGTGCGCATCTCGTCCCACGAACTCGGCCACATCCTGGGGCTGCCGGACCGCAAACCCGGGCCGTGCTCCAGCCTGATGTCGGGCTCCACGGCGGGCGTCGCCTGCACCAACCCGTACCCGAACGCGGCGGAGAAGTCCGAGGTCGAGGGCAACTTCGGCAGCGCGGCCGCGTTCGAGGCTCCGGCGCGGATGCCGGTGCTGGTGCGGGACTGACCGACGCGCGACTGCCGTACGGCACCTCGCCGGTGCCGTACGGCATCGCCCGGTCAGTCCGCGAGCCGGCGCAGGTACGCGCCGAACTTCTCCAGACCGTCGATGTTGCGGGGCCCGCTGATGCCCTCGTTGTAGTCGAGGACGAAGAAGTTGTTCTTCCGCACGGCGGGGAGTCCCTTGGTGTGGGGAGACTTCTTCAGAAAGTCGATCTTCTTCTCCGCCGGCAGGTCGCCGTAGTCGAGGATGACGACGACCTCCGGCTCCGATGCGGCGACCGACTCCCAGTTGACCTGGGTCCAGCGCTCGTCGAGTCCGTCGAAGACGTTCTTGCCGCCGGCCGACTTGATGATGTCGTTGGGCGGGACCTGATTGCCCGCGGTGAACGGCTGGTCGGTTCCGGAGTCGTAGAGGAAGACGGGAACCGGGTCGCCCGCCGGAGCCTTGGCCTCGACGGCCTCGACGCGCTCTTTGAGACCGTCGACCACCGTCTTCGCCTTGTCCTCGACCCGGAAGATCCTGCCCAGCCGTTCGAGGTCGGTGTAGAGGGCTTCGAAGGGGGTGACCTTCTCCGGATACCCGGGATAGTTGAAGCAGCTTTCGGTGTGCATGAAGCTCTGGATGCCGAGCTTGTCCAGGATGGCCGGCGTGATGCCCCGCTCGTCCTTGAATCCGGAGTTCCAGCCCGCGACGACGAAGTCGGACTCGGCCTCGACGACGACCTCCTTGTTGAGCAGGTCGTCGCTGAGCATCTTCACCTTGGCGTACTCGGACGCATACGGGGACTCGCTCACCGGCGGGTTGGCCGGGGGCATCACGTAGCCGTGCACGTGATCGGTCAGGCCGAGGGCGAACAGCTTGTCCGCGCTGCCGGCTTCGTAGGCGACGGCCCGCTCGGGGACCTTGTACCGCACCGGCTCACCGCAGCGCTTGACGGTGACCTCGGCGGACGCCTTGGCGTCCGGTTCGACCTCGGCGCCGCAGCCGCCGAGCACGAGCGCCGCCGCGAGGGCGGACCCGAGAGCCACGTGCTGCCGTGCCGGGGCGGGGAAGGGAGTTCTACGCATGTCGTGAGGCGCCTTTCACCGGGATGAGCCGAGCGAGTAGAGGAGTTGGGGACCGCCCGTGAGCGGGTGCGGGACGACGCTGGCCGTCACCCCGAAGACGTCGCCGACCAGTTCGGTCGTGAGGACGTCCGCGGGCGTGCCCGAGGCGACGAGGCGGCCCCGCGCCAGCACGCCGAGGCGGTCGCAGGCCGCCGCGGCCAGGTTGAGGTCGTGCAGGACGACGAGGACGGTGAGGCCGGACCCGCGCAGCAGCGAGAGCAGTTCGACCTGGTGGCGGACGTCGAGGTGGTTGGTCGGTTCGTCCAGGACCAGGATGCTCGGCTCCTGCACGAGAGCGCGGGCCAGGAGGACGCGCTGCCGCTCGCCGCCCGACAGGGTCAGGACTCCCCGCTGCGCGAGGTGATCGATGTCGAGCCGGCGCATCGCGCGCTCGCACAGTTCGCGCTCCCGGCCACTGAGCGCCTGGTTCCCCCGGAGATGGGGAGCGCGACCGAGTGCGACGACCTCCTCGACCGTGAAGTCGAAGTCGACGGCCCCGTCCTGGGTCGTCGCCGCGATGGTGCGCGCGCTCCGGCGGAGCGGCAGCCGCGCCAGGTCCCGCTCGCCCACCCAGATGGTTCCGGAGCTGGGACGCAGGGCCCGGTACACGCACCGCAGCGCGGTGGACTTGCCACTGCCGTTCGGGCCCACCAAACCCACGACCTGCCCGTCCGGCACGTCCAGGGACAGGCCGCGCACGAGGCTCTTGCCGTCGGTCACGACGGAGAGTCCGTCGAGCCTGAGATCCATGTCAACGCCCCCCGAACGTATAGCCCTTGCGGCGCATCAGGGCGATGAAGACGGGGACGCCCACGAGTGCGGTGATGACGCCGAGCGGCAGCTCCCGGGGGGCGACCACGGTCCGGGCCGCGAGGTCGACCCACACCATGAAGATGGCTCCGGCCAGCGGTGCCACGGCGAGGACGCGGGCGTGGGTGGCGCCGACGAGCATGCGCACCACGTGCGGCATGACGAGTCCGATGAACGCGATGGCACCGCTGACGGCGACCATGACGCCGGTGACGAGGGAGACGAGGAGCAGCATGGCTCTGCGGTGCCGGTCCGGGCCGACGCCCAGGCTCGCCGCGGTCTCGTCGCCGAGGGCGAGGACGTCCATCACCCGCCCGTACCGGTGGAGGACCAGGATCCCGGTCGTGACCACCACCGCCACGACGGGCAGCGAGCCCCAGGTCGCGGCGCCGAAGCTGCCCATGGTCCAGTACAGGACCATGCTGGTCGCCTCACTGTCCGGCGCGAAGTAGACGATCAGGCTCATCACGGCCTGGAAACCGAGCGACATGGCCACGCCGGTCAGGACGAGGCGCAGCGGGGAAAGCGCTCCCCCGCTGGCGGACGCGGCGTACACCAGCAGCGAGGCGGCGAGCGCGCCGACGAAGGCTCCGGCGGAGACGGCGTAGATGCCGAGGGCCGCCAGCCCGCCCGTGACCGTGACGGCGACGGCGCCGACGGAGGCGCCCGACGAGACACCGAGGACGAAGGGGTCGGCCAGCGCGTTGCGCACCATGGCCTGGATCGCCACGCCGACCGCGCTGAGCCCGGCCCCGACCAGGGCCGCCAGCAGCACGCGTGGGGTGCGGATCTGCCAGATGATCTGGTACGTCGTCACCTCGTCCCGGCCGATGCCCCCGCCGCTAAGCGCCGCCCACAGGTGACGGGCGGTCTCCCCCGGGGTGATGACCGCGGGTCCCAGCCCGATGGCCACGACGACCGAGGCGAGCAGGAGGGCGGTCAACCCGCCGCAGGCCAGCAGCAGTCCCGTGCGGGTGGCGAGCCGGCCGCCGCCTCCCGCCGCGGGTGGGGGTGCGGGCGCCTCGGCCGCGGTGAACGCGTCGGCGCGCGCCGTCGGTATGGGTGTCGAGGGCGGAGGCACGTGGCCTACCTTCGCTTTCTTTCGATAATGGGAACCATGTTCAAGTGGGGAATCTAGCACGCCCGGTTCCGCGTGATCGCGCGGTTCGGGAAATCCTCGGCCGGCTATGGACCTGACCAGACTTGTTCATTTACTGTTTGGACATGCCTGGACAGGTACACAAACACCATCGCATCGTCCGTGTCCTCTCCGACGAGATCAGGGCCGGAGTCCACTCCGACGGGAGCAGGCTCCCCGGGGAGCACGCACTCACCCAGCGCTTCGGGGTCAGCCGCACCACTCTGCGGCAGGCGCTGCAAGCCCTCGGGGAGGAAGGGCTCATCGCCACCCACGCCGGGATCGGCTCCTTCGTCACCTTCGAGGGGACACCGATCGACAACCGGCTCGGCTGGACCAAGGCCCTCGCCGAGCAGGGCACGGAACTCACGTCCGAGACCCTGCGCTTCGAGGAGGTCGACGACCAGGAGTTGGCCGCCGAACTCGGAATGGACTCCCGTGCGTTCATCGCGCTGGACCGGGTGAGACGACTCGCCGACGGACGGGGCGTGTCGCTGGAGCGCAGCAGGGTCCCGGCCACGGGAGACCTGGCCGGGCTGCCCGAACGCGGCCTCGTCGACGGCTCGCTGAGCCGGGCGCTGGTCGCCGCGGGCCGGGTCACCGTCTCCGGCGAGGGTGTGGTGTCGGTGCGCGGGCTCGACGCGGCGGACGCCGCTGTGCTGCGCCGCTCGCCCGGCGAGTCCTTCCTGCGGCTCACCCAGGTGTACCGGGCGGGCGACGGCTCCGTCGTCGAGCAGGTCACCAGCCTGCTGGATCCCGCCAAATTCGAACTGCACGTGCGCTCGGGCCAGGGAGGCCGACCGTGACCGACCGACTCGACCGCGCCCTCGGCGCCTATTACGGACTCGCCCTCGGCGACGCTCTCGGCATGCCCACCCAGGTGATGTCCCGGGAGGACGTCGTCCGGGTCTACGGCAGGCTCACCGGCTTCCGGCCCGCGCTGCCCGACAACCCGGTCAGCGCCGGCATGCCGGCCGGCTCCGTCACCGACGACACCGACCAGGCCGTCATCGTCGGCCGCCTCATCGCCGAGGGACGCGGCCGGATCGACCCGCTGCGCCTGGCCCACGACCTGCTCGACTGGGAGAAGGAGATGAAGGCCAAGGGCTCCTTCGACCTCCTCGGCCCCTCCACCAAGGCCGCCCTGGACGCGGTGGCCGCCGGTGTTCCCGCGCGGGAGGCGGGCCGGAACGGCACGACGAACGGCGCGGCCATGCGCGTCACCCCGGTCGGCATCGCCTTCGACGTCCAGCCGCTGGACGTCTTCCTCGACCATGTCGTGGAGTCCTGCCAGGTCACCCACGACACCGGGCTCGGCATCGCGGGCGCGGCCGCCGTCGCCGCCGCCGTCAGCACGGGTGTCGGCGGCGGCTCGCTGGACGACGCCGTCGCCGCCGCGGTGGCCGCGGCCCGGGCCGGTGCCCGGCGCGGCCACTGGGTCGCCGGGGCCGACATCGCCGCCCGGATCACCTGGGCGCGGGATCTCGTACGGGATCTCCCGGAGGCCGAGGCGCTGGACCGGATCGTCGCGCTCGTCGGCACCAGCGTCGCGAGCCAGGAGTCGGTGCCCGCCGCGTTCGCGGTCCTGGCGGTGGCCGACGGAGATCCCTGGCAGGCCGCCCTGCTCGCCGCCAACCTCGGCGGCGACAGTGACACCATCGGCGCGATCGCCGGTGCCGTCGCCGGGTCCGTCGCCGGGCTCTCCGGGCTGCCCGCCGAGGCCGTGGACACGCTGCGGTCCGTCAACTCCCTGGAACTCGAAACCCTGACCACACGGCTGCTCGCACTCCGCTGAGCCGCCGAGCACGCCCCGCCCCTCCGCACCAGCAAGGAGGTTCCGTCATGACCGCTTCGAAGACGAACGATCGCGTCGGCGCCATTGAGACCCGTGGGATCGAGCCGGTCCCCGACCACGAGCGGCACGGCCAGGCCGGTCAGATGTTCTGGACCTGGTTCGCGGCCAACATCAGCATCCTCGGGCTCCCTCTCGGCGCGACTCTCGTCGCCTTCCGCGGCCTGAACATCTGGCAGGCGGCCCTCGTCGCCGCCGTCGGTTCCTTCGGCTCCTTCGCGCTGGTGGGAGCCCTGAGTCTGGCCGGCAAGAAGGGCGGGGCGCCCGCGCTCACCCTCTCCCGGGCGGTCTTCGGACAGCGGGGCAACGCCGGTCCGACCCTCATCACGTGGCTCAGCCGGGTCGGCTGGGAGACCATCACCACCACGACCGCGGCGTACGCGCTGCTGGCCATGCTGCACACCGCCTTCGGGGTGGGCCGCAACACCGTGCTGACGCTGGTGTGCCTGCTGGTCTTCATCAGCTGCACGCTGCTGATCAGCGGCCTCGGCCATGCCACCATCATGTGGATCAACAAGTGGGCCACGGTCGTCTTCGGCGCGCTCAACCTGGTCGTGATGGGCTTCCTGGTCGCCACCGTCGACTGGTCCGAGGTCCTCGGCACCCCGGCGGGTCCGGCCAGCGGGGTGATCGCGGGGATCGGCTTCATCGCCGCGGGCACCGGCATCGGCTGGGCCAACGCCGGTGCCGACTACGCCCGATACCTCCCACGGTCGGTCCCCGGCCGGCGGCTCATCGGGGCCTCCGCCTTCGGCGCGGGCATCCCCCTGGTCCTGCTGATCTCCCTCGGTTCGCTGCTCTCGGCGGGCGATCCCACGCTCGCCACCTCCTCCGACCCGGTGGCGGCGATCAACGCGATGCTGCCCTCCTGGATGGCGATCCCCTATCTCGTCGCGGCCTTCGGCGGGCTGCTGATGTCGAACCACCTCTCCACCTACTCCGCCGGGCTGACGATGATCACCCTGGGGCTCCGGGTGCCGCGGGCCGCCGCCGTCGCCCTCGACGTGGTGCTGATGTTCGCCGGCGGCATCTACTTCATGCTGATCGCCGACGACTTCTACGGGCCCTTCTCGACGTTCCTGACCCTGCTCGCCGTTCCCATCTCGGCCTGGATCGGAGTGATCGCGGTCGACTCGCTGCGCGGGCGCGCCTACGACCCGGAGGCGCTGATGGACACCACATCGACAAGCCGATACTGGTACTCGGGCGGCTTCCGGCTGCCCGCCGTCCTGGGCTGGGTCGCCGCCATCGTGGCCGGGCTGCTCTTCACCAAGGCCGCGACCGGTGAGGCGGACGTCTGGTTCGCGGGTCCGCTCTCCGACACCTGGTTCGGCCGGAACGGGCTCGGCTGGGCGATCGCCATGGCGGTCGGCGCCGCCGTGTACGCGCTGTTCGACCGCGGCACCCGCTCCGCCGCGGGCGGCGGGGACCCGACCGTGCCCTCCGCCCTCCAGGAGGCCGGACGATGACCGGCCGTCTCGTCCTCGCCGGGAATGTGATCGCCGACCTCGTGATCGAGGTGCCCGCGCTGCCGGAACGCGGCGGGGACGTCATCGGCACACGCAGCGGGACGACCGTCGGCGGCGGGTTCAACACCCTGGTCGCGGCCCGTCGGCTCGGCACGGAGGCGGTGTTCGCCGGGCTGCACGGCACCGGCCCGTACGGCGATCTCGTACGCGAGGCGCTCGCCGCCGAGGACATCGGCACCCTGCTTCCCGCCCGTACGGAGGCCGACACCGGCTTCACCGTCGCCCTGATCGACAGCGGCGGCGAGCGCACCTTCGTCACCAGCTTCGGTGTCGAGGCCACGCTGCGGCCCTCGGACATCGAGGCGGTCGCGGGGCGGCTGCGCCCCGGGGACCTGGTGCAGCTCTCCGGCTACGGCCTGGTGCTGCCGGCCAACGGCCCCCTGCTGTCCGCCTTCGCGTCCGGGCTCCCGGCGGGCATCACGCTCTGCCTCGACCCGGCGCCCCTGGTGGCCGACATTCCCGAGGCCGTCCTCTCGCCCGTCCTCGCCCGCGCGGACTGGCTCAGCCTCAACACGCGCGAGGCCGGCCTGCTCTCCGGACACGAGGATCCGGGGGCCGCGGTGGCATCCCTGCGGGAGCGCCTGGCTCCGTCGGCGGGCGTGCTCGTGCGGGCCGACAAGGACGGCTGCCGGCTGGCGCTGCCCGGCCAGGAGCCGGTCCACGTGCCGGGGTTCCCCGTCGACGCGGTCGACAGCAACGGGGCGGGAGACGCCCACGTCGGTTCGTTCCTGGCCCTGCTCGCCCAGGGCCACGACCCGCTGACGGCCGCCCGCGGCGCCAACGCGGCGGCCGCCTTCGCGGTGGGCCGCCGGGGCCCGGCCACCGCACCCGACCGTGCCGAACTGACGGCGTTCCTGGGCGCGGACCCGCTCGCGAAGGCCCTGTTCGGCGCGGAGGGTCCGTGAGGGGACCCTCCCCGCTCGGTCAGAGGCCGCGTCGGGGCAGGCGTACCACCTGGACGAAGAAGTCGTCGATCTGGCGGACCGCGGCGATGAACTGGTCCAGGTCGACCGGCTTGGTGACGTAGGCGTTGGCGTGCAGCTTGTAGCTGCGCAGGATGTCCTCCTCGGCCGCCGAGGTGGTCAGGACGACGACCGGGATGTCGCTCAGCTCGGGATCGGACTTGATCTTCTCCAGGACCTGCCGGCCGTCGTACTTGGGCAGGTTGAGGTCGAGCAGGATCAGGTCCGGCCGAGGGGCCTCGGCGTGGCCGGCGCGACGGTAGAGGAAGTCGAGCGCCTCCTCGCCGTCCCGGACCACGTGCAGGGTGTTGCCGATCTTGTTGTCCTCGAACGCCTCGCGCGTCATCAGCTCGTCGCCCGGGTCGTCCTCGACGAGGAGGACGTCGATGGGGGTGGCGGGTGTCGTCATGCCAGGGCCTTTTCCTCGGTGCGGGAGTCGATGTCGCCGTTGTCGTTCACGACGGACGGCAGGGTGAAGCAGAAGCGGGTACCGCCCGTGTGGGCGGTGTCGATCCAGATGCGCCCGCCGTGGTGTTCGACGATCTTCTTGCACAGCGCCAGGCCGATGCCCGTGCCACCGTACGAGTCCCGGCTGTGCAGCCGCTGGAAGATCACGAACACCTTCTCGGCGAACTCCTGCGGGATGCCGATCCCGTTGTCGGTGACGCAGAACCGCCACACCCCGGGGGTGTCGGGATCCTCGTCGCAGGTGATCCGGATCCGGGGGGCCCGGTCGGGGTCGCGGAACTTGACGGCGTTGCCGACCAGGTTCTGCCAGAGCATGACCAGCAGGGTCGGATCGCCGACGACCCGGGGCAGTTCCTCGGGGCGTTCGACCTGCGCGCCGGTCTCGGTGATGACCGTGTCGAGGTTGGTCAGCGCCTTGGACAGGAACTCGTCGAGGCCGCACTCCACAGCGGCGTCGTTGAGCCGGCCCACCCGGGAGAAGGTGAGCAGGTCGTTGATGAGGACCTGCATGCGCTTGGCGCCGTCGACGGCGAAGTCGATGTACTGGAGGCCCCGGTCGTCGAGTTTGTCTCCGTACCGCTTCTCCAGCAGCTGGCAGAAGGAGGCGACCTTGCGCAGGGGCTCCTGGAGGTCGTGGGAGGCGACGTAGGCGAACTGCTCCAGTTCGGCGTTCGAGCGGCGGAGTTCGACGGCCTGTTCGTCCAGGTCGGCGGCCTGGCGGCGCAGGACGCCCTGCTGCCGTCGGGACGCGTCGAGTTCGGCCACGATCCGCTGCCGCATGTCCTCGACGTCCCGTGCCACGGCCGTGAGGTCGGCCGGGCCTTCGGCTGGGATGGAGTGCTCGAACTCACCGCCCGCCACCTTCCGCGAGGCCTCGCGCAGCTTCTGGAGGGGGCGCGCCACCAGCAGGCGCACCACGATCGCCAGCGCCGCACCGGCCAGCAGGAAGGCCGCCACCATGACGCCGAAGGTCAGGTTGCGCAGCGTGCGGGCGTCGGCCAGGTCGGCCTTGCCGTCCTCGACGGCGTCGGCGAGGTCGCGGTTCTGCTGGTTCCAGCCGACGCGCATCGCGTCGAAGACCTTCTTGCCCCGCCCGGCGGTCGTCTGGTCGACGGTCCTGGGTTCACCGGGCGTGACGCCGTCCACGAGGGGGGTGGCGTAGACGCGCCGCCATTCGGCCGCCTGCCGCTGGACCTTCTGCAGGTCCGCCAGGAGCACGGGCTGGTCCCCGATGAGCGTGCGCAGCCGGGCCGCGGCCCGGGCCTCGTCCTTCCTGCCCTGCTCGTAGGGGGTGAGGAACTGCCGGTCGGCGGCGATGGCGTAGCCGCGTACGCCCGTCTCCTGGTTGACCAGGGCTGCCTGCAGCCGGTACGCCTCGGTCTGGGCCGGCTGGACGCGGTCGGTGAGCTGGTCGGTGAGGTCCGTGGTGCGCCCCTGCACCCGGGCGCCGACCACGGCGCCCACCACCACGATGAGGACCATGAGGCCGAGTACGAGCTGAAACCAGCCCTGGACCGTCAGCCGGCCGCCGCCTGGCGGCCGCCGTGTCTCGTCAGCCACTGCCTTCGTCTCCACCCTTGTTCTCGTTCTCCTGCCGCGCGTTCCAGCGCAGGTGCAGCACGGCCACGTCGTCGGCGAGGCCGCCCTGCTCCTCGGCGAGGTCCTCGGCCCGGCCGATCAGACCGTCGACGAACGGCTCCGGGGCCAGCCGGGCCGCCTCCTTCGCGAGCCGGAGCAGCCCTTCCTCACCGAGCCGCTCCCTGCCCTGGCCGACGTACCCCTCGAAGAGTCCGTCGGTGAAGAGCACCAGTGCCGCTCCCGGGGGGAGGGGCAGTTCCTGGACGGGCCAGCGGGCCAGGCCCGGCACCACGCCCAGGGCCGGTCCCCCGGCGACCTCGACCCACCGTACGTCGCCGTCGTCGGTGCGCAGCAGCAGGCCCGGGTGCCCGGCCCGCACCATCCGTGCGCAGGGTGCGCCCGGCGGGAGGATGAGGCTGGTCAGCGTGGCGAAGACTTCGGTGCGGGCTCGCTCGGCGACGAGGATCTCCTCCAGGCGGCCGATCTGCTCGGGGCCGGTGACACCGCTGAGCACCAGGGTGCGCCAGGCTATGCGCAGCGCGACGCCCAGGGCGGCCTCGTCGGGGCCGTGCCCGGAGACGTCACCGACGACGGCGTGCACGGTTCCGTCGGGGCTCTGGACGATGTCGTAGAAGTCTCCGCCGAGCAGCGCCTGGGCACGGCCGGGCCGGTAGCGGGCCACGACGTCCACGCCGGAGCCGTGCAGCAGCGGGCGGGGCAGCAGGCCCCTCTCCAGCCGGGCGTTCTCCCGGGCGTGCATCTGGCTGGCCTGCAGCGCCGCCGCGGCCTGCTCGGCCTCCTTGCGCTGGATCGCGTACCGCACGGCCCTGCCGAACAGTTCCGGCTCGACGCGGCCCTTGACCAGGTAGTCCTGCGCGCCCGCCATGAGGGCGGCGAGGCCGGTCTCGTCCTCGGCCAGGCCGGTGAGCACCACGACGGCGACCTGGTCGGCCAGGGCGTGGACCATCGACACGGCCTCGAGCCCGTGGGCGTCCGGCAGGTGGAGGTCGAGGAGCACACAGTCCGGCGCCTCCGTGAGCAGCACCTCGCGTGCCTCGGCCATGGACCGGACCCAGCGCAGGCGCATCTTCAACGCGCTGTCGGCGACGAGTTCCTCGACCAGCAGGGCGTCGCCCGGGTCGTCTTCGATCAGGAGCACGGACGGTTCCCGCCACTGCCAGGCCTCCGCGGCGGAGGTACTCGCGGACGCGGACATGCCGCCGGCCCATGACTGTGGCGCCGCCACCCTGCCTCCACCTTCCGTCCCGTCAAACGCGGGATCTGGCTCCGAGTACGGGGTCCAGCACACCCGGGGCCGTCTCTCCCGCGACGACTGCGCCCGCCCTTACAGAATGTACACAACATCGGGCGGGTGACGTGCCGGATGTGCTCCACGCAACTCCCGCGAGAGCCCGCCCGGCCTGTGCCGCAACGGATCGCCGGTGGCCGGAACTACCGCAGGCGGTCCAGCGCCGCTTGGCTCGCGTCGTCCGCGGCGCGGCAGATCATCAGCCGCTGGTCCGTGTCCTGGAGTGGCATGAGCACCTCGAAGTGCAGGGCGATCTCACCGGCGTCCGGATGCCGCATCACCTTCTGCCCCCGGCCGTTCACCTTGACGTCGCCCTCGGCCCACAGGCGCGCGAATTCCTCGTCGTGGGTGATGAACCCGGTGATGAGGTCGGTCAGCGCCGCGTCCTCGGGGTGCGCGGCCCACGCGGCACGCAGGTGGGCGACGCCCTCGCGCACGACGCGATCGCGGTCGGCGTAGCACGCGCTGATCCGCGGGTGCAGCAGGCACAGCCACATCGCGTTGCGGTGCGACGGCGGCAGGGCGCCGAAGTCCAGCAGCAGCCTCGCCATGGCGCCGTTCCATGCCAGGATGTCGTAGCGGTGGTTCATCAGCATGGCCGGCAGGGGCGACAGGTCCGCGACCAGCCGGGCCAGCTGCGGCGCCGCGGTGCCGGTGGTTCCTTCGGCTGCGCGGCGGCGATGCCGGGTCAGGTCGAAGAGGTAGGCGCGTTCGTCGGGGGTCAGCCGCAGGGCCCGGGCCAGGGCCTCCACCACGTCCCCGGAGGGCCGAAGGCCGCGGGCCTGTTCCAGCCGCACGATGTAGTCGATGCTGACCCCGGCCAGTTCGGCGACCTCTTCGCGGCGCAGCCCCGGGGTCCGCCGGGACCGCCGGCGTGAGGGCAGTCCGAAGTCCTGCGGGTCCAGGCGCTCGCGTCGGGTCCGCAGGAACGCGGCCAACTCCTGTGTCGTGTCCACGGTCCGGGGCGGCATGCAGGGTGCAACAGCGAGGGTGGGACCGGTGTTCCCAGGAAGATCCTTCCCTTACCCCCTGCTCACGGCGGTCGCAGGCTGGTGCCCGACGACGGATCGCACGTTCAAAGGATCACGAGCACAGGAGGACACGATGTCCCTCACCCTCGACACCTACCGGCTGCTGGGCCGCGCCGGGCTGCGGGTCTCACCGCTGGCGCTGGGGGCGGCGACCTTCGGCACCGAGTGGGGCTGGGGCGCCGGGCCGGACGAGTCGCGCAAGCTGTTCGACCTCTACGTCGAGCGCGGGGGCAACTTCGTCGACACCGCCAACACCTACACCGACGGCAGCTCCGAGCGTCTGCTGGGCGAGTTCACCCGCGGCATCCGCGAGAGCCTGGTGCTGGCGACGAAGTACACGACGCTGCGTCGGCCCGGTGACCCGAACTCCGGGGGCGCCCACCGCAAGAGTCTGTTCGCGTCGGTGGAGTCCAGCCTGCGGCATCTGGGCACGGACTACGTCGACCTGCTCTACCTGCACGTGTGGGACTTCACTACTCCGGTCGAGGAGATCCTGCGCGGCATGGACGACCTGGTCCGCCAGGGCAAGGTCCTGCACGTGGCGATCTCCAACGCCCCGGCCTGGCAGGTGTCGCGCATGCAGGCCATCGCCGACCTGCGCGGCTGGGCGCCGCTGGTGGCGCTGGAGATCGAGTACAGCCTGATCGAGCGGGCGGGGGAACGTGACCTGATCCCCATGGCCCGTGAGATGGGGCTGGGTGTGGTCCCGTACTCGCCCCTCGGCGGCGGGGTGCTCACCGGGAAGTACAGCCGCGACGACCTCACGGCGACGGACGGCGCGTTGGACGAGGGCAGCAGCCGCAAGAGCTTCAACCGCGCCCTGGGCACGGTCACCGAACGGAACCTCGCCATCGCGGATGTCGTCAAGGAGGTCGCCGCCGAACTGGGCCGCACACCCGCGCAGGTCGGACTGGCCTGGACCCTGCGGAGGCCCGGGGTGACGGCACCGATCATCGGCGCCCGCACCCCCGAGCAGCTGGAGGGCAACCTGGGCGCGCTGGAGGTCGACTTGACCGCCTCCCAGCTGGCCCGCCTCGACGAGGCCGGCCGGATCGAGCTGGGCTTCCCGCACGACATGCTCGCCAGTGACCACATCCGCAGGGCGACCACAGGTGACCTGAGGATCGAAACCGGCCGCTGAGGCTTGACTCTCCAGTGGCTGGAGACCGGAGAGTGGGCGTCATGAACGGCGCGACGCTCCCGCGAACCAGGGGCCCCGGGCCGTCGTGGTGAGTCCTCCCCCGCCGGACGCCGCGGTTCTCGCCGAGCACATCGCCGGCATGCGCGAGGCGCTCGACACCCTGGAGCAGTCCCTGGCCGCGCAGCCACCCGCCGCCAACGGCCGGGACCGCGTCGCCACCGCCGTCTGACCGCGTGTCGCGGCGCGCTCGTCAGCCCGCTCTGAGCTGGTTGTTGTAGAGGCGTCTCAGGTGTTTGGCCGCGGGACACCTCGCGCCGTCCGCCTCGCACTGACGGCAGCTCCGCAGGTGCCGTTCGTAGTCCTGGCGCGCCTGCTCGAGGCGGTCGTGCGGCGGAGTCATCGGGGTTCCTGTCACTGGGGAGTCACTGGGGAGCTGGGACGCGGAAGCAAGAATGATCTTGTTACTGGAAGTACAGCAAGCCGCCGGCCCACACTCTGCCCGCCCGGACCGGCCGCGGGTGCCATGGTCCGGACCAACGGTTCCCCCGGAGTTGCCCGTTGCGGCGGGGCCCGCACCGACCGGGCACCCGCTCCCGGCGGTTCAGCGGCCTCCCGTAAGGGTGAATATCCCGCTGGCACGGTGTGTCGCGGGGTCGCTGCCAGCACTCTGCCGCTGACGGCGGACGCCGGGCGGGTTGGCAGGAGGTGGCTGTGGAGCGGGGGCATCGACCGGCTTCGTACCGGGACCGGGCGCGGTACGCGTTCGACCGGACGCTGGCCCGGAGCACCGGGACCTTGCTCGGCTGGCTCGCCGTGTGCTGCCTGGCGGTCGTGGTGCCGGTCAGCACACTGCTGGTCTGGACGGATCCCCAGGCGCCGCGTTCGCTCTCCGAGCGGCTGGTCGCGGTGTGGCGCACGAGCGCCGAGACCCTGCGCCTGGGCGGGGTCACGGGCGCACCGCTGCGGATGCTCCTGTCCGTGGTGCTCGGGCTGATCGCGCTGCTGTGCGTATCGACCCTGGTCGGCGTCGTCACGACCGGGCTGGGTGACCGGCTGGAGGAGTTGCGGCGAGGACGCTCCACGGTGCTGGAGCGTGGGCACGCGGTGGTACTCGGCTGGTCCGACCAGGTGTTCACCGTGGTCGGTGAGCTGGTCGCGGCCCAGTCCGCCCGATCGAGAGGCGTCGTCGCCGTCCTCGCGGACCGGGATTCCACCGAGATGGCGGCCGCGCTGCACACCGCGCTCGGTGCGACGGGCGGCGTCCGGATCGTCTGCCGTTCCGGCTCACCGTCCGATCCCGACGCGCTCGCCCTGCTCACGCCGTCGGCGGCGGATTCCGTGCTGGTGATGCCGTCCGACGACGACAACGCCGACCTCGAGGTGATCCGGATCCTGCTGGCGCTGCGGGCCCTGCTCGGCGAGCGGGCGAAGCCGCCGGTGGTCGCCGCGGTGCGCCACGAGCGCCACCTGACGGCCGCCCGGCTCGCCGCCGGCGCGCGGGGAACCGTGCTCGAGACGGAGGCCACGACGGCACGGCTGCTCGTGCAGGCCGCCCGCACCCCCGGGCTGGTGGCCACGCTGCGCGACCTCCTCGACCTGGCGGGGGCCGAGTTCCACCTGGTCGACGAACCGGAGGCCGTGGGGCTGGAGTTCGGGGAGCTGGCTCTGCGATACGCGAAAGCGTGCCCCGTCGGCTTCCTGCTGCCGGACGGACGTGCCCTGCTCACCCCGGCGGCGCGGACCCGGTGCGGTCCGGGCGACCGCCTGATCGTCGTCGCCCCGGACGAGCGGCCCGAACGCACGGCGGCCGGGGAGGCACCCGTCGACGCCGGCGTGATGGCCCCGGCCACCGCGCCACCCGGTCCGCCGGCCCGCTTCCTACTGCTGGGGTGGAACAGCCGGGCCCCGCTGGTCACGGAGGTGCTGAGCCGTACGGCACGCCCCGGTTCGGTCCTCGACATCATGACCGCACCGCGGGCGGCGCCGGCGGCGTCCCGTCTCGTGAGTCGTGTGAGCGGCGGACGGCTGACCGTCACCCACCGCACCGGGGAGTTGGCCCTGCCGGAGCAGGCGGCGGGACTCGACCTCTCCGGCTACGACTGTGTGATCGTCCTGGGACCCGACGAGGGAACCGTCTCCTTCGGGCCGGACGACCAGACCCTGCTGACGTTGCTGACCCTGCGGTCGTACGAGGAGTCCGCGGGACGGCCGCTGCCCGTGGTCGCCGAGCTGAGTGACCACCGCAGCCGGGCGCTGGCACCTCTCGGCCCGCGGTCGGCCGCCGTGGTGCGCGCGGAACTCACCGCCCTGGTCATGACGCGGATCTCCCACACCCCGGCCCTCGCCTCCCTGTTCGAGGAGCTGTTCGCCGCCCGGGGCGGCGCACTGGCCCTGCACCCCGCCTCCCGCTATGTGCTGACGGGTCGGGAAGCGTCCTTCGCCACGGTGGTGGCCGCCGCGCTCGGGCGCGGGGAGTGCGCCATCGGGTACCGCCCGCACGCGTCGGGCCGCCCCGGCGACGTCCGGCTGGCGCCCCGCAAGTCGGAGCGACGAGTCTGGAGTGACGCCGACGAGGTGCTGGTCGTGACTCCGCCCGACGACGAGCGCCACTCTCCCGGCGGGCACCGGACCCTGCCGGGCATGCGCGGGGCGGAGCCGGTCGAGACGGACGACAGTCAGGCGTCCGGCCCACCGCACGACTGACTCCGACGGCAGGACGGACGCCCGTCGTCGCGGGGGTACGAGCGCCGTCGTCTCAGGTACCGGCGTGGTGCGGAACGACCGCATGTCGCGGTGGAGCGTGGTGTGCGGGCCCGGCGGGATTCGCCTTCTCCAGACGGCGGGTCCACAGCGAGGTCATGAGCAGCAGGGCCGCGAAGACCGACAGAAGAAGCGCGGACACCCACATCTGCCGGCTGCCGGGCGATTCCCACCCCGTCCAGGCGGTGGACACCGCCCACAGGGCGAGACCGACCAGGTAGGAGGCCCGGGTGCGGCGGAGCTGGCGCAGCCGGCGCACGGCCGACAGGGGTGCGGGGGAATCGGTGCTCGTTGCCATGCGGCACCGTGTACCCGGCACTCGGCACGCTATGGGCGCCGATCCTCGAAGTCCCTCCGGACGGCCGCGCCCTGGTCCTCCGTCAGCCCCCTGCCGTCGGGCGTCTCCAGGACGGAACCGCAGCGCTCGCACAGTGTGCCGCGCCCGGCCGGCGTGCCACATGCCTTGCAGTAGCGGCTGCGGCTCTGTCCCTCGGGTGTCTGCGGCATGGTCTCTCCTCCGGCTCGTGAACCTGACGGTTGCCGGGTGCCCGGGAGAGCGCCGGTGACACGAGGGGACCGGACCGGCCGGTACCTGAGTACGGGCTGAGTATCCGCGCTCATGCCGGGCGACGTGGCCCAGGCCACACTGCGAGGCATGACGAACTTCCCGCCCCCGGCCGAGGAACTGCGGTTCCTCGACGCCGAGCTGCGGCAGCTCGACGCCCGCCGTGCCGTCCTGCTGCGCCGCCGCGAGTGGCTGATCCACACCCTGCGGACGTCCGCCGCCCCACCGGTGTGGCGGGCCGCCGCTCCGGGTCCCGTCCCGGCGCCCGGACCCGACGCCACGGCGCCCGGTGTGCAGAACGTGCTGCTGGTCCTCGGCGGGGTCCTGCTGACGATCGCCGCGATCGCGTTCACCCTGGTCAGCTGGGGCCACATGGGGATCACCGGGCGGGGCCTGGTGCTCGGTGCGCTGACCGTGGGAGCACTCGGTGCGCCCCTGGTGCTGCTGCGGCGCGGGCTGCGGTCGACCGCCGAGGCCGTGGCGGGGCTGGGGCTGGCGCTGACCTCGCTGGACGCGTACGCGCTGTACGAGGTGGCGTTCACCGGGACGGACGGACTCGCGTACACGGCTGTCGCCTCCGCCGTGCTGGCTGCGGCGTGGGCCGCCTACGGCACGGCGACCGGCGCACTCGTGCCGCCGGCCGCGGATCGCCCCGTGGCGGAGGACGGCTCGGCGACGAAGGGCGTGCGCCTCACGCTCCGGCTGCCGCTCCCCCTCGCCGTGGGGACCGCGCACCTGCCGCTGCCGCTGTGGACGGTCGCCGTCGGCGCGGGCGCGCACACGCTCACGGCCGTGCTGCTGGTGACCGCCTCGGGCGGCACCGCGCTCGCCCTGCGAACCGCGCTCGTGCCGGTGCGCCTGGTCGCGGTCGTCGGGGCGCTGAGTACGGGTGCCGTCGGTGTCCTCGCGGCCGGCGGGCTCTGCTGGACCGCGGCCGATCCGGGCGAGGCCGCGCGGGCGGCGGCGCTGTTGGTCTTCGCCGCGGTGGTCGCGCTGCTCGCCGGCGGGTTCGCCCCGAGGGCGGACGTCGGGCTGGGCGCGGCACTGGCCGCCGGACTGTGCGTGGTCGCCGGGGCGGGCGGGGTGCTGCGCGTCTCGGTGCCCGCCGAGTGGACGGTGCCCGGGTGCCTGGCCTGCGCACTGGCCCTGCTCGCCGTCGTCCGCACAACGCTCCCCCAACCGCTTCGTCAGGGGCTGGTGTGGGCCTCGGTGGCTGTCCAGGGGATCTCCCTGCTGTGGACCCTCCCGCTGTTCGCCGGGACCCTTCTCGGTCCGGTCGCGGGGGTCGAGCGGCCGTGGTCCGGTGTGCCGGGGGACGCGCGGGACGCCGTGTTCACGCACATGCCCTGGCCCCCGTACGCGGGCACCGTGCCGCTCGTGCTCGCCGCCCTCGCCGTGGTGCTGGTGGTGGCCGAGCGGCGCGCGATCCAGCGGCCGGCGACCGCGGTGGGCGGGCTCGTCCTGGGGTGGGCGGCCGTGTTCGTGCTGCCGGTGGTGCTCGAACTGCCCTACGGGGCGGGTCTGGTGTCGCAGGGGACCGTGGTCCTGGCCGCCCTGGGGTACGCGGAGTGGGCACGGCGTACCGCCGCCGAGGCGTCGCCGTTGCCCCTCACGGCCCTCCTGCTGGCCCTCGTCACCTCGGTCCACCTCGCCTTCCTCTCGCTGGCCTCCGAGTCGGCGACGCTCGGTGTGCTCGTGGCGCTGGCGGTCCTGTTCGGTGCGGCCGGGTTCCGCCCGGCGCTCGGTCCGCTCGCCGCCCCCGCCGCGCTCGGGTACACCGCGGCGCTGGCGTGCGCGGTCGGCGCGTCCGCCGGATGGCGGCCGCACCACACGGCGCTGCTGGTCGTCGTCGTGCCCGCCGTCACCGCCCTGGTCGCCGCACGACTGGGCGGAGGTTCTCGGACCACGGTGCCGGTCGAGGGAGCCGGTGCGGCCGCGGGGGTACTCGCGCTCGCGCTCGCCGTGACGGACCTGCCGACACTGGCCCTGGTGCTCGCGCTCTGCGGGGTCGTCGCCGCCGGGACCGCGCTGCGCGCCGACCGCCGCCCGGCCGGTCACGCGGCCGCCGCGTTGTTCCTGCTGGCGGCCTGGGTCCGACTGGCCGCCTGGGACGTCACGACGCCGGAGGCCTACACCCTCCCGGTGACCGTGCCGGCGCTCGTCGTCGGCCTGCTGCGCCGGCGCCGCGAGCCGGCGGTCTCCTCGTGGACGGCGTACGGTGCCGCGCTGGCCGTCACTCTGGCGCCGAGCCTGTTCGCTACCTGGGGCGACCCGCACTGGACGCGCCCGCTGCTGCTCGGCGCGGCCTGCCTCGCGGTGACTCTGGCGGGTGCCCGGAACCGGCTCCAGGCGCCGCTGCTGCTCGGCGGGGCCACGCTCGCGCTGGTGGCGCTGCACGAACTCGCGCCGTACATCGCCCAGGCCGTCGACGCGCTGCCCCGCTGGGTGCCTCCGGCCCTCGCCGGTGTGGTGCTGCTCGTACTGGGCGCGACCTACGAACAGCGGCTGCGGGACGCGCGCAGGGTGCGGGAGGCGCTGGGCCGGCTGCACTGAGACGTGGCCGGCGGGGCCTCTGCCGAGGTCAGGTCGGCCGCCCGCCGAACTGCCAGTCGTGCACCTCGATGTCGGCGTACCGGTCCCGTGTGAGGCAGGACCGGGCCGCGTCCGCGTCCGGCGCCCGCACCAGCGCGGCGGTGCCCAGCCAGCCGGCGCCGTCGTCGGAGAGCAGGGGGCCGTAAGCGATCAGCTCGTCCCGGGCGGGCGGCACGGCGAGGTCGGCCGCCCGCCCGGAGCCCAGGCCGAGCACGAGGTACCGGTTGCCGTCGGTCGGCCCACCGGGGAAGTCCCACATGGTGCGCCCCAGCAGGTTCCGCCACCGGCGCAGCAGCACGTCCCGGTACACACCCGCCTGGTACCCGGGCTCGTCGAAGGCGAAGGCGCGGGCCGCGGCGGAGTCCGGCAGGTCGAGGATGTGCACGCTGCCGGTGGGAGCCTCGCCATCGCCGGAGAAGGTGGGACCGCGGGCGATCATCTCCTCCGCGTACCCGTCCATGTAGGACCAGTGCGCCTCCAGCAGCTCATGACGCAGCGTCAGGGAGCCGGGCCGGTCGCGGTGGTGGCAGAAGAACTCCATGCGCCCAGTGTTCATCACCGGGCGCGGGCCGCCACCACCGGCCCGGCCCCCGTCGTACGCCCGTCAGGCGTAGGCGCCCGACAGTGCCTCCACCCGCTCCCAGACGCGGGCCGAGCGGGCCTCGTCCACGACCGGGCGGCGGACGGCCCCGAGGGCCCAGTTCTGCTGCTCCTGCGTGGCGGAGTCCTTGCCGTGGAGTTCCACGGCGTGGCCCGAGAAGTCGCGCACGAGCACGGCGAACAGCTCGTCGAGGACGTCCTCGTCGAGGCCGGCCGGCTCCGCCTGCTCCAGGATGAGCTGGCCGTGCACCACCAGGGCGAACAGCTGGCCGACCGCGAGCAGCAGGTCCAGGTCGCGGCTCTGCCGCTCGTCGGGAGCGGCGGTCGTCACGAACGCGCACAGCGCGTCGGCCTGCTCGCGGAACCGGGCCACGTTGGGCACCCCGGCGTAGGCGTCGAACGCCGTGCGCCAGTCGTGGAACCGGATGGAGCCGAGTCCCCGCGCCGGGCCCTGGCGGAAGAGGAAGGAGTCGTCGGCCGCGTCGAGGCGGGTGGGCACCCGCGGACGGTCGACCGGGTCGAGCAGGTGGTTGCGCATGAATTTGAGGATCAGCGCGAGGTTGACGTGCACCGTTCCCTCGAGCTTCGGCAGACCCCGGATCTCGACCGCGGCCTGGGCGAAGTAGGTGTCCTTCTCGAACCCCTTCGCGGCGATGACGTCCCACATCAGGTCGATGACCTTCTCGCCCTCGGTGGTGACCTTCATCTTGGTCATCGGGTTGAACAGCAGGTAGCGGCGGTCGTCCGGGCCGGCGGTGCGGAAGTAGTCGACGGCGCGGTCGCTGAACAGCTTCATGCCGACGAGGCGCACGTAGGCGTCGACCAGTTCGCGCCGCACGTGAGGGAAGGCGGTGACCGGGCGGCCGTACAGGATGCGGTTGTGGGCGTGGGTGACGGCCTCGTACATGGCGTGTTCGCAGATGCCGATCGAGGCGGTGCACAGGTTGAACTTGCCGACGTTGACGGTGTTGAGGGCGGCGTCGAAGGCGGCCCGTCCGGTGTGCAGGACGTCCTCGGAGCCGACGGGGTAGTCGTCGAGCCGGAACTCGCTGACGTACTTGGAGGAGTCGACGACGTTCTTGACCAGGTGGTAGGCCGGGTGGCGGCTGTCGGCGGCGAAGAAGACGTATCCGTCCGGGCCCTCGACGTCCGTGCGGCGGCCGAACACCGAGACGAGTCCGGCCGCGTTGCCGTTGCCGATGTAGTACTTGGAGCCGGTCGCCCGGAAACCTCCCCTGCCGTCGGGTTCCAGCAGCATGTCCGTGGAGTAGATGTCGGCGCCGTGGCTCTTCTCGGAGAGGCCGAAGGCGAACACCTCACCCCGGGCGAGGAGTTCGGCCGCGCGGGCGCGGGCGGCGGCGTTGTCGCTCTGCCAGACCGGGCCGAGGCCGAGGATGGTGACCTGCCAGGCGTACCAGTAGTCGAGGCCGTAGAAGCCGAAGATCTCGTTGAGGGCGGCGATCCGGGCGGTGTCCCAGCGCTGGTCCGGCCGGTCGCCGTCCGCCGCGGGGGTGAGGAAGGTGGCGAACAGGCCCTCCTTCGCGGCGAAGGCGAGGAAGTCCTCCAGCCAGACGCGTGAGCGGTAGTCCTCGATCAGCCTGCGCTTGCCGCGCGCCTCGAACCAGTCGACCGTGGCGCGCAGCAGCCTGCGCGTCTCCGGGTCGAAGTGCGCCGGGTCGTAGGTGAGCGGGTTGAACAGGAACTGGTCGGCCATGAGGGGCTGCCTTCCGGAGCGGGTCGGACGAACTGACGTGGTTCTGGTGCGGCGGGGGCGCCGGGTGTTCAGGCGCGGGGCTTCCCGGCGTGGAGCCGGTGGAGGGTGTCGAGGACGTCGTCGAGCCAGGCGATGGTCATGCGCTCGTAGGCGATGCCGCCGCGCAGGACGACGTGCTGGAGTTCCTGGCCGGCGTCCAGGGGGCCGGGTGCTTCGGGGCCGGTGAAGTCCCGCTGCTCGCCGGTGAGATAGCGCCGGAGCCGGTCGTCGTGGGCCTTTCGGTGGCGCTCGACCTCGGAGAGCAGTGCCGTCGGGTCGTCGAAGGCGGCTCCGCGGATCTTGACGGCGAGTTCGTGGCGTACGCTCTCCGGTTCGATCGGCTCGTGCAGCCATGCCGAGAGCGCCACACGGCCGGGGGCCGCCACGGAGTACTCCTTCTTGTCCGGCCGCCCCTGCTGCGGGACGTCGCGGACGTGCAGGAGGCCGCCACCCTCCATGCGTCCGAGGACGCGGTAGATCTGCTGGTGGGTCGCGGTCCAGAAGTACCCGATGGACCGTTCGAACCGGCGCGCGAGTTCGTAGCCCGAGCCCGGCTTCTCCAGCAGCGAGACGAGGATCGCGTGTTCGAGCGCCATGCCCCGATCCTGCTATGCAACTTGTTGCATAGACAAGGCGGCAGGTCCGGATGAGACACGCCTCACCCCCCGGGGCGATCGTGCCGGACCACTGGACCCGGCGCCTCAGCGCATGTTCCACGCCTTCCGCAGGGCCGGCCGCACGTCGTCGCCGAGCAGGAGGTGGGTCGCCTGGCCGGGCAGGGTGGGCAGCTCGGCCCAGTGGGTCACGCTGTCGTCGCTGTCCGGGTCGTGGGGGAAGCGCACGACGCCGTCGGAGTCGACGAAGCAGTCGCGGTGCACCTCGCCGTCCTCGGTGTGGTGCCGGTCCGTGAAGTACATGGTCCTCACCAGCCAGAATTCCTGCCGTCGCGCGGTGACGGCATCGGCGGTGACCTCGGCCGGATACCGTCCGGTGATCGCCGCCGCTACGGGGTGACCGGCGCGCGGCAGCCGCTCGCGTACGTCGACCCAGGTCACCGTGTGCGGATCCGTCATCTCCACCCTCGCTCCAGGCTGTCGTCCGGCCGGCCTTCCTCCACCGCCGGCCCCCTTCGACAGGACCGCTCGACGGCCGCTGAGGTTGCCGGCCCGTCCCATCCGCAAAACAACGCAGCAATGGGCGTGTTGAGCCTCATCACGGGCATTCGGCTCGAAAGCCGGACGCCGGGTGATGGCGGCCGAGAGCCGTTGAGGAGAAGGGGATTCACATGCGCAGCAGGGGGATGAGGGCCGGCGCGATCGGCACCGCCGCCGTCATGGCGAGCGTGGTGCTGGCGGGATGCGGGGGCGACAGCGACCCGCAGGCCGAGGACACGGGCAAGGACAAGGGCGCGTCGGCGAGCGCCAGTTCGAGTGCGAGCGACGGCGGCTCCGGCGAGGGCGGCCAGGGGCAGGACACGAAGGCGGTCCGGGCGGCCTACGACAAGACGGCCGAGGCCGGGTCCGCGCGCATGACGATCGACATGCAGCTCACCGCCGGCGACCAGCGGATCGCGACCGACGGCGAGGGCACGCTCGACCTCGCCGAGGGCAACAGCGTGATGACCGTCACCGCCCAGAACAAGAAGATCGAGCAGCGCGTCGTCGACCAGGTCCTGTACCAGAAGGTGCCCGGGCAGAACGCGGGCGGCAAACCCTGGATCAAGATCGACCTCAAGAAGGTCGCCCAGCAGCAGGGCCTGGGCAGTCAGCAGCTCGGCGACCCGGCCCAGACCGCCGCCTACGCCAAGGCGATCACCGACAAGGACGTCGAGAAGGTCGGTACCGAGAAGATCGACGGCGCCGAGACCACCCACTACCGGGTGTCGGTCGACGTGGCCGAGCTGCCCGGCGGCGAACTGATGCGCCAGCAGCTCGGCCCGACGCTGCCGATGCAGGTCTGGCTCGACGACGACGGCCGGCTGCGGCGCCAGCAGATCGACATGACCGTCAAGGCACCGGCCTCCGCCTCCGCGAAGCCCGACAGCGGCTCGTCGCCCAAGGAACTCAAGATGAGCACGGTCATGAACTTCTCGGACTTCGGCACCGAGGTAGACGCCGAGGCGCCCCCCGCCGCCGAGGTGACCGACATGACCGGCAAGGCCCTCGAGGGCGCCGCGCAGCAGGGCTGAGCGCGGCCGAACTCCCGGTGAGCGGCGCCGTCGGGGAAGATGGACGGGTACGCCCTTCCCCGCCAGCGAGGAGAGTCCGCGCGGATGACCGCTTCCGCCTCCGGCCCGAGACAGCCCACCATCGCCGACGTCGCCCGCGTCGCGGGGGTCTCCCGGACCACCGTGTCCCACGCCCTCAACGGGCTGGGGAAGGTCGACCCCCGCACCCGGGAACGCGTCAGGCAGGCGGCCGCGGAGCTGGGATACCGGCCCAACCTCCGGGCCCAGAGGCTGCGCCGCGGAGAGGCGAAGGCGATCGCGCTGGCGTCCTCGATGCCGTTCGCCGTGGCGGGCGGCCCGTCCCGGCTCGGCTTCTACATGGAGGTCGCGGCGGCGGCCGCGGAGAGTGCCCTCACGCACGGCTTCGCGCTCGTGCTCGTACCGCCCGTCCAGTCGGGGTCGGCGCTGTACTCCGTGGACATCGACGGGGCCATCGTGGTCGAGCCGGACACCGAGGACGCCGCCGCGGCGCAGTTGCGCGAGCGCGGGCTGCCGTACGTGGCGCTCGGCAGGCCCATGGCACCGGACGAGGGCGTCCCGTACGTCGATCTGCGCGGTGCGCGGGTGACCGAGCTGCTGCTGCGGCACCTGCACGACCAGGGTGCTACCCGGCCGGCGCTGATGGTGGGCTCGGGCTCCCGGCACTCGTCCGTGGACGCGGTCGCCGCCTACGAGCACATGGCGCGCGAGTGGGGCTGGCCCCCGGTCGTGGCGCGGGTCGCCGAGTCGGGTGGCGAGCAGGCGGGCTACGAGGCCTGCGCCACGCTCCTCGCCGAACACCCCGGCACCGACGCGGTGTGCGCGATGGTCGACGCCTTCGCCGTGGGCGCGGTCCGGGCCGTCCGGGACAGCGGGCGGTCCGTTCCGGAAGACGTCATGGTGGCCACCCGCTACGACGGACTGCGCGCCCGCACCTGCGAACCGCCCCTGACGGCGGTGGACCTGCACCTGGAGCAG
Source organism: Streptomyces sp. NPDC107500 (assembly GCF_055582785.1). Taxonomy (NCBI): domain Bacteria; kingdom Bacillati; phylum Actinomycetota; class Actinomycetes; order Kitasatosporales; family Streptomycetaceae; genus Streptomyces; species Streptomyces sp. NPDC107500. The sequence continues at coordinate 124,816 of NZ_JBVJPF010000004.1, forward strand.
GCGGCGTCGGCTGCCGTCGAGCTGCTGCTGCGGAGGCTTCGCGGGGACACCACCACCCCGACAGTGGCCGTGTCCCCGGAGCCGGCGGTGATCGCCCGCGCCTCGTCGGTACGGGACCGGGGCGGTGACCGGGACCGGGACCGGAAGGACTGACGCCCCTCCGTCCTCTCCGTCACCCGCCGTCCCGGCCCGGCCCGTTCAGAAGCCCAGCAGCAGGACGACCCCGGAGACCAGCGCGAACACCAGCACGAACAGTCGCATCCTGCGGGCGTCCAGCCGGTGGTGCACCAGGCGGCTGAGCCCGGCCCCCAGCGCGATCGCCGGCAGCGCCGCCGCCGCCCAGCCGAGCTGGGACGACTCCGCCTTCCCCGTGGCGAACAGCAGCGCCAGGGAGGCGACCTCCCCCACGAGGAAGCAAGCGGCGACGGTGGAGCGGAGTTCGGCCGGTGAGCGGTGCTGGTAGACCAGCGCGAGCGGCGGACCGCCGACGCCGGTAGCCGTCTCCGTCAGTCCCGTCACGGCGCCCGCGCCCAGATAGGCGGCCCGGCCGGGAGTGAACACGGGCGCGGCCAGGCTCACCACGGCCGCGAGCACGGTCGCGGCCCCGACGAACACGCCGAGGCTGCGCTCCGGGATCAGCCAGAGGAGCGCCAGTCCCGCGGGGGTGGCCGCGAGCCGCGCCCCGGTGATCCAGCCGGCGCCCCGCAGGTCCAGCGACGCCCGTTCCCTCCAGGCGACGTACAGGTTGAGCGGGATCATCGCGGCCAGGACGAACACCGGCACGAGACCGGGGGCGAGGATGCCTGCCACGGGCGCGACGACCAGCGCGAAGCCGAGTCCGCTGCTGCCCTGGACGAAGGCGGCGACGGCCACCGTCACGGCCAGGGTGACCAGCGCGGGCCAGCTCACAGGATCACCGTCCGCTCGTGCCGTGCCCGAGCCTCGGTGGAGGTGGGGTGCGCCCGCACGACGCCCGCCCTGGCCACCGCCGCCCGGGCCAGTTCGGCCGCGCGTCGCACCAGCGCGGCACCGTCCCAGTCGGTGGGGCGGCCGTGCCACATGCGCAGCCGTCCCGCGACGAAGACGGCGGTGATCTGGTCGCGGTTGCCGCGCCGGACCAGCTCCCAGGGCAGGTCCCAGGAGAGCGCGAGTTCGGGCGTGTCGATGTCGACCAGGAGGAAGTCGGCGGCCCTGCCCGGTGCGACGGTCCCCGTGCGGCCGCCGAGACCCACGGCGTCCGCTCCCCCGCGTGTGGCGTGCTCCAGCCAGGTCCAGCCCGCCCCGCACGACGAGTCGCCGGTGGTCAGCCCGTACGCCAGGCGCTGGGCGAACTCGGCGGCCTCCGCGAGCCGGAAGCCGTCGCCGCGGGTGCCGTCGGTGCCGAGGCCGACGCGGATGCCGCGCTCGGTCATGTGGGTCGCGGCCGCGACCGCGTTGCCCTTCCAGGCGCTGGCGACCGGGTTGTAGCTGACCGCGGCGCCCGTGTCGGCGAGCAGGGACAGCTCTCGCGGGGTGAGCAGCGTGGCGTGTGCGGCGAGCAGCTGCGGGCCGAGGGCGCCGACGCGGTGCAGGTGTTCGAGGGGGCGCAGCCCGTGGCGCAGGAGCGACCGTTCGACGCCGGCGAGATGTTCGTTGACGTGGATCTGCACGACGGCGCCTGCCTCCGCCGCCAGTCGGGCGGTGTCGCGCAGGGTGCGTTCGGTGGCCGCCTCGGGGATGGAGACGGCGAGGGAGGGATGGACGAGCGGATCGCCGTCGTAGCGGGCGAGGTGCTTCTCGGCGTCGTCGAGGACGTCCCGGGGGTCGCTCCCGGGCTCGCGGTCGGTGTCGTTGCACACGAGGCCCAGGACGCAGCGGATGCCCGCGTCCCGCGCGGCGGACGCGACCACGTCCACGTCGACGTCGGCGCGGGTGCCCGCGTCGGTGACGGTCGTGAAACCGCCGCGCAGCGCCTCGAAGGAGGCCAGTTTGGCCGCCGTGTACGCCGACTCCTCGTCCAGTGCCCCCTCCAGCGGCACCCAGACCCGGCGGAAGATCTCCGACGGTTCCCCGAAGGCGAGCGCCGCTCCGAAGCTCTGCGTGAGGTGGTGGTGGGCGTCCACGAATCCGGGCATCAGCAGGTGTCCGGGGAGGCGTACGGCGTCGAGTCCCGGATGGGCCCCCGCCAGCTCCGCCGCCGGTCCGACGGCGCGGAAGAGTCCGTCGTCGACCAGTACGGCATACCCGTCGGTGGGGCCTTCGGGCAGCAGGACGGCGTCCGGCGCGAGCAGCAGAGGGCCCTGCCCGGTGAGGGGGGCGCGGTCGAGTCGGTTCATCGGTCGCTTTCTGTGCGGGGGTTGGTCAGCCGCGCGGCGATGCCCGGCCTGACGTGGTGGAAGAGGGCGTTGAGCACGGCGGCGACGCACGCGCCCACGGCGACCCCGCTCTCGAGCAGGATGCGGACGTTCGGCGGGAAGCCGCCGTAGACGCCGGGGACCAGGATCGGGAGCAGTCCCAGGGCGAGCGCGACGGCGACGACGAAGGTGCTGGTGTGCCGGTCGAGGTCGGACCGGCCGAGCATCTGGACGCCGAGTACGGTGATGACGCCGAAGACGATCATGGCGGTGCCGCCGACGACCGCGGACGGGATCGCGCTGATGGCGTGGGTGACGGGCGCCAGCAGCCCGATGACGACGAGCACGACGCCGGCCACGGCGGTGACGAAACGGCTGCGGACGCCGGTGACGCGGACGATGCCGATGTTCTCCCCGCTGGTGACCATGAGGGGCAGGCCGAAGCAGCCGCCCAGGAGCGAGGTGAGGGCGTCGCCGCGGACGGTCTTCGGGACGTCGGTGCGCTTGTCGATCGTCTTGCCGACCGCTTCGGCGTTGATGACGGTCTGGCCGGTGGCCTCGGCCATCGAGGCCAGGCTGTAGAGCATCAGGGGCAGCGCGGCGACGAGGTTGAACTCGGGTGTGCCGAAGGGCATCAGGTGCGGCAGGGTGACGAGTTGTCCGTCGGTGAGGGACCCGGTGTGGATCGCGCCGGTCGCGGCGGCGAGGGCGGTGCCGGCCAGCAGGCCGAGCATGACGGCCAGTTGGCGCAGGACGCCGGTGAAGAGCAGGTAGAAGACGACGGTGAACCCGATCGTCGCCATGCCCAGGCCGAGGTTGCCGGGGTCGGCGAAACCCGGTGAGCCGGGCGGGCCGGTGACGAGGAGCGCGCCGACCTTCACCAGGTTGACGCCCACGATCACGATCATCGTGCCGATGACGAGGGCGGGGAAGAAGGCCAGCAGCCGCGAGAACACCGGCAGTACGACGAAGCAGAACGCCGCCGTGAGGATCACGGCACCACCGGCGGTGGGCAGGCCGTGCTGCTCGGCGATGGCCAGGAAGAGGATGAGCGGGGCGCCGCCCGGCAGCATCACGAACGGCAGCCGGGGCCCGAACTTCCACGGGCCGAGCGACTGGATGAGGGATCCGACGCCGGAGAGCACGAAGGCCGCGGAGAGCAGGTCGACGGTGAGGCCGTCGTCCAGCCCGAGGGTGGCGCTCATCAGGAAGATCGCGGAGATGGGCGTGGCCGCCATCACGAGGACGTGCTGGACGCCGAAGAGCAGGATGCGGTGGAAGGGGCGCGACTCGTCCACGGGGTGGACGCCGGACCGTTCACCGGCGTCGGTCGAGGACCGCGCGTCGGCGGCGGGCTCCGGGGGCGGGGCCTGCGGGGGCTGGTCGGTACGTCCGGCCTGGGGCGGCCGGCTCTGGTGGGCACTGGTCACGTTGGACTCCGTTCGGGCCTGCAGCACGCTCGGGGTGGAACAGCGATCCGGCCCTGGACGGAGAGCCAAATCGATTTGGCCAAATCGATTTGGCCGCCAGTATGGGAGGGCCGCGAGCCCGCGTCAAGGACGGTGGCCGTCGGCGGCCGGTGACCGGACGCCGGTGCCCCGCGTCCGCGTCCTACCCTGAGAGGACACCGCCTGCCTCTGCTAGGAGCGCACCTTGGACACCCCACCACTGCCCGCCCTCCTGGAGGAGAACCCGGTCGTCGCCAGCGTCAAGGACGCGGAGGGCCTGGAGGCCGTGCTGCGCTCCGACTGCCGCGTGGTCTTCCTGCTCTACGGCACGGTCCTGGACCTGCCGGAGATCGTGGCCCGGCTGAAGGAGGACGGCCGTACGGTCCTGGTCAACGTCGACCTGCTGGAGGGCTTCGCCGGCAAGGAGATCGTCGTCCGGTACGTGAAGGAGAAGACGGCGGCGGGTGCATGCCGCGGGTCATCTCCTGGGTCGTCGCCGACATCGACGTGCCGCTCATCGCGGGCGGCCTGGTCTGCGACCGGGACGACGTTTTCGCCGCGCTCAAGGCGGGCGCCGCCGCGATCGCCTCGTCGAATACCGATGTCTGGGAGATGTGACCCCGTCGGCGGACCCTTGACACTCGCCCGAGCGTCACTCTAGGTTTGCCCTGCGGCCATCTGATCACCCGTTCGGCCGCCACAATCACATATCGGCTCCGGCCTCCGTGCCGGAGCAGTTACTAGAGACCAGAGAACAGTAACTCCTCGCCCGTCGAGAGTTGCTGTTCTTTTTTTGTTGCCCGATTGCGAACCACAACGAGGTGGACTGTGAACAGAGCGCGGAAATGGACCGGATTCCTGATCCTGTCGATGTCGTGCGGCATCATCTTCCAGGTCGCCTACATCCGCTTCGTCTTTCTCGGCCCCACCGCCGAGGCGCTGCACCTTTCGACGCAGGACTACGGCAACATCATCTCCGTGTTCGGCATCGTGGCGATCGTGATGTACTTCGCGGGAGGTTGGTTCGCCGACAAGTTCTCGCCGAAGATCCTGGTCACACTGGGTCTGGCCGGTACCGGCGTGCTGGATCTGTACATCGCGCAGGCCCCCGGCTACACCGGCACGCTCGTCGCGCACGCCCTTATGGCGGTCATGGGCACCGGCCTCTACTGGCCGGCTCTGCTCAAGGCCATCGGAATGCTCGGCGACGCCTCGGAACAGGGACGGCTCTTCGGATTCCTGGAAGGCGCGCGCGGCGTCACCTCCACCCTCGTGGGATTCGTCGGCACCGCATTGGTGGCGACGGCCGTCACGCAGGCCGCGGGTGTCACGTGGCTCATCCGGCTCTACGGAATACTCGCCTTCGTCTTCGCCGCGCTCATCTGGTTCTTCGTGGACAGCGACAAGGAGAAACTGGCCGCGCTGGATTCCAGCACCGTCACGCTGAAGCAGCTGTGGCGGGCCGCCAGGAACAAATACACGTGGCTCATCGGGCTCACCGTGATGATGATGTACTGCTTCTACACCACGCTCGGCTATTTCTCGCCGCTGCTGGAGCACCGCTACGGGATCGCGGCGGGTCTGATCGGTGTCATCGGCGTGGTCCGTACGTACGTGTTCCAGTTCGCCGCCGGGCCCGCGGGCGGTGTGGTCGTCGACAAGGTCACCCGGTCGACGCCGCGCTTCCTGCGCTGGATGTTCCTGGGGTGTGCCGGTGCCGCCGCGCTGTTCCTCGTACTGCCGCGCAGCACGGCCTTCGGCTGGGCCGCCGTCACCCTGATGTTCCTGCTCTGCCTGTTCGTCTTCGCCAGCCGCGGGGTGTACTTCGCCACCGTCGGGGAGGTGGAGATCCCGGCCAACGAACGGGGCGGGGTGATCGGCCTGGTCTCCGGGATCGCGTTCCTGCCGGACGCCTTCCTGCCGTCGCTCGCCGCCTGGTGGATCGGCGACCCGTCGGCCAGCCCCGCGGTGCCGGAGCGCGGCGGCGGCTACACCACCATGTTCGTCTTCCTGCTGGCCGCGGCGCTGCTGGGCCTGCTGTTCACCACACTCACCATCCGTATCCGCCGCAGGGAGCTGGCCGCGCGTGCGGCGGCGTCCGCGCCGGCTCCCACCGAGCCGGCCCCCGCGCTCTGAGGAAGGTCACTCACCATGGACATCACCGACTTCAACCGGGACTTCTTCTCCCTCGACGGCCGCAGCGCCATCGTCACCGGCGGCAACACGGGCCTCGGCCGGGCGTTCTCGCTGGCCCTCGCCAAGGCGGGCGCCGACGTGTTCGTGCCGTCCGTCACCGAGGACGACGGCACCACCCGCGAACTGATCGAGGCCGAGGGCCGCCGCATGGAGTTCATGAAGGCGGACCTGACCGGGCCCGGGGTGCCGAGGCGGATCGTCGAGGGCTGCGCGGAGGCCTTCGGGTCGGTCGACATCGTGGTGAACTCGGCGGGCATCTGCAACATCGCGGAGGTCGAGGAGTTCGGCCGCGAGCAGTGGGACCCGATGGTCGACATCAACCTCACGGCCCCGTTCGAGCTGAGCCACGAGGCGATCCGCTTCATGGTTCCGCAGCGCTCCGGAAAGATCATCAACATCGCGTCGATGTTCTCGTTCCTCGGCGGCCAGTGGTCGCCCGCGTACGCGGCCACCAAGCACGGCATCGTCGGCTTCACCAAGGCGTACTGCGACGAGCTGGCCCAGCACAACATCCAGGTCAACGCCATCGCGCCCGGCTACTTCGCCACGAAGATCACCGAGGCGACGCGGGCGAACCCGGAGACCAACCAGCGCGTCCTGGACCACATCCCGGCGGGCCGCTGGGGCGACGTCGCGGACCTGATGGGCGCGACCGTCTTCCTCGCCTCCCGGGCGTCGGACTACGTCAACGGGCACGTACTCCCGGTGGACGGGGGCTACCTGGTCCGCTGAACCCCCCACGCCCCGCCCTCCCCCACGCACCGCACACCAAGAGGTAGATCACCATGGCCCAGTCGCTCTCCAAGCTCACCCGCGAAGACATCGTCGCCCACCTCACCGGCCTGCTCGACGCCGGACAGGTCGTCACCGACACCGAGGAGCTGAAGCTCGCGAGCGTCGACCGGTTCAAGAAGTACCAGTCGGTACACGGCATCTTCGACGCCCCACTCCCGGCCGCGATCGTCAACGCCCGTTCCACCGAGGACGTCTCGAAGGTCCTGGCCTTCGCGAACGACAACAGGATCAACGTGGTCGCGCGGACCGGCCGCACCGGCACCGAGGGCGGTCTTGAGACCGCGGTCGAGGACACCATCGTGCTCGACGGCTCCGGCCTGGACCGCATCCTCTCGGTCGACGCCGAGAACATGCAGGTGACCGTCGAGTGCGGGGTGCCGCTCCAGGTCCTCGAGGACAAGCTGCGCGAGCAGGGGCTCACGACGGGCCACTCCCCGCAGTCCAAGCCGCTCGCCCAGTACGGCGGGCTCGTCTCGACCCGCTCCATCGGCCAGTTCTCCACGCTGTACGGCGCGATCGAGGACATGGTGGTCGGTCTGGAGGCGGTCTTCCCGGACGGCTCGGTCACCCGCATCAAGAACGTCCCGCGCCGCGCGGCCGGACCCGACATCCGGCACATCGTCATCGGCAACGAGGGCGCCCTCTGCTACATCACCGAGGTGACCGTCAAGGTCTTCAAGTACCAGCCGGAGAACAACGAGTTCCACGGCTTCCTCGTCGACGACATGGCCACCGGCGTCAAGGCGATCCGCGAGGTCGTCACAGGCGGGTTCAAGCCGTCGGTCGTCCGGGTCTACTCGCCCGAGGACGCCCGCCAGCACTTCTCGCACTTCTACCGGGGCAAGGTCGTCGTGGTCTTCGTGGCGGAGGGGCCCAAGGGCCTCGTGCGCGCCACCAGCGAGGAGATCGAGCGGGTGCTGGACCAGTATCCGCACGAGAAGGTCGACCCGGGGCTGATCGAGGACTGGTTCGACAACCTCAACTGGGGCGTCGACAAGATCGAGGCCGAGAAGCAGGTCATGCTCGCCAAGGGCGAACTGGGCTACACCACCGAGGTCTCCGTCGACTGGTCGCGCACCGTCGAGCTGTACGACAACGTGATCCGGCGCATCCGCACCGAGTTCCCGGCCGCCGACGACCTGGTCATGCTCGGCGCCCACTCCTCGCACAGCTACCAGACCGGCACCAACCTGTACTTCGTCTACGACTACCGGATCGACTGCGAGCCGCGCGAGGAGATCGAGAAGTACCACATCCCGCTCAACGCGATCATCGTCGAGGAGGCGCTGAAGGTGGGCGGCTCCATGGTCCACCACCACGGCATCGGCAAGTACCGCGCCCCGTGGACCACGCAGGAGCACGGCAGCGCGTACCAGATCCTCGCCAAGCTCAAGGAGACCTTCGACCCCAACGGGATCATGAACAAGGGCACCATCTTCCCCATGGACGCCTGAGCCAGACGCCCAGCCGACCCCGGCCGCCATCACGCCGGCCGGGGTCCTGCTCCTTCCCCGACCCGCACGACCTCTCCGGAGTGGCCATGTCCAGCGCCCGTCCCCGCTACCTCATCGGCATCGACAACGGCTCGCAGTCGTCGAAGGTGACCGTCTTCGACACCGACGGACGGGTCGTCAGCGAGGGCCGCGCCGCGCTGCGCCCCTACGACACCCCGCGGCCCGGCGTCGTGGAGCATCCGGACGACGACCTGTGGACGTCGATCGGCGCCGCCAGCCGGGCCGCGCTCGCGGCGTTCGGCGGGGACCCGGCGGACATCGTGGGCGTCGGACTGTGCACCATCCGCTTCTGCCGTGCCGTCCTCAAGGCGGACGGCACGCTCGCCCAGCCCGTCATGAGCTGGATGGACGAGCGCGTCGGACTCCCCTACCAGGACACCGACCCCGAGGCCGCCCGCGTCACGACCAGCTCCGGCTACATCGGTCACCGGATGACGGGGAAGTTCCGTGACACTGCGGCCAACTACGCCGGGATGTGGCCCCTGGACCCGGACACCTGGCGGTGGAGCGACGACGACGCGGAGATCGCGAAGCTCGGCCTGCGCCGCGAGCTGCTCTTCGACCTCGTGCTGCCCGGTGACGTCCTGGGCGAGGTCACCGAGGCCGCGGCACTCCACACGGGCATCCCCGCCGGGGTCCCCGTGGTCGCCACGGCCAACGACAAGGCGGTCGAGGCTTTGGGCTGCGGGCTGCGCTCCCCCGACACCCTCCTCGTCTCGCTCGGCACCTACGTGGCCGGCATGGCGACCGGCCCGCGGAACGTCACGGGCCCCTCGGACTTCTGGGTGAACTACGCCGCCGTGCCGCACTCCTACCTCTACGAGTCCGGCGGAGTGCGGCGCGGCATGTGGACGGTCAGCTGGTACCGCGACCTGCTCGGCGAGGAGGCGTCCGTCCGGGCGCGCGCCGCCGGGCTGGAGGTGGAGGACTACCTCAACGCCGAAGCGGCGAAGGTGCCGCCGGGGTCCGACGGGCTGATGACCGTCCTCGACTGGCTCGCCCCGGACGACGCCCCCTTCCGTAAGGGCACGATGCTGGGCTTCGACGGACGCCACGGCCGCTTCCACGTCTACCGGTCCATCCTGGAGGCCCTCGCGATGACGGTCCACGACACGACGGAGCGCATGGCACGCGAACTGGGCACGGCCCACCGCGAGATCATCGTCTCCGGCGGCGGCTCCCGCTCCGACCTGATGATGCGGATCCAGGCCGACGTGCACGGCGTTCCCGCCCGCCGCGCCGAGGCGTCCAGCGCCGCGGGCCTGGGAGCCGCGATCTGCGCGGCGGTGGGTCTCGGTGTGCACGCGGACTTCGAGGAGGCCACGGCCAGGATGGTCCGCGACGGTGAGGTCTTCCACCCGGACCCGGAGAACCACGCCCTCTACCGGCGCCTCGAAGCGGTGTACCGGGACGTCCGCGAACACACCGACGCCCTCTACCGCCGTACGTACGACGTCTTCGGCTGAGGCCGGTCAGCGGGCGCGGCGGATGCGGACGGGGCCGCGCGCGGTCGCCGGGTCGACCCGGCGACCGCGCTGGGTGACCGTGACCTCCCCGGCCTCGGCCAAGCGCCCGGCCGCCCGTCGGGCCGGGTCCATGAGGGCGCGCCAGCCGTCGTCGTCCCCTTCGTAGACCGCGCGTGCGGCGTCCGAGGGGCAGATCGTCGCTTCCGGGCGGCGGCGCTCCAGGAGTTCCAGGATGGCTCGCTCCAGCCGTCGGCCCGTCCGCTCGTCCTCGTCCGCCACCCGGCCAGTATGACGATCCGCGGGCGGTCGCGCCCGCGGGCGGCCCGGTGATCGCCCTGAACGTATCCTCGCTCTGAACGGCGAGGGCGAGGGCGAGGGACGGTGCACGTGGCAGCCGGCACACCGCAGGCGGGACAGACCCGGACGTCGCTGAGCGCGCGGGCCCGCGAGGCCGTGCGCGAGCGCATCGTGGACCGCCGGTATCCGATGGGCACGCGGCTGGTGGAGCGGGAGGTCGCGGAGGAGCTGCGGATGTCCCGGGTGCCGGTCCGCGAGGCGCTGCGCGCGCTGGTCGCCGAGGGGCTGCTGGAACTGCTGCCGCACAGCGGAGTGCGGGTGCGGCGTCTGGAGCGGGCCGACGTCCGGTACCTGTACGAGGTGTGGGAGCCGTTGGCCGTCCAGGCGTCGCGGCTCGCCGCCCGGCAGGTCGCGGCGGCGGACGGGCCGCTGCCGGAACTGGACGCACTGCGTGCCTCCCTGGCGCGGGCCGAGGACGCCGCCGAGGAGGACGAGGGCGCGCTGGAGGTCGCGGCGCACACGGAGTTCCACGAGCGGATCGTCGCGCTCTCCGGAAACCCGCTGCTGGCCCGCACCATGGAGCAGCTCGGCTGGCAGTTGCAGTTGCTGTTCGGCATGCGTGTCGAGCCCGCGCACATGCGGGCCCAGCACGCGGACATCTTCCGGCACATCGCCGCGGGCGACGAGGAGCCGGCCGCCGCGAGCACGCTGCTGCACGTCCGGGACAGCCGGGCCGTGGCACTGCGGTCCCTCTTCGGGGACGACGCTTTGTATACCAAGTAACTCCTTACCTGCCGGGCGACTCCCAAGTGTGCAGCACCGGTGCGAATATTCAGCGAATCTTCCGGGCACATCCGACACCCCCTTGTCCCGCCCTCCTGGCTTGGTATACAAAATGGCGCCAGGCAGGTCTCCCCCTGCCGCGACACCCCGTCCCCCACCAGGAGCCCAGCGATGTGCATCGAGCCCTCCGAGCCCCCGTCCCCCCGGCTGACCCGCCGGGGCGTGCTCGCCGCCTCCGCGGCCCTCGCCGGTACCGCGACGGCCCTCGGTTCCGCCGGACCCGCGGCGGCGACCGCCTCGGACCGCCGGCCGCGCACCGGCGACCTGGTCGTCGAGGGCGGCACGCTTCTCGACCCCGCGACCGGTGACGTCACCGAGGACGCCGTCGTGGTGATCCGGGACGGCGTGGTGCGCGCGGCCGGCGCCCGCGGCAGGACCACCGTCCCGGCCGGTGTCCCGCGCCTCGACGCGCACGGCCAGTGGATCCTGCCCGGCCTGATCGACGCGCACATCCACCTCAACACCGTGGCCGAGGCACGCGACGCCGTCGGCAAGGGCGCGACGAGCGCGCGCAGTGGGTCCACGAACTTCTACCAGGACATCGCCGTGCGCGAGCTGGCCCGCCGGGCCCCCGGCATGGCGCCCCGGCTGCGGGCGGCGGGCATCTTCGTCACGCCGGACCTGGGCGACACCCTCCTCGCCGACCCGGAACTCGCCGTGCTGGCCGGACTGAAGGGCGGGGTCCGGTCCGCCGAGGCCCTGCGCCACGTCGTGCGGGTCAACCTGGCGCGCGGCGCCGAGGTGGTCAAGACGCGGGTGAACGAACGCGCCGGGCTGCCCGAGCAGGACCCGCTGGCCCAGGTCTACTCGCACGCCCAGCTCAGCGAGGTGGTGGCGGCGGCACGGCGCGGCGGGAAGGGCGTGCTCTGCCACAGCTACAGCGAGAAGGGCTGCCACGACGCGGTGACCGCGGGCATCCGCTCCCTGGAGCACGGCGTGTTCGTCGGCGAGCGCACCCTGCACGAAATGCGCCGACGGGACACGTACTTCACCCCCACACTCACCGCGATCGCGGGCCTCGCCGAGTCCTCGGACCCGGTACTCGCCGAGCGGGGCCGGGCCTATCTGCCCGTGCTGAAGCAGGCGGTGCTGGCGGCGCACGAGCTGGGCGTGCCGCTGGCGGCGGGCACCGACTCCTCCGGCGGCACGGTGGACCCCATCGGCCGCGAGGTGGAGTTGATGCACGCCGCCGGACTCCCGCCGCTCGACGCGATCCGCACGGCGACGACGCACGCCGCGCGGCTGCTCGGCCTGGAGGGCACGGCGGGCCGGCCGGCCCGGGGACACGCGGGTGACCTGGTCCTGGTCACCGGCGACCCGCTGGCCGACGTGTCGCTGCTCAAGAAGCCGTCCCGGGTGGTGCGTGCGGGCATCCCCGTCTGACCACCGCCCCGCCCCACCACCCGCCCCACACCCCCGACCCGTAGGAGAACGGCATGACTCCTCCGCCCCTGTCCCGGCGCAACGTCCTCGCCGGTGCCGCCTCGCTGGGCGGCACCGCCGCCCTGGCCGCCACGCCGGCGCACGCGTCACCCGAACCGGCGCGGCACGCCCGCGGCGCCGTCGTGTTCCGCGACGTGCGTCTGCCGGGCGGGTCCGGGGCGGTGGACCTGACCGTCCTCGACGGCCGGGTCTCGGACCGGCCGGCGCCCAGGGGTGCCAAGGTCGTCGACGGCGGCGGCCGGCTGGCGCTGCCGGCGCTCGTCGACGCGCACATCCACCCCGACAAGACCAGTTGGGGCGGCCCGTGGGTGTCGCGCAGGCCCGCGAGCGGCATCGCCGAGTACTGCGAGCAGGACGTCGAGCTGTACCACTCCCAGCGGCGCCCGGTCGGCGAGCGGGCGTACGGGCTGATGGCGCACGCCGTGACCCGCGGCACCCGGGCCATGCGGGCCCACGCGGACGTCGCTCCCGCCTACGGCCTCAACGGCGTGGAGGGCATCGCCGAGGCGCGGGAGCGTCTGGCGGACGCGCTGGACGTGCAGATCGTGGCGTTCCCGCAGCACGGCGTGGTCCGTACGCCGGGCACGGCCGAACTCTTGGCAACTGCGGCGCGCGAGGGCCTGGTCGACATGATCGGCGGCATCGACCCGATCAGCTTCGACCAGGCGCCGGAGGAACAGCTCGACCTGGTCTTCGACCTGGCCGACCGGCACGGGATCGGCGTCGACATTCACCTGCACGACCGGGACGAGAAGGGGACCCGGGTCATGCGCGGCATCATCGACCGCACCCGGTCCCTGTCGCTGCGGGGCCGCGTGACGGTGAGTCACGTCTTCTGTCTGCCGTTCCTCGCCGAGCGCGCCCTGCGCACCATGGCCGAGGACCTGGCGGAGCTGGACATCGCCCTGACGACGGTCGCGCCGAACGAGTCCCTGGTCCTGCCCGTGTCCACGCTGCGCGAGTACGGCGTACGGGTCGGGCTCGGCTCGGACGGCGTGCGCGACTCCTGGAGCCCGTTCGGCGACGCGGACATGCTGCACCGCGCCCATCTGCTGGGGTGGATCACGGACGTACGCCTCGACGACGAGCTGGCCTCCTGCTACGACGTCGGCGCGCACGGCGGCGCGGACGTGATGGGCCTGCCACGGGCCGATCTGAAGCCGGGGGCGCCGGCGGACTTCGTGCTGGTGCGCGGCGAGTGCCTGCCGCAGGTCGTGGTCGACATGCCCCGGCGCGACATGGTCGTGCACGGCGGGCGGGTGGTGGCCCGGAACGGCGAACTGGTCTGAGAGGGGCACCTCCGGAGGCGCTCCCACGCCGGGGTGTGTGGAGCGTCACGCACGACAAGAGCCGCCCAAGTTGTCTGAGTCACAGCGCAAATGTCCCTTTGGCCCCCATGCTCGAATCGGATGCCGGCGCCCGAAGTGACGCGCGCCGGCATGGACTTGGACGTGGGGTGCTGGAGTGAGTCATGCCACAGCACTCGGACTCTCCCTCTCTTGTTCACCGGAGAAAGGTGCGAATCGTGGCCGCTTACCTGTGCCCGCCCGCCGTCATACACGGCGAGCACGCCGTCAAGACCAGCCAGATCGTGGAGGAGGTCCGCGAACGGCACCCGGACGCGGCGTGGGCGCCCCGGATCGACGGCATCGCGGCCAGTACCGGCATCGAGACCCGGGGCTGGATGCTGCCGCTGGAGTCCGCCGTGGCGCCCGGTGCCTCGGGCGCCCTGTCGGCGACCGGCACCGGACCCGCGCGCGAGGCGCTGGTCCGCGACGGGTTCACCGAGCAGGACGTGGACCGCGTGGTCGCCGCCCTCGAAGCGGTACCCGCACCGCAGACCGTGCAGGAGCGCACCGCCCCGGCCTGGGAGGCCGTGCAGGCCTACGGGGAGCGGGCGGCGCGCGGGGCCCTGCAGATCGCCGGGCTGGACGTCTCGGACGTCGACTGCCTGATCACCAGCAACTCCACCACCCCGGCCCTGCCGGGTCTGGACGTCGCCCTCGCCAACCGGCTCCCGCTACGCGGCGACACGATGCTGCTGCCCGCCTCGCAGTGGGCCTGCGTCGCCGGGACCCGTTCCCTGGCACTCGCGGCCGACCTCGTGGCGGCCGACCCCGACCGGGTGGTCCTGGTCGTGATCTCCGAGGCGCTGAGTACGACCTACCAGCCCGCGGACGACACCCTGGAGTCCCTGATCGTCCGGCTGCTGTTCGCGGACACCGCGGTCGCGACGGTGGTCACGGGCCGCCCCAGGCCCCAGTCGGTGCTGCGGCTGGACGCCTCCTGGCACCACACCCTGCCGGACACCCAGGACCTGCACCGCCTGGAGACGCGGGCGGACGGCACCCACTTCGTGATGGACCGGCGCGGCCCGCGCGCCGTGCAGAACACCGTCACGGCCATGTGGGACTGGCTGCACGACCGCTACCAGGACGACCCGAAGTCGTGGCACCCCGACGTGCTGCTCGCGCACCCCGGCGGGACGCGCGTGCTGGAGTACATGGAGCAGACCATGCCCGAGGAGTGGCCGTCGGGGCTCCTCGACCACAGCCGGGACAGCTACGCCAGTGGCAATCGCGGCGGCGCCGCCGTGTTCGACATCATGCGCCGGGCGCACGACGCGGGACAGCGGCCGGGCAGTCGCGCCGTGCTGTACGCGGCGGCCCCGGGCCTCACGGCGACCGCCCTCGAAGGCGAGTGGCTGTAGCGCGGCCGCGCCGTCACCGGGCCACCACCGCCCAGACCACCTTGCCGGTGTCCGTCCACCGCACCCCCCAGCGGGCGGTGAGCCGGTGCACGACGTGCAGGCCGCGACCGCCGTCGTCGAGCAGTCCGCCGCGGCCGAGGCGGGGACGGCCGTTGCCGGTGTCGCCGACCTCGCACAGCAGTCCGTGACCGGCCCGGATCAGCCGTACCGTGATGGGCCCGCGGGCGAACCGGACCGCGTTGGTGACCAGCTCGCTGACCAGGAGCAGCACCCTGTCCCGGGTGTCGTCCCTGGTACGCCACTCGCGCAGCAGCGCGGAGACCAGCGTGCGGGCCCGGGCGGCCGCGTCGTCACGGGCGGGCAGCCGCCAGGTGGCGGTGTCCCCCTTGCGGTAGCCGATCATGCGGGCCAGCAACAGGGTCACGTCGTCGCGACCCCGCAGCGGCGACAGCCCGGAGACGACCCAGCGCGCGGCCTCCTCCAGGACGTCCCAGGGGTGCACCGTGGACACGGCGTCCGCGAGCCTGCCGATGCCCTCGTCGATCGGCACGGCGGGATCCTCCACCAGCCCGTCGGTGTAGAGGGCGAGCAGGGATCCCGGGGGTGCGGCGAACGTGTGCACCCCGAACGGCTCCCGCAGGGCGAACTCCGCGCCGAGGCCGGGATGCGGGCGGACCGCGAGCGGCGCGGCGCGTCCGTCCGGGAGCACCAGGACCGGGGGGAGGTGGCCCGCGCTGGACAGGGCCACGCGGTGGCTGACCGGGTCGTAGACGGCGATGCAGCAGGTCGATCCGAGGGCGCTGTAGCCGGCGGCCAGCCCCGACTCCGCGTCGTCTAGCATCGTCACCGTCTTGTCCAGGTGTTCGAGCACCTCGTCGGGCGCCAGTCCCGCGGAGAGCAGGGCGCGGGCCTCCATGCTCAGCTGGCCCATCGTCGCCGCGGCTCCCAGGCCGTGTCCGACCACGTCGCCGACGACGAGGGCGGTGCGGCCGTCCGGGAGGGGGAAGCTGTTGACCCAGTCGCCGCCGACGCCCGCGCTGTCGGGGGTCGCGGGCTGGTAGACGCTGGCGGTCTCGACCGTGTCGCCGCCGGTGCGCGGCAACAGTCGCCGCTGCAGGGCCAGCACCTGGGTGTGCTCGCGCTGGTGCTGCCGGGCCAGGTCGACGTGGTGCGAGGTTCTGGCCACCAGTTCCTGGAGGTCGAGCAGCTCGCCGTCGTTGAAGGGGCGGTCGGCCCGCCGCCAGACCTCCGCCACGCCGAGCACCACGGGCGGCGACCCGTCGAGGACGAGCGGGATGCAGGCCACACCCGCCGACCGGTCGCTGGGGACCAGGGCGCGGACCAGCTTCGGGCTGCCGAGGACCCGCTCGATCGACTCGCGGTCCGGGATGACGATGGCCTGGGCGGCGTCGTCGCGCCGGATCGCCTGCGACAGCAGATGACTCGCGTCCTTGGGCAGGTCGTCACCCTCAGTAACGTAGCCCTCGGGCCAGACCCGGTCCGGCACCAGGGCCGCCCGACGCAGCCGGATGCGTCCCTGACCGTGCTCGGTGACCCCCTCGCCCGTCCACACGGCGAAGTCGAGGTCGATGGCGGCCACGTCTCCCCAGGCCAGCAGAGACTCCGCCAGCGACTGCGCGGTCTCGCCGATGTCCAGCGAGGTGCCGATCGCGGTCTCGGCGGCGTACAGGTGCAGTCTCCTGGCCATGGCGATCAGGGAGACGGTCAGGCCCTCCTGCGGCGCCGCGGCGGACAGGATGCTCATCGAGACGACCAGCTCCGAGCCGTCCGCGCGCCGCAGCCGCTGGACCCGGGCGACGTGCGCCTCGCCGGTCTCCAGCACCTGCCGCAGCCGCCGGGTGACGGTGGGTACGTCCCAGGGCGGCAGCAGGTCGACGAAGGGGCTTCCGGATACGACGTCCAGACCGGCGAAGACGGGGGCGTCCAGGTTGCTGCGCGTGATGCGCAGCTCCCGGTCCAGGTTGACCGCGCCGAGGATCTGCTCCTGGCGGCCGGCCGCCGGGTTGGGGTGGACGCGCACGCGGGCGGCGGTCTGATCCGGCGCTCCGGAGGCGTCGTCCGCCGCCGCGCCGCCGCGCGGGATGTACTTGCCCAAGGCGCTGCTGACCAGGTCGAACGGCGACGAGGACGAAGAGGACGAAGGAGAGGGTGTGTCCATACGGCTCTCTCAGCTCGCTCGCCGGCCCCGGCACGGCGCCGGGCCGTACTCGCACCCGTGCGGCGGGCCCCGAGATCTCCGACCGCACACCTCATTCAATAACACGCCGGGCGCCTTCGCCCACACCGGCGCCGCGACGCCAGCGCTCGGGCTCGATGCGGCCCGCGTACAGGGGCAGCTCCAGCGGCGGCCCGCCGTCCTCGAAGGGGTCCCACACCCGGGTGAGCCCCGCGGTGCCCCGCGCTCGCACCCGCCGGGCCTCGGCCAGGTCGATCACGTCGGTCAGGACCTCCTCCGTCCCGGGCCCGGCCTCGGCGCGCGTCCGCCCCTCGGGGTCCACCACGACGCTGCGCCCGAGGCCGTCCGGCGCGGCCGCGTTGAGGCTGGCCATGAAGACCTGGTTGACGATCGCGTTGGCCTGCGCGAGCACGACTTCCTGGGCACGGTCGACCGTGGGGGTGCGGACCAGGTTCAGTACGAGGTCGGCGCCCTGCCAGGCGAGGTGGCGGGTGACCTCGGGGAACCAGGCGTCGTAGCAGATCGTCAGGCCCACCCGTCCGTGTCCGGCCAGGTCGAAGACCACGAAGTCGGAGCCGGCCGCCGTGGTCTCGTGGGGGCGCCACGGGAAGATCTTGCGGTACGCCGCGACCCGCTCGCCCGCGGGTGAGTAGACGGGGGCGGTGTTGTAGATCCGGCCGTCGGCACCCTGCTCGTAGACGCTGCCGGGCACGAGCCAGATGTCCAGTTCACGGGCGAGTGCGGCCAGCCGGGCGCCGCGCGGGCCGTCCATGGGCTGGGCCCCCGCGGTCATGACCCGCTCGGGGTCCTCGCCCGGCTCGTGCCCGCACAGATGCAGTTCCGGGTAGGCGAGCAGCCGGACGCCGGGGTGCGCCGCCATGACGCGGCGCACGTCCTCGGCGAACGCGTCTGCGGCACCGGTGGCATCGGCGGCGTGGTGCCGCGCGGCCGTCTGGACGAGGCCGATCGGCAGGGGAGTCGTCATCACTGGGCAGCCTTCCGCGGTCGCCGACGTCGGGGGCGTGGTCGAGCCAATCACCGGGCCACCCCACCGGACAAGATCCCCTTGTCCAGCGCGATCCACAGGAAGAACCTGTGGTCCGCGCGGCGTCCCGCGCCGCCCGGCGGCCGTGGTAGAACGAGGGCCCCCGCGTCGGCGTCAGGACGTCGCGCGCCCCCGACCCGACAGGACACCGACCGCGTATGACCCTCAACCAGCTGAGGGCCTTCGTCGAGGCGGAGCGGCTCGGGTCGTTCACCGCAGCGGCGCGGGCCATGGACATCGCCCAGGCCTCCGCATCCGAGCTGGTGCGCCGTCTGGAGACCGAGCTGGACGCCGAGCTGTTCGCGCGGGGCAGCCGCACCCTGGCCCTGACCTCGGCGGGCCAGGAACTGCTGCCCTACGCCCAGCAGGCGGTGGAGGCCGCCGAGAGCGGAACCCGGGCGGTGCGCTCCCTGGGTTCGCTGGGCGGCGGGACCGCCACCTTCGGTGTGCTGCGCAACGCCGACTACTACCTGCTGTCCAACCTCGTACAGCTGTTCCACGCCCGTTATCCGTCCGTCCGGGTCCGGCTGGTGGGGCAGAACTCCGCCGAGACCGCGGCGGCCGTGGCGGCGGGACGGATCGAGGCCGGGCTCGTGGTGCTGCCGATCGAGGACGAGGGGCTGGTGGTGACGCCGCTGCTGCGGGACGAGGTGTTCTTCGTCAGCGCGAGCGAGGAGCGCACCCGGACGCCCATGACCATCGAGGCGTTCTCCCGCACCCCGCTCGTCCTCTACGACGCCCACTACGGCTGGCAGGACCCCACCCGGCGCCAGCTCGCGGAACGGGCCCAGCTGGCCGGGGTGAGCGTCGATCCCCTGATCGAGCTGGAACATGTCGAGGCCGCGCTGGGTCTGGTGGCCGCCGGTGTGGGCGACACCATCGCCAGCCGGGCCGTGGTCGCCGGGGCGACGTTTCCCGCAGGGCTGCGCACCGTCCCGTTCGCCGACCCCCTCTACGACACGATCGCGCTCGTCAAGCGGCGGGGTCATCCGCTGTCGCGGGCCACCCGGGAACTGGTCAGGATCGCCGAGGACACCTTGCGCGAGATCCGGGACGATCTCGGCCTCTGAGCAACGGCCGCCCGAGCCAGGGAAAATCCACAGGGAAACCCTGTACTTCGGACAGGAATCGCCCCTCTGGTCCTGTGGCAGAGTCCCGTCTAGCGTCCCTGCCATGCAGATCACGCACGACGAAGCACAGTCCCTCCCCCCGTTCCAGTGGCTCAAGAAGCCGTCCGTGGACGGTCCGCCCGCCCAGCGCGACCCCTCGGTGGTCGAGCGCGTCTCACAGATGCTGAGCGAGATCGAGCGCAAGGGCATGGACGCGGTACGCGGCTACGCCCAGGAGCTGGACGGCTGGTCCGGCGACCTGGAGATCGAGGCCGCCGAACTGAAGAAGTCGGGGGACGCGCTTCCCCCGGACGTCCGTACCGCGCTGGAGATGGGCTACGAGCGCACCCACCGCTTCGCCGCCGCGCAGCGCGAGCACCTGACGGACTTCGAGATCGAGGTGGCTCCCGGTGTCGCCGGCGGTC
The DNA here is from genome assembly GCF_055582785.1 of Streptomyces sp. NPDC107500. Lineage (NCBI taxonomy): Bacteria > Bacillati > Actinomycetota > Actinomycetes > Kitasatosporales > Streptomycetaceae > Streptomyces > Streptomyces sp. NPDC107500. Next base: position 144,637 of record NZ_JBVJPF010000004.1, read on the forward strand.
AGCGCTACGTTCCCGTCTCCCGCGTCGGCGCCTACCTGCCCGCCGGCCGGTTCCCCCTCCTCGCCAGCGCCTTCATGACGGTGAACGTGGCCAAGACGGCCGGCGTCCCCACGGTCCTCGCCTGCACTCCCCCGTCCGGCGAGCACGGCGCGCACCCCGCCGTGCTGTACGGCGCCCACCTGTCGCGCGCCGACCGGGTGTTCGCGCTCGGCGGCGTCCAGGCGCTCGGCGCGATGGCCTTCGGGCTGCTCGGTGAGGCACCGGTCGACATGCTGGTCGGCGCGGGGAACGCGTACGTCACCGAGGCGAAGCGGCAGCTGTTCGGCCGGGTCGGCATCGACCTGCTGGCCGGGCCCTCGGAGGTCGCCGTCATCGCGGACGACAGCGCCGACCCGGTGTGGGTCGCGGCGGACCTGCTGGGACAGGCCGAGCACGGGCCCAACTCACCGGCCGCCCTGGTCACCACCTCCGCCGAGCTGGGGCGCGCCGTGATCGCGGAGGTCGAGCGCCAGCTGGGGACGCTGACCACCCGGGACATCGCCGGCCCGGCGTGGCGCGACTTCGGCTCCGTCGTCGTGGTGGACGACCCGGCCGCCGCCGTCGCGGTGGCCGACGTGATCGCCCCCGAGCACCTGGAGATCCAGACCGAGGACGACGACTACTACCTGGAGAACCTGGCCAACTACGGCTCGCTGTTCATCGGGTCGTGGTCGACGGTCGCCTACTCCGACAAGGGCATCGCCGGCACCAACCACGTACTGCCGACCGGCAAGACGGCCCGCTACAACGCGGGGCTCTCCGTGTCCCGGTTCCTCAAGCCGCTGACGTACCAGCGTGCCTCGAAGGAGGGGACCGCGTCGCTGGCCCCGGCCGTCGAGCGCGTCTCGGCCTTCGAAGGGCTGGCGGCGCACGGTGCGACGGCGACGCTCCGCATCGACCGGATCGGGCGGAAGTCCGGCGCGTTCGACGACGTTCCGGCCGCACTGCGCGACCAGCTGTGACCCCTCGCGTGCCGCCGCATGCCGTGCGGCGGCACGCGACCGCCGCTCCGGTGCCGAAGCCCCCCCGCCACGCCCGGCCACGCGCCCTGTCCCCACCCGAGGTTCTGCCATGCCACACCACCCGTCCGCGCCACCGGCGCCCACCGGAACAGGGAGCGGCACCGCTCTCACCCAGGGCCTGAAGGGCCGCCAGATCACCATGATCTCCATCGGCGGGGTGATCGGCGCCGGACTGTTCGTCGGCTCGTCCGCCTCCGTGACCGCCGCCGGGCCGGCCGCCCTGGTCTCCTTCCTGCTGGCCGCGGGGCTGGTGGTACTGGTCATGCAGATGCTGGGCGAGATGGCCGTGGCGCAGCCCGACACCGGTTCCTTCTCCACCTACGCCGACCGTGCGCTGGGCCGCTGGGCGGGCTTCTCGATCGGGTGGCTGTACTGGTGGTTCTACATTCTCGTCATCCCCATCGAGGCCATCGCCGCCGGTGAGGTGGTCGCGGGTCTCACCTCGGTGCCCAGCTGGATCCCGGCGCTGGTGGTGATCGCGCTGCTGGCGGGCAGCAATCTTCTCGCGGTGCGCAAATACGGCGAGTTCGAGTACTGGTTCGCCCTGCTGAAGGTCGTCGCGATCGTCGCGTTCCTGGTTCTCGGCGTGCTCGCCGTCCTCGGTCTGCTGCCGGGGTCGGACACCCACGGGGTGTCGAACCTGTGGAGTCACGGTGGCTTCGCACCGCAGGGCGGCACGGCCGTCCTCGCCGGTCTGCTCACCGCGATGTTCAGCTTCCAGGGCAGCGAGATCGTCACCATCGCCGCCGCCGAGTCCGAGGAACCGCGGAAGAACATCAGGAAGGCCGTGCGCGCGGTGGTCTGGCGGCTCGGCCTCTTCTACATCGGCTCGATCCTCATCGTGGTGTGTCTGGTCCCGTGGAACGCCGACGATCTGGCGGCCGGCTCCTACCAGGCCGTTCTCGACCGGATGAACATCCCGGGCGCCGCGCGGATCATGGACGTCGTCCTCGTCGTCGCCGTGGGCAGCTGCCTCAACTCGGCCGTGTACACCGCGTCCCGCATGATGTTCTCGCTGGCCGGGCGCGGCGACGCCCCCGCTCTCTTCGCCCGCACCTCGCGGCAGGGAGTCCCCCGCAACGCGGTCGCGGCCTCCACGGTCGTCGGGGTGGCCGCGGTCGTCGCCAACTTCCTGCTGCCGGACGTCTTCTCGTACCTCATCGCCTCCAGCGGAGCGATCGCCCTGATCATGTATATGGTCATCGCCCTCACCCAGTACGCGAACCGGCGCAAGGGAGGGCAGCCGGCCGAGGTGCGGATGTGGGGGTTCCCCTACCTGACCCTCGCCACGGTCGCCTTCATCGCCGGGGTGCTGGTGGTCATGGCCGTGCTGCCGGGGCACCGGCTGGAGCTGTGGCTCTCGCTGGGCCTGACCGCGGTCCTGGTGGGCGTGGGGGTGCTGCGGCAGCGGCGCCCGAGGGGCGGCCCGGCGTCCTCGGTCCGGGAGCCGGAGGGGGCGGCGCGGCACACGGTCGGCGGGCGCTGACGGATCAGCGGGCGCGGGCGTGCGTGGCGCGGGGCACGAACTCGGTCGGCAGGACCAGCCGTTCGCCGGCCGGGTCGACCTCCTTGGCGATCCGCCGGACCAGCAGCCGGGCGGCCTGGCGGGACAGCTCCCGCAGATCGTGCCGGACGGTGGTGAGCCGGAAGGCCTCCCACGCGGCCATCGGGAGGTCGTCGAAGCCGATGACGGTGAGGTCGTCGGGGACCCTGACGCCGGCGGCGAGGGCCGCGTTCAGGACCCCGATGGCCACGACGTCGTTGCCGCAGAACACGGCGGTGGGCGCCCGGTCCGCGTCGAGCAGGGAGGGCAGCGCCCGGTACCCGGTGTCGTACTCGAAGGCCCCGCGTACCACCCGGTCCTCCGGCAGTCCGACGCCCGCCTCGGCGAGGGCCAGCCGGAACCCCAGCTCGCGCTCGCGCCCCGTGGTGGTGTTCGCCGCGCCGAAGACGCCCGCGACGTGCCGGTGCCCGAGGGCCACGAGTTCCCGGGCGACGAGCCGTCCGCCGCCTTCGTTGTCGACGACGGAGGCGAAGTCGCCGGCCCGGCCGGTGTCCCGGTTGAGGAAGACGTAGGGCATGCCGCGACGGTCCAGCTGAGCGGGCAGGCGGGAGTCGGTGGTGGCCGTCGCGAGGACGACGCCGTCCATCGACTGGTCCAGCAGCTTCTCCTCCGCGACCGCCTCGTCGGACCGCTCCGTGATCAGCATCATGCGGTAGCCGAGGCTGCTCAGTTCGTCGTGGAGCGGGGCGATGACGTGCGGGTAGAACGGGTTGGTCAGGTCGGTGACGATGACGCCGACCCGTCGGGTGGCCCGCGTGGAGAGGGTGCGTCCGGCCTCGCTCGGCACGTAGTTCAGCGCCTGGGCGGCGCGCCGCACCTTCTCGCGCGTGGCCTCGGAGACACGGGGATCGTCGCGCAGGGCCCGGGAGACCGTGGGCTGCGAGACACCGGCCAGTCTGGCCACGTCGTGACTGGTGATCCCCATCGGCTCTCTCCTCGTCGCCACCGGCGCCACCCGATGGCGCACCCCCATCCAATATACGTATGTCAATCCCGTGACAACCAATCGCCCCTGCGCGCACTCCGCCACACCAGCCGCAGTCGATCCTCGACATCCGAACACAAAGACCTTGACCCACCCCTTGACATCACGGCCACCGGCGCCTGTCATGGAATGCATACGTATACACAAGCAAGGAGCTGTCATGCCCGACGCAGTCGTCACCACCCACGAGCTGGACCGCCGTACGGTGCACCGCAGCGACTTCGTCTCCTGCGACCAGGCGTTCATCGACTGCCGCACGCCCGGTTCCGACCGCAAGGAGAACTACGCGATGATCGGGCCCGGCGTCTCACAGGCCGCCGGCCAGCACGTCAACCTCCGGCTGCCGCACGGCTACAACATCGGTGCCGCCGCCATGCCGCACGGCATCACCAACAACCTGCACCTCCACTACACGGCCGAGGTCTTCGTCTGCACCGAGGGCGAGTACCTGCTGCGCTGGGGCGTCGACGGCACCGAGGGCGAACTCATGCTCCGGGCCGGCGACATCGCGTCCGTCCCGACCTGGATCTTCCGCGGGTTCACCAACACCGGCCCCGACGACGGCTGGCTGTTCACCGTGCTGGGCATGGACGACACCGGCGGCATCATCTGGGGCCCCTCGGTCCTGCGCGAGGCGAGCGAGCACGGCCTGTACCTCACCGCCGACAACGAACTCGTCGACACCGTCGCCGGGGACCCTCTCCCCGCGGAGGCCGAGCTGGTCAGCCCCATGGCCCGGGAGCACATCGACCGGCTCCGCCGCTACACCCCCGACGAGATGAGGCGCCGCATCGCCGCGGCCGACGACCTGGTCTTCTCCGAGCGGCCCTTCCTCGACAGCACCCTGCCCGGGGGCGGAGCCCGGCTGAGCTGCGTCATCGGCTACGGCATGACGGAGGACCCGCACCAGGAGCCCCGCGTCTTCAACCCGCACGGCCACAACGCCGCCTGGCTCCGCGCCGATCCCGGGCAGGGCGTCTCGACGCACCGCCAGCACGAGACCCAGACGCTGATCGTGAAGGACGGCCTGTGGGAGGTCACCCTCAACCGCACCGACCCCGTCACGGTCCGCCTCGGTCCGCGCGACATGCTCTCCGTCCCGCAGGACGCCTGGCGCTCCGTACGCAACGTAGGCGACGAGCGGGGCGACCTCCTCGTGGTCAACTCCGGTGACGGGCGGGTCCGCCTGGAGTGGGACGACGAGGTCGTCAAGAGCGCGGCGGACGCGGGCCTGGGCATCGACCACAACGGCTACGTCGCCCCCTACGCGCTGCTGCCCCGCTCCGCACGTCCCTGGTGACCGGCGTGCCGAGCGAGGACCCGGCCGGTCCGCCGCCCCTGGTCGTCGTGCCCGGCATGCTCTGCGACGCCAGGCTCTGGGACGACGTCGACTTTCCGCAAGGTCACGCCGTCCATCACGTCCCGCTGCGGCGGGACGGCATCGGGGCGCTCGCCCAGGACGTGCTCTCCACGGTCACGGGCCCGTTCGTCCTCGTCGGGCTGAGCCTCGGGGCCATCGTCGGCTTCGAGGTCCTGCGCCGGGCGCCCGAGCGGGTCGCGGGGCTGTGCGTGATGGCGACCAACCCGGGTGCGCCGCGCCCCGGGCAGTACACGGCCTGGCGGGAGATGGACGAACAGATCCGGGCCGGCCGGTTCACGGACGTCGTCGAACGGACGCTGCCGGACATGTTCTCCGACCGGAGCCCCACCCCCGGGGCGAAGCGGCGCTACCGGGCCATGGCGCACGCGGTGGGTGCCACCGCCGCCCGCGCCCAACTCGCCGCGCAGGCCACCCGCACGGACGCGACCGGCGTACTGCGGACCGTCCGCTGCCCCACCACGGTACTGGCCGGAGAACGGGACGCGCTGTGCCCGCCCGCCTTCCACCGGACGATCGCGCGGACCGTTCCGGGAGCAGGTCTGACGCTGCTGCCGGACGCGGGACACCTCGTGCCGTGGCAACGGCCCGACGCGGTGTCGTCCGCGCTGCGCGACCTGGTCACGGCCGTCGGCCCGTCGCCGGACCGCACCGTGGCCACCCCCTCCTGAACGACCTGACACCCCACCCTTCACCCACTGGAAGTGAGCCGCCATGCCCCGACACCTCAAGTCCCCCGTACCCGCGGCCCGAGTGACCGCGGCCCGGGCGGACGTCGCCGAGCGCGTCCGCGTCATCCTCGACGACATCCGCGAGCGCGGCGACGACGCCGTACGCCGGTACTCCGAGAAGTTCGACGACTGGAGCCCCGAGTCGTTCCGCCTCTCCCCCGACGAGATCCGCCGGATCGTCTCCCAGGTGCCCGACACCGTCCTGGACGACATCCGCTTCGTGCAGGACCAGGTCCGCACGTTCGCGCAGGCCCAGCGTGACGCGCTGGCCGACGTCGAGATCGAGACGCTGCCCGGCGTCCGCCTCGGTCACCGGCACGTCCCCGTGTCCGGCGCCGGCGCGTACGTACCCGGCGGGCGCTACCCGCTGACCGCGTCGGCGCACATGACGATCGTGACCGCCAAGGTGGCGGGCGTCCCCCGGGTCGCCGCCTGCACCCCGCCGATCCGGGGTGAGATCCCGGCCGCGACGGTCGCGGCCATGCACCTGGCGGGCGCCGACGAGATTCATCTGCTGGGCGGTGTCCAGGCCGTCGCGGCGCTGGCCGTGGGCACCGAGACCATCGACCGCGTGCCGATGCTCGCCGGGCCCGGCAACGCTTACGTGGCGGAGGCCAAGCGGCAGTTGTTCGGCGAGGTCGGCATCGACCTGTTCGCCGGACCCACCGAGATCCTGGTGATCGCCGACGAGCACGCGGACCCGTTCGTGGTGGCCGTCGACCTGCTGTCGCAGGCGGAGCACGGCCCGGACTCCCCCGCCGTGCTGGTCACCACGTCCGAGGAACTGGGCCGCGAGGCCGAGCGCCACATCGAGCGCCTGCTGCCCGGCCTGCCCACCCGGGACTTCGCCGGCCCGGCCTGGCGCGACCACGGCGAGATCGTGGTCGCCGACAGCCTCGACGACGCCTTCCGGATCGCCGACTCCTACGCGAGCGAACACGTGGAGGTGCTGACCGAGAACCCGCGCCAGGCCCTGGACAGGATGCGGGACTACGGTGCCCTCTTCCTCGGGGAGGGGACCTGCGTCTCCTACGGCGACAAGGTCATCGGCACCAACCACGTCCTGCCCACCCGCGGCGCCGCCCGCTACACGGGCGGCCTGTGGGTCGGCAAGTACCTCAAGACCGTCACCTACCAGGAGGTCACCGACACCGCGTCCTCCGCGCTGCTCGGCGAGGTGTGCGGCCGGGCCGCGCGCGTCGAGCTGTTCGAGGGGCACGCCCGCTCCGGCGACGTGCGCGCCGCCAAGTACGGCCGGGGCCGCCTGCCCTGGAACGAGGAGGGCGCCGCGTGAGCCCCCGCACCGCAGCACCGGGCGCACCCACCGCTGCTCCGTTGGCCGGGCGTACCGCTCTGGTCACCGGGGGAGGCAGCGGCCTCGGCCGGAGCATCGCGCGGCAGCTGGTCGCCGACGGGGCACGGGTGGTGATCACGGGTCGCGACGGGACCCGGCTCGCGGAGACCGCCGACCGTCTCGGCCCGGACGTCTCGCACCGCGTCTGCGACGTCTCCAGCCCCGAACAGGTCGCGGAACTCGCGGACGACCTGGCCGGCGAGGAGATCTCGATCCTGGTCAACAACGCCGGGACGGCGGGGCCGGTGGCACCGCTCACCGAGATCGACCCGCGGGAGTGGGACGAGGTCTTCCACGTGAACGTGCGCGGGGTGTTCCTGATGTGCCGGGCCTTCCTGCCCGCCATGACCGCGCGAGGCGCCGGCGACATCGTGAACATCGCCTCGGTCTCCGGCAAACGCCCGCTGGCGCGGCGCACTCCCTACTGCGCCTCGAAGATGGCGGTCATCGGGCTCACCACCACGCTGGCCGCCGAGGCGGGACCGCAGGGCGTCATGGTGAACTCCCTTTCCCCCGGGCCCGTTTCCGGCCCCCGCATGGAGCGCAACTTCCGGCTGGAGGCAGAACGCACGGGCAGTTCCCCCGCCCAGGCCGAGCAGGCGTTCGTGGCCCGCTCCGCCCTGGGGCGGATGGTGACCGAGGACGAGGTCGGCGAGGCCGTCACCGCGATGCTGCGCATGGGCGGTCTGTGCGGGGCCGACATCGACCTCTCGGCCGGGATGGTGGCCCGGTGACGGCGCGCGGCACACCCCGCCGCGGCCTCAAGCGGCGCCTGGCGGCCGGCGAGCGGTTGCGGGGCGCCCTGCTGCGGCTCCCGTCGGAGACGCTGGTGGAGATGGCGGGGGTCGCCGGACTCGACTACGTCGTCATCGACTGCGAGCACGGGCCGGCCGACCTGACCCTGCTCCAGCATCACCTCACGGCCGCGGCGGCGCACGGACTGGACGTCCTGGTCCGCGTCGGCTCGGCCGAGCCGGCCCTCGCGCTGCGCTGCCTCGACCTGGGCGCCGCGGGGCTGATCCACCCCCACGTCGACAGCCGCGAGGACGCCCGGCGTGCGGTGGCCGCCAGCCACTACCCGCCGTGGGGGGAGCGCGGTTTCGCCACGTACAGCAGAGCGGGCCGGTTCGGCACGGTCGGCGCGGCCGAGCACGTGGCCGCGTCCCGCGAGACCCTGGTCGTGGCGATGGTCGAGACGCGGCGCGCCTGCGATGCCGCCGACGCCATCGCCGGCACCGAGGGGGTGGACGCGGTCCTGGTGGGCCCCGCCGACCTCGCCGCCGACTGCGGCTTTCCGGATCCCGGCGTGGTCGACGCCCTGATCTCTCGGGCGCACGACGCGACGCACGCCAACGGGCGCGCCGTGATGGCGATCGTGCCGCACCTCGACGCCGCCAGGGCCGCCGAGCGGCGGGGCGCACAGCTCGTCGTCTACAACATGGCCCACGTCCTGATGGACACCCTGCGCTCCCTGACCGAGCCCGGGACGACGGACGCGACCGGGGACCCGGACTGACGGGGCGAACCCTTGACGCCCCCCGCACGGATCCTTAGTGTTCACCAGCAGTTCATACGTATGCATGCCCAGCCTGCATCCTCATCCCCTCTCTCCCCCCTCCCCCTGCGCGATCGGAGAAGCCATGTCCGCCGCAGCACCGGCCTCCCCAGCAGTCGGCTCTCCCCAGTCCGACACGGACAAGCGACACGCGATACGCCGAGCCATCGGCGCGGGCAGCATCGGCAATTTCGTCGAACAGTTCGACTACGGCCTGTACGGCTACATGGCCCCCATCATGGCCCCGGCGTTCTTCCCCGAGAGCGACCGGACCGTGGCGGTGCTGGGCACGTACGCGATCATCGCCATCGCCTGCCTGTTCCGCCCGCTCGGCGGCACCCTCGTGGGCCGCTGGGGCGACCGGGTCGGCCGCAAGAAGACCCTGTTGTGGACCATCGTCGCCATGGGTGTGACCACCGCCCTGATCGGCATGCTGCCCACGTACCAGCAGATCGGCATCGGTGCGCCGCTCCTGCTCCTGCTGCTCCGCGTCGTCCAGGGCGCGGTCTCGGGCGGCGAGTACGTGGGGGCCGTCGCCTTCATCGTGGAGTGGGCGGAGCCTAACCGCCGCGCCTACTACACGTCGTACGCCTCCAACAGCTGCTTCGTCGGCACCCTCGCCGGCGCCGGTACGGCGGCCCTGACCAGCTGGGTGTTCCAGGGCGAGGCCCTGGACTCGTACGGGTGGCGCCTGCCGTTCCTGCTGGCGATCCCGCTCAGCCTGGTCGGGGTGTGGCTGCGTCGCCACATCGAGGAGACCCCGGAGTTCGTCCGCGCCACGGCGGAGGGCGCGGACGTCGTCAAGTCGCCGGTCCGTGAGGCGCTGCGCTCCCAGTGGCGGCCGATCCTGGTCTTCTGCGGGATCTCGATCATGCTCGCGATCCTGTCCTACAGCTGGGTCACGTTCTATCCGCAGTACCTGACCGACACGCTCGGCCTGCCGCGCTGGATGGGCCTGGCCTCGAACGCCATCTCCATCGCGGTCCTCATCCCCTTGCTGCCGCTGGCCGGCATGCTGTCCGACCGGATCGGACGCAAGCCGATGCTGGTGACGGGAGCGATCGCGTGCATCGTGCTGGTCCCACTCGCCTTCCGGGTGGGCGAGGAGGGCACCTTCGGGGCCGCGGTGGCCAGTCAACTCATCTACATCGTGCCGGAGTTCTTCCTCACCGGCATCGTCACCGTCTGCGCGGCCGAGCTGTTCTCCACGCGCACCAGGTTCAGCGCGAGCGCCATGGCGTACAACAGCTCGTTCTCCATCTTCATGGGCATCACGCCGTTCGTCGCGACGCTGCTGGTCAGCACCTTCGACACCATCTACGCCGTCTGGGCCTACCTGGCGGCCGGCGCCCTCCTGGCGCTGGTCGTGGTGAGCGCCTTCATGACGGAGACGTACCGGAGCCACCTGGGTGCGGACAAGTTCGCCGCCCGCCAGTGACCTAGCAGTACATACGCATTCAGTATCCACGCATCCACACCCGACCGCACAGATGTCACCGAATCACAGGAACGGACAGCACCATGCCTCTCGACCCCGTCGCATACCTCCCCTACAAGGACCCGGACGACTTCATCCGCGAGGTGACCGACCGCATCTGGGTCGACCGGGACATCGCCCACATCGTCGACAACTACGAGCCCGACTCGATCGTGCACACCAGCCTCGGCACCGTCGTCGGCCGTGACGGCGTCATCGAGGGCACCACCATCCGCATGGGCAGCACGCCGGGCCACATCGGCCAGGCGGAGGACGTGGTCTGGGAGGCGCGCGGCGACGACGCCTTCCTCAGCTCCCACCTGGTCTTCTCCGCCGACGAGCACCTGGTGGACGGCCGCAACGTCCGCATCCGCAAGCGCACGGTGGCCAACTGCCTGTACCGCAGGGGCCGGATGGTGGAGGAGTGGGTGGTACGCGACGAGCTGGCCGACTGCCTCCAGCGCGGCGTCGATCCCGCCGAGGCGGCGCGCCGGCTCACCTTCCAGGGCTACAGCGGCTCCATGCTCGACGAGCCGCCGACGGACGTGCTGCTGGAAGGCGTCAGCGGCGCCCGCCAGGACGAGTACCGTCCCGAGTGCGAGATGGTGCTTCAGTTCATCGACGAGGTGTGGACGCGGCGCCAGTTGCACCGGGTCAACGACTTCATGGTCCGCGACCTGTTCCTGCACACGGTCGGCGACCGTACCGTCATCCGCCCCGAGCGCTACCAGAGCGACCTCCTCGCCATGGTCGGTCCCTTCCCCGACGCACGGTTCGCCGTCCGGGACATCCAGACCAACCACTCACCGCGCTACGCGGGTCTGCGCGTCGCCGTCCTGTGGACCATGCACGGCACCTACCGCGGCACCCCCGCCTTCGGCCCCCTCACCGGACGGCCGGTGACGGTGCTCGGGGTGTCGCAGTTCCTGATCCAGGACGGCCGCATCGTGAAGGAGGTCCGCGTCTACGACGAGATCTCGCTCCGCGCGCAGATCGACGCGGGACGCGAGGAGGGCCCGCAGGTGGAGGCCAACATCTACTGAGCCTCTCCCCTGTCGTCGGCGGTCCGGCACTCGAGTGCCGGGCCGCCGACGAGGTGGCCGTGGTCCACGGCCACCAGCTCGTCCTCGAAGCGGCGCGGGTCGACGGGGCCGGTAGGGTGTCCTCGGGACCTGTTCAGCCATGACTCGCGGGAGCCGTGGGTCGTCGGCGGCTACTGCGGCGGGTTGAGCTTGCGGAAGTAGGTCCAGCTGGTCTCGTTCGGCTCGCTCCACTTCTCCGGGGCGTGCGCGAACTCCGGATGGTGAGCGGCGATGTACGCGCGGGTGCGATCGGGAACCTCGGTGTACGCGCCGAGCTTGCGGCCCCGGCAGTGGAAGGTGAGGCCGCCGGGCCGCTGCCCGCGGGCCATCCACGGAAGCCACGGGGACATCCGGGACCACGACATGGTCGCCGGGACACTGGGCGCGGGGCCCGCCAGGTCGGCGCGGTCGGCGAAGAACTGGAAGAGCTCCAGAGCCCTGTACGTGTCGCCGGCCGAGTGGACCGGGTACTGGGCCACGGGCAGCGGTGAGGGGTAGGCGAGGGGGATCTCCAGGCTGAAGCAGACCTGTCCGCCGAGTTCGGTCGTCGGGACGGGGAAGGGTCGCCACTTCTGGTTCGCCGGGTCGTTCCAGACGTGCACGACCGGCAGGTCCCGCCAGGTCTCCAGGATCTCGCGGCTGACGGGGTCGAGGTAGAAGGCGGCCTCGCGGGTGAGCAGGCGGTAGGCGTCCGGACCTCCGTCGGCGTCCTGGACGAGGCGGGCGACGTTGACCCCCTCGAAGCCGAAGAGACGCTCGTACGGCTCGTCGGGGCCCCAGGCGTACACGTCACCGGTCCACCAGTAGGTGACCTCCTCGCCGTCCAGCGAGGCACGGGTGCGGGCGAGGGCGCGGAGCTGTTCTGCGGGTGTCGTCATGGGAAGTACTCTGCGCGATCACCGCGGTGACGCGGCGCCGATCAGCCCGGCATGGAACGGAATTGACCAGAAAGAAAGCTTCACCCGGAGCGGGCCCGGACCACACACCCGGCCGGGATCGGGGTGACGTCAGGGGTCGCTGGGGGGTCTCCCCGATGTTCCGTGCCCGGCTGGTCGGCAGGGTGGGGGCATGACCTCAACGCACATGTCACGAAGGGCATTCGGGCACGTGGCGGTGGCCGGGACCGCCGCAGTGGCCACCGGCCTGGCACTGCCCGGGCATCGCGCCGGCGCCGCGCCGATGCCGCTGCCGCCGCCGCTCCCGCCCTTGGACCCCGCCGCGCTTCAGGCGGTCATCGACGACCGCGCGGCCCCTCCGTCGACCGCGGCGCGGCTCAGGATCGGCGGGACGGCCGGCCACTGGCGCGGCACCTCGGGCCTCGCCGACCTCGGGAGCCGGCGTCCGGTGCGGGCGGGTGACAGGATCCGGATCGGCAGCGTGACCAAGGTCTTCGTCGCCACGGTCGTCCTCCAGCTGGTGGCGGAGCGCCGGTTGACGCTGGACACGCCGGTGCGGCGGATCCTTCCGGGCCTCTTGCCGGACCGGTACGGCGCGATCACCGTGGCCCACCTGTTGAACCACACCAGCGGGCTGCCCGACCACGTCGGCATCCCCGAGCCGGAGACGGCCGAGGAGGTGTTCCGGCACCGCTTCGACCACTGGACACCGCGCGAGTGGGTGGCGACGGCGACGCGCGGTCCGCTGAAGTTCGCGCCGGGTACCCGGCAGGAGTACCGCGGCATCAACTACGTGCTGGCCGCCCTGATCATCGACAGGCTGACCGGGCGCCCGTACGGCGAGGCGGTGACGGCCCGCGTCCTGCGCCCGCTGGGCCTGACCCGCACCGCCGTGCCGGGAGACGACCCGCGCATCCGTGGCCGGCATGTGCACGGGTACCTCAGAACGGCGGACGGCCGGCTGCGGGACATCACCGAGTACGACCAGTCGTCGGCCCGCGGCGAGGGCGACATGATCTCCACGGTGGACGACGTGGACCGGCTGCTGACCGCGCTGTTCTCGGGCGAACTGCTGCCGCCCCGGCTGCTCCGGCTGATGTTCACCCTGCCCCCGGACGAGGTGCGCATGCTCGACGGCAGCCCGGCCCGCTACAGCACCGGACTGCAACAGGCCGCCGTCAACGGCGTCGTCCTGTGGGGCAAGACCGGCGAGACGTACGGCTACAAGAACGCCGCGTTCTCCACCCGCGACCAGAGCCGCCGCTTCGTCCTCGCGTACCACCCGACGACGGTACGCGACGGTACGGAGAGCCAGCTGATCGCCCGGGTGGCCGACCTGCTGACGCGCGCCCCGGACAGCGCCGGGTGACAGCCCCGCCATCCCGGGTTCGGACGCGGGCGTTGCGGGAACCGCGGACGGGATGCTTGCGTGATCCGTGGTGCCGGAGCTACCGGCAGGGGCGGATCGACGGAGGTCGCGCACGTGGAACGGGGCGCTCGGATCGGGGACCGGTACGAGCTGGAGGAGCAGCTCGGTCGCGGGGGCATGGGTGAGGTCTGGTCCGGTCGTGACCGCGTTCTGCACCGCAGGGTCGCCGTCAAGCTCCTGTGCCGCGACGAGCACGCTCCCGCCGAGCTGATCCAGCGGTTCGAGCGGGAGGCCGTGGCTGCGGCCCAGATCAGTCATCCGAACATCGTCGCCCTGTACGACCGCGGTGTCTCCGGCGACCTGTGGTACCTCGTCATGGAGCGGGTCGAGGGCACCAGCCTGGCCCACGACATGCACGAGCACGGTCCGCCGCCACTGGACCGGGCGCTGGAGATCGCGTCGCAGGTCTGCGCGGCACTCGTCGCGGCGCACGACGCGGGTGTCGTCCACTACGACATCAAGCCGTCGAACGTCATGCTCACGGCCGGGGGCTCGGTCAAGGTCGTGGATTTCGGCATCGCCGGTTTCACCCATGCCCACACGTTCACCGTGGCGCCCACGACGCTCCTGTCCCCCGTCGGCACCGCCCAGTACGGAGCGCCGGAGCAGTTCCTGGACCAGCGCGGTGACGAGCGTTCGGATCTGTACGCCCTGGGCGGCCTCCTGTTCGCCCTGCTCACCGGCGAGCCGCCCTTCGGCGACGGCGGCGCCCTCTCGTTGATCCGCCGCAAACTCGACGAGGAGGCCCGGCGGGTGACCGACCTGCGCCCCGACGTCCCCGCAGCGGTCGCGGATCTTCTCGCCGGGCTTCTGCGGCGCGACCCCGAGGCGCGCCCTCGCTGCGCGTCGGACGTACACGAACGCCTGGCCGGCCTGCGCCGGGAAGCGGCCGTCCCGGCAGGTGAACGCGACGGTGCCGAGGCGGGGCCGTCAGCCGTCCGCGAGCCTGTGGCGACCCGTCCGCTCACCGCCGCCCCCGACAGGAGCGCCCTCGGTCCGGACGTCACACCCGCAGCGCCGGCCGGCGCCGGAACGACGGTACGGCGTTGGGTCACGGGACGTACCCTTCCGGTGCTGGTGGCCCTGGTGGCCACCGGCTTCCTGGCGACCACCCTCACCACCTACTACGCGGACGCCTGGGGAGACGACCCGTCGAGCCCTGGCCCCACCCCCACCTTCACCCCGGCGCGATTCCAGCGGATGCCGGACCTGTGCGGCTACCTGCAACGCAACGACATGCGGGGACGGGAGGAACTGCCCGCCGAGGAGCTGCTCGACGACGGCAACAACAACAGCAGGCAGGCGAACTGCGGTTGGGCCAGCCCGGACAGCCAGAGGTTCGACACCTATCAGTTGATCGTCAGCGCGCAGTTGTACTCGTCGGAGGAGGCCGCGACCAAGGAGCTGGGAAAGTTCACGCTGGGGCGCCGCTCGGGGGACTCGCCCGGCACGACCAAGGTCCTCGAGGAGGTGGGTGACCACGCGGTCAGATCGATCATGGACGAGAGACGCCGGGCGGACGGAAAGTTCAACAGCTCGTGGGTGCATTTCCGGCAGGAGAACCTGATGGTGACCGTCTGGTACTCGGAAGACGTCACGTTGGACGAGTCGGACAGCACGGAACGCGTCGCCGACGTCGCGCGCGGGCAGGCCACGTCCCTGGATCAGTTCGTCACCGAGGAGCCCGAGAACCGGGAGAAGCCGGTCTGGGGCTGACGCGACGTCAAGTTTGGTGCGGTGGAGCCGGGTCGGTCTCCGGGGACGGGCGGAGGAAGGCGCGGGCCCGGGGGGTGTGCTGGTAGTGGACGTGGCGGCCGGAGCGGCTGCGGTGCACCAGGTCGGCGGCGAGGAGGCGGGTGAGGTGGAAGGAGACCGTCGCGGGGGCGAGGTGGTGCAGGGCGGCCAGCGCCGTGGTGGTGCGCGGTTCGGTCAGGCTGTGGAGGATCGCCAGTCGGGTGGCGCCGAGGACGGGCGCGATGCGCGGGCCCGGGTGGCGTGCTGCGCCCATCGGGATGGCGAGCTGGGCCTCCTCGCGTCGCAGGGGGGCGTGCAGGCCGACCCGGTCCAGGAAGAGGCTCGGGATGAGCGTGAGGGGGTGTGTGCCGCCTACCTCGCCCTCGTAGGCAGAGGTGACCTGTAGTGCGCCGTCCTGCCAGCGCAGGGAGGAGTGCAGGGCCGCGAGGGCACCACCGAGTCCTTCGCGGGCCGCGACGGCGCCGTGCCGTTCCACGAAGCCCTCGAAGCTCGCGGTGGTCTCGGACCAGCGGGGCGCCATGGTCTTCGACCACAGCCAGTGCAACTCTCGGGCGAGACGCTCCCGCAGTTCGCCCTCGCCGACCTCGATCCTGGGCCGCACCCGCTCCTCGGCGCGTTCGAGCTGGCCTTCGCGCAGCCAGGGGCAGCGGCTGCCCCGCGCCGGTCCCCCGGCCAGGAAGGCGGTGAACTGGGTTCCCACCGTGCTCGTCGGGGTCGTGGCGACGGCGTGCAACTGGTCCTCGACCGACGGCAGGAAGGTACGGGGTGCCGGCGTGAGCAGTTCCGGGAGGTAGGCGGTGTATCCGCGGGACACGGCGGCGAGCGTCGGCAGCCGGCCGGAGGACAGCAGGGCCCCGAACCGGCGGAGGGCGGGCGAAGGTCTGCGGACCTCGGACACGGCCACCAGCGCGGCTGCCAACTCCCCCACGGGTGACACGGCCCAGCGCAGACCGGCCAGCCGCTCGGCGGGCATGTGCAGGCGAATCACGAGTCCGCTCCCCTGTGCGTTCTCAACCCCGATGAACGGTTCGCCGCAGACCGGCATTCGAACCTGATCGAATCAACGCGTCAGGCAGGCGTTCGGTTCCTAGGCTCCGGGGACCACCGTCACAGCCGTAGGAAAGGCATCACCCCGTGCACCAGCAGATGATCTTCGTGAACCTGGCCACCAACGACCTCGACGCGGCCAGGAAGTTCTTCGCCGAACTGGGCTTCGCCGCCGACGACACCTTCAGCGACGACACGACGGCGGCGATTCCCCTCAGCGACACCATCAACGTCATGCTGCACACCCACCGCAAGTACGCCGAGTTCACGAAGAAGCGGATCGTGGACTCGACGTCGTCCAGCGAGGTGCTGCTCGCCCTGAGCGCCGCCGGCCGGGAGGAGGTCGACGCGCTGGTCGAGAAGGCGGTGGCCGCCGGGGGCTCGGTCACCGGTGAGCCCCAGGACCACGGCTTCATGTACGGCCGCGCCTTCGACGACCTCGACGGGCACACCTGGGAGGTGATGTGGATGGATCCGACGGCGGCGCAGGGCTGATTCCGGCGGTCGCCGCGGTCACTCCGAGGCCGGCGCGTGCGGGCCGGTCGCCGGTGGTTCGGCCGGACGGTCCCGTCCGCCGTCGCGGCCGGACACCACCACGATCAGAAGACCCACGACGACGGCGGCGACGAGGACGCGTCCGGCGGCTCGCGCAGTCCATCCCGCCCGGGACGCGCCCTCGTGCATCCCGGGCGCGGCCAGTCGCTCGGCGCGCCGGGCCGGTCGCATCAGACGCAGCAACAGCAACGCCGCGACGGGGAGTTGCAGCAGCCACAGCACGGTGCGCGGCCACTCCCCGTACCAGACGTTGGTCCCGTACAGGAGGGTGTGCCCGACGCTCAGCACGTACACGACGATGACGAACCGGTGCAGTCGCCGCCAGGCGTTCGCGCCGATGCGGTGCCGGACGTAGAACAACAGGCCCAGGGGTACGGCCAGGTACAGGGCGGCCTGGCCGACGGGGATGGCGATCCGGCCGGTGCCGGAGTCGTACCAGCCGGGTACAAAGCTGTCCGCGAAGGCGACCCAGAGCCGCTCGGCCCATCCCACCTTCGTTTCGTAGCGCACGAGTTCGGCCGCGAACATCAGCGCGTGCGCGAACATCAGGGCCATCGTGGTCAGGCTGGTCGTCCGGTGCCAGCGTTCCAGAACCTGCCGGGTGACGGGCAGCCGGGTGGGGCGCGGTCCGGACAGCAGCAGTCCGAGCATCACCGTGCCCCACGCCCACAGCAGGCCGGACCAGCCGAACGCCTGGCTGAGCAGGTACATCCAGTAGGTGCCCGGATCGTCCATGAACGGCATGACCGCGACGGTGGCCGAGTCCCCCGACCCCATGCGCGCGTAGAGGAACGCGAACACGGCCGCCGTGACCGCCACCGCGGCGGAGGCGTCGGGCACCGCGGACCTCAGATCACCTCGGAGGGCGGGGCGGTCGGCGGGGCGGCGCTCGGGTCCGGTTCGAGGGGCGGCCGGCCCGTCTTCCTCAGGCCTCGCGTTGGACACCATCAGGGGCCTCCCGGGCGCCGCCGCCGCGACGGTGCGCGTGTGTCGTGGGGCCATCAGTCTGGCCGACGGGACAGCGGGGCACCGAGTCGCGATCAAGCCGAGGCGTCGCGGGTGTACGGCCGAAAAGGTGCGGTGGCGCGGGTACTTGGCCGACCGCCGCGCTCAGCGGGAACCGTCGTCCGCGACCGGATAGGGCACGAAGGTGCTGCTGTTCTGGTCGACGAGCAGCCCTCGGCCCAGCGGTGGCGCGGCCCGCTGGGAGCAGTCGAGGCGCTCACAGACGCGGCAGCCCATCCCGATGGGGGTCGCGGCGGCGGCGTTGCCCAGGTCGAGGCCGTCCGAGTAGACGAGCCGGTGGGCGTGACGGGTCTCGCAGCCGAGGCCGATGGCATACGTCCTGCCGGCTTCGTTCCACCGGCCTCGGTGGCGGGTGACCGCCCGGGCGGTCCACAGATAGCGCTGTCCGTCGGGCATCTCGGCGATCTGGACGTGGATGCGGCCGGGGGCGGCGAACGCCTCGTAGACGTTCCACAGCGGGCAGGTGCCGCCCGCCCGGGAGAAGTGGAAGCCGGTGGCCGACTGCCGCTTGGACATGTTGCCGGCCCGGTCGACGCGGACGAAGGAGAACGGTACGCCGCGCAGCCGGGGCCGCTGGAGGGTGCTCAGGCGGTGGCAGACCGTCTCGTAGCCGACGCCGTAGTGGTCGGTGAGCACGTCGATGTCGTAGCGGGCCTCCTCGGCCGCGGCGTGGAAGGTGCCGTAGGGCAGGATCAGCGCGGCGGCGAAGTAGTTGGCGATGCCGATGCGGGTCAGGGCGTGCGGTGCCGAGCCGGGCGTGAAGTCCTCGGCGGCGAGCCGGTCGAGGGCGTCCCCGTGCTCCAGCAGGGCGAGCTGCGTGGCCATGCGGAAGGCGCGCCGCCCGGGACGCAGGCGCGACGACAGGTACAGGGTGCGGGTCGCCTCGTCGTAGTGGTGGAGCCGGTCGCCGGCCTCGGCGGCCAGGTGGACGCCGTGGGCCTGGGCGAGTCGGGCGGTGAGGGCGCCGATCACCTCGCCCGGACGTATGCCGATCTCCGCGGCCAGGCGCTCGGCTGACAGGTCGGTGTCGTGCAGGTAGTTCTCGCGCCGGTAGAAGAAGTCCCGGACCTCCTCGTGGGGTGAGGCGGCCGCCGGCTCGCCGGCCCGGCCGTCCGTGGCGCCGGCCAGCCGCTCGGACAACCGCTGGTTGCGCCTGCCGAGGTCGAGCAGGACGCGGGCCACTTCGGGCATCCGCGCCGCGAGGTCGGTCAGGTCGGCGGCGGAGACCCGGGACTCTGCGATCTCCGTGGACAGGGCCTCGCGCAGGTCGGCGACGAGGCGGGTCGTGTCGCGTGCGGAGAAGAACCCCGGGTCGACGCCGAACGCCTCGGTCAGCCGCAGCAGCACGGGCACCGTGAGCGGCCGGGAGTCGTGCTCCATCTGGTTGAGGTAGCTCGGCGAGATGCCGAGGACCCGGGCCAGCTCGGCCTGGCTCATCCGACGGTCCTCACGCAGGCGCCGCAGCCGCGCCCCCGCATAGGTCTTGCTCACGGCCACTCCTCCGCACCAGGAAACCGACCGACAGAGTACGGGACGATGCCCTGCCGTGGGGCCTTCGCAAGATTGGCAGAATCCGGCCGGAAGATTCGCAGAACTTGGCATTCATCCACGGTTGATGGCACTCAGTGCCAGTGTCAGAGTCTCAGTGCGGCCCGCCGGAACCGGTGGACGGCCACCCGGGACCGACCCGCGATTTCATGCCCTGACGTCGTACGGATCGGTGTGGGTGACCCTGCTCACCGGCAGCATTGCTCATCCCGCCTCCAGGGGTCCCGGCGGGCCGCAGCCACAGGACAGACACGCAGTGCCACGCCCGATGCCGACCGGTTCGGGATTGGCAGACACCACAGACCGAGGAGACGGTGACAGTCATGGCAGAGGCTAGGACACAGGCGGCCGAGGAACTCGCGCGGCGCTGGGCCACCGACCCGAGGTGGCGGGGCATCGAGCGCACGTACGGCGCCGACGAGGTGCTGCGGCTCTCCGGCAGCGTCCGCGAGGAGCACACCCTGGCCCGGCGGGGTGCCGAGCGGCTGTGGCGGCAGCTGCACGACCTGGACTACGTGCACGCCCTCGGGGCGCTCACCGGCGGGCAGGCCGTGCAGCAGGTCAAGGCGGGCCTCCAGGCGATCTACCTGTCCGGCTGGCAGGTCGCCGCCGACGCCAACCAGGCCGGGCACACCTACCCGGACCAGAGCCTGTACCCGGCCAACTCCGTGCCGCAGGTGGTGCGCCGCATCAACAACGCGCTGCTCCGTGCCGACCAGATCGCCACGTCCGAGGGCGCCGGGGACACCACCGACTGGCTCGCGCCGGTCGTCGCCGACGCGGAGGCCGGTTTCGGCGGCCCGCTGAACGCCTTCGAACTGACCAAGGCGATGATCGCCGCCGGCGCGGCCGGCATCCACTACGAGGACCAGCTCGCCTCCGAGAAGAAGTGCGGCCACCTCGGCGGCAAGGTGCTGGTGCCGACCTCGCAGCACATCCGCACCCTCAACGCGGCCCGCCTCGCCGCCGACATCGCCGACGTGCCGACCGTGATCGTCGCCCGCACCGACGCACTCGCCGCCAACCTGCTCACCAGCGACGTCGACGAGCGCGACGCCGAGTTCGTCACCGGCGAACGCACCGCGGAGGGCTTCTACCGGGTGCGCAACGGCATGGCTCCGGTCATCGCCCGCGGCCTCGCCTACGCGCCGTACGCCGACCTGATCTGGGTCGAGACCGGCACCCCGGACCTGGCCCAGGCCCGCGAGTTCGCCGAGGCGATCCACGCGCGGTACCCCGACCAGATGCTCGCCTACAACTGCTCGCCGTCCTTCAACTGGAAGGCGGCGCTGGACGACGACCATATCGCCAAGTTCCAGCGGGAGCTGGGAGCGATGGGCTACAAGTTCCAGTTCATCACCCTGGCCGGTTTCCACTCCCTGAACCACGGCATGTTCGACCTGGCCCGCGGCTACGCCGAGCACGGCATGACCGCCTACGTCGACCTCCAGGAGAAGGAGTTCGCCGCCCAGGCCCAGGGCTTCACCGCCGTCAAGCACCAGCGCGAGGTCGGCACCGGCTACTTCGACCTGGTCTCCACCGCCGTCAACCCGGCCTCCTCCACCACCGCTCTCGCGGGGTCCACGGAGGAAGAGCAGTTCCACTAGGCAGCCGGGCCGGGCCGCCCGCGCGGCCCGGCCCGCCCTCCCCTCTCCCAGGAGATCGCCATGACCACCCTCGCACCGCCCCACCAGCTCCGTGTTCTCGCCGCTCCGGGCCACCGGCACGACGAGATCCTCACCCCCGCCGCCCTGGACTTCCTCGGCCGTCTCGCCGCGGCCTTCGGGGAGCGCCGGCGGGACCTCATGAAGGAACGCCGCCGCCAGGCCCTGCGGCTCGCGTCGGGCTCTCCGCTCGTCTTCCCCATGGTCACCGCGGCGGTGCGGAACGATCCGTCCTGGCGGGTCGCGCCGCCAGCACCCGGTCTGACCGACCGGCGGGTGGAGATCACCGGCCCGCCGAACCGGCGGATGGCCGTCAACGCGCTCAACTCCGGTGCGAAGGTCTGGATGGCGGACTTCGAGGACGCCACCTCGCCCACCTGGGACAACATCGTCGACGGCCAGCTCACCCTGCTCGACGCCGTCGAGCGCCGTATCGACTTCACCACGCCGGAGGGCAAGGAGTACCGGCTCGCCGACCGCGACCGGCTCGCCACCCTCATGGTCCGCCCGCGCGGCTGGCACCTCGACGAGGAGCACCTGGAGTTCGACGGCGGGCCCGTGCCCGCGGCCCTCGTCGACTTCGGCCTCTACTTCTTCCACTGCGCGCGGCGGCAGATCGACGCGGGCCGTGGCCCCTACTTCTACCTCCCCAAGCTGGAGAACCGCTACGAGGCCCGCCTCTGGAACGACGTCTTCCTGCTGGCGCAGGAGTTGCTCGGCATCCCCCGGGGCACGGTCCGGGCCACCGTCCTCATCGAGACGATCACCGCGGCGTTCGAGATGGAGGAGATCCTTTACGAGCTGCGCGAGCACTCCGCCGGTCTCAACGCCGGCCGCTGGGACTACCTCTTCAGCATCATCAAGACCTTCGGGCACCGCACCGACTTCCTCCTCCCGGACCGCGCGAGGGTCACGATGACCGCGCCCTTCATGCGCGCCTACACCGAACTGCTCGTGCGCACCTGCCACAGGCGCGGAGCGCACGCCGTCGGCGGCATGGCCGCCCAGGTGCCTGGCGGCGATCCGGCCGCGAACGAGGCGGTCTTCGCCAAAGTGCGGCTGGACAAGGAGCGGGAGGCGGAGGACGGCTTCGACGGCTCCTGGGTCGCCCACCCGGCCCTGGTGCCGGTGTGCCGCGACGTCTTCGACGGCGTCCTCGGCGAACGGCCCCACCAGCTCGACCGCACCCGCGACGACGTCGAGGTCACGGCCGTCGATCTGCTGTCGGTCCGCCGGGTCACCGGCCCGCCGACCCCGGAGG
Source organism: Streptomyces sp. NPDC107500 (assembly GCF_055582785.1). Lineage (NCBI taxonomy): Bacteria > Bacillati > Actinomycetota > Actinomycetes > Kitasatosporales > Streptomycetaceae > Streptomyces > Streptomyces sp. NPDC107500. The sequence continues at coordinate 167,005 of NZ_JBVJPF010000004.1, forward strand.
GCGTGCGCACCAACATCTCCGTCGCGCTCCGCTACTTCGCCGGCTGGCTGCGCGGTGAGGGCGCGGTCGCGGTGGACGGGCTGATGGAGGACGCGGCCACCGCCGAGATCGCCCGCGTGCAGGTCTGGCAGTGGCTGCGGCACCGGGTGATCGACCGGGAGACCGTGCTGCGGCTGCTCGACGAGGAGGTCGTCGCGCTCGGCGCGATCTCCCCGTGGGCGTCCTTCGACGACATCCGGGCGCTGTTCGAGCGGACGGTGCTGGCGGGTGAGCTGCCGCTGTTCTTCACCCCGGACGCGTACACCCGCCACCTCGTGCGGCGGACGGAGACCGGGTCATGAGCGTCGGCATCAGGCGTGTGGGTGTGGTCGGCGGCGGGCAGATGGGCGCCGGCATCGCCGAGGTGTGCGCCCGGGCGGGCCTGGACACGGTGGTGTGCGAGGCCGACGCCCTCGCCGCCCGCACCGCCCGGGACCGGGTCACGGCGTCCCTCGACCGCGCGGTACTACGCGGGAAGCTGGGGCCGTCGGACGCGGAGGACGCGCTGGCCCGCCTCGTGTTCACGGGGAGCCTCGACGACCTCGCCGACCGCCAGCTGGTCGTCGAGGCGGTGGTGGAGAACGCGGACGCCAAGGCGGAGGTCTTCGGCGCGCTCGACAAGATCGTCGAGGATCCGGAGGCCGTGCTGGCCACCAACACCTCCTCGCTGCCGGTCATGCGGCTGGGCATGGCGACCGGCCGCGCGGACCGGGTCGTGGGCCTGCACTTCTTCAATCCCGTGCCGGTGCTGCCCCTGGTCGAGGTCGTCTCGTCCCTGCACACGTCGGCGGCCACGGTCTTGCTCGTCGAGGACTTCGCGACCCGCGCACTCGGCAAGACGGTGGTCCGGTCACAGGACCGGGCGGGGTTCGTCGTCAACGCGCTGCTCGTCCCGTACCTGTTGTCCGCGGTGCGGATGGCGGAGTCCGGCTTCGCCACCGCGGCGGACATCGACGCGGGCATGGAGCTGGGCTGCGCCCATCCCATGGGGCCGCTGCGGCTGGCCGACCTGATCGGTCTGGACACGGTCGCCTCGATCGCGGAGTCGCTGTACGACGAGTTCCGCGAGCAGTTGTACGCCCCGCCGCCGCTGCTCCAGCGCATGGTGGAGGCGGGGCTCCTCGGCCGGAAGACCGGCCGGGGGTTCCACACCTACGACCGGGTCTGACCGCCGGGTTCCGGCGCGGTGCCGGCCGTGGTGGCGAGCCCGAGTTCGTGCTCGCCGAGGGGGGTGAAGAAGCGCTCGACGTCCGCGTCGGTGACGTCGGCCAGGACGGCCGGCGTCCAGCGGGGGTCGCGGTCCTTGTCGATGATCTGGGCGCGGATGCCCTCGACCAGGTCGGGTGCGGTCAGTGCCGCGCAGGAGACGCGGTACTCCTGGTCCAGGACCCGTTCCAGGACCCGTTCCAGGGAGCCGAGATCGCGGGCTCTGCGTACGGCGGCGAGGGTGACCTTGAGGGAGGTCGGCGACCTGGTGAGCAGGGTCTCGGCGGCCTCCTTGGCGGCCGGATCACCGTGGTCGTACAGCCGCCGCACGGCCTCCTCGACGCCGTCCGTCGCATAGCAGGCGTCGATCCAGGTCCGGTGCGCGGCCAGGACACCCTGCGGGGGCGCCTGCGCGTACCGGGCCAGGGCCTCGGCGGCGGGCAGTTCGGCCAGTTCGTCGGCGAGGTCGCCCAGCGCCGCGGAGGGCACGTAGTGGTCGGCGAGACCGCAGAGCAGGGCGTCGGCGGCGCCGATCTGTGTGCCGGTCAGAGCGAGGTGGGTGCCTAGTTCGCCGGGGGCGCGGGCGAGCAGGTGGGTGCCGCCGACGTCGGGGACGAAGCCGATGCCGGTCTCGGGCATGGCGATCCGGGAGCGTTCGGTGACGATCCGGACACTGCCGTGCGCGGAGACGCCGACGCCGCCGCCCATGACGATGCCGTCCATGACGGCGACGTACGGCTTCGGGTAGCGGGCGATACGGGCGTTGAGCCGGTACTCGTCGCGCCAGAAGGCGGCCGATGCCGTGCCGTCGCCGTCGCGGGCGTCGTCGTGGATGGTCCGGATGTCGCCGCCCGCGCACAGGCCGCGCTCGCCGGCGCCGGTGACGACGACGGTCTCGACGGCCGGGTCCCGCTCCCAGGCGGTCAGCGCCTCGTCGACGCGGAGCACCATCTCGTGGGTGAGGGAGTTCAGGGCCCTGGGGCGGTTGAGGGTGATGTGCGCGGCCCGGCCGGTGGTGTGCAGGAGGACGGGTGCGTCGGTGCCGTTCATCTCGACACCGTACTCGGCTCCACGCGACGAGGGGGTCTCCGCCCTGCGGCGGAGCCCCCTCCCGGTCGTCACCGGTCGCCGGCGAACCAGTCCTTCTGCGGGGTCTTGGCAGCGAGCGCGCCGCAGTTGGAGCCGTAGTTCCAGGCCTGCAGGTTGTCGATGACGCCGCCCCACTCCACGCAGGCACCTCGCGCGAAGGCGTACACCGGCCCGGCGTACGAGCGGTACTCGCCCGCGTCGTACATGTCCTCGCTGCTGTCGACGTTGCGCACGTAGGCCACCATGTACTTCGGTGCGCCGGTGCTGTTGCGGATGGTCACCGTGCAGTTCTTGCCCGTTGCCGAGTTGTAGGTGAGGTAGACCGTGCCGGTGTTCCCGATCGGCATGGAGTTCACCACCTTGTAGCCGGAGCCGCAGACCCCGTTGTACGCGGCGGTCGCGCCGTTGGTGGCCGCGCCGGCGGCGGGAGCGGTCACCAACAGCGCCGCTCCGATGGCCCCGACGGCGATCAACGACGTACCCACGGCTTGCATGGAACGCTTCATGGCGCCTCGATCCGTGAATCGGACTGGCCTCCCCATGGTGTTGCTGAAGCCACCCGTTGAGACCTTTGCGCCTGTTCGGTGGTTGTACGCCGTTGACGGCTGTTTACGGCCATTCGTGAAGAAGATCGCGGAGTGGCCGCCTACTTCCCGTGCGGGTCGGTCGCGTTGAGTGCGGCCACGACCTGGTCGTAGTCGCCGCGGGCCTCCCCGTAGCGCAGGAACCTCACGCGCTCGACCTGGATCTCCCGGGCGTCGGGCTCGGCCTCGATCAGGCCGACGGCCTCGGTGACGAACTCGTCGAGCGGCATGGCGTGCTCGTTGTTCTCCTGGCCGGGCAGCAGCGCGGTGCGCACGGAGGGGGGTACGAGTTCCACGACCTTCACGGAGGTGTCGGCGAGCTGGAGCCGGAGGGACTCGCTGAGCATGTGGATCGCGGCCTTCGACGCGTTGTAGCTGGGCGTGACCTTGAGCGGGGTGAAGGCCAGGCCCGAGGAGACGGTCATGATCGTGGCGTCCGGGCGGGTCCGCAGGTGTTCGACGAAGGCGGCGATGAGCCGGATCGGGCCGAGCACGTTGGTCGCCACCGTGGACTCCGCGGTGGCGAGGAAGGTGGCGGGGTCGTGCCAGTCCTCGGCGTGCATCACGCCGGCCATCGTGACGAGGACGTTGAGGTCCGGGTGGTCCGCGAGCACCTGCTTGGCGGCGGTCGCGATGCTCGCGGCGTCCGTGGTGTCGATCCGCACGGTGTCGATGCCGGGGTGGTCGGCCGCGATCCGCGCGAGCAGGTCGCCGCGCCGCCCGCCGACGATGACCTTGTTCCCGCGGGCTTGCAGTTCGAGGGCGAGGGCGAGGCCGATTCCGCTGGTGGAGCCTGGGATGAAGACGGTGTTTCCGGAGATGTCCATGCCTCGATCGTGGCCGGTGCGCGGGCCCGGGTGCAGAGACCGCTTGTCGGGGGATCGGCGATCCCTGGCTCAGTCGTCGGCGCCGGGCGACAATCGACCGCATGGACCGTGCAGCACTGGCCGATTTCCTGCGCAGCCGCCGTGAGGCGCTGCGGCCGGAGGACACCGGACTTCCCGCGGGTCCCCGCCGGCGGGCGAAGGGGCTCCGGCGTGAGGAGGTCGCCTCCCTCGCCGTGATGTCGACCGACTACTACACCCGCCTGGAGCAGCGGCGCGGCCCGCAGCCCAGCGAGCACATGCTGGCCTCGCTGGCCCGTGCGCTGCGGCTCACCGGCACCGAGCGCGACTACCTGTACCGGGTCGCCGGGCACAACGCGCCGACGTCACTGTCGGCCACCACTCATGTCGCCCCGGCACTCCTCAGGGTCCTCGACCGGCTCGACGACACACCGGCGCTCGTCCTGACCGACCTGGGCGAGACGCTGGTGCAGAACCGGCTGGCCACGGCCCTGTTCGGGGACGCGTCCCGGCACACCGGGGCGGCGCGCAGCGCGATCTACCGCTGGTTCACCGACCCGGCGGAGCGGTCCCTCTACCCCGAGGCCGACCGGGACCGGCAGAGCCGCGCCCAGGTGGCGAACCTGCGCGCCGCCTACGGCCTGCAGGGTGAGCGGTCGCGGGCCGGCGAACTCGTACGGACGCTGGAGAAGGCGAGCGAGGAGTTCGCCGAGCTGTGGGCCCGGCACGAGGTCGCGCAGCGCTTCGAGGACCACAAGACGCTCGTCCACCCGGAGCTGGGCCCGATCGAGGTGGACTGCCAGGCACTGTTCACGGAGGACCAGCGGCAGACGCTCCTGGTCCTCACCGCTCCCCCGCGCACGGAGGGCTACGAGAAACTGCGCCTGCTTGCCGTACTCGGTGTCGACACCTTCTCGGAGGCGGACCGCTGACCGCGGGCCCGCGCCCACTCACTCGCCCCCGTCTGCCCTTCCCAGCTCGTCCAGTTCGCGGACGATCGAGGCGCGCAGTGCGTCGTGTCGCGACCCCAGCCGGAACCGGTCGTCGCTCCACCGGTCCCGGGGATGGAGCCAGACGGGGGCACCGATCAGGTCGGGCGGCTCCCAGTCGTAGCGCGGCCATACGTGCGCGTGCAGGAAGGGGTCCGTGTTGCCGAGGATCTTTAGGTTGACGCGGCGGAAGGCGGGGTCCAGATGCCGGCAGGCGCGTTCCACCGCTTCGCCGAGCCGGTCCATGCCGGACAGGAACGCCAGCCGTTTCGTCCTCGGCAGGTCGGACAGCCGCTGCACATCCGGCTCGTCGACGAGGAGCACCGAGTAGCCCGGCAGGAACTGGACGTCCCCGATGACCGCGAACCCCGCCGCCAGTCTCCGCATCACGGTCGGGTTCTCACCCCTCAGCGCGGCCCCGATCCGACCCGTCCGCCAGTCATCAGCCATGGCCTGAACCTACCTTTGCCGCCCACGCTCTCGAAGGCCGGCCGCCTCCGTCATGCTGGGGGCATGCCCTTTCCCGATGAGTCGGCTCCGGTGGCCGTGGTGGAGCACGAGCCGCGGTGGGCGGAGGACTTCGAGCGGCTGGCCGGTGTGCTGCGGGGTGCGCTCGGGGCCGAGGCCCGCGCGATCGACCACATCGGGTCGACGTCGGTGCCCGGACTCGCGGCCAAGGACTGCGTGGACGTCCAGGTCCAGGTCGACGCCCTCGACGTGGAGCGTCACGTCGGGCTCCTGACCGCCGTCGGCTTCCGGTGCCGTCCTGAGCCGTGGAACCGGGAGGAGATCTCGGGCGGCCGGCCCTGCCCCAAGCTCGTGTTCGCACCGCCCGTCGGCGCCCGCCGCTGCAACGTCCACCTGCGCGAAGTGGGCTCACCCAACGCCCGGTTCGCACTCCTGTTCCGCGACTACCTGCGCTCGGACACCGCCACCCGCGACGCGTGGGGCGCCTTCAAGAAGCGCCTCGCCCACAGCGTGCCGGACCTGTCCGACTACGGGCAGATCAAAGGGCCGGCGACCGAGGTGCTGATGGCTGCGGCGGAACGCTGGGCGGCCGACACGGGCTGGCATCCGGTGTCCGGCGGCCACGGTCACGCGGAGGGCCGGTGAACCCGGAAGTCGCTTCGCCCGATGCCGCCTCCGACCGGCGGCCTCGCCTCAGCCGTGGTGGCCGAGGCGGCCGAGGGTCTCCTCCGGGGTCGCGCCGGGGCGCGTCCACTGGGGCACGGGGCGGCTGGTCGGGCCCCAGGTGGCGTTGCCGTCGGCGTCCGAGCGCCACGACCAGCACGGCTCGCCGCCCTCCGGCCGGCCCTCGGGCTTGTCCTCCCACGCCTCGCCGCGGCCGTACGGCGTCATGTCGAGCAGGCCGAGGGAGCCGTTGACTCGCTCGTTTCCGCGGCCCGTCGTGGAGTAGGTGAGGAAGACGCGGTCGCCCTCGCGCAGGTAGGAGGTGAGGTAGCCCATGTCGCCGCCGGCCGGTCCGTCCACACCGCGGACCGAGTACCAGGGCTGGGTGTAGCCCATGAACTCGACGTAGGCGGCGACCTCCTCCCAGCGGCCCGTGGTCACGACGGCGAACGAGACGCCGCGGGCGTTGAGGTAGACGGGGTCCTTCAGGTGCCAGACCGTGGTGGTGCAGCCCTCGCACTGCCCCTGGTGGGGTGCGCCGTCGTACCACATGTGCTTGTAGACCACGAGCTCGTCGCGGCCCTGGAAGAGGTCCAGGAAGGGGACCGGCCCGTCGGGTCCGACGACCTCGACCGTCCCGTCGAACTCGACCATCGGCAGCCGGCGACGGGCCGCCGCGAGGGCGTCACCGGCACGGGTGTGCGCCTTCTCGCGGACCAGCAGCTCGTCACGCGCGGCCTGCCAGGTGGCCTGGTCCACCACGGGCGGACGGCCGGACGGCGCGGTGGTCGGGTCACTCGGCGTGTGCGTCATGACATCCTCCGTGGTGTCTCGTGCCGGGCGGCGCCGCGCGGGGCTACGACGCTCACCAGGTTCAGACTCGCGCCTCGGCCGGAACTCATCGCGGGGTGCCGTTCACCGGGTTCATGGGCGCACCGCCCGGCTGCACGGTGGTGGCCCCTGACCCCCGGGGACCCGCGGTGGCTACAGCACCGTCGCCACGAGACGGCGGGCGTGGGCGGCGTCGAGGCCGGCCGGGCGGAAGAGGATGCGGTACATCAGGGGGGCCACGACGTGGTCGACGACCGTCTCGGTGTCGGGCGTCCGCTCGCCGCGCGCGGTGGCGCGGGTGAGGATGACGTCGATCTGCTCGGCGGCATAGGCGGAGCACTGCCCGGCGTTGCTGCCGTCCGGATCGCCGAGCAGGGCGTCGCGGATGTAGGCGCGGCCGGAGGGGGAGGCCATCTCGTCCAGGAACTGCTCGGCCCACGCGGTCAGGTCGGCGCTCAGGTCGCCGATGTCCTCGGGTGCCGTCTCGGGGCGCAGCCGCTCGACCGCCACGTCGGAGAGCAGTTCCTGGAGGTCGCCCCAGCGCCGGTAGATCGTCGACGGCGTCACACCGGCGCGCTGGGCGACCATCGGGACGGTCAGGGCGTCCCGGCCCACTTCCGACGCGAGTTCGCGTACGGCGGCGTGGACCGAGGCCTGGACTCGGGCGCTGCGCCCGCCGGGGCGCACCATCGGGCGACTCATGCTCCCAGCCTAAAGCAAACGCGTTGCGTCTACGGGGCCCTGATCCACGTCGCTCATGCCACCGGCGCCGGCTTGCGGGCGGGCATGGTCGCCTCGTACGCGCGACCCACCCGCAGCAGCACGCTCTCACCGAAGGGCCGGGCCATCAGCTGCATGCCCACCGGCAGCCCCGCGGAGTCGTGGCCGACCGGAACGGACAGGGACGGGAGCCCGGTGATGTTGGCCGGGGAGGACAGCCGCACGTAGGCGTCGGAGACGCTCTCGACGGTGCCGTCCGGCCACGTGATGGTCTCGCTGCCGGCGGTCACGGCGGTGGCCGGGACCGTGGGGGCGGCGACGACGTCGACCTCGTCCAGCAGGCGGACCCAGGCCTGCCGCATGAGTGTGCGGGCGCGTTGGGCGCGCAAGTAGTCGCCGGCGGGCATGAGTTCACCGGCCTCCAGGAGGACGCGGACGTCCGCCTGGTACAGCTCGGGGACCGTACGCAGGGTCCGTTCGTGGTAGGCGGTGGCCTCCGGCACCATCAGCCCCCAGTGAGTGGCCTGGACGTGGCGTGCCATCGGGATGTCGACGTCGACGAGGAGCGCGCCGAGGTCCTGGAGCCGGGCGATCGCGTGCCGTACGGCCGCCTCCACCTCCGGGTCGACGTGGTCGAAGTAGTAGTTGCCCGGCACGCCGACGCGCAGCCCGGTCAGGTCCGTGCCCTCGCCCGGCCGGTGGTCCGACCGTGGTGCGGGCACCGAGGCGGGGTCGCCGGGGTCGTGGCCGACCAGTGCCGGCAGGACCAGGGCCGCGTCCTCCACGGTCCGGGTGACGGGGCCGACGTGGTCCAGGGACCAGGACAGTGAGGTGACGCCGGTGCGGGGGACGAGGCCGTAGGTCGGCTTGAGTCCGACGACGCCGTTGAGCGCGACGGGCACCCGGATGGATCCGCCGGTGTCGGTGCCCAGGGCGAAGGTGGCGGCACCGGCCGCGACGGCGACCGCGGAGCCGCCGCTGGAGCCGCCGGCGATCCGGTCGGGGTCCCAGGCGTTGCTGGTCTGCGGGGTGGTCAGGCCGTAGGCGAACTCGTGGGTGTGGGTCTTGCCGACCAGGACGGCGCCCGCCGCCGAGAGACGGGCGGCCACGGTGCTGTCGCTCGGCGCGCTGTGGTCCGCGCGGACCCGGGAGCCGGCGGAGGTCGCCGTACCGGCGACGTCGATCAGGTCCTTCAGCCCCAGCGGGATCCCGTGCAGCGGTCCCCGGTGGTGTCCGGCCGCCAGGTCGTCCGCCGCCCGGCGGGCGGCGCGGCGGGCCCGCTCGCCCGTGACGGTGGCGTAGGCGTTCAGATGCGGCTCCACCTCGTCGATCCGGTCGAGGACGGAGTCCACCAGCTCGACCGGGGACAGGCGTCGCGACCGGATCGCGTCGGCGGCGGCGGTCAGGGTCAGTTCACAGGGCCGCATCGGGCTTCTCCTCTCCCGCGCGGTAGGCGGGTGCGGGCGGGGTGTCCCCGAAGTCGATATCCCGGAGGGCGGCGACTACGGAGTGGATGTGGTCGGCGGTGGCCGCGACCGCGTCGAGGCGGTCGGCCGGAAGCGGGAGCCCTGCGCGGGCAGCCCAGCGGTACGCCTCGGACGGTGTGAGTTGATCGGCGGACACGGACGTTTCTCCTGATCGGATCGGCGACGAGCGACAAGCGCGGCGGGGTCGCCCGCGCGACAAAAGCTAACTGTTTGCTTTAGCCGACCTTAGGGTCTACGGTCCTTTAACGCAAACAGATTGCTTTTAGCCTGAAGGGCTCGATCCGCCATGCCGACCCCCTCCTGGACCGTGGGCGACGTCACCGTCCACCGCGTCGACGAGATCCCTCTGCCGCCCGCGACCGGCGCCTGGCTGCTGCCCGGCGCGACCACGGAGGTCGTCGCACAACACCCCTGGCTGCGCCCCGACTTCGCCGACCCGGGCGGCACCCTGCGCCTCGACAGTCACAGCTTCGCCTTCGTCGTCGACGGGCTGCGGGTCCTCGTCGACACCGGCATCGGCAACGGCAAGGAGCGGGCCAACCCCGCCTGGCACGACCTGCGCACGGACTTCGCCGAACGCCTCGCCGCCGCCGGATTCCCCCCGGACTCCGTCGACCTGGTGATCCTCACCCACCTGCACGCCGACCACGTCGGCTGGAACACGCGCGAGGTGAACGGCGCGTGGATCCCCACCTTCCCCAACGCCCGCTACGTCACCTCACGCACCGAGCGGGAGTTCTGGGCCACGTACGACATGGAGGAGGCCCGTCGGCAGATGTTCCGCGACTCCGTGATCCCCGTCGAGGAGGCGGGCCTGCTCGACCTCGTCGACGTGCCGGGCGAGGGCGTCGGGATCACACCCGGCCTGCGCCTGGTCCCCACCCCGGGCCACACCCCCGGTCACGTCGCCGTCGAGCTGACCTCGCGGGGGCGGACGGCGCTCATCAGCGGCGACTGCCTCCACCACCCCGTCCAGCTCGCCCGTCCCGGAATCGGGGCCTGCGTGGACATCGACCCGGAGCAGGCCGAGGGCACGCGCCGCCGGATACTGGGCGATCTCGCCGACACGGACACGCTGCTGCTCGGCACCCACTTCGCACCGCCGACCGCGGGCCACGTCCGCACGCACGGGGACGCCTACCGCCTGGCGCCGCTGACGTAGCGGCCGGCGGGGTGGGGCGGGCGGTTTGCCGGGGCGCTCTCTTGTCGCTACTCGGAAACCGTAGGAGAGTATGGGCGAATGGGTTCCAAACAGCTGCTCAAGGGACTGCCCGAGGACGCCGACCTCAGGCGCGCGGACTCCCTCGCCCGGGAGATCTTCTCCGACGTCGCCAACAAGTGGGCGCTCCTCATCATCGAGGCGCTCGGTGAACGCACCCTGCGCTTCAGCGAGTTGCGGAACGAGGTCGAGGGCGTCAGCCACAAGATGCTCACGCAGAACCTCCGCATGCTGGAGCGCAACGGCCTGGTCGAGCGGACGGTGCACCCCACCGTGCCGCCGCGGGTCGAGTACACCCTCACCGAGCCGGGGCGGGCACTGCGCGCCACGGTCGACGCCATGTGCGGCTGGACCCAGCAGTACCTCGGCCACATCGAGGACGCCCGCGGTCGCTTCGGCGGCTGACGGGCGCCAGGGGGAAGGGGCAGGCCGATGAAGGCGGTGGTGCAGGAGCGCTTCGGCCCGCCCGACGTGCTGCGGGTCGAGGAGATCGACCGGCCCCGGCCCGGGGACGGTCAGGTGCTGGTACGGGTGCGCGCCGCCTCGGTGAACCCGTACGACTGGCACATGATGCGCGGGGACCCGTACGCGGCGCGGCTGACGGGTGGCATGGGGTTCAGGCGTCCCAAGTGCCGGGTGGCCGGCATCGACGTCGCCGGGGTCGTGGAGCGTGTGGGCGCGGGTGTGGAAGGGCTCGGACCCGGCAGCGAGGTGCTGGGCTTCTGTCCCGGCTCCTTCGCCGAGTACGGGTGCGGCCCCGCCGGGCCGCTGGTGGCCAAGCCGACCGGCCTCACCTTCGAGGAGGCCGCCGCCGTACCGATGGCCGCGGTGACCGCGCTGCGCGGCGTCCGGACCGTGGGCCGGGTCCGGTCCGGGCAGCGGGTGCTGGTCAACGGCGCGGGCGGCGGCGTGGGCACCTTCGCCGTGCAGATCGCCGCGGTGCTGGGCGCCGAGGTCACCGGAGTCTGCGGTGCCGGCAACGCCGATCTGGTGCGTTCCCTGGGCGCCGCGCACGTCGTCGACTACGCCCAGGAGGACTTCACCGCCGCAGGAGTTCGCTACGACGTGATCCTGGACAACGTGGGCAACCACCCGCCCGGCCGACTGCGCCGGGCGCTCACCCCCACCGGGGTCCTGGTGGCCAACGGGGGCGGCTCGCCCGGCCGGGTCTTCGGCGCGATCGGCTCCATGCTGAGGGTGACGGCGGCCAACGCCCTCACCCGGCAGCGGCTGGGCCCGATCCTCCCGGCGACCCCGGCCGGACCGGCGCGCGCGGACCTGCTCGCCGTCACCGCCCTCATCGAGGCCGGGCAGGTGGTCCCCGTGGTCGGCCGGACGTACGCGCTGGCCGACACGGCGGACGGGGTACGCCACGTGGAGCGGGGCCACGCCCGCGGCAAGACCGTCATCACCGTGTCCGGCGACGTCAGTGGAACCCCGTCCGGTCCGCCATGACCTCGATGGTGTCCTTCACCATCGCCAGGGCCGCCCCCGTCGGACTCGACCGTCCGCCGCTCACGGTCACGTCGCCCGCGTCCGGACAGCCGAAGACCACGGCCTTCTCCGGCCCGGTGAGCGCGTGCAGCGGATCCCCTGGTTCCGTCTCCTCCAGGCGTACGTCCACGAGGAGGGGCCGGTCCAGGGAGGCGACGGCGACGGCCCGCAGGCGCCGCGAGCGGGAGGCCGCGCTCAGGGCCGCACGGGCGGTGCCCTCGTCCACGGGCTGCGCCCGCACGCGCACCGACGCCGGGTCCCAGCCCCAGGCCAGTGCCGCCAGGAGCCGCACCTTGGTGGCGGAGTCCGCGCCGGACAGGTCGGCCGACGGGTCCGCCTCCGCGATCCCGCGCCGCCGCGCCTCGCCCACCGCGGTGTCCAGCGGGTCGCCCTCGGCGAGGCGGTCGAGGACGAAGGTCACGGTGCCGTTGGGGCAGGCCCGGATGGTCCGGCAGCCCATGCCGCGCAGGGCGGTCCGCGACAGGTCGCCCGCGGGCAGCGCCGCCCCGGTCGCGCCGGAGATCCTGATCATGCTCCGCCCGGCGCGGGCCGCCGCGCCGAGGTCTTCCCAGTGGGCGAGCAGGTGGCTCTTGGTCGCCGTCACGACGTGGACGCCCCGGCGCAGCGCGGTGACCGCCTCGCGCGCGGCGAGCGCGCTCAGCTCGGGCGAGGAGGGCAGCGCCTGCGCGAACACGGCGGCGCCGGTCCGGTCGAGCGTCTCGTCCAGTGGCTCCGGCGGGTCCCAGGACGGGCGCGGTGGCACCGGCTGCCCGTCGTCCCCCAGCAGGCACCGACCCGAGCTAGCGCGAACGGCGCGGACCACCGGGCGTACGCCGTGCAGGCGGGCGAGTCCGTCCCCGTGCCCGGCCAGGTGGTCGACGTACGCCCGCCCGACCGGGCCGTATCCGGAAAGGACCACGCCGGTCCGCTTCGCTTCGCCCATCGATCCGGGCTCCTCTCGCCTCGTGCCGCCGGTCCGCCGAGTGGCGCCCGACCCGGATGAGATCACACCATCGGAAGGGTGACGGCGCGAGGGCCCGACCGCCCCCGGCTCCCGACCCGCATCGAACGAACCGAGGTGAGGACGTTGGCGACCGAGTCCGTGCGGTACCCGAGTGCGATCGTGCCCGTAGGGCACGTGGAGCCCGTGCCGCGCCGTGTCCGTGGGCTGATCGGCGGCCGTGCCGTCTTCGACACGCGGCGTGCGCTGTACGTCTGGGAGTGGCCCCCGTATCCGCAGTTCGGCATCCCGCTCGACGACCTTGCCGAGGGGGTGGTGCTGACCGCCGACGGGGAGACCCGGACCCTGGGCGCCTGGCCCGCCCGGCGCCACTCGCTGCGCTTCGGGTCCGAGGTCCGCGAGGCGGCGGTCTGGGTCTGGGACGACGAGGCGCCGCAGCGGGTGCGCGACACCGTCCGCTTCGCATGGGAGGCGCTGGACGACTGGTTCGAGGAGGACGAGCCGGTCTTCGTGCATCCGCGGAGCCCGTACTCGCGGGTGGACGCCCTGCGCTCCTCCAGCGGCGTCCGCGTGGAGCTGAACGGCGAGGTGCTGGCGGACGCACCGCACTGCGTGACCCTGTTCGAGACGGGGCTGCCCACGCGCTACTACCTCGACCGCGCGTACGTCGACTGGACGCGGCTCCTGCCCTCGGACACGGTCACCCGCTGCCCGTACAAGGGGACGACGAGCGGCTACTGGTCCCTGCGCTCCGACCCCGGGGCCCACCCGGACCTGCTCTGGGCGTACGACTTCCCGACCGCGCAGGTCCAACGGATCGCCGGCCTGGTGGCGTTCTACGGCGAACAGGTCGACCTGCGCGTGGACGGCAGGCCGGGCTGACGTCCGGGTCAGTCCGCCCTCCCCTACCCCGTGCCGCGCATGTCCACGACGGTGGCCGCGAACGCCAGCGGGCCGGGGAGCAGCGGGATCAGTACGGGTATCGACCAGGTGAGCAGCGCGGCCAGCACCACCGCCGCGGCCAGCAGCAGGGTGCCGCGAGGGGCCGCGACGGAGCGCAGGAAGCCCTCGCGCGGCGAGAGCCGGTGCGGGGCCGGCAGCGCGGTGGTGCGCAGGGCGACCACCGCCAGGCCGAGGGTGAGCAGGACCAGCGCCGGGGCCATGAGGCCGGCCCCGGGCAGGCTGCCGCGGATCAGCGCCGAGTCGACCAGCAGGGCGACGGCCAGCAGCGGTACGGCCAGGCCGCCGGCGAGCGAGCCCGGTGTCAGGTGGGCGCGCAGGTGCCCCAGGTAGCCGCCCGCCCCCACGGGCGTGCCGTCCTGCGTGGCCCGGCGCAGGGTCGCGGACGCGGCGGCGAAGGCGGCCGGCGCGGTGACGACGGGGAGGCAGGCGACGCTGGTGAGCACACCCACCAGCAGCACGTCCGCGAAGAGGGTGAACCCGGCCGAGAAGACCTCCCCGGGTTCGCGGCGGTCGCTCGGCGGCAGGGTCGGTGCCTGGGTCATGGTGTCAGCCCTTCAGTCCGGAGGTGGCCATGCCCTGCACCAGGTAGCGCTGGAAGACGAAGAAGAACAGCACGATCGGCAGCACGGAGATCACCGACATCGCGAACATGGGCCCGTACGCCGAGGTGCTCGACTGGTCGACGAAGCTGCGCAGCGCCAGGGTGATGGTGAACTTCTCCGGGGCGAACAGGTAGATCATCTGCGTGAAGAAGTCGTTCCACGTCCAGATGAAGGTGAAGATCGCCGTGGTGATCAGCGCCGGCCGGCTCAGCGGCAGCGTCACCGACCAGTAGGTGCGGAAGGCGCCGCAGCCGTCGATGCGGGCGGACTCCTCCAGCTCGCGCGGCAGTCCGCGCATGAACTGGACGATGAGGAAGACGAAGAACGCCTCCGTGGCCAGGAACTTCGGCAGGATCAGCGGCCAGTAGGTGTCCACCATGCCGAGCCGGTTGAAGATGATGTACTGCGGGATGAGCACGACGTGGTGCGGCAACATCAGTGTCGCCACCATGAAGGCGAACATCACCTTGCTCATCCTGAAGCGCAGCCGGGCGAACGCGTAGGCGGCCAGCGAGCAGGAGAGCACGTTGCCGACCACCGCGCCTACGGCGATCAGCACGGTGTTCCAGAGCAGCCGGGTCACGGGGACCCCGGACACGCCGTCGAGGGCGGTCGTGTAGTTCGACCACTCCAGGTGGCTGGGCCACAGGTCGAGGCTGGTCACCACCTCGTCGGGCGGTTTGAGTGACGTGGCGAGCAGCCAGGCCAGGGGGTACAGCAGGACGAGCAGGCCCACGACGGCGATCGTGTGCGGGATCCATCGCCTGGTGGTGAGGTTCATCGTCCCTCCTCGTCCGCGTAGAAGACCCAGGACCTGGACGTCCTGAACAGGATCAGGGTGATGACGCCGATGGCGATGAGCAGCAGCCAGGCCATGGCCGCGGCGTAGCCCATGTGGGAGGCGGTGAAGCCGCGTTCGTAGAGGTAGAGCGTGTAGAACATGGTCGAGTCGGCGGGGCCGCCCTCACCGCCGCTGACCGCGAAGGCCGGAGTGAACACTTGGAAGGACTGGATCATCTCCAGGACCAGGTTGAAGAAGACCACCGGGGACAGCATCGGCACGGTGACGGAGACGAACTGCCGCCAGCGGCCCGCGCCGTCCAGCGCCGCCGCCTCGTACAGCTCGGGTGAGATCTGCTGGAGGCCGGCGAGGAAGATCACCATGGGGGCGCCGAACTGCCACACCGTCAGCAGGACGATGACGTAGACGGCGAGGTCGGGGTCGCCGACCCAGCCGCCGGTGTCGATGCCGACGGAGCCGAGGATGTCGACGACCGAGCCGCCGTCGTTGAACAGCGCGCGCCACACCAGGGCGATCGTCATGCTCGCCCCGAGCAGGGAGGGCGCGTAGAAGGCGGAGCGGTAGAAGGCGCGGCCCCGGCCGAGGTTCTTCAGGAGCATCGCCGCCCCGAGTGCGAGGAGCAGCTTGAGCGGGACGGCGACCACGACGTACAGCAGCGTGGTGCCGACCGACCGCCAGAACCGGGGGTCCTCGGTGAGCATCTCCTGGTAGTTGCGCAGGCCCACCCACTGCGGTGGGTCGAACAGGTTGTAGTCCGTGAACGACAGGTAGAGCGACACGGCCATCGGCACCAGCGTCAGCACCGCCGCGCCGAGCATCCACGGTGTCAGGAACACATAGGCGGGCCACTGCTGTTCGCGGCGGCGCGGGCGCCGGCGTTTGTCCGACGGCCGTGACCGGGCCGGGCGGTCGGCGCGTGCGGGCGCCCTGGTCGACACTGTGCTCATGACCGCAGCTCCCGTTCGGCCTCGTCGATGAATTCCCGCGCCGCCTCGCGTGGGGAGGTCAGTTCGTACATCACGCGGTGGTAGGCGCGCTTGAACGCGGTCTGGATGGCGACGTCGCCCCGGGGCGGCGCGGGGGGCGGGGCGTCCAGACCGTACGTCTCCATCTTCTGCGCGTACTCGTAGATCTCCTTCTCCGCGCCTTCGAGGGTCTTGGCGACGCGGGCGGCGATCCTCCGGTTGGGGGGTGTGGAGCGGGTGAAGCCGAGGATGTCGCCGGCCCGCTCGTCGTTGAGCAGGAAGTCGACCAACTCAGCTGCCTCCTGCGGGTGTTCGCTGTTGGCTCCTACTCCGAGGAGCATGGAGGGCTTGAAGTAGGCGCCCTGGCGCCCGTCGGCGGTGGGGACGGGCGCGAAGTGGACCTGGTCGCCGAGGAGCGCGGGGTACCCGGGGAAGGGCGCGTCCCAGGTGAAGTCGGCGGCGGCGAGCCCGCGGCCCATGGGCGACAGCTCGGTGGTGCTGGCCTGCGAGGTGTCCTTGGCCTCGGCGACGACACCTTCCTCGCGCAGCTCGTCGCAGAAGGTCCAGAACTCGGTGAGGTCGTCCTCGGTGAAGCCGAGTTCGGTCTGGCTCTTGTAGAGCTTTCCGCCGCGGCTGCGCAGCCAGTCCTCGAAGATGTCCTCGTTGACACCGTTGTCGTTGGCGCCCACCATGTCGCGTCCGTCGGGGGACTTCAGCCCCAGGGCGGCGATCTTCCGGTTGGCCTGTGCCCACTCCTGCCAGGTCCAGCCGGGCTGCGGGGTGGGGATGCCGGCCTTCCGGTAGACGGTGGAGTCGTAGGCGTAGCCGGTGATGCCGCGGCCCATCGGCAGGGCGTACTGCTTGCCCTCGAACGTGCCCGTGTGGACGAACTCCCCGTCCATCTCGGAGGTGCGGATCGTGTTGTTCTCGACGGCCTCGCCCAGCGGCAGGAGCGCGCCGCCGCCCGCGTACTGGGAGATCTGCCGGTAGTCGAGCTGGGCCACGTCGGGGATGCCGCCGCCCGCCGCCTGCGTGGCCAGCTTCTGCATGTACGAGCCGAAGTCCGCGTTGGAGGTGCGGACCTCGACGCCGGGATGTTCCTTCTCGAACAGCTCCACCGCCTTCTTGGTGCGTGCGGCGCGGTCGTCGTTGCCCCACCAGGAGAACGTGAGGGTGACGCCGCCGGACGACACGTCACCGGAGGAGGAGGAACACGCGCTGAGCGATGCCGTCAGTGCGGTGCTGAGACCGACGGCGGCCGCGGCCAGGACGGCCCGGCGGCTCAGAGGTCGGCGCCGGCCGCTTCGGGGCTCGGGCATGGGTGCCTTCCCAGGGTTGCGAGGACGGGTGGACGAGGGCGGGAGGCGGGTCGCGGCGTGGGCCGGGCCCGCCGGGATGCCGGAGGGGGCGGCCGGTGGGACGCCGGAGGAGTCGGCCGGCGGGCTGCCGGGGTGGGCGGCCGGTCAGATGCCGGGGTAGACGGCCAGCCGGCCGCACATGCCGAAGCGGCCGCTCGCCCTGGGGCCGGTGGCGGACACCCGGGCCTCGGCCAGGTGCCCGTCGTCCTTGCCGCGCAGTGCGTCGAGTTGGGCCCGGGTGGCCTCGGCGGCGGCGTGCGCGCCGTCGAGCCATCGCTGTTCCCAGTCGTCCAGGCGGGGCCGCACCAGGTCGGCCGCCGCCCGCTGGAACGCGGCCAAGGGCTCCGGGTCGCCCTTCTCGGCCGCCTCGCGCAACTCCAGGAAGCGCCGCGTCGCCAGATCACGGCGGGCGCGGGCGACCCGCGCCTGCTCGGCCTCGGGGGCGTCGGCGGGGATGCGGACGGCGTCGGCGTACGTGCCGGGGTCGGTGAGCAGGTCCTGGGGCAGGGTGAGCACCGCGTCGCCCGCCTCGGGCAGTCCGCTGTTCTGCATCACGACGGTGATCTCGAGACCGCCGTCGTTGACCAGGCGGTGGATCGTACCGGGCGTGAACCAGGCGACCGTGCCGGGCTCCAGCGGGGTCTCCCGGAATCCCGAGGTGGTGAGGGTCTGCACGGCCCCCCGGCCGGCCGTGACCACGTACCCCTCGCTGCACGTGAGGTGGAGGTGCGGGGTGCCCCCGCCGGGCAGTCCCTCGACGGTCGGCCAGTCGTACACGGTCAGACGGGACACGCCCACCGCGCCGGGGAAGCCGTTGTACGCCGTGCTCACCACGTGAGTCCCTCCAGGTGTGCGGCCACCTGCGCGCGGTCCCAGGCACCGTCGGCGACGACCACGCGGTAGGCGCGGGCGAGCGTCTCGCCGGGCGGGAGGACCAGCTCCTCGTGGAACGCCCAGGACGGGGCGACCGCGGCGAACGGGTCGCTGCGCACGAACCAGTGCGCCGGGTGCGTGCCCTTCTCCCCCAAGTGGTCGTTGGAGGGCGCGTGTTCGAAGACGACCGTGGCGTGGCCGTCCCGTCCGTCGTGCTCGCCGACGTAGGCGAGCCACGGGGCCTGGGTGCCCATCAGGTCGCCGTCGGAGGAGCCGGCGGACCCGGCGGACTCGCCGGACTCGGCGGTGAAGACCCGGCCGCCGCGGAAGGCGCGGGGGCCGCGCCAGAAGAGGCCGGTGTATCCGGCGGCGGGACGGCCGTGGGTGGTGGGGCTGCCGAACCGCAGGTCCTCGTCGCGCCGGTTGGTCACGGCGGACGTCCAGGTGAGCGTCCAGCTGCCGGTCCCGGTGTCGACGTCGCGCACCTCGACGCGGCGCTCCTCCTCGGCCCACAGTTCGCCGTCGTGCGGGTGCCAGGTCAGCCGTTCGGCGATGACGGCGCGGTCGCCCGAGGCGCTGACCTCCTCGAAGGACACGTGGGCCATCGAGCCGACCTTCTCGGGCAGGGCGAGGTACCCGTCGCCGTGCACGTAGGTGTTGCCGCCCCACAGGTTCTGGCCCGACAGGTGGGAGGCGGTCAGCTGGAGTCCCTTGTGCCAGCGGTGATCGTTGGGACGGTAGTCGGTGACGAGACCCCCGGAGAGGGTGCGGACCGGGTGCAGGTACGGCTTCGGCGCCTCCCAGCCGGCCTCGGGCCGGTACACGTACGAGAACAGCTCGGTGCCGGCCTCCCCGTGGGCCACGGTGATCCGGTCGCCGTGGACGTGGGTCAGTGAGAGCGTCATGCGTGGTCCTCTTCCTCGCGGTTACCGGCCGGCGCCCAGCCCGGGGCGCCGCCGTGCAGTTCGGTGTAGTACGGGTCGCCGGGGCCGATGTCGCCCGCGCGTACGGTCGTGTCGGTGAACGCCGACTTGTACAGGGCGGTGATCAGCTCCAGCGTGCGACGGCCGCCCGCGCCGCTGGTCGCGTGGCGCCGGCCGTTCCTGATGTCGTCGACCAGGACGCGCAGCTGGGCCAGGTGCGAACTGGGTTCGTCGGCGCCGAAGTCGCGCCAGGCCGCCGCGGTCTCCTCGGGGACGCCGGGCGCGGGGATGATGCGCCAGTCGGCGTTGCGGTAGCCGTACAGGTGGGTCACCTCGACCGTGGCCAGTTCGCAGTCGATGCGTATCCGGCTGACCTCGTCGGGGCTCAGCACGCTGTTGACGAGGGTCGCGACGGCTCCGTCGGCGAAGCGGACCAGGGCGGTGGAGACGTCCTCTGTCTCCACGTCGTGCACGAGCCGGGCGGCCATGCCGCGCAGTTCGGTCCACGGGCCCATCAGGTCGAGGAGCAGGTCGGTCTGGTGGATGCCGTGGCCCATGGCCGGGCCCCCGCCCTCGGTGGCCCAACGGCCCCGCCACGGCACCGCGTAGTAGGCCTTGTCGCGGTACCAGGTGGTCTGGCAGTGGGCCACCAGCGGCCGGCCCAGCGCACCGCCGCGCAGCAGGGCGCGGACGTGCCGCGCGCCCGAACCGAAGCGGTGCTGGAAAACGATGGAGGCGTACGGTGCCGCGTCGCCTCCCGGCTCGGCCGCCTCGACGGCGTCGTAGTCGGCCAGCGAGGGGCAGGGCGGTTTCTCGCACCACACCCAGGCGCCGGCCCGGAGCGCGGACACGGACTGGTCCCGGTGCACGGCGGGCGGGGTGCACAGCACGACGAGGTCGGGACGGACCTCGGCCAGCATGGCGTCGAGGTCCGTGGACGCGTGCGCGATCCCGTACTCGTCGGCGAACGCGCGCGCCGCGTCGCCGTTCACGTCCACCGCGGCCACGATCTCCACCTCGCCGTCGGCGGCCAGTTTCTGCAGGGCGGGCAGATGACTGGACCGCGCGATGGATCCCGTACCGACCACCGCCGTACGCAGTGGTGCGGGCGAAACGTGCGAAGACATGCGGACCCTCTCGTGAGCCGGACGGGCGAGCACTGCGGGCACAGGGGTGATGTGCTGGTGTGGGGCTGCCCCGGATTCGGATCACCGGGCGGCAACCCGCTCGTAGCAACCGCTTGCTATCGTGTTCCAACGTTGTAACCGGCGTGCGTCCGCAAGGTCAACCCTCTGTCCGGAAAAGACTCGACGCCGTTTCCCGCACCCTGACAAGTGGGGTCGGCGGGGGCATAATCTGCGAAAACCTGGGTGAGGGGGACGGACAGTGGCCGCGGCGACACTCAAGGACGTGGCGGAGCGCGCAGGGGTATCGATCAAGACGGTGTCCAACGTTGTACGCGGCGTCCCGCGGGTGTCGGACGCGACCCGTTCGCGCGTGCTGCGGGCGGTGGACGAACTCGGCTACCGGCCCAACCCCTCGGCCCGCAGGCTCCGTACGGGCCGCAGCGGTCTGATCGCCCTGGTCGTCCCCGAGCTGGCCACTCCGTACTTCGCCGAACTCGCCCACCATGTGCGCAGGGAGGCCACCCTGCTGGGTCTGACCGTCCTGACGGAGGAGTCGCTGGGGGACACCGCGGAGGAGCTGCGGCTGGCCAACGGGGTGGGCGCGTCGCTGCTCGACGGGGTGATCCTCTCCCCGCTGCGGGTCACCCCCGACGAACTCGCCGCCGTCACGGACGAGTTCCCGCTCGTCCTGCTCGGTGAGCGCACCTACGGACGGGACCGGGTCGTCGCCGACCACGTCCTCATCGACAACGTCGCCGCGGCCCGTGACATCACGGCCCACCTGATCGGGCTGGGGCGGGGCCGGATCGCCGCGATCGGGGTGGACCACCACGGCTCGGCGACCAGCCGGCAGCGCCTCGAGGGGTACCAGCAGGCCCTGCACGCCGCCGGACTGCCCTTCGACCCGCGGCTGGCGCCCCGGGTGGAGGAGTTCGACCGCCGCAACGGCCTGCTGGCGATGCGCTCCCTCGCCTCCCTGCCCGCCGCCGAACGGCCCGACGCGGTCTTCTGCTTCAGCGACCTGCTGGCGGTCGGCGCGCAACGCGCGTTGCACGAGGCCGGCCTTGACATCCCCGGCGACGTGGCGGTGGCCGGCATCGACGGCTCCGAGGAGGCGCGGTACAGCACCCCCTCCCTCACCTCCGTGGTCCCCGACAAGGCGGCCATCGCCGCACTGGCCGTCAAGTGCCTGGCGGCGCGCATACGGTCGCAGGCACCGCTGCCGTTCGAGGTCCACACGGCGCCGCACTGGCTGGAGGCCAGGGAGTCGACGCTGGGCGGGTGTCACGCGGTCCGCGCCTGAACCGTCCGCATGATCGTGAGGGCAGAAATCCTTGCCCTCACCGCTGCTCAAGGGCGCTCGACGAGACACTGGGCGCCGCGACTCGCCCTTCTAGGCTCTGCGACCATGGACATCCCGAGACGCCTCGTCGAACTCCAGCTGGCCGTCGAGGCGGCAGAGAATCGCTACCGCCACAACTCCGGAGACAACGCCACGATCGCCCTGGCCGTCTGGTCCGACGCCACCGCCGCGCTGGTCCGGGGCATCACCGCCCTCTCCGAGGAGACGGGTGTACCGCGCCGGGAGCTGGAAGTGGCGGTGGAGCGCGCGGCACGGCCCCTGGCTCCGGCCCTGCCACCGGCACCCCGCCCCGCGGGCGCGAAACGTGGCCGTCATGCCGCGGAGAGCGACGGGTAACGCGCCACACCTACGGTCGTCCGCCATGGACACGACGAGAGCGCAGGACGCGCCGGCGACGGGCGCGGCGCCGCACACGGCGGAGACCACCGGAGCGGAGCCCGGCCGGAAGACCGGACCGGGCACCGACCAGGCCGTACGGGAGACCCTGGAGGACTACACCCTCCGCTTCGCGCCCCGCAGTTACCGGCGCTGGAGCCCGATGGTCGTGGCCACCACCGCACTGGGCGGGATCGCCTACATGGCGGACTTCTCCATCGGCGCGGGCATCGGCCTCACCCACGGCACCGGGAACGCGCTGCTGGCGATCGCGGTGGCCGCCGTGGTCATCTTCGTCACCGGCTTCCCGCTCGCCTACTACGGCGCCCGCTACAACATCGACCTCGATCTGATCACCCGCGGCTCCGGCTTCGGCTACTACGGATCGGTCCTCACCAGTGTCATCTTCGCCAGCTTCACCTTCATCTTCTTCGCCCTGGAAGGGTCGATCATGGCCCAGGGCCTGGAGTACGGCCTGGGAATGCCCCTGTGGCTGGGCTATCTGGTCTCCACCGTCATGGTGATCCCGCTGGTGATCTACGGCATGAAGGCGCTGAGCAGGCTCCAGGTGTGGACGACCCCCGTCTGGCTGCTGCTGATGGTCGCGCCGCTGGTCTACCTGGTCGCCACCGACCCCGGTACGGTCGACCGCTTCCTCGCCCACGCGGGCACGGACGGCGAGGGCGGGGTCAACACCGCTTCGGTACTGCTGGGCGCGGGCGTCTGCCTTTCGCTCATCGCCCAGATCGGCGAGCAGATCGACTACTTGCGCTTCATGCCGCCCAGGACCGAGGCGAACAAGCGCGGTTGGTGGACGGCGGTCGTCATGGCCGGGCCCGGCTGGGTGGTGCTGGGCGCGCTCAAGCAGGCCATCGGCGTCTTCCTCGCCGTGTACGTCCTGGCCGAGGTCGGGCCGGCCACCGCGACCGAGCCCATCCAGCAGTTCAGGAGCGCGCTGGACGCGATGCTGCCGTCCTGGACGGTGGTTCCGCTGGCGGTGGCGCTCGTCGTGATCAGCCAGATCAAGATCAACGTCACCAACGCCTACTCCGGTTCGCTGGCCTGGACGAACTCCTTCACCCGGGTGACCGGGAACTACCCCGGGCGTCTCGTCTTCGTGCTGGTCAACCTCGGCTTCGCCCTCGCGTTGATGGAGGCCGACATGTTCAGCTTCCTCAACAGCCTCCTCGGGTTCTACTCGAACTGCGCGATCGCCTGGGTGGTCACGGTGGCCACCGACATCGGCGTCAACAAGTACCTGCTCAAACTGTCCCCGCACGCACCCGAGTTCCGGCGCGGCATGCTGTACGCCGTGAACCCGGTCGGAGTGGTGTCCTTCGTCGCCGCCTCCGGACTGTCCATCGCGATGTACTTCCACGTCCTGGGCGACGCCATGCAGCCCTACTCCCCCGTCGCCGCGGCGGTGATCGCCTTCGTGCTCACCCCCGTCATGGCCGTCGTCACCGGAGGCAGGTACTACCTCCGGCGCACCGACGACGGCATCCCCGAGCCCCTGCTGGACCCGGAGGGCAACCCGAGCGGGGTCACCTTCGAGTGCCACGTGTGCGGGGAACGCTACGAACGGCCCGACGTGACGGCCTGCCAGGCCCACGGCGCCGTCGTCTGCTCACTGTGCCTGAGCACCGACAGGACCGGCGTCCACGTACTGCCGGCGTCCCCCGCACCCGCCTGAGCGGGCTTCCCGTTGACATGGGTGGCTAACAGCAATAGCTTGGAGCTAACAGCGTTAGCCACCTTGATCACCACGGGGAGCGCCATGACCGAGTACCTGGCCGTCGACGGCGGCACGATCGCGTACGAGGTGTCGGGTTCCGGGCCGCTGGTCGTCCTGGCACACGGCATGGGCGACAGCCGCGCCGCGTACCGCGCCGTGGTCCCGCCCCTGGTGGAGGCCGGGTTCCGGGTCGCCGCGGCCGATCTGCGCGGCTGCGGCGAGTCCAGCGTCGACTGGCCGGCCTGGAGCCGCACCGACATCGCCGCCGACCTGCTCGCCCTGGTCCGGCACCTGGGTGGCCCGGCCGTGCTGGTCGGCCACTCGATCTCCGGCGGCGCCGCCACGATCGCGGCCGCCCGCGAGCCCGCGCTGATCACCTCGGTCGTCGAGCTGGCGCCGTTCACCCGCAAGCAGTCGATCCGTCTCGGCGACCTGCGCGTACGGCGTGTGCGGCGGGGCATGCTGCGGCTGCTCGGCGCCGGCGTATTCGGCAGCCGGCCGCTGTGGCGCTCGTACCTCGACGTCGCCTACCCGGGCCCGAAGCCGGCCGACTGGGCGGAGCGGATGGGCCGGATCGACGCGATGCTGCGCGAGCCGGGCCGCATGAAAGCCCTCCAGGGCATGGGCCGCAGCACCCCGGGCGACGCCGGCGCGCAACTGGCCAACGTGCGCTGCCCCGTCCTGGTGGTGATGGGCACGCTGGACCCCGACTGGGCCGACCCGCGGGCCGAGGGCACGGCCGTCGTCGACGCCCTGCCCCCGGGACTCGGGCGCCTGGAGATGATCGAGGGCGCCGGGCACTACCCGCACGACCAGTTCCCGGAGCGGGTGGTCTCCCTCGTCCTCGACTTCGTGCGGACGGACGCCGCGCGCGCCTAGCGAGCTCGTGCACGAGTGGCCGGTGTCCCGGGAGGCGACCACACTGGGGAGGGCGTGCCATCCGGAACCTCCGAAGGGAGGACGCCGCCGTGACCTCCTTCTCGCCCGGCTTCCACGGACGCCCCCGCGCCCTCGCCGACCGGCTGCCGCCCGGCCAGTACCCCACCGAGTCCTTCCCGGTGCTCTCGGCCGGTCCGACGCCCCGCGTCCCGACCGAGACGTGGACCTTCACCGTCACCACGGAGACGGGTGCCACGCGCAGCTGGACGTGGGACGAGATGATGGCGCTGCCGCAGCAGGAGACGGTGCACGACATCCACTGCGTGACCCGGTGGTCGAAGTTCGACACCCACTGGCGGGGCGTGCCCCTGACGGCCTTCCTCGACGACGTCGAGACCGCGGCCGACCACGTGGTGGCCGAGGCGTACGGCGGCTACACCACCAACCTCCCGCTGGAGGACGTCCTCGACGGCCGGGCGTGGGTGGCGCACACCTACGACGGCTACCCCCTCTCCCCCGAACACGGCGGACCCGCCCGCCTGCTCGTGCCCCACCTGTACTTCTGGAAGTCGGCGAAGTGGGTGAGCGGCCTGCGCCTCACGGTCGAGGACGAGCCGGGCTTCTGGGAGTCGGTCGGCTACCACAACTACGGCGACCCCTGGCGCGAGCAGCGCAACTGGGGCGACTGAGCGTGGCGGCCCACTGGTTCGGCGCCCGGCTCGTGGAGCGCCGCGCGCAGACCGCGACCGGCCGCACCCTCGTCCTCGACGTACCCGGCTGGCCGGGCCACCTGCCCGGACAGCACGTCGACGTGCGGCTGACCGCGGACGACGGCTACCAGGCCGTGCGCAGCTACTCCCTGGCCGCCCCGGCCGACGGGGAGCGGGTCGAGCTGGGCGTCCAGGCCGTCCGGGACGGCGAGGTGTCGCCCTACCTGGCCGACGTGCTGCCGACGGGCGCGCGGGTGGAGCTGCGTGGGCCGCTCGGCCAGTGGTTCGTGTGGCGGACCGGGCAGAGCGGGCCGGTGCTGCTGGTCGCGGGCGGGTCGGGGGTCGTGCCGGTCACGGCGATGCTCCGCGCCCATCGGGCGGTGCGCTCGGACAGTGCGTTCAGCCTGCTGTACTCGGTGCGCGGTCCCGACGAGGTCTGGTACCGGGAGGAACTCGCCGCCCGGGACGACCACCTCGACGTGCGCGTCCTCTACACCCGGCGCGCGCCCCGCGGCGAGGTGAGACCGCCGGGACGCATCGCGGCGGCCGACCTCGGCACCACAGCGACCGGCCCCGGGACCGTGTACGTCTGCGGCCCCACCGGCTTCGTGGAGTCCGTCGCCGACCTGCTCGTCGGCCTGGGGCGGCCCGCCGCCGACATCCGCACCGAGCGGTTCGGCTGAACCGCACGCACCCACGGGAGACGCTCATGGCACAGGACACCGGCCGTCCGTCCGGGGCCCATCAGGACGGCAACCGCCTCGCCGGCCCCCTCTCGGAGATCCTGCGCGCGGAAGCCACCACCGCCTGGTGGCGCTGCCCCGACTGCGGCCGCTCGGGCCCGCTGGCCGAACTGCACGTCTACGGCCCGGAACCGGGCCTCACCGCCCGCTGCCCCGGCTGCTCACGCGTCGCCCTGCGCATGGTGCCCGAGGAGGGGCACATGTGGCTGAGCCTGGGCGGCGCGACCGGGGCCTTCCGGTTCCGCACGGGCTGACGCGGGGTCACGTCCCGGCGCACAGGCGGAGCGTGCCGGTCCGGAACGTTCAGCCGAGCGGCACGTCCGCGGAACGGCTCCGGACGGCATCCAGGGACGCGAGAGCCGCGCTGTCGAGGGCGACCTCGCCCACCTCGATGTTCGCGGCCAAGTGGGCGGCATCCGCGGTACCCGGGATGAGCAGCACATTGGGGGCGTGGTGGAGCAGCCAGGCGAGACCCACCTGGGCCGGCGTCCTGCCGAGGGAGCGGGCCACGGCGTGCACCGCGGGCTCGTCGGCGACCTTGGGCATGGCGGGGAAGGCGCCGCCGAGCGGGAAGTAGGGCACCCACGCGATGTCCTCGGCGGCGCACAGCCGGAGCAGGTCCTCGTCGGCACGGCTCACCAGGCTGTACGCGTTCTGCACGCAGACGACGCCCACCGGCAGCGCCCGGCGCAGGCCGTCCAGGGTGACGCTGCTCAGACCGATCCCGCCGATCTTGCCCTCGTCACGCAGGGTCGTCAGCACCGCGAGCTGGTCGTCGAGGTCCACCACCTGGTCGCCTTCGGCCCGCAGCCCCGGGCCGGTGTCGAGACGCCGCAGGTTCACCACCGCGAGCCGGTCGGTGCCGAGGCTCCTCAGGTTGTCCTCGACGCTCGCCCGAAGCTCGTCGGGGCGTTGCGCGGGACGCAGCGGTAGGGGGCCGTCGGGGTCGGGGTCCGCACCGACCTTGGTCACGACCACGACGTCGTCGGAGCCGTCGGAGGGGCCCAGTGCCTCGCGGATGACCTCGTTGACGAATCCGTGGCCGTAGAACTGGGCGGTGTCGACGTGGTCGACTCCGAGCTCCACCGCGCGGCGCAGGAGGGCGACGGCGGCCGCCCGGTCGGTGTGCAGGCGTTCGAGCTGCATCGCGCCGTAGCCGATGCGCGAGACCGTACGGCCCGCGAGCCGTCCCGCGCCGCCCGGGCGGGGCACGCCCGTAGCCGTGACTCGGGCGGATGAGGTTCCGGATGACGTCATGGGAGCCCGTCCTCGTGAGATGATGACAGAAGCGGAGGACCCTCCGCTAATTCGACTGTAGCACTACCGGAGGACCCTCCGCTTTGAGTCCGGACCAGACACCCACACCCGGGAGCACGGGCCCCGGGAAACCCGCGGCCGACCGCCCGCTGCGCGCGCACGCGCGGCGCAACCGCGAGAAGCTGATCGCCGCGGCCCGGGCGGCGTTCACCGCCGCGGACGACGGTGTCCCCCTGGAGGGCATCGCCCGGGACGCGGGCGTGGGCATCGGCACGCTGTACCGGCACTTCCCGACCCGTGAGGCGCTGGTGGAGGCCGTGTACGCCGCCGAACTGGAGGCCGTCACGGCGGACGTGGCGGCGCTGCTCGACGAACTGCCGCCCGAACGCGCCCTCCGCGCCTGGATGGAGCGCTACGCCCGCTTCGTCGCCACGAAGCGCGCCATGGTCAACACCCTGCACAGCGGATGGGCCTCCGGACGCATCACGGCACCCGCCACGCGGGAACGCATCACGGCCGCGATCGGATCCCTCCTGGCCGCCGGAGCGCGTACGGGCGCCCTCCGCGGAGACGTCGAAGCCGACGACGTCACCGCGATGCTGCTCGGCGTGTTCCTGTCGACGGCCGCCGAGGACGACCCGGCGCGCACCGGCCGGCTCCTCGACCTCGTCATGGACGCGCTGCGTCCGCCGGCCCCCTCGCCGTGACGCCCTGAGCGGGCGAGACCACGGGAGGCGCCGGGCACCCGGCCCACAGGAGTCCGGCCTCCCGCGCCGTCCACACGGGGCCGCGCCACTCCACGAACACGGGAACGCCCGCCCCGGACCGTCCCGAGGCGGGCGAAATACGGATGGAGCGGGGACGGCGGCACACCAGGTTCGGCTGCCCCGTCGTTCAGGATCCTCTGACACGCCGCCCTTCGGTCAAGGCCGCCCCGGCAGGGCTCAGTCGGTGGTCAGCATGCCCTCCCGCAGGCGGCCCAGGAGGCGCGCGATCAGCCGGGAGACGTGCATCTGCGAGACGCCGAGCCGCTCGCCGATCTCCTTCTGGGTCAGCTCCTCGACGAACCGCCAGTGGATGATCTGCCGGTCCCGCTCGTCCAGTTCGGCGATCATCGGAGCGAGCGCGTGGAAGTCGTCCACGAGGGCCAGCGCGGCGTCGTCGGTGCCGATGAAGTCGGCCAGCGCCGCCTCGCCGTCCTCACTGCCGCCGATGGCCGCGTCCAGGGACGAGGAGTTGTAGCCGTTGGAGGCCACCCGGGCCTCGCGGACCTCCTCCTCCGGCAGGTTCATCAGCTCGGCCAGTTCGCTGGTCGTGGGGGTGCGCCCGAGCCGGCTGCGCAGCTCCTCGGTGGCGCGGGCCAGTTGAACGCGCGCCTCCTGGAGGCGCCGCGGGACGTGCACGGCCCACGAGGTGTCCCGGAAGAACCGCTTCATCTCGCCGACGATGTACGGCACGGCGAACGAGGTGAACTCCACCTCCCGCGAGATCTCGAACCGGTCGATGGCCTTGATCAGGCCGATCATGCCGACCTGGACGATGTCCTCCCTCTCCTCCGGCCCGCGGCTGCGGAACCGGCCGGCGGCGAACCGGACCAGGGACATGTTCATCTCTATGAGGGTGTTGCGCGCGTACTGGTACTCGGGCGTGCCCTCCTCAACTACGGCCAGCTGGTCGAAGAACAGTCTCGACAGCTCCCGGGCGTCCTTGGGCGCCACCCTGGACGGATCCGCCACTTCCGGCACAGCGGCGCGGCACCCGGCCGCCTGCACGGTCGTCGCCATCATTCTTACCCTCCCGCATCGCTCCGGCTGTCGCCGGACCGTGAAATTGACCTTGCACGGCGTACCCCGCCCTTCCCACCCCATGCCTGCCGGATTCGCCCGTGGGTCGAGGCTCACGTCGGAGGCGGTCCGCCCAGGTGAGAGGCGTGCCGGCGGACCCTCGTACGAGCGGGAGGTCCGACCGGGGACCAACCCCCCTCGGACCCAGGTCTGACTCCTGCCTGGCCCACGGTCGGGGCGGAGGACGTCCGCACGGCCGATGTGCCAGGCGGAGCCGGTGCGCAGACTCGTCACGTGCCGGTCCGCCCCCCCCACAGGAGGACACCTCATGCGCCGAAGTATGTCCCTGACCCTCACCGCCGCGGCCTTGGCGGCCACCGCGCTGCCGGCGGCAGCCTCGCCGGCGGCCGACACCGGGACACCACCACCGAGCACCTTGGAGTGGGGCCCGTGCCCCGAGGGCGCCGACGCGCCGCGCCTGCGGTGCTCGACCCTCGAAGTCCCGCTGGACTACCGCGATCCGGACGGCCGGCGGATCGAGATCGCCGTCTCCCGTCTGGCGAGCGAGAAGCCGTCCCGGCGGCGCGGCGTCCTGATCACCAACCCGGGCGGTCCGGGCGGGTCGGGACTGACGTATCCGGCCGTCCTCGCCGCCTCGGGCCTGCCGCGCGGCGTCCTCGACTCCTACGACATCATCGGCTTCGACCCGCGCGGGGTCGGCCGCAGCGCACCCGTGACCTGTGACCTGACGCAGGAACAGCAGTGGCGCGGCAACTTCCCTCCCTACGCGCGCACCGCGGCCGACGTGACCCGCGAGGTCCCGTACGCGCGGAAGATCGCCGAACAGTGCGCCGGCTCGCGGACGGCATGGATGCTGCCGCACACCACCACCGCCAACACCGCGCGGGACATGGACCGCCTGCGCGCCGCCCTGGGCGAGAAGAAGGTCTCCTACCTCGGCGCCTCGTACGGCAGTTACCTCGGCGCGGTCTACGCGACGCTGTTCCCGCGGCGCGGCGACCGGATCGTCCTCGACAGCAACATGGGGCCCGGCGGGTACGACATCACGGCCATGCGGCTGCTCGCCCGGGGAATGGAGGACCGCTTCCCCGACTTCGCCGCGTTCGCCGCCGCCCACCCCGAGTACGGTCTCGGCTCCACGCCGGGGCAGGTCAGGGCGAAGTACTACGAGCTGGTGGAGCGGCTGGACGCCGAGCCCGTGCAGGGTGTCAACGGGATCGCCTTCCGCGGGCACACCTTCGAACAGCTCTACGCGGACGGCTCCATGCCGAAGCTGGCCGAGTTCTGGCGGGCGGTCGACACGGGAGCCGAACTACCGGTTCCCGAACCGCCCGCGACGCTGGAGAACCTGCTGGCCTCGCGCTTCGCCGTGGTCTGCGGTGACTCGCGCTGGCCGGGTGCGGTCCGTCAATACCAGCGCAACGTCGCCGTCGACCGGCTCAAGTACCCGATGCTCGGCGGCTCGACGGCGAGCATCAACCCTTGCGCGTTCTGGCCCGAGGAGCGGACCGAACCACCGGTGCGCATCACCGGCCGGGGGCCCTCGAACGTACTGATGGTGCAGAACGAGCGCGACCCGGGCACACCGCTCGCCGGCGCGCTGGAGCTGCGGCGGGCGTTCGGCGAGCGGGCCACGATGGTGACCGCCGACCAGGGCGGCCACGGTGTCTATCCGTACGGCCGCAACACGTGCGCCAACGACGCGGCGACGGCCTTCCTCACGACGGGGGAACGGCCCGCGCGGGACGTCGCCTGCGCCGCCCGGCCGTAGCCGGCCCTCTGGGCGCGACGAGCCGCTCCCACGACGGTCCCAGTGTCGGGGCCGTCGTGCCGGCGCCCGCTGGGTACGAGACCGTCCGCGGCCCGGTCAGCGGTGTCCGTCCCGGTCCGGTCGAGGCAGCGGGCGGTGCGCAAACGTCACAGCGGCAGGCAGGCCACTATCGTCTTGCCGCCGCCGTGCGGCAGCGGCCGGACGTAGAGGGTGCGGCACAGACGGCTCGCCAGCGCCCAGCCGAAGCCGCCCGGCGTGCTGCGCTCCGCCTCCAGCACATGGGGCGAGAGCGGGCTGCGGTCGGTGATCTGGAGCATCAGCTCACCATGCACGACATGCGCGCTGAACGCCGTGAGACCGCCGCCGTGCCGGTTGGCGTTGGTCACCAACTCGCTGGTCACCAGCAGCGCGTCCGCCACCTCGGTGCCCAACGGCTCGCCCCGAACCGCGTAATGGTCGTCGAGCAGCCGCCGGACGGTGTCCCGGGCCTCACCCGCCGTCTTCGGCGGCGAACTCCCCAGCGCCCGCGGAACGAGCGGCGCCACCCCCTCGGGGGGTGTCCGCGTCAGATCCCCGCCGTGCGAATCCATCACAAACCTCCCGGTAGACCACCGGGAAAGCCATCCCGGACCGATTTGTCCCTACCTCCTGCCCCCACAGCACCAGTTCAACGCCGGCTCCCGGCGCATCACGCTCGACATACGCCCGAAGTCGGGTACTTGACGGCTCGTGAGAGGATGACAGGACAAGAGTCCGACCTTCCCTCTGGACCTGAGGGGGCCATCGGATCCGGGCGTTGCCCTCACCACGGGAAACCGGATCTGCCACCGCACGGCCGCGACCTTCCGGCCGGGCTGTCGCAGGTGGTGGACTCACACGACCCCCATGAAGGGGGGCGAGCATGAGCATCCCCATCACGATTGACGGCGACCGTGCCGTGATATCTCCGCGCGGAGCGATCGACCAGGACACCCGGTCCGGCCTGTACACCGCGGCCGACTCACTGCCGGCCTCGGTCACCTCGGTGACCTGGGACCTGCGCGCGGTCGTCTTCATGGACTCCGCGGGGCTGCACCTGCTGGAAGACCAGCACCGTACCGCCCGCCTCAGTGGCGGCAGCCTCACGCTGACCGGCCCGCAGCCCCAGCCGCTGCACCTGCTGCGCCTGGCCGCACGGATGTACCCGGCGGGCCCGTGGCGTCCGCTTCTCGCCGGGCTCCCGCCGGCGGACGCGGCCTGAAGCCGGCCGCGCCCCGCCACTCCTTGACGCTCGCCACGCCGCCGTCGTCCGTCCGCACGACCCTTCCGGTCCCGTCCGGGACGCCGGGTCAGGCGGCCGGACGGTGGACGCGGCGCCCTCCCTGCCCACGCCTCCGGCTCACCGGCACGGCGGCCGTCCCCTGCTCCCAGTCGCCCTCGGCCCTCTCCGCCGCCTCGCCCCGGTAGGCCGGGGCGAGGAAGAGGTTCTCCCACTGCGGCGCCGACACGACTCGCTGCTCACTCAACCGTTCACGCATACGCACACCTTCACTCACCGGCGGACGGCCGGCTACGGGCCACGACCGCGACCGCACACGCGGCCACACCTCCGATGTCCCGCACACCGGCGTGTAAACGTCCGGTGTGCGTGGCGGACCGACCGTGGGCGCGCGGACACCGGGCGTGACGAAAACGCCATCGCCGCGGCCGGCCCGCCGGGGCGCGCGTGGAGACCTCGGGGTGACCCGGTCCGCGGGTCGCCGGTCCATGGACAGCCCCCAACCTGCTGTGATGTGATCCGTGCGGCGGACGGACGGGTCCGTCCCCCCTCAGGCTCGAAAGTTCCGTACACATGCAGAAGACCAAGGCCGCACTCTGGGAATTCCTCCAGGGGCTCGGCAAGACGTTCATGCTCTCGGTGGCCCTGCTCGCGTTCTGCGGCATCATGCTCGGCATCGGCTCCTCCCTGTCCAGCGATGCGGTCACTGACAACGTTGCCTTTCTGAAGGGCGAGGGCTGGCACCTCGTCTTCACCTGGATGGCCAACACCGGTCTGGTCGCCTTCACGTTCCTCCCGGTCCTCTTCGCGATGGCGATTCCGCTCGGTCTCGCGCGTGAGGACAAGGGGGTGGCGGCCTTCTCGGGCTTCGTCGGCTTCGCCGCCATGAACCTCGCGGTGAACTTCTACCTCACCGCGAAGGGCGTCGACTTCGAGGACGAGAAGGCGATCGAGCACTACGGCATAGCCGACGTGCTGGGCGTGCAGTCCATCGACACGGGACTGCTCGGCGCCGTGGCCGTTGGCATCGTTGTCAGCCTGCTCCACCGGCGCTTCCGTACCCAGCGGATGCCCGACGCGCTCGCCTTCTTCGGCGGCCTGCGCTTCGTCCCGATCGTCTCCGCCCTGGCCCTGAGCGTGCTGGGTCTCCTCATCCCGCTGGTCTGGCCGACGTTCAACGGCTGGATCACGGCGGTGGGCCGGGGCATCGGGCACACGGGGGTCTTCGGGCCCTTCTTCTTCGGCATGGGAGAGGTCCTGCTGCGGCCGATCGGGCTGCACCACATCCTCGTGGCCATGTTCCGCTTCACCGACGTCGGAGGCTCCGGAGCCGTCTGCGGCGACCACGTCTCCGGCGCCCTGAACATGTTCTACGCCCAGTTGGACTGCTCGGCCACGCCGGGCTCCGCCGTCACGGACGCGACGCACTTCCTCTCGCAGGGCAAGATGGCCGCCTACCTGGGCGGTCTGCCGGGCGCCGCGCTGGCGATGTACCACTGCGCGAAGCGACGGATGCGCCCGGAGATCAAGGCCCTGCTCGTGTCCGGCGTCGTAGCCTGCGTCGTGGGCGGCATCACCGAGCCGCTGGAGTTCCTGTTCCTCTTCGTCGCCCCGTGGCTGTACGCGATCCACGCGGTCCTCGTCGGGCTCGGATTCCTCACGGCGGCCGTGCTCGGCGTCTACATCGGGAACACCGACGGCAACGTCATCGACTGGCTGGTCTTCGGCGTGCTCCAGGGCTCCACGACCAAGTGGTACCTGATTCCGGTCATCGCGGCGGTGTGGTTCGCCGTGTACTACTTCCTCTTCCGCTGGGCCATCAGGCGCTTCGACCTCAAGACTCCCGGCCGCGAGGACGACCCGGACGAGGGCGCCAAGGAGGACGCGGAGCAGCGGCACGAGGACGACGGCGCGGCGCCCTCCGGCTCGGACGCGAAGGCCGCGCCCCCGCGTGAACTGGTCGCGGGGAAGTACGACGCCGTCGCCATCCTCGACGCGATCGGCGGCGCCGACAACATCCGGTCCCTGGACAACTGCATCACCCGCCTGCGCATGACGGTCGAGGACGCCGAACGGGTCGACGAGGCACGGCTGAAGAAACTGGGTGCCGTGGGGGTCGTCAAGCTCGACGCACACAGCGTGCAGGTCATCATCGGCCCGCAGGTGCAGTCGGTGAAGGACGCCATCGCCACGATGATCCCGGTGGGCTGACCATGGCCTCGGCACCGCCCTACGACTTCGACACGCCGGTGGACCGGCGCGGCACCTGGTGCACGCAGTGGGACTACGTCCAGGACCGGTTCGGCGTGCCGGACCTGCTGCCCTTCACGATCTCCGACATGGACTTCGAGACGGCCCCCGAGATCCTGGCCGCGCTCCGCGGGCGTCTGGACCACGGAGTGCTCGGTTACTCGCGCTGGCGCCAGAGCGACTTCCTCTCCGCGATCACGCACTGGTACGCCACCCGGCACGGCACGGAGGTGGACCCGGAGTCCGTCGTGTACGCCCCTTCCGTCGTCTACCAGGTCTCGCAGTTGCTGCGCCTGTGGTCACGGCCCGGTGACGGCGTGGTCGCGCACGCCCCGATGTACGACGCCTTCCCCAAGACGGTGGCGGCCAACGGTCGCCGGCTGCGGGAGTGCCCCCTGGACGACTGGGCGGAGTTCGAACGGCTCCTGGCCCTCCCCGACACGGCCGTGCTGCTGCTGTGCTCGCCGCACAACCCCACGGGCCGGGTGTGGTCCGAGGCGGAGCTGGACCGGATGGCCCGGCTGTGCGCGCGGTACGGCGTCGCGGTCGTCAGCGACGAGATCCACTCCGACCTGGCGTACGCCCCGCACGTGCACCGCCCGTGGGCCCGGCACGGCGGCGAGGGCCGCTGGGCCGTGCTCAGTTCGGCGTCCAAGTCGTTCAACATCCCCGCGCTGACCGGGAGTTACGGCATCATCGGCGACGTGCCCTCCCGCGAGGCGTATCTGCGGCAGCTCAAGGACGCCGACGGGCTCTCCTCCCCCGCGGTGCTGTCGCTGGTCGGGCACATCGCCGCCTACCGGAGCGGGGCGCCCTGGCTGGACGCCCTGCGCGAGTACCTCGCGGGCAATCTCGCGATGGTCGCGGACCGGCTGCGCGCGGCGTTCCCCGCGCTGGGCTGGGAGCCCCCGCAGGCCGGGTACCTGGCCTGGATCGACCTGCGCCCTCTCAAGATCGACGACGACGCGCTCCAGCGCGAGTTGGTGGAGGTGGAGAAGGTGGCCGTCATGCCGGGAGCCGCCTACGGCTCCCCGGGGCTGGTGCGGCTCAACGTCGGGTGCCCCCGGTCCAAGGCGGAGGCGGGCATAGAGGCGCTGGTGCGGGCGGTGCGGCGGGTCGCACCCGATTCCCAATGAACATGGTTTTCATGTAGCGTCGGGGGCCGGCCCCGCTCCGTCGCGCGCCGGGCGCGCGGAGCTTTGCCGGCCGTCTCCCGAGAGGACCCGTTCCATGGCCGTACCCAAGCGCAAGATGTCCCGCAGCAACACCCGCCACCGCCGCGCCCAGTGGAAGGCGAGCACGCCCGCCCTGGTGCCCGTGACGGTGGACGGGGTGACCCACCGGGTCCCGCGGCACCTGGTGCCCGCCTACCGTCGGGGCCTGCTGCGGCCGGAGGACTGAGCGAGGCCCCGGGGCAACGCACCACCGCCGGGCCCCCGCGTTGCAGCCGCCCAGGTCCCGGCGGACACTGGCCGGAACTGGCAGCCTGCCGGAGAGGGCCTGGACGATGGGTGACTACGCGGACCTTCCTGGTGTCAGGACCTGGTACGAGAGCGAGGGCGCCGGCGATCCGCTGGTCCTGCTGCACGGCGGCTTCTGCACCAATGAGACCTGGGGAGCGCAGCGCGCCGATCTGGCCGCCGCCTACCGTGTCCTGCTGCCCGAGCGGCGCGCCCACGGGCACACCCCCGACGTCGACGGGCCGCTGACGTACCAGGACATGGCCGACGACACGGTGGCGTTCCTGGAAACGGTGGTGGACGCGCCCGCGCACCTGGTCGGCTGGAGCGACGGGGCCGTCGTCGCGCTGCTCGTCGCCCTCGCCCGGCCGGACCTGGTGCGCCGGGTCGTGCTGATCGGGGCGAACTTCCGGCCCGCAGGAGAGTGCTTCGTCGAGCCGGGCATGCTCGACGCGATGACCCCCGACAGCCCGGACATGGCGTTCTTCCGCGAGATGTACGAGGCCGTGTCGCCGGACGGTGCGGACCACTGGCCGGTGGTGGCGCTGAAGGTGATCGACATGTGGCGCACCCAGCCGGCCCTCACCGAACGCGAGCTGGGCCGGGTCACCGCGCCCACCCTGGTCGTGACCGGCGACGACGACCTGATGACGCTGGAGCACACGACCGCCCTGTACCGCGCGCTTCCCGACGCGCGGCTCGCCGTGCTGCCCGGCGCCTCCCACCTGGTGCCGCTGGAGAAGCCGGCCCTGGTCAACGGGCTGGTCCTGGACCACCTCGGTCAGGAGGCGGCGGTCGAGACGATGATGCCGATCCGCCGCCGGAGCGGGTGACCCGGCGTCAGGGCCGGGCGACCGGGTCGAGGGCCAGGGCGGCGAACGTGGCCAGCCAGTGGTCGGTGGTGAAGTCGCCGCGCTCCACCGCCGGCATGCCCGCCGCGAGGTGTGCCTGAGCCGCCGCGTCCAGGCGGGCGCGGACGGGGCCGTCGGGCAGGGCGTCCGCGAGGGCGCGCAGCGCGGCCGCGCGGCTGAGCGTCAGGCCGAGCAGGTGGCCGATCTGCGGGTCGGCGTGGTCGGAGACCACCGGCACCTCAAGGAGCGGGCAGGACGCACCGGAGGCGAGCGCGGGCAGGAAGCGGTCCAGCCAGGCCGCGAACCGGTCCGGCGGGAGCACCCGGCGCATCGCGTCGGCCTCGGTCAGCGCCGGGGAGAGGAAGTCCTGTCCGGACGGTTCCCAGTGCGCGGGCGCGTCGTGGTCGTCGGCGAACCAGGTGAGCAGACGGTCCCGGACGGCCCGGCCGGTCCCGGCGGACAGTTCCCCCGAGTCGAGCGCGAGGCTCAGCGCGAACGCGCTGTTGGGGTGGTTGCCGTGGCGTACGGGATAGGTGGCCTTGGGCAGCCAGCCGGCCAGCAGTTCGTCGACCGCGGTGACGGCGGGGGCCAGTGCCTCGGCCCAGCGGGTGCCCGCCGGTCCGCCGTGGGCGCGGCACTCGGCTGCCAGGGCGAGCAGCCACGCCCAGCCGTAGGGCCGCTCGAAGGACGGGTGGTCGCGGAGATAGGCGGCCTCGGTGGCGAGGTGTTCCGGGGTGAGGTGGCGGTCCAGCGCGTCGAGGGCCGGTGCGGTGTCCGGCAGTTCGGGGGTGCCGCCGTGGCGCCTGAGCAGTCGGACGAGCAGCCAGTGCATGTGCACCGAGGAGTGCCAGTCGTAGGCGCCGTAGAAGGCGGGGTGCAGGGAGGTGGGCGCGGGGTTCTCCCGCGCGGAAGTGATCAGGTGGGCCGGGAAGTTGGGGTATGCGCGGGTGATGTTGGCCAGGGCGATCCTGGCGAACGGGGCCGCGTGGGCGCCGAGCGGCATCAGTGGGTGGCTCCTTCGGTGACTTTCAGGTCGTGCTCGGCCGGGGTGCGGGCGGCGGTGGCCAGCAGGGCGCGCAGACCGTGGGCGACGGTGGCGGGCGGCAGGGACGGGGCGGTGCCGTCGGCGACCTGTTCCGGCGCCCAGGGCACGTGCGCGAACCCGCCCCGCACGTGCGGGAACTCGGTGGCTATGAGGTGGCCGAGGCCGTAGGCCACGTGGTTGCAGACGAAGGTGCCGGCCGTGTTGGAGACGGCGGCCGGGACGCCCGCATCGCGCATGGCGGCGACGCACGCCTTGACGGGAAGGGTGGAGAAGTAGGCGGCGGGGCCGTCCGGGACCACCGGTTCGTCGATGGGCTGTCCGCCGGCGTTGT
The DNA here is from genome assembly GCF_055582785.1 of Streptomyces sp. NPDC107500. Taxonomy (NCBI): domain Bacteria; kingdom Bacillati; phylum Actinomycetota; class Actinomycetes; order Kitasatosporales; family Streptomycetaceae; genus Streptomyces; species Streptomyces sp. NPDC107500. The sequence continues at coordinate 205,046 of NZ_JBVJPF010000004.1, forward strand.
CGGGGATGCGCGCGTCGTCGACGTTGATGCCGACGCGTTCGACGGTGACGCCGGGGCGGCCGCCCGCCTGGCCCAGGCAGAGGACCAGGTCGGGGCGGGCCGCCCGGACGGCGTCGCGCAGGGCGTCGAGGGACTCGCCGAAGACGCAGGGCAGTTCGGCGGCGGTGACGGTAAGCCCGGCGGGCGGTTCGGCGGCCACCAGGGTCGCCGCCTGCCAGGACGGGTTCACGCGTTCGCCGCCGAAGGGGGCGAAGCCGGTCATGAGGACGCGGGTCATGGGCGTTCCTTGCCGTGCGGGTCGGGTGGCCGGGGTCAGAAGGCGAAGAGCGCCATGATGACGGTGCAGCAGCCGAGCAGGGCGATGCCCGTCGGCAGCTGTGCCTTGATCGGGCCGTACTGGTCCTTCAGTTCGAGCAGTGTGGCCGGGACGATGTTGAAGTTCGCGGCCATCGGGGTGCACAGGGTGCCGGCGAACCCGGCCAGCATGCCGATGGCGAGGACGGCCGGCTCGTTGCCGTGCATCTGCTGGATCAGTACGGGCCAGCCGATGGCCGCCGTCATGACGGGGAACGCGGCGAACGCGTTGCCCATGATGACGGTGAACAGGAACATGCCCACGCAGTACGCGATGACGGCGAGGTACTTGGAGTCGTCCGGGAGGACCTTGTTCATGATGTCGCCGACCTGATCGCCGACACCGGCCACGGCGAAGATCGAGCCGAGCACGGCCAGCAGCTGGGGCAGCAGCAGGGCGGAGCCCATCGCCTCCAGCATGGAGCGGCCGGAGTGGACCGGGACGGACAGCTTCTTCTCGCCGGTGACCAGCATGCCGACGACGAGCGCGACGAGACAGCCGAGGCCGAGTCCCAGGAGGGTGGCCTTGCCGGTCTCGAACAGGCCGGACTCGTCCAGTACCGAGGCACAGACGATGGCGACGAGCGGGATGGTCAGCGCCGGGATGAAGATCTTGTTGCCGAGCCGGGCGGCGGAGGCCTCGCGCTGCTCACCGGTGGTGGTGACCGGGACGCCCTTGCCGAGGAAGTTGAAGCCGGCGAGCACGATCAGGGCGAGGACCGCGACGCCGAGCGGTTCGGCCGGCAGGGTCCAGTCGCCGTTCTTCGCGGTGGCGTTGGCGACGCCGGTGCCGTAGGGGAAGGTGAGACCGAGCAGTCCCCAGAACGCGGCGGACGTCCACCGCTTGGGGTTGCTGCGATCCGCGGCCATCTGCGCGGCCATGACGACGAAGACGAGGCCTATCAGCCAGTAGAGCCATTCGACCTTGATCACTTGTCGGCCCCCTCGGGAAGCGGCAGGTCGTGTTCGGCGGCGGCGAGCGCCATCTCGCGCTCCAGCTGCCGGTCCATGAGCAGCAGCCGGGCACCGTGGATGACGAAGGCGCAGACGGCCAGCGGGATCGCCCACAGGGCCAGCTGGGTCGGTTCGATGTCCTGGTGGTACGTCGAGTTGACGAAGCCGGTGATCAGGAGGATCGAGCCGATCGCGATGAAGCAGTCCTCGCCGAAGAAGACACCCACGGTGTCGGCCGAGGCCGAGTAGGAGCGCACCTTCTCGCGCCACCGCTCGGGCAGTTTGGCCCCCGTGGAGCGTTCGGCGGCCGCCTCGGCCATGGGCGCGACCAGGGGCCGCACGGTCTGGGCCGGGCCGCCGATGCTGTTGAGTCCGAACGCCGCGGTGACCTGCCGGACCAGCAGGTAGACGGTGAGGAACCGGCCGGCGCTGAGCCTGCCCAGGCGCCCGATGAGATTGCGGGCCTGTTCGCGCAGGCCGTAGCGCTCCAGCAGGCCGATCACCGGAAGCACGATGGCGTAGACGGTGACCGAGCGGCTGTCGGCGAAGGACCGGCCGAAGGCCGCGAGGACCTCCAGAGGGTCCATTTTGCCGAGCAGTCCGGTGACGATTCCGGCGACGCCCACCACGAGGACGGGGTTGCGGCGCGTGACGAATCCGAGGATCACCACGACCACACCGAGGAGAACGATCATTCGGTGGCCTTCTTCAGGCATGAGGGGGCGGGGCAGCACGGATCCGGAGCTTTCGGAGCCGTGGCTTCAGCGGTCCCCGGACCATAGCTCCAGATACGTGGCAGATGCACGGACACTAGCGATCGTTCAACGATCTAACAAGAGGTGGATTTCTCTCATCCACTTGGACGGCCACCGTCGCGCCTTGTCGGATCGTTCAACGATCGTCTACTTTCGGCATGTGATCGACCTCAACGCAGACCTCGGCGAGGGCTTCGGCCGCTGGACCCTCACCGACGACGACGCCCTGCTCTCCGTCGTCACCAGCGCCAACGTCGCCTGCGGCTTCCACGCGGGCGACCCCTCCGTGATGCGGCGCGTCTGCGCCCTCGCCGCCGAGCGCGGGGTCCGGATCGGGGCGCAGGTGTCCTACCGCGACCTGGCCGGCTTCGGACGGCGCGCCATGGACGTACCGGCGGCCGAGCTGGCGGCCGAGGTCGCGTACCAGATCGGCGCGCTCAGGGTGTTCGCCGAGGCCGCCGAGTCCGAGGTGGCCTACGTGAAACCGCACGGCGCGCTCTACAACCGCATCGTCCACGACGCCGAGCAGGCCCGGGCCGTCGTGGCGGGGGTCCGGCTGGCGGGCGGCGCGCTGCCCGTGCTGGGTCTGCCGGGCTCGCGGCTGCTCGACGCCGCCGGGGAGGCGGGTCTCACCGGTGTCCCGGAGGCCTTCGCGGACCGGGCCTACACCGCGCGGGGCACCCTCGTCCCCCGCGGCGAGGCGGACTCCGTGGTGACCGACGCGGACGCGGTGGTCGGCCGTGCGCTGGGGTTCGCGGTGCGGGGCGAGGTCGAGGCGGTGGACGGCACGACCGTCGCGGTCGCCGCCCGTTCGCTGTGCGTGCACGGCGACACCCCGGGCGCGGCCCGGATCGCGGCGCGGGTGCGCGAGGCACTGGAGGCGGCCGGGACCGGCATCGGGGCGTTCGCATGACGGACGCCCGGGCCCGCTCGGCCCGCCCCGCCGGCCGCCACGCGCTCCTCGTCGAACTGCCCGACGCCGAACACACCGCGGCCTTCCACGCCGAGGTGCTGTCCCGGCGCGCCGCCGGGACCCTGCCGCCGGTGACGGAGGTGGTCCCGGGGGCCCGGACCGTCCTGCTCGACGGGGTGCCGGACCCGGAGGCGCTGGCCCGCGAGGTCACCGGGTGGGAGGTGCCGCCGGTCCCCGACGACGACGGGGACGTGGTGGAGCTTCCCGTGCACTACGACGGTCCGGACCTGGCCGACGTGGCGGAGCTGTGGGGAGTCGCTCCCGACGAGGTCGCCGCCCGGCACGCTTCCCGGACCTATCGGGTCGCGTTCTGCGGGTTCGCGCCCGGCTTCGGCTATCTCACCGGCCTGCCCCCTCATCTCCACGTCCCTCGCAGGGCCACACCGAGGACCCGCGTGCCGGCCGGCGCGGTCGCGTTGGCCGGCCCCTACAGCGCGGTGTACCCGCGCTCCACGCCGGGCGGCTGGCAGCTGATCGGCACCATGCCGGACCCGCGGCCGCTGTGGGACCCGGCGCGTGAGCGTGCGGCGCTCCTCACGCCGGGGACCCGGGTGCGATTTGTCACAGCGGACGGCGCCTCGACGGAGGCAGCCGCATGACGGCCAAGTTCACGACCGTGCGCGCCGGGGCGCTCACCACCGTGCAGGACGCTGGCCGGCCCGGCCACGCCCACCTCGGCGTGCCACGTTCCGGAGCGCTGGACGCGCCCGCGATGCGCCTCGCCAACCGGCTGCTGGGCAACGATCCGGACGCCGCCGTCCTGGAGACCACGCTGACCGGGTGCGCCCTGCGGCCCGATCGCGGCGTCACCGTGGTCGTCGGCGGCGCGCCCTGCCCCGTGACCGTCGACGGACGGCCCGCCGCCTGGGGCGCTCCGGTGCGGGTGCCCGCGGGCGCGGTCCTGGACGTGGGGGCGGCCGCCACGGGGGTGAGGTCGTACGTGGCCGTCTCCGGGGGCATCGCCGTCGATGCCGTCCTCGGCAGCCGCTCGACCGACCTCCTGTCGGGGCTGGGGCCCCTCCCCCTGCGGGACGGCGACGTCCTCCCGGTGGGCCCGCCCGCGCGAGTTGCGCCGCCGCCCATGACCGCCCCCTGGCCCGGTCCGCCCGCCGAACTGGTCCTGCCGGTACGCCTGGGCCCCCGTGCCGACTGGTTCTCCCCGGCCGCCCTGCGCACCCTCATGTCGGCCGCCTACCGCGTCTCGCCGCACAGCAACCGCATCGGCCTGCGCACGGAGGGGCCGCCGCTGGAACGCGCGGCGACGGGCGAACTGCCAAGCGAGGGCATGGTTCTGGGCGCCGTTCAGGTCCCGCCGGACGGGCGCCCCGTGATCTTCCTGCACGACCATCCGACAACCGGGGGCTACCCGGTCGTCGCGGTCGTCGTGGAACCCGCCCTCGCGGCGGCGGCGCAGGCCGCGGCCGGAACCCGGGTGCGATTCACGCCCGGCTGACGGCCGCCCGCCACCGACGCCCTGTGGCGTACGCGCGTAGACCTCGGGCACCATCGTGCTGCACCGCATGCTCAACCACCCCACAGGAAGCATGACGTTCTGCATGGAGGTTCCAACATGAGGTCTCCAACCACGCGCATCCGGGCGGTCGTCACGGCGCTCGCCCTGGTCGCCGCACCGGGCGCGGTCGTCGTTGCCGGCGCCGGCGACGCCTTCGCGGCCACGAAGATCAGTCACGCCACGGCCACGTCGATGTTCCGCGACGTCGGCATCACCTGGTCGTCCTCCGGCAACTGCTCCAACCGGAACAACGGCACCTGTACCTCGTTCGACCAGCTCAACCTCGCCACCGAGCAGGGCGCGCAGACCCTCAAGCGGGCCACCGGGTGCGCGCTGAACATCACCGGCGGTACCGAGACCGGGCACGCCTCCGGCACGTACTCGCACTGGAACGGCTACAAGCTCGACTTCGGCAAGACCACCTGTGTCGGCAACTACATCAAGAACACGTTCACCTACATCGGCGTGCGCGGCGACGGCGCTCCGCAGTGGCGGTCCGGTTCGGGCAACGTCTACGCCGACGAGGGCAACCACTGGGACGTCACCTACTACAACTGTGGCGGCTGCTGAGCCGTGACCGCGGTCGGCAGGGGAGGCACAGTGCTTCACGTGGACTTCGACGAGGGCGCGTTGACCCGGATGGGCGTGGCCCGGGGCGCCGACCCGTTGTGGGAGACGGTGCTGAGCCTCCACCTGCTGCAGAACGACCAGGAGCCCCTGGCCTACGACCCCTGGCGGCGCGAGGTGCGCGGGGCCCTGCACCGTGACGGACTCGCCGACGACGTACGGGCGTTGATGCGGCTGTGCCCGCCCACCGGGTACTTCCCGGACTTCCTGACGCCCGGTCGCGGTGACCTGGACCTGGCGGAAGGCGTGGACCGGGTGCGCTCGACGCCCCGCGGCAGACTCGTCGCCGAACTCACCCGGCTCTGCGCGGACCTGCGCGGCCCGGTGCCGCGCAGTGTGCGGTGGGTGGCCTCCGGGGACGCGACCGCGCTGCGCTGGCTGGGCACCACGCTGCGCCGCTACCACGCCGTGGCCGTGGCGCCGTACCTGCCCGTGATCCGTGCCCGGGCCGCGGAGGACCGCGCCCGGCGTGCCGAGGCGGCGCTGTCCGGTGGCGCGGAGGGCCTGCTCGCGAGTTACACGGACCTGCCGGGCTGGCGGCGCGACGGCACCCTGCTCGCCGCCCCCTACCCCGAACCCCGGTCGCTGAGGCTGGGCGGGCGCCCGCTGACGCTGGTCCCCGCCTTCTTCTGCGTACGGACCCCGCTGGCCCTGGTGGACGAGTCGCTGCCGCCGGTCCTCGTACACCCGCTGTGCCCGGAGCCGGGCTGGCTGCCGCGCCTGCGCGCCGATGCGGCGAGACCGTCGGTCGACCGGCTGACCGGGCCGTCGCGGGCGCGGATGCTGGAGTCGCTGGAGACGCCGATGACCACGACCTCGCTCGCCGCGGCGCTGTGCCTGGCACCGTCCACGGCGAGCCGCCACGCCGCCGTACTGCGTGAGGCGGGGCTGGTGGCGACCCGCCGCGAGGGCAACCGGGTGCTGCACCGGCGTACCGCGCTGGGGTCGGCGCTGCTGGACGGGGCCGTTCAGCAGGTGGGCACGCCGGGGAGCCAGGAGTCGGCGACGTCGATGAAGATGTTGGAGACGTAGCCGCCGTAGTCGGGCAGGTAGGACCAGGCGTCGTTGCTGTAGCCGTCGTAGTTCACCAGCTCGCCGTGGACCTGGCAGCGGACCCGGACGGTCGTCGGTCCGGACAGGCTCGCCACCCGGGTGGAGCCGGTCGTCGCCTGCTGACGGATGCTCACGTCGGTGCCCCAGGTCGGGAACGACGTGGTGTCGCCGCCGGCGTCGGTCCACAGGTAGGTGACGGTCACCCAGCCGTTGTCGTTGAGGCCCACGTTGTAGAAGGTGCCGTCGGCCAGGTCGATGCCGGCCGGGTTGGCGACCTGGCGGCCGAACTCGTCGCGACCGCCGTTGTAGCCGTTCTCGTACGCCGCCTGCGCCTCGGGCAGGCCGCGCGGCAGGTCCTTCCACTGCTCGCGCTGCGTGGAGGGGTTCCAGTGGTCGTCGTGCGTGTTCCACGGGCCGACGTCCCACACGGGGGCCGTCTCGCAGCGGGCGGGACCGCACACCTGCACCGAGTACTGTGCGCTGCCCTTGGGCGACAGGGCCCGCCGGGAGGGGAGCGCCACGAAGTGGTCGTTCGCCTTGATGACGTGGCCGTTGGCCGTGGTGTGGCCGACGAGGCCCTCGCGGGTGGCGTAGACGCGGGCGGAGAAGGCGGCGGCCGTCGGTGTGGACCCGGCGGAGACGCTGCCCGTGTCGTCGGCCGTCAGGGTCAGGGCGCGGACGGCGGCCGTGGCCTCGCCCTTGGCGTTCCACAGGGTGAGCCGGGCCTGGACGTCGACGACGTCGCGCGGCAGTCGCGCCGGGTTGCCGGCCGCCGCCCGCCGCCACTCGGTCCAGGTTCCGTCGGCGGCCCGTCCGCGCACGTCGATCTCGACGTCCGCCGCCTCGGGCACGGTCGCGTCGAGGTCCACGGCGACCCGGTTCACCGGCCGTTCCACGTGGTGGGTCTCCAGGACGGCGGAGGCATAGCCGCGGTCCCGGTCCAGGGAGGCGGGGCTGACGGAGCCGTCCCACACCCGCAGGGCGCCCTCCCCGTACCGGACGTTGACGTCGTCGCCGCCCGCCGGGGACAGGTCGGGGTGCCAGGACTCCGACGCGGGCGCGGGGGTGGTGCCGGCGGCCGGCGCGGGAGCCGCGGCCAGTGCAGTGCCGGCGAGGGCGAGCAGGCACACGGTGCCGGTCAGGGCGCGCGTGGGACGCGGTCCGCGGCGCGGGACGGATCCCGGGCGCGGGGTGGGAGGGGTCAGCATGTGGGCACTCCTGGGAGCCAGGCGTCGTCGACGTCGATGAAGATGTTGGACACGTATCCGCCGTAGTCCGGCAGGTACGACCAGGCATCGTTGCTGTAGCCGTCGTACTCGACGAGCCCTCCGTGGACCTGGCAGGCCACGCGGACGGAGGTCGGTCCGGGCAGACTCGCCACCCGGGCGGAGTCCGTCGACGGCTGCTGACGGACGCTCACGTCCGTGCCCCACGTCGGGAACGGGGTGCCGGTGCCGCCGCCGTCGCCGCGGACCAGGCTCATGTAGTAGGCCCAGTCCCAGTGCGGGCCGGGGTCGGTGTGGTCGTTGCCGGGCACCTCGCTGTGTCCCACGATGTGCGCGCGGTCCCGGGGGATGCCGTACCTGTCGGTGAGGTGACGGGTCAGCGCCGCCGACGAGCGGTACATGGCGTCGGTGAACCAGGCGGGGTCGCTGACGTACCCCTCGTGTTCCACTCCCACGGAGTAGGGGTTGGCCGAGCGCGCGTGCCAGGCGGTGTCGCCCTCGCGGACGCTCTGGGTGATCTGGCCGTCGGAGGACCGCACCACGTAGTGGGCGCTGACCTGGGCCGACGGGTTCTGGAACCAGCTGATGGAGCCCGCGTACGAGCCCTGCGTGACATGGACGACCACGGTGGTGATCGCCGAGTTGCGGCCCGCGGTGTAGTTGCCGGAGTACGCCGGGTTCCAGAGGGCCGGCGGGTAGTCGGCGGACGCGCTCGCCCCGGCGCCGGTGTCGGTGGCGGCGTACTCTCCGCGCTGGGGCCGGACCTCGCGCGGGGCGACGGCGACCTGCTCGCCGCCGTCCACACGGGTCCGGACGCCGTCGCCGAGGAGGTCGAAGACTGCGTCGGCGTACAGGCGCGCGGCGGCGTCGCCGCCGGAGGTTCCGTAGCGGGCGGCGACCGGGTACCAGGCGCCGAGGCGGTCCCGGTCCGCGGCGTCGAGCCCGGCCTCGTCGGCCAGGGCGCGCAGCACGGCGGCGCCGCCGTGGATGTTGGCGCCGGTGTCGCGTTTCAGGTCGGCGACGCTCTCGCCGGTGAGTCGCGCGGCCTGTTCCAGGGTGCGCCGTTCCGGGTTGCTGACCAGGTGCATCATGCCGTAGCCGTTGTCCTGGCTGGGCAGGCCGTCGTGGCCGTCCAGGCGGGTCTCGCCGTAGCCGACGGCGACCAGCAGGTCCCGGGGGACGTCGTAGGCGACGGCCGCGCGGGCGAATGCCTGGTTGACGGAGTCGTCCGGTGCGTGGGGCGCGGGTGCGGCGGCGGCCGGGGACGGCTGGCCGGTGAGGGCGAGTGCGGCCGCGATTACCGCGGCGCACAGTGCGGTTCTCGCGCGTTGGGCGGGGAGTGGGGAGGACATGTGGGGGTGCTCCGCTCTCTCCGGTGCCCACGGGATGTGGGGGCGGTTCGCGTGCGGCCGGGAGTCTCCTGGGGGCGCCCGGCGGTGGCCGCGCGGGCACCGGGGGTGCGCGGCCGGCCGGTCTCGCGAACGGGCCCGCGCGGGACGGGAGTTCGCGCACACCGGTCGCCGCATGATGGATCGTCATGCTTGTCGTGAGCAAGTCATTGCAGCCTGAGCGAAAGACCGCGCCACCGACCGGTCCGCCTCCTGGCGGTACGCGGCTCCGCCGGGCGTCATCCGGTGCCTGCTGAGGGTGATGTCCCCGGTGACCTCGGGGGAGGTCACCTCGCCCAGGCGCACGTCATGCCGCCGACGGCGACGTCGGTCACGACCTCGACGGTGACCGGTTCGGTGGCCATCAGTGTCCGTGTCCCCCGCCCATGTCCATGTCGTCCGTGCCGCCCTCGTCGCCGGTGCCGGTGCCGCCGCCCGTCGTCGCGGGACCGTGCATGCCGGGCGCGACGGGGCCGACGCTCCTTCCCACTCCGTAGGACACCGCGAACACCAGCACCAGCAGCACCAGGAACCCCCACAGCGCGGGCGGGGGAAGGTAGCTGCGCGGCGGGGCGGTCGCCGGAGTGGATGCGGGGTGCCGGCTCTGCGCCATCTGTCCCATCTCCCGATCAGGTCGTACGGCTTCCGCCTGTTCGGGCCGTACCGGTACAGGAGTCGTGGCGACCCGGCTCCGGGTTCCGGGCGGGGCGCGGGAAAATTGGTTTGCCCGTCGATCGTGGCGACGGATGCAATGGCCGGAACTGTCGACCGAGGAGACGTCATCGCGTGAACACCCCCTTCGCAGCAGCTCGGACCGGCGGGCCGTCCGTCCGGATCGGCGCCCTCGTTCCGCTGTCCCGGCCGGGCTGGGTCGAGGCGGGCCGCCATCTGCTCGCCGGCCTCGAACTGGCCGTGGACGAGGTCAATGACACCGGCGGGGTGGCCGGCGGCCCGCTGGAGCTGGTGGTCCGGGACACCGCGGCCGATCCGGCGAAGGCCGCGGCGGCCGTGGAGGAGCTGGCCGGCCTGGGCGTGGCCGCCCTGGCCGGTGAGTACCACAGCGTCGTCGCCCGTGCCGCGGCCTCCGGGGCCGACGCGCTCGGCGTGCCGTACCTGTGCTCGTCGGCGGTCCTCGACACGCTCACCGAACGGCCCACGGACCGGGTGGCGCGGCTCGCACCGGCGCAGTCCCACGGATGGCGAATCTACGGGGACTTCCTGCTCGGCGCCGGCCACCGCCGTGTCGCCGTGGCGACCCAGCCGAGTGTGTACTGGGCGTCCGGGACTCGCCTCCTGCGGGAGCACCTGGCTCCGCGCGGCGCCACCGTCACCGAGTTCGACATGAGCGCGCTCTCCCCCGCGGCCCTGTGCGACGCGCTCGCCGACCACGGCGCGACGGCCCTTCTCCTCCTGCTCGGCCACCCTGATCCGGCGGTCCCCGTCGTCAGGGCCGTGCGCCGCGACCCGCGACTGGCCGGACTGACGCTCGGTGCCCCGGCCGGGCAGCCGGAGTTCGCCGAATGGGCCGCAGCGCTGGGCGCCGACGGTGCCGGGGTCCCGTTCCTGCGCTACCTGCCCGAGCGGCTCGGCCCGCTCGGCGCACGGGTCGAGGCGGCCCTTCGCACACGACTGGACGAAGCGCCTTCCTTCGTCGCCTTCGAGGGCTACGACACGGTCGCCGTCCTCGCCGACGTGCTGCGCGGGGACGGTGCGGAGCCTGCGGGCACCGCCGGGTCCTGGTCCCGGGTCGACGTCGAAGGCACCCGGGGGCGGATCCGGTTCACCCGCCCGCCCGGTATCGGCGTCCTTCAGTGGGCCTGGCCGCCGGTCCAGGTCGTGGACCGGGATCCGGCGCACCCCGACCGCTTCCGCGTCCTGCGCACCGGCTGAGCGGGCAAGGACCCGACCGGCCCCACGCGTGACGGCGCCCCTTCGAACGGGGCGCCGTCACGCGTCCGGTGGGCAGCCGCTCATCTCGGCCACGTCCGCGTAGGGCAGGCCCGCGAGTTGGGCGACCGGACATCAGGCTGTGTCCGAGGGGCGGCGAGCAGCACAGCCCGTACAACACGCCCGCACCGCATGCCGCCCTCGGGCGCACGGAGCCGCGTCGCGCGAGGAAGCGTTCGTGCGCCAACCGTCAGAGTGCAGTAGGCGGAGGCGTCCACCGGAGGGTTCCCGCCGCATCGAGGGGCGTGGGCCACGAACGGGACGGCTCCTGCCCCCTGGTCACCTCGTGGGGCTGAGGCCCTCCACGGTCAGTCCGAGCAGGCGGCGCGCCTCGGCCGCCGGGTCGGCGTGGTGCTCCGTGGCCAGGGCGATGCCGGTGACCAGCGTGAGCAGGTCGGTGGGGGTCACGCCCGGCGCCACCACGCCCTCCGCCGCGGCGCGCCGCAGCAGGGGCTCGACCGCCCCACCGAGTTTCGCCGTACAGGCGTTCACATGCTCCGGCTCGACGAGCCTGTCCTGCGCCAGCGCGTCGGCCATGCCCCGCGCGGAGGCGGCGTACTCGGTGAGAGCGCGCAGCCAGTCCAGGAGCGCGGTACGGGCGTCCTTGGCCTCGGCCGCCTCGACGGCACACACCCGCAGGGCCTCGATCCGCTCGGCGAAGACCGCTTCCAGCAGCGCGCGGCGGCCGGGAAAGTGCCGGCGCACGGTCGCCGAGCCGACACCGGCGATGCGGGCGATGCGTTCCAGGGACGCGTCGGCGCCGTGTGCGGCGACCTCCTGCTCGGCGACGGACAGGATCCGCGCGTAGTTGCGCCGCGCGTCCGCGCGCTGGTGATCAGGCATGGCGTCCTCTCGCATTGCTAAATGGCGGGCCCCTCCGTATCGTACCGGGAAGCTAAGTGGCGGGCCCCGCCACTTAGCTGCCGACTCCTGCACACCCCCCGGAGGACACCATGACCACCGATCCCACGCCCGTCCTGGTAACCGGCGCGACCGGCCGTCAGGGCGGCGCCACCGCCCGCGCCCTGCTGAAGTCGGGGGTGCCGGTCAGGGCGCTGGTCCGCGACCCCTCGACCGACCGGGCGGCGGCGGTCGCGGCGCTCGGCGCCGAACTGGTCGTCGGGGACCTGGACGACCTCGGCTCCCTGACCCGCGCCGCGGAGGGGGCCCGCGCCGTCTTCTCGGTCCAGATGCCCGACCTCGAAGGAGCCGCCTTCGCGGGCGAGGTCGCGCAGGCCGCCCGGCTGATCGAGGGCGCCAGGGCGGCCGGGGTGCCCCAGTTCATCCACACGTCGGTCTCCGGCGCCGGGCGGCACACGAGCTGGGTGCGGGGCAAATGGGCCGCGATGGAGCCCTACTACACGGCGAAGGCCGGGATCCAGGACCGCGTGCGCGAGGCCGGCTTCGCCCACTGGACGCTCCTCAAGCCGAGCTTCTTCATGGAGAACTTCCTCCCCGCCGAGGCCATCGTGTTCCCGCGCGGCCTGGAGGGCGGCCTGGTGAGCCTGCTCAAGCCCGCGACGCGACTGTCCCTGGTCGCCGTCGACGACATCGGCTCGGCCGCTGCCGCCGCCGTGACCGAGCCCGAGCGCTTCGACACCGTGGAACTGGAACTGGCGAGCGACCACCTGACCATGGCGGAGATCGCCGAGGTCCTCTCCCGCCACCTCGGCACGACGGTCGCCGCGCCCGACATGAGCGAGGAGGAGGCGGTCGCCGCCGGCATGCCCGACATGGGGTTCGGACAGTCGTCCCTCAACGAGTTCCCGCAGCCCGCCCGCCCCGAGTTCGCGCGGAAGCTGGGTCTGTCCGTCACGCCCTTCGCATCATGGGTACGGCAGCACATGCCGAGCGCGTCCTGACACCGGTGCGGCGCCCGGACGAAGACCGGCTCGCGCCGCCAAGTTATACAGGTTTATCTGTACAGCTGAGGCTGTGGAAGTTAACCTGGGCACATGAGCGAGAACCAGTACCTGTCGCCGTCGGCGGTCGAGGCGTCCCGCGAGGTCCGCGCTGTCATCAGGCGTCTGCGGCGCCGCATCCTGAAGGCGTCCGAGGCGGAGGACATCACCGTGGGCCAGGCGACGCTCCTCGCGCGCCTGTCCGACCGCGGCGGGGTCACGGCGAGCGAACTCGCCGCCGGCGAAGGCGTGCGGCACCAGTCGATGACGGCGACCATCGCTCCGCTCGCCGCCCTGGGACTGGTGGAGCGGCGACCCGACCCGGACGACGGGCGGCGCCTGCTGATCACGCTGACCGCCGAGGGCCGTCGGCGGGTCGAAGAGGACCGGCAGACGCGCAAGGAGTGGCTCGCCGGCCAGTTGCAGGACAAGTGCACGGAGGAAGAGCGCCGGGCGGTGATCGCGGCGATGGCCGTCCTGGAGCGACTCACCCGTGACTGAGCGGACGGCGGCCCGTACGCGCGACGAGGACCGGCCCGGCTTCGACCGGCGGCTGCTGCCGCCGATGCTGCTGGGTTCGGTCCTCAACCCGATCAACTCGACGATCATCGCCGTCGCCCTCGTGCCCATCGGCAGCGCCCTGGGAGCGCCGGCCTCGCAGACCGCCTGGCTGGTCTCCGCGCTCTACCTGGCCACCTCGCTCGGACAGCCGGTCGTGGGCCGGCTCATCGACCTCTTCGGACCGCGCAGGCTCTTCCTGCTCAGTACCGGCCTGGTCGGCGTGGCCGGAGTCGTCGGCGCCCTGGCACCGAACCTCGGCGTACTGATCGCCGCGCGGGTCCTGCTCGGCTTCGGCACCTGCGCCGGCTATCCCGCGGCGATGGCGCTGCTGCGCGGCGAGGCCGAGCGCACCGGGCGGGACAGTCCCGGCGGGGTACTGACCGCGCTGGCGGTGGCCAACCAGACCATCGCCGTCGTCGGCCCGCTGCTGGGCGGTCTGCTGATCGCCGCGGGCGGTTGGCGCACCACGTTCGCGCTGAACGTGCCCCTGGCCGTCGCCGCGGTGGTGCTGGGGATGCTGCGCCTGCCCAAGCCGGCCGACGGGGCCGGGCGCCCGCGGCACGGACGGCCGGCCGCGCAACTCGACCTGCCCGGCATGGCGCTGTTCGCCGCCACGCTCGTCTCGCTGCTGCTCTTCCTGATGAACCTGCACCTGCGCGACTGGTACCTGATGGCGATCACCGTCGCCGCGGGTGCGGCCTTCGCGGCGCGGGAGCTGCGCGCCACCACCCCCTTCATCGACCTGCGGGTCCTGGGCGGCAACACCCCGCTGCTCGCCACGTACGGGCGCGCGCTCGTGGCCTACGTCGTCGCGTACGCCTTCCTCTACGGCTTCACCCAGTGGACGGAGGAGGGCTTCGGGCTGTCGCCCTTCCACGCCGGGCTGGCGCAGATCCCGATGTTCCTGCTGGCGATCGGCGTCTCGGTCGTCTCCGGGCGCAGCCGGAGCGTGCGCGGGAAGCTGCTGCTCGGCGCGGCGGGGCAGATCGTCGCCTGCGTGCTGATCCTCACGCTCACCGCCGAGAGCCCGCTGTGGATGCTGCTCCTGGTCGCCCTGGTCTTCGGCGTCCCGCAGGGGCTCAACAACCTGGCCTTGCAGAACTCGGTCTACTTCCAGGCCGATCCCGAGCGCACGGCGTCCTCCGCCGGTCTGCTGCGGACCTTCGCGTACGTCGGCTCCATGATCGCCTCTGCCGCGAGCGCGGCGGCCTTCGGGCACCACGCGGACACCGGCGGCATGCACACGCTGGCCTGGGTCATGCTCGGCGCCGGGGTGGTGTACCTCCTGCTGACCGTCTTCGACCGCACCCTGGGCCGCGGGACGGCCCCGGACACACGGGCGGCGTGAACTCACCGGCCTCGGCACCCCCAACGACATACGCCCCCGCACAGGGGACGGGACCGTGGAGGCGTTCCGGCTGTGGGACCCGGCCAAGCTCGGGGAGTTGGCGGGGCACGCCGCCCCCGCGCTCAGCGAGTATCTCCGCCGGGTGCTCCCGGGTTCTGGGTGCCTCCGGCGTTCAGGTGCTGCAAGGCCTCGACCAGTTCCTTGCAGGCCCGTTCCACCGACCGCCGGGTGTTGAGCTGCTCGCTGATCACCGCGGACAGCAGGAGCGCGGTGAGCCCCAGCGTGCCGTTGAACGCCTGAAGTCTCATCAACGTCTCGATGTCGCTGAGCGCACCGAAGGCGCCGACCTCCTCGCGAGCCACGACCGTGGCCATCACCGAAGCGAAAAGGGCGCACGGTACGCCGCCCGCCAGCTGGAAGCGCAGCACGGACAGGATCAGCAGCGGATAGACCAGGAAGAGCAGGCTGACCGTGCTGTACATGATCAGCGGGACCAGCACGCAGACGACGGCGGCGAGCGCCACGGCCTCGGTCCACCGGGCCGACGGCGGCGGCAGCCGGGCACGGTACAGGAGCAGCAGCAGCGGCGTGACGAGCACGACGCCCGTCGCGTCGCCGACCCACCACGCGAGCCAGACGAGCCAGAGGTCGCCCGACGGCAGCTTGTCCGACAGGACAAGCATCCCGACACCCACCGACGAACTGATCAGCATGGCCGTCAGCGCACCCAGGAAGACGAGCGACAGCCCGTCGCGCAGGCGGCTCAGGCTCACGCGGAAACCCACCGCCCGGAGCATCAGATAGGAGCAGACGGGGGCCGCGGTGTTGCCGGCCACGATCCCGACGGCCGAGAGTCCGGGCCTTCCGAGGGAGACGATGACGAGCAGCGCGCCGAGCGCGATGCCGGGCACGCACCGTGGTCCGAAGAGCAGCAGACAGGCCACCGCGAGGCCGGTGGGCGGCCAGATGGGCGTGACGACGGCCCCGTCGGCGGTCAGCTGCTGGGACAGGCCCAGTCGCCCCGCCGCGTAGTAGAAACCGGCGACGAGCAGCGTCTCGCAGAGGAGGACGACCGGTCGCGGCCATGCACGGATATCCACCACAGAGCCATCAGACACCGGCCCCGGCCGGTCAGCGAGGCGGGAGGCGCCCCGTCCCGCCCTACGGCGTAACGACGGGTCCGCCATGGCCGACGACGAGTACGGCGGCGTCGTCCTCGTGTCCGATCAGCTCGGCGTTCTTGAGCACGGCGGCCGCGAGGGACTGCGCATCCATGCCGACGACGGCCGCGAGGCCCGCCAGCCGCGCCACCCTGTCGAGCCCGTCGTCGATGCTGAGGGAGGGCCCTTCCACGACGCCGTCCGTGACCAGGACGAGCACGCCGCCCGCGTCGAGCCGGTACCGGGTCACCGGATACTCCGCACCCTCCAGGACGCCCAGCGGCGGCCCGCCCTCGTCCTGGCAGACCTCGGCCCTGCCGTCCGCGGTGGCCCGGACACAGGGGATGTGGCCGGCCCGCGCGCTCTCCAGGACGCCGGTGGCCGGGTCGAAGCGGATGAAAGTGCAGGTGGCGAAGAGGTCCTTGTTCAGGGACAGGACGAGGTCGTTGGTCCAGGCGAGCAGCTCGCCCGGACGGCTCGTCACGGAGGCGAGCGCCCGCAGGCCGACGCGGACCTGGCCCATGAACGCCGCCGCGTCGATGGCGTGGCCCTGCACGTCACCGACGGACAGCCCGACGCGGCCGTCGGGCAGCTCGAAGGCGTCGTACCAGTCGCCGCCCACGTTGAGTCCGGCGTACGCGGGCGCGTAGCAGGCGGCCAGGTGGAAGCCGGGGACCGTGGGCAGGTCGGCGGGCAGCATGTCGCGTTGCAGGGCGATCGCCAGCTCCACCTGGGACCTGCGCAGCTCGGCCAGCTCCCGGGCCTGTGTGGTCAGCGACGCCAGCCGGGCCAGCAGCTCTTCACCGTCAGGTGCGGGACGCTTGCGGAACATCGACCACTCCCGGACCAGGACCCCTCCGTACGGGCGTCAGCCACCCACGGGCCTGGCCAGTGCAAGTGTGTCACCCGGCCCGGGGAAGGGCATGTCGGAGCGGGTCGCCGGGCGCGGCCGGGGTGGATCGCCGGAGCGGCCCGGGGGTGGATCGCCGGACCCGGCCCAGGGCTGGATCGCCGGACCCGGCCCAGGGCTGGATCGCCGGACCCGGCCCAGGGCTGGATCGCCGGACGCGGCCCGGCGCGGTTCGACAAGCCCGGGCCCGCAGCCGCACCGAGCAGCCATCGGGTGCGTCCCGGTCCCCGCCCGGAGCGAACGACGGACACGGCCCGGCGCCCAGAAACGCGCCCGGTTTCCGTACCCTTGCGGCATGCGTATGCGGCCCACTCTGAGCTGGACCCCGGGAGCGGACCTGCCGCCGGGCACGACGGACCTGGAGCCCGTCGCCGACGCGCTGGGCGCCGGCGGGGTGGTGGTGCTCAGCGGGGCCGGGATCTCGACGGAGTCGGGGATCCCCGACTACCGGGGCGAGGGCGGCAGCCTGAGCCGGCACACGCCGATGACGTACCAGGACTTCACCGGCGGCGCGGCGGCCCGGCGCCGCTACTGGGCCCGCAGCCACCTCGGCTGGCGCACCTTCGGCCGGGCGCGCCCCAACGCCGGGCACCGGTCCGTGGCCGCGTTCGGAGACCGGGGCCTGCTCGCCGGTGTGATCACCCAGAACGTCGACGGTCTGCACCAGGCGGCCGGCAGCGAGGACGTCGTCGAACTGCACGGCAGCCTGGACCGCGTCGTCTGCCTGACCTGCGGCGCGTTCAGCCCACGGCGCGAACTCGCCCGGCGGCTGGAGGCGGCCAACCCGGGCTTCGAGCCGGTGGCCGCCGGGATCAATCCGGACGGCGACGCCGACCTCACCGACGACCAGGTCGGTGACTTCCGCGTGGTGCCCTGCGCAGTCTGCGGCGGCGTCCTCAAACCGGACGTGGTGTTCTTCGGCGAGGCCGTCCCGCCCGCACGCGTGGAGCACTGCCGCGAACTGGTCCGGGGTGCCACCACTCTGCTGGTCCTCGGCTCCTCGCTGACGGTGATGTCGGGGCTGCGGTTCGTCCGCCAGGCGGCCCGCGCCGGGACGCCGGTGCTGATCGTCAACCGGGACCCGACCCGCGGCGACCGCGAGGCCGTCGCACGAATCGCGCTCCCGCTGGGCGCGGCCCTCACCACCGTGGCCGGCCGGCTCGGGATCGCCACCGACGGCACCGCGACGGCCTGACCGGAGCCGTCGAAGTCCCCGGCGTCACCCCCTTGACCGCGGTCCCTCCACTCCATATGGTCCTCGCACCTCACGAGGTACATCGATTAACCAATCGTTAACCGCTTGGTTGGAGACCCCCGCTGTGCGCTCTTCGCTGACTCGGCGCGACCTGCTCGCCGCCGGTTCCGGCCTGGCTGCGGCCGTTGCCCTGCCCGCTCTGTCCGGCTGTTCGTCGTTGGCGTCGGCGGACTCCGATCCGGACACCCTCGTCGTCCACACCCAGCTCGGCACGACCGCGCCGGGCTCCCCCACCTACCTCGCGGCCGTCGACCAGTTCCGCGAGGAGAACCCGGGGCTGAAGGTCAAGAACCTCGTCAACGGCGACGACCTCGGCCAGGTGTACGAGACCTCCCGGCTGGCCCGCAAGGAGGCCGACGTCGTGATGGTCAACCTCTACGACAAGACGCTGGCCTGGACGGACGTCGGCGCGACCGTCGACGTCCGCCCCTACCTGGACGACTGGGGGCTGCGCGACCGGGTGCTGCCCGCCGCCCTGGCCGACTGGACCGACGGCGAGGGCCGCATCAGGGCGTTCCCCTACTTCGCCACGAACTGGCCGGTCGCCTACAACCGTGCCCTGCTCGACCGGGCGGGCGTCGACGAGATCCCCACCACGGGGGACGCGTTGATCGCCGCCGGCCGCAAGCTCCGCGCCAAGGGAGTCGCCCCCGTGACCGTGGGCGGCAACGACTGGACCGGGCAGAAGCTGATGGCGCAGATCATCCAGACGTTCCTGTCGCAGGAGGAGGCCCGGCACGTCTACGCCACCGGCGACTTCGGCGGCCGCGGCGCCCGCCTGGGCATCGAGTACTTCACGCATCTGCGCGACGCCGGGGTCTTCGCGGACAAGGCGCAGGGGCTCACGTCCGACTCGATGAACACGCAGTTCAACACCGGGGAGGCGGCGATCCAGTCGGCGATGTCCTCGGCGCTCGCCAAGGTGCCCCAGAAGGTGGCCCGGCACACCGAGGTGGGCGGCTGGCCCCTGGCCGACGGCGCGGCCCACGAGGGTCCGACCGTCATCCGCGCCTACACCCTCATCGGTTTCTGGATCAGCCCCAACGGCGTGCGCAAGATCGAGCAGGTCGAGAAGTTCCTGCGGTTCATGTACCGGCCCGAGACGGTGGCCCGGTTCGTGACGGAGAGCGGCCGGGACATGGCCCTGCGCACGGACGCCGTGAGTACGGACTTCCCCCTGGTGGGCGCGGCCCAGCGGCTCGGTTCCGAGGTGAGCCAGGTCCTCCTCCCCGACGTGTACGTGCCGCCCGCCGCGGCGCAGCAGCTGATCACCGCGACCAGCACGTCCTTCACCCGGGGCACGAGCGCGGCCCGTGTGCGCGCCGCCCTCGAGTCCGCGTACCGGTCCGCATGAACCGACCGGTCCCCCTCGTATCCGCCACCCGTACTCCGGGAGTCACCGCATGACGACGCTCACGACGACGCCGGACGGCAGCGCGGCCCGTCGGTCCGCACCCCCGCCCTCGCCCGCCTCCGCACCGCGCGGGCACCGGCGACAGGGCGGCACCGTCCTCGCGGTCCCCGCACTCGCGTGGTACCTCGTGTTCATGGTCGGGCCGCTGCTCGCGATCTTCGTGATCGCGGCCCTGCACTGGCCGGGCATGCTCCAGCCGGTGTCCTTCGCGGGCCTCGACAACGTCCGGGTGGTCCTGGACGACCCGGTGTTCTGGGACGCGGTCCGCAACACGGCCGTACAACTGGCCGTCGCCCTGCCCGTGATGATCGTCTGCGCGTACATGCTGGGGTACTACGTCGCCCAACGGCCGCCCGGGCACCGCGTCCTGCGCTACCTGCTCTTCATCCCGGGGCTGATCTCGACGCCCGCGAAGGCGATGGTCTTCTACGCCGCCCTGTCCCCGGACGGCCTGCTCAACGGGGCGTTGACGGGCATCGGCCTGGGTTCGCTCACCGACGCCTGGCTGGCCTCGCCCTCGACGGCGCTGGCGTGTCTGATCGCCCTGGACGTCTGGAGCGGCATCGGCTTCACCGCCGTGCTGTTCGCGGCCCGGCTGGGCAGTGTGCCGGACGAGCTGGGCGAGGCCGCGCAGCTGGACGGGGCGGGGCACTGGCGGACGATGTGGTCGGTGCACTTCCCGGTGATCCGCGACTACGTGGGCGTGGTGACGATGCTCCAGTTCCTGTGGACGCTGTTCGGCTCGGCGCAGCACGTGCTGCTGCTGACGCAGGGCGGTCCGGGGACGTCGTCCACCACCCTGTCGTTCCTCGTCTACCAGAAGGCGTTCATCGCCGCCGACCTCGGCTACAGCCAGACGGTGGGCGTCCTGCTCTTCCTCGCCGGCCTCGTCGGGCTGCTGACGATCCGCCGCGTCTTCCGCCAGAACTACTGATCGGAGCAGCACTCATGAAGCTCGGCAAGCGCTGGCTCCCGGCCCACGTCCTGGTGTGGACGTACGCGGTGCTGCTCGTCGTCCCGCTGTACTACTTCCTCGCCTCGGCGTTCAAGTCGAACGAGGAGATCTTCGCCCACCCCTTCGCCCCGCCCACCTCGCTGGGCCTGGACAACTTCCGGACCGCGTTCGACAGCGCCGACCTGGGGCTGGCGGTGGTCAACTCCGCGCTGGTGACGGTGGTCTCGCTGGCGCTGACGCTGCTGCTCGCGATCCCGGCCGCGTTCGCCCTGGCCCGTTCGACCGGGCGGCTGGCGGGGCTGGTGGAGAAGGTCTTCTCCCTGGGCTTCCTGATCCCCACCTTCGCCGCGCTCTTCCCCACCTTCCTGCTGGCGGCGGCCACCGGGCTGTTCCACACCCGGATCTTCATGGTGCTGTTCCTGCCGGCGACGGCGCTGCCGCTGTCGGTGGTGATCCTGGTGCAGTTCATGCGCACCATCCCGCCGGAGATGGAGGAGGCCGCCCGGCTGGACGGAGCGTCGACCTTCGCGGTGCTGCGGCACGTCTACACGCCGATGTGCCTGCCGGGCATCGCCACCGTGCTGCTGCTGAACTTCCTGACCTTCTGGAACGAGTACCTGTACTCGCTGGTCATCATCGGCCCGGACCCCGCGCAGCGCACGGTCCAGGTGGCGCTGCCCACGCTCAAGTCGATCACCGGCACGGACTACGGCGTCCTGACGGCGGGCACCGTGCTGACCCTGGTACCGGTGTGGATCGTCTACACGGTGCTCCAGAAGCGCATGCAGCAGGCCCTGGTCAGCGGGGCGGTGAAGGCGTGAGCCTGTCCACCGAGCGGCCGGGCCGGCGGCCGACGATCAAGGAGGTCGCCGCCGCGGCCGGCGTGTCGACCGCCGCCGTATCGCAGGCGTTCAACAACAAGGGCCGGCTCTCCGAGGCGACCCGCCGCCGCATCCTCGACGCCGCGCTGGAGCTGGGGTGGAGCCCCAACGCCCCGGCGGCGGCGCTGCGCAACGCCCGTACCCGCAGCCTGGCCCTGGTGGTCCGGCGCCCCACCGACGTGCTGGGCTCCGACCCGCACTTCAGTGAGCTGATCACCGGTATAGAGGGTGAGCTGGCGCCGCGCGGCTACGGTCTGCTGCTGCACCTGGTGAGCGGTCACCGGGAGGAGTACGCGCTCTACGAACGGCTCGCGGCCGAGGGCCGGGTGGACGGGGCGGTGCTCACCGACGCCCGCGACGAGGACGCCCGCCCCGCCCTGCTGGCCCGGCTGGGGCTGCCCGCGGTGCTGCTGGGCGCGCCGGACGGCACGGGCGCCGTACCGCGGGTGGGCCTGCGGGACCAGGGGGCGGGGATCGCCGAGGCCGTCGCGCATCTGCTGGCGCTCGGCCACCGGCGTGTCGCCTATGTCAGCGGGCCACCGGAGTTGCAGCACACCCGGGTGCGCAGGGCCGCCTTCGAGGACGCCCTGCGCGCGGCCGGACTGCGTCCCTTCGCGGTCCTGCCG
The DNA here is from genome assembly GCF_055582785.1 of Streptomyces sp. NPDC107500. Lineage (NCBI taxonomy): Bacteria > Bacillati > Actinomycetota > Actinomycetes > Kitasatosporales > Streptomycetaceae > Streptomyces > Streptomyces sp. NPDC107500. Next base: position 226,847 of record NZ_JBVJPF010000004.1, read on the forward strand.
ACCGACTTCAGCGAGCGGCACGCCGTCGGAGCCACCGAGGCGCTGCTCGCGGCGGACGACCGGCCCACCGCGCTGGTGTACGCGAACGACTCGATGGCGGTGTGCGGCATCGGCACCGCGCAGCGCGCCGGGCTGGCCGTTCCAAGGGACGTGTCCGTGGTCGGCTACGACAACCTGCCGCTCGGCAGCTGGCTCCACCCCCGGCTGACCACGGTCGACCAGCAGGTGCAACGGGTCGGCGCGGCAGCCGCCCGCATGCTGCTGGCCCTGTGCGGCGAGCCGGTCGAGGAGACCGGCCTGGACGGGCGGCCGCGGCTGGTCGTCCGTGAGTCCACCGGCCCCGCCCCGCCCGGGGCCGGCGCCACGGGTCACCCCGGCTGACCTCACGGCCGCGGCGCACCCGCGGCCACGCACCACCCGAACCCCACCACGCGAGAAGGACCATGCGACGCGACAGCGCCCAGCTCACCCACCAGCCCGCCGTCCTGCCCTGGCTCGGCGCCAACTTCTGGTCCCGCACCGGCGGTCCGCTGATGTGGCGGAACTACGACCCGAAGACCGTCCGCGAGGAACTGCGCGTACTGGGCGAACACGGCCTGAACATGACCCGGTCGTTCTTCTACTGGCCCGACTTCCACCCGGAGCCGGACCGCGTCGACGACGAACTGTGCGCGCGGTTCGAGGACTTCCTGGACGCCCACCTCGAAGCGGGCATGGGGACGGTACCGACGTTCATCGTCGGCCACATGTCCGGTGAGAACTGGGACCCGGCGTGGCGCGGCAACCGCGACCTGTACGAGGACGTGTGGATGGTCGGCCGCCAGGCGTGGTTCGTCTCCCGCATGGCACGCCGCTTCAAGGACCACCCGGCGGTCACGGGCTGGCTGATCACGAACGAGATGCCCGGCTACGGGCGGATCTACCAGGTGGACCCGCCGTCGGCCGACGTGGTGACCGCCTGGGCCCAGGCCATGTGCAACGCGGTGCGCGCGACCGGCGCGACGCAGCCGGTGTCGCTGGGCGACGGGGCGTGGGGCATCGAGGTCACCGGCCGCGACAACGGCTTCTCGCTGCGGGAGACCGCCGAGTACGTCGACTTCGTCGGCCCGCACGTGTACCGCTCCGACACCGACCGGCCGCGGCAGCACTACCGCGCGGCCTTCGAGTGCGAGCTGGCCGCGGTGACCGGGCAGCCCGTGGTGCTGGAGGAGTTCGGGCTGTCCACCGACACCGTCTCGGCCGCCAACGCGGGCCACTTCTACCGCCAGACCCTGCACAACTCGCTGCTGGGCGGGGCCACCGGCTGGATCGCCTGGAACAACACCGACTACGACGCCCTGTGGGACCAGTCCCCCTACGACCACCACCCGTTCGAGATGCACTTCGGCATCACCGACTCCACGGGTGCGCCCAAGGAACCGCTGCGTGAACTGGCCGCCTTCGCCGACGTGCTGAAGGCCGTGGACTTCCCGAACTGCGCCCGGACGGAGGCCGACGCCGCACTGGTGGTGCCCGCCTTCCTGGAACGCGGCTACCCGTACAGCCGTCCCGCCGACCGGCCGCTCATCTTCACGTCCCTGCACCAGGGTTACGTCACGGCGCGCGCCGCCGACCTCCCCGTCGCCCTCACCCGCGAGGCCGACGGGCTGCCCGGCGAGGCGTCGCTCTACCTGCTGCCCGCCACCCGGCAGCTCACCACGCGTACCCGCCGGGAGCTGGCCCGCCGGGCCGCCGACGGCGCCACCGTGTACCTGTCGTTCTGCTCCGGCGAGCACCCGGGCACCCGCGGCCCCTGGTTCGACGACCTGGACGGGCTCTTCGGGGTGGAGCTGCAATTGTCCTACGGCGTCGCCGAGCCGATCGAGGACGACGTACTGGAGATGACGTTCACCGAGGACTTCGGGGGCCTGCGCGCCGGAGAGGTGCTGCGCTTCCCGGTCGCGGGGAACGAGGACAGCCGCGCCTACCTGCCCGTGGTGCCGCGCGCGGGCCGGGTCGTCGCCGTGGACGCGCACGGCCGGCCCGCACTGGTCGTGAACGAGACGGGCACGGGCCGTACCGTGCTGGCCACCTACCCGCTGGAGCACATGGCGGCCCGGACGGCGCGCGTCAACCCGGACGCCACCCACCGGCTGTACGCGGCGCTGGCGCGGGTGTCGGGCGCGCGGCGGCCCGTCACGGTGGCCGATCCGCACGTCTCGGCGGACGTCGTCGCGCACGCGGACGGCCGCCGCTTCGTCTGGCTGGTCAGTCAGAGCGAGCGACCGCTGGTGGTCCGTCCGGAGACCGACGGGAAGCTGCACGGCCTGGCCGACGGCGAGCCCGTGGCGGACGTCCGGATCGACGCGTACGGCGTCGCCGTCCTGGAGCTGCGATGACCGTGCCCCGCTACCGCGACCCGGCGGTGCCGGTGCCGGAACGCGTCCGCGACCTGCTGGCCCGGATGACCCCGGCGGAGAAGGTGGGCCAGCTCAACCAGCGCATGTACGGCTGGCACGCCTACGAGCGCGGCCCGGACGGTCACCGCCTCACGGACGCGTTCCGCGAGGAGGTCGCCGCCTTCGACGGCATGGGCGCGTTGTACGGACTCCAGCGGGCGGACGCCTGGTCGGGCGTCGGGTTCGAGGACGGCCTGGACGCCGGGGACGGCGCGCTGGCGGCGGCGGCCGTCCAGCGGCACGTCAGGGACAGCACCCGGCTGGGCATCCCCGTCCTGCTGGTCGAGGAGATGCCCCACGGCCACCAGGCGCTGGACGGCACGGTGCTGCCGGTCAACCTGGCGGCCGGCGCCACCTGGGATCCGGAGCTGTACGCGGATGCGGTGGCCGGCGCGGGCGCCGAACTGCGGGCCCGGGGCGCGCACGTCGCCCTGGTGTCCGCGCTGGACCTCGTACGTGATCCGCGCTGGGGGCGCAGCGAGGAGTGCTTCGCCGAGGACCCGTATCTCGCGGCACGGATGACCGAGGCGCTGGTCGAGGGCGCGCGGCGGGCGGGTGTCGCGGTGGTGCTGAAGCACTTCGCCGGCCAGGGCGCCACGGTCGGCGGGCGCAACAGCGCGGCGACTGAGCTGGGCCACCGCGAGCTGCACGAGATCCACCTCGGGGCGGCCCGGGCCGGGGTGGCGGCGGGCGCGGCCGGGGTGATGGCCGCCTACAACGAGTTCGACGGCGTGCCGTGCGTGGCCAACCGGTACCTGCTGACCGAACTGCTGCGCGACGAGTGGGGCTTCGACGGTGTCGTGATGGCGGACGGGACCGCGATCGACCGGCTGGTGCGGCTGACGGGTGACCCCGTGTCGGCGGCGGCCCTGGCCCTGGACGCGGGCTGCGATCTGAGTCTGTGGGACGACTGCTTCCCCCGGCTGGGCGAGGCCGTGGAACGGGGGCTGGTGTCCGAGGGGGCGTTGGACGCCGCGGTGGCGCGGGTGCTCACGCTGAAGTTCCGCCTCGGTCTGTTCGAGCGGCCGGGGCCCGCGGACGGGCCCGGGAACCCCGTCCGGCCGGACGTCGGCGGCCTGGGCGAACGGATCGCCCGCGCCTCGGTGACGCTGCTCGCGCACGAGGGCGGGGTCCTGCCGCTCTCCCGGGCCGCGCGGCGGATCGCGGTGCTCGGGCCCAACGCGGATTCCGTCGCCCAGCAGATCGGCGACTACACGGCACCGCAGCGGCCCGGTGACGGCGTGACCGTCCTGGACGGCATCCGTGCCGCCGTCAGGCCCGGCACCGAAGTGGGGTACGCCCGTGGGTGCGGGCTGGTGGGGGACGACGTGTCGCGGGTGCCCGAGGCCGTGGCACTGGCCGCCGGCGCGGACGTCGCCGTGCTGGTGCTGGGCGGTTCCAGTGCCCGCACCGCCGACACCGCCTTCGAGGAGAACGGGGCGGCCGTCACCGGGGCCGGAGCGCCGTCCGGGATGACGTGCGGTGAGGGCGTGGACCTCGCGGACCTGACCCTGCCACCGGCCCAGCGGGCCCTGCTGGCGGCGGTGTCGGCGACGGGGACGCCGGTCGTGGTGGTGCTGGTGCAGGGCCGGCCGCACGCCCTGCCCGAGGTCGGCGCGCCGGTCTCGGCTGTGCTGAGCGCCTGGTATCCGGGGCCGCGGGGCGGGCGCGCCGTGGCCGAGGTGCTGTTCGGCGACGTCGAGCCGCGCGGGCGGCTGCCGGTGTCCGTGCCCCGTTCGGCCGCCCAACTGCCCGTCTTCTACAACGGCAAGGACCACCGCTACCGCGGCTACGTCGACCAGAGCGCGACGCCCCGCTACGCCTTCGGGCACGGACTGTCGTACACGAGCGTCGAGTACGGGGCGCCGCGCCTGTCGCAGACCCGGGTCCCCGTGGACGCGGCCCGCCTGACCTGCCGGGTCGCCGTCCGCAACACCGGGACGCGGCCGGCCGACGAGACGGTGCAGCTGTATCTGCGCCGGGTGTCGGGCGGCACGTCCTGGCCGCGCGTGCGCGAGCTGCGGGGGTTCGTCCGGGTGCGCCTCGCGCCGGGCGAGCGGGCCGACGCGGTCTTCGACGTGGACGCGGAGACGCTGGCGTCCGTGGGGCGCGACCTGTGCCCTGCCGTCGAGGCGGGCGTCGTCGAACTGGAGACGGGACCGGCGTCCGACCGCACCCGGGGGGCGCGTCTGGAGATCACCGACTCGGAATCGCGCGCAACTTAGGCTAGCCTTCCCTTCATGGCGAAGGTTCGTCGGCTCACGCCCCAGCAGCCCGAGATGTTCCGCGCCCGCGTGGTGCGGACCGAGCGGGTCACCCCGTCCATGCAGCGCGTCACGGTCACCGGACCGGGGCTCGGCGACTTCCCGTGGTTGGGGTACGACCACTGGTTCCGCCTCTTCCTCCAGCTCCCCCACCAACGCGCCCTCCGGCTCCCGGAGTTCACCGGCGCGCAGTGGTGGCAGCCGTACCTGGCCATCCCCGAGGCCGAACGGCCGCACTGCGCCAACTACTCCGTGGCCGATTTCCGCCGCGAGAGCGCGGAAATGGACATCGACTTCGTGGTGCACCGCGGGCCCACGGGTGAGATCGAGGGCCGGGCCGCGATCTGGGCCTGCGCCGCCCGGCCCGGCGACGCGCTCGCCGTGCTCGACCAGGGGATCCTCTTCGACTGCCCGCGGGACGCCTCCGAGGTCACCGTCGTGGCCGACGAGACGGGCCTGCCCGCGTCGGCGGGCATCCTGCGCTCCCTCCCCGCCGACTCGGTGGGCCGGCTCATCCAGGAGATCCCCACCGCGGCCGACCGGCGCGAGCTGCACGCCCCGCCCGGCGTGACCGTCACCTGGGTCGTGCGCGAGGACAGCGCCTCCGTCCCCGGCGTCGCCGCCCTGGACGCGCTGCGCCGGGTCACCCGCGCCGAGGCCACGGGGTACGCCTTCGTGGTCGGCGAGTCGACCCTGGCCACCGAGGGCCGCAGGCACCTGCACCGCCTCGGCCTGCCGAAGGAACGCATCACGTTCTCGGGCTTCTGGAAGCACGAGAAGGCGCAGGCCGCGGCCTGAGGGGTTCAGGACTGGGCGTCCTTGACCCGCTGGTAGTGGCGCCGGGCCTTCATCCGGTTCCCGCACTCGGCCATGGAGCACCAGCGTGCGCTGTTGGGCTTGCTCCGGTCCAGCAGGAAGAGCCGGCACTCGGGGTTCCCGCACGGCTTGAGCCGCCCCGGCCTCGCTTCCCGCAGATGCGCCCAGGCCAGCACGGACTCCACCGCGAGACGCCGCGCCGCGGGCACTCGTAGCGACCACTTCAGCCTGCCGTCCTCGATGTCGGGCACACTGTCGACCCCGTCGAGGAACGCGCGCAGGAACTCGGGGGCGCGCTCGCCCCGGACGACGCCCTGAAGCGCGTCCCGCACCTCGACGAGGACGGCGATCTCCGCACGCGTCCCGGCCCCGCCGTGGTCGCGCACCCAGGCGCGGGCCTCGCCGGGCGCGCCCAGGGCGTCGCGCACGGCGCCCTCCACGACGGGCGTCGTGTTGAGCAGCTCCAGCAGCCTCTCCTCGGCCGCCCTGTCGATCATCACATCCACCGTCTAACCCCTCTTCGCAGACTGGCAGGTTACAGCCGCCCACGTATTCTAACCCCTTACGCGCGCTTGACAGGTTACTCCCGAGGTGCTCCACTGGAACTAACCACTTAACGCAATCAAAGGGGTTACGATGAATACCACCGTTCATCACCGCACCGCCACCGTCGACGGCCTGGACGTCTTCTACCGCGAGGCCGGGGACCCGCGGGCGCCCGCCGTCGTGCTGCTCCACGGCTTCCCGACCAGCTCCCGCATGTTCCGGAACCTGATCCCGAAGCTCGCGGACACCTACCACGTCATCGCACCAGACATGATCGGCTTCGGGCACTCGGCGATGCCCCGGGCCGAGGAGTTCGAATACAGCTTCGACTCCCTCACCGACGTGACCGTCGGCCTGCTGGACCACCTCGGCGTCGACCGGTTCGCGGTGTACGTGCAGGACTACGGGGCGCCGATCGCCTGGCGGATCGCCACCCGGTCACCGCAGCGCATCTCCGCGATCGTCACCCAGAACGGCAACGCGTACACCGACGGCTTCGTCAAGACGTTCTGGGACGGACTCTTCGCCTACACCGACCACCCGACCCCCGAGACCGAGGCGCCGGTCCGTGCGGCACTGTCCCCCGAGATGATCCGGTGGCAGTACGTGAACGGGGTACCGGACCCGACCGTCGTCAGCCCGGACAACTGGACCGTCGACCAGGCCCTGCTCGACCGGCCGGGCAACGACGCCATCCAGCTCACGCTGTTCCGCGACTACCCGACCAACGTCACCCTCTACCCCCGGCTCCAGCAGTACTTCCGCGACTCCCAGGTGCCGCTGCTGGCCGTCTGGGGCGCCAACGACGAGATCTTCGGACCCGACGGAGCCCGCGCCTTCCAGCGCGATCTGCCGGACGCCGAGATCCACCTCCTCGACACCGGGCACTTCGCCCTGGAGAGCCACCTGGAGGAGATCACCGCCCACATCCGCGGCTTCCTCAGCCGCGTCGCCCCCTGACCGGCGCCCGCCGAGCCGGGACCTCACGCGTGGCCGGCCGGGCGCCCCATGACGTAGGGGGCCAGGATGTCGGCCACCGTGCGGTTGCGCGGCACCGCGATGCCGAGACGGCCGGCGAGGTCCGCCACTCCCCCGCTGAGCCAGGGCAGTTCCAGGCGGTTGCCCTGCTCCAGGTCGTGGTGCATGGAGGAGGTCATGTCCGCGGGAAGCGTGTCGCAGAAGGCGAGGCGGTCGTCCGCGAACCCGCTGTCCAGCCGCACGCCGGACGCCCGGGCCACGGCCACCGTCTCGGCCATCACCTCGCGCAGCAGGCGGCGGCTCTCCTCGTGGGCCCGCACTACCCCGATGGGTGCGCGGACGGCCGCCGTGGTCGCCGACAGGCCGACCAGGAAGACGAACTTCTCCCAGACGACCCGCTCGATGTCGTCGCTCGTCTCCGCGTCGATCCCGGCGTCGCGGAACGTGGCGAGTACGGCGTCGCTGATCGCCTTCTGACCGTCGCGGTAGGGGCCGAGCACGATCCTCTGCAACGTGCCGTTGTGGACCACGACTCCGGGTTCCCGGATGAACGCGGAGATGAAGCAGACGCCGCCCAGGACCTGTTCGTCCGTCAGCCGGTCGCGGAGGATGCCGTCCGCGTGCACCCCGTTCTGGAGGGAGAGCACCGGCGCCGCGTGCGCGGCCGACGACCGCAGTTGTGCGGCGACGTCCTCGGTGTCCCAGAGCTTGACGGCGACCAGGACCACGTCGGCGGGGCCGAGTTCGGAGATGCTCGCCACCACCGAGGCGGGCGGCGCCCGGAACTCGCCGAGCGGGCTGCGCACGGCCAGCCCCGACCGGCGTATCGCTTCGAGGTGGGCGCCGCGGGCCACGAAGGTCACCTCGTTCCCGGCGGCGGCCAGCCGCGCTCCGAAGTACCCGCCGACGCCGCCCGCCCCGATCACCGCGATGCGCATGAATCCGCCCCACTCCCCTTGGTAACCATTCGAACGGTTACTATCAAATCATGGACGGTGAGCAGCGGGACACGCCTCGTCGAAGGGTCACCGCGCGACTCCGGGAGCTGCGTTTCGACGCGGGGGCCCTCTCCCTGAACCTCGTGGCGACGGTGGGCCGCAGGCCCGGCGTCCCGGTCGAGCGGATGGGGGACGGCGCACGCCTCGAAGCCTGGTGCCGCGGCGTGGGACTGGTGCCGGCCGAGGGGCAGGACCCGCAGGAGATGCTGCGCTCGCTGCACGCCCTGCGCGCGGCGGCGTACGACGTCGCCTCCTCCGCCCTGGACGGCCACCGCCCCCGGCCCGGGTCGGTGGACCTGATCAACCAACTTGCCCGGAGCGAACCGCCGGTGCCACGACTGGAACCGGCGGCCGCCGGCGGCTGGGTCCCGAAGGACGGGCGGCCGCTCACCCGGGAGGCGCTGCTGTCGCTCGTCGCACGGGACCTCATCGACCTCATGACGGACGAGACCCGACGCTCGCGCCTCACCGCGTGCGCCTCCGAGGCGTGCCGGATGCTGTTCCTCGACTCCCGGGGCGGCAGGCCGCGCAGATGGTGTTCCATGCGGCGCTGCGGCAACCAGGCCAAGGCGGCCGGCCACCGGTCGAGGGCCGACGGTCCCCGGTGAGCCGTCCGCTACGACTTCACGAAGGCCAGGAGGTCGGGGTTGACGACCTCCGCGTGGGTGGAGTGCATGCCGTGCGGAAATCCCTCGTACGACTTGAGGGTGCCGTGCTTGAGGATCTCGGCGGACAGCGGCCCGGCGTCGGCGTAGGGCACGACCTGGTCGTCCGTGCCGTGCGCGACGAGGACCGGTACGTCGATCCGTTCGAGGTCCTCGGTGAAGTCGGTCTCGGAGAACGCCTTGATGCACTCGTAGTGGGCGTTGGCCGCGCCCATCATCCCCTGGCGCCACCAGTTGTCGATGAGGCCCTGCGACACCTTCGCCCCCTCCCGGTTGAAGCCGTAGAAGGGCCCGGACGGCACCTCGATGTAGAACTGCGCGCGGTTGGCGGCGAGGGCCGCGCGGAACTCGTCGAAGACCTCGATCGGCGTGCCGCCGGGATTGGACTCGGACTTGACCATGATCGGGGGCACGGCGCTCAGGAGCACGGCCTTCGCGACCCGGCCCGGCTTGGCACGCGCCACGTAGTGCGCGACCTCGCCGCCGCCGGTCGAATGCCCGATGTGCACGGCGTTCTTCAGATCGAGCGCGTCGGTCACGGCCGCCACGTCGGCGGCGTAGGTGTCCATGTCGTGGCCGGTCGCGGACTGGCTGGAACGCCCGTGGCCGCGCCGGTCGTGGGCGATCACGCGGTAGCCGTGCGAGAGGAAGAACAACATCTGGTTGTCCCAGTCGTCCCCGCTGAGCGGCCAGCCGTGGTGGAAGACGATCGGCTGCGCGTCGCGCGGCCCCCAGTCCTTGTAGAAGATGGTCGTGCCGTCCGAGGTGGTGACCGTGCCCATTGCTGATCCTTCCGCGTCGGGGCAGGAGAGAGTACGGACCCTGACCGGGGCCGGAGGCCGTCGCCGAGTCCGTCCCCGCCACCCTACGTCCATGTCGGACATGCCACATTTTCACGCGTAATGATGAGCCGACATTCGTACAAGACGCGCGACCGGTGCCGGCCGCACCATCGCGGGCATGAAGGAGAACGGCACCCGCACTCACCTCTCGCACGGCCTGCACGTGGTGCGCGACGGCCCGCCACAGGCGCCGCCGCTGCTGCTCGTCCACGGCACCGGAGCCTCGGGCGCTACCTGGGGCCCCGTGATCCCCGCACTCGCCGCCCGCCATCACGTCGTCCGGGTCGACCTCCCGGGCTGCGGCCAGTCCCCGCCCGCGGAGTCGTACGAGGTGCCCGCGCAGGCTGATCGCGTCGCGGCGCTCCTCGACGACCTGGGGCTTGGCTCCGTGACCGTGGCCGGGCACTCCAGCGGCGGGTACGTCGCGACGGCGCTCGCCGAGCGGCGCCCGGATCTGGTGGGGGCCGTCGCGCTGGTCAGCACGGGTCCGGACATGGACGCGTTCCGCACGCAGCCGCTCGTCCTCCGCCTGCTGCTGGGCCCGCCGTTCGGCCGCCTCCTGTGGGCACGCCGCACGGACACGATGATCCGCAAGGGGATCGGCGCGACGGCCGCCCGGCCCGTGGACGTCCCGGACGGGATGATCGACGACCTGCGGAACACCTCGTACCGGGCGTTCCGGACGTTGTCGCGCCGGAACATCGCGTACCTCACCGAGCGCGCCGCGCCCGAGCGCCTCGCGGCGCTCCGGCTCCCGGTGCTGGCCGTCTTCGGCGACGCCGACCCCCGGTGGGAACCGTCGTCGGCGCACCGGTACGGCGCCGTGCCCGGCGCGCGGGTAGAGATGCTGCCGGGGGTGGGGCACCTTCCCCCGCTCGAAGCGCCCGCGGCGACCGCCGAACTGCTGCTGCGTTTCGCCGCGACGAGCGCCGGCACTCCGCCCGTCGCCCACTGAGACCTAGACTGGTTCCGTGCTGCCGTCGAACGCGCCACCCGACTGGGCGAGCGTGGACATCGCCGTCCCCCGCCCCTCGGTCCGGCTGCCGGGCATCAGCATGGCCGGCTTTCGGCAGCCCGTCCCCTCCTTCACGGACATCGCGATGGTCGCGCACCCGTCCGTCACCCTGCTCATCGACCTGAGCGAGGGCGACGGCATCCAGTACGGCGCCCGCGGCCGGCACCGTCACGGCAGCTTCGTCGCCGGTCTCCTCCCGGGCGAGCTGCGCGCGTCGGGACAAGTGGGCGAGTGCCTCCAGATCCGGCTGGAACCCGCCGTGGCGACCACTGTGCTGGGCTGGTCGACCGACCTGAGCGGGCGCGTCGAGTCGTTCGCGGACGTCTGGGGCCGGGACGCGGAACGGACCGAGGAGGAACTGCGCGCCGCGGGGTCGTGGGACGAACGGTTCGCCCTCACGGCGCGCATGCTGCTCCGCCGGACGGCTCACCGGCGTCCGGTCGACCCGGAGGTCGCCCACACCTGGCGGCGGACGCTCACCGGCCGGGGACGCGTACGGGTCGACGGCCTTGCCGGCGAGGTCGGTTGGAGCCGCAAGCACCTGTCGGCGCGTTTCACCGCCCAGCTCGGCATCACGCCCAAGCGCGCCGCGCGCCTCGTCCGCTTCGACCACGCCGCCCGCCTCCTCGCGGCGGGCCTCGCCCCGGCCGCCGCCGCCACGGAGGGCGGCTACGCCGACCAGTCCCACCTCCACCGCGAGGTGCGGGCGTTCACCGGTCTCACCCCCACCGCCCTGGCCGCCGCGCCGTGGCTGGCGATCGACGACGTCGCCTGGCCCGGCTCGTCACCGGGCCGGTCCGTCCCGCGTGCGGGTGTCACACGGCGTTGACCGGGTGCCGCACGACCGCGTCGAACAGGTAGCCCTGCGTGTTGTGCACGGTCGCGTCGGGCTGGGTCCGGCCCGCGCTGTCCGTCGCCCGCGCGAGCAGGGTGTACGGGCCCGGCGCCGCCGGGCGCCAGCGGGTGGACCAGCGGACCCAGCCGTCGCGCCGGGGCGCGTCGTGGAGCCGGGCCCTGTTCCAGGTGCCGCCTCCGTCGGTGCTGACGTCCACGCGGACGACTCCGCCCGCGCCGGACCAGGAACGGCCGGTGAGCCGGTGGGTGGTCCCGGCCGCCAGGTTCGCCCCCGCGTCCAGCTCCCAGGCACTCTTGACCGTCTGCCCGGTGAGCGGCGCGGTCCCCCCGTCCGGGTACGCGTCGCCGAACAGGCGATAGAAGTCGGTGTTCCAGGGCGAGTACAGCGGCTCGGCGGAGACCTCGATGTCGCCGACCCACTTGATGGACGCGATGCCGATCCAGGACGGGACGAGGACGCGCACGGGATGTCCGTGGTCGGGCGGCAGGGGTTCGCCGTTCATCTCGTAGGCGAGCAGGACGTCGTCGAGCGCCTTGGAGAGCGGGAGCGGGCGGCGGACCCGTCCGAGGTCGGCGCCGTCGGCGGTGACGTAGTCGGCGTCGAGGCCGCGGGGCATCACGTCCACGGCCCGGCGGCTCAGCCCCGCGCGTCTGAGGACGTCCGCCAGGCGGACCCCGCGCCACCGGGCGACACCGATGGCGCCGAGGGTCCAGGACGTCCCGCTGACGGTCTGGCCCTGCTGACCGGTGAAGAGGCTGCGCCCGTTGCCCGCGCACTCCACGAAGGCGCTGTGGGTGACGGACGGCAGTTTCCTCAGGTCGGCCAGGGAGAAGTCGACGGTCCGGTCGCGGGTGAGGCCGTCGCCGTGCACGGTGAGCGCCCAGTCGGCCGCCGGGAGGACGGGGGTCGAGGTGTGATTGCGTACGAAGAAGCGGTCGTTGGGCGTGTGGTAACCGGTACCGGCGAGGGCGGCGAACCGTGTCTCGGCGTTCGTGCCGCGGACGGTGAACAGCTCCTCGGGCAGGGGTTTGACGATGCCGGGCGCCGTTGCGGCGGCGCGGGCCGGTGTGCCCAGGGCCACGGGTGCGGCACCGGCTGCTCCGGCAGCGGCGAGGAGCCGGAGCATGTCGCGCCGGGAGACGCCGTCGGCCCGGGCCTCGCCGGCCAGCCACTGGTGGAGTCTGCGGCGGTCGTAGGCGGATTCGTGGGTACGCATGACGGCCTGCCTTTCGCAGGGAGGGCGCGGGCGGTCCCGCGCGGAGACAAGAGGGTGCCCGTCCGCGAGGCGGGCGGGGAGGCGGGCGTACCGGTCTGGTGGCGGGGCGGCGAACCGGCCGTCTCCCCGGGGGAACACGCGGTGGGGATCAACAACAGCCGTGGAGCACGAGCACACGGAACCGCGGGGCGGCGAGGCGGCGTCGGCTGCGGATCATGGCGACATCGTACGGAAGGTGGGCACTCCGTGGGCGCCGGTATCGGGAAGTCGCAGACCAACGCCGCCTTCGCTTCTCGTCCGCCGCCTCGTCGGGGACGTAACGTCCGGCCCTATGGAATCCTCCTCCGCCACTTCCCGGCCCCGGGCGCGTGACCTCGGTGTCGTCATCGGGTCCGGCACTCCCGGGCCCCGCAACGCCATCACCGACGTGCCGGGCGTCCGCGTCGGTCACACCACCGTGCGGCGGCCGCCCGACGTCCACAGCGGAGTCACCGCCGTCGTGCCCGACCTGGTCGGCCCCCGGACCCCGCTGCCGGCCGGGGTGTTCAGCGGCAACGGCTACGGCAAGCTCATCGGCACCACCCAGCTCACCGAACTGGGCGCGCTGGAGACCCCGGTCCTGCTCACCTCCACCCTGTCGGCCTTCCGGGTCGCGGACGCGCTGGTCGGCTGGATGCTGCGGCGGCCCGGATGCGAGGAGGTGCGCAGCCTCAACCCCGTGGTGGGCGAGTGCAACGACGGCTTCCTGTCGGACATCCGGGCACGTCCCGTCCACGAGGACCATGTGCGCGCCGCCCTGGACTCCGCCGCCGGCGGGTCCGTGGCCGAGGGGTGCGTGGGCGCCGGAACCGGCACCGTGGCGCTGGGTTTCAAGGCGGGCGTCGGCACCGCCTCGCGCACTCCGGAAGCGGGTGGCCGGCGCCGCACGGTGGGCGTCCTGGTGCAGGCGAACTTCGGCGGCACGCTCCGGGTGCTCGGCCGGACCCTCACCCCGGGCTCCCTGGGCGTCGTCGGGGCGGACAGTGCGGGGCCGGTCGCGGACGCGGGGTCCTGCATGATCGTGGTGGCCACCGACGCGCCGCTCGACGCCCGGCAGCTCACCCGGGTCGCGCGGCGCGCGGTGTTCGCCTTGGCACGCACCGGCGCCGCGTACAGCCACGGCAGCGGTGACTACGCCGTCGCCTTCGCCACCCGTCCGGGCGGCGCCCCGGTGGCCGATGCCGACCTGAACCCGCTGTTCGAAGCGGTGCTCGACGCCGTCGAGGAGGCGGTGCTCAACTCCCTGCTGGCAGCGACCACGACCATCGGCGTCGACGGCCGGACGGCCCCCGCGCTCCCGGCGGAGTCCCTGGTCCGCGCCCTCTCCGGCCCTCCGGCGCCGGGCACCTGGACGGCCGGAGGTTGATAGGCAAGTCGCTACTTGCCTATGGTGGGGGCATGACGCAGGATGTGTTCAAGGCACTGGCCGACCCCACCCGTCGGCGCATCCTTGACGAACTAGCGGAACGGGACGGCCAGAGCCTGTTCGAGATATGCGCCCGCCTGACCACCAAGCACGGCCTGGGCCTGTCCCGGCAGGCGGTCAGCCAGCATCTGGCCGTGCTGGAAGCGGCGGGCCTGGTCGTCCCGAGGCGTGAGGGCCGGTACAAGTTCCACGACCTCGACACCGAACCCCTGGAGCGCATCGTGACCCGATGGCTCAGACCCGACGCACCGGAGAGCACCCCATGAAAATCCATCTCACCAGCGTGTTCGTAGACGACCAGGAGAACGCCCTGCGCTTCTACACCGATGTTCTGGGCTTCGTGAAGAAGCACGACGTCCCCATGGGCACGGACCGGTGGCTGACCGTGGTCTCACCGGAGGCCCCCGACGGAACCGAGCTCCTGCTGGAGCCCTCCGGCCACCCCGCGGTCCGGCCCTACAAGGAGGCGCTGGCCCACGACGGCATCCCGGCCGCCTCCTTCGCCGTGGACGACGTGCCGGCGGAGTTCGACCGGCTGCGCGCGCTCGGGGTGCGCTTCACCCAGGAGCCGCTGGAGATGGGGGCCGTCACCACCGCGGTGCTGGACGACACCTGCGGCAACCTGATCCAGATCGTGCACAGCAAGTAGCGGAGCGCGTCACGTGCCGGGCGGACGGAACTGGGGGCCGTAGTTGCCCCCGCCGTCCGGCAGGGCGGTCTCCATCAGCCTCAGCGCGGGGGCCTCCATCGCACCCATGGCGCGGACGGCCGAGCGCAGGGTGCGCGGGTCCCCGTCGGTCCACGCCGCGTCCAGGGTGCTCAGCACCTTGGCGTAGGTGGTGTCGAACTGGTCGAGCATGCCCTGGACGGCGGTGGACGCTCCGGACCAGCCGCCCGCCGGGACGCGGGCCATGGGGCGTGTGGCGGGGAAGGGGACGGGGGCGCCGGTGAACTGCCAGCCGTCCTCCGTCTCGCGAAGCTGCCGACCGTGGTAGATCTCGCCGAAGGCGTAGTAGTGGGCGGGGTGGTCGTCGCCGAAGGCCTCGGCCGGGGAGCTGGCGGTGCCCTCGCCCTGCTCCTTGATGATCTCGATCGAGCGCTCGACGCCGTCGAGGTCGGTCACGGGTTCCATGACGTCGTTGCCGATGCGCTCGGAGAGCTGCCCCCGCGCCGTCATCACGGGCGCCGCTGCCTTGAACGCGCCCAGCAGGGCGTCGTAGAAGTCACCGATGCTGGGCGCGTCCTCCGCCTGCCGGGCCAGCGGCACGTCGGGGGCTTCGATCGCCATCATCACGTCGTGCACGTAGGAGCGGGTGAGGCCCGACAGGTAGACGTTCACCTCGGCGCGCACCCCACCGGGGAGCGGCCCGGGATAGGCGAGCGCCGCGTCCGCGATGCGGGGCCGGCCGCCGACGGCCACCAGCAGGTTGCAGACCACGCCCATGTGGTACATCTCGTCGGCGAGGATGCGCCGGATCAGCCGCGCCGCCTGGCTGGAGCGGTCCTCGATGGACCACCAGCCACACAAGTACGGTGGGATCGTGGCGAGTTCGAGCGCCACGGCCACTTGCAGGGACTCCTTGAGCCACTCGGCATCCCGGCCGTCCTTGGGGACAGCGAGCAGCGACGCCACCGACGGGCAGGGGCCCGTGGTGACCGGGCAGCCGGCCGCCGGGACGGGAGCGGCCGCCGCCGGGCCAGTGGCCGCCGCCACCGGAGCGGCCGCCGTCAGAGCGGCCGACGCCATGAAGGTCCTCCGCCCGAACGGGGACCGCTCCCCCGACGATTCCGCGCGCACATCTGTCACCCGCTGCTCCCTCGCATGTGAACCGCGCCTCGGACCGAGGCGCCCGGTTTCCTCCGACGGCTGGCGAAACTAGCAGCGCGGACGCCGTTTCCCCGGCGCGCGCCGCCGAGTGCGGCATCCCCCACCCGGTCGGCCGTATCGCCGGCGCGCCCGGCCGGGGCGGGCCCCGCCGGCCTCGGGGTCAGGAACCGGCGGTCACGTCGGCCGGTTCCGTTCCGTCCGCCGGGGCGGGGCCGGGGTGCCGCGGGCCCCGGGCGAGGACTCCCCGGGCGGTGATCCCGGACCCCACGCAACACTCTTGACACGCTCACGTCGACCGCTTGTATGGTCTAGTCCAACAGAACTCGCCGCTCCGTTTGAGGAGTTGACCCCTGCCCGGGGCCGCACTCCCCGCGAGGACGGCGAGCGCGCGTCACCTTCGCGCCTCTTGGCCCCACCCACGAGAGGCCGTACTCGGCGTGCGCGGTCACCCCCACACACGACCGCGCGCCGCCCTGGAACGGCCTGATGTGAAGGAGTTCCACATGCACGCACGCAGGAAGACCGCCGCGCTGATCGGCGCGGCCCTCGCTCCCGTCGTCGCCGTCAGCCTCCCCGCCTCCTCGGCGAGCGCACACGGCTACATCTCCGATCCGCCCAGCCGCCAGGCCCAGTGTGCCGCCGGCACCGTGTCCTGCGGTGACATCCAGTACGAGCCGCAGAGCGTCGAAGGCCCCAAGGGCCTGACCAGTTGCAGCGGCGGCAACAGCCGCTTCTCCGAGCTGGACGACGACAGCAAGGGCTGGGCCGTCACCCCCGTGTCGAAGACCACGACCTTCTCCTGGAAGCTCACCGCGCAGCACAACACCAGCACCTGGGAGTACTACGTCGGCGGGCAGCGGATCGCGCTGTTCGACGACGGCGGCGCCAAGCCCGGCGCGGTGGTGAACCACCAGGTCGACTTCGGCGGCCTCTCCGGCCAGCAGAAGGTGCTCGCCGTGTGGAACGTCGCCGACACGTCCAACGCGTTCTACGCCTGCATCGACGTCAACGTCGGCGGCTGACAGGCCGGTTGGAGCAGGAGGCGAGCGGTCGCACTCCCCCTGAGGGCGCGACCGCTCCCCCTGTTTCCGCCCCTCCATGCCGTTCCCCCCACCGAGCAGGAGTCGATAACCGTGCAGCACCGCAAACTCGCACTGCTGGCCGCCACCGGCGCGGCCGCCGCCCTCTGCAGCCTGACCCTGGCGCCGTCGGCCCTCGCCCAGAAGTCCGACGCCCCCGAGTCCGACGCACGGGCGGCCGCCGAATTCGTGGTCAGCGAGGCCCAGTTCAACCAGATGTTCCCGAACAGGAACTCGTTCTACACCTACAGCGGACTCACCGCGGCACTCAGCGCCTACCCGGGGTTCACCAACACGGGCAGTGACACGGTGAAGAAGCAGGAGGCCGCCGCCTTCCTCGCCAACGTCAGCCACGAGACCGGCGGGTTGCAGTACGTGGTCGAGCAGAACCAGGCCAACTACCCCCACTACTGCGACGCCAGCCAGCCGTACGGCTGCCCGGCCGGCACCGACAAGTACTACGGACGCGGTCCCGTTCAGCTCAGCTGGAACTTCAACTACAAGGCCGCCGGGGACGCCCTGGGCATCGACCTGCTCAACAACCCCGACCTGGTCCAGAACGACGCGGCCGTGGCCTGGAAGACCGGCCTCTGGTACTGGAACACGCAGAGCGGGCCCGGGACCATGACACCGCACGACGCCATGGTCAACGGCGCGGGATTCGGCGAGACCATCCGCGCCATCAACGGCAGCCTGGAATGCAACGGGGGCAACCCCGGGCAGGTCCAGAGCCGGATCGACAACTACCAGCGCTTCACGCAGGCCCTCGGCGTCGAACCCGGCTCCAACCTCAGCTGCTAGCCGGCGCCACCGACCCCTCGCGATCAGCGGCACCGCCGGTCGCGAGGGGTCGCCGCGCCGTCGCCCGGGAGCGCCTCTACCCGGAGAGGGTGGCGCGCAGCCGCCACAGGTCGCGGAGGACCGCGATCTCGGACATGTGGTGGATGAACTCGAGGTTGGCACCCGCCACCACGCTGATGTACGGGTCGTCCGGGTCGGACCCGTACGGGTACTGCGAGAAGCCGACCGTGTCGAGTTGCTCGTCGGTGACGGTGGCGACGTCGGCGCGCCAGCGGTCGATCAGCGACCAGAAGCGGGCGAGCGCCACGTCGGCGGAGGGAGAGAAGTCGACCAGCTGCCTCGGGTCCTGCCGGCGTTCGCCGAAGGTCCACTCCCACTGGCCCGCGAAGCAGGAGTGCAGGTGCCCGAGCCGCCAGGCGAGGGTGGTGAACGGCGCGTCGTCCGGGGGCGGTTCACCGGTGTGGGCGAGCACCTGCTCGACGCGCTCGACGCTCACGCTCCAGTCCGCGGCGATCTTGTCGACCGACATGCCGTCGGCGGCCTGCCGCGCCACCTCGGCGTACTCGTTGGCCGGGATGTCCGGGGCACCCTTGTCCAGCACCCACTCGCCCGGCCCGTACGCCCGGGGCGTCACCGCCTCGGACCTGTGCCGGATCGACCAGCAGCCGCGGACCGGCTCCCACAGGTACTCCTCGTCGCCGAGGCCCGCCAGTCGCACCTGCGCCATCTCCCTGGCCTGGTCGAACTGGTCGAGCAGGCACCCCAACCGGTCGGTGCGCTCACCCTCGGTCTCCATGTCCGGCTCCCCTCGTGACACCCCGCACCCGCGCGGCGTCCAGGCGGAGGCTAGCGAGTCGCCACCCGGGGGTGCGACCGGATTTCGGCGCCCGGGGAGTTCACGGGGGCGGCGTGCCCCCGGCCGCGGCGGGGCGGCCGTCGACGTAGGTGGCCACCACCTCGATGTCGCCGATGCGCGAGGTGTCGACGCGCCGCGGGTCGTCGCCGAGCACGGCCAGGTCGGCGCGCTTGCCCGGGGTGAGGCTGCCCAGGTCGTCCTCCCAGTGGCAGGCGTGGGCGCCGGCGACGGTGTAGGCGTGCAGGGCCTCGTCGACGGTGATGCCCTCGGTGGGGCCGATCCGCGCGCCCGAGAGGGAAGCGCGTTCGACCATGAACTGGACGGCGCGCAGCGGGGATCCGTCGGTGACGGGGCGGTCGGAGCTGCCCACCAGCGGGATGCCGTGGTCCAGGAAAGCCCTGCCCCGGTAGAGCCACGGGGCGCGTTCCGCACCCATGATCGCGGCGTAGTCGTCGCCGAAGTAGCGCAGGAAGTTGGGCTGGACGACCGCGGTGACACCGAGCCGGGCGAAGCGCGGGAGCTGGTCGGGGCGGATCAGTCCGGCGTGCTCGACGCGGTGCCGGGCGTCCGGCCGGGGGCGGAGGACCTGGGCGCGTTCCAGCGCGTCCAGGGCGACGTCGGCCGCGCGGTCGCCGATCGCGTGGACGGCGAGCTGCCAGCCGGCGAGGTGTCCGTCAATGATGGTCCGGGCCAGCACGTCGGGGTCGTCCTGCAACTGGCCCGCGTGGTCGAGCCCTTCGTAGGGGCTGCTGAGCGCGGCGGTCCTGGCCATCATGCCGCCGTCGGTGAACACCTTCAGCGCGCCCACGGAGAGCCGGTCGTCGCCGAAGCCGGTGCGCAGTCCGAGGTCGAGGGCCCGGGGAATGCCGTCGGTCTCGTGGGCGCCGACGGGGTGCAGCCGGTCCGCGGACACCATGAGCTGCACCCGCAGCGGGAGCAGGCCCCGGTCCCTGGCGAGTTGGTAGGCGCCCAGTTCGACCGGGCTGTGGCCCAGGAGGGTGCCACCGATGCCCGCTTCGGCGCAGGCGGTGACGCCCTCGGTGAGGCAGGTGCGGGCGGCCCGTCCGATCGCCTCGGCCAACTCGTCCTGGGCGTGCGGCAGGCGCAGGGCGCGGGCGGCGCCCATCGCGCCCTCGGCGAGAAAGCCGTTGTCGTGCGGGGTGCCGGCGGGGAGCAGGTCGAGAACGGCCGAGTTGACGGCGCAGCCGTGCCCGGAGTCGTGCATCACGTAGAGCAGGTGTCCGTGGCTGACCCGGTCCAGTTCGGCGGCGGTCAGGTGGCGGCCGAGGGCCCGCTGGTCGTAGCCGGCGATGCTCACCCAGGAGCCGGGGGTGGCCTTGCGGCTGACGGCCTCCGCCACGACCGCCAGGGCGTCCTCGATCCGGGTGAGTCCGGCGATGCTCGGGGTGCTCTGCTTGAACCCGGTCCAGGCCAGGTGCACATGGGCGTCGACGAAGCCCGGCAGTACGGTGGCGCCCTGGAGGTCGACGACTTCCCGGGCGGGCAGGGAGGTCACGGCCTCGTCCAGGCCGACGATCCGGCCCCGCCAGATCCCCAGGTCGTGGGCGACCGGGTGGTCCGGGTCCATGGTGAGGAAGCGCGCGTTCGTCAGTCTGGTGCAGAGCATCGGGGGTCGGATCCCTCCTGAGGCGTTAGGTTAGGCTCGCCTAATGGATGGCGAGCTTAGCCGTCCCTTTTTCCGCTCCACAAGGAGACCTTCATGAGGCTGGTGGGGGAAGAGACCTTCGCCGCGTACGGGCTCTCCGGCGCGCCCGGCACCGACGCCTTCTGGGCCGGAGCACGGACTCCGGCGTCGTTGGCCGACGGCGACGGCTGGACGGTCCTGTTCCTGCGGCGCGGCGGGGAGGCGGCCGGCATCGGCTTCGAGAGCTGGTCGGACCCGGTGCCGTTGCGCAGGTGGGGGCTCACGGACTGCTGGTACGCCGAGGTCCGCATGCCGGCGCGGTTGCGCGTGACGTACCAGTTCCTCGTGGGCGACGAGGCGTACGCGGACCCGTGCAATCCGGTGGGCGCGGGCGGCGAGCGGTCCATCGCCGCGACGCCGGACGCCCCGCCGCAGCCGCACTGGCCCGTGGTCGGCGCCGACGACGTCCTGCCGCTCCCCCGCACCCGGCTGCGCTGGACCAGCGAACGGCTCGGTGGGCGGCGCACCGTGCGGGTCCACGAGGTGGGCGGGGGCGGGCCGGTGGTCCTGCTGCTCGACGGGGACGACTGGCTGTATCTGCATCCGGCGGCGGCCGCGTTCGACTCGGCGGTCACGAGCGGCGAGATGCCGCCGGTCACGCTGGTGTTCCTGCCGGCCAAGGACCGGCAGACCGAGTTCGGGTGCCGGCCCGCCCTGTGGGAGGCGGTCCGGGACGAACTGCTGCCCCTGGTGGCGGAGAGCACCGTGCACGCCGACCCGGACCGGCTGGTGGTCGCGGGCCAGAGCCTCGGCGGACTGAGCGCGCTGTACGCCGCGCTGGAGTTCCCGGACCTGGTGTCCCGGGTGGCGTGCCAGTCGCCGTCGTTCTGGTGGACGCCTGACGCCGCGCACCTGCCGGACCCGCTGGGCGGCCCGGTCGGCGGCACCGTCGCGGCACGGCTGCGCAGCGGTCCGGACCTGTCCGGGCTCCGGATCGCGTTCGACGTGGGGGAGCACGAGACCCGGATGCTCCCGCACTGCTCCCTGGTGGAGGCCCTGACCGAACAGGCCGGTGCGACGGTGCTCGTCTCCCGCTCGGCCTCGGACCACGACCGGGCGGGCTGGCGGCACGCCCTGCTCCGGGACGTGGCCTGGGCGCTCGCCTAGATCCTGTCGCTGAACTCAGGGCCTACGACGCGCCGACGGCGGAGAGGTCGAGGGCGCGGTCGGCGTCGCGCGGGCGGAGGACGCGCATGATGCCCTCCAGCAGGTAGTAGTCGGCGTAGGGCAGGGATATCTCCACGCCGTCCTCGGCCGGGCGGTTGCGCGTGCAGCGGGCGACCACCGCCTCGGCCCGCGACGACCCCCGTGTGAGACAGGTCCGGGCCAGGGCGGTGAGCAGCCGCAGGGCGGTCTCGCGGTACTCCCGCCTGCCGGTGGCCGCGGCCAGGTCGAGCAGACCGCAGGCCATGACCGCACCGGCCGAGGCGTCCTTGACGTCGTACGGCTGCTGCGGCGCCCGGTAGTCCCACACGGGGACGTGGTCCTCGGTCAGGGCGCCCGTCGCGAAGTCGGCCAGGCCGCGGGCGGTGGTCAGGAAGGCGCGGTCGCCGGTCCTGCGGTACATCGTCGTGAAGCCGTAGATGCCCCAGGCCTGGCCGCGCGCCCAGCACGACGTGGGGCTGTACCCCTGCACGGTGCCGGGTCCGACGGGCGCGCCGCTGCCCGGGTCGAAGTCGTAGACGTGCGGGGTCGATCCGTCGGGGCGGGGGAAGACCCGCTGCGTGGTCCTGGCGTGCTCGGTGGCGATGTCCAGGTACTTCCCGTCCCCCGTCTCCCGGCTCGCGAAGGCCAGCAGGTCGAGGTTCATCATGGTGTCGATGATGACCCGGCCCGCGTTCCCGGGGTCGGAGAGCGCGCCCCACGCGCGGATGAAGCGGCCGCGCGGGTTGTACCGCTGGATGAGGGAGTCGGCCGCCCTGACGGCCCCGTCCCTCCAGGCGGCGTCGCCCGTCAGGCGCCAGGCGGTGACCCAGGACGGGTAGAAGAGGAAGCCCAGGTCATGGGTGGAGGTGTCGTACCGGCGCGGCGCGAGCCCCTGCGCCGAGTCGAGGGCCAGGGTGCGGAAGTCCTCGTCGCCGCTGTGGAGATACGCCATCCAGAGCGTCCCGGGCCAGAACCCGCCCACCCAGTCGCCGCTCTTGGAGTAGACCCACTTCTCGAACTTCGTCCCCACCGGGAAGTCGCTCACCCCCGGCGCGACGACGCGGAGCTTCGCGACGGCGTAGTCCGCCGCGTCCCGCAGCACGCGGTCGGTGGCCGGCGCGGGCGCCCCGGCGTCGACGGCGGCCGCGGTCTGCTGGGACAGGGCGTGAACGCCCACGACGCCGGTGGCCGAGGCCAGCACGGTTCGACGGGAAACACTCATGGGTGGTCGTCCTCCAACTGGGCGACGGGACCTGGGAGTTGTCCGAGCGTGGCACACGGCTCCATGGGTGTACACCCTTGAGCGTCGTTCCTGTACGTGAACGGAAGTGATCACTCAGGTAATGTGCGGGCGGTCTTTTCGACTCGGCATCGACGTGCCATGCTCCCCGGAACTCCACCGCGAACGTGATTCACATACATGTCTGACGGAGCAACGGAGAAGGGGCGGGTATGTCTCACGACAAGAGCCACGGCGGCGCGGGCGGTTGCGCCGGGCCGGTCACCAGACGGGGTCTGCTCGGCGGTGCCGCGGTCGTGGCCGCGGGTGCCGTGGCCGGGGCGGCGCCGCCGGCCCTCGCCGCGGCCGGGGCACCGCCCGGGGTGGTGCCGCCCCTGTGGCGTGAGTTCGCCCGGTCTCCCTTCACCCACCCCCAGATCCCCTTCGTCGGCCGGGCCGGCTGTCTCGGCGGGGCCGCACGGCTCCCCCGGCGCCCCATGGTCGCCGACGTCCGCGACTTCGGTGCGGTGGCGGACGGCACGACCGACTGCGCCCCGGCGATCAATCGCGCTCTCGCCGTCGCCGGGCGGGCCGGCGGCGGCACCGTCGCCCTGCCGCCCGGCACCCTCCGCATCGACGGCCTGATCCGCGTCGGCCACTCGAACGTCGTGCTGCGCGGCGCCGGCAGCGACCGCACGACCCTGCGCGCCACCAAGGACCTCACCGAACTCGTCGGCGCCTACGGGTCCCGGTACGGCGGCGACAAGTCCTCCTGGTCCTGGGCGGGCGGCCTGATCTGGCTGGCCCCCGAGGCCCGCTGGAACTCCCTCACCGACGCCATCAGGGCGAAGGAGTGGCCGTTCGAGGGCTGGACCGGCAACCGGCGCGACGAGTGGCGCACGCTGACCACCGTGGCCCCCGCCCGGCGGGGGGCGTGGACGGTCCGGGTGAGCGACCCCTCACGGCTCCGCCCCGGCGACCTCGTCCTGCTGCGCCTCGCCGACGACGCGGACCACACCCTGCTCGCCCACATGGCGGGCGGCGGCCCGGGCGCGGAGTCCTACGCCTGGGACGACAAGACGAAGCTGACGTCGTACGTGCCCTACGAGTGGCCGGTCCGCCTCACGGAGGTACACGGCCGGCGGATCGCCCTGGAGCGCCCACTGCCGCTCGACCTCCGCCCCGAGTGGGACCCCAGGCTGACGACCCACGTCGGGGAGTTGACCGGCGCCGGGGTCGAGGGCCTGACCCTGGAGGCCCCCGACGTTCCGCAGCAGCCGCACCTGCTGGACCGCGGGTACAACGGCGTCGTGCTGCAATGCGCCTACGACTGCCGGGTGGACGACGTGACCGTGCGCCACGTCGACAACGGGTTCGGACTGGTCGCCGCCTCGGCGTGCACCCTGAGCCGCACCAGGGTGGCCGGGCGCGGTTCCCACCATCCGTACTTCTGCCGCGAGGGGTCCCACGACAACCTGATCGAGGACTTCACCGTCGAGGAACGCACCACGCCCGCTCCCGCCGGGACCCAGTTGCACGGCATCAACGTGGAGGGGCTCTCCTCGCACAACGTCTGGTCACGCGGTGCGATGGAGATGGGCACCTTCGACAGTCACCGCGGCATGCCCTTCGCGAACGTGCGCACCGACATCACCGTGGACAACGACGGCCGCCACGGCGGCGACGCGAGCGCGGGCCCACTCTTCGGAGCCCGTTTCGCCCACTGGAACATCAGGGTGACGAACGGCCGGGCCGGCCTGATGAAGATCGACGGCCTGGCTCCCTGGTCCGCCACCGTCGGGATCAACGAGGTGCGCGAGTTCGACCAGATCGACGTCCCCGACTTCGCCGGGGACCTGCACGCCCGCCTGGAGCTGTACGGCACGACCGACGCCGTACGCCCGCGGAACCTGTACGAGGCACAGCGCGCGCTGGAGCGTTAGGACCCGGACACGCGTCGGGTGGGTGGCGTGCGCCACCCACCCGATACGACGGGACGTCCTCAGCTCTGCGGACGGCTACCGTGGTTGGCGCCGTTCTTGCGGCGGGCCTTCTTCTTGCGACGTCGCTTCGAGGACATCGAAACCTCCTTGCTACTCACTTTTGCCACGCTGTGCACCGGATTGTCGGCTCCGGTGATCACAGGACCCCTTTCCCGTGCGCGCCACGGCAAACATCCGGAACGGGTGTATCGGGAGACACACGTGCGAGACCGCCGAACCGCCTGGCCACCGGGTCAGCGGGTCAGCGGGTCAGCGGGTCACCGCCAGGCGGTACTCCTCGTCGGTGGCGAGCAGGTTGCGGTGCGTGTCCTCGGCCGTGATGACGCCCTCGTCGAGGACGAGGACGCGGTCGGCGGCGTCCAGGAGGGCGGGGCTGCTGGTGATCACCAGGGTGGTGCGGCCCCGGCGCAGCTTGGCGACGTTGCGGGCGATGAGCTGTTCGGTGACCGCGTCGACGGCCGTCGTCGGGTCTCGCAGGACGAGGACGTCGGTGTCGGCGGCGAGGGCGCGGGCCAGGGAGAGCCGCTGGCGCTGTCCGCCGGAGAGGTTGGCGCCGCGGTCGCGGACGGCGTAGTCGAGGCCCTCGCGGTGCAGGGCGACGACATCGGTCAGCATCGACGCCTCGACCGCCTCGGGGACCGTCCGGCCGGTCCCCGACGGGTCGATGTTCGTGCGGAGGGTGCCCGCGAAGATCTCCGCGTCGTACGGGTTGACCAGCAGATGCTCGCGGACCGCCTCGACCGGGAGGTCGGCCAGGTCGCGTCCGCCGAGCCGCACGCTCCCTTCGTAGCCCTCGGGCGGTACGTGCAGCGCCAGGACCGAGGCCAGGTCGGCGGCGGCGCGCGGCTGGTAGGCGGCGATCGCGACGAACTCGCCGGCGCCCACCCGGAACCGCACCTTGCGCAGCGTCCCGTGCCGTACGCAGTCGACCTCCAGATCCGAGCCCGCGGCCGGCCGGCCGGTGCCCGGTGTGGTCACCGGCGGCGCGGTCAGCACCAGCGCCATCCGCTCGGCCGAGGCCCGGGCGATCATCACGTACTTCGGCATCTCCGAGAACAGCCTCAGCGGCTCCATGATGAACTGCGCGAGCCCCACGGCCATGACGAGTTCGCCGATGTTGATCCGGCCGGCGAAGGCCAGCCAGCCCGCCGTCAGGGTCACCGCGGCGGCGAGCACCGCGTTGAGACCCAGCGCGGTGCCCGCGTAGACGCCGTTCACCCGGGCGACGGTGATGGACTGGTGCTTCGCCTCCGTGCTGACCCGCCGGTACGAACGGAAGGCGGCGTGGTTGCCGCCGAAGCCGTGCAGCGGACGGAGCCCGATGATCAGGTCGGCGACCTTGGCGCCCGCCCGGGCCACCCGGGCCTGCTGTTCACGGGTGCTGGAGCCGATCCGCCTGGACATGACGCTCAGCACCGACAGGATCGCGGCGGTCCCCACGATCACCAGCAGGCCGAGCCGGATGTCGGCCAGGCCGAGCGCGACCGCCGCGATCAGCACCGCGACCAGCGAGCTGATCAGCAGCGGCACCACCTCGATGATGTCGGCGGTCTGGTCGGCGTCCTCGGTGGCGATGGTCAGCACCTCGCCGGACTTGAGGTCGATGTCCTGGGCCACGGGCTGGAGTCCGCGACCCGCGACCCGCACCCGCCAGCGGTGCGCCTCGGTCGTGTTGGCCTTCTGGAGCACCCGCATCCCGAACCGCCACGACAGCGACACGGTCGTGATGATCACGGCCAGCGCGCCGATGGAGAGACCGAGCCTGCCGGGACTCCGGTCCCGCATGGTGTGCTCGACGATCAGTCCGAGCGCGATGGGGAAGGCGGTCTCGGCGGCCTGGTAGAGGCCCATGAGGAGGGTGCCCCAGGCCATGGCGCCGAGGTTGCGCCGCAGCGCGGTGCGGAGGATGTCGGACCCCTGGCGGGTCCGCTGCTTGTCAGGATTCTTCATCGATGTGGCGGGCAATCGCTTCCGGGGTTCGCAGGGTGAACAGATCGCGGATCGTGATCACTGGACCGTACTCCCGGCGGAGCAGTCCGGTCAGCCGTACCGCCAGCATGGAGTGCCCGCCGAGGGCCGTGAAGTCGCTGACCGCGCTCACCTCGTCGTCGTCCAGGTCCAGTGCCTCGGCGAAGAACTCGCACACGGTGGTCTCGGTCTCCGTCTCCGGGCCGCGCTCCCCCGCCGTGGTCAGCGCGCCCAGCGGCCTGGCCTCGGGCAGCGCCTTGGTGTCGGCCTTCCCGTTCACGGTCAGCGGGATGGCGTCGACCTGCGCGTAGTGCGTGGGGCGCAGGAAGTCCGGCAGCCCGGCGCCGACCTCGGCCGCGACCGCCGCCAGGCCGGCGCCGTCCAGTACGAGGTAGGCGGCGAGCCGGTGGGCGCCGTCGACCTGCGGGTCGGGCTGGGC
This sequence comes from Streptomyces sp. NPDC107500, assembly GCF_055582785.1. Lineage (NCBI taxonomy): Bacteria > Bacillati > Actinomycetota > Actinomycetes > Kitasatosporales > Streptomycetaceae > Streptomyces > Streptomyces sp. NPDC107500. Next base: position 253,990 of record NZ_JBVJPF010000004.1, read on the forward strand.
GACGGCGGCGACGAACCGCACCGCCGGGTGCGCGGCGAACACGGCCTCGACCTCGCCGAGTTCGACCCGGTGGCCGCGGATCTTCACCTGCTGGTCGGTGCGGCCGAGGTACGTCAGGTTGCCGTCGGGGCGGCGCAGCACGAGGTCGCCGGTGCGGTACATACGGGCGCCTGGGGCGCCGAAGGGGCAGGCGACGAAGCGGTGCGCGGTCTGCGCCGGCTGCCCGAGATAGCCGCGCGCGATGCCGATGCCGGACACGTACAGCTCGCCGGGGACGCCGTCGGGAAGCGGCCGCAACCACGGGTCCAGGACGTACACGTCCGTGTTGTCGATGGCGACCCCGACGACCGGGTCCTGGCATTCGAAGGTGCCGACGCCGAGGGTGTTGATGGTGTACTCGGTGGGCCCGTACAGGTTGTAGCCCACGGTCCCCTCGGTCTCGGCGAGCCGCTGCCACAGGGCCGGGGTGACGGCCTCGCCGCCCAGCAGCACCAGCGCGGGCCGGCGGGCCGGGTCGTCGAGCAGTCCCTCGGCGACCAGTTGCTGCGCGTAGGTCGGGGTCACGTTGACGACGTCGATGCCGTGCCGGAGGCAGTACTCGACCAGGCGGGGTGCGTCGCGGCGCAGTTCCTCGTCGCAGATGTGCACCTCGTGGCCGTCGGCCAGCCACAGCAGTTCCTCCCACGACATGTCGAAGGCGAACGACACGGTGTGGGCGATCCGGAAGGTCCGGTGGCCGTGTTCGGCCAGTACCGGTTCGAAGATCCGGCGCTGGTGGTTGACCAGCATGTTGGTCAGCCCCGCGTACTCGGTCACCACGCCCTTGGGCTTCCCGGTCGATCCGGAGGTGTAGATGGTGTACGCGGGGTGCCGCAGCCGGCGCGGATCGTCCGGCGCGAAGGTGCGGTACGGCTCGGCCTCGGGCAGCGGGCGGTCCAGCTCGATCAGGTCGCCGGTCAGCCGGGGCGAGACGGCGCTCACGGTGAGGACGACGTCCGGGCGGGCGTCCGCCACGATCGCGGCGATCCGCTCGTCGGGGTGGTCCAGCTCCAGCGGCACGTAGGCGGCGCCGACGCGCAGTACGGCGAACAGGGCCACGATGGAGTCGAGCGAGCGCGGGACCGCGATGGCCACGTTCCTCTCGGGTCCGATGCCGCGCCCGGCGAGGACGCCCGCCACCGCGCGGCTGCGGTCGCGGAGTTCCGCGAAGGTCATGGTGGAGCCGTCGGCGACGAGCGCCACCCGCTGCGGGTCCTGGTCCGCCGCCCGGTCGAACCGGTCGACGACCGTGTCGGTGCCGACGTCGGTGCGTTCGACGGGGCGGGGCTCGGAGCCCAGGCCGGGCAGCGCGCCCACCGGGCCCGTGGACCGGGCCAGGTCGTCCAGGACGCGCAGGTAGTCGTCGAGCAGGCGCCGGGCGTTCGCGGTGTCGTGGTCGCGGTACTCCAGTTTGACGGTGAGCCGGTCTCCGGGGGTGACGACCCAGGTGAACGGGTAGTGGGTGGAGTCGTCGGCGCGCACGGAGGTGATGCCGTGCCGGGCGTTCATCTCGGCGAAGGCGTCCAGGTCGAGGAAGTTCTGGAGCACGAACAGGTTGTCGAAGAGGGTGTCGTGGCCGCCGGCCCGCTGGATCTCGCCGAGCCCGAGGTGTTCGTGCTCCATGGCCTCGGCCCTGGCCGTCTGGACCGCCGTGAGGTAGTCGCGGACCGTGTCGTGCGGCCGGGCCCGGGTCCAGGTGGGCACGGTGTTGAGCAGTACGCCCACGATGTCGGCGAGCCCTTCGCCGTCGCGGCCGGAGACGGTCACGCCGAACACGGCGTCGGTGCGGCCGGTCCGGGCGGCCAGGAGGAGGCCGAAGGCGCCGGTGAGGACGGAGTTCAGGGTGACCCCGTGCGTCCTGGCCGCCGCCCGCAGCAGTTCCGACTCCTCGGCGCCCAGGGTGTGGACGAGCGCGCGCGGCAGGTCGTCCGCGAGGGCCGGGGCGGGTCCGGCCAGCAGGGTCGGGCCGGGGAGACCGTCCAGATGCTCCGCCCAGAAGCGTTCGGAGGCGGCGGGGTCCTTGGCGGCGAGCGCCCGCGCGTGGTCCTCGAAGCCGGGCGTGGCCGGGACCGCGACGGGGAGCGTGCCGGCGAGGACGGCCCGGTAGGCGTCGAAGAGGTCCCGCAGCACGATCTCGCGCGACCAGCCGTCCCACAGCAGCAGGTGGTAGCTGAGCAGCAGGCCGTCGCGGTCATCGGGCAGGCGTACCACGGTCAGCCGGATCAGCGGTGGTTCACCCGGGTCGAATCCCGTGTCCCGGTCGGCCAGCCGCAGGGCTTCGACCTCCGCGTCCGTGCCCGCGTCGACGGTACGGACGCCGACCCGCCGTCCGGCGGCGAGGACCTGGACGGGGGCGCCGTCGGCGTCCGTGGTGAAGCCGGCGCCCACGGCCGGGTGCCGGGCGATCACGAAGGCCATCGCCTCGGCCAACGCGTCGGTGTCCAGGCGCCGTTCGAAGGTGAAGTAGCTCTGGGCGACGTAGTGCCCGGTCGAGCCGGCCAGCTGGGCCTGGAAGAACAGGCCCCGCTGGAGGGGGGTGACCGGCGCGGTGCGCTCGGCGGTCCCGGCGGCGTCCGCGATCTGTTCGAGGGCCGTCAGCCAGTGCCCGGTGATCGCGTCGGGGACGCCCTCGGCGAGGGTGAACTCCGCGTGCAGGGCGCCGGTGGCCGCGTCGGTCCACGCGTTCACCTCGACGGTGTACGGGCTGTGTCCGTCCTCGCCGGTCAGGCGGGGCGCCTCGGATTCACCGCCGCGGCCCAAGTAGTTGAACAGCACCTGCGGGTGGGTGCCGAAGAGCGGGGCGGTCTGCGGATTGAGGTACCTGAGCCGGCCGTAGGCGGCGTGCGCGTCCTCGTCGGGCTGCCGTTCGGTGATCTCGTGCGCGGCGGCGACGGGGTCGGTGTGCGGGGTGAGCCGTACCGGTGCGATGGCGGTGAACCAGCCGACGGTGCGGGTGTAGTCGTGGTGTGCGAGGGCCGGGACGCGGCCGTGGCGCTCCAGGTCGATCGCCAGGTCGGTGGGCGACCCCTGGACTCGGGTGAGTGCCGCGCGCAGCGCGCCGAGCAGCAGCTCGGTGAGACCGGCGCCGAGTGCGGCGGGCGCGGTGCGCGTCAGACGTTCGCTGACCTCGGGCGCGAGGACGGCCGTCGTCTCGCGCAGCCCGGTGGCCGGGGGCAGGGGTGTGGGGGCCGCGAGTGTGGTGAGCCAGTGGTCCAGGTCGTCGGCGGCGGTGGCGGAGCGGTACGTCAGCGCTTCGGCGTACTCGGCGTAGGGGGTGGTCGGCGGTGCCGGGGGTGTCCCGCGCAGCGCGTCGGCCAGGTCGTCCAGCAGGATCAGCCAGGACACGGCGTCCACGGCGAGGTGGTGCACGACGACGACCAGGGTGCGGCTCGTCTCCAGCCAGGTGAACGCGACGACGTCGCCGGACTCGGGGTCGAGCCGGCCGGCGGCCAGGTCGGCGGCGGCCGTCGCGTCGGACCCGTCCGCGCGGACGACCGTCACCTCGCGGTCGGGCTCCGTGGTCAGGGACCACACGCCGTGCCGGACGCGCAGGCGCAGCCTGAGCGCCGGGTGCGCGCTCACGACGGCCTGGGCGGCGCGTCGCACGTCGGCGGGTCCGGCTCCCTCGGGGACGGTGAGTGTCCTGGCCTGGGCGAACCGGGTGAGCGGGCCGCCCAGTTGGCGTTGGCGCAGGATGATCGGCGTGAGGGGCAGCGGGCCGTCCTCGCGGGGAGCGGGTGCGGGTTCCTCGGGGCGCGGGGCGCCGGTCGTGGCGAGGTGGTCGGCCAGGGCGCGCGGTGTCCTCAGCAGGAACACGTCGCGCGGGGTGATCGCCAGGCCGAGCGCCCTGGCGCGGTTGATCACGGTGATGGCGACGATGCTGTCACCGCCGGCGCTGAAGAAGTCGGTGTCGGCGTCCACGGCCGCACCGGGCAGCGTCTCGGTGAAGATGCCGACGAGCGGGGCGAGGGCGTCGGCGTCCGGATCCGTCACCGGCGGCACTCCGGGCCGACGTGCCCCGGCCGTCTCCGTGGGCGGCACCGCGTCGGAGTATGCCGTGGCGGCGCGCGCGGTCAGGGCGCCGCGGTCCAGTTTGCCGTTGACCGTCAGCGGGAGCGCGTCCACGGGCAGCACCCGGCCCGGCACCATGTGCGCGGGGAGCTTCGCCGCCAGGAGGGCGGTGAGGTCGTCGGGCACCCGGCCCACGACGTGGGCCACCAGGTGGTCGCCGGTGTCCGCCACCGTGACGGCCGCGTCCACCACCCCGTCGAGGTCCCGGAGCGCGGACTCCACCTCGCCGGGCTCGATGCGGAACCCCTTGAGCTGCACCTGGTCGTCGGCGCGGCCCGCGAACTCCAGCTCGCCGTCGAGGGTGCGGCGGGCGAGGTCGCCCGTGTGGTACATGCGGGAGCCGTCACCGGCGAACGGGTCGGCCACGAAACGCCCGGCGGTGAGGCCCGGCCGGCCCAGGTAGCCCAGGGACACCTGGTCGCCGGCGACGTAGATGGCGCCCACCCGTCCCGGCGGTACCGGCCGGAGCCGGTCGTCGAGCAGGTGGGTGACCAGGCCGGGGATCGGTCCGCCGATGGGGCTGGCGTCGTCGTCGGTGCCGAAGTCCGCGTCGGTCAGGACCCGGTGGGTGACGTGGACCGTGGTCTCGGTGATGCCGTACATGTTGACCAGCTCGGGCGAGGCGGTGCCGTGCCGCTCGACCCAGCCGCGCAGGCGTCCGAGGTCCAGCGGTTCGCCGCCGAAGACGATCCGGCGCAGTGCGGGGAGCGGTCCGCCGGCGTGCCGGTCGGCCTCGGCGAACTGGTGGAACGCGGAGGGCGTCTGGTTGAGCACGGTCACCTCGCGCTCGCGGACCAGCCGGTGGAAGTCGACCGGCGAACGGGTCAGCGCGTAGTCGGGCACCAGCAGTTCGGCGCCGTGGGCCAGCGCGCCCCACAGTTCCCAGACCGCGAAGTCGAAGGAGAAGGAGTGGAACTGGACCCACACGTCGTGCGGGCCGAACTCCATGGCGGGCCGTGTGCGGGCGAGCAGGGTCACCACGGCGGCGTGCGGGACGACGACGCCCTTGGGCCGGCCCGTCGAGCCGGACGTGTAGATGACGTAGGCGGGGTCGCGCCAGTCGGCCTCGGGACCGGGGCCGGCCGGTTCCGGTACGGGCTCCTCCCCCTGTACGAGCACCCGGGCCGGGACGCCGGCGCGGTCCAGCAGCCGGGTGAAGCGGTCCCGCTGTTCCGGGGCCACGAGGACGACCTGCGGCGCGGCGTCGGCCAGGACGTACTCCAGCCGCTCGTCCGGGTAGGCCAGGTCCAGGGGCACGTACGCTCCGCCCGCGCCGACCACCGCGACCAGGGCGACGACCTGCTCGACGGAGCGGGGGACGGCGACGGCGACGCGTCCGCCCGGTGCCACGCCGGCCGCGCGCAGCACGGCGGCGAGATCGTCCTTGGCGTGCGCCAGTTCGCCGTAGGTGAGGGACCGGGCGGTGCCGTCGAGGGCGCACTGGGTGACGGCGGTGGCGGCGGGGTCGCGGCGGGCGGCGGCGTCGAAGAGCCCGCCCAGGGTGGCCGGGGCGACCGGTTCGGCGCGCGAGGACTCCGTCGTGGCGAGGTGGCCGGCCGGGGTGTCCGGGCGGGTGAGCAGGCCGGTGAGGGTGCGGGTGAAGGTGTGCAGGATGCGCCGGGCCCGGGCTTCGCGCAGCAGTTCACCGTCGTGGATGAGGTTGAAGCGCGGTCGGCCGTCGGGGGTGCGTTCCACCACCAGTGTCAGGGGGTAGTGCGGGGCGCCCTCGTTCACGATGCCGGTGACGGCCAGCGTGTCGCCGGGTCGCCGCAGGTCCGCGGTGTCGGTCGGGACGTCGAACACCACGAGGGTGTCGAAGAGGGGGCCGGCGCCGGTCCGCCGGGTGATCCCCGCGAGGGGGACGTGCTGGTGCGGCAGGACCGCGCTCTGGTGGTCCCGGACGGCGGCGAGCAGGTCGCGTGCGGTCGTGGTGCCGGTCCACCGGGCGCGCAGGGGGATGGTGTTGATGAAGAGGCCGACCATGTCCTCGATGCCGGGCACGTCGGCGTCGCGCCCGGAGACCGTCGAGCCGAACACGACGTCGTCGCGGCCCAGGACGGAGCCCAGGGTCAGGGCCCAGGCGCCGTGCACGGCGACGCTGAGCGGGACGCCGGCCGCGCGGGCGGCCGCCTCGACGTCGGTCTCCGGCACCACGGCGGTGTCCGCGAAGCGGTCGGAGGGGGTGTGGCCCTCGGCGACGAGCGTGGGGCCGGGCAGTCCGGCGAGCTGCTCGCGCCAGACCCGGTCGCTCTCCTCGTCGTCGCGTGCGGCGAGGCGGCGCACGTGGTCGGGGAAGCCGCCGAGCGGGTGCACGGTGCCCGGGGCGTGGTACTCGGCGAGGAGGGTGCGCAGCATGGGCGGCACCGACCAGCCGTCGGCGATGATGTGGTGCACCGTCTGCACCAGGACGTGCCGGCGCTCGCCCGTGCGGACGAGGGTGTACCGCATCAGCGGGCCGGTGGCCAGGTCGAACCCGGCGCGGCGGTCGCGCTCGGCGTGCTCGCGGATCTCGTCGTCGGTGATGCCGGGTCGGTCGAGCACGGTGAAGGGCGCCCGGGCGCCGTTCTCCAGGACGGAGACCACCCGGCCGTCGGCGAGGGCCGTGAACCGCGCGGCCAGGTTCGGGTACAGGCTGAGCAGGCGGGTGGCCGCGGCGGCGAGCCGGTCGGTGTCGACCTCGCCGTCCAGGGTGAGCAGTTGCTGCTCGACGTAGCTGCCGGTCGCGTCGTCGTCGTAGACCGAGTGGAAGTACAGGCCCTCCTGAAGGGGGGTCAGCGGGAGGATGTCCCGCAGCGCGGGTCCGTCCAGCGTGTCGACGTCGGCCTGGGTGAGGGACAGGGGCCGGAAGTCGCTGGGTGTGTGTCCGCCGCCGTCGAGTGCGGCCAGGCCGCTCAGCGCGTCCAGGTAGTAGCCGCCGAGGGTGGTGATGTCCGCGTCGGAGAACATGCCGTCGGGCCAGGAGACGGTGGTGACGAGCTGGTAGGCGCCGTCCGTGCCGGGTTCGGCGACGGCGTTGAACTCCAGGGGGCGCGGCAGGCGCATCCGCGGGTCGCGCTTCTCGCCCAGCTGTTCCGTGTTGCGCGCGAGCTGCCACTCGCCGGTGCCCCCGGCTGCGAACCGGCCCAGGTAGTTGAAGAGCACCTGGGGTGCCGGTGCGTCGAAGGAGACCTGGGCCAGGTGGCGGAGGGCGCCGTAGGAGACGCCGTTGTCGGGTACGCGCGCGAGGTCTTCCTTCACCGCCTTGAGCGCGGTGGCCAGGTAGGCGGGTGCGGTCGGGTCGGGGGCGGTGCCGGGGTCCACGGTGACCGGGAAGAGAGTGGTGAACCAGCCGACGGTGCGCGAGAGTTCGGGCTCGAACCCGGCGGACGGGGCGACGAAGCGTCCCTCGCGGCCGTGGCCCTCCAGCTCGATGTGCGCGAAGGTCTGGGCCTGGCCGAGGTCGCGGCGCCACCGGGCGAGGGCGACGGCGAGTGCGGTGAGCAGGACGTCGTTGACGCCCGCGTGGAATCGGGCGGGTGTCTCGCCGAGGACGGCGGCGGTGGCAGCCGCGTCGAGCGACAGGGTGCGTACCCGTTCCCGCGCCACGGTGTCGGTCGCGGCCGGCGCGCGGCGGCCCACCGGGTCGTCGGGGCCCGGCAGCGGGCGCCGGAAGGGGGCGCTGTCGGCGTCGAAGGCGGCGCGCTCCAGCAGCTGGGTCCAGCGCCGGAACGACGTCCCCTCGGGGGGAAGTTCGACGGGTGCGCCCGAGGAGAACTGCCGCCAGGCGGTGGCCAGGTCCTCCATGAGCACCCGCCAGGACACACCGTCGATCACGACGTGGTGGACGACCACGACCAACTGCCGTGCCGCGCGCCGCCAGACGGCGCTCAGCATGGCGCCGGACTCGGGGTCCAGTGCCTCGGTGGCGAGGGTGACGCACGCGTCGAGGGGCCGGTCGCTCTCCTGCCAGAGAGCGGCGGCCGGGTCCGCGTCGGGGATGTCGAAGCCCCAGCGGTCGCCGCGCACCAGCCGGGCGCGGAGCATGGGGTGCCGGCCGGTCAGGGCGGTGAGGACCGCGTCGAGGGCGTCCGGCCCGAGGTCGGCCGGGGTGTTCAGGACGACCGACTGCACGAAGCCGTCTACGGCGTCGGTGGTCTCACCGAGCCACCGCACGATGGGCGAACCCACCACGGTGCCGGTCGGGACGTCGCGGTGGTCCACGGCCGTGGTGTCCTCGCGGCTCGCCACGGCGGCCAGCGCTCCCAAGGTGCTGTGGGTGAAGATCTGCCGTGCCGTGACGTAGAGGCCCGCCTCGCGCAACGCGCCGAGCAGGGAGATCGCCAGGATGCTGTCCCCGCCGAGCTGGAAGAAGTCCTGATCGACGCCGACCTCGTCCAGTCGCAGGAGCGCCGCGACCGCCGCGCACACCGCGCGTTCGTTCTCGGTGGCGGGCGGCACGGACGCCGATGCACCGGTCACGGGCTCCGGCAGCGCGTGGCGGTCGATCTTGCCGTTGGCGGTGAGCGGGAACTCGGCCGTCACGACGACGTGGGTGGGCACCATGTACTCCACCATGCGCGCTCCGGCCCATGCCTTGACGTCGTCGGCACGGAGGTCCTCGTGGCCGGCGGCGGGGATGACGTAGCCCACGAGGTAGGTGCCGCCGGCGGCGTTCTTCCTGGCGACGACGCAGGTGTGGCGCACTCCGGGGTGTTCCGCGAGGCCGATCTCGACGTCCTCGATCTCCAGGCGCATGCCGCGGATCTTGACCTGGTTGTCGGCGCGGCCGAGGAAGTCCAGCGAGCCGTCGGGGGCGTAGCGCGCGAGGTCTCCGGTCCGGTAGAGCCTGGACCCGTCGTCGGCGAAGGGGTTGGCCACGAACCGGGACGCGGTCAGGCCGGGCGCGCCCACGTATCCGCGGCCCAGGAGGAAGCCGCCGACGTAGAGTTCGCCGCCGACGCCGACCGGGACGGGGCGCAGTTCGTCGTCGAGGACGTAGAGCTGGGTGTTGGGGTTGGCCTTTCCGATGGACGTCGACAGGCGTTCCGCCGCGCCCCGGTAGACGACGTGGGAGACGCCGATGGTCGTCTCCGCCGGTCCGTAGCCGTGGTAGAGGGGGATGTCGAGCCGGGTGCGGAAGCGTTCGTACAGCTCGGGGGTCAGCACCTCGCCGCCGCACCACACGTGGCGCAGGCTGTCGAGTCGCCCGGAGTCGCCCGCCATCTCCAGCAGGACGTCCAGCATGGACGAGACGAGGTAGGTGAAGGTGACGCGCTGTTCGGCGATGACGCCGAGCAGGTGGTGGGGGTCGCGTTCGCCGCCCGGGCGCAGGACCACGAGCCGGCCGCCGCGGACCAGCGGCAGGAAGATCTCGTTGACGGAGATGTCGAAGGACAGCGGCGCCTTGAACAGCGACACGTCGTCGGGGCCGAAGCCCAGAATGTCCTGGGCCTGCCACAGCAGCCGTTCGCTGATCGCCTCGTGGCGGATCATGGCGCCCTTGGGCCGTCCGGTCGACCCGGAGGTGAAGATGACGTAGGCGAGTCCGTCGCCCCGGACGGAGGTCTCCGGCGCCTCGGCGGGATGGGCCCCGTAGCGCCAGTCGCCGAGGTCGACGGCGAGGGCCTCCGGTTCGTCCGGGGCGTGTTCGCCGGTGGCGTTGAGCTGTACGACGACCCCGGCGTCCTCGATGACGAGGGCCCGGCGCTCGGCCGGCCAGTGCGGATCGAGCGGTACGAACGCGCAGCCCGCCCGGAGCACGCCGAGCAGCCCAACGACCATGTCGGCGGAGCGCTCCAGGGAGATGCCCACGGCCTGTTCCGCGGTCAGCCCGCCTCCGGTCAGCCGGTGGGCCAGCTGGGCCGACATGGCCGCCGTCTGACGGTAGGTCAGTGAACGGTGCTCGTCGACCACGGCGATGGCGTCCGGTCTGGTGCGCGCCTGGGCGAGGAACATCTCCACGAGCGTGGGACGCGCCCGCTCGACGTCGGTGTCGTTCCAGGCGGCCAGGCTCGCCAGCCGGGCCGCCGGGCCGGAGGGGCCGATGGTGCCGAGGGGCCGGTCCGGGAAGTCGGCCAGGTCGTCGAGTGCGAGCTGCGCGTCGTCCGGTACGACGCCGTCCGGGAGGGTGATGCTCCGGCCGTCCGCCGCGACCTCCCAACCGCCGGGCGTGGCGCCTCCGTTGGCGACCCAGCCGAGCACGTCGCCGAAGAGGGTGCCCGCGGTGAGGTCGAGTCCGGCGGGGCTCCGGCCCGTCGCCCAGTACGAGAGTCCGACGGCGCACGCCGCGGCGATGGTCCGGTCGGCGAAGTCCCCGGTGCGCCTGCGGATGTCGGTCAGGTGCCGAGGGGAAAGGAGTACGAGACGAGCGGTCGGTTCCATCATCGAAGAATCCACGCCCTTCCAAGGAATGAAGGCAGGCTAACCTAACTAAGGCTTGCCTAACCACCCTTGTCTAACTGCCCTCTCGCCAGGCCTGCCACAGCCGCGCGTACCGGCCGCCCAGCTCCACCAGTTCCTCGTGCGTCCCCTCCTCCACGACCCGCCCGGCGTCCAGGACGGCGATCCGGTCCGCCGCCATCGCCTGGGTGAGCCGGTGCGCCACGAACAGCGTGGTCCGGCCGGCGCACGCGGCGAGCACGGCACGTTCCAGCTCGGCGGCGCCCTCGCTGCCCGCCTCCGCCGTGGACTCGTCCAGCACCACCACGGGTGAGCGACTCAGCACCAGCCGGGCGAGGGCGACCTGGGCCACCTTGGTCACGTCGAGGCGCTCACCGCCCTCCCCCACCAGGGTGTCCAGCCCCTCGGGCAGGGCGTCGACCCACCTGTCGGCGCCCACCGTCCGCAGGGCGTCGGTGAGTTCGGCGTCGGTGGCCTCCGGCGCTGCCAGCCGCAGGTCGTCGGCGAGCGGCCCGGAGAACACGTGCGTCTCCTGGGTGAGGATGGTCACCAGGGACCGCGCCCCGGCCTCGTCCAGTCCGGCCAGGTCGGTCGGCCCGACCCGCACCGCTCCCGCCTGCGGAGTCCCGATGCCCGCGATCAGCGCGGCCAGTGTCGTCTTCCCCGCGCCCGTGGCGCCGACCAGGGCGAGCGAACCACCGGCGGGGATCGTCAGGTCGACGTCCCTGAGCACCGGCTCCTCGGCGCCCGGGTAGGTGAACGTCAGCCCCTCCACCCGCACCGGGTGCGCCCCGGCCGCCGCGGGCCCGACGGAGGCGTCGCCCACCAGCCGGTCCTCGGCGTCCTCGCCCACCACCCCGACCAGCCGGGTCAGGCTCGCACCCGACTTCTGCGCCTCGTCGAAGGTGAACATGATGGCGCCCAGCGGCGTGAACAGCCGGTGGAAGAGCAGCGGGGCCGCCGACACCTCGCCGAGTGTGGCGGCGTCGGCCTCCAGCAGGGCGTACCCGACCACCAGGATGAGCGTCAGGCCGATGAACTCCGCGCGGTTCTCCCGGCCGACGAAGCGTCCGAAGAACCGGAACACCTCGATCCCGAGATCGCGCACCCGCCACGACTCACGGGTGACCTGCTCGCGGAAGGCGTCCTCCAGCCGGTACGCCCGCACCGTGTCGATGCCGTTGAGACCGCTGATCAGGGCCTGGGCGCGGTCGGCCTGGGCCACCCGCTGCCGCTGGTAGAGCGGGGCGGAGCGCGGGAGGTACCAGCGCAGGGCCAGCGCGTACGCCGGCAGCGCGCCCGCGCCCGCGAGACCGAGCCGCCAGTCCAGGCCGAACATGCCGGCCGTGGCGATGACGACCAGCACCCCCGCCGAGAAGACCGTGGGGACGGCCGTACGGATGCCCTTGGACAGGACGGCCACGTCGTCGCCGACGCGGGACAGCACGTCGCCGCGGCCGACCTGCTCGACACGGGCGCTCGGCATGGCCAGCACCGCGCGGACGGCGCCCTCCCGCAGCCGCGCGAGCAGGTCGGCGCCGAGCCGCCCGATCAGGTACGTCGACACCGCGGTGGCGGCCGCGCCGAGCAGCGCGGCCGCCACCATGAGGGCGCCGATCGTGACCAGGACCGAGCGCGACTCACCGCCGACCACCGCGTCGACCACCCGGCCGAGCAGCAGGACCGGGAGTACCTGGAGAGCCGCTCCGGCCACCGTGGTGAGTGCCGTGGCGAGGGTCAGCCACGGCACCTCACGGCAGTGCGCCCCGACCCAGCGGGTGGCTTCGCGTCCGGTCGCCGTACGCAGGGCGGCCGGGGCCACCCGGATGTCCGTGACGCTCACACCTACCCGGCCGACTTGACGAGTTCGTCGACCGCGTACGGCATCGACAGCAGGGTGCCCTGGGAGATGGCCGCGCCGACCGCCGGGCCCTCGCTGTCCAGCAGGTAGGTCACCTTGCCGTTCTTCACGGCGTCGAGGTTGGTGAAGAGCTTGAACTTCTTCAACGCGTCCTGGTCCGCCTTGTCGTTGATGACGAAGACGCGGTCGACGTCGACCAGGTCGACGCGTTCGGGCGAGAGCGTGGTGTAGAAGTCGCCGCCGGCGACCTCGTCGATCTTGGTCTGGTACTTGAAGCCGATGCCCGTCAGCAGGCGTCCGCGCACGTCGGTGGAGGTGAAGGGGGCCACCGAGTCCTTGTACCACGAGAGTGCGACGGCGGTCTGGTCGGCGAACTCGGGGTGCGCCTTCTTGGCCGTGTCGAGCTTGCCCTGGATGCCGGCGACCATCTTCTCGCCCTCCTCGGCCTTGCCGAGGGCCTTGGCGATGTGCAGGGCGTTGTCCTGCCACGGGGCGCTGAACGGCTCCTTCTCCGCCTTGGTGCGTCCCACGGTCGGCGCGATCCTGGAGAGCTTGTCGTAGGCGGCCTGGTCGACCTCGGAGTACACCGCGATGATCAGGTCGGGGCGGAGTGCGGCGATCTTCTCGAAGTTGGGGCCGGTGTCACCGTTCTTCATGATGACCTCGGGCTTGGCGTCGCCCCACTTCTCCTTCACCCACGGCCACTGGGTGTTGATGTCGGGGCTCTGACCTTCCGGGTTCGGGTACTGGTCGACCATGCCGACGGGCTTGATGCCGAAGGCCAGGACGGTCTGGTCGTCCGTGTAGCCGACGGTGACGACCCGCTCGGGCGCCTTGGCGACCTTCGTGGTTCCGAACGCGTGCTCCACGGTGACGGGGAACGCGCCGGCCCCGGCGGTCGACTTGTCGCCGCCCGCGCTGTCCGACGAGTCGTCCGAGTCGGAACCGCACCCCGCGAGGAGGCCGACGCCGAGCGCGGCGGCGGAGAGTGCCGCCGCCAGTCGTCGCCAGGGCGTCATACGCGTCGTTCTGAGGAGCATCCGGGGATCCCTTGCTGTCGCGCCGTCCACTGCGCCCCGTTCTGAGGGCAGCAAACCTTATCGCGCCTGACTGAGGTTAGCCTACCCTCACCGCGACAACTCTGGTGAGACCGGGTCGAGTTCCACGTGGGCCCGTCCGATGGGCACGATGAGGGGCCGGTCCCCCACGGGGTCGTCGATCACCCTGGCGCGCAGCCCGAAGGCCTCGTGCAGCAGTTCGGCGGTGACGACCTCCCGCGGATGGCCCTGGGCCAGGATCGCCCCGTCCCGCATCACGACGAGGTTGTCGCTGTAGCGGGTGGCGAGGTTGAGGTCGTGCAGCACCATGACGACCGTGCACCCGGACTCGTGCAGGTCGTCCACCAGGTCGAGCACGTCGATCGCGTGCGCCAGGTCCAGGTAGGTGGTCGGCTCGTCGAGGAGCAGCAGGTCGGTCCCCTGGGCCAGGGTCATGGAGATCCAGACGCGCTGGCGCTGACCGCCGGAGAGCGAGTCGACCGGACGGTCCGCGAGGTCGGACACCCCGGTCATGGCCAGCGCGCGGCTCACCACGGCCGCGTCGTCCGACGACCACTGCCGCAGCCAGCTCTGGTGCGGGTGGCGGCCCCTGGCGACCAGGTCGGACACCGTCAGGCCCTCCGGCGCGACCGGTGCCTGCGGCAGCAGGCCGAGCTTCTTGGCGACGTCCCGGGTCCTGAGCCCCGCGATGTCCTCGCCGTCCAGCACGACCGTGCCGCTGGTCGGCTTCAGCAGCCGGGACAGGGTGCGCAACAGGGTCGACTTTCCACAGCCGTTGGGGCCGATGATGGTGGTGATCACCCCCGGCGGGATCGCCACGTCGAGCCCGTCGATGACCGGCCGGGCGCCGTACCCGACCGCCACTCCCCTGGCGGCCAGCCGCGTGGCGCCGACCGCCGTCCCGGCCCCGGTGATGGACTCAACGGCCACAAGGCCCCCCTCCATTAGGCTCGCCTTACTTTGTACCAGCTATCGGCGGTTCGCCCGCACCAGGAGGTAGACGAGGAAGGGCCCGCCGATCGCCGCGGTGACCACACCGACGGGCAGCGAGACCGGCAGTGCGGTGCGCGCGACCAGGTCCGATCCGGTCAGCAGCAGGGCGCCCACCATGCCGGAGGCCGCCAGCGGCGGCGTCGGGCACCTCGCCAGCCGCATCGCCACCTGGGGCGCCACCAGGGCCACGAACGGCACCGGTCCGGCCGCGCTCACGGCCACGCCGGCCAGCAGCACGGCGCACAGCAGCAGGACCGCGCGCACCGCCCCGTAGCGGACGCCGAGACCCGCGGCGATCTCGTCGCCGAAGTGCATCGGCTTGAACTGGAAGGCGGCGCACGACACGACGGCCAGGAGTGCGAGCGTGCACCAGAGCGCCACCCGCACCTCGTCCCAGGACCGGTTGTCCAGCGAACCCACCAGCCACGCCTGGGCCCGGGCCACGTCCCTGATGTCGGCGGTGACCAGCAGCCAGGTCGTGATCGCCTGCATGACGGCGGTCACCGAGATGCCGATGAGGATCAGCCGGAAGCCGTCGATCCCGCGGCGCCATGCCAGGAAGTAGACCAGCAGGCCGGTCCCGAGCCCGCCCGCGAGCGCCGCCGCCGACAGGCCCACGGAGTCGACGACGGCCGTCGCGGCGCCGCCCGAGACCGTCACCAGGAACACCGCCACCGCGCCCGCGCCGCTGGTGATGCCGAGGACGTCGGGGCTGGCCAGGGGGTTGCGCGCGATGGACTGGGTGAGCGCGCCGGACACCCCGAGCGCGATGCCGACCACGAGCCCGGCCAGCGCGCGGGGCATCCGCAGGTCCAGGATGACGAACTCGTCGACCTGCTCGCCCCGTCCGGCGATGGTGGCGAGGACCCGGGGCAGCGCGATGGGGAAGTCCCCGACGCCGATGGACAGGCAGAACACCAGGAAGGCCGCCACCGCCAGCAGCAGCGTGACGCCCGCGGTCCAGGGCCGCCACACGAACGACACACCGCCGAGCCGCACTCCCGGCGCCACCGGCGCGCTCACGTCCGCGCCGCCCGGCCGCACGTCCGTCCCGTCTGCCTTCACGTCCGCCCCGCTCACGTGTTCTTGAACTTTCCGCGCCACACCAGTACGGCGAAGAACGGCGCCCCCAGCAGCGAGACGACGACCCCGGCGTCCAGTTCCCCCGGCCGCACCACCAGGCGCCCCACGATGTCGCAGACCAGCAGCACCACCGCGCCGAGCAGACCGGCGTACGGCACCAGCCAGCGGTAGTCCGGCCCGGTGAGGTACCGCGCGACGTGGGCCACCATGAGCCCGAGGAAGGCGATGGGGCCGCAGGCCGCGGTGGCCGCGCCCGCCAGCAGGGTGATGGCGACGATGCCGGCCGTCCGGCTCCGCGCGACGTTCACCCCGAGCCCGCGCGCCACGTCCTCGCCGAGGTTGAGGAGGTTGACGGCGGGCAGCGTGGTGAGCGCGAGCAGCAGCCCGGCGGCGATGAACGCGGACACCGGCCCGATGACGTCGAACCCGACGCCGGCCAGCGAGCCCGCGTTCCAGAACCGCAGCGCGTTCAGCGAGGCCTTGTCCGTCAGGGAGACCGCGGTGGTCATCGCCGCGAGGAAGACCGCGATCCCCTGACCGGCCAGGGCGAGCGTCAGCGGGTTGCCCGCCCCCCGGCCGATGCTCGACAGCCCGAACACCACGGCACCGGCGAGCCCGGCGCCGAGGAACGCGAGCCAGACGTACAGGAACGGGTCGGTCAGGCCGAGCAGGGCGATCGCCGAGACCACGGCGAAGGAGGCGCCGGCGTTGATCCCCAGCAGCCCGGTGTCGGCGATCGGGTTGCGGGTGTACCCCTGGATCAGCGCCCCGGCGGCACCGAGGGCGATGCCCGCCACGACCGCGAGGACCGTGCGGGGCACCCGCACGGTCCGCACGATGAGCCTGATCTCGGTGAGCCGCTGGTCGGCCTCGGGTGCGGCCGTCAGCCCGTGCCAGACCTCGGCGGGGGTCAACGCCCGCGCGCCGACGGCCAACGAGGCCGCCGCCGCGAGCACGAGCAGCACGGCGAGTACGCCCAAACCGGCGACCCGTCGGCGACGGGCCTCCGTCGTGCCCCCGGGCGCGGGGCGCTGGGCCGCAGTCGTGGTCATGGCGACGTACACTAACGCGCGCCGCCGCCGGCTCCGTCGGCGATGGTCCGGGCCTCGTCGGAGGCGGACTTCAGGTTCCGGTCGACCAGGGACTCCAGGATCTCGCCCACCCTGATCGCGGTGTTGGACAGCAGCGACGACGTGATGCCGTGCGTGTGCTCCGTACCGCCCTGGAGGTAGATGCCGCAGCGCAGTGCGGGGTCGGTGGCGACGCGGTAGTCGCGCTCGACGCGCACCAGGCCCTCGTCGTCGCGCAGGCAGCGGTCCGCGACCTCGCCGAGCAGTCCGAGGGGGTCGGCCGGGAGGTAGCCGGTGGCGAAGACCACGACGTCCGCGTCGAGGAGCGTCTCCTCGCCGGTGACCAGGGAGGTCACGGTGGCACGGACCCGGTCGGAGCTCTCCTTGACGTCGGTGAGCCGGGAGACGTTGAGGAAGCGCAGCCGCTCGGTGCCGAGGACCTTCTCCCGGTACATCTGCCGGTACAGGTCGTCGATCAGGTCGATGTCCACCACCGAGTAGTTGGTGTTGCCGTGGTAGTCCATCAGCCGGCGTTTGACGCTGCCGGGCGCGGCGAAGTAGTCGTCCACGGCGGCCGGGTCGAAGATCCGGTTGGCGAAGCCGCTGTCGTCGGCGGGACTGTAGCCGTAGCGGGCGAAGACCGCGCACACCTCGGCCCCGGGGAAGCGGCGGTGCAGGTAGGCGACGTTCTCGGCGGCGCTCTGCCCGGCGCCGACGACCACGAACCGGGAGGGTGAGGTGCCCTCCAACGCGTCGACCCGGGCCAGCAGTTCGGAGTTGTGCCAGACCCGGTCGCCGCGCTCGACGCCCTCCGGCATCAGGGGGCGCAGGCCGGTGCCGACGACGAGGTTGCGCGCCCGGTGCACCTCCAGTCCCTGGCCCGAACGGACCGTCACCTCGAGGTGGTCGACGGCTCCGTCGCGCTCCACGGGTGCGACGCCGACCACCTCGTGGCCGTAGGAGACCTGGTCGTCGACCTTGGCGGCGGCCCACTCGAAGTAGTCGTGGAACTCCACGCGCAGCGGGAAGAGGTTCTTGTGGTTGATGAAGTCGATCAGCCGGCCCTTGCTCTGCAGGTAGCAGAGGAAGCTGAACTCGCTCGCCGGGTTCCGCAGTGTCACCAGGTCCTTGAGGAAGGACACCTGCATCGTCGCGTCGTCGATCAGCATGCCGCGGTGCCAGCCGAAGCGGGGCTGCTGCTCGAAGAAGCGTGCGCTGACCGCCTCCTGACCGCCGGCCTGTGCGTTGTGCTCGCGGATCGCGATCGCCATGGCGACATTGGACGGGCCGAAGCCGATGCCAATGAGGTCGTGGACCAGCGTTGCGTCATCAGGAAGAACCTGTGACATGTCACTCCCATCGTGCGGGACAGTCGCCTGTGAGGCCTGGGGGGTGCCGGAATGGGACATGCCGACGGAGCTGGCCGCCGGAAACTTAGGTTAGCCTAAGCTAAGGATCTGAAGCTGTCGATAGGGCGAACCGGAGGGCACGGCCACCAACTGGGGTGTTGCGCACCAACGTTGCACACTAAGGTACGCCTTGCTCAACTTGCCGGGTCAGCCCCTGCCTTGAGGAGGTACCCCATGCGGGTCGTCATGTTCGGTTACCAGACCTGGGGGCACCGGACCCTGCAAGCCCTCCTGGACTCCGAGCACGACGTGGTGCTGGTCGTGACCCACCCCAAGAGCGAGCACGCCTACGAGAAGATCTGGAGCGACTCCGTCGCCGACCTCGCCGAGGAGCACGGCGTCCCGGTGCTGATCCGCAACCGTCCCGACGACGACGAGTTGTTCGAGCGCCTCAAGGACGCGGACCCGGACATCATCGTGGCCAACAACTGGCGGACCTGGATCCCCCCGCGCATCTTCGGGCTCCCCCGTCACGGCACGCTCAACGTGCACGACTCGCTGCTGCCGAAGTACGCCGGGTTCTCCCCGCTGATCTGGGCCCTGCTCAACGGTGAGTCCGAAGTCGGCGTCACCGCGCACATGATGAACGACGAGCTGGACGCCGGCGACATCGTCCGGCAGGAGGCGGTGCCGGTCGGGCCGACGGACACCGCGACCGACCTGTTCCACAAGACGGTCGACCTCATCGCCCCGGTCACCGTGGGCGCCTTGGGCCTCATCGCCGCCGGGCAGACCGAGTTCACCAAGCAGGACCGGTCGCAGGCGAGCTTCTTCCACAAGCGGTCCGCCGAGGACATCCGGATCGACTGGAACTGGCCGGCCCAGGATCTGGAGCGCCTGGTGCGTGCCCAGTCCGAGCCCTACCCCAGCGCCTTCACCTTCCACCGGGGCAGGCGGCTCGAGGTGCTCGCCGCGGTGGTCTCGCGGGGCCGCTACGGCGGTACGCCCGGCCGCGTCTTCTACCGCGAGGGCGACGGCGTGGTGATCGTCGCCGGAGCCGACGCGCGGGCGGGCCGCAGTCACGGCCTGGCCATCACGCGGGTGCGGACGGAGGACGGCCGGGAGCTGTCCGCGGCCGAGTACTTCACCTCGATGGGCGGATACCTGACCAGCCGCCCGTGACCGGCCTCGCACGACGGACGGGGCCCGACCGTGCTGCCACGGTCGGGCCCCGCCGCGTACGACCGGTCGCGGCCTCAGCCGCTCTTGCGCCTGAACGACCGCTGGCTGGCGGCCGGACCGTGGGTGCCGCGGATCTTCGCCACGTCGGCGTTGGCGGCGAGGGCCGCGGCCTCGGCCTGTTTGCCGCGCTTGCGCTCCAGGGCCTCGCGGAACTTGCCCTTCAGGTCGTACTGGCCGTCCTCGTCGGGTGTCAGGGCGGGGCGCTCGTCCTCCGCCGGTTCCGAACCTGCCTGCGATGAAGACTCTTCAGTCATGACGACCTCCTGGGCTCGGACAATCAGGAGCACAGCTTGTCACGGCCGGCGACCCGGAACCACCGAGAATGTCCCCGGCCCGGCCGGCAGGGTCACCGTGTACTGACTCAGATAGGTGTCCAGGTACGGCGAGCGGTCACCGGGGGTGGCGACGTCGTCGGCCGGGTCGTCGAGGGCGAGCCGCAGCCTGGCGTCACTGACCCGGATCGTCTCGCCGGAGGGGGTGTCCCGCCAGGACCCGGTCTGGATCGACCCGATCTCCACGGCCAGCACGTGCCCCGCGGCCAGGGTCCAGTCGGTGGCCTTCAGGTCGACGGCCAGGCGGCCGGAGTCCACCAGGGAGACCTGTTCGTCGAACATGACCGCGGTGCCGTCCGGGGCGACGTCGTACAGCTTGAGCATGACGTTGCCCTCGCCCTTCGCCTTCAGGGACAGCCGTGGGGTGCCGGTGACCCGTACCGACCTCTTCAGCGGCTCGGACCACACGAAGAAGCTGGAGGCGACCTCACCGTCCCGCTGACGCTCCGCCAGCTCCGCGGCCAGTCCTTCCGGGGCCGGGCGCTCGGTCGCGGGGGCGTTCTCCATGTCCCACCGGCCGGTCGGCTGCGGCGGTGCCGCGGGCGCCGGCCGCCCCGGTGCGGCCAGCGCCGCGCGGGCGGACGCCCCGCCGTCGTCGACGTAGGAGCCGTCGCCGAGCGCAAGGGTCACCGACCGCTCCGTGACCGGCCAGGTGCGCTGGGCGCGCCAGGCGCCGGTGGAGTCCTCGACGGCGTAGGCCGGGTAACGCACCGACGGCCGCACGCCCTTGAGGTACTGGTCGTAGAACGACAGGGTCTCGTCGTACCAGCCCTCGCGGCCCATCGCCAGGCGGCCGTCACTGGTGCGGTCCCCGCCGCGCACGTGGTCCCACTGGCCGACCCAGCCGCGCTCGGGGCCCCTGTGGTTGTCGAGGTACTCCTCCATCTCCTCGGGCTTGGTGTTGTTCTCGACGAAGCCCTGCGTGACGAACAGCGGGGTGTCGCTGCCCTTCGCCATCCTCGCCAGGTCACGGGAGGTCCAGTGCTCGTCCCGCTGGTCGGATATTCGGTAGCCGGCCGAGTTCTCGGTCAGGCACTCCGGATGACTCTCCTCGTGCCGCGCGGCCGCTTGGTAGCGCGGGTCGTCGTCCGGCATGGGCGCCATGGTGGCGATGGAGTTGTAGGCGTTCGCCGTTCCGGTCACGTTCGGGCGGGGCACGCCGTTGGAGTAGATGTACTGGTACATGTCCCACAGCGGTTCCTGGGCGACGACGGCCTTGAGCGCGCGCTGGTCCAGGTTGTTGCCGATGAGTCCGGTCACGGCGTCGTACGACTTGCCGTACATGCCCACCGCGCCGGTGGACCACGGCTGCCGGGACGCCCAGTCGATCGCCGCCCGGACGTCCGCCTGCTCGCCGGGGCCGCCCCAGTCGAGGCAGCCGGTGGAGCCGCCGAAGCCGCGCAGGTCCACCATGACGAAGGCGTAGCCCTCATCGAAGAGGTCGGTGCCCTCGATGAAGTCCTGGAAGCGGGCGGACGGGCCGGTGCGGGTCCACCCCTCCGGTCCGGTCTGGCCGGCGTGGGCGAAGTACGGGCCGACGGACAGGATCACCGGCACCTTCTCACGCCGTGTCATCCCCTCGGGCAGCAGGACGTCGGCGTGGAGCCGGGTGCCGGAGCGGTCGGCGGACGGGAAGTAGTGCTGGGTCCAGACCGAGCCCTCCGGGACGCGGTCGTTCTCCTCGTGCGTGACGGGGTCGGCCGTGGTGGCGGCCGGCCGGGCCTCGTCCTCGTGCGCGGCGACGGCGGGGCCGGCGAGACTCGCGGTCAGGGCGAGTGCGGCGACCAGTGCCGAGGCGCATCGGACTGCGGCGCGACGTGCTCTCACATGCTCCTCCTTGGAGGGTGGGTGCAGGTGGTGCAGGTGGTACCGACGGTGCGGGCTGCTGTGCAGGTTTAGCAGTGAAGCCCTCGTACGTCGATGGGGCGTCCAACTCCGGCTCTGCCGTGGGCAGATCCCGGCCGCCCCGCTCACACCGCCCGTGACCATGGGGAGATGGCGACGAACCCGGCGGTACTCCGTCTTTACCTGGGACACTTCATCCGGCCGGCCGAGGAGACCGGCGGGCCGCGACCGCGGGTCGAGCCCGTGCTCGCGTATCTGGTGCGGCACGAGCGGGGGCTCCTCCTCTTCGACACCGGGATGGGTGGCGCCGATGCCGGGACCGAGGCGCACTACCGGCCCCGGCGGCGGGGGCTGTGGGCGGCGCTGTCGGCGGCGGGAGCCGCCCCCGACGACATCACCCTGGTCGTCAACTGCCACCTGCACTTCGACCACTGCGGCGGGAACCCCCTGCTGGCCGGCCGGCCGATCCTGGTGCAGGACGTGGAGCTGGCCACCGCCCGCGCGGGCGGCCACACCTTCGACGAACTCGTCGACTTCCCCGGCGCCGTGTACGAGGAGCTGACCGGCGAGGCCGAGGTCTGGCCGGGTGTCCGGATCGTCCCGACCCCCGGGCACACCGCGTGGCACCAGTCGCTGGTCGTCGGGCAGGACGACGGCACCGTGATCCTCGCGGGGCAGGCACACGACTTCGCGTCGGAGTTCGGCTCGGACCAGCTGGCCCGCGAGGCCGCGCTGCACGGCACGGCACCGCCGCTCCCGGCGTACCGGCCCTGGCTGGACCGGCTCGCCGACTTCGACCCCCGGCGCGTCCTCTTCGCCCACGACTGCTCGGTCTGGGAACCCTCGCGCCCGTCCGGAATCGCCCGCACCGCGAACCCTGCCTAGGGTTGAGGACGCCGGCCGAACCGGAGTTCTTGCCCATCGCGATCGCGGGAGAGTGGAGCGACATGGCGCGCGGTGTCGAATCGATCCGGCGGACCGCACTCGGTGCCGTCGGCGCCGTTCTGCTGGTGATCGGCGTCGCCCTCCTGGTGCTGCCCGGCCCGGGCCTGCTGCTCGTCTTCGCGGGGGTACTGCTGCTCTCGCGCGCGATCCCGGCGCTGGACCGGTTCGTCGCCCCCGCCCGGGCGCGGGCGATGCGCGCCGCCGAAGAGAGCGTCTCCTCCCGCTGGCGGATCGCCGGGGCGGTGCTCGTGGGTCTGTTCCTCCTCGCCGCCGGAGTGGTGTGGGGCCTCTTCCCCGAGCTGCCGTTCTCCGGGTGGGCCACCGGGGCCAGTCTGATCATCTCCGGCTGCGTCCTCTTCGCCCTGCTCGTGTGGAGTCACCGCCGCGTCCGGGCGCAGCGCCGGGAGCCGGAGCCTCCCGCGGACATCGCGCGTTGACCAAACGGGACAGTGTTCCGTATATTAAACGGGACACCGTTTCGTTTCCTGCCGTGCGAAGGACACCTCACCGTGCACACGACGCTTCCCACACCCGTGCTCTCCGTCGCCCCGGTCACGCTGCCCGCCCCCGGCCGCGCCGTGGACCTCCAGGTCCGGGTCTCCGCGCCCGTCACCGGCGGCGGGCTGCCGGTCGTCCTCCTCTCGCACGGACAGGGCCGGTCGAACCACCTCTCCTCCCTCAACGGCTACGCACCCCTCGCCCACTACTGGGCGGCACACGGCTTCGTCGTGATCCAGCCGACCCACCTCAGCTCCCGGAGCCTCGGCCTGGACCCCGGCACCCCCGGCGCACCCATGTTCTGGCGCTCCCGCGCCGAGGACATGACGCACGTCCTCGACCGGCTCGACGTCCTGGAGGAGGCGGTCCCCCAGCTCTCCGGCCGGCTGGACCGGGACCGGGTCGCCGTGGCCGGGCACTCGATGGGCGGGCACACCGCGAGCCTGCTCCTTGGCGCCCGGCTCACCGATCCGGACAACGGCACGGAGGTGGACCTCACCGAGCCCCGCATCAAGGCGGGCGTCCTGCTGGCCGCGCCCGGCCGGGGCGGCGACGCCCTCAGCGATTGGGCGGCGGCGAACCTGCCGTTCCTGCTGACGACGGACTTCTCCACGATGACGACACCCGCGCTCGTGGTCGCCGGCGACAAGGACGACTCGCCCCACCTGACGACCGGCGGGCCCGAATGGCACGCCGATCCCTACTCCCTCGCACCGGGCCCCAAGTCCCTGCTCACCCTCTTCGACGCGGAGCACGGTCTCGGCGGGATCGCCGGGTACGACGTCGCCGAGACCACCGATGAGAACCCCGGGCGGGTGGCCGCGGTGCAGCGGCTCACCCGGGCCTACCTGCGCGGCGCGCTGTACGCGGAGGACACGGCCTGGCGGGCGGCGGGCGACGAGCTGACGGCGGGACCGCACGCGGCCGGGCGCCTCGAGTCCAAGTAGCCCCCCAACCACGCGGCGGGGCGGCCCACTTCGAGCGCCGGGAACTTTGAACACATCGATGACAAAGTATGGACATGCCAAGCGGAAGTCTCCTACCTTTGCGGCGGAACCACCGTCCTGCCGCTCATGACCGGAGCGCTTTCCGGCACAGTCCGGTCCCCACCCAATGGAGGACCAATGCCCCCACGGCTGTTCTCGCGCGCCCGAAGACACCTCATCCTCCTGCTGGCGTCAGCAGTGTCCGTCGGCGGCGTCCTGGCGGCCCCGGCCTCCTCCGCGGCCCCGGCGGACATCCCGCCGCAGGAACCCGGGGTCACCATGCGGGTGTTCGACGTCCAGACGCCCCTGAACGAGCTGTGCACCCTCAAACCGGGCCAGACCCCCAACCACGACAAGCTGATGCCGACAGTCGACTGGTCCAGTACAGCCGACTTCGGCGGCATCGCCGACAACTTCGTGACGGAGGCGTCCGGTTACCTGGTCGCCCCCCGCGACGGCACCTATGCGTTCCGGCTCGTCAGCGACGACGGCTCCCGGCTCACGCTGGACGGCGCCACCGTGATCGACCACGACGGCCTGCACGGCGCCGAGCCGAAGGACGGCACGGTCGAACTCACCGCCGGCGCGCACCCGCTGCGCGTCGAGCACTTCGACCGCGGCGGCGGCCAGCAGCTGCAACTGTCCTGGATGCCGCCGGGCGAGAGCGCCTTCGGCGTCGTACCGCGGGAGGCGCTGAGCACCGACGCCGGGGTCGTCCGGGTGACGGCGCCGGGCCGCAAGGAGTGCGAGGCGGGCACCGACACCCCCGGCGACGGCCTGCCGCTCACCTCGGTGCGCCCCGACCTCACCCTCACCGACCTGCGCCCCGACGGATTCGAGCCCCAGGTCACCGGCATGGACTGGCTGCCCGACGGACGTCTCGCGATCAGCACCTGGGGCGGCACCGACAACGTTGCCGGAGAGGTGTACCTCCTCGACAACGTCACCGGCGCGACCAGCCGCGACAAGGTCACCGTCAAGAAGGTGGCCGAGGGGCTGCGCGAGCCGATGGGCATCAAGTACGTCGACGGCGCGCTCTACGTGTCGCAGAAGCACGAACTCACCCGGCTGGTCGACGAGGACGGCGACGAGGTGACCGACGAGTACCGCACGGTCGCCACCTGGCCGTACGGCGGCAACTTCCACGAGTTCGCCTTCGGGCTGCTCTACCGCGACGGGTACTTCTACGTGAACCTCTCCGTCGCCATCGACCTCGGCGGCGCGACCACCACACCGCAGCCCGCGCCGGGCCGCGGGACGACGTACAGGATCAGCAAGAAGACCGGGAAGATCAGCCCGGTCGCGGGCGGGCTGCGCACGCCCAACGGCATCGGCTGGGGCCCCGGCGGCGACCTCTTCGCCACCGACAACCAGGGCGGATGGCTGCCGTCCTCGAAGCTCGTCCACGTCAAGCAGGACCGCTTCTTCAACCACTACACCGAGCCCGCGGGCCCCTTCGAGAAGTCCCCGGTCACCGAACCGGTGCTGTGGCTGCCGCAGAACGAGATCGGCAACTCGCCCTCCACGCCGCTGTACGTGAGCAAGGGCACCTTCGCCGGTCAGATGCTGATCGGCGACGTCACCTACGGCGGCCTCCAGCGCGCCTACCTGGAGAAGGTGCGGGGCCAGTACCAGGGCGCCGTCTTCCGCTACACCCAGGGCCTGGAGGCCGGGGTCAACCGGATCTCCGTCGGCCCCGACGGCGCGGTCTACGCCGGCGGTCTCGGCGCGGACGGCAACTGGGGGCAGGAGGGCAAGCTGAAGTTCGGTCTGCAGAAGCTGACGCCGAACGGCGGCAACACCTTCGACATCCAGAAGATGCGGGCCGTACCGGGCGGCTTCGACCTCACGTACACCCAGCCGGTCTCCGAGGAGACCGCCGCGGAACTCGCCGACCGCTACCAGGTCGAGCAGTGGGGCTACACGCCGACCGCCGACTACGGCGGCCCGAAGATCGCCGAGGAGGAGCTGGCGGTGCGTTCGGCGACCCTCTCCGGCGACGGGCGGACCGTGCGGCTGCGGCTGGACGGGCTCAAGCCGGACCGCGTGGTGCACGTCCGCTCCCCGCGGCCCTTCAGCTCGGCGTCCGGTGAGGCGCTGTGGAGCACCGAGGCCTGGTACACGCTCAACGAGATGCCCGGCAAGCAGCCCCCGCCGGCCACCCTGTACGAGGCCGAGGAGGCGCGCCTGACGGGCAAGGCCGGCATCAACACCGACCACGCGGGCTACTCCGGCAGCGGGTTCGTCGACCGCTACGCCACCGAGGGCGAGGTCGCCACCACGTTCGACGTGACCGTCCCGAAGTCGGGCACCTACGACGTGGGCCTGCGCTACTCCAACGGCCCCAACCCCTTCGAGGGCACCAAGTCGCTGTCCCTGTACGCCAACGGGAAGAAGGTGCGGCAGACGCGCCTCGACTCCACCGGGGACTGGGACACCTGGTCCACGCGCACCGAACGGCTGAAGCTGCGCGCGGGCCACAACACCGTGTCCTACCGGTACGACGCCGGGGACACCGGCCACGTCAACCTCGACCTGGTGACCGTGCACCCGAGGGGCGCCCGCGTCGCCCTGTTCGACGGCACCGCGGCCTCGCAGCAGCAGTGGCAGCACACGGACGGACGGCGAGTGGCCTGGCCGCTCGCCGAGGAGAAGTCGATGGAGGTGTGCTGCGGTGACATCCGCACCAAGGACGCCTACCAGGACTTCAAGCTGCACCTGGAGTTCCGCGTCCCGCTGCTGCCGCCCGACGTGACCGGACAGGACCGCGGCAACAGCGGCATCTTCCTCCAGGACCGCTACGAGCTGCAGATCCTCGACTCCTACGGTGACACCACCCTGGACACCAACGAGGCAGGTGCGATCTATCTCAAGAAGGCACCCGACACCAACGCGGCCGCGGCCCCGGAGACCTGGCAGACGTACGACGTCGTCTTCCGTGCCGCCCGCTTCGACGACACCGGCCGCAAGACCGCCGACGCGCGGGTGACGGTGGTCTGGAACGGCGAGAAGGTCCACGACGACATCGTCCTCGACGGGCCCACCGCCTCCGGCCGGGCCGAGACACCGGCGGCCGGGGCGATCCGGTTGCAGGACCACGGGAACAAGGTCCGTTTCCGGAACATCCGGGTGGAACCGCTCACCTGACCGGCGAGCGCGCGGGGCGGCCCCTGACGGCCGCCCCGCGTCTCCCGCTCCGGGTCGGCGGCCATCGCTCGGTAGGGTGAGTGGCCGAGGCCCTGCACATCGAACAAGGAGCGGCATGAGCGAGCCGGCGTCCATCGCCCTGCAACTGGAGATCGCCCGGGAACTCGAGGTCGCGGAGACCTTCGACGCCGACCGGGAGATCGAACGCCGGGTGGCCTTCCTGGCCGACCGGCTGACCTCCACCGGGCTGCGGTCCCTCGTGCTCGGCATCAGCGGAGGTGTCGACTCCACCACCGCGGGCCGGCTGTGCCAGCTCGCCGTGGAGCGGGCCCGGGCCGCGGGTCACGAGGCGCGCTTCTACGCGATGCGGCTGCCGCACGGCGTCCAGGCCGACGAGCACCACGCCCAGCTCGCGCTCTCCTTCATCCAGGCCGACCAGGTGCTGACCGTCGACGTCCGGCCCGCGAGCGACGCGGCGCTCGACGCCCTGCTCGCCGCCGACGTGGCGTTCCGCGACGACCACCACCAGGACTTCGTGCACGGGAACATCAAGGCCCGGCAGCGCATGATCGCCCAGTACGCGGTGGCCGGGGCGCACCAGGGCCTGGTCGTGGGCACCGACCACGCGGCCGAGGCGGTCTCCGGTTTCTTCACGAAGTTCGGCGACGGCGCCGCCGACCTGGTGCCGCTGACCGGTCTCACCAAGCGCCGTGTGCGTGCCCTGGCGGACCGGCTGGGGGCGCCCGCCGAGCTGGTGGGCAAGGTGCCGACGGCCGACCTGGAGTCCCTCGACCCCGGCAAGGCCGACGAGGACGCCCTCGGCGTGACCTACGAGGAGATCGACGACTTCCTGGAGGGCAAGCCGGTCAAGGACGAGACGTTCCAGAGGATCGTCACCCGCTATCGCCAGACCGACCACAAGCGCAGGCTGCCGATCGCCCCCTGAGTGGCCGGTCTCAGACGGCCGTGGACGAGAGCGGGTACCGGACGCCGGTCAGCCGCTCCGACAGCTCCCACAGCCGGCGGCCGGTGGCTTCGTCGTCCGCCGCCGGCGACAGCCGTACCCGCGTCGGTCCGCCCCTCAGCTCGCCCGGGCCGTCCGGGCCCAGGAAATCGCCGCTCAGCGCGCCCGGGTCGGTCGCCGCGTACAGCTGCGGGAGGGCGCCCCGCTCGGCGGACTGGGCCAGCGGAAGGAGAACGCGGCCGAACAGGAGCCGCACGGTGGCGACCGGCGCGCTCGTCTGAAGGCCGGTGGCGCTGTAGCCGGGGTGCGCGAGGACGCTGCGCACCGGGCTGCCGGCGCTGGCCAGTCGCCGGTGCAGCTCCCGTCCGAAGACGGCGTTCGCGAACTTCGACTGGTTGTAGAACCCCATGGGTGAGTAGTGGCGTTCACCGGTGAGGTCGTCGAGGAAGAGGCGCCCCTGCCGGTGGTTGGCGGACGTCACCGTCACCACACGGGGGTCCCTCGCTCCGGCGAGCAGGTCCATCAGCAGGCCGGTGAGCGCGAAGTGACCCAGGTGGTTGCAGGCGAACTGCGACTCGTGCCCCTGCGCGCTCAGTCGCCGGGGCGGCGCCATGATGCCGGCGTTGTTGAGGAGCACGTCGACCCTTTGATGGTCGGCACGCACCCCCTGGGCGAAGGCCCGCACCGAGTCGAGGTCGGCCAGGTCGAGCCGGCGCACCTCGAGGCGGGCGCCCGGCGTCCCGGCGGAGATCCGCGCGACCGCCCGCCGTCCCTTCTCCTCGTCGCGTACGGCGAGGATCACGTGTCCGCCGCGCTCGGCGAGTGCCCGGGTGGTCGCCAGGCCCAGGCCGCTGCCGGCCCCGGTGACGACGAACACCCGGGTGGTCTGGTCCGCGATCCGCTCGGCGGTCCAACGTCGCTGCTGTGTCATGTGGCTCACCATGCCGCCCATGGCACCAAGTGTCAACAGAGCGACTTGGTGTCATGCGAGGCATGGAGGTACGATGAACCGGTGAACTCTCGCCCGGAAGCCAGCCTGGCCCAGCGCAAGCGTCAACTCGTCTCGGACGAACTGACCGAGGCGGCGCTGCAACTGCTGGCCTCGAAGGGGTTCGACGCGGTCACCATCGACGAGATCGCGAGCACGGCGGGAGTGTCCAAGAGGACGTTCTTCCGGTACTTCGCGTCCAAGGAGGACGTGGTCGTCCAGTTCCTGACCGACATGGGCGCCGGGATCCACCAGGAACTGGCCGACCGCCCCACCACGGAACGCCCCTCCGTAGCGCTGCGGAACGCCCTTTCGGCCCCCGTCGCCGCCTGCGCCGATCACTCGGACAGAGCATTGCGGGTGGTCCAGCTGATTCTGCGCACCCCGGCCCTGCACGCCCGCTTCCTGGAGCGGCAGGGACAGTGGCGCGAGGACCTGACGGCGGAGCTGGCCCGCCGCCCGGGCACCGACCCGGACGTCGACCTCTATCCCCAACTGGCCGCGGGGATGGCGCTGACCGCGTTCAACACCGTGCTGCACCGCTGGAGCGACAGCGACGGCACCGAGGACCCGGTGGAACTGACCGAGCGGGCCTTCGCCGTCATCGCCCCGGCACTCGACGCCGTCCGCCCGCAGGCGTGAGGGGAAACGCAGGGCACCCGCATACGGGGTGACCGCTCGTCACGTCTGTCCCTTATGTGCGGTTTGCCGGAAGCGACCTTAGTCTGTCCGAGGAGAGGCTCGAACAGTCGACAGCCGGTCATGCCGGCGGAAGGTGAGCTTCCATGGCTGAGCGGCTCAAAAGACACGGTCTTATCGGTGAAGTGTCGGCGGAATTCGCCGGCACGATGATCCTCATCCTCTTCGGATGCGGCGTGGTCGCCCAGGTCGCGGCGGGCGGTGCCCTCACCGACCCCGCCGGCGGCCTCGGGGACCACGACAGCATCGCCTGGGCGTGGGGCTTCGGCGTCACGCTCGGCGTCTACGTGGCGGCCCGGCTGAGCGGCGCCCACCTCAACCCGGCGGTGACCCTCGCCCTCGCCACCTTCAAGGGCTTCCCCTGGCGCAAGGTGCTCCCGTACGCGCTGGCCCAGACGGCGGGCGCCTTCGTGGCGGCCCTCATCGTCCGCTGGAACTACAGCGAGGCCCTGGCGAAGGCCGACCCCGGGCACACCATCAAGACGCAGACGGTGTTCTCCACCCTGCCCGCCAACGGCAACCCGGCGCTCCCGGTGCACGAGTGGGGCGCGTTCCGCGACCAGGTCATCGGCACCGCCATCCTGCTGCTGCTGATCCTGGCCGTCACCGACATGCTGAACACCCCGCCGGGCGCGAACCTGGGCGCCTTCATCATCGGCCTGATCGTGGTCGCGATCGGCATGGCCTACGGCACCAACGCCGGCTACGCCATCAACCCGGCCCGTGACTTCGGCCCCCGGCTGGCCAGCTTCCTCACCGGGTACGGGGGCGCGTGGCGAGATCAGTACGGAAATCTCTACTTCTGGGTGCCGATCCTCGGTCCGCTGATCGGCGGCGTGCTCGGCGCCGGTCTGTACAAGGTGTTCGTCGGCCGGTTCCTGCCGACCGCCGAGCCCGAACCGCCGGGTCGTGTCCCGGCATCAGAAGGCTGACACCGGCCGGAGAGGCGGCACAACCATGGCGGACTTCATCGGCGCGGTGGACCAGGGGACCACCAGCACCCGATTCATGATCTTCGACCACGGCGGCAACGAGGTCGCGAAGCACCAGCTGGAGCACGAGCAGATCCTGCCGCGCTCCGGGTGGGTGGAGCACGACCCGGTCGAGATCTGGGAGCGCACCAACTCGGTGATGCAGAACGCGCTG
Source organism: Streptomyces sp. NPDC107500 (assembly GCF_055582785.1). NCBI lineage: Bacteria > Bacillati > Actinomycetota > Actinomycetes > Kitasatosporales > Streptomycetaceae > Streptomyces > Streptomyces sp. NPDC107500. The sequence continues at coordinate 284,684 of NZ_JBVJPF010000004.1, forward strand.
CGCAACGGCGGCCTGTCGGGCAGCGACCTGGCGGCCATCGGCATCACCAACCAGCGCGAGACGACGGTGGTCTGGGACCCGCGCACCGGCCGTCCCTACTACAACGCCATCGTGTGGCAGGACACGCGCACCGACGCCATCGCGGCGAACCTGGAGCGCTCGGGACGGGGCGACGTCATCCGCCGCAAGGCCGGGCTGCCCCCGGCGACGTACTTCTCCGGCGGGAAGATCCAGTGGATCCTGGAGAACGTCGACGGCGTCCGCGAGGCGGCCGAGCAGGGGAACGCCGTGTTCGGCAACACGGACTGCTGGGTGCTGTGGAACCTGACCGGCGGTCCCGACGGCGGCATCCACGCCACCGACGTGACCAACGCGAGCCGCACCATGCTGATGAACCTGGAGACGCTCGACTGGGACGAAGAGCTGCTGGGCTTCTTCGGCATCCCGCGGAGCATGCTGCCCACCATCAACCCCTCCTCGCACCGGGAGGCGTACGGCACCACCCGGACCTCCCGGCCGCTGCGCGCCGCCGTTCCCATCACCGGCGTCCTCGGCGACCAGCACGCGGCGACCGTCGGGCAGGTCTGCTTCTCGCCCGGCGAGGCCAAGAACACCTACGGCACCGGCAACTTCCTGGTCCTCAACACCGGCACGGAGCTGGTCCGTTCGGAGCACGGCCTGCTCACCACGGTGGCCTACCAGTTCGGCGACAGCCCTGCGGTCTACGCGCTGGAGGGCTCCATCGCCGTGACGGGTTCGGCGGTGCAGTGGCTGCGCGACCAGATGAAGATCATCAAGACCGCGGCCGAGAGCGAGGAGTTGGCCCGTTCCGTCGAGGACAACGGCGGCATGTACTTCGTCCCCGCCTTCTCCGGCCTGTTCGCCCCGTACTGGCGCTCCGACGCCCGGGGCGCGATCGTCGGGCTCGCCCGGTACAACGACAACGCGCACCTGGCACGGGCGACGCTGGAGGCCATCTGCTACCAGAGCCGCGACGTCGTCGTGGCCATGGAGCAGGACTCCGGCGTCCACCTGGACGTGCTCAGGGTCGACGGCGGTGTGACCGCGAACGACCTCTGCATGCAGATCCAGGCCGACGTCCTCGGAGTCCCGGTCAGCCGACCCGTCGTCGCGGAGACCACCGCGCTCGGCGCGGCCTACGCGGCGGGACTCGCGACGGGCTTCTGGCGGGACACCGACGAACTGCGCACGCACTGGGCCGAGTCGAGGCGCTGGGAACCCCAGTGGTCCGAGGAGCGGCGCGCGGAAGGGTACGCCGGCTGGAAGATGGCCGTGGAGCGCACCCTCGACTGGGTCAAGGTGCCCGAGAGCTGAGCCCGGCGCGGGTTCGCGCGCAGACCCTCACGTCCGGGGACGTGGGAGCTTGCCCATAGGGTGACCCCCATGTCTGCCAGATTGAGTTCCGCGAGGACCCGCGCCGCGCTGCGCACCGGCGCCCGCGTCTCTGCCGAGTCGCTGATCGTACTCGTCATGCTCGCGGTGGCCCTGTGGCTCCTCGGCCGCATGTGGTCGGTCGTGTGGCCCCTGATAGTCGGTCTGCTCCTGACCACGCTGACCTGGCCCGCGGCCCGTTTCCTGCGCCGGCACGGCTGGCGCCCCGCGCTCGCCGCGGCGACGGTCACGGTCGGGTTCCTGCTGGCCCTCCTCGGCATCGTGGCGCTGATCGCGGTGCCGATGTCGTCCCAGACCGGGGAGTTGACCGACGGTGTGGTCGAGGGCATCGAGCGGCTGCGCGAGTGGGCCGCCGGTCCCCCGCTGAACATCGGCGACGATCAGATCACGGGTGCGCTCGACTCGGCCATGGCCCGTCTCCAGGACAGCGTCGGCAGTGTGGTGACCGCCGTGACCACGGGGGTGAGCGCCGTGGTCAACGGTCTGATCACCGCGGTGCTGGGCCTCTTCCTGATGTTCTTCTTCCTCAAGGACGGCCCGCGGTTCCTGCCGTGGCTCACCCGTCAGCTGCCCGGCCGGCTGGCCACCGACGTCCCGGCCGTGGCCCTGCGCGCCTGGGAGACCCTGGGCTCCTTCGTCCGCTCGCAGGCACTGGTGGGCCTGCTCGACGCGGTCTTCATCGGACTCGGGCTGTGGATCCTGGACGTGCCCCTGGTCCTGCCGCTGGCGGTGCTGACGTTCGTGTCCGCGTTCGTGCCCATCGTGGGCGCCCTGTTCGCGGGCTTCGTCGCGGTGCTGATCGCGCTGGTGTCCAACGGTCTGACGGACGCGCTGCTCGTGCTGGCGATCATCGTCGTCGTACAGCAGTTGGAGGGCAACGTGTTCCAGCCCATCATCCAGAGCCGCGGCCTCGGTCTGCACGCGGCGGTGATCCTGCTGGCGGTGACGCTGGGCGGCAGCCTGGCCGGGATCGTGGGCAGTCTGCTCGCGGTGCCGATCGCGGCGCTGATCGCGGTGGTCTGGAACTACGTGCGCGAGCAACTCGTCGAACCACCGGAGGAACCCGCTCAGGCACCGGCGGCGCCTGCGGGGGCCTGACCGGCCGGGCGGGCAGCGGCGGGCGGGAAACCGGTCGCCGCCGCGGCACGGGTGCTGTTGGCTTGCGGTCATGGATCTCTTCACCAGCTCATGGGCGGCCCTGCGCACGGCCGTCGCCGGGCTCGCCGACGAGGACTTCGCACGGCCGTCCGGCTGCACCGGCTGGCTCGTGCGGGACCTGGTGTGCCACCTGGTCATCGACGCCCAGGACGTCCTGATCACCCTGGCCACCCCATCGTCGGCGGAGCCGACCCGGTCGGCGGCGACCTACTGGAACGTCGTCGAGCCCCCCACGGGCGACGACCCGTTGGACGCGCTGACCGTCCGGCTGGCCGCCGCCTACCAGGAGCCGTGGCTGCTCAAGTTCCATCTGGACGACGTGGGTTCGGCCGCCGACCGCGCCGCAGGACTCGCGGACCCCGCCGGGCGCGTGGAGACCCAGGACCAGGTGCTCACGGCGGGCGACTACCTCTCGGCGTACGTCCTGGAGTGGACGCTGCACCACCTCGACCTCGTCGCCCACCTCCCGGACGCCGCCGCGCCTCCCGCCGAGGCGCTGGCCGGGGCCCGGGCGCTGCTGGAGCGGGTCGTCGGGGAGGAGTTCCCCCGGTCGTTCGGCGACGCGGACGCGCTGCTGGTGGGCACGGGCCGGCGTGCCCCGACCGCGGCGGAGACGACGGCGCTGGGCGGGCTCGCCGCGCGGCTCCCCCTCCCGCTGGGCTGACGCGGCACCCGTATATCACCCGTCGGCCGGCCGGGGTCGACCGATCGGACGACAGGCCCGTCCTCCGCCCGGCCACCCGGAAGGATCCCGTACGCCGACCCTCTCGGCCGCCGCGAGGGGCGAGGCTGGGGACACTCGCCCCCGACACCGCGGAGTCGTCCCGTCATGAACGCCACCCCACCCACCCCCGGGGACCTCGATCTTCCGGCCGCCGTCGTGCGCGGCGACGCCGGTGCCGTCCGCGCCGCGCTGCGGGCCGGCGCCGACCTGGAGGCACCGGACGGGCACGGCCGCACCCCGCTCCTCCTGGCCGCCCTCGCCGACCGGGTCGAGATCGCCGGGCTCCTGGTGGCCGCCGGGGCCGACGTCGACGCGCAGGACTCGCGCGAGGACAGCCCGTGGCTGGTCACCGGCGTCACGGGCAGCGTGGCGATGATGCGGGCCCTGCTGCCCGGGGGTCCGGACGTGACGCTGACCAACCGCTTCGGCGGCGTGTCGCTGATCCCGGCGAGTGAACGCGGCCACGTCGCCTACGTGCGGGCGGTGCTCGCCGAGACCGCGATCGACGTCGACCACGTCAACCGGCTCGGCTGGACGGCGCTCCTCGAAGCGGTCATCCTCGGCGACGGCGACCGCAGCCACCAGGACGTGGTGGCGGCCCTGATCGCCGCGGGCGCCGATCCCCTGCTGCCGGACGGCGACGGTGTCACCGCGCGCGCCCACGCCGAGCGCAGGGGCTTCGATGCCATGGCGGACCTGCTGCGGCGCGCGGAGACGAACGGCGCCCGCGGGCACGGGGAAGGTGGGCGGCGGTGAAACGACGTACCCTCGCGGGTCCCCTGGTCCTGCTGACCGCCGTCACGGCGACGCTGTCCGGATGCACGACGGCCGACGACGGCACGGCGCCGGAGCCGCCGCGGCCGCCGGTGTCCTCCCCCCACCGGGCGCCGGACCACGGCACCGGAACGGCCCGCACCTCCGAAGGGGCCCTGCTGGTCACGGACTTCGGCGCCGACACCGTCACCTTCGTCGACCCCGGCCGCCGGGGCGCGGCGGCCGATCTGGGCTCGGTGCGGGTCGGGACGGCCCCGTACGGCATCGCTCTCGGCGACGACGGCACGGCGTGGGTGGCCACTGCGGAGGGCGTGGCCGCGGTGGACACCCATACTCGCGAGCGCACCGCCCTGATCCCCTACCGGACCGGCACCGGCCCCGTGACGACCGGCGAGTACCGGGGCGGAGGCATGGGGATCGCCCTGTCCCCGGACGGCGGCCGTCTCTACGTCGGGGTCAACGTGCCCGGCGGCAACGGCACGTTGGAGGTCGTGGACACCGGGCGGCGCGAGGTGACGGAGACCGTGCCGGTCGGCCGCCGCCCCTTCGACGTGGACGTGTCGCGCGACGGCCGGCACGTCTACACGACCAACCACGACTCCTTCGACGTGACCGTCGTCGACACCGGTGACTGGTCGACGCGCCGCGTCGAGGTCGCCCCGTACGGCACGGAGGGCGGCCTCGGCTCCTGGCTCAAGCCCCACTACACCGCCGTACGCCCGTCCGACGGGGCGCTGCTGCTGCCGTTCGAGGGCGAGCGGCTGGCCGTGGTCGATCCCGGCACCGGCCGGGTCCGGATCGAGGACATGACGGCCAACACCCACCAGCACGGCGTCGCGGCCGGACCGGACGGCACGCTCTACGTGGTGGGGACCGGCCCGATCGATCCGTCCGAGGACGACGGACCGTCCCTGACCGTCCGCTCGCCCGACGGGAGCGAACGCGTCATCGGCCTGGACGGCCCGCACGAGTCGGTCGCCGTGTCCGCCGACGGCCGCACCGCCTTCGTGTCGGGCGGCTTCACCCGCGACGGCTACTGGAACGGCCTGAGCGTCGTTGACACCGGCACTGGCCGGGTGACGCGCCTGCCCGTCGGAGAGCGCCCCCTGGGCATCGCGGTCCTCGGGGACGACCCGGAGACCGGACCACGCCGGCTGGGCACGGATGAGATCCGGAGGTGACCGCCGATGGCCGGGCCCACGGGTCCCGACGTACGGGATCAGCGGCTCGGATCCCGGCTGCCGCAGCAGTCGGCAAAGCCGCCTCGTGCTGCCCGACGGACTCGGCCTCGGTCGCGTCTCACCCGGTCCTTGATCCGGCAGGCACGGGCTCCAGTCCTGCGCGGAAGTGGCGCAGGAGCGGAACGTGTTCGACGACGCGGTAGCCCGGGACACGGTCCTTGTTCTTCACCACCGCCTCCAGTGTCCGTCCGACGTGGTCCAAGTGGCTTCGGGTGTACGTCCGGCGGGGAAGCGCGAGTCGCAGCAGCTCGTACGGGGCGGTGGTGACCGGGTCCCCGTTGCTGTCCTCCCGGCCGAGGTAGAGGGAGCCGAGCTCCACCGAACGGATACCGCCCTCCAGGTACAGCGCGCAGGCAAGTGCGTGGCCGGGGAAGCGATGCGGGGCGATGTGCGGGAGGAGGTCACCCGCGTCGAGGTAGAGCGCGTGCAGGCCGGGGGGTTCAACCAGGTGGACGCCTGCTCCGCGGCACAGCCCCGCGAGGTGGGCGGCCGCCTCGGCCCTGGAACGCAGGTAGCGGGGGTCCAGGGCCTCGGTCAGCCCCTGGGCGATCATCTCCAGGTCTCGCCCGGCGAGTCCGCCATAGGTCGGAAAGCCCTCCGTGGCGATGAGCGTCAGCTCGCACCGGCGGGCCAGTGCCTCGTCCCGCAGGCCCAGGAAGCCGCCGATATGGACGATGCCGTCCTTCTTGGCGCTCATGAGGCAGCCGTCCGCGAGCCGGAACGCCCTCCTGGCGACGTCCGTCGGGCTGTGGCTGCCGTATCCGGCCTCGTACTGGGTGACCAGGTAGGCGTTCTCGGCGAAGCGGGCGGCGTCAAGGAAGAACGGGACGCCGTGCTCCCGGCAAAGGGCGGCGGCACGGGTCAGATTGTCCATGGAGACGGGTTGGCCGCCCTCGCCGTTGTTGGTGAGCGTCATGATCACAAGGGCGATACGGGAGGCGTCCGGGCCGGACAGCTGGCCCGCCAGACCCTCCAAGTCGATGTCGCCCTTGAACGGTTCAGGACTGTGCAGGTTCCGCGCCCGGGGGCAGGGCAGGTCACGGGCCTGGCACCCGCTCAGCTCCACATTGGCGCGGGTGGTGTCGAAGTGGGTGTTGCTCAGGGTGATCCGGCCGGGTGCCAAGAGTGCGGAGAACAGAACGCGCTCCGCGGCCCGGCCCTGGTGGACCGGCAGAACGTGCGGATACGAAGTCAGCTCCGAGACGACTTCGCGGAAGCGGTGAAATGAACGCGATCCGGCGTACGACTCGTCCCCGGCCACGCCGGCCGCCCATTGTGCCGCCGACAGCGCGCCGGTACCCGAGTCCGTCAGCAGGTCGATCGTCACCTCCTCTGCGCGGAGTCCGAACAGGTTGTACCCGACACGGCGGAGAGCCGTCTCGCGCTCTTCACGGGTCGTCGTGGGAATCGGTTCGACGGCCTTGATCCGGTATGGCTCCATGACGTTGCTCCTGGGTGCGGCGCCCGCGGGGCACGAGTGGATCCGCGGGCACGGTGTTTCAGAGATGGGGGGGTGCGGTGGTCACCCGTGCCCACCGGCGGCGGTGTCGCGCTGTTGCTCCCGCGGCGGGTGGACGGCGTACGCCTCGGGTGAGAGATAGACGGTCACGCGCGGCGGGCCGCTGGTGGTCCGGGCGAGTGAGACGTAGGAGATGAGCCCCACACCGTCGGACAGGCGGCGGGACGTCATGGCGGCGAGCGCCTTGTCCAGCGGGTGCGCGTCCCCGCCGCGCGCGCCCAGCACGGCGGCGGCGCGGTCGCGGGCGACACGGTCGTCACGGGCGTAGTCGCGGACCGGGACGTGCAGGGTGTGGCCGCTGGGACGTTCCCTGTCCCGTCGGGTGAAGGACAGGCACGAGACCAGCGGCAGACCGTCGAAACAACGGGCGCCGCCGCCGACCGTGCGGCAGAAGTCCCCCACACGTCGAGGGCGGCCGCCGGGCAGCAGCCCGGCCACGGCTTCCGCTTCCGCGACGGAGAAGCCCTGATGGGCGATGTACAGCTTCACCCGTGGTTCCTGCCAGTGCCCCAAATCCAGTGCGAGGAACAACAGCCGGCCGCGGTCCGGGCACCAGGACGCGGCACGAGCCATGAGCGCCCGCCATGCCCACCGAAACCCGAAGCGGACCAGCGCCTCTTCGACGACTTCGGCGGCGCTGTCGCTGCCGTGGGCCTCGGGGTTGAGGTAGACCTTGACGCCGGGCGGCCCTCCCTGGCGCAGGTCCATGGCGCACCACAGAGAGAAGGGGCCACGGGCCGCGGAAGGAAGGAAGAGGTCCGCGACCCGGTCGACGGGCTCCGCGGCGAAGTCCCAGCAGGTCGCCAACCGGTCCAGGGCCAGCAGCCCCGTGCGGCCGCTGTCGGTGACGCTTCCCGCGGTGCAGCCCGGCTCGACCAGCACCCGTACCGTCGGCGCGCCGTCCGCGGCGAACGACACGGACAACTCGGCCGGTGAGTGATCGTCACTGACGAAGGACGGCGAGGGCGGTCCGGCATCCAGGGGACGTCCTGCCGCAGGGCCCAGCAGTCCGGGCAGCAGCCGCACAGCGTCTTGTGCCCGAGGGCAGGTCACGTCCGCGGCATGGAGCAGTCGCTGAAGCTGTCCGGCCAGATGCTCGCCCAACGTCGGCGTCACCGGATCGACACCCGTTCTCCGTTCCGGAGACAGGGTGCGGCCCAAGGGGACAGGGGGGTGCATGACGACCTCCGAGGTGGCGGTGCGGGAAGGACTCCACGATCTCCTCCAAGGCCGTCACCCCGGTCGCGCGCCGGTCACTCGACGGCCTCGCGCCACTACTACGAGTATCCAGACGGTCACTTGCTGTTGTAGGGTGTGCCGCGTCTGGGCGAACGCCCGCCGGGGGAGCAGTGAGAAGCACATACGAGTTCGGGATCCTCGGGCCACTGTCGGTCCGGCAGTCCGGTGCACCGGTACACGTCGGTGCCGCCATGCTGCGGATGTTGCTGGCATCTCTGCTGGTCGAAGCCGATCGGGTGGTGACCGTCGACACCCTGGTCCACCGCCTGTGGGGCGAGGCCCCACCGCTTCGCGCCCGCAACACCCTTCAGAACTACGTGCTGCGGCTGCGTCGGGCGCTGGGCGCCCCCGCCGACACCGGCCCCTTGCGGACTCACCACCGCGGATACCTGATCGAAACCGACCCGGAGACGCTGGACGTTCGCCGCTTCACCTCTCTCGTCCGTCTCGGCCGAACCGCGCTGGAGCAGGGCACGGCCGAGCGGGCTGCGGTACTGCTGCGTCAAGCTCTGGAGCTGTGGCGCGGAGATCCGCTCTGCGACCTGCCAGGTGACGTCTTCCCGGAGCTGCGGCCCACGCTGCAGGAACAGCGCCTGTCCGCGCTCGAACTCCGCATCGACGCGGACCTGGCCGTGGGCCGCCACGCGGACGTCCTGCCGGAACTGCGGGCGCTGGTCGAATCCCATCCGCTGCGGGAGCACTTCTGGACCCAGCGCATGCTGGCGCTGTACCGCTGCGCACGACAGGGCGAAGCCCTCGAGTGCTACCGGACGGTCACCGCACTGCTCGCCGACGAGCTCGGTGTCACTCCCGGCCCCGCACTCCAAGACATGCACGCGCGGCTCCTCTCGGCCGCCCCTGACCTCGGACGGCCACCGGCCAGGACGGACGCCACCTGGTGCCGGAACTCCGCCAGCAGGCACGGTCTGCCCGTCGAGACGACCGGCTTCATCGGCCGCGAGACGCAACTGGCCCAGGTCCGTGCCCTGCTGTCGACCGCCCGGCTGGTCACCCTCACCGGTGTGGGCGGCGTGGGCAAAACCCGGCTGGCGCTGCGGTCGGCGGCACAGCTCGCCGCCTCGTACGCGGACGGCGTCCACCTCGCCGACCTCGCCCCGCTCACGTCACCGGACCTGCTCGGCCGCGCCGTCTCCGAAGCCCTGGGGTTGCGCGACCAGTCGGCGAGACCGCCCTCGGAGGCCATCGAGGACCGCTTGCGCGACCAGCAGCTGCTCCTCGTTCTGGACAACTGCGAACACGTCGCGGACGCTGTCGCCGCACTGGTCCTGCGGATGCTGCGAGCCGCACCGGGGCTGACCGTCCTGGCCACCAGCCGGCACCGCCTGGGGGTACCGGGCGAGCACATCCTGACCGTTCCCTCCCTCACCCTTCCGGATCCGGATGCCGCGCACGACGCTCCGCAACCCCCGGAGAGTTCCGAAGCCGTGCGTCTCCTGGTGCAGCGCGCCACCGCGTCCGCTCCGGCGTTCGGCATCACGTCGCGCAACCGCGCCGTCGTCGCCCAGCTGTGCCGACGCCTCGACGGCATTCCGCTCGCCATCGAGCTAGCGGCGGTACGTCTCGGTGCGATGACGGCCGACGAGATCCTGGAGCGCCTCGACGACCGCTTCCGCGTGCTCTCCCTGCCCGACATGCCAGGCACCGAGCGGCGCTATCAGCACACCCTGCGCGGTGTCATCGACTGGAGCCACACGCTGTGCACCCCGCAGGAGCGACTCTTGTGGGCGCGCTTGTCCGTGTTCAGCGGTGGCTTCGACCTGCCCGCTGCCGAAGCCGTCTGCGAGGGGGAAGGCATCGAGCGGGAGGAGGTCTTGAACCTCCTCGCCGCACTGGTGGACAAGTCCCTGGTCGCGGTCAACAGCACTGGCCCACGAGCCCGCTACAGCATGCTGGAGACCATCCGCCAGTACGGCCTCGAACAGCTGAACGAAAAGACCCACCACACCAGTCTGCGCATCCGGCACAGCGCGCACTACCGGGCCATGGCCCTGCGGGCGGGCGCTGACTGGTGTGGCCCCCACGAGGTCGACTGGCTGCTGCGCCTACGCGACGAACTGCCCAATCTCCGTTCCGCGCTGGACTTCTGCGCCTCGCGGCCGGAGCACGCCGGCACAGCAGCCCAAATTGCCGTAGACCTCGCCCGCACCCGCTGCTGGTTCTTCAACAGCGTGCTCGGCGAGGGCCGCTACTGGCTTGAACGCCTGCTCGCGTCCCGGCCCGTTCTGCCCCCCGGCCTGAAGACCGGCGCGGTGGCGATGAAGGCCTGGATCGCACTGTGCCAAGGGGACAATCCGGCGGCTGAGACGTTCTTGGCCGAGTGCCGCGACGAGGCCGAGGACGCCGAACGCTCGACGGCGGCCCCGCTCACCTTCATCGAAGGCGCCCATGCCCTGCTCGTCGACAGCGCTCCGGAGTCGATCCCCCGCCTGGCCACCGCGCGGGAACAGTTCCAGCGGGCCGGACAGCGCGGTGACGCCCACATGGCCACCATGATGTGGGCCATGGCCGAGGCCTTCCTCGGCGACTCGGCATCGGCGCGTGCGGCCAGCAGGGAGTACACCGCCGAGGCCGAGGCCAGCGGCGCGCAATGGGCCGGCAGCTGGGCTTGCTGGTGCGCGGGCCTGGTCGAGCTGCGCCACGGCAATCCGGCCGAATCCCTGGCTCCGCTGCGCCATGCCCTCGCTCAGCAGACCTCCTTCGGTGACAACTGGGGCCCAGTCTGGGGGGTGGAGACGCTGGCCTGGGCAGTCGCCGACATGAACCGGCACGCCGACGCTGCCAGGCTCCTGGGCGCAGCGCACCGGCTGCGGCAGGACACCGGCGTCGCGCTGACCGGCCTGCGCCCCTTCCACGATGCCCATACCGCCGCCGAGCGCGGGGTTCGTGCGGCACTCAGCGCCCCGGAGTACGCGGAGGCTTGGGCGTACGGAGCCTCGAAGAACAGCGTGCCGTTCGCCCTGCACACCAGCGCGGAGGCTGCCGGCGCACGACCACGGGCCACGCGGCAGACGGCCGATCCGGCGGTCTGAGCCCGTCCGCGGTTGACGCCGTCCTCCCCGTGATCAGGATCCTGACTGCCTGATCAGGCCCCAACGGAGGCGACGGGCCTCACGTCGGCTGACGCGTGCCTCGCGGCGCAAGCCGGCGGCTTTCTGACGGGCCGCCAGCATGTAGAGGCCGTCGATCAGGTGATTGCGGTACCTTCCCGGGTCCGACGCCGCGAGGCGCCGGTCGGCCTCCACGGCGCGCTCAAACGCTCGGACGGCCTCCGGGCGGCGGTCCGACCGCCACAGTTCGAGACCGATCGACACGTACGTGTTGCTCAACAGATACCGGTGTGCCCGGTCGTAGGGGGCCATGCGGTGATGCAGATCGGCCATCTCTTCCAGTAGGGGGATCACCGCCGTGTCCTCCTTCCGAAGGGCATCCTGGAGGCGAGGCAGCAGATGATCGCCGTACCCGCGCACGTCGTGACGGGCCATGTGACGGAACACCGCCAACTCCAGGGCGCCCACGACCTCTTCGGTCTCCTGACGGCCGTATGCGACATAAGGGATGTCACGACCTCGACTGGAGGCGGGCGGCGCGCAGGAGAGCTGGTCCACCTCGTCGCTCACCGTACGGGCAGCCGCGTGACGGCCCACCGCCTCGAGGGCGACGGCGTGAACACGCAGCGACTGGACGAGGTCATCCGCCAGCGGGAACGGATTCGCCTTGGCCCGGCGCCGGTTGATGTCCACCGCGCGGGCACTCGCATGCAGTGCCCGCTCCCGCCGGTCGATGCCGGCCCGCTGAGCCGGACTCGTGAGCAGGAGACGCGCGAGGTTGGTCAGGGCCGTCGACAGAGGTCCCTCGCGTGCGGGAGAACCTTCGCGGCCCTCACGATCGAGGAGGAGGACCGCGGCGTGCGTTGCCGCGAGGGCGGCCGGTTCCCGCAACGCCGCCGTCAGGGTGACGCCGACCCCGAGGAACGTCAGGCCCAGTGTGTCCTCGTACGAACCGGGATACTCACGGCCGAGTCCTGTGACCAGTTCCAGCGCCTCGGTCTGCGCGCGCATCGCTTCGATGTCCCGTCCGCACTGACGCAGCACGGCCGCATGGTTGGCAAGGGTGGCGGACAGCGCGGCGCGCTGGTCGTCCGGGTGGATCCGCGCCAGTCGGCGCCCGAGTTCGACCGCTCGGCGGCCGGCCTCCTCCGCCTCCGGCAGCCGGTCGAGTTGGTTGAGGACACCGCACGCGTTGTGCAGTGCCCGCGCCAGATCCGGCGTGCGCGCCACCGGATGCCGCGCCGCGAGGGTCTCGTACAGTGCGATCGACTTCTCCACGGCGGCAAGCGCCTCCAGGAGCCGTCCGGAACCCGTCAGAGCGAAGGCGAGGGAGTCGTACGCCGCGGCATGCCGGGCCGGGTCGTCGGAAGTACCCGTCCAGTGAGGGAACAGTCGTTCCACGAGGACGGTACGGGACGGGTCGAACTCGGCGCTCTCACAGGCAGGCAGCCTTGCCTCGATTTCCTCCAGCAGGTCGGGCTCGATGTCGTCGAGGGCCAGCAGAGTGCTGAGCGCCGGCCCCCCGGCGGCGACGGCGAGCCAGGGAGACCGGCGCAACAGCGGGTAGAGATGCTCGTGTCGCACATGCGGCCACCGCGCGGCCGAGGCGGCCAGGAAGGTCAGCGCACGAGGTGTCCACGGCGCCGGTTGCTCGCCCGCGTCGGGCGACAGCAGAGCGCCGAGCGTTTCGGGGGCCCACGGCGCGGACGGGTAGGCGGTCTCCGCGGTGTGCCCGGGGAGGGTGAGGGCGAGGAAGTCCTCGGCGAGCCGGTCGGGCAGTAGAGGCTCGAGCACGGTTCCCCGATGGGGCTCGGCAGGGGGGTAGCAAGCGGTGTGGTCGGCGACGGTCCGCTCGGCGGGGTGCGCCACGGCCGGTGCGTTCGCGGCCGCGCGCCCGACGACGCCGAGGGCCGTCTTCCGGGGAACCGGGCCGGTGAGGACGGCGGCGAACACGGTCCGGTTCATCACCTCGGGCGGAGTGGTCCAGAGCCGCCCGACCGCGGCGGTGCGGCGGCCCGCGTCCTGGGTGTGGAGCCGGGCCCAGTGCGACCGCTCCCGGTTGAGCAGGTAGGTGACCAGGAACGCGGCGTCCGTGGGCGGGGGTTCGCCCCTCATCTGCGCATCGACCGCGACCAGGGCGGCCATGTGGACGCTCAGCGTCAGTCCGAAGTCGTCCTCGTCCAGGGACATCGGTGGCCATACCCGCGCGGCCAGGGCCGCATCGTGCGTCGGTTCATGGACGGCGGCGAACGCGTCCCGGGCGGCGCGGAACATCTCGGACCGCAGCCCGCTGCCGTCCCCGCCGGGCAGAGGTCCGAGGATCTGGACGGAGGTGGCGGCCTGGACGTCGTTGAGCGCGGCCTGCACGGCCGGCCACAGGTCGCTTGATCGGGCGATCATCAGGACACGGGTCGGGAGAGCCCGCCGGTGCAGTAGCCGGTTGCTCAACAGCCAGGTCAGGTGCGGCAGAGGCCAGTGGTCGGCGTAGTCGATGACGAGGAGGAGCCCGGGCGCGCCACCGGTCCGCAGGTCGACGCCCTCGTCGGCGGTCGGCGGGGCCAGCACGCTCCCGGGCCCGTGGATCGCCCGGACCACCTTCCAACCATCGGCGACGGCCTCTCGTGCGAAGGCTGCCGCGAGACGGCTCTTGCCCTGCCCACCGGGTCCTTGGAGCCACCGAACAGCCAGTCTGCGCGCCGAGTCACGCCAGGCTCGCAGATCGGCAAGCTCCTCGGCCCGCCCTGTGAACGGCACGATCTCGTGCCGGGCGCTGAGCATGCGGCTGGGCAGCTCGCGGAGCCATTCCGCGCCTGCCTCGGGGCTGGGACGCCAGTTCTCCAGCACGTACGCGGGAAGTCCGTCCACGTAGACATGGATGTCACCGTCGACCACCGCGTACGCGAACCCGCCCTCGGCGCTGACATGCTGGCTTGCCGAAGGGTCCTGCCCGCTCATGCCGGGGTGTCGCCGGCAACCGGCCGGTGGTGGTGGACGTGGATGCTGCTACCAGGACCTTGGGCCCCGAACGCGGCGCCGCCCGCCCGCGCCGTGACGTGCTGCGACCACGTGCCCTCGCCCCGAGGCGATGCACTGTCCTCGACGAGAGCCCGCAACTCCTCCGCGGCCTCGGGATGGTCCCGCAGCAACGCGGCGAGCCGGCGCGCCCAGGGCCGTACCAAGTCGTCGCGTACACCGTCGGTATCGACGCCTTCCTCCAAGACCAGCTCGGCGTCACCGTCCAACTGGGCACGCAACACCGCACCCCGGGCCTGGTCATGGCGCCGGAACAGGTCCACAACCCGGTCCCGTGTGCCCTCCCAGACGCTGGTGGCCATCGCGGCTACGACAGTGGTCGCGCCCGTCATGGCCAGGACCGTCATCGGATCGGACATCAATGCCCCCGTCACTCGCTGTACATGCTCGTATCAGCTTAGTGAACATCACTCGTTCCGTGCTGATGGATGAAACGGGCAGTGCACGGTGAAGTGACCCCGTTCCGGATGACCGCCCCTGCACAGCGAGGACGATGTGGCACGGAGACGGGGTGTTGGGGCAGGCGCCCGGATGGGTCCGCGGTCAGGTCCAGGCCCGCCGCTCCGCGCCGCGGGGGTCGTCGACCTGCGTCCACTCGGCGTCGATGCGCATGGTCGTCCGGCGCCGGGTGTCGTAGGCGTCCCAGCCCGGGTCCCCGGTGCTCGCGAACCTGATCCAGGCCGCGTGCGTGCGGGCGGCGAGGTCCGCCGGTGGTTCGTCGGGGCCGAGCAGGGCGCCCGGTCCGCGCAGCTCCGGCAGGCCGGTGCGGTCGAAGACGAAGGGCAGCTCCATGCTGTGGGTGGCGCCGAGCAGTCCGTCCAGGGCGTGCGAGCGCCAGGCGAACTCGTAGGCGTGGGTGGAGGCAGGATGCGCGGCGTGCGCGTCGGCCAGGGCGCGGCTGCCGGCGCCGAAGAGGGCGTCGCCCATGATGGCGGACCGGAGTTCCCCGGGGGTCGCTCCGGGGCGTGCCGTGCGGTACGTCCCGACGAGCCGCGCGGGGTCCGGGTGCGAGCGCGCGGCCGTGACGTCGACGTCGTGTGCGTCGGAGGTGGTGTAGCGGTCGACAGGGACCAGGTAGAGGTTGCCCTCCTCGGTGTTGGTTCCGATGAGCAGGTCGGTGCCCGCCCCGGCGCCCGCCGCGACGGACGTCGCGGGCTGGGTGTCGAGGACCAGGCTGAAGGGGCTGAGGCCGAGCAGCGGGTCGCGGTGGGCCGGGGTCCGCAGGTCGAGGCCGGCCAGGCCGTCCGCGGCGGCGAGCAGGCGGTCGTCGGGGATCTCCGCGAAGGCGTCGGCCCGGGGCGCCACGCCGAGGGCGCCGGCCGCCGCCGCGGTGACGCGGGCGGCCTGCTCGGTGGTGAACGCGCCCAGGCCGCTGCCGCTCTGGACGATCGCCCGGCGCAGGAGCCCGGCGGCCCCGGGGTCGGCGAGGACGCCGCCCACGATCGTCGCCCCGGCCGACTGGCCGAAGAGGGTGACGCGGTGCGGGTCTCCGCCGAAGGCGGCGATGTTCTCGTGCACCCACCGCAGTGCGGCGACGACGTCCAGCAGGCCGCGGTTGGCGGGCGCTCCGGGGAGGTCGAGGAATCCGGCTATGCCCAGGCGGTAGTTGAGGGTGACGAGGACGACGCCGTCGCGGGCGAACGCGGACCCGTCGTATATCGGGGACCGGGTCGATCCGGCGACGAATCCCCCGCCGTGGACGAAGACCATGACGGGCAGCGCGCCGCTCCCGGTCTCCGGCGTCCACACGTTGACCGTCAGGTAGTCGTCGCCGGGAATCCGGCCGGGGCCGAAGTAGGCCGACATGTCGACACGGCCGAGTCCGCGCTCGGACTGGGGTGCGGTGGGCCCCGGCCGGGTGGCGTCTCGTACGCCGTCCCAGCTCTCGTGCGGCCGGGGCGCTGCGAAGCGGCCGGGGCCCCGGGGCGGGGCGGCGTAGGGGATGTTCAGGAAGGCGGCGGTGCCGTCCGCGAGGGTTCCGCGTACGGCGCCCCGGTCCGTGGTCACGACGGGGTCGTGGTCGTTCACTTCGTGCCCTTCGGCTGGTCTCGGTGCTGCTCGGTGTACGGGTCGAAGGGCGCCCAGCCCTTGATGGCGAACTTGTCGGCGTCGCGCACCACTTCGGCGGCGCCGTGGCCGGCCAGGTGGGCCGGGAACAGGAGGGCGTGGTGGTCGGCGGCCCAGCCCAGGAGCCTGCGGCGGGTGGCGCGGGCACCGGCGGGGTCCTCGCAGAAGCAGCTGTTGTGGTCCGGTTCGAGGATCTGGACCGGGGAGTGCAGCAGGTCCCCGACGAAGAGCGCGCGGTCCGTCCCGGAGTCGAGGGTGAGGACGCTGGAGCCCGGGGTGTGACCGGGGGCCGGGTCCAGCCGCAGGTTGCCGTCGATCCGGTGGCCGCCCTCCCACAGCACGGTCTGTCCGGCACGGTGCACCGGGGCCACGCTGTCCTCGAAGACGTTCTGGTTGCCGCGGCCGAGCAGCGGACGGTGACCGTTCTCGGGGTTCCAGAATTCGAAGTCGTCGCGCGGCATCAGATACGTGGCGTTGGGGAAAGTGGGCACCCAGTTCCGCCCGTCCAGGTACGTGTTCCAGCCGACGTGGTCGATGTGGAGATGCGTGTTGATCACGACGTCCACGTCCTCCGGTTCGACGCCGGCCCGCGCGAGATTGGCGAGGAAATCGGTGTCGAGCCGGCTCCAGACCGGCGCGTAGGGGCGTTCCTTGTGGTTGCCCACACCGGTGTCGACGAGGATGTTCTTGCCCTCGCTGCGCAGCAGCCAGGTCTGGATCGCCGAGTTCACGATGTTGGTCCGGGAATCCAGGAAATGCGGTTCGAGCCAGTTCCGGCCCCGGTCCCACACGTCTTTCGGGACGTCCGGGAAGAACGTCTCGGGTGTCATTTCCACGGGCCCGAAATATTCCCACACCCGGGTGACACCGACATTCCCGAGTTCGATCCGTTCCATGACGCTCCTTGGTGAGGCGAGGACATTACTGGGCCCGCCCGAAAACCTACGGACGCTCCGTCGGGCGCGGTATCCGTCACCTGACTGCACCCGCGCCGGGGCAGCCGACGCCGCTTGTAGCCTTGGCGGCGTGAACGAGCGCACAGGGACGGCGGGTGCCGCCGCGGACCCGGGGCCGGACACCGGCGAGCCGGTCGTGGGCCGGGACGCGGAGTGGGCACGCCTCCTTCGTGCGGTAGACCCGGCGTCGCCCGAACGGGTGCTGCTGCTCCTGGGCGAGGCGGGCACGGGCAAGAGCACGCTGCTGGACTCCGTGGCGCGGCGGGCCGCGGCGAGCGGTGTGCGCGTGCTGCGGGCCACCGGGAGCGAGTCGGAGTCGGACCTCGCGTTCTCCGCGCTGCACCAACTGCTGCGGCCGGTGCGTGCCGAGGCGGAGCGCCTGCCGGACGGACAGCGCGCGGCGCTGGGCGACGCCCTCGGCGCGGGGCGGGACGCGGCACCGCCCGACCTCATGCTCGTCGGCGTGGCCGTCCTGAACCTGCTCTCCGAGCTGGGCGGGTCCTCCCCCGTGCTGGTGCTCCTCGACGACGCGCCGCTGTTCGACGGCGCCTCCCTCACCGTGCTGTCCTTCGTCGCCCGGCGACTGGCGGGTGAGCCGGTGACGATGCTGGTCGGTGCCGGTACGGGCGGGTGCCTCCCGGGCTTCGACCGGCACGCGCCGGTCCTCGTCCTCGGACCGCTGGACGACACCTCGGCCCACCGTCTCCTGGACCTCCAGCCGCGGAGTCCGGTCGGCCGGACCCGGGCGCGGATCCTCGACCAGGCCGTCGGCAACCCGCTGGCGCTGGTGGAACTGGCGAGGTCCGCCCGGGACCCGGACCGGGAACCGCCGCCCGCCGGACCGCTGCCGCTCAGCGACCACCTGGAGCGGGTCTTCGCGGCCCGTCTCGACGGCCTCCCCTCCCCCACCGCACGGGCCCTGCTGCTGCTCGCCGCCATGGACACCGGCGACGCCGCGCTCGCCCTGCCGACCGGGCTGCCCGGTGCCGGGGACGACGCGTGGCGGCCCGCCGAGGCGGCCGGGCTGATCGGGCCGACCGGCTCCGGCGTCCGGTTCCGCCACCCGCTGGTGCGGTCCGCCGTGTATCACGCGGCCTCCTCCGAGGCCCGCCGTGCGGCGCACCTGGCGCTGGCCGACCTGCTGCGTGCCGAGCCGGACCGGCGTGCCTGGCACCGTGCCGCCGCCGCCCCGCACGCGGACGCGGACGTGTCGGCGGACCTGGTGCGCACCGCCGGGCGGGCCCGCCGCCGGGGCGGCCACGCGGCGGCGGCGAAGGCGCTGCAACGGGCCGCCGAACTCGCCCCGCGCCCCGAGGACGGCGCCCGGCTGCTGGTGGCGGCCGCCCGGGCGGCGGTGCTCACCGGGGACCTGGCCTGGGTCGAGGAACTGGTCGCGGCCGTCCGCGCGCGCACGGACGACGTGGGGCTGCGGGCCGAGGCGGCCGTGCAGGCCGGGCGGCTGGCCGTGCTGACCGCGCGTCACTCCGCGGTCTTCGCCCGGCTGACCGGCACCGCCGAGCGGCTGGCCCGCTCCCGGCCCGCCGCCGCGCTGGATCTGCTGACGGACGCCGCGGTGGTCCGCTTCTACGCCGGACCCGCAGCCCAACTGCACCGGATCGAAGAGGTGTTGGCGGAACTGCCGCAGGACGTGCCGGACCCGTGGCCGGGCGTCTGGGTCAGGGCCGTGTCCGACCCCTTCGGGAGCCGGGCGTGGCTCGTCCCCCGACTGCCCGAACTGGCCGACGAGTCCGCGGGCCGGCCCGAACGGCTCACCGCGGTGGGCGTCATGGCCTGGCTCATGGACGAGACACCGCTCGCCGTCCGCGCCTTCGACGAGGCCTTCGACCACTGGGAGGCGCACGGGGCGCTCCCCGACGGCATGGGCGGCGCGGCGGCCTGGGCCTACCTGGAACAGGGGCGCTGGGAGCGGGCCCGCGAGGCCTGCGCCCGTGTCACCGCGGTCGGTTCGGCGCTGGGCCTGGACCACGCCGTGGCGTGCGCGGCCGCGGTGGACGCGATGCTGCTCGCCCTCCAGGGGGACGGTGAGGCGGCGCGCGCCCGGGCGGCGGACGCGCTCGCGCTCGTCGATCCGCTGGAGAGCCGCTCGGTCGCGGTCTACGCCCGGCGCGCGCTCGCGGCCGCCGCGGCGGCAGACGGCGCCCACGAGACGGCGTACGACCAGCTGCGCGCGGTCTTCGCGGCGGACGGCTCCCCCGTGCACTACCACGCGTCCTACCCGGCGCTCGCGGACCTCGCCGCGGCCGCCGTCCGCTCGGGGCGGCGCGAGGAGGCCGCCGCGATCGTCGAGCGTGCCGCGCACGCACTCGCGGGGAACGCCTCGCCCCGTCTGCGCGCTCTGACCGAGCGGGCCCGCGGTCTCCTCGCGGACCCGGAGGACGCGGAACCCCGCTTCCGGGCGGCCCTCGCCGAGCCGGACTCGGCGCACCGGCCCTTCGAGCGCGCGCAGGCCCTGCTGGACCTCGCCGAGTGGCTGCGCCGCCGGCGGAGGATCACCGAGGCGCGCGCGCCGCTCGCGGAGGCCCTGGAGACCTTCCGGCGGCTGGGCGCCCGCCCCTGGGCCGAACGGGCCCTGACCGAGTCACGGGCCGCCGGACTCGACGTCGCCGACGCGGACCCCGGCTCGCTGGCCGGGCTCTCCCCGCAACAGCGGCAGATCATCGGGCTCGCCGCCCGCGGGCTGACCAACCGCGAGATCGGCGAGCGGCTCTTCCTCTCCCCGCGCACGGTCGGCTCCCACCTGTACCGCAGCTTCCCCAAGCTGGGCATCACGGCCCGCTCGCAGCTCCGCGACCTCGTGGAGCGGGCGGGCGGCACCCGGTCGTGAGGCCGTTGGGCCGTGAGCCGGACCGGCAGCCTGGCACGACCGCCCCGCGTCGCCCGCCCGGCCTTCGGCGGAGCCCTCGGTTCCGCCCGGTCCGTGGGTGAACCGGTGTACAGGGAGAGGCCGTTGCCACGTAGGTTGTGGGAAAGCACCCACGCCTCGGCTGAAAGACGGACCGCCACCATGAACGACCCCGCGACGACGCCCGGTCACTCGGCACACCAGAAGATCGACACCTCGGTGCCGCACTCGGCCCGGATCTGGAACTACTGGCTGGGCGGCAAGGACAACTACCCGGTGGACGAGGAGGCCGGCGACGCCTACACCGCCGTCTTCCCCGGCATCGTCACCATCGCCCGCAGCAGCCGGGCCTTCCTGCGCCGCAACATCACCCATCTGGTCACCGAGGCGGGCATCCGGCAGTTCCTCGACATCGGCACCGGTCTGCCGACCGCGGACAACACCCACGAGGTCGCCCAGCGCCTCGCGCCCGAGGCACGCGTCGTCTACGTGGACAACGACCCGATGGTCCTCGCCCACGCCCGGGCGCTGCTGTACTCCACCCCTGAGGGCGCGACCGCCTACATCGACGCCGACGTGCTCGACCCGGACACGGTCCTGGCGGCCGCCGCCAAGACCCTGGACCTCGACCGGCCGGTCGCCCTCATCCTCAGCAACATCCTGGGCCACGTCGCCGACTACGACCGGGCGCGTTCCATCGCCACCCGGCTGATGGACGCCCTGCCGTCCGGCAGCCACCTCTCGGTCAACGACGGCTCGCGGGGCACGGACCCGGAGTTCGAGCGGGCGCAGGACGCCTACAACGAGAGCGGCGCCGCGCCGTACATCCTGCGCACCGTCGACCAGATCACGGGATACTTCGACGGCCTGGAGCTCCTGGAGCCGGGCGTGGTCCCGGTGACCCTCTGGCGTCCCGAGGCCGGCGGCCCCGCCCCGGAGCCCATCGGCGAACACGGCGGTCTCGCGCGCAAGCCGTGAGGCCACGCGCGGCGTCCGGCGCCGGGCACCCGGTCGAGAGGAGCACCCCCTGATGTCCGCATGGCAGCTGCCCGAGTCGTACCGCAGCGGCTCGGGCACCGTCCGCTGGAACCGGCTGGGTGTCCCGGACGGGCGTCCGCTGGTCCTGCTGCACGGGACGCCGTTCTCCTCGTACGTCTGGCGTGCGGTGGCCCGTTCGCTGGCGCGTGACCACCAGGTGTTCGTGTGGGACATGCCCGGCTACGGGCTGTCCGAGAAGTTCCCGGGCCAGGACGTGTCACTGGCGGCGCAGGGCAGGGTCTTCACCGAGCTGCTGGACCACTGGGGCCTGGCGGAGCCCCTGGTCGTCGCGCACGACTTCGGGGGCGCCGTCGCGCTGCGGGCCCATCTGCTGCACGACGCCCGCTACCGGGCGCTGGCCCTGGTCGATCCGGTCGCGCTGGCGCCCTGGGGGTCGCCGTTCTTCCGGCTGGTCCGCGAGCACGCCGAGGTCTTCGAGCGACTTCCCCCGGCGCTCCACGGGGCGCTGGTGCGCGAGTACGTGGGTTCCACGGGCGGCCCCGGGCTGCACCCGGCGGTGCTGGACCAGCTCGTCCGGCCCTGGCTCGGCGAGTCGGGGCAGCCGGCCTTCTACCGGCAGATCGCCCAGGCGGACCAGCGGTACACCGACGAGATCCAGGACCGGTATCCCCGGATCGGCGTACCGACGCTGATCTGCTGGGGTGAGGACGACGCCTGGATTCCCGTGGCGAAGGGACGCGAACTCGCCGCCGCCGTGCCCGGAGCGCGGTGGGAGCCGATCGCCCAAGCGGGTCATCTGGTCCAGGAGGACGCCCCCGCCGAGCTGACCGCCGCACTGCTCGGCTTCCTGCGCGAGGTTCCCTGACGGCACACCACAGGGCAGGGTGCCCGGAGACGCTCGGTCTCCGGCCACCCTGCCCTGTTCGGCAGTCTGCCGGTCAGGCGGGGGTGATGTTCTCCGCCTGCGGGCCCTTCTGGCCCTGGGTGATGTCGAAGGTGACGGCCTGGCCTTCCTGGAGCTCGCGGTAGCCCTGGGCGTTGATGTTGGAGTAGTGCGCGAAGACGTCGGGACCGCCGCCGTCCTGCGCGATGAAGCCGAAGCCCTTTTCAGAGTTGAACCACTTGACAGTTCCGCTGGCCATGCCTTTTGCCTTTCAGCCGTTATCGGATCCGCACCGCGCGAACCCGGAGGTGGTCGTCCTGGTCCTCCGGCATTGCACAGCAAACCGCCCGCACTCCGGGGCGGGCGGTCTGGGCGAACCACGACATCTGCTGCTGACGCTACACGGCATGTCCGAGCCCCACCAGTGAGTAAGGGGTGTGAGCGGCAACGATGTTGCGTACGGAGGCCCGGAAAGGCCGCCACACGGGTCCCCTCTGCGCCATCCGGGGGAGACGTCGGGGCGAGCGGACACCCCGGTTCCACAAGTGGTCTAGCTATGAGTAGTCCACCCACGGAGTCGGAGATCGATATGACCGTCAGGAAAGCGCTGGCCCTGGTGATCGGCGCCGTCGTGTGCACCGGTGTGCTGGGGACCGGCTGCGCCCGGCAGCAAGCGGACGCCTCCTTGCAGGACGCGCACGCGCCGGGCGGTTCGGCGGCCCAGCCGGTGTCCCCCCGCCCCGCTCCCCCGCGCCACTTCCCCCGCCCGCTTCCCGGGGTCGGACCGGTCATGCGGGATCTGCTCCCGTCCGGTACGCGGCAGGCCCTGGTGGTCACCGGTGAGTCGGAGACGTCGTCGCAGGCGCGGGTGGTGCTCTACGAGCGGGATCCCGCCCAGGGCTGGCGGGCGGTCGCGGGTCCCTGGTCCGCGCACAACGGCCTGCGCGGCTGGACCGACGACCACGAGGCGGGCGACCTGCACTCACCCATCGGTGTCTTCGGGCTCAGCGACGCGGGCGGCCGGCTGCCGGACCCGGGCAGCCTGCTCCCGTACGACGAGGATCCGGAGTTCGCCGTGTCGGGCACCGGGCATCTGGGTGAGCCGCTGGAGGGGTCCTTCGACTACGTGATCGCCATCGACTACAACCGGGTGCCGGGCACCACCCCGCTGGACCTGACCCGCCCCGAGGGTGAGGACAAGGGCGGCGGCGTCTGGATCCACGTGGACCACGACGGGCCGACCAACGCCTGCGTGTCCCTGAGCGAGGAGCACATGCGCGCGTTGCTGACCGCCGTGGACCCGGACAAGGAGCCGGTGGTCGTCATGGGCCCGAGGGAGGTCCTGGCGCGGTAGCGCACCCCGCGGGCGTCCACCCCGCGTAGACGCGCGGTGCGAGAGGGCAACGGAGCACGACGTCACCGGACCGGGCCGGACGGACCGGTTCGGGCGGTGCGGTCTTGACGGGACGGAGCACGGTCGGCCTACTGGAGACCCACTGGGCGTACGCGGGGGCCTGGACCAATGTCGCCCCGCGGTCCGCCCGGCCGGGACTGAGGTCAGGAGTCCGACAGTGCGGCGTCGACGGGCAGCGGCGGCAGTCCTGCTGGCGTGGGCGCTGCTGTCCCTCCTCACCCCCCGGCCGCCGGTGCCCGCCGACGCGTCCGCGGAGCGTGCGGCGGTCACGGTCGCCGTGGTGGCCGACACCGCGGGGGAACCCGGCCCGTGCGAGGAGGACTCCCGGGCCCGTCACGTCGCCGTCCGCGCGCCGAGGGCCGCGGGCACGGCGGGCGCCGAGGACGGGGACGCCGCGCGCGCCCCGGCACCTGCCCACGCCGCCCGGCAGGACGGGACGGCGGCCGTCCGTCCGTTTCCGGCCCGCGCGAGGGTGACCGACGGGGGCGCCCGGGGCGTGGCCGCGTTGCAGACGTTCCGCTGCTGAGCGAGGCGGTACCGAGCAGGCCTGCGCCGCGCGGCCCGGGTGACCACCCGCCGCGACGCGGTGTCCAGCAGGCCGTCGTGTGTCCTCTCTTCCGACGACGCAGGAGGCAGGCGCGTGTCCGGTAGGCGCATCGACGTGATCGGGCCGGGGCGGCTCGACGCGGACGACCACAAGATCTGGCGGGAGATCAGGGCCGCCTCCCGAGCACCGGCGAACCCGTTCCTGGACCCGGCGTTCACCACGGCCGTGGGGCTGGTCAGGCCGCGGGCCGAGGTGGCGGTCCTGCGGGAGGACGGCGTCCCGGTGGGGTACTTCCCGTACGAGCGGGGCTTCGCGGGGCAGGGGCGGGCCATCGGGCTCGGGGTGTCGGACAGCCAGGGCGCCGTGCTGCGGGACGGCATCCGTCTCGACCCCCGCACGCTGCTGCGGGCCTGTTCGCTGTCGTCCTGGGAGTTCGACAACCTGGAGTCGGACCAGGACATGTTCCTGCCGCACACGGCCGAGGCGCTGGCCTCACCGGTCGTCGACCTGGGTGACGGCTTCGACCGGTACGCGCGGGCCCTGCGCGCCGGGTCGCCCGGGTTCCTGAAGCAGACCCTCGCCAAGGAGCGAAAACTCGCCCGGCAGGTCGGCGAAGTCCGCTTCGTGTACGACGAGCAGGACCCCGCGGCGCTGCGCACGCTCATGAGCTGGAAGTCAGCGCAGTACCGGCGCACCGGCCGGCGCGACCGGTTCGCGCAGTCCTGGATCACCGGGCTGGTGGAACTGCTCGCCCGGAGCGAGGACCCCGGGTGCCGTGGTGTGCTGTCGGTGCTGCACGCCGGCGACCGGCCGGTGGCCGCCCACTTCGGGCTCTGCTCGCCGACGGTCCTGTCCTGGTGGTTCCCGGCGTACGACCGCGAGTACGCCAAGTACTCCCCCGGGCTTCTGCTGCTGTTGCGGATGCTGGAGGCGGCGGCCGCGGACGGGATCGGGACGGTGGACCTGGGCAGTGGCCCGGCCCGCTACAAGGAGTCCTTCAAGACGCGGGACCTGCGGGTGTACGAGGGTGCGGTGGTGCGTCCCGGGCCGGGCGGCGCCGTCCACCGGATGCGTCGGGATCCGGTGCGGGCCGCCCGGCGTTTCGTGCGGGACCGGCCGCGGCTGGCGCGCACCGCGGCCCGGGCGCTTCAGGAGCTGGGCCGGGTGCGCGACCGCTGACGCGGGCCGGGTGTGTGCGGCGGGGCTCAGCGCACGGGCGGCATCTCGGTGGGCGTCGAGTCGAGGCCGGGCCTGCGCTCGCGCCAGGCACCCCGGGTGAAGTCGGGGATCTCGACCGGACGGCCGCCCCGGGCCAGGGAGGTGACGCTCAGCGGGACCGGCGCGCACCAGGCGGCCGAGTCGTAGACGTCGATGTCCGGCACCAGCCCCACCCGCATGAGCTGGACCAGGCGCCACTGGAGGACGTAGTCCATGCCGCCGTGGCCGCCGTTGTTCGCGGCGTCGTCGCCGACCTTCTGCCACAGCCAGTGGTCGTACTCCTTGCGGTAGGCCTCGAAGTCCCGCCAGGTGTGGCCGCTGTGGTCCGGTTCGACGTAGATCCGGGCGCCGGTCGGGGCCGCTCCGGCGTAGTCCTCGACGATGCCCCGGCTGCCGGCGAGGGTGTTGATGCGGCTGTACGGCCGGGGCGAACTCACGTCGTGCTCCGCCCGGATGGTCCGGCCCCTCGCCGTTTCGATCATGCAGGTGACCAGGTCACCGTTGATGTACTCCTCCTTCCAGGAGGGGTGGTCCCGGGGGACGAAGCGCGCCCGGTAGTCGGCCAGGCCCTTCGGCGCGGTCGAGGTGGCGGTCAGGGTGGCCATGCGATCACCGCGGTTGACGTCCATGGCCGCCGCGATGGGCGCCAGGCCGTGCATCGGGTAGAAGGAGGCGGTGCTGCGGGTGTGCCAGAGCCGGCGCCAGGAGTCGGTGTAGTACGTGTCGGAGAAGAGGAGTTCCCGCAGGTCGTGGAGGTAGCCTCCGTGGCCGTTGGTGATGTCTCCGAACAGGCCGTCGTGGGCCGCCTTCAGCATGGCCAGCTCGTTGCGGCCGTAGTTGCAGTTCTCGGACAGGAGCAGGTGCCTGCGGGTTCGCTCGGAGGTGTCCACGAGGTCCCACAGCTGGCGCAGTTCGGTCGCGACGGGGAGCTCCACCAGGGCGTGCTTGCCGCTGAGCAGCGCCGCTCTCCCCTGCTCGTAGTGGAACTCCCAGGGCGTGGCGATGTACACGAGGTCGATGTCGTCGCGCCTGAGCATCCGGGCGTAGGAGTCGGCCGAGCCGCCGTATTCGGCGGGCCGCGGGTGGCCCTTGCCCGCCAGCCGGTCGGCGGCGCTCTTGGCGCGGTCGGCGCGGATGTCGCAGACGGCGGTCACCGTACAGCCGGGTACGGCGGCCCAGCCGGTGATCATGCCGCCGCCCCGGTTGCCGAGTCCGATGACGCCGACGCGGACGGTTCTGTGGGCCTCGAAGGGCACGCCGATCATCGACTTCTGGCCGAGCCGGCGGCGGGGCGGCGCCGGCTCGGCCGCCGACGCGGACGGGGCGGCCGCGGTCATCCCGGCGGCGGCCGCTCCGGTGGCGACGGCGGAGCCCAGCAGCAGTCGGCGTGAGACAGCGGGCTTTTCGGACATGACGGCAACACTCCTCGTGGGCGGTCGGCTGCACGGTGGGGGCGCGGACGGGCGTTGTCGAGCACTGTCGGGGCATGACTCTGCGGTGTCAGCCCTGACATGTCAATACGTGCTCGATACAAAGCCGTTCCGAGCATCTCCGCGCACCGGAGGGGTGTGCGTCCTCGCGTCTACATGCCGTCCTGGACCACTCCGCGGGTCGAGAGCGTGACGGGGTCCTTGGTGGTGAAGTCGCCGGGCGGGATGCCCGGATGGTGCCCCTGGCCCGGGGGCGGGGCCTGGTCGCGCGGGCCCAAGGTGAGGCGGGAGACGATGCGGTAGCGGTCGCCCCGGTAGAGCGAGTGCACGTACTCGACAGGGCGGCCCAGCGTGTCGGTGGTCAGGCGCTCGAAGAGGAGCGCCGGGGAGAGTTCGGGGACGTCGAGGAGGTCGGCCTCGGCCCGGGTGACCACGGTGGGCTCGATCGACTGCACGGCCTCGCTGACCCGGACGTCGTGCCGCTCGGCCAGGTGCGCGTACAGGTCGCCCTGCTCCAGTTCCTCACTGGTCAGGTCCGAGACGAGGTCGGCCGGTACGTGCAGGTACTCGATGGCCATGGGCGCCCCGTCGACCAGCCGCAGCCTGGCCACGTAGTGGATCCGTGCCGCCGGCGACATGCGCAGCTTGCGGCCCACCCGGGCGCCGGCGGGGAGGGTGCGGACCTCCAGGAGCCTGCTGGTCCAGGCGCCCGCGGCCTGCGGGAGGCTGAAGGCCCGCCGGTCCGAGACCAGTTCCTGGGTGATCTTCTCGGCGGCGACGAACATGCCCCGGCCGTGCTCGCGCACCAGCAGTCCGGCGACCACCAGTTCGTCGACCGCGGCACGCAACGTGGGCCGGGACACGCCGAGTTCGGCGCACAGGGTGCGTTCGGAGGGGATGGCGTCCCCCGGGCGCCGTTCCTCGACGAGTTCCAGGATCGCGTCGCGGACGCGCTCCCGCTTGAGCACCGCACCGGAGGCGGCGGCGTCGATCTCCATGCAGTACTCCCGTTGACTGGTCTGCTGGTCAGCCGAGCTTACCTGTCCACCTCGCTCGCGATCCAGCCACCCGTCGGGCCTCCATGGCTGAAATGCCGTGCGTGCGCGAGGGGTTGACGCCCTCATTGGTCCATGCCACCTTCGACCAACGCCGACTGGTAAGCCCTGCGCCCCTTACTGGTCAAGTGCGGGTGCGTCGTCCCTTCCAGCTCTCCCAGAGGTGAACCGTGAAGTACCGCTCCCTCGCCCTGTTCTCCACACTGGTGCTCGGTGCCGGGCTCGCCGGCTGTTCCTCCGGCGACTCCTCGGACGGCGCCGGGTCCGGCCGGACCGCCCTCGACGTGTGGCTCATGCGCGACAGCGTCTCGGCCGGCTTCCAGAAGGAGTTCGAGACGGGCTTCGAGAAGGCCCATCCCGGCATCGACCTGAAGATCCAGATCCAGGAGTGGGAGGGCATCGGCGAGAAGGTCACGGCCGCCCTGGCCAGCAACGACGCCCCCGACGTCATCGAGGTCGGCAACACCCAGGTCGCCCAGTACGCCCAGAGCGGCGGCCTCACCGACTTCTCGGACCGGGTGGACGAACTGGGCGGCGGCGACTGGCTGAAGGGGCTCGCGGAGCCGGGGTCGTACGACGGGAAGCAGTACGGCATCCCCTACTACGCCGCCAACCGGGTCGTCATCCACCGCACCGACCTGTTCGAGAAGGCGGGGGTGGACCCTGCCTCGATCAGGACCCGGGACCAGTGGATCGCCGCCACCCGCAAGCTCGACGAGGGCGGCACCCAGGGGATCTACCTGCCGGGCCAGAACTGGTACGTCCTGTCCGGCTTCGTCTGGGACGAGGGCGGCGACCTGGCCGTGAAGTCGGGCGGCGGCTGGAAGGGCGGCCTGGACAGCCCCGGGGCGCTGCGGGCGATGGACTTCTACCAGCGCCTTCAGGCCCTCGGCAAGGGGCCCAAGGACTCCGACGAGTCCCAGCCGCCGCAGGCGGAGGTGATGGCCAAGGGGCAGGTCGCCCAGATCATCGCGGTCCCCGGCGGCGCCAAGGTCATCGAGGAGAAGAACCCCGAACTCAAGGGCAAACTCGGCTTCTTCCCGATCCCCGGCAAGACCGCGGACCGGCCCGGCGCGGTCTTCACCGGCGGTTCCGACCTGGTCGTCCCGGCCGTCGCCGCGCACCAGGAGGAGGCGTTCACCTTCATCCGGGAACTGACGGGCGACGCCTGGCAGAAGAAGCTCGCGGTCGCCATGAGCTACGTACCGAACAAGACCACCCTGGCGGACGCCGTCTCCGGCGACCCGGGGACCGCGGCCATGGCGGCCGGCGCCGCGAACGGACACGCCACGCCCAACACCCCGCAGTGGGCGGCGGTCGAGGCCAAGAACCCGGTCAAGGAGTACATGACCGCCGTCCTCACCGGCGAGGACGCCGCGTCCGGGGCCGCGAAGGCGTCCCGGACCATCACCGACACCCTCAACAGCGGCTCCTGACCACGACCCCGACGACCCGAGGGAACAGGAGGCGCCGTGTCGACCGTCCGTGAGCGGAGCGTGCCGCGCGAGGCAGCCCGCCGCCGTCCGCCCGCCCCGTCCGGGCCCGCGCGGGGAGGCGGCGGGGCGGGCCGGGGCTCGCTGTGGCCGTACCTGCTGATCGCGCCCGCCGTGCTGGGCATGCTCTACCTGCTGCTCTATCCGCTGGCCCGCGCGGTGCTCATCTCCGTGCAGGACTTCCGGCTGCGCCAACTCATCCTGGGCGACGCCGAGTTCGTGGGGCTGCGCAACTACCGGACGCTGCTCGGCGACCCGGAGTTCTGGGAGGTGGTGCGCCGCACCTTCGTCTTCATGGCGGTCTGCGTGGTCGCGATCATGGTCCTGTCGACCCTGGTCGCGCTGATGACCGAGCGGCTGGGCAGGGTGGCCAGGACCGTGGTCCTCAGCTCCCTGGTCCTGGTCTGGGCGGTCCCGGTGGTCGCGGCCACCACCGTCTTCCAGTGGCTCTTCCACTCCGAGTTCGGCATCGTCAACGAGACCCTGACCGGCCTCGGCCTCGACTCGTACGAGGGATACACCTGGTTCGCGCACGGCGGCACCGCGTTCGCCATCGTGGTGGTGCTGATCGTCTGGCAGTCCGTGCCGTTCGCGGCCATCACGCTCTACTCGGCGCTGGTCACCGTGCCCGCCGAGCTGTACGAGTCGGCGCGCATGGACGGCGCGGGCGGCACGCGCGTCTTCCGCTCCGTCACCTTCCCGCTGATCCGGCCGGTCTTCATGCTCGTCCTGTCGCTGGAGGTCATCTGGACGTTCAAGGCGTTCGTGCAGATCTGGGTGATGACCCGGGGCGGCCCCGGCGAGGCCACCACCATCCTGCCGGTGTACGCCGTGCAGACCGCGCTGGCCGGGCAGCGCTACGACCTGGGGTCGGCCGCCTCGATGCTCACCGTGCTGCTGATGAGCGGCGTCCTCGTCCTGTACTTCCGCCAACTCTTCCGTCAGGAGGGCGAGCAGCTGTGAGCACCCCGCACCCCTCGCCGCGCCGCGCGCTGCGCCGCCTCCCGCTCCACGCGGCGGCCCTGCTCACCGTCGTGGTCTGCCTGTTCCCCGTGTACTGGATGGTCACGACGGCCCTCAAACCGTCCACGGACATCCAGTCGTACGACCCCCGGCTGATCCCCGGCGCGTGGACGCTCGACCACTTCCGGCGGGCCGTCGGCGCCGACGGGTTCGCGCTGTTCTGGCGCAACAGCATCCTGGTCACCCTCAGTGCCGTGCTCCTCGCCCTGCTGGTCGCCCTCGGCGCCGCCTACGCCGTGGCCCGGATGCGCTGGCGCGGGCGCCGGCAGTTCATGCTGGCGGTGTTCATCGCGCAGATGGCGCCCTGGGAGTCGCTGATCATCCCGATCTACATCATCTCCCGCGACACCGGCATGCTCGACCGCCTGCCGACGCTGACGCTCGTCTACTTCATGATCACACTGCCGTTCACTGTGGTGGTGCTGCGCGGCTTCATCGCGGGCATCCCGCCCGAACTGGAGGAGGCCGCGCAGGTCGACGGGTGCACCCGGGGCGCCGCCTTCCGCAAGGTCGCGTTCCCACTGCTGGCGCCCGGTCTGATGGCCACCTCGCTGTTCGGCTTCATCACCGCCTGGAACGAGTTCACCTACGCCAACTTCCTCATCATCAAGCAGCAGGACAGCCGGACGCTGCCGGTCTGGCTCTCCTCGTTCCAGTCGACGTTCGGCACCGACTGGGGAGCCACCATGGCGGCCTCCACGCTCTTCGCCCTCCCCGCGCTGGTCGTCTTCCTCGCCCTGCAACGCCATGTGACGGCCGGGCTCGCCTCGGGAGGCGTCAAGGGCTGACCGCACGGCCCTCCCCGCCCTCCCCCATCCGCCGCGCACCGCCGACCACCGGAGCCGTCCCGTGGACCTGCCACGCCCCGAACTGGCCCTCGTACCCCGCCCCCGGCGCCTCTCCACCCGGGCCGGCCGCTTCCGCCTCGACGACACGACCCGGCTGCGGGTCACCCCGGGCGCCGGACCGGCCGCCGCCCTGCTGCGCAGCCTCCTCGCCCCCGCCACGGGGCTGCCCCTGCCAACCGCCGCCGACGGCGCCTTCGTCCTCGCCCTCGACCCCGCCCTGACCGGCCTCGGCGACGAGGGTTACGGCCTGACCGTCAGCCCGCAGGGCGTCCTCCTGCGCGCCGCCCGTCCGGCCGGACTCCTGCGCGGCGTGCAGACGGTGCGGCAACTCCTGCCGTACGAGGCGCTGTCCGGGCGGCCGGTGCGCGGGGTGCCGTGGGAGCTGCCCGCGGTGGAGATCACCGACGTGCCCCGGTACGCCTGGCGCGGCTCCATGCTCGACGTGGCCCGGCACTTCCAGCCGGTGTCCTACCTGCGCCGCTACGTCGACCTGATGGCGCTGCACAAGCTGAACGTGTTCCATCTCCACCTCACCGACGACCAGGGCTGGCGGATGCCGGTGGCCGCGTATCCGCGGCTCACCGAGGTCGGCGGAGCGCGGGCGGAGTCGATGGCGGGGCCCGCGGGCAGCGACCGCTTCGACGGCGTCCCGCACGGCGGGTCGTACACCCGGGCGGAGCTGCGGGACCTGGTGGCGTACGCGGCCGGGCGCGGCGTGAGCGTGCTCCCGGAGATCGGGCTGCCCGGGCATGTCCGTGCCGCGCTGGCCGCCCACCCCGAACTGGGCACCGATCCCGGACGACGCCTGGGCGTGTGGACGCACTGGGGGGTGTGCGAGAACGTCCTGGGCACCGACGACCACGTCCTGGACTTCTTCCGGACCGTCCTGGACGAGGTCATGGACGTCTTCCCCGCGCCGTACGTCCACATCGGTGGCGACGAGTGCCCCACCGTCGAGTGGGAGCGCAGTGCGGCGGCGCGCGCCCGGGCCGCCCGGGAAGGGCTGCCGGGTCCCCGCGCGCTGCACCCCTGGTTCATCGCCCGCATGGCCGAGCACCTGGTGGGCGCGGGCCGCCGGCCGGTCGTGTGGGCCGAGAACGGCGTCACCCTCCCCCTGGACTGCACCGTGATGAGCTGGCGCGAACCCGGCCACGCGCACGCGGCGGCGCGGCGCGGGCACGAGGTCGTGCACGCCGACCACCGGGCGACGTACTTCGACTACCCGCGCGGCCCCGGCCCCGGAGAACCGCCCGGCCAGCCCGGCGGGATCGTCGACCTGCGCGCGGTGTACGACGTGGACCTCACCCCGCCCGCGCCCGAGGACGCGTCCCGGGTGCTGGGCGCCCAGGGCCAGTTGTGGACCGAGTTCGTGCCCACCGGGGCGCACGTCGAGTACCTCACCTACCCGCGGCTGTGCGCGCTCGCCGAGCGGGTCTGGGACGGCACGTCCGGCTGGCGGGACTTCACGTCCCGGCTGGCCGGGCACCGGGCCCGCCTGGACGCCCTGGACGTGCCGCACGCCGAACCGCCGGCCCCGGTGCCGACGCTCCACGCCCCGAGCTTCACACCCCCCACGCTCCCGCACCCGCGGGAGCCCTGCCGAAAGGATTCCCGATGAGCAACCGACCCACCGGCCGACTCACGAGCCGGTCCACCGGCCGAACCGGCCCCGGGCGCGCCCGACTCGCGCTCGCCCTGGCGGCACTCCTCGGCGGCGGTGCCCTGACCGCCCTCCCCGCCCAGGCCGCCCCGGCGGCGGACGGCCTCAGCGTCCAGTACCGCACCAGCGCGGGCGGGGCCACCGCGGACCAGACGGAACCCTGGCTGAAGGTCCGCAACACCGGCTCCTCCCCCGTCCAGCTCAGCCAGGTGAAGGTCCGCTACTACTTCAAGGCCGACTCCCCGAGTGACTCCTACCGCTTCGCCTGCTCCTGGGCGGTGCGCGGCTGCTCGGTCGTCACCGGCACGTTCGGCACGCTGAGCAAGCCGACGGCGACCGCCGACCGCTACCTGGAGATCGGCTTCACCCAGGCGGCCGGCACGCTGGCACCCGGCGCGGACACCGGCGACCTCCAGCTGCGGTTCCACCGGACCAACTGGCAGACGGTCCGGCAGAGCGACGACTACTCCTTCAACGGCGCCCAGACGTCGTACGCGAACTGGGACAAGGTCACCGCTCAGCTCGCCGGTGCCACCGTGTGGGGCACGGCCCCCGAGGGCAACGACCCGACGGACCCCACCGATCCCACGGACCCGCCCGGCGGCGGGCAGGCGCTGTTCGACGACTTCGACTACAGCTCGCACACCGACCCCGCGATCTCCGCGCACGGCTGGAGCGTGCGCGCCAACTCCGGCGGCCCGGGCGTCCCCGGCGCCACCTGGGACCCGTCGAAGGTCACCTTCGTGTCGTCCGGGGGCAATTCGGTGATGAACCTGGAGACCTCCACGGCGGGCACCGGCGCGTCCACCACCCACACCGAGGTCCTCACCCGGGCCACGAAGTTCCGGAACGGCACCTACGCCGCGCGCGTGAAGTTCTCCGACGCGCCGAAGTCGGGGCCCGACGGGGACCACCTGGTGCAGACGTTCTTCACCATCAACGACCTCAAGGCGCCGATGGCCGACGACTACGCCGAGTACGACTTCGAGTACCTGCCCAACGGCGGGTGGGGCGAGCCGGCGAACATCCTGTACACGACCTCCTGGGAGACCTACAACCCCGACCCCTGGCAGGCCGTCAACCAGCACTCGGAGCAGCGCCGGAGCTACGCGGGCTGGCACGACCTGGTCGTCACGATCGACGACAGCGCCATCACGTACTACGTGGACGGGCAGCAATTCGGCACCCATGACGCGCAGTACCTGCCCGAGCGGCCGATGTCGATCAACTTCAATCAGTGGCTGATCGACCTGAACGGCCAGACGTCGACGACCCCGCGCGCCTACGACCAGCAGGTCGACTACGTCCTGCACGTCAAGGACCAGGTGCTCACCCCGGCCCAGGTGGCCGCGAAGGTCGCCGGGTACCGGGGCGCCGGTACGGACTTCGTGGACGAGGTGCCCGCCTCCTGACTCCTGGCGGGGACGGTCAGAACAGCCGCTCCTGGGCGGGTGCGGGCCGTCCCCGCCGGTTGCGGGGCCGGGTGCCCGGCGCGGGCGCCTCCTCCCCGAACAGGGGGGCGGTGCCGTACTCGTCCGGCTCGGCCGGCACGGCGGCGGGGCCGGTGCCCACGTTGAGGACCAGCGGGGCGTCCCGGTCGAAGTCGCCCGGTGTCATCGCCACCCACTCACGGTCCTGCCGTTCTCCCACGCACCGACACCTCTCTCGCGCCGCCCGCCGCGACCACGCGACGCTACCAGCCCCGCGGCCACCCGGTGATCACGGCTCCGACCTGGCTCCCTCCCATCGTTCCCGGCGCTCCGCCGACCGACGCATCATGATTGTTTCTGCGCTGAATCAAGGCTCTTCGATCAGCTTCGCGCACCGGCTCTCTCGTTTCGAACCCTTGACAGGGGCTGGATCCGGTCGATTTACTCCCGATCAACGCCGATGTCATGCGATCGGCGGCAGAGGTACGCCCAGCCGGTAGCTGGCTCGACGCCAGGAGCCCGGACTGAGTCGCCAGGACTGCCATGCGCGTCCGAGGCGGGGCCGTGCCCACCACCCTCCGGAGCTCGAACCATGAGCCGCACGCAGGTGCACACCGCGAAGAAGCCGGTTCTGGCGGGCGTTTGCGCCGCCGCCGTCCTCGCCACCGCCGCCGCCCTCGTCCCGGGCAGCACCCCGGCCGAGGCCGCCGTACCGGCCCCGCCCCCGGCGCACGCGGACTTCGACTACCAGATCGGCGGCGCCTACACCCCGCCGGCCGGCGTGCAGGTCGTCAGCCGCGACCACACGGCCTCCCCCGCGGCCGGCCTCTACAACATCTGCTATGTCAACGCCTTCCAGGCGCAGCGCGGTGCCGAGGACGAGTGGGACGACGACCTGCTGCTGCGCGACGCGGGCGGCGACATCGTCTACGACACCGAGTGGAAGGAAGCCCTGCTCGACCTGCGCACCGCCGACAAGCGCGAGCGCGTCGCCGAGAAGATCGGCACCTGGATCGACAGCTGCGGGGACAAGGGCTTCCAGGCGGTCGAGCCGGACAACTACGACAGCTACACCCGCTCGGAGAAGCTCCTCGACGCCGCCGACGCCCAGGCGTTCATCAAGCTGCTCGCGGAGCGCGCGCACGCCGGCGGGCTGGCCGTAGGACAGAAGAACACCGTCGAACTCGCCGGGAACCGCGTGGCGAACGGTCTGGACTTCGCCGTCGCCGAGGAGTGCGGCGAGTGGGACGAGTGCGGCGACTACACGGCCGAGTTCGGCGACCACGTCATCGTCATCGAGTACACCGCCAAGGGCCTGACGAAGGCCTGCTCCGGGTTCGCGGACACGCTCAGCATCGTCCGGCGCGACCTGGACGTCTCGCCGAAGGGCAGCAGCTCGTACGTCCGTGAGACCTGCTGACTTCACCCGACGGCCAGTCCTTGGAGGTACAGATGGATGCGGTCCGACGCGCCGCGGGACCCTCCCGCAGGAGGGTGCTGCGGTCGGCCGGGGGCGCGGCGCTCACAGCGGTCGCGGGCGCCGCGCTGACCGGCTGCGGAGCCGGCAAGGATGACGGCGTCGGCCCCGACGGCACGGTCACGATCGAGATGTGGCACGGCCAGGCCGACACCGCGAAGAAGGTGCTACAGGGCCTGGTGGCCGACTTCGAGCGCAGCCACCCGCGCATCAAGGTGTCGATGGGCGGCGGGGTGCTGTCGGACGTGATGCTCCAGAAGGTGACCGCCGCCCTCGCCGCCGGGTCCTACCCGGACATCGCCTACATCTTCGGCTCGGACCTGGCGCGGGTGGCCCGCAGCCCGCAGGTCGTCGATCTGACCGAGGAGGTCGAGTCCGGCCCCGTGCCGTGGAAGAACCACTGGGCCGCGGCCCGGGCGGCCGTGACGATCAACGGGCAGGTCAGGGCCGCTCCGGCACTGCTCGACTCACTCGCCGTGGTCTGCAACAAGAAGCTGTTCCGCGAGGCCGGCCTGCCGCTGCCGGAGGCCGGCTGGAGCTGGCAGGACTTCGTCACCTGTGCGCGCCGCCTGACCGACGGCGGCCGCGGCCGGTTCGGCACCGGCTGGCCCGGCACGGGCGACGAGGACACCGTGTGGCGCCTGTGGCCGATGATCTGGGACCTCGGCGGGGACGTCGTCGACGACAGCGGCAAGGGCATCGGCTTCGCGGACTCCGGCACCCGCGCGCTGGAGGTGGTGGCCGGCCTGGTCCGCGACAAGAGCGTCTACGTCGACCCCAAGCCCGGCAGCGAGCAGATGTACCAGGTGTTCCTGTCCGGCCGCATGGGCATGGTGGTCACCGGTCCGTGGCAGCTGCCCGACATCGAGCACGCGGGGATCGACTACCACGTCGCTCCCCTGCCGACCTTCAGCGGCCGCCCGGTGACCATCTCGGGTCCCGACACCTGGACCGTGTTCGACAACGGCGAGGCGCGGTCCCGTGCCGCCCGCACCTTCCTGGACTGGCTCTCGCGGCCCGAACAGGACGTGCGCTGGGACATCGAGGCCGGCAGCCTCCCGCTCAGCCGCCGCACCGAGTCCCTGCCCGCCTGGCAGGACAAGGTCGCCCGCACCGAGGGCCTGGCCGTGTTCACCCAGGCCCTGGAGACGGCGCGCGTGCGCCCCGTCCACCCGGCGTACCCGGAGGTCTCGCAGGCGCTGGGGCAGGCGATCGTCGCCGTGCTCCTGGGGCGCGGCACTCCCGAGAAGGCGTTGCGCGCCTGCGCCGACGACGCCAACGCCGCCCTGCTCATACCGCGCTGAGGAGCCACACCGCCATGCCGCGCCTCCCCCAACCCATCACCCTCGCGGATCCGCCGCCGGAGCCACGCGCCCTGCGCCGCAAGCGCCGGCGCGAGACGGGCACCGCCTGGGCCTTCGTCTCACCGGCGGTCCTCATCGTCCTGGGCCTGAGCATCGTGCCCGTGATCTGGTCGCTGCTGCTGTCCTTCCAGGCCAGTGACCTGGTGACGCCGAGCCGCTGGGTCGGCCTCGACAACTACCGCGCCCTCGCCCAGGACCCCAACTTCAGTCAGGCGGTCCGCAACACCCTGCTCTACACGGTCCTCTACGTGCCGCTGAGCATGTTCTTCGGACTGGCCCTCGCCCTGGTGCTGAACCGGCGCATCCGCCTGGTCGGCCTCTACCGCACCCTGATCTTCGTGCCGTTCGTCCTGTCGGCGACCGCGCAGGGCGTGCTGTTCTCCTTCATCCTGGACCCGGAGTTCGGCGCGGCCAACTCGGTGCTGCACCGCCTCGGCATCTCGTCGCAGGGCTTCCTCTCCGATCCGTCCCAGGCGCTGCTGGTGCTGGTGGCGATCACTCTGTGGAGCGGAACCGGGTTCTGTGTCGTCGTCTACCTCGCCGCCCTGCAGGACGTGCCGCCGTCCCTCGTGGAGGCGGCCCGCCTCGACGGCGCCGGCCGCCGGCACCTGCTGCGCCACGTCACGCTGCCCACCCTGACCCCGGTCACCGTCTTCCTGGTGGTGTGGCAGGCCATCCAGTCCCTCCAGGTCTTCGACCTCGTGTACGTCACCACCAAGGGCGGCCCGCTCGGCTCGACCACGGTGATCGTCTACTTCATCTGGGAGCAGGCGTTCAAGAACGCCACCGCCGGATACGGGGCCTCGGCCGCGTACGTCCTGGCCGTCGCCCTCGCCCTGGTCGCCGGGTCCGTCCGCATCGTCCGGCGTCGGGGACGCCACCGTCTCGAAGGGGCCCGATCATGACGGCGACCTCCACCCGGCCCGACACCGTCCACGCCCTCGCGGCCAGGCCCGCCGCCACCGGACGGCGCCGGCGGCGGCTCCCGTTCAGTCCGTGGCACCTGCTGCTCGCGCCGCTCGCCCTCACCTTCGCCGTGCCGCTGGTCTGGCTGCTGCTGAGTTCGGTGATGAGCAACGCGGAGATCAACCGCTTCCCGCCGGCCCTGTGGCCGTCCGGCATCGATCTCGGCGGCTACCGCTACGTGCTGGGCAACGCGATGTTCCCCCGCTGGTTCGCCAACTCGCTGATCGTCTCGGCGGTCACCGTCACCGCGAACCTCGTCTTCGGCTCGCTCGCCGGATACGCCTTCGCCCGGATGCGGTTCGCGGGGTCCCGGGTGCTGCTGGGGCTGATGCTCGCCACCATGGCGGTGCCGTTCCAGCTGACGATGATCCCGACGTTCCTGGTGATGAAGAAGTTCGGGCTCATCGACACCCTGGGCGCGCTGATCGTGCCGTCGCTGGTCACCCCGTTCGCGGTCTTCCTGCTGCGGCAGTTCTTCCTCTCGCTGCCCAGGGAACTGGAGGAGGCCGCCTGGATCGACGGCTGCTCCCGGCTGCGGGTGCTGTTCCGCATCGTGCTGCCGCTGTCCCGGCCGGCGCTGAGCACGGTGGCCGTGCTCACCTTCCTCACCACGTGGAACGACCTGACCTGGCCGCTGATCGCGATCAACCACGACACGCAGTACACGCTCCAGCTGGGCCTGACCACCTTCCAGGGACAGCACCACACCCAGTGGGCCGCGGTGATGGCCGGCAACGTCATCACCGTGCTGCCGGTGCTGCTCGCCTTCCTCGGCGCGCAGAAGACCTTCATCCAGTCGATCACCTCCAGCGGTCTCAAGGGCTGACGTCCCGCCACGTCCCGGCCCTCCCGCACCGCCGTCACCTCCGTCATCCCAGGGAAGACCCATGCCGCACACCCTCGACCTGCTCGTCGTCGGCGACGCCAATCCCGACGTCGTCCTCGGGCCGCTCGACGCCCCGCTCGCCTTCGGGCAGCGCGAACAACTCGTGGCCGACGGCGCCCTCACCCTCGGCGGCTCCGCCGCGATCATGGCGTGCGGCGCGGCCCGCCTCGGTCTGCGGGTGGCGTTCGCCGGACGCGTCGGCGACGACGACGCGGGCCGCTACATGCGCGACAGTCTCCGTTCGCACGGCGTCGACACCACCGCCCTGCACACCGATCCGCGCCTGCCCACGCCGCTCACCGTCGTCCTGACCAGGGCCGAGGGGGACCGCGCCATCGTGACGGCGCCGGGCACCCTGCGGTCCACGACGGCCGCCGACGTCCCGGCCGACCTGCTGGCCGCGGCCCGCCACGTGCACGCCGCCTCGTACTTCCTGCTGCCCGGCCTCACCGCCGGTCTGCCAGGCCTGCTGCGCACCGCGCGCTCCCACGGCGCGACGACCTCCCTCGACACGAACGACGACCCCTCGGGGCGCTGGGACCCGCCCGGTCTCGACGCCGTCCTCGCCCACACCGACTACCTGCTGCCCAACGCGGCCGAGGCCCGGCAACTCGCCGGACTCGACGCCACCGACCTCGGCGAGTCCGCCGCCGCCCTCGCGAAGCGGGGACCGACGGTCGTCGTCAAGAACGGGGCAGAGGGCGCCCTGTGCCACGACGGCCGCACCCTGTGCACCACGCCGGGCATCCCGGCGCGGCCCGTCGACACGGTGGGCGCCGGCGACAGCTTCGACGCCGGGTTCGTCGCCGCCCTCCTCGCCGGGCTCGCCCTGCCCGACGCCCTCGAACTCGCCGCCGTCTGCGGCGCGCTGTCCACCCGCGCCCACGGCGGCACGACCGCCCAGCCCACCTGGGACGAAGCGTTCGCCCAGGTCACCCGCAACGGAAAGAACCCCGCATGAGCACCGCCCAGCCGACCGCCCCCCAGATCACCTTCATCGGAGCCGGCAGCGTCGTCTTCACCCAGGGCCTGCTCGCCGACCTCTTCGCGTTCGACGAGCTGAAGTCCGCGCACATCGCGCTGCACGACATCGACGCGGAGCGCCTGTCCACCGCGCGGGCCGCGGCCGAGTACATCGCCGCCGAACGCGGCGCCCGCCCCCGTGTCACCGCGCACGCCGACCGCCGCGAGGCCCTCGCCGGCGCCGACTTCGTCATCAACATCGTGCAGGTCGGCATGCGGGAGGCGACCCGCACCGACTTCGAGGTACCGGCCCGGTACGGGCTGCGCCAGACCATCGGCGACACCCTCGGCGTCGGCGGCATCTTCCGCGCCCTGCGCACCTTCCCGCTGCTCAGGGAGCTGGGCCGGGACATCGCCGAGCTGTGCCCGGACGCCTGGCTGCTCAACTACACCAACCCGATGGCGATGAACGTCCAGTACCTCGCCGAGGCGACCGGACTGACGCGGGTGGTGGGGCTGTGCCACTCCGTCTACTGGACCATCCAGAGCCTGTGCGACCTGCTCAAGGTCCCCTACGAGGAGGTCACCTACCGGGCCGCGGGCGTCAACCACCAGGCGTGGGTGCTCCGTCTGGAGCACGGCGGCAGCGACCTGTACCCGCGGCTCGACACCCTGATCGCCGAGGACGAGCAATTGCGCCGGCGGGTCCGCGTCGACATGTACCGGCGCCTGGGCGCGTACCCGACCGAGACCAGCGAGCACTCCTCCGAGTACGTCCCCTGGTACCTGCACCACGACAGCGAGGTCGACCGGCTGCGGCTGCCCGTCGGCGCCTACCTGGACATCGTGGACGAGAACGTCGCCGAGTACGAGCGGACCCGGGACGCGCTGGCCTGCGGCGCCCCGCTCACCGTCGAGGGCACCATGGAGTACGCCCCGCAGATCATCCACAGCATCGTGACCGGCACGCCCCGCACGGTCTACGGCAACGTGCCGAACCACGGCCTGATCGACAACCTCCCCGCCCGCGGCGCCGTCGAAGTCCCGTGCCTGGTCGACTCCTCGGGCATCCAGCCCACCCGGATCGGCGCGCTGCCCCCGCAGCTGGCGGCCCTCAACCGCACCTACCTGAGCACCACCGACCTGGTGGTGCGGGCCGCGACGGAGGACGACCCGCGCCACATCAGGCACGCCGCGATGACCGACCCGGCGACGGCGGCGACGCTGCGGGTCGAGCAGATCTGGGAGCTGTGCGACGACATGGTCCGTGCCCACGGTGACCGGCTCCAGCCGGGGCTGCGGGCGGTGCTCGGCCGCTGAGCCGACGCGACGGCGCGACGGCGCGACGAACACGACGAGGGACGGACACGACGAAGGAGGCGAGACGATGCCCCGAGTGACGCTGGCGCTGGTCGGTGCCGGTCTGCGCGGGCTGACGTACGCGCGCCACGCCCAGGACACCGGCGCGGGCGAGGTGGTGGCGGTGGCCGAACCGGACCCCGTGCGCCGGTCCGCGGCCGGACGGGAGTTCGGCGTACCGGCGCACCGCCTGTACACCGGCTGGGAGGAGCTGGCGGGGCGGGAACGGCTGGCGGACGCCGCGGTGGTCGCCACCCAGGACCGCCTGCACACGGCTCCCGCGGTCCGGCTGGCGGGGCTCGGCTACCACCTGCTGCTGGAGAAGCCGATGGCGACCGGGGAGCGGGAGGCGACGG
The DNA here is from genome assembly GCF_055582785.1 of Streptomyces sp. NPDC107500. NCBI lineage: Bacteria > Bacillati > Actinomycetota > Actinomycetes > Kitasatosporales > Streptomycetaceae > Streptomyces > Streptomyces sp. NPDC107500. The sequence continues at coordinate 326,110 of NZ_JBVJPF010000004.1, forward strand.
CCATCGCCGAGGCCGCGGAGCGGGCCGGAATCATGCTCGCGGTCTGTCACGTCCTGAGGTACACGCCCTACACGCGGGCCCTCAAGTCCCTGCTGGACAGCGGCCGGATCGGCAGGCTGACGAGTGTGGAGCACCTGGAGCCGGTCGGCTGGTGGCACCAGGCGCACTCGTTCGTGCGCGGCAACTGGCGCCGCAGCGACACCTCGGCGCCGATGCTGCTCACCAAGGCGTGTCACGACGTGGACTGGCTGGTCCACCTCGTCGGCAGCGCCCCGCGGCGGGTCTCGTCCTTCGGCTCGCTCACCCATTTCCGCGCCGACGCCGCGCCCGCCGGGGCGGCCGCACGCTGCCTGGACTGCTCGGTCGAGGCGGACTGCCCGTACTCGGCCAAGCGGCTCTACCTCGGCTGTCTGGGCGACGCGGACAGCGAGTTCTGGCCGCTGTCGGCGGTGACGGACACCTTCACCGAGGAGGGCGTGGAGCGGGCGCTGCGCACCGGGCCCTACGGGCGTTGCGTGTACGCCTGCGACAACGACGTCGTGGACCACCAGGTCGTCGCCATGGAGTTCGCCGACGGCGCCACCTGCTCGTTCACCATGAGCGCCTTCACGCCGATGGGGCACCGGCGCACCCGGCTGCACGGCACGCACGGCTTCGCCGAAGGGGACGGGACGAGCATCCGGCTGGTCGACTTCCGCACGGGCGCCGAGTCGGTGGTCGATCCCGAGGTCACGGCGGGGGCTTCGGCGGCCGACGGGCACGGCGGCGGGGACGAGGCACTGGTCGACGCGTTCCTCGACGCGGTCGCCACCGGTGACGCGAGCGCCCTGGCGTCGGACGCGGCCGCGAGTCTGGCGACCCACCGGGTCGTCTGGGCCGCGGAACGGGCTCGCCTCACCGGCGAGGTGGTCACGATCGGCTCGTGACGCGGACGCTTGGCGCGGCCCCGCGTACGGGGGATGACACGGGGCCGCACCAGCAAGCTATCGAAGTAATCCGCGCCCGGCCAGACCCGGCGCCCCCGCGGTCGCCGCACTTGGCCGGCTCTGCCCGTTCGGGCAGCCCCTTCTGCCTCGGCGTCTCCTGACTCCCCGGCACCGCCGCGTTACCTTCCTCCGGTGAGCATCACGTCCCGGCGAGCGGCCAGGTGAACGACGAGCGGCTGACCGTGGCGGAGGCGACCGGCCACACGGACGAGGCACCGCCGGAGCAGGCGGAGCAGCCCCCGAAGCGGAAGCGGAAACGCCGGGGCCCCGGGCTCCTCACCCTGCTGCTGTTGCCGGCTCTGGTGACCGTCATCGGTGTGGCCTCCTTCCTCGCGCTGACGGGCGGCCTGCCGAACCCCTGGCCCGACGACCCGGACTCGAAACGGTCCTCGGGAGTCGATGTCGACCCCTCCTACGTCCCGTGGCTGCGCAAGGCGGCCTCGGCCTGCACGGTCCTCGACCCGTCCGTGCTCGCCGCCCAGATCGACCAGCTCTCCGGCTGGAGCGACGACACGGACGAGCTGTCGGGGCAGAAGGGCATCGCCGCCTTCACCGACTCCGAGTGGCGGACCTGGGGCAAGGACGACGACGGCAACGGCAAGGCCTCGCCGCACGAGCCGGCGGACGCCATCATGGCGCTGGGCCGGCGGGACTGCTCCCTGGCCGAGAAGGTGACCGAGCTGCGCACCGAGGGCCGGGTCAACGGCGACCTCGTGGACCTGACGCTGGCCGCGTACGCGACCGGAACGGACGCCGTGACGAACGCGGGACGCGTCCCGGCGGAGGCGGAGACCTATCTCGCCGAGGTCCACAAGCTCCTCCCCCGCTACGAGGCGCTCGAACGGGAGGACCCCGCCGGTGCGGGCGGGGCGGCGGGCGCCCTGCTGACCGCCCCGGTCAGCCCGCTCACCATCACCTCGCCCTACGGATCGCGCGAGCATCCGCTGACCGGCGTGACCAAGCTGCACACCGGCGTGGACTTCGCCGCGCCCCAGGGTGCGCAGGTCGTCGCCGCGCGCGCGGGGCGCGTGGTGTTCGCGGCGCCGACCCGCGCGTACGGCAACCGTGTCGTGGTCGACCACGGGACCATCCAGGGCAAGCGGCTGGAGACGACGTACAGCCACCTGTCGGCCCTGGAGACCGCCGTCGGGCAGACGGTGGAGGCCGGGACACCGATCGGACGGGTCGGCTCAACCGGCCTGTCCACCGGCCCGCACCTCCACTTCGAGGTCGTCCTCGACGGCTACTACACCGACCCGCAGCCCTGGCTGGTCGGCGGCGGCTAGCGGCCGCCGGAGAGGGAACTCCTTACAAGGGGACGGGTATGCCCTCTCCGCCCGGCGCGGTGTCACTCCCGCCGCGCGCGTTTGATCCGCCGGATACCGACCAGGGACACAACATGACCCAGTCGAAGCACGAGACAGAACGAAAGTACGAGCCCGCCACCCGCGGCGCCGGCGGGCTGCCCGACCTCGCCGGTGTCGGTCCGGTCGCCTCGGTCACCGAGGCCGCGTCCGAGAAGCTGGACGCGGTCTACCACGACACCGAGGATCTGCGTCTCGTCGCGACCTCGGCCACGCTGCGCCGCCGGACGGGCGGTGCGGACGCCGGCTGGCATCTGAAGCTGCCGCTCACCGGGGACACCCGGGAGGAGGTGCGGGCCCCGCTGTCCGACGAGGTACCCGGGGCGCTGCGCGAGCTGGCCCTGTCCCGCACCCGGGGCGCCCAGCTGCGCCCGGTCGTCCGGATCCGCTCCACCCGGGCCGTGCGGCACCTGCGCGACGCGGAGGGCAGGGTGCTCGCCGAGCTGAGCCTCGACGACGTGCGCGCCGACTCGCTGCTGCCGGGCGGCGGCCGTGCGCGGTGGAGCGAGCTGGAGGTCGAACTCGCGGACGGGACCGACGCCGGTCTGCTGGACCGCGTGGAGAAGAAGCTCCGCAAGAAGGGCGTCGTCCGGTCCGACAGCCCCTCCAAGCTCGCCCGCGCCCTGCGGGACACCGGAGCGGGAACGGGGCGGGAGGTGCCGCGCCCGGCCGAGGTGGTCGCCGCCTCCCCCGGCTGGTATGTGCTCGGGTACCTGCGCGAGCAGGTCGGCAGGCTGGTCGCCCTGGATCCGGCGGTCCGGCGCGACCTGCCCGACGCCGTGCACCAGATGCGCGTCACGTGCCGCCGTCTGCGCAGCTGCCTGCGCTCGTACCGGTCGGTGCTCGACCGGCGGACCACCGATCCGGTGCGCGCGGAACTCAAGTGGCTGGCGGGTGAGCTGGGAGTGGCGCGGGACCAGGAGGTACTGCGCGAACGCATCGGCACCGCGCTGGACGAACTGCCCGACGACCTGGTGCTCGGCCCGGTCGCCGCCCGGCTGCGGGTGTGGGACGTGTCCCGCGGCGGCGACGCCCTGACCCGGACGCGCGAGGCCCTGGATTCGCCCCGCTACCTGCTGCTCCTCGACGCGCTGGAGGGGCTGCTGCGGGAGCCGCCGCTGCGGGCCAGGGCGTCGGGGAAGCCGGCCCGGACGATGGCCGCGGCGGTGCTGAAGGAGTACGGCCGCCTCGCCGGGCGGATGGAGCACGCCTTCGCGCTGGAGTCCGGCCCCGCCCGGGCGACGGCGCTGCACGAGGCCCGCAAGGAGGCCAAGAAGGTCCGCTACGCGGCCGAGGTCGCGCGTCCCGCGCTCGGCAAGCCCGTCGCCCGGCTCGGCAAGCGGGTCAAGAAGGTGCAGAAGGTGCTCGGCGAGCACCAGGACGCGGTCGTCGCCCAGGAAGCCCTGCGGGCGCTGGGCGTGGCGGCGCACCAGGCGGGCGAGTCCGCCTTCACCTGGGGGCTGCTGCACGGCAGGGAGCGGGCGGGCGCGCAGGTGCGGCAGCGGGAGCTGCCGGAGGTGTGGGGGGCGGCCTCGGACCCGGCGCTGCGCGCTCCGCTGGAACACTGAGCGCCGTCCGGCCCCTCGGAGACCGTGCCTCCGGGGGGCGGGACGGCCCGCCTCAGTGCGTCGGGCCCGGATGGGTCCCGGGGCCCTCGCCGTGCCCGGCGAGGGGTGTCGGCGAGAGGTCGGCCGGTGCCTCGTCGGCCTCCAGCAGGGTGTCGGCGGGGCCCACGATCAGCGGGTCGGGCCGGCCCACGGCCCGGTGGTCCTTGGCGGGGTAGTCGCAGCGGTCCAGCAGGCTGCGCATCGCCTCCAGCCGGCCGCGGCGCTTGTCGTTGTTCTTGACCACCGTCCAGGGCGCGTGTTCGGTGTCGGTGGCCCGGAACATGTCGACCTTCGCGGCGGTGTAGTCGTCCCAGCGGTCCAGCGAGGCGAGGTCCGTCGGCGACAGCTTCCAGCGGCGTACCGGGTCGACCCGCCGGATCGCGAAACGGGTCCGCTGTTCGGCCTGGGAGACGGAGAACCAGAACTTCACCAGCAGGATGCCGTCATCGGTGAGCATGCGCTCGAACAGCGGCGCCTGCTGGAGGAACGCGCGGTACTCGTCCTCCGTGCAGAATTCCATCACGCGTTCGACGCCGGCCCGGTTGTACCAGGAGCGGTCGAAGAAGACGATCTCGCCGGCGGAGGGGAGGTGGGCGACGTAGCGCTGGAAGTACCACTGCCCTGCCTCCTTCTCGGTCGGTTTGTCCAGTGCGACCACGCGTGCGCCGCGGGGGTTGAGACGTTCGGTGAAGCGCTGGATGGTGCCGCCCTTGCCGGCCGCGTCGCGGCCCTCGCACAGCACCACGATCCGCTGTCCGGACTCCTTGACCCAGCGCTGCATCTTGAGCAGCTCGATCTGGAGGACCCGCTTCTCCCGCTCGTAGTCGGTCCTGCGCACCTTGCGGTCGTAGGGGTGGTTCTCCCGCCAGGTGTCGATGGGGGTCCGGTCGGCGTTGAGGAGGACCGGCTTCTCCGGTCTGCGCTCGTCGATCCGCAGGCCGTCGAGGAGGTTCGCCTCGGTGGGCTCTTCGTCGCGCCGCGCCCCGTCCTGGCGCCCCGCCCCGTCCCGGCTCACGCGGCACGCTCCCGCCGGGGCACCGCGCGCAAGGGTGCGGCCGGTGTGCGGGCGGCGCGCACGCGGTACGTCGTCCGCGCCGGGTCGGCGACGGGATCGCCGAGGGTGATCCGCCCGGCGGCGTGCAGCGCGTCGCACTCGGCGGTGGGCAGCGCGACGTAGCAGCCGCCTCTGCCGGTGGCGGAGTCCAGCGGACGCCAGTAGCTGTAGCGGCGGCGCCCGCCCTCGCGCACGGTGACGAAGACGGGGGTGCGCGCGTCGGCGACTATCCGCAGGACCTCGGCCTCACCCTGGCCGAGCGGGGTGTGGCGCGCGGTCGCGCGGGAGGCGGTGGTCCGCGATCGGACGGCGTGAAGCGGCATCGGCATTGGCCCTTCCAGGTCAGTGACTCGAGACCGCCTACCCGGTCCGGCCGGTGTTGATCTCGGTTACCCGCATTCTGCGGCACCACACTGACAATGGCGTGGTCCGCCCGCCGGAAGTCCCAGGTCAGCCGAGAGGGGAGGCGCTCACGTGGCCGCCCGCCCGGCTCAGGGGGTGCGGATTGACCCGGGCGAAGCCCTCCTGGCGCTCGTAGGGGAAGTACGGGTAGGGGGCGGCCTTGGCGCTCGCGGCGTCGAGCCGGGCCACCTGGTCCTCGGTCAGGGACCAGCCCACGGCGCCGAGGTTCTGCCTGAGCTGGTCCTCGTTGCGGGCGCCGATGAGGACCGAGGAGACGGTCGGGCGCCGCAGCAGCCAGTTGATGGCGATCTGCGGGACGGTCCGGCCGGTCTCCTCCGCGATGGCGTCGAGGCAGTCCGTGACGCGGAAGAGGAGGTCGTCCGCGACGGGCGGCCCGTAGTCGGCGGTGGCGTGCAGCCGGCTGCCGGGGGGCAGGGGCCGGCCGCGGCCGATCCGGCCGGTGAGCCGCCCCCACCCGAGAGGGCTCCAGACGACGGCTCCGACCCCCTGGTCGACGGCGAGCGGCATCAGCTCCCACTCGTAGTCCCGTCCGACGAGGGAGTAGTAGACCTGGTGCGCGGCGTAGCGCTGGTACCCGTGGGTGTCCGCGTCGGCCAGCGACTTCATCAGCTGCCACCCGCTGAAGTTCGAGACGCCGGTGTAGCGGAGCTTGCCCGCGCGTACGAGGTCGTCCAGGGTGGCCAGCACCTCGTGCACCGGGGTGCCCGCGTCGTAGGCGTGCAGTTGGAAGAGGTCGATGTAGTCCGTGCCGAGCCGGCGCAGGGCCTGATCGACGGCCTTGATCAGTCGCGTCCGCGAGGTACCGGCGTCGCCCGGGCCGTCCCCCGTCGGCAGACCTGCCTTGGTCGAGATCAGCACCTGGTCGCGGCGTCCCTTGACGGCGGCGCCGAGCACCTCCTCCGAGGCGCCCGCGGAGTAGACGTCGGCGGTGTCGAACATGGTCACGCCCGCTTCCAGGCAGATGTCGACCAGCCGGCGCGCCTCGGCCGCGTCCGTGTCGCCCCAGGCGCCGAACAGCTCGCCGCGCCCGCCGAAGGTGCCCGCGCCGAAGCCCAGTGCCGGGACCATGAGCCCGGACGCGCCCAGTCTCCTGTATTCCACAACCGCATCCCCTCGTCCGGCCGTCGCGCACGACGGCGGCTTTTAACGGGACTTCCGTTCCGTTAATGTGGGACCCACGCTAGCACCAGTCACCGCATTAATGGAACAGGAGTCCCGTTATGGCGTCCGAGAGCGCAGGCCACGGCACCGTTCGGCCCGGCGGCCGCACCGCCCGGGTGCGGTCCGCCGTACTCCGGGCGGCCGGCGACGCACTGGCGGAGCACGGACTGGCCGGCCTCGACCTGGCCGACGTGGCGCGCCGCGCGGAGGTCGGCAGGACGACGGTCTACCGCCGCTGGGGCACCCCGGCCCACCTGGTCGCCGACCTGCTCGCGGACATGGCCGAGCAGTCGCTGCCCCGCACCGAGTCGGGCTCGCTCCTCGGCGACCTGCGGGCGAACGCCCGGCTGGTGCGGCGCACGCTGGCCGATCCGCGCCAGGGCGCCCTGTTCAAGGCCGTCCTGGCCGCCGCCACCTGCGACCCGCAGACGGCGGCCGCCCTGCACCGGTTCTACGAGGTCCGCGTCGCGGAGTGGGAGCCCTGCGCCCGGCAGGCCGTGGAGCGCGGCGAACTGCCCGCGGCCACCGACACCCGAGAGGTGATCCGGGCCGTCTCCGCCCCCCTCTACTACCGCCTGCTGACCACCGACGATCCCCTCGACGAGGCGGCGGCCGACCGCGCCGCGGAGGCCGCCGCGGCGGCTGCACGGGCCGGGGTCTTCACCCGGCCGACGGCCTGACGGCCGGCCCGAACGAGGCCGCCCGGGCCGAAGAGTTGCCCGAACTCTTGCCCGGACTCTTGCCCGATCGAGGCCTCACTACTTAAATCACACCTTGAACTAAGCCGCCGCGTACTGCGGTTGGCGCTGGGCCACTCCTTGTCCGCACCCGCAGAAAGCCCACAGATGAGACTCAGATCCTTGGGTGTCGCGCTCGTCGCCACGGCGGCGCTCGTCACCCTTCCCGCGCCCGTCACGGCCACCGCGGCCGACACGCCTCTCTCCCAGGGCCGCACGGCCACGTCGTCGTCGGCCGAGAACGCCGGAACGCCCTCCGGCAACGCCGTCGACGGGAACACGAACACCCGTTGGTCGTCGGCCGCGAGCGACGACCAGTGGCTCCAGGTCGACCTGGGCGCCACCGCCTCCGTCACCCGGGTCGTCCTCGACTGGGAGGCGGCCTACGGCAAGGACTACAAGATCCAGCTCTCCCCGGACGGGAGCGCCTGGACCGACGCGAAGACGGTGACCGGCGGCGACGGCGGCACCGACACCCTGGACCTCTCGGGCCAGGGACGGTACGTCCGCATGCAGGGCGTCCACCGGGCAACGAACTGGGGTTACTCCCTCTGGGAGTTCCAGGTCTTCGGCACCTCCGGCGGTACCGCCCCCGGCTCCTGCGACAGCGCCGACGCCGCGCGCGGCAAGCCCGCCTCGGCCTCCTCCGTCGAGAACGCCGGGACACCCGCCGCCGCGGCCTTCGACGGCGACGCGGGCACCCGCTGGTCCAGCCAGGCCTCGGATCCGCAGTGGCTGCGGGTCGACCTGGGCGCGGTGCGCGACCTGTGCAAGGTGGACCTGCACTGGGAGGCCGCCCACGCCAAGGAGTTCCGGATCGAGGCCTCCTCGGACGGACAGAGCTGGCAGACGCTGAAGAGCGTCACCGGCGCCACCGGGGGCAAGGCCTCCTACGACGTCAGCGGCTCGGGCCGGTACGTCCGCGTGTACGGCACCGCGCGTGCCACGGGCTACGGCTACTCGCTCTGGGAGTTCGCCGTGCACACCGGCACGACCGGCACGCCCCCGATCGAGGGCGGCGGCGACCTGGGCCCGAACGTCATCGTGGTCGACCCCTCGACCCCGAACCTCCAGCAGCGCTTCGACCAGGTCTTCGCCCAGCAGGAGTCGGCCCAGTTCGGCAGCGGGCGCTACCAGTTCCTGTTGAAGCCGGGCACCTACAACGGCATCAACGCCCAGCTCGGCTTCTACACCTCGGTCTCCGGCCTGGGCCTCAACCCGGACGACGTCCAGCTCAACGGCGACATCACCGTGGACGCCGGCTGGTTCAACGGCAACGCCACCCAGAACTTCTGGCGTTCGGCCGAGAACCTCGCGATCCGGCCCGTGAGCGGCACCAACCGCTGGGCGGTGGCCCAGGCGGCACCCTTCCGCCGCATCCACGTCCAGGGCGGCCTCAACCTCGCCCCCAACGGCTACGGCTGGGCCTCCGGCGGCTACATCGCCGACTCGAAGGTCGACGGCACGGTGGGCCCCTACTCGCAGCAGCAGTGGTACACCCGCGACAGCTCGGTGGGCGGCTGGACCAACGGCGTCTGGAACATGACCTTCACCGGAGTCGAGGGCGCGCCCGCGGGCAACTTCGAGACCGGCCCCTACACCACGCTGGACACGACGCCGATCTCCCGTGAGAAGCCGTTCCTCTACCTGGACGGCAACGAGTACAAGGTGCGGGTGCCCGCCAAGCGGACCAACGCCCGCGGGGTGTCCTGGCCCGCCAACGCCGGCGGCACCTCCCTGCCGCTCAGCCAGTTCTACGTGGTCAAGCCGGGCGCGACGGCCACGACCATCAACGCCGCGCTCGACCAGGGCCTCAACCTGCTCTTCACGCCCGGGGTTTACCACATCGACAAGACCATCGAGGTCGACCGCGCCAACACCGTCGTGCTGGGTCTCGGCCTGGCCACGATCATCCCGGACGGCGGCGTCGACGCCATGCACGTGGCCGACGTGGACGGCGTGCGGCTCGCGGGCTTCCTGATCGACGCGGGCCCGCAGAACTCCGACACGCTGCTGCGCATCGGGGCGCCCGGTGCGAGCGCCGACCACGCGGCCAACCCCACCACCATGCAGGACGTGTTCATCCGCATCGGCGGCGCGGGACCGGGCCGGGCCACCGACTCCGTCGTGGTCAACAGCGACGACGTCCTGATCGACCACACCTGGATCTGGCGGGCCGACCACGGCGAGGGCGTCGGCTGGGAGACCAACCGCGCCGACTACGGCCTGCGCGTCAACGGCGACGACGTCCTCGCGACCGGTCTGTTCGTCGAGCACTTCAACAAGTACGACGTGTACTGGAGCGGCGAGCGCGGCCGGACCATCTTCTTCCAGAACGAGAAGGCGTACGACGCCCCGAACGAGGCCGCCATCACCCACGACGGCATCGTCGGCTACGCGGCCTACAAGGTCGCCGACTCGGTGAACGAGCACGAGGCGGTGGCCCTGGGCAGCTACTGCAACTACACGTCCGATCCGGGCATCGTCCAGCACCACGGGTTCCAGGTGCCGGTCAAACCGGGCGTCAGGATGCGGAACCTCCAAGTGATCTCACTCGGTGGCATGGGCCAGTACCGGCACGTCATCAACGACACCGGCGCGCCCACGTCGGGGACGAGCACCGTGCCGTCCAAGGTCACCCAGTTCCCGTGACCGGAGGGTAGGACGCGGCGGCCCGCGCGGCGCCAGGGGTGGGCCCCGGACGCGCGGGTCGCCGGCGGGTCAGGCGAGTTGCACGAGCAGGTCGCCGCCCTCGACCTGCTGGATGCGGTTGATGGCGAGACGGCTCACCGTGCCGGCCTTCTGGGCGGTGATCGTGGCCTCCATCTTCATCGCCTCGATGGTGGCCACGGTGGCACCGGCCGCCACCTCGTCGCCCTCGGCGACGGCGAGGGTCACCACACCCGCGAAGGGCGCCGCGACGTGGCCAGGGTCGGTGCGGTCCGCCTTCTCGGTGACCGGGACGTCGGAGGCCGCTGAGCGGTCGCGGACCTGGATGGGCCGGATCTGCCCGTTGAGCGAGGACATCACGGTGCGCATGCCGCGTTCGTCGGCGTCGCCGACCGCCTGGAGTTCGATGAGCAGCCGGACGCCGGGGTCCAGGTCGACCGTGTACTCCTTGCCCGGGCGCAGCCCGTAGAAGAAGTCCTTGCTGTCCAGGACGCTGGTGTCGCCGAACGACGCCCGGTGGGTGTCGAACTCGCGCGCCGGCCCGGGGAACAGCAGCCGGTTGAGGGTGGCCCGGCGCTCCTTGGCCAGCCCCGTGCGGTCGTCGGCGCTCAGCTCGGGCACCGGCTTGGCCTCGGCCCGCCCCCGCAGCGCCTTGCTGCGGAACGGCTCGGGCCAGCCGCCGGGCGGGGTGCCCAGCTCGCCGCGCAGGAAGCCGACGACCGAGTCGGGGATGTCGAATCGGTCCGGCTCCGCCTCGAAGTCCGCCGGGGAGACGCCGGCGCCCACCAGGTGCAGGGCCAGGTCGCCGACGACCTTGGAGGAGGGCGTGACCTTCACCAGGCGGCCCAGCATCCGGTCGGCGGCCTCGTACATCGCCTCGATGTCCTCGAAGCGGTCGCCGAGCCCGAGCGCGATGGCCTGGGTGCGCAGGTTGGAGAGCTGCCCGCCGGGGATCTCGTGGTCGTAGACGCGGCCGGTCGGCGAGGCGAGGCCCGCCTCGAAGGGCGCGTAGACCTTGCGGACGCTCTCCCAGTACGGCTCCAGGTCGCCGACAGCCCTGAGGTCGAGGCCGGTGGGCCGGTCCGTGTGGTCGGTGGCGGCCACGATCGCCGACAGGGACGGCTGCGAGGTGGTGCCGGCCATGGACGCCACCGCTCCGTCCACGGCGTCCGCGCCGGCCTGGACGGCGGCCAGGTAGGTGGCGAGCTGGCCGCCGGTGGTGTCGTGGGTGTGCAGGTGCACCGGCAGGTCGAACTCGCGGCGCAGCGCCGACACCAGGGTCGCCGCGGCCGGGGCGCGCAGCAGTCCGGCCATGTCCTTGATCGCCAGGACGTGCGCGCCGGCGTCCACGATCTGCTCGGCCAGGCGCAGGTAGTAGTCGAGGGTGTAGAGCCGCTCGGCGGGGTCGGACAGGTCGGCGGTGTAGCAGAGGGCCACTTCCGCGACGGACGTCCCCGTCTGCCGTACGGCCTCGATGGCGGGCCGCATCTGCTCGACGTCGTTGAGGGCGTCGAAGATGCGGAAGATGTCGATGCCGGTGGCGGCGGCCTCCTGCACGAAGGCGTCGGTCACCTCGGTCGGGTACGGGGTGTAGCCCACCGTGTTGCGGCCGCGCAGCAGCATCTGGAGGCAGATGTTGGGCACGGCCTCGCGCAGGGCGGCCAGCCGCTCCCAGGGGTCCTCGGCGAGGAAGCGCAGCGCCACGTCGTAGGTGGCGCCGCCCCAGCACTCCAGGGACAGCAGTTCGGGCAGGGTGTGGGCGACCACGGGGGCGACGGCGAGCATGTCCTTGGTGCGCACCCGGGTGGCGAGCAGCGACTGGTGCGCGTCCCGGAAGGTGGTGTCCGTGACTCCGATGGTGGACGACTCGCGCAGCCGGCGGGCGAAGCCCTCGGGGCCCAGCTCGGCCAGCAGTTGCCGGGACCCGGCCGGGGGCTCTCCCGCGGGCACCGCGCGCAGCTTGGTCATGGGGTCGATCAGCTCGGGGCGTTCGCCGTGCGGCTTGTTCACGGTGACGTCGGCGAGGTAGGTCAGCAGCTTCGTGCCGCGGTCGGCGGAGTGCCGGGCGGTGAGCAGGTGCGGGCGCTGTTCGATGAACGACGTGGTGACATGGCCCGCCTGGAAGTCCGGGTCGTCCAGGACCGCCTGGAGGAACGGGATGTTGGTGGCGACGCCGCGGATGCGGAACTCGGCCACGGCGCGCCGGGCGCGGTTGACGGCGGTGGTGAAGTCCCGGCCGCGGCAGGAGAGTTTGACCAGCATCGAGTCGAAGTGGGCGCTGATCTCCGTACCCGCGTGGGTGGTGCCGCCGTCGAGGCGGATGCCCGAGCCGCCGGGTGAGCGGTAGGCGCTGATCTGCCCGGTGTCCGGGCGGAAGCCGTTGGCCGGGTCCTCGGTGGTGATGCGGCACTGGAGGGCGGCGCCGCGCAGGGTGATGTTCTCCTGCGCGAGCCCGAGGTCGGCCAGCGACTCACCGGCGGCGATCCGCATCTGGGACTGGACGAGGTCGACGTCGGTGACCTCCTCGGTCACCGTGTGCTCGACCTGGATGCGGGGGTTCATCTCGATGAAGACGTGGTTGCCGTCGCGGTCGACGAGGAACTCCACGGTGCCGGCGTTGCGGTAGCCGATCCGCCGGGCGAAGTTCACCGCGTCGGCGCAGATCCGCTCGCGCAGGGCGGGGTCGAGGTTGGGCGCGGGCGCCAGCTCGATCACCTTCTGGTGGCGGCGCTGCACCGAGCAGTCCCGCTCGAAGAGGTGGATGACGTCGCCCTGCCCGTCGGCGAGGATCTGCACCTCGATGTGGCGGGGCTCCACGACCGCCTTCTCCAGGAAGACCGTGGAGTCGCCGAAGGCGGAGGCGGCCTCCCGGGAGGCCGCCTCGATGGCCTCGCGCAGCTGCTCGGGGTCCTCGACCCGGCGCATGCCGCGCCCGCCACCGCCGGCGACCGCCTTGACGAACACCGGGAAACCGATGTCGTCGGCGGCGCGGACGAGTTCGTCCACGTCGGTGGAGGGCGCGGAGGAGCCGAGGACCGGTACTCCGGCTTCGCGTGCGGCGGCCACGGCACGGGCCTTGTTGCCGGTCAGTTCCAGGATCTCGGTGCTGGGTCCGACGAAGGTGATGCCGGCCTCTTCGCAGGCGCGGGCCAGCTCGGGGTTCTCCGAGAGGAATCCGTAGCCCGGGTACACGGCGTCGGCCCCGGCGCGGAGCGCCGCGCGGACGATCTCCTGCACGGAGAGATACGCGCGCACCGGATGGCCCGGCTCCCCGATCTCGTAGGCCTCGTCGGCCTTCAGCCGGTGCAGCGAGTTGCGGTCCTCGTGCGGGAAGACGGCGACGGTGCGCGCGCCGAGCTCGTAGCCCGCCCGAAACGCGCGGATCGCGATCTCACCGCGGTTGGCGACCAGCACCTTGCGGAACATTCTTGATCCCTTCAGCCTGCCGGGTGACGAGACCATCGTGTCGGCGCCACCTCCGGTACGCCATGTGAGCCGGGCCACTCAAGGCCCGCGATTCCCGCGGGCCGGTTCACACGTCGGAGTCGATCCCGGTGACGACCGAGGGTCCGAGCGGTGTGCTGTCGCGGTCCAGGCCGGCGGCGCGCAGGGCGGAGTCCGCGACCTCCTGGGCCCGCCCCTCCGCGTCGGCGCGGGTGTCGGCCTCGACCGTGAGGCGCATCGTGAAGGTGCCGTCGTCGTTGATCGAGAGGGCGTCGAGGTCCTCCTCGTCCCCCAGGTGAGTGCGGTGCGGGTCGTCGGGGCGCAACGCGCGGGCGAGCGCGTCCGTCGTGGCCTCCTGGACCGCACCGGTGAACGTCCCCGGCACCGAGATGACGTATGTCGTCATGGCACTCCTCCTTCTGATCCCCACCGCATACCCGGATACGGCCGCGGGATCCGGCCGGGGGCGTTCTGTCACCCCAGGGCGGCGGTGAGGCGGCGGCGCAGGCGCTCCACGCCGACCGGGGTGCGGAAGGGGGCGGCGACGGCGCAGCCCGGGAGTCCCGCCCTGGCCAGGGTGGACAGCAGGGCCCGGGGGCCGCTGTCGAGGTAGGTGGTGACGCCCGCCCGGCGCAGCGCGTGCAGCGTGCGGTGGAAGGCCATGGGCTCGGTGAGGTGGGCGGCGGCCATGGCGCGCAGCTGAGCCGGGGTGTCCAAGGGGCGGTTCGTGACAGTCGTGTACACGGCGAGCGCGGGTGGTGCGACGGGCTGCGCGCGCAGGAGGCGGCGGAAGGAGCGGTGGACGTCGGTGAGCAGGGGGTGGTGGTAGGCGGTGCGGCTGGTCAGCGGCGTGGCGCGGTGGCCGAGTGCGCGGGCCGCGCACTCGGCGGCGGCCAGCTGGTCGTCGGGGCCGGCCAGGACCGTCTGGGTGGGCGCGTTGCGGGCGGCGATCCGCACCCGGGCCAGCGCCCGGGTGCGCAGCAGCTCCGCTGCCCGGTCGGCGGTCAGGTCGGTGGCCAGCAGGCCCGCCGCCGGCAACGCGGCCTCGCGCAGCAGCCGGTCGCGCAGGTGCAGCAGCCGGACGCCTTGTTCCAGGGTGAGCACCCCGGCGGCGGTGAGAGCCGCGAGGTCGCCCATGCTGTGGCCGAGCACCGCGTGGACGGGCCGGGCGGCGAGGTCGAGCACGACGGCGGCCAGAGCGGTCACCGCGGTGTAGGTGGCCAGGTCGAAGGCGAGGGGGTCGGTGCGCAGGAGCTGGTCGGGGTCGGGCGCGCCGGGGTCGGTGAGGAGACGGGCGACGGGTGGCCCGGCGGCGCCGAGGGAGGCGCTGTGGGCGTCCACCCTCCGCAGTACTTCCGCCACCGTCGGCAGGTCCCGCAGGTGGCGCAGCGCGCCGGGGAGGTAGGCCCCCTGGCCGGGGCACATCAGCACAGTGCGCGGTGTGCCTCCGGTGGGGGCCGGGCCACCGTGGCTCATGGGGCGCCGGTGAAGGCGAGTGCGACGTTGTGGCCGCCGAATCCCATGCTCGTGGAGACGGCCGCGAGGGGTCCGGGAGGCAGTGCGGCGGGGCTGGGTCCCACGACGTTCAGGTCGATCTCGTCGATCTCGGGGTCGAGGCGTTCGAGACTGCACGCGGGCGGTGCGGTCCGCTCGCGCAGGGCGAGCACGGTGAGGACGGCCTCGATGGCGCCGGCCGCCCCGAGGGTGTGCCCGAAGGCGGCCTTGGTGGCGCTGACCGCCACGTCCTTGATGCCCTCGGCGAAGATCCGGCGCAGAGCCTGTGCCTCGCCGAGGTCGCCGAGCGGTGTCGACGTGGCGTGGGCGTTGACGTGCCGTACCTGTCCCGGACGGAGACCGGCGTCGCTGAGGGCCTCGTCGACGGCGGCGGCGCAGCCCGTTCCGCCGGGCGCGGGCTGGGCGACGTGGTGGCTGTCGTTGGTGATGCCGGCTCCGGTCAGCCGGCCGTGGACGCGGGCGCCGCGGGCGGCGGCGTGCGCGGCGCTCTCCACGACGAGCAGCCCGGCGCCCTCGCCCATCACGAAGCCGTCCCGTTCGGCGTCGAAGGGTCTGGACGCGCCCTTGGGGTCGTCCAGGCGCCGGGAGAGTGCCCGCAGCCGGGCGAACCCGGCGAGGGCGAGCGGATGCAGCGCGGCTTCGGCACCGCCGGCGACGACGATGTCGGCACGGTCGTCGCGGATCAGGCCGAGGGCCTGGGCGAGGGCCTCGGCGCCGGAGGCGCAGGCGCTGACCGGGGCGTGCACCCCGGCCTTGGCGCCCACCATCAGTCCCACCTCGGCCGCCGGGTGGTTGGGCAGCATGACGGGGATGGCGCGCGGGCTCACCCGCCCGGGGCCCCGGGTCCGGAGGCGGTGGTCGTGCTCCAGGATGCTGGTGAAGCCGCCCAGTCCCACCCCTACGACCACGGCCACCCGCGAACCGTCCGCGGAGAGGGACGACGGGTCCTCGAATCCGGCGTCGCGGGTGGCCTCACGCGCGGCGACCAGGGCGAACTGCGCCGAGCGGTCGCAGTGCGCCGCCTTGGCGGAGGGCAGGACCGCGGCGGGATCGACCGCGGCGGGCGCCGCGAGGTAGGTCTGCGCGGGGCCGTCCGGCGTCGCGAAGTCGACTCGCTCGATGCCGCACACGCCGTCCAGCAGGGCCCGCCAGGTGGTGGGGACGTCGCCGCCCAGCGCGGTCGTCATGCCCAGTCCGGTGACGACGGCGTCCCGCCCGTGGCCGTCCGGGCCGGCCGCGTGTCGTGGGCTCACGCGGTACCGCCCGTGGGAGCGGCGGCGCTCTTGGCCAGGTGGGCGGCGATCTGCCGGACCGTCGTGAGCTGTTCCGCCTGTTCCTGGGACACCTCGATCTGCCAGCGGTCCTCGATCGCGGCGATCAGCTCCAGCATGGCCAGGGAGTCGACGCCCAGATCGTCCTTCAGGGAGGAGTCCGGTACGACTTCCTCAACGGACAGGTCCTCGACCGTGGCGGCCAGCAGTTCCCGCAGTTCGTCGACCAGTTCTCGTTCCTCGGCGGTGGATGTCATGCCGGTTCCTCCTTCTCGTCCGGCGACCTGCCGGACGCGTGCCGACAGGCTGTCCGGCCCTCCGGCACGGCAAGCGCCGCGGCGGGAGTGACGGCGGGGTGTCGGGAGCACATGAGGGGCGTCGGCGGACGCCCCTCGTCCTCCCTTCACGTTGAGGCGCCCCGCCGCGGGGCGAGGGCGGCGGGCGGTGAGCGCGTAAAAGGGACCGCGTAGACCGGCCGATCCGAGGCCGCCGGTTCCTCAGCGGACTTTGGCGGCTCTTTTAAGGCTTTCTGAAGATGACCTTCGAACGGCCGTTTCCCGCCGTTCGGGTCCTAGGCTCTCGAACACCCCCCACAGTCCCGGTGGGCGCGGTCGCGTCCACCGGGTCCGGGTACGGGGTTCCGACAGCCGACAGACAAGCCGAGGTGTCCTGCGTATGGGTTCCCGCCGAGCCGCTCGCCCGTCCCGCTCCCACGCCCGCCCCCGCGGCGGGTTCCGGACCCGCGGTACCGCGCTGGTCCTCGGCGCGGTCACCCTGACGGCGGGCGTCGGGATCACCCTGGCGGTCGCGGACGGTGACGACGGCGGGGCCTCGGACCAGGTGAGCGCGAACGCAGCCGGTCAGACGCCGGACGCCGAGGACGC
This sequence comes from Streptomyces sp. NPDC107500, assembly GCF_055582785.1. Lineage (NCBI taxonomy): Bacteria > Bacillati > Actinomycetota > Actinomycetes > Kitasatosporales > Streptomycetaceae > Streptomyces > Streptomyces sp. NPDC107500. Next base: position 343,226 of record NZ_JBVJPF010000004.1, read on the forward strand.
GGCGGGCGGCGCGTCGCCCCTGACGTCCCCGTCGGCGAGCCCGAGCGCCACAGCGAGCGGTTCACCGAGCGCGAGCGCGGAGCCGACGAAGAAGCCGAAGAAGACGACGAGCCCGTCCACCAGCGCCGCGAAGGCGGACCCTCCCGCGTCCCGCACGCCCGAGAAGGCGACGGCGAAGAGCGGCGGCGGCCGCTCGGAGGGCGGCGGCACGGGGTCGGACAGCGGGTCGGGTTCGGGTTCGGGGTCCAGTGGGTCGAGCGGGCCCGAGGCCCAGGTCCTCGCACTGGTGAACAAGGAGCGGGCCGCGGCCGGCTGCTCGCCCGTCACCGCCAACGACAAGCTGACCCGGGCCGCGGACGACTACAGCGACGTCATGGCGAGCAGCGGCGTGATGTCCCACACCGGCCCGGACGGCTCCACCATGGCGAGCCGCGTCGAGGCCGCGGGTTACCAGTGGTCCACGCTCGGTGAGAACATAGCCCGCGGTCAGGCGGACGCGGCGGCGGTGATGGACTCGTGGATGAACAGCGAGGGCCACCGCGCGAACATACTCAACTGCTCCTTCAAGGAGCTGGGCGTCGGCGTCCACGTCGGCGACGGCGGCCCCTGGTGGACCCAGGACTTCGGCGCGAGCCGCTGACCCGCGTCACCGCTGAGCGCCCTCGCGGGCGCCGGCCAGCACGAACGACACCCGCACCCGCGCGCCGCCCATCGGCGCGCGGGTGATCGTCAGTTCACCGTCCGCCGCGCGGGCCGCCCGGGCCACGATGTCGAGGCCGAGCCCGGTCGAGCCCCCGACGCTGACGCCCCGGGTGAGCGCCGCCTCTGGATCCGCCACGCCCGGCCCGGCGTCGTCGACGGTGAGGAAGACGTACCGCTCCTGCCGCTCCACGAGCACCGTGAAGGCGGTGCCCTGCGGGGTGTGCCGGAAGACGTTGCCGATCAGGGCGTCGACGACCGCCGCGAGGTCGTCCTCGGGGAACGCCACCGGTGCCGGGCGCGGAGTCAGGGAGCGCTGGTACGCACGGCCCTGCTGGCCCGCGAGGACGGACCAGAACTCCAGGCGCATGGCGACCACCTCGGCGACGTCGCACGGCTTCCCCGTGCCCGCCGCCCCGCCGAGCTGCGCCGCGGCCAGGGGCGTGCGCGCCGCCGCGATGATCGCGTCCAGCTCGCTCTCCAGCTGCCCGGCCGCCTCCGTGACCCGCCGGGCGCTCGGGGTCGCGCCCATCCGGTCGGCCTCCAGGTAGAGGGCGGTCAGCGGGGTGCGCAGCCGGTGGGAGAGGTCGGCGACCAGCTCGCGTTCGACGGCCAGCAGGTCCACGACCCGGTCGGCCATGCTGTTGAACGCCACTCCGGCCTCCTGGAGTTCGGGCGGCCCGTCCGGTTCCACCCGTACGTCGAGGTCGCCGGAGCCGAGGGCGAGCGAGGCGCGCTTGAGGCCGCGCGAGGAGCGGACGACGCGGGCGCCGAGCCGGTCGGCGACCAGCACCGAGCCACCGACCAGGCCGAGGGCGAGCAGGGCCATGACGCCCCACGAGGCGGCGACGCCCCGGGTGAGGTCGGCGGCGGGGACGTACGCCTCGACGACCGCGACCCGCTCGCCGCGCAGGACGACGGGCTGGAGGTAGACCCAGCCGTCGTCGGTGTCGACGGCGAGCGTCTCGCGCCCCCGTACGGCCCGGTCGAGCGCGCTCTCGGGGGCGTGCGGGGTGCCGACGAAGCCGCCGTCGGGGAGCCGGACCACGAGCTGGTCGGACGAGCCCAGCTCGGCGACGGCCTGCTGCACGTCGGCGCGCCGGGTGGTGAGGGCGAGCACCGGCGACAGGGCGGAGGCGCGCTGCTCGGCCGCGGTGGTGACCCGGTCCCGGGCCTGTTCGCGCACGAGCAGGGCGAGCGGGATGAGGAACGACAGCGCCACCATCGAGGTGACGGCCAGGGCGATCCCGGCGAGGGCACGTCTCATGGCGAGCTGACCAGTTTGATTCCGATGCCGCGCACGGTGTGGAGATAGCGGGGCTTGCGCGCCTTCTCCCCCAGTTTGCGGCGGAGTGCGGAGAGGTGGACGTCCACCGTCTGGTCCTCCACGTACGGCTGCTGCCACACCTCGGCGAGTATCCGCTGCCGGGACATGACCTGGTCGGCGTTGGCCGCGAGGTAGGCGAGCAGGTCGAACTCGCGGCGGGTGAGGGGCAGTTCCCGGCCGGCGAGGTGCGCGGTGCGGGCGGTGGCGTCGATGCGCAGGTCGCCGACCTGGAGGACGGGCCGGCGCGCCGCGCGGACGTCGGCGGGCACCGAGCGGCGCAGCACGGCGGCGAGGCGGGCGGCGAGCTGGCCGCCGGAGAAGGGCTTGACCATGTAGTCGTCGGCTCCCGCGTTGAGCAGCCGGATCACCTCGGTGTCGTCGTCGCGCGCGGTGGCGACCAGCACCGGGACGCGGGAGATGCCCCGGATCATCCGCAGCACGTCGAGCCCGTCGAGGTCGGGCAGCCCGAGGTCGAGCACGACGATGTCCGGCGGGCTCTGGGTGATCTCGCGCAACGCCTCGAAACCCTGGTGCGCGGTCTTCACGGCGTAGCCGTGCCCGGTCAGGACCTCGATCAGCGCGGCCCGGATCACGGGGTCGTCCTCGACGACAAGTACGGAGGCCATGGGCAGGCACGTTAGCCGGTCCGTCACTATGGTGTCGTGTCCCGCCTTCTGCGCTACCTGATCATCTGGCTGTCGTGCACGGCGGCCAGTGTCACGGCCGTCATCATCACGATCCACTTCGTGGTGGGCTCGACCCGGCCGACGGCACCGGTCGCGCAGTCGGCGCCGAAGGAGCCGCCCGCCTCCCCCGCGGCCAGGCCGTCCAGGAGCGCGAAGCCCTCCCCCAGCGCCTCGCCCACCAGCCGGAAGCCCAGCCCGACGCCGTCCCCTACGAGCACGAATCCGCCGAGCCCGACCGCGAAGCCCACGCCGACCGCGCCCGCCACCTCCCCGCGACCGCCGGGCGGAGGAGGCGACCCGGGGTGCGAGGAGGGCGGCGCGGGCGTGTACACGGTGCCTTCGGAGGGCGGCAAGGCGACCGTGCGGTTCGGCGGTTCCGGGGTGTGTCTGATCTCGGCGGTGCCGAGCCAGGGCTTCACGGTGAGCACGGAGCAGAGCGAGCCGGAGAAGCTGACGGTGACGTTCTCGGCGAGCCGCCACCGCTCGGAGGTCACCGCGACGACGCGGCCGCAGAGCCAGGCCAACGTCCGTGAGGTTTCGTGGTGACGTCGGTCACGCCCTGGCGCAGTCGGACCCGTTCAGGCGGAACCCGGCCGGGGCGGTGTTGGCGGCGCCCTTCCCGGCCGTGAAGCCGAGGGTGACCGTGGCGCCGGCCGGGATGGTGGCGGTGTAGGAGGCGGGGACGACGCTCACCGCGCCGGCGTTCTGGGTGGCGGTGCCTCCCCACATGTTGGTGATGGTCTGGCCGTCCGCGAAGGCGAACGCCAGCGTCCAGGGGGCGATGGCGGCGGTGCCGGTGTTGCGGACGGCGATCTCGCCCTGGAAGCCGCCCGGCCACTCGCCGACGACCCGGTATCCGACGGAGCAGGCCGCGCCCGGGGAGCCGCCCTCGTCGGTGGTGACGTCGACGGTGGCCGAGCGGGCGGAGCGGTTGCCCGCCGCGTCCCGGGCGTAGACGGCGAAGGTGTAGGCGGTGCCCGCGGTGAGGCCGGTCACCGTGGCTGAGGTGCTCGTGGACGCGGCGACCCCGGTCTCGGCGCCGCCGGCGACGCGGACGACGTCGTAGCCTCTCACGCCGGTGTCGTCGGTGGACGCGGCCCAGGTGAGCGTGACCGACGTGTCCGTGACCGCGGAGGCGGCGGGCGCTCCGGGTGCCGTCGGGGCCCGGGTGTCGCCCGGGTCGCCGCCGTAGACGGTGGCCTCCTCGGCGGTCTGGGCGATGCCGTCGACTCCGTGGAAGATGCGCTCGCCCCAGGAGCTGAGCCGGCTGGGGTCGAAGTCGAGGGCGAGGTCGAGGACCGGGTCGGTGTTGCCGCTCCAGGACCAGGCCAGGTAGCCGAGGTCGAGCTGCTCGGCGGTGGCCATCATGGTGTCCTCGTCCGGGTCGCCCCACTGGTCGGCGGGGCCGCCGAACTCGCCGATGAGGATGGGCAGTTTGGCGTCGACGAAGGCGTTCAGGTAGTCGGTGATCTCCTGGGCCGTGTCGTAGACGCTGTACATGTGGATCGAGAAGATCAGGTTGCCGGTGGGGTCGGCGTCGTACACGGACCGCGCGTTGGCCCGCATGACGCCCTGCCAGTCCTGGCCCCAGTTGGGCGCGTCCACCATGATCGTGTGCTGGAAGCCCGCGTCGCGCAGCTTCTCGACCGCCGCGATGGTGGGCCCGGTCCAGCCTGCGGGGTCGGTGTTGCCCCAGGGCTCGTTGCCGATGTTGACGACGACGTAGTCCTCCTGACCGGCCAGCACGTCCTTGAGGCCGATCCAGTAGTCGGCCGCGTGGTCGAGGGTGCCGGCCGCGGCGTCCTCGCCGTAGCCGGTGGTGTCGTGCACCTCCAGCACGCAGATCAGCCGGTTGGCCTTGCACTGCCCGACGACGGCGGCGACGTCCTCGGGGCTGTTCTCGCTCCAGCGGTGCCCGTCGGACAGGACGACGCGGACGGTGTTGGCGCCCAGCGCCTTCACGTCGGCGAGGGACTGCGTCTCGCCGGGGTACCAGGTGTGGGCGTGGTTGACCCCGCGCATGACGAAGTCGTTGCCGTTGCCCTCCAGTAACCGGCCGTCGCTGATGTGCAGGCCGGTCGCCTGCGCGCCGACCGCCGCCCCTGCCATGGAGGGGCAGAGAGCGCCGGAGAGGACCAGCCCGAGCAGGGCGGCCAGCCCTGCCATGAGCCGGGCCAGGGGGCGCTTCGACCTGTCTCGTCTTGCTGTGCGCACGGCGACTCCAGGAATAGTGCGGATACGGGAATCGAGGGTGTGGGAGCGCTCCCACACCAAGCACCATCCACTCACTGCGCCGCGTACACGTCAAGACGTCGCACAGAAAACGCTTGCCCCGCCCTCCGGTGGCATTCGGAGGGCGGGGCAGGCGGGAGCGGCGGCCGCGTCCGTGGGTCAGCCCTCTTCGCGCAGGCCCCAGGGGGACCCGTACTCGGTGAGGAGGTCGAGGAAGGGGCGCGGCGGGAACGCCTCGGGGCCGAGGACCCCGGTGCCCTGCCAGGCGCCGGTGGCGAGGAGTTCGAGGGCGACGACCGGGTTGACTGCGGTCTGCCAGACGACGGCCTGGGAACCGTACTCGCGCATCGACCACTCGTTGTCGACGACGTGGTACAGGTACACCTCGCGCGCCGCGCCGCCCCGGGTGCCCCTGACCCAGGTGCCGGCGCAGGTCTTGCCGGTCATCCGGTCGCCCAGGCCGGCCGGGTCGGGCAGGCAGGCGGCGACCACGTCGCGCGGGGACACGCCGACCGGGCCGTCCGCGCCGGGCACGGTCACCTTGGCGGTGGAGTCGAGGCCGAGTTCGTGGAGGGTCCGCAGCTTGGCGATGAAGTCCTCACCGAGGCCGTACTTGAACGTCACGCGGCGGGCGTCCACCCAGCGCGGGATGAGCAGGACCTCCTCGTGCTCGACGTTCACGCACTCCACGGGGCCGATGCCCTCGGGGAAGTCGAAGGTCTCCGGCTCGCTGAACGGCGCGGTGGTGAACCAGCCGCGGTCCTTCTCGAAGACGACCGGCGGGTTGAGGCACTCCTCGATGGTGGTCCAGATGCTGAAGGACGGCGCGAAGTCGTAGCCCTCGACGGTCAGGTTCGCGCCGTCGCGGACCCCGATCTCCTCGATGTCGTCGAAGAGTTCGTCGGCGGCGTACCGCGCGAAGACGTCGGACAGGCCGGGCTCCACGCCCATGCCGACCAGAGCGACCCGGCCGGACTCGTCCCAGCGGCCGGTCAGGGCGAACTGGTCGTCGCCGAGCTTCACACCGCACTCCTCGTGCGGGCGGGAGGGGTGCGGCACGGACAGCGACATCGCCATGTCGAGGTAGTGCGTCCCGGCCGCCAGCGCCGCCTCGAACAGGGGCATCACGAAGCGCGGGTCCGTCGCGTTGAGCAGGACGTCGCAGCGCTGCTCGGTGAGCAACCGGCGTACGGACTCGCCGTCCGAGGCGTCCAGCCGGCGGGCGCTGAAACGGTCGCCGTCCTCGCCGAGCGCGGCGACCGCGGCCTCGGCACGGGCGAGGTCGTAGTCGGCCACGACCATGTGGGTCAGGAACCGCCTGCGGGCCGCGATCCTGGTGACGGCGGTACCGACACCGCCCGCGCCGACGAGAAGTACACGCATGTCGGACACCTTTCTGGCTCGTCACGGAAGACGGGCGCCTCCCGGGTACCCCCGATGGAACGGGAGCCCGAACGGTAAGGTCAACCGTGTTGGCATAAGGCCGCCGCGGTGGCGGTGGCGGTCGCGGTGACGAGGAGGAGTGCGATGCCGAAGCCGGTGGTACGGGACGAGGCGCGGCGCAGGCGGCGGCCGACCCGGCAGGGCACGGTGCTGTCCGAGACGCTCATCGTGGACACCGCGCTGCGGCTGCTGCGCGAGCACGGCGGCAGCGGACTGACCGCGCGGCGCCTGGGTCTGGCGCTGGGCGCGGACCCGAGCACCCTCTACCGGTACTTCGCGGGGATGGACGACCTCACGCGGGCCATCGGCGACGAACTGATGGGCCGGGCCCTGGGCAACTGGACGGCGACCGGTCGGTGGCGTGCCGACCTGCGGGCCCTGGGCCTCGCCATCCACTCGGCCTATCTGGCCCACCCGCAGGCCGCCGTGCTCACCGCGAGCCGGGTCACCGGGCGCCCCCGGGAGATCGCGGTGGACGAGACCATCCTCGGCATCCTGCGCGGCGCCGGTCTGCCGGACGAGGACGCGGCCCGGATCTACCACACCTTCATCGACCAGAGCCTGGCCTTCGCGGCGCTCGACGCCGGTGCGCTCGCGCTGACTGAGGAGAGCCGGACGGCGGACGAGGACATGTGGGCCACCACGTACGCACGGCTGCCGGCGACGTCGCACCCCCACATCGCCGCCACGGCCCCTCTCCTGGCCCGGCGGATGCCGCACAGCGCCTACCCGGTCGCCCTGGAGATGCTGCTGGACCACATGGCGGCGCGCCTGGGGCGGTGAGGGACGCGCCTTCACGGCGGGAGGACGGCCCGGCCCCGCTCAGTCCACCGTCACCACCACGGAGTGCCACCCGCTCGCGCCGTCCGGCACGGTCCTGGTGCGCTTCTCGGTCTGCACCTCGCCGGTGCGGTCGGTGGCTCGGACGGTCAGGGTGTGGCCGCCCTTCGTGGCCTTCCAGGCGTAGGACCACTGGCGCCAGGTGTCGCGGGAGTCCTCGGCCGCGAGGGTGGCCTCCCGCCAGGGGCCGTCGTCGACGCGGATCTCGACCTTGTCGATGCCGCGGTGCTGGGCCCAGGCGACGCCCGCGACCATCACCGTGCCCGCCTCGGGCCGGCCGAAGGGCTTCGGCGTGTCGATCCGGGACTGGGTCTTGATCGGGGCCTCGCGGGCCCAGTCGCGCTTGACCCAGTACGAGTCGTAGTCGTCGAACGTCGTCAGCTCGATGTCCTTGATCCACTTGCAGGCCGAGACATAGCCGTAGAGGCCGGGCACGAGCATGCGGACCGGGAACCCGTGGTCGAAGGGCAGGGGCCGGCCGTTCATCCCGACGACGAGCATCGCGTCGCGGCCGTCCATGACGTCCTCCACCGGGCTGCCGATGGTCATGCCGTCCGTGGAGCGGGCGACGAGCTGATCGGCGGGGCCGCCCGCCGACGGCGGCCGCACGCCGCACTCCTGAAGGAGGTCGGCCAGCCGTACGCCGATCCAGCGGGCGTTGCCCACGTACGGGCCGCCGACCTCGTTGGAGACACAGGTGAGGGTGATGTCGCGTTCGATCAGCTCGCGCCGCAGCAGGTCGTCGAAGGTCAGGGTCTTCTCGCGGGTGACTCCCTTGCCGTGGACGCGCAGCTTCCAGGCCGTCGCGTCCACCTTGGGGACCACCAGCGCGGTGTCGACCCGGTAGAAGTCGCTGTTGGGGGTGAAGAAGGAGCTGACCCCGTCCACCCGTACCTGGGCCAGGCGGGGCACGGCGGGGGCGCCCGAGGCGGGCCGCGGGAGGGTGATGTCGTCGCGGGACGCGACGGCTTCGCGGCCGTCCGCGCCGCTCAGGGCCCGGCCCAGGACACCGGCCCCGGCCGAGGCTGCGGCAGCGGCGGTCGCCGCGATCACGAACCGGCGCCGGTCCCAGTCCTCGCCCTGTCCCTCCGGGACGTCCCGGCCCGGTGCCGGCAGGCGGCCGACGAGGAAGTACAGGAGCAGCGCCCCGGCGGCCGCCCCCAGCACGGAGGGCAAGGCGTCCGCGACGCCCGTGGAGTCGGGCCGGCCGAGGGCGGCGGCGGCGCCGACGACGCCGAAGACCAGGACGCCCGCGGCGCCCGTCCGCCGGTGGCGGAGGGCGAGCACGCCGAGGGCCAGGGCGAACAGCGTCAGGACGGCGAGGATGCCGAGCTGGAGGACCAGCTTGTCGTCGGTGCCGAAGGAGCGGATCGCCCAGTCCTTGACGGCGGCCGGCGTCCGGTCGATGGCGGCCCCGCCGACCGCGACGACCGGACCTGCCTGCGGTCGCACGGCCACCGCCGCCAACTCGGCGACGGCGAGCGCCGCGCCGCCCGCCAGCAGACCGCTCAGCGCCCCCAGTCCGAGTCGCGCCCATGCCGGTGCCTGATGATTCCGCGGGGTCCTGTCGTCGTCACTCACGTCGGTAATCCGGGGCGGGACGGCGGGCGGATTGGTGACCGCCCGTGTCCGGCCCGAAGGCGAGACGCAGGACCGAACGCATGGCGTGCCGTATCGCCGCGCGTGCCTCGTCGGTCCGGTCGATGGTCTCGAAGCCGTGGTGGCCGTGCGGCACGTCGACCACCTCCACGTCCGCGCCGTGGTCCTTCGCCGCCGACAGGAACTCCTCGACGGTGGCGGCGATCTCGGGCATCTCCCGTCCCACCCGGGTGAGTACGAGGGGCAGCGATCCGGCGTTCGCCAGCGCCCGCGCCGGGTGGAAGCGGGTGCCGGACAGTCCCCAGTTGGGCAGCGGGGCGAGGACCGGGTACGTGGCGGCGAGGCAGCGCAGCCACGCCGGGGGCGCGGCCAGCCAGTCGACGGTGAGCAGCCCGCCGCCGGAGAAGAACCACAGCGCGATCCGGTCGGCGTCCACCCTGGGGTCGGCCCGGACCAGTTCGACGGCGGCGGCCACGTCGGCGGCGGCCCGCTCGTAGTCGCCGAGGTCGTGCAGCCGGTGGTCGAGGAGCACGCCCACCGCGCCTTCCCCGGCCGCGTACCGGGCGTACCCGGTCAGTCCCGGCCAGCCGCGCGGGGTCGGGGTCGCGTCGGCGGGTACCGGGCCGCCGTGCACGAACACCACGGCGGGGCGCGGCTCCTCGGCGTCGGGCAGGTACAGGTCGACGTTGCCGTGCCGCTCCCGGGGGACTTCGGGGACGTCCAGCAGGAACGGCCGCAGGTGCGCGGGCGGTTCGGCGGCGTCGACGGGCGTCAGGCGGTGTCCCTCGCCGGCCGCGGCCCGCAGCAGTACGTCGCCGAGTTCGGCCGGGCGGGAGAGCATCGGCCAGTGTCCGGTGGGGAGTTCGAAGAACGTCACGCGCGGGTCGGTCAGGGCGCGCAGCGCGGGGTCGCCGAGGCCCACCAGCATCTGGATCAGTTCGATGCTGGTGCCGTTGCCGGTGCAGAGCACTCCGGTGGAGGGCACCGTGTCGACGGCGCCGGCCAGCCGCAGCGGCTGGAGCAGGGTGCCGAGCGGCTGCGGGGCGGCGAGCGCGGTGAGCCGGTCCAGGGCCGCGTCCGGGACGCCCTCGGTGCTGCCCCAGCGCTGCCACGCGTCGTGGGCCGGCGGCGGCAGCAGTCCGTCGTGGCTCTCCTCCCCGCCCAGCCGCTCGCGCAGGGACTGGTCGGGCACCGCGGCCAGCGCCGGGACGCCGTCCCGCGGCAGGCCCGAGTCGAGGTGCACGACCCGGGCGACGCGGTCGGGGCGCCGGTCGGCGGCGCCGACGGCCGGGTGGATGCCGTAGTCGTGCCCGACCAGGACGACCTCGCTGTCCGGCCCGGTCTCCACCGAGTCAATCACCGCGAGTACGTCCGCGATGTGGGTCTCCAGGTCGACGCCGGTGCCCGGCGCGGCGCGCGGCCCGTCGAGCCCGGTGAGGGCGACGGTGTGCGCCCGCGCGCCGGCGGCGGTGAGGCGCGCGGCGGTGTCCTGCCAGATGTGGGTGCCGGTGAACATGCCCGATACCAGGATGAACGTGGTCATGGTCGCTCCCTCGTCGCGGAGTCCGGTACGGCGTCGTCGCGATGCCGTACGTCCGCGGACCGGGCCGATCACCGGTCCGCGTTCGCCGGTACGGTAGGAACTCCCCCTGAGGGAGGTTCAAGTGGTCACGTCGTACGACGGTCTCTGCGGCATCGGCGAACTCGCCGAGCGGGCGGGTGTCACCGTCAAGACCGTCCGCTTCTACTCCGATCGCGATCTGCTGCCGGAGGCCTCCCGCAGCGCGGGCGGGCACCGGCGGTACGGCCCCGAGGCGCTCGACCGGCTGCGGCTGATCCGGTCGCTGCGCGCGCTGGGTCTGTCCGTGCCCGAGGTGCGCCGGGTTCTCGAGGAGGAGGACGAGACCGGGGGGCGGGGCGGCGAGGGCGGGACGCTGGAGGCCGCGGTCGCCGGACGGCTGAGTGAACTCGGCTCGGAGCTGCGGGCGATGCGCTGGCGGGAGGCGGCGCTGCGGCTGGTGCAGGAGTGCCCGCCCGGGGAACGGGCCGGCCGGCTGCGGCTGATCGGCGCCGTGTCCCTGCCGCCCAGCACGGCGCCGCTGGTCCGCTTCTGGCGCGGCTGGCTGCCCGCGCGGATGCCGGCGCCCGCGGCCGGGGCGTTCCTGGACGTGGCGGTTCCGCAGCCGCCCGACGACCCGGCCCCGGGTCAGCTGCTGGCCTTCGCCCGTCTCAACGCCCTCACGCTCGCCCCGTGCCCGGGCACCGCGCAGCCGCAGCCCGAGGCGCACCGGGTCTCCGGGGCCCGCGGTGCGGCCGTGCTGTACACGGGGCTGGCGGAGGCGTACGAGCTGGCCGGTGTGCATCTGCGCCGGGACCGGGAGCCCCGTCCCGGCGAGGCGCTGGACGGTTTCGTCGCCGCGTACACGAGCGCGTACGGGGTCCGCGACACGCCGGGCTTCCGGCACCGGCTGGCCGGGCAACTCGCCGCCGACCCGCGGCTCGACACCTACTGGGAACTGGTCTCCGAGGTGCGTACGCCGCCGGGCGGCAGGCCGGAGCCGACCCCCGGGGCCGCGCACGACTGGCTGCTCGCGGCGCTGGCCGCGGAGACCGGGGCGTTCGGGGAGGCCAGGGAGGCCGTGGGTCAGGGCACGTCGCCGCGCCAGTCGAAGCGGCGTGGGTCCCCCGGCCTGGGGGCGTACGCGGAGCGGCCGCCCGCGCCGTAGTGGCCGATCTCGGTGGCCAGGGACACGCCCCGGCCGCGCTCCCGGTCGGTGAGGTCCGTGACGTCCAGCAGCAGGCCGTCCAGGGGACCGCCCACCAGTTGCGCGTACACGCGTCCGGCGCGTGGTCCGGGGCTGTCGTGGTCGGCGCCGTAGACCCTGCCCCGCATGAACTCCACTTCATCCATGACGCGCAGCCTCGCATCCGCCACTGACAACGGCCGCGTTCCCGGGGGCGGGACCTAGAGCGGCGGGTCGTCGAGGAGTTCCAGGAGGCAGCGGGCGGCCGCCTCGGCGGTGGCGGTGCCGGTGGCGCCGGACGCGGTGGGGAACAGCCTGCCGTAGGCGGCCGCGCGGCCCAGTGCGCTGAGCCGCCAGGCGAGGCTCACCGCCCGCCGCAGGTCCGCCGTGCTCCGGCCGGCGCCGGTCCAGGGCTCCAGGTAGGCGTCGCGCAGGCGGGGCAGTACCCGCGGCCCGTGCTCCTCGAGGGCCCGGCGGGCGGGGACGGCCAGGCTGGCGAAGGGGTGGGAGACGATGGCGTCGCCCCAGTCGAAGAACGTGAACCTGCCGGGCCCGGGGCGGAACACCTGGCCGTCGTGCAGGTCGGCGTGGTCGAGGGAGTCCGGGACGCCCAGGGCCGTGAGCTCCGCGCACCAGTCCGGCAGGCGGGGGCGCAGCTTCCGCAGGCTCTCGCGTTCGTGCGGTGGCAGCGGGGTGTCGTCGATCCGGTCGAAGACGCCGGGCAGCGCGGTGACGGGGACGCCGGGCACGCCCAGCCGCGTGATCCCGGGAGTGTGCCGGGTGAGCGCGTGCTGCATGGCCGCGTACTGGCGCACCAGTTCCTCCCACGCACCGGGGCCGGTCGTCCCCCGCGCGAGGACGTCCCGGAAGAGCGGTCCTCCGTCGGGGAGCAGCGACCAGCCGCGGCGGGCGTCCACGGCCAGCGGCTCCAGTACCCGCCCGGGCACCCAGCGGGCCAGTGCCCCGGTCAGCGGGCCTTCGAAGGCACTGGCCGGCGGGTTGGCCTTGAACCAGACCGGGTCACGGCCCTCGACGGGCACGCGTACCAGGACGGACCACGGGCGCAGCCGCACCCGCCACTCCCCCGCCGGTCGCAGCCCCCGCGCGGCCAGCGCGCCCGCCGTCCAGGCGAGCGCGCCGGTCCGCCAGGACCGTTGCTCCCAGGGGGTCACGGCATCCTGGTACCGACCCCGGTCCAACACGACGGGCACATCACCGAGCATCACGCCATCCCAGCACCGTGTGCCGGGGGCGGCCACCGCTTTTCGCACCCGTCCGGGCCGGCCGGTACGGACCGGCCGGCCCGGACGCCGGTGGATCAGGCCAGGTCGAAGCGGTCCAGCTCCATGACCTTGACCCAGGCTGCGACGAAGTCCTGCACGAACTTCTCCTTGGCGTCGTCGCTCGCGTAGACCTCGGCCAGCGCCCGCAGCTCGGAGTTCGAGCCGAAGACCAGGTCGGCGCGGCTGCCCGCCCACTTGACCTCGCCCGTGTCGGCGTCGCGGCCCTCGAACGTGGTCTGGTCCGCGGACGTCGACTTCCACGTGGTGCCCAGGTCGAGCAGGTTGACGAAGAAGTCGTTGGTCAGCACGCCGGGCGTCCGGGTGAGGGCACCGAGCTGGGACTGCTGGTGGTTGGCGCCCAGGACGCGCAGTCCGCCGACCAGTACGGTCATCTCGGGGGCGCTCAGGGTCAGCAGGTTCGCCCGGTCGAGCAGCAGGTACTCGGCCGGCAGGCGGTTGCCCTTGCCGTGGTAGTTGCGGAAGCCGTCGGCGACCGGCTCCAGCGCCTCGAACGACTCGGCGTCGGTGTGCTCCTCCGTCGCGTCGACGCGGCCCGCGGTGAAGGGGACCTGCACCTGGAAGCCGGCCTCCTTGGCCGCCTTCTCCACGGCGGCGGAGCCGCCCAGGACGATCAGGTCGGCGAGGGAGACCTTCTTGCCGCCGGAGTTGAACTCCTGCTGGACGCCCTCCAGGACCCGCAGCACCTGCGCCAGCTCGTCGGGCTCGTTGACCTCCCAGCCGCGCTGCGGCTGGAGGCGGATGCGGGCGCCGTTGGCGCCGCCGCGCTTGTCGCTGCCGCGGAAGGTGGACGCCGAGGCCCACGCGGTGGACACCAGCTGCGCGACGGACAGGCCCGACTCGAGGAGCTTGGTCTTGAGCGTCGCGACGTCTTCGGCGCCGATGGCCTCACCGTCGGGCTCCGGCAGCGGGTCCTGCCAGAGCAGGGTCTCGTCGGGAACCTCCGGGCCGAGGTACAGGGACTTCGGGCCCATGTCGCGGTGGGTCAGCTTGTACCAGGCGCGGGCGAACGCGTCCGCGAACTCCTCCGGGTTCTCGTAGAACCGGCGGGAGATCGGCTCGTAGATGGGGTCGAGGCGAAGCGACAGGTCGGTGGTGAGCATCTTCGGGCGGTGCTTCTTCGACGAGTCGTGCGCGTCCGGGACGATCTCCGGGGCGTCCTTCGCCACCCACTGGTTGGCGCCGGCCGGGCTCTGCTCCAGCTCGTACTCGTACTCGAAGAGGTTCTTGAAGAACCCGTTGCTCCACTGGGTGGGGGTCGTGGTCCAGGTGACCTCCAGGCCGGAGGTGATGGCGTCCCCGCCCTTGCCCGTGCCGTGGGTGCTCTTCCAGCCCAGGCCCTGCTGCTCCATGGAGGCGGCCTCGGGGTCGTCGCCGACGGCGTCGGCGGGGCCGGCGCCGTGGGTCTTGCCGAAGGTGTGACCGCCGGCGATCAGGGCGACGGTCTCCTCGTCGTTCATCGCCATGCGGCGGAACGTCTCACGGATGTCGCGGGCGGCGGCGATCGGGTCCGGGTTGCCGTTCGGGCCCTCGGGGTTGACGTAGATCAGGCCCATCTGGACGGCGCCGAGCGGGTTCTCCAGCTCGCGGTCGCCGGTGTAGCGCCGGTCGTCGAGCCAGGTGGTCTCCGGGCCCCAGTAGACGTCCTCCTCGGCCTCCCAGACGTCGGCGCGGCCACCGGCGAAGCCGAAGGTCTCGAAGCCCATCTGCTCCAGGGCGACGTTGCCGGTGAGGACCAGCAGGTCGGCCCAGGAGATGCTCTGGCCGTACTTCTTCTTGACCGGCCACAGCAGGCGGCGGGCCTTGTCGAGGTTGCCGTTGTCCGGCCAGCTGTTGAGCGGGGCGAAGCGCTGCTGGCCGGCGCCGGCGCCGCCGCGGCCGTCGCTGATGCGGTAGGTGCCCGCGCTGTGCCAGGCCATGCGGATCATCAGGGGGCCGTAGTGGCCGAAGTCGGCGGGCCACCAGTCCTGGGAGGTGGTGAGCACCTCGGCGATGTCCTGCTTCACGGCGGACAGGTCGAGGTTCCCGAAGGCCTCGGCGTAGTCGAACTCCTCACCGAGCGGGTTGGCCACGGCGGGGTTCTTGGCGAGGATCTTCAGGTTGAGCCGCTCCGGCCACCACTGACGGTTGCCGCCGCCCTGCGTGGGGTGCGGGGCGCGTCCGTGGGCGACCGGGCAGCCCCCCGTCTCCTCGGTTTTCGCGTCGGTGACGATGGCGTCGTGGTTCTCGGACATGGGAGGGAAATCCTTCCGAACGGGGCGGATCAAGGTGCTGGGGAACTGCCGGGGGTGGAGCAGTCGGGGCACAGGCCCCGGTAGATGACCTCGGCCTCGTCTATCGCGAAGCCGTGGTCGTCGGAGGCGGTCAGACAGGGCGCGTCGCCGACGGCGCAGTCGACGTCGGCGAGGGCTCCGCAGGACCGGCACAGGACGTGGTGGTGGTTGTCGCCGACCCGTCCCTCGAACCGCGCCGGGCTCCCGGGCGGCTCGATACGGCGCACGAGGCGTACCGCGGTGAGCGCGTGCAGCGCCTCGTACACGGCCTGGAGGGAGACCTGCCCGACGCGTCGGCGCACCCCGGACGCGACCGCCTCGGCGTCGAGGTGGCCACCCTCCCGGACCGTCTCCAGCAGCGCGACGCGGGCGGCGGTCGCCCGCAGACCCACCGCGCGCAGCTCGGCGGCGGTGGCCTGGTTCCGGGAGTGCCGGGATGCCGTCATGGCCGTGAACCTACTCCCTGGAACACGAATGACTCAAGGAAACGAACGATTCCATTCTTGGTTGTCGTCCAGGTCATCGTCCACCCCCGGCCGTCCGGGTCCTGTCCGGCCGGGGCCGGATGATCGTGGTAGACAACCTGCGTGGCGGGCACTGGCACGGGATGCCCCACCCGCACGTGACGACAGGAATGAGTGGCCGGTGCTTCTGAAGACGTTCCGCTGGGCTTTCGCCGTCACCGCCCTCGGCCTGGCCGTGGGCGTGCTCTACGACGGCTGGACGGCGCTCGGCATCGTGGCGATCCTCTCCGTCCTGGAGGTCTCGCTGTCCTTCGACAACGCGGTGATCAACGCCGGGATCCTGAAGAAGATGAATGCCTTCTGGCAGAAGATCTTCCTCACCGTGGGCATCGTGATCGCCGTGTTCGGTATGCGGCTGGTCTTCCCGGTGGTGATCGTGGCGATCAGCGCGCGGCTGAGCCCCTGGAGCGCGGTGCATCTGGCGCTCACGGACAAGGAGCGGTATCAGGAGCTGGTGACGGACGCCCATCCGTCGATCGCCGCCTTCGGTGGCATGTTCCTCCTGATGATCTTCCTCGACTTCATCCTCGAGGACCGGGAGATCAAGTGGCTGGGCCGACTGGAGCGCCCGCTGGCCAAGCTCGGCAAGGTCGACATGCTGTCGGTCTGCGTCGCCCTGGTCGTGCTGCTGGTCTCCGCGATCACCTTCGGCGCCCACGCCCACCAGCACGGCGGCATCCACGCCGACAAGACGGAGACCGTCCTGCTCGCCGGTGTCGGCGGTCTGATCACCTACATGGTCGTCGGCGGGCTCTCCGGCTTCTTCGAGCAGAAGCTGGAGGACGAGGAGGAGCGCGAGCACGAGGCGGAGCGGCGGGCGGAGCGCGGCGGAGGCTCCGGTTCACCGGTCAAGCTGGCCGGCAAGGCCGCGTTCTTCATGTTCCTCTACCTGGAGGTCCTGGACGCGTCGTTCTCATTCGACGGTGTCATCGGCGCCTTCGCCATCACCAACGACATCGTGCTGATGGCCCTCGGCCTCGGCATCGGCGCCATGTACGTCCGGTCGCTGACCGTCTACCTGGTCCGCCAGGGCACCCTTGACGACTACGTCTACCTGGAGCACGGCGCCCACTACGCCATCGGCGCCCTGTCGGTCATCCTGCTGGTGACCATCCAGCACGAGATCAACGAGATCATCACCGGCCTCATCGGCGTGGTCCTGATCGGCGCCTCCTTCTGGTCCTCGGTACGCCGCAACCGCGCGCTGCGGACCGCCTCCTGACGCTCCGAACGGGTGCGCTACATTTTGCAGCGCCTTGACCACGATCATTCGCGATCCCTCAACCCAACGGAGCCGGCTACCCCATGAGCGACATCGTCAACGGACTCGGCCGGGCCGCCGCTTACGGCGGCCTGGGTCTGGTCCTCCTGGTGCTCGGGATCGTCCTCGTCGATCTGCTGACCCCCGGAAAGCTCGGCCGGCAGATCTGGGAGCAGCGCAACCGCAACGCCGCCCTGGTGCTCAGCTCCGCACTGCTCGGCATCGGGGGCATCGTCTTCACCTCCATCTGGACCACGTACGAGGACTTCGGCAAGGGCCTGGTGTCGACGGCGGTCTTCGGGCTGCTGGGGCTCGTCATGATGGCGGTGGCCTTCCTGGTGGTCGACCTGATCACCCCGGGGCGGCTGGGCGCGACGCTGGTCGAGCAGGAGCCGCACCCCGCGGTGTGGGTGACGGCGTCCTGCAACATCGCGGTCTCCGCGGTCATAGCGGCGTCGATAGCCTGACGCCGGCGCCCGGTCACTGGAGGCGCCTGATGTCCCCGCGCACCCGGTAGAAGCCGCCCGAGGCGGCGTGCAGCGCGTCGACCACGTACCGCGCGCCGGGCTCCCGTATCGCCCTCGGGAACTGGACGTTCCAGGAATGGTCGTACCCCTCCGACACCACGTGGATGCGGGTCCGGCCGTTCTCCTGGACGCACTCCACGACGACGGAGCCGGTGGGCGCCACGGCCACGGTCGTGACGGCTGCGGCGGCGGTGGCGGGCGCGTACGTCGGCAGGGTGGCGGCGAGCTTGACGTCGCGGGCGACGGGCACCGAGCCCCGCTCCGCCGCCCTCACCGCGGTCTCGCTCGCGTCCACGCAGGCCAGGGAGCCGTCCGTGGTGACCAGGAACAGCCGCTCGTCGCGGTACTGCATCGAGAGCGCGGAGCCGCCGCCGGTGCCCAGCTTCCACAGCCGCGTGCCGTCCCGGTCGAAGCAGTAGACCGAGGAGGCGGAGTCGCCCGCGAACACGTACCGGCCGCCGGGCGAGGTGGCGCAGGAGTAGACCGGGCTGTCGCAGCGGTAGGTCGCCTCGATGGTGCCGGTCGCCTTCGACAGCCGCTGGACCGCGTGCCGCGCCGTGCCCGCGTACACCGCGTCGTCCTCCTGCCAGCCGAAGAGCACGGCCCCCTGGGTGGGCGTGTGCCACAACTCGGTGCGGCCGTCCGGGGCGTGGGCCGTCACACCGCGCGTGTGCCCGTGGTAGACGGCCCGGTCGTCGGCGCGCACCATCCAGGCGTGCTCACCGCGCCCGCCGCGCGCCCACTGGTGCTCGTCCTCGTGGTCGATGACGGTGAGGCGCCCGGCGCGGTCCGCGACGTTCAGCACGCCCTCGTGGATGTCGAGCCAGAAGATGTCGACGTCGGCGGCGATGTCGTAGGCGGCGAACGGGAGTTTGGACGACAGGTCGTACACCCGGCCGTCGTCGCAGCCGGCGTAGATCCAGAAGTCGTCGGCGACCAGGCACTTCACGCCGTCCGGCAGCTGGTAGTGGGCGAGGACCTCGCCGCCGTGCGCCAGGGTGTAGACGTCGCCCGACTGGTTGCCCACCCAGCAGCGCTCCTCGTCGATGTGGATGCCGAACGCGGCGGAGCCGGTACGGAAGCGCCACAGGACCGGGGCGACCGCGCGAGCCGTGGAGGGCGCGGAGGCCACCTGCCGGCGGGTGACGGCGCGCGGCGCGCGCTGTCCCTGGACGGCCGGGGCGTATCCCTTGCGGACCTTCTCGCCTATCTTCTTCGCGGCGGCGGCCGCGGCCTTCTCGGCGGTGGGGAAGGTCGACGTCTGGGTCTGTCCGGCGGCACCGATCCTGCCGTAGCGCACCGACACGACCTGTCCCTGGACGGTGACTTCGTAGAACTTGTGCGCGCTCCCGTCGTCCTGTGACAGCTCCAGGTACGTCTTCGACATGTCAGACCTCTCCCCGCCCGGTCCCGCGGCGTGTTCCGCGGGTCCCACTGCCTGAACAGTAGGGGCGACCACTGACAACGGCCCGCGGAGGGACACCCGCCCACCGTTGCGCGTACATGTCATGTTTGTTGACGGATCGTCAACACCCTTGTCCGGCCCGTTCGGACACCCGAGGCTGATCAACGGCCGAGGGCGGAACGCGACGCTCCCGGCCGGGTGCGCGATCCCGCGCACACCCCCACAGACGCGCGCCCGACCCGGGCGCGCGCCGCCTGGAGGAGGACTCCCTCGTCATGGCACGACTGCGTAGCAAGAGACTCCGGTTCGCCGCACTGACCGGTGCGGCGACCCTCGCCCTCACCGGCGGACTCACCGCCCTGCCCGCCCAGGCCGCCCCGGCCGAGGGCACCGTCCTGGCCGCCGGTTCACCCACGGCCGTCAAGGACAGCTACATCGTCACGCTCCGGAAGGACGCCGGGCTCAAGGCGTCCTCGGGCGCGGGCAAGGACCTCGTCGAGGAGTACGGCGGGACGGTGCGCAGGACGTTCACCGGCGCGCTGAACGGCTACACCGCCACGCTCTCCGCACCGGAGGCCAGGCGGCTCGCCGCCGATCCGTCCGTGGCCTCCGTCGAGCAGGACCAGCTGGTCCGCGTCGCCGACACCACCCAGTCCAATGCTCCCTGGGGCCTGGACCGCGTCGACCAGACCTCCCTGCCCCTGTCCGGCACCTACACCTACCCGGACAGCGCGGGCGGCGGCGTCACGGCGTACGTCATCGACACCGGCGTCCGCATCACCCACCAGCAGCTCGCCGGCCGTGCCTCCTACGGCTACGACGCCGTCGACGGCGACACCACGGCCGCCGACGGCAACGGCCACGGCACCCATGTGGCCACCACGATCGCGGGCACGACCTACGGAGTCGCCAAGAAGGCGAAGGTCGTGGCCGTGCGGGTGCTGGACAACAACGGGTCCGGCACCACCGCCGGCGTCATCGCCGGCATCGACTGGGTGACCACCAACCACTCGGGCCCCTCGGTCGCCAACCTCTCCCTCGGCGGCGGCGCCTCCAGCACCCTGGACACCGCCGTGCGCAACTCCATAGCGAGCGGTGTGACCTACGCCGTCGCCGCGGGCAACAACAACGCCAACGCCTCCTCGTACTCCCCCGCCCGGGTGACCCAGGCCCTCACCGTCGGCGCCACCACCAGCACCGACGCCAGGGCGAGTTACTCCAATTACGGTTCGGTGCTCGACCTGTTCGCCCCCGGCTCCGCCATCACGGCGGGCTGGCACACCGGCGACACCGCGACCAACACCATCTCCGGTACGTCGATGGCGACCCCGCACGTGGCAGGGGCGGCTGCGGTCTACCTGGCCGGCCACACCTCGGCCACCCCGGCCCAGGTGGCCACCGCCCTGGTGAACGGCGCAACCACCGGCAAGGTGACCGGCCCGGGCAGCGGCTCGCCCAACCGGCTGCTCAAG
This sequence comes from Streptomyces sp. NPDC107500, assembly GCF_055582785.1. Classification (NCBI taxonomy): domain Bacteria; kingdom Bacillati; phylum Actinomycetota; class Actinomycetes; order Kitasatosporales; family Streptomycetaceae; genus Streptomyces; species Streptomyces sp. NPDC107500. Next base: position 363,559 of record NZ_JBVJPF010000004.1, read on the forward strand.
CTCGTACCGTGACCCGGTGACGACGTGACGCCGCGCCCCGGACGGACCCTTCCGTCCGGGGCGCAGTGGTATGTCCGGTCAGCCGGCCCGCTCGACGCTCCAGGACGGCAGCCCCGCGAAGAAGTCGACCGCCTCGGCCCGCCACCGCGACCGCCAGCCCTCCGCCACCAGCCGGGCCTGCTCCGCGTACCGCCGCATGTCCGCCCGCATCAGCGCGTCCACCCCGTGCCGTTCGCCGATCCCACGGATCTCGTCGATGGTGCCGGAGCCGCAGGAGGGATTACCGAGAACCGCCTCCACTGTCGCCCGCTCGGCGCCGGTCACGGCGGACAGGAGCCGGACGACGGTGTAACTGCGTCTTCCCTCGCGGATGTCCGTCCCCGTCGGCTTTCCCATCGTGACCGCGTCGCCGAACAGGTCCAGGTAGTCGTCGCGCATCTGCCCGCAGATGCCGACCAGCCGCGCGTACCGGCGCAACTCGTCGTCGTGGGCGTCGGGTTGCAGGCCGGCCGCGAGGAGGCCGAGGCGCATCGGCGCGAGCACGGAGTACCGGGCCGACTTCCGGTCGGCGACGTCGTGCAGCACCTCGTCGTCCAAGACGGTGGCGGCGAAGTCGCGTTCCAGGTCGACGATCTGCCCCACGAACGTGTCGGCCGCGGCCCGCGTCTGCACCTCGACCATCGCCTGACGCACCTCGACCGGCAACTCGGCGTCCAGGAGCGCGCGCAGCGAGAGGGCGAGCGCGAGGTCACCGGCGAGGACGGTGAGGGCGAGCGCCGCCCGCGGCTGCCCGGGGAACCTCTCCCGATAGGCGTAGTACGTCGTCGGGCCGCCCCTGCGGGTCGCGCTGTCGTCGATGAGGTCGTCATGGACGAGGCCGTGGGTCTGGAGCAGTTCGACGCTCAGCGCGGCGGCGTCCAGCCCCGCGACCGGCTCGTCGGTGACCAGCCGGGCGGCCTCGTACAGCAGCACCACCCGCATCCGCTTGCCACCGCGCAGGGACAGGTCGCGCAGCAGCTGCACGCACTCAGGGGTGAAGCGGCTGAAGGACGGGGCGTCCAGCGTCCGGGAGAGGTCGTCGAAGTACTCCGTGAAGAGCCTGTCGAACCGGCGCCCGTGGCGGGCGAGGCGGGCCGGCGGCTGCTCGGTCATGACGAAGTCCTCCTGAGGGCGGGCGAATGACGCGCTCAGCAGTGTGTCAGCCGACGCTCGCGGCTCCGCCCCGCGGGCTGCCGCCCGGCACCGGCGACCGGTCCGCACCCGGAAGCACAAGGGGCCCGGCCCCGCGACAGCGGGGCCGGGCCGGGGACACGGGGCCGCTCAGCCCTGGCGGGCCTTGAAGCGCGGGTCCTTCTTGTTGATCACGTAGGTCACGCCCCGGCGGCGCACCACCTGCGCGCCGGGCCGGGCCTTGAGCGAGCGGAGGGAATTGCGCACCTTCATGGGGTCCTCCTCGTTCCGTGGCGGCGCGGGGTCAGCGTTCCTCGCGGAACGCCACGTGCGCCCCCGCGACCGGGTCGTACTTGCGCAGCACGAGACGGTCGGGGTCGTTGAGCCGGTTCTTGCGCGTCACGTAGGTGACGCCGGTGCCCGCCGTCGACTTCAGCCTGACGACCGGGCGTGCGGTACTGCGTGCCATGGGTGCTCCTTCCGACCGAGCCCGCGGTGTCGTTCCTGTACTGACCCGCGCATGTCAGTCGCACCTCTCAACACCGTCCCCCGCCGGCGCATTCCCGCGGTCGGGAGGGCCCGCCGGGCGGGATCAGCACCCCTGCCACAACCGCGTCATCACCCGCACCCCGAACCGCAGCCCCTCCAGCGGCACCCGCTCGTCCACGCCGTGGAAGAGGCGGCCGTAGTCGAGGTCGTGGGGCAGCTTCAGGCCCTTGAAGCCGAAGCAGCGGATGTCCAGCTTGGTGAAGGCCTTCGCGTCGGTGCCGCCCGGGTTGCAGTACGGCACCGGGTGGCCGTCGGGGTCCTCGGCGCGCACCGCGGCGCACATGGCGTCGACGAGGGGGCCGTCGAAGGACGTCTCCATCGCGATGTCGTGGTTGACCCACTCGCGGGACACCGAGGGCAGGAGCAGCGCGTCGATCGCGTCGACCAGTTCCTGTTCGTGGCCCGGCAGGAAGCGGCCGTCGACGCGGGCGGTGGCCCGGCCGGGGATGACGTTGGTCTGGTACCCGGCGGTGAACATGGTGGGGTTCGCCGAGTTGCGCAGCACGACCTGCATGAAGTCGGCCACGTGACCGAGCTTGGCCAGTTCGGCGTCCAGGTCCTCGGCGTCGAGGTCGAGGTCGACGCCCTGGAGGCGCGCGGCCTCGGCGAGCAGGGCGCGTACCGGCTCGATCAGCCGGACGGGGAAGGTGTGCCGGCCGATGCGAGTCAAGGATTCGGCGAGGTCGGTGACGGCGTTCTCGTCGTTCGGGGAGGAGCCGTGGCCGGCGCGGCCGTTGGCCGTCAGTTCCATCCAGGCCATGCCGCGCTGGGCGTTCTCGATCGGGTAGAGGCGCCGGGTGTCGTCCAGGGCGTAGCTGAAGCCGCCGCCCTCGCCGATCGCCTCGGTCACCCCGGCGAACAGGTCGGGCCGGTGCTCGACCAGCCAGTGGGCACCGAACCTGCCGCCCGCCTCCTCGTCGGCGAGGAAGGCGAGGACGATCTCGCGGGCGGGCCGGGTGCCGGTGCGCGCGAAGTGCCGGGCGGTGGCCAGCATGACGGCCACCGTGTCCTTCATGTCGATGGCGCCCCGGCCCCACAGGTAGCCGTCGCGGATCTCCCCGGAGAACGGCGGCACCCGCCATTCGGCCGGGTCGGCGGGTACGACGTCCAGGTGGCCGTGGACCAGCAGGGCGCCGCGTGCCGGTTCGGCGCCCGGGATGCGGGCGACGACGTTGGCGCGGCCGGGGGCGCTCTCGACCAGTTCGGAGGCGATGCCGGCCTCGGCGAGGAGTTCGACGACCCGGTCGGCGCAGGCGCGCTCGTCGCTGGTGGGGTTGGAGGTGTCGAAGCGGATCAGTTCCGCGCACAGCTCGACGACTTCCCGCTGCGCCTCCTCGGAGGCCGGGACGAGGGCGGGGACGGTGGTGCTCACGGTGCTCCTACGGGGGCCGTGCCGGAGGCGGCCGGGGTGGGTTCGGTGGTGTCGTCGAGGGCGGTGGTGCCGTACGTCCGGATCCAGCCGGCCAGGCCGAGGGCGCAGTAGAGGACGAACGCGGTCAGCAGCGAGTTCAGGGCGGGGATGCCGCCGTCGTAGAACTTGCCGACGCAGAACGCGACCGCCCAGATGACCAGGGACATCGGCACCCAGGTCGGTGAGGTGGCGGGCAGGGTCCCGGCCTCGCGGGTGGCGTCCAGGGGTGCCCGCATGCGGCGCACGACCCAGTACTCGGCGACGATGATGCCGCCCACCGGCGGGATGGCGACGCCCAGCACGGACAGGAAGTCGGTGAAGTGGGTCATCATGCCGACGGCGGACAGCAGGGTGCCGGCGATGCCGAGGGCGATGGTGACCGCGCCCCGGTGCAGGCGCTTGCCGAAGACGACCTGGAAGAAGTTGACGACGCCGAGGGAGGAGCCGTACAGGTTCCAGTCGTTGATCTTCGCGGTGGACATCAGGACGACGAGCACGCCGAAGACGCCGGAGGTGGAGAGCACGATCTGGGAGACCTGGCCGCTGCCGACCATGTGGCCGAGGAGGACGCCGGTCAGGCCGACGATGTACTCGGAGAGGATCATCGACGACGCGCTCTGGAGGAAGACGTGGCTGCCCTTGCGGTTGTAGCGGGTCATCTCAGGGGAGACGATCGCGCCGGTCATGAAGCCGCCCGCGATGGCGGTCGCCGCGACGGCGAGCGGGATGGTCTCGCCGGGCGCCGGCGAGTTGATCAGCTCGGAGAGCGAGTGGTCGCTCAGCGCGTCGGTCACCGACCAGGCGACCATCGCGAAGAACAGCGGGGTGACGATCTTCGCGAAGACGGCCATGTACTTGAAGCCGAAGATCACCAGGACGGTGATGCCGACCCCGGCCGCCACGCACCACAGCCAGGAGGGGCCGCCGACCAGCGCGGAGACGCTGTCCCCGAAGATCGTGTTCTGGACGCCGAACCAGCCGACGAGGCTGACCGAGATGACCAGGCTGACCAGGGCCGAGCCGTTGCGGCCGAAGCCGGCCCAGCGGGTGAGCAGCGGGGTGGCCAGGCCCTCGCGCATGCCGGCCAGGCCGATCGCGAAGATGACCACTTCCAGGATCACCGCGCCGAGGGTGAAGGCGAGGAAGGCGTCGCCGAAGGTCATGCCGACGCCGATGGTGGCGCCGAGGGTGAACTGGGAGATGGAGCCGGACTGGGCGAGCCACTGGAGCAGCATCGTCCAGAAGCCGAGCCGCTTGTCCCGCGGGACGCGGGAGAGGGCGTAGTCGTCGCTGCCGACGGCGCGGGCGGCGCCCGTGGCCGGCTCGGTGCCGGCGCTCCCGGGCGCGGTGCCGGTGTTCTTGTGCGTGGCCATGATCACGACTCCCCGGGTTCGCGGCCGAGGGTCTGCAGCCGGGTCAGCGAGCCGTAGCGGGACACGAGCGCGTCGAACTCCTGGTCGTCGTGGAAGTCGATCCGTCCTCCGCCGTAGGACTTCGCGGTCTCGACGGCGAACCGGGCCGCCGCCGCGATGTCGGTCTCGTGGCTGGCGCCCGTCTGGCAGCCGGGCACGGCCGCCGCGGAGGTGATCGCGAGGCCGACGACCGGAGCGGCCGTCGCCGTGGCCGGCTGAAGAATCGAATTGATGTGGTGTACACCGTTACCGTACGGGGTGATGTCCTGGGTGGTCACCGGGTACGTGACCAACGGCTCACCGGTCACCACGGCCAGCAGCTCGCCGAGCTGCTCGCTGACCTTGAGCACCCAGCCCTCCTTGACGGTGGGCGACAGGGCGAGGCCCTTGTGGTTGATGATCCGGTTGCCCTTGGTGGTGTCGACGGAGAGCACGGCCTCCATCTCGCCGGTGACCTCGTGCCGGTTCATGGTCGCGATGTCGACGGGCGAGTCCATGAAGGGCACCGGGTCGTGCGGCGCGGTAGGGGCGTCCGGGCAGATGTGCGTGGCGATGATCACGTCGCCGTCGAGCACGTCGCCGCGGCGGCGCATGTCGAGGAGCTTGGCGGCGGTGGCGAGCGCGGCGACCGCGCCGTCGGCGTCGGAGACCAGGCCGGTCGTCTCCGGGCGGGCCCCGATGCCGCCGAGCCGCCCCACCACGCCCAGGGTGCGCGCCTGGCCGCCGCGGGTGCGGCCGTCCCGGCCGGGGATCCGCACGAGCACGAAGTCCGTCGAGCCGCGCTCGCCGGTGACGGTGGTGACCTCGGCGCCGGAGCCCTCGGGCCCCGCCACGGAGTCGAGGTGGGCGGCGACGCGCTTGCCGTCGACGTCGGGATCGTCCAGCAGATCCACGAGGTCCAGGACGTACTTCAACATGGGCAGTTCTCCTGATCCGCACCGGGAGCGGTGCTGACAGCAGGTTCGGGATCGACTAACGTTCTCCGCAACTGTTTCCCGTTATCTGCAATACGCGTCTGAATGGCGAGATGGAGAGGAGTCACCGTGGCCGACCCGCCGGTACAGCCCGCGGACCGGAAGACCCCGGCCGGGGCCCTCCAGACCGTCGACCGGGCCCTGCTGGTGCTGCTGGCCTTCGAGCGCACCCGGCCGGACTGGGGCGTCACCGAGATCGCCGCCGAGTTCGGCTGGGACACCTCCGTCGCCCAGCGCCTGCTCGCCACGCTCGCGGGCCGCGGCTTCCTGGTCTCCGACCCGGCGACCCGCCGCTACCGCATCGGTCCGGCCGCCCTGCGCCTGGGCCGTCTCTGGGAGCGCTCGGGCTCCCTGGAACTGCTCGCCGAGCCCGTCCTCCAGGAGCTGCGGGCGGCGACCGGCGACACGGTGCTCTTCTGCCTGCCCGACAACTTCCACATGCGCTGCGTCGCGGCCGTCGAGGGCGAGGAGGGGCCGCTGCGCTACTACCCGCTGGTCGGTGAGCTGTACCCGGCGCACGCCGGGGCCACCAGCAAGTCGTTCTACGCCTTCCTGCCCGACGACCAGCGCCACCGGCTCTTCCGCGGACGCCCCATGGCCCGCTTCACCGAGCGCACCGTCACCGACGCCGACCAGCTGGAGCGCGAGTTCCGCCAGGTCCGCGCGCGGGGCTACGCCTGGACGGTCGGCGAGTACGACGCCGGCATCGGCACCGTCGCCCTGCCCGTGTTCCTCGGCGCGGAGCCCTACGGCAGCCTCAGTCTCGGCGCCGCCAAGGAGCGCTTCCCCGAGGGCCCCCAGGACCGTCTTGAGGTGCTGCGCCGGGCCGCCCGGCTGCTGGAGCAGCGCCTGACGCATCCGCCCCAGCACCACCGGCGCCCGCGCCCACCGCGCACCGCCTGACCCGCACCACCGATCCACCCCCGTCGACGAGGACCACCCCGTGAATCTCCTGCTCCTGTCCAACTCCACCCAGCACGGCCGCGGTTACCTGGAACACGCCATGGACACCGTGACCGGCTTCCTGCCCGCGGGCGGGCGACTGGTCTTCGTGCCGTACGCACTCGCCGACCACGACGGCTACACCGCGAAGGTGCGCGGCGCGCTCGCCGGGGCGGGGATCGACGTGCGGGGCGTGCACGAGGGCGGCGACCCGCTCGCGCGGCTCGGCGAGGCGGACGCCGTGTTCGTGGGCGGCGGCAACTCGTTCCGGCTGCTCTCCGCGCTGTACCGCACGGGGCTGCGGGAGGCGCTGATCAAGGCCGTCGGCGCGGGACTGCCGTACATGGGGGCCAGCGCCGGCACCAACATGGCGGCGCCCTCGCTGCGCACCACCAACGACATGCCGATCGTCGAGCCGCCCTCCTTCGAGGCGCTCGGCCTGGTCCCGTTCCAGATCAACCCGCACTACCTCGACCCGGACCCGGCGTCCACGCACAAGGGCGAGACCCGCGAGGAACGGCTGACGGAGTTCCTGGAGGAGAACGACGTGCCGGTCCTCGGCCTGCGGGAGGGGTCCTGGCTCCGCGTCGACGGCGGGCGCGCGACCCTCGGCGGCGCGCGCGACGCCCGTCTCTTCCGCCGCTCCACCGCTGCTCGCGAGATCGCGGTGGGCGCCGACCTGTCCGAACTGCTCGACACCACCCCGGCGTTCGACTCGCGGGCGTAGACAGGCGCGCCCGCCCACGTCCCGGGCGGACGTCCTAGCGGCGGATCTCCTTGATCTTCAGCATGCGGGTGATGACCTTGTCCAGCTCCTCGTCGTCGAAGACCTTCTTCCAGTCCTCGCGGACGATGGACTCACGGCCGTAGTCCATGGCGATCAGGCAGGCGTCCGAGAAGGGGTTGGAGCCCTTGAGGGTGTTCGCCAGCGCGACCTGGGTGTGGCCGAGCAGCATCGCGCGGGCGGCCTTCTCCGGGACTCCGACCGTGTGGACGGTCTCGTGCAGCGCCTCGGTCAGCAGGGCGCCGACCATGCAGGCGATGGTCTCCACCAGGGTCGGCTCCAGCACGGCGAGCTGCTTGACGGTGACCCAGTGGACGTCGACGACCGGGGCGTACATGACCCGGACGACGGCGTCGGCGAGCCGCTGCTTGGCCTCGTCCCCGCCCTCGTAGGCGGCGACGACCTCCTGGGGCGCGGCGATGCCGCCGAAGGTGTCCTGCCACTCCTCCTTGGTGGTCCGCTCCAGGAACACCGAGGGGTGGCAGGGGTGCGCGCAGGCGTAGTGGACGTCCTCGCGGGCGTGCAGCAGGCCGGCGTAGGCGGCGGCCGGGTCGAGGGTGAGGACGACGGTGCCGGGCTTCATCAGCGGCACGAGTTCCTCGGAGACCTTGCCGAGAACCACGTCGGGCACCGCGAGGATGACGACGTCGGCCTCGGCGACCGCGTCGGCCGACCCGGTCAGTTCGCGGCCGAGGCCGCGGATCAGCTCCTGGCCCGCCGGGGACGCCTCGCTGAAGAGCACCCGGAAGTCGCTCTCGACCAGGTTGTCGGAGACGCGGCGGCCCATCTTGCCGGCGGCCCCGATGACGGCGACGGTCGTGACGTCGGCCCGGGTGTGGATCTCGGTGGGCATTACTCGCTCCTCAGGAGGGTGTCGATGCTGTGCTGCGTCCACTGGTGTTCGAGCCGGGCGGTGGCGTCGAAGCCGCCGTCCTGCCACGGGAGCCAGTGCTCCACGATCTGGTTGATGCCGCGCTCCCCGGGGCGTACGGCGGCGACCATGCCGGCGTGGTCCAGGAGGCCCTCGCCGAGCGGGCAGCCGGCGTAGGTGAAGCCGACCCAGCCGTCGCGGCGGGTGAAGGCGAAGTCCTTGACGTGGATGTTGACCACGTACGGCGCGGTGGCGGCCACGACATCGGCGGGGCGTTCCAGCCGGGCGACGCTGTTGCCCGGGTCCAGGACGATGCCGAGACGCGGACTGTCGACCGCGCGTACGACGCTCACCAGGTCGTCGGTGGCGACCTGCTCGTAGGTCTCCAGGCCGAGGGTCACGCCCGCGTCGGCGTAGCGGGGCACCGCCTCCTTCAGCAGGGCGACCGCCTCGGCGGTGGCCGGCCGGTGGTCGGCGGTGTTCAGCATGGAGCGGACCAGGGTGACCCCGAGTTCGCCCGCCATGTCGAGGTACGTGAGCAGGTGGCCGGGGCGGATGCCGCGGGTGCCGAGTTCCAGGGTCAGGCCGAGGTCGTCGGCGGTGGCGCGGAGGTCGGCGAGCCGCGCGCGGTCGTAGGTCTCGACGGGCGCGTAGTCGCAGATCTGGAAGACCCGGCCGCCGAGTTCCGCGGTGTCGCGCAGCATCGCGGACAGGGTCATCGGCTCGGGGGCGAGGGTGGAGTGGCGCCAGAAGTACGCGTAGGTGCTGATGCCGTACGCCATCACGCCACCGCCGCCGGGGCCGTGGAGCGGATCTCGTCGAGGACCGCCTCCACGTTCGCGGGGTCGTGGGCGAAGCGGCCGAGGAACAGGCCCTCGGCGGTGCCGGCCAGCCGGGTCAGCAGCCCCGGGCCCGCGCTGCCGCCGTAGATGACGGTGGAACCGGCGTGCCGCGGACGGCGGCCGAGCCAGTCGCGCAGGGCGGTGCAGACGGTCGCGATGTGCTCGGCGGAGGCGGGTTCGGGGGCGCCGATGGCCCACTGCGGTTCGTAGGCGAGGACGACCGCGCCGTCCAGGCCGTGCAGCAGGCGTTCCGCCTCGGCGACCGTGCGGGCCGCCGCGTCGGCCGGGTCGGCCTCGTCGCGTTCGCCGACGCACAGGACGGGCGTGAGGCCGTTGCGCAGGGCGGCGGCGGTCTTGGCGGCGACGACCGTGTCGCCCTCGCCGTAGAGGCGGCGGCGTTCGGCGTGGCCCACCTCGGCGTAGCGGCAGCCGATCTCCTTGAGGACGGGGCCGCCGACCTCGCCGGTGTAGGGGCCGCTGTCCTCGGTGGCGATGTCCTGGGCGCCGAGGGCGACGCCGTAGGGGGCGAGGATGCCGGTGGCGGGCACGAGGGCCGGGAAGGCGGGGAGCACGAAGAGGCGGGCGGCGCCGGAGGTGACGGCGGGGTGCCGCTCGGCGAGGGCGGCGATCCGGCGGGCCCAGTTCAGCGTCTGGTGGTGGCCGAAGTACATCTTCAGGCTCACCCCCAGCAGTACGGGGGAGGGTGCGGGGGCGGGCATCAGGCGGCCGCCCCGTCGCCCGGGGCGGTCTCGTAGTCGCACATCAGCTGGACCTTGGCGGCCGACGCCGAGCTTTCGTCGAAGCGATAGGTGAGCCATTCGGCGGCCAGGCGGCGGGCGAGTTCGAGGCCTACGACGCGCTGCCCGAAGGTCAGGATCTGCGCGTTGTTGGAGAGGACCGCCCGCTCGACGGAGAAGGAGTCGTGGGCGGTGACGGCGCGGATGCCCCTGACCTTGTTGGCGGCGATGGCGACGCCGAGCCCGGTGCCGCACACCAGCAGGGCGCGGTCGGCATCGCCGCGGGCGACCATCTCGGCGGCGGCGATGGCGACCTTGGGGTAGGCGGTGTGACCGTCGGCGTCGACACCCACGTCCGTGACGGCGGCGACCAGGCCGCTGCTCTCCAGGTCCTGCTTGAGGGCTTCCTTGTACTGGTAACCGGCGTCGTCGGACCCGACGACGATGCGGAGCTTGTCGGTCATCTCGGCTTTCCTCAGTGGTGGTCGTGGGGGTGGTCGAGCAGGGCGCCGTGGACGGCGCGGGTGATCAGGGCGAGGGAGTGGGCGCCCGCGTCGGGCGTGCCGAGGGACTTCTCGGCGTGCGGTCGGGCCCGGCCCATGCGGGGCAGCAGGCGGGCGGTGGCGGCGGCCGCGTCGGTGGCCGTGGTGGCGGCGCGGTCCCAGGCTTCGGCGAGGGGCAGGCCCTCGGCCGTGGCGGCGGCCAGCGCGTCGGCGAAGGGCACGAGGACGTCGACCATGGTCTTGTCGCCGACTTCCGCGCCGCCGAGCCTGCGCACGGCCGCGGAGGCGTCCGTGACCCCGCCGCTGACGCGGACGGCGTCCGGGGTGTCCCGGTCGCCGAGGGCGGTGCCGAGGGAGCGCAGGACGGTGCCCCACAGGGCGCCGGAGGTGCCGCCCGCCCGGTCGGCCCAGGCGTCGCCGGCGCGGGTCAGGACGGTGCCGGCGCCCGCGCCGCGCTCGTGGGCGCCGGCGGCGGCCTCGCGGGCGGCGGTGGAGCCGCGCAGCATTCCGATGCCGTGGTCTCCGTCGCCGGCGACGGCGTCGATCCGGCCGAGTTCGTCGGCGTGCGCCTCGACCACGGCGGCCACCGCGTCCAGGGCGGCCAGGACGGTACGGGCGGCGTGCTGTGAGGCGTCCGCGGCCGGGGGCGGGTCGGCGTCCGGGAGCGGGGCGGTCTCCGGGCGTACGGCGGTGTCGGGCTCGGCGGCGTCGAGGGCGCCCTTGCGGTAGGCGGGCGTGTCGGCGGGCGCCCGCCACAGCTCCTCCAGGCCCTCGTCCAGCCAGGTCAGGGTGAGGGAGACACCGGCCATGTCGAAGCTGGTGACGAGTTCGCCGACCTCGGGGTCGACGATCTCGACGCCCGCCTCGCCGAGCAGGGCCGCGACCCTGCGGTAGACGACGAACAGTTCCTCGTACTTGACCGAGCCGAGCCCGTTGAGGACGACGGCGGCGCGCTGTCCCGCCGGGCCGGGGACGTCCTCGGGGAGTTCCTTCAGCAGCGTGACGACCAGGAGCCGGGCCGCCTCGTCGGCGGTGGGCAGGTCCTCCTCGCCGATGCCGGGCTCCCCGTGGATGCCGAGGCCGACCGCCATGCGGGCCTCGGGGACGGTGAACAGGGGGTGGTCGGCGCCGGGCAGGGTGCAGCCGGAGAAGGCGATGCCGAAGGACCGGGTGCGGGCGCCCGCCCGTTCGGCGGCGCGCACCACCTCGTCCAGGGGGCGGCCCTGCTCGGCCGCGGCGGCGGCGGCCTTGAAGACGGGCAGGTCACCGGCGATGCCGCGCCGCTTGGCCGACTCCTCCGGACCCGCGCTGGAGATGTCGTCGGCGACGGCGAAGGTACGGGCATCGATGCCGTCGGCGGCCAGCCGCTCGGCGGCCTGGCCGAAGTGCAGGACGTCACCGGCGTAGTTGCCGTACATCAGCAGGACTCCGGCGCCGCCGTGCGCCGCCCGCGCCACGGAGCGGATCTGCTGGGCGGAGGGCGAGGCGAAGACGTTGCCTACGGCCGCGCCGTGCGCCAGCCCGCGGCCGACCAGGCCGGAGAAGGCCGGGTAGTGGCCCGATCCGCCGCCGATCACCACGGCCACCTGGCCGGCCGGGGTGGCGGTGGCCCGGACGACTCCGCCGGTGACCGGCCGGACCCAGCGACGGTGCGCGGCGGCGAAGCCCTCCAGCGCCTCGTCGGCGAAGGCGGCGGGGTCGTTGAACAGGCGGGTCATCGCAGGGCCTCCTCGGCCTGGTGTTCGGGCACGGGGACCGGTTCGTCGGTGCGGTGGCGGGCGGCGAGCCACACCATCAGCGCGGCGGACAGCAGCATGAAGAAACCGACGAGGTAGAGCGGTACGTAGTACGCGCCCGTCAGGTCCTTGAGCCAGCCGGTGATGTAGCTGGAGGCGAAGCCCGCCACGTTTCCGGCGGTGTTGATCAGGGCGATGCCGGCCGCGGCGGCGGCTCCGGTCAGGAAGCGGGAGGGCACCGACCAGAAGACCGGCAGGGCGGCGAAGATGGCGCAGGCGGTGACGGTGATCACGGCGACCGTGGCGGCCGGGGAGCCCATGTAGAGGGCGAGCGGGATGGAGACACCGCCGACGACGGCCGGTCCCGCCACGTGCCAGGTGCGGGTGCCGTGGCGGGTGGCGTGCCGGGTCCAGAAGAAGAGGACGACGGCGGCCGGCAGGTACGGGATGGCGGTGATCCAGGCCTTGTCCATCACGCTGAACGTGGTGTCGTACTGGTCCTGGAAGCCGTTGATGATCGTCGGCAGGAAGAAGGCGAGGGCGTACAGGCCGTACACGAAGCCGAAGTAGACGACCGCGAGGGTCCAGACCCGGCCGCTGCTGAAGGCCGTCTTCAGGTCGCCCTTGGCGTGCTTGCTCTCGTGCCCGGTCTTCTGGGCGTTCTCGGCGGCGAGTTCGGCCGTCAGCCAGTCGCGTTCGGCCGGCGTGAGCCACTTGGCGTCGGCGGGCCTGTCGATCAGGTAGAACCAGGCGACGACGCCCAGGATGATCGCGGGCAGCGACACGAACAGGAACATCACGCGCCAGCCCTCCAGGCCGAACAGGCCGTGGCGGCCGATCAGCCAGCCCGCGAGCGGGGCGCCGAACACGGTGGTCAGCGGCTGGGCGAGGTAGAACAGGCCGAGGATCTTGGTGCGGTGGCGGGACGGCACCCACTGGCTGAGGAAGAGGATCGCGCCCGGGAAGAAGCCCGCTTCGGCGACACCGAGCAGAAAACGCAGCGTGTACAGCTGCCCGCTGCTGCTGACCCAGGTGAACAGCAGCGAGACGACACCCCAGGTCACCATGATCCTGGCCAGCCACCGGCGGGCGCCGAAGCGGTGCAGGGCCATGTTGCTGGGGACCTCGAGCACGATGTAGCCGAGGAAGAAGATCCCGGACGCGAAACCGAACTGGGCGGCGGTCAGGGCGAGATCCTGTCCCATGCCGTTGGGTTCGGCGAACGAGACGGCCGTGCGGTCCAGGTAGTTCACGAAGAACATCAGCGCCACGAACGGGACGAGGCGGACTGAGACCTTCTTGATGGCAGTTCTCTCGACTGCCTCGGATGGCGCTTGGGCACCCATGGGCGACTCCTCGGCTCGCCCGGACAGCTCCGTCCGGGGTCGGTCACACCGGATGTCCGCCGCGGAAGGCGGCCGACCGGTTCGCCCTCACGCTATGCCTCGGATCAAAATTGGTCACCAATTTACCAGTGTGGTGAGCGTCATAGATCCACTACCGGCCCAACTCTTGACAAACCGCACCCATGGTCGGGGTGAACTGCCTGGTCAGCCCGGTCGGCGCCGCATCTGGTTGACTGGTGACCGTGACCAGTCAGCCTGATCAGCACAGCTCCGCGGCCGCTCCGGACCTCGCGCGGCTGCTGCGGCCCGTCGTGCGCGAGTCGTCCGTCAGCGAGGTCGCCAAACGGCTCCTCGACCACCTCTCGGCCGGTGACATCCGGCCCGGCACGCGGCTGCCCGCCGAGCGTCAGCTGGCCGAGGCGCTGGGTGTCGCCCGGTCCAGCGTGCGCGGCGCGCTCTCCGCCCTGGACGTCCTCGGGATCATCGAGATCCGGCCGGGTTCCGGCTCCTACGTGCGCGAGGGCACCTCGGAGTTCCTGCCCCGCGCGATCAACTGGGGGCTGATGCTGGGCCAGCGCCGCACCCAGGACCTGGTCGAGGTGCGCACGTACATGGAAGGGGTGTCGGCCCGGCTGGCGGCGGAGCGGGCCGGCGACGAGGACGTGGCACGACTGGAGGAGCACCTCCAGCACATGCGCGACGCGGGCGACGACGTCACGGCGTTCATCGACGCCGACATCGCCTTCCACCTGGAGACGGCCCGCATCGCGCGCAACACCGTCCTCAGCGACATCCTGCACAGCATCCGGGCGCTGCTCCAGGTCTGGATGGAGCGCGTCAGCGACATCGAGGGCACCGTCAGCGGCACGCTCTGCGAGCACGACGCGGTGCTCCGGGCGATCCGCGCGCGTGATCCGGAGGCCGCGGACCGGGCGATGGCCGAACACATGCGGATGGCCAGCGCCCGGCTGCGCGCCTCGGTGGACGGCCCCGCCTGACCGGGACCTCGTCCCGTCCGCGGTCTGTCGGCGTCGTCGCGTCGTCAATAGCCTGGTGCCGTAAGGCCGTTGTCGACCGAGGAGCCCCATGTCCACCGCGCAGCAGGTCCCCGACATCCTCTCCCCCGAGTTCGCGGCGAACCCGTATCCGGTCTACCGGGCGATGCGGGAGAGCGCGCCCCTCGTCTGGCACGAGGCCACGCGGAGCTGGATCGTCTCGCGCTACGAGGACGTGGAACGCGTCTTCAAGGACCGGAACGGGCAGTTCACGACCGAGAACTACGACTGGCAGCTGGAGCCCGTGCACGGCAGGACGATCCTCCAGCTGAGCGGCCGGGAGCACGCGGTCCGGCGCGCGCTGGTCGCGCCGGCGTTCCGCGGGGCCGATCTCCAGGACCGGTTCCTTCCGGTGATCGAGCGCAACTCCCGCGAGCTGATAGACGCGTTCCGGCACACCGGACGCGCCGACCTGGTCGCCGACTACGCGACCCGCTTCCCGGTCGACGTCATCGCGGACATGCTGGGTCTGGACAAGGCGGACCACGACCGGTTCCACGGCTGGTACACGTCGGTCATCGCCTTCCTGGGCAACCTCTCGGGGGACCAGGAGGTGGCGGCCGCCGGTGCGCGCACCCGCGTGGAGTTCGCCGAGTACATGATCCCGATCATCCGGGAGCGCCGCGAGAATCCGGGCGACGACCTGCTGTCCTCCCTGTGCGCGGCGGAGGTCGACGGGGTCCGGATGAGCGACGAGGACATCAAGGCGTTCTGCAGCCTGCTGCTCGCGGCGGGCGGCGAGACCACGGACAAGGCGATCGCCAGCATCTTCGCCAACCTGCTCGCCCACCCCGAGCAGTTGGCCGCCGTGCGCGAGGACCGGTCCCTGATACCGCGCGCCTTCGCGGAGACGCTGCGCTACACCCCGCCGGTGCACATGATCATGCGGCAGTCGGCGTCCGAGGTGGAGCTGAGCGGCGGCACCGTACCGGCGGGCGACACCGTCACGTGTCTCATCGGCGCGGCCAACCGGGACGGGAGCCGCTACCGCGACCCGGACCGCTTCGACCTGCACCGCGAGGACCTGACCACGACGACCGCCTTCTCGGCCGCCGCCGACCATCTCGCCTTCGCGCTGGGCCGGCACTTCTGTGTCGGAGCGCTGCTGGCGAAGGCGGAGGTCGAGATCGGCGTGGGGCAGCTGCTGGACGCCATGCCGGATCTGCGGCCGGACGACGGCTTCGACCCGGTGGAGCGCGGGGTGTTCACCCGGGGCCCGCAGTCCCTGCCGGTGCGGTTCACACCGCGCGCGGGCTGACGCGGGCACGCCCTGTCAGACCACCACGGGGGTGAACAGGGCGGGCAGGGCGGTGAGTCCGCGCATCCAGATCGACGGACGCCAGGTCAGTTCCCCGGGCTCCACCGCGAGGACGAGGTCGGGGAGGCGTTCCAGCAGGGTCTCGACCGCGGTGCGGGCGACGACGTCGGCGAGCAGCGGTGCCGGGTACGGGCACCGGTGCTCGCCGTTGCTGAAGGACAGGTGCGCGGAGTTCTCGGCGCCGACGTGGGCCTCGGGCCAGAGCTGCGGGTCGGTGTTGGCCGCGGCCAGGCCGAGGACGAGGCAGTCGCCGGCGCGGATCTGCCGGCCGCCCAACTGGGTGTCGTTCACGGCCCAGCGGCCGATGAAGTTCTGTGTCGGCGTGTCCAGCCACAGCACCTCGTTGAGCGCCTCCCCCACGCTGAGCCGCCCGCCCGACACGTTGACGGCGAAGCGTTCGTCGGTGAGCAGCAGCCGGAGCGTGTTCCCGATCCAGTTGGCGGTGGGCTGCTGGGCGGCGGCGATGACCGAGATGAGGTCCTGCACCGTCTCCTCGTCGGTCAGGCCCGCCGGGTGGGTCAGCATCCGCGAGGTGACGTCGGGGCCGGGCCGCGCGCGCTTGTGCCGGACCAGGCCGTGGATGCGCTCGCCCACCCGCGTGTACGCCGCGACCGGGTCGTCGCCCTCCGCCGCGTCGAGGGAGATGCGCAGGTCCTCGACGAGGTGCCGGGTCTCGGCACCGCTGTGCGGCATCCCGCACATGCGTACCGCGGCGCGCATGGGAAGGGCGTGCGCGTAGCCGCTCATCAGCTCGGCCCGGCCGCTGCCGGCGAAGCCCGCGATGAGCCGGTCGGCGAGCTGCCGGCAGTCCCGGGCCAGCTCGAACTGGTCGACGCCGGCCAGGGCCTGGGTGATCACGTCGGCCCGGCGCCGGTGTTCCTCGCCCTCGGTGAAGAGCACTGAGGGCTGGTGTCCGACGTAGGGCATGAGCGGCCAGTCGGGCGGGATGCGGTCCCACTGGTTCCAGCGCCGGGAGTCCCTGGCGAACAGCTCGTCGTGGCTGGTCACGTAGCTGACCTCGGGGTAGCCGAGGACCAGCCAGGCGGGCACCCCGCCGTCGAGGAGCACCGGTGCGACGGCGCCGTGCTCGCCCCGCAGTCCGCGGTACAGCTCCGACGGGGTCTGCTGGTAGGCGAGACCGGCCAGCGGGACGGCGTCCGGGTGGGCGGGGCAACCCGGTGCGGCGAGGGGGTGCGGAGCGGGGTCGACGTCGGTCACGGTGCGCCCTCCTGGGCCAGGGCCAGTTGGTAGAGGTGGTCCACGAGGGTGACCAGCACGTGCTTGCCGGAGGCGCGTACCCGGGCGTCGCAGTCGACCAGCGGTACGCGCTCCGGCAGCGCGAGGGCCAGGCGGATCTCGTCCAGGGAGTGCCGGGCGGTGTCGTCGTCGAAGCGGTTGACGGCCACGACGAACGGGGTGCCGTGGTGTTCCAGCCGGTCTATCGCGTACCAGGAGTCGTCCATGCGTCGGGTGTCGACGAGGACGACGGCGCCGAGGGTGCCGGAGAAGAGGCGGTCCCACAGGAACCAGAAACGTTCCTGGCCGGGGGCGCCGAACAGGTACAGCACCATGCGGTCGTTGAGGCTGATCCGGCCGAAGTCGAAGGCCACCGTGGTGGTGGTCTTCGCGGTGACGTCGCCGGTCTCGTCGACGCCCACGCCGGCCTGGGTCATCACCTCCTCCGTGTTGAGGGGCCTGATCTCGCTGACGGAGCGGACCAGGGTGGTCTTGCCTACGCCGAACCCGCCCACGACGACGATCTTCAGGCCGGTCTCCGCGGCGTCGGTCAGGGGTGTGCGCCCGGAGGCGGCGAGGTGCGCGGGGGCCGGTGTGTCAGAGGTTGCGGAGCCCATGGAGCACCTCCTGTAGCAGGGCGGTATCGGGGCGGTGCGACGCGGCGGACCGCCCCAGGCGCGGATGGCGGGCGGTGATGCTCCCGGTGGCGAGCAGGTCGCCGAGCAGGATGCGGACCACCGTGATGGGCAGTGCCAGTTCGGCGGCGAGTTCCACCACGGCCGTGGGGTGCCGGCACAGTTCCAGGATCCGGATGTGTTCCGACTGCATGCCGGCCGACGGTTCGCGCTCGCCGACCACCAGGGTGACGAGGTCGAAGGAGTCGTCGGCGCGGCTGCGTCCGCCCGTGACCGTGTAGAGCCGGTCGGGTGCGCCGGTGTCCACGGGCCTGCGCGTCACGACGAGCCGCTCCCGCGGAGGGCGTGGCGCGGGGCGGCCCGCAGGTGCTCGCCGATCTGCTCGACCAACTCGGTCATCTGGTGGCCCACCACCCCGGGGTCGGCGTCCTCCACCGCGACGACGGCCAGGTGTGCGCCCTCGCCCGCCTCGACGATGAACAGCAGCCCTCCGTGGAACTCGGTCATGGAGTGCCGTACGCCACCGGTTCCGTTGCCGAACTCGACGGAGGCGCCCTGGGCGAGGGCCTGGATGCCGGAGCAGATCGCGGCGAGCTGGTCGGCCCGGTCCAGGGTGAGGTGTTCGGTCCAGCAGAGCCGGAGGCCGTCCCTGGACAGGACGAGGGCGTGGCGGGTGCCGGGGGTGCTGTCCAGGAGGTTCTGGAGGAGCCAGGTGAGGCTGTTGTCGGTGGTCTGCATGATGAGTGAGGGGACGGTGGGTGCTGCTGCTCCGGTCACCGGCCCGTTCCTCCAATCTCACGAACTCGGGGGCGAGGGGGCGCCGTTGTGCGCCGTGCGGTGGGGCGCGCGGTCTACCCCGACGCGGGCGGTTCCGGCGTGGACGCCCCGCCGGCCGCTCCGGACCGGCGCCCGCGGTGGAAGGCACCGAAGCTGGACCCGGCGTCGCGGGGCGCCGTCGCCGGCCGGTCGGTGGGCCGCGGGGGCGGGTCGCGCCGTTCACGCTCGGCCTCGGCCTCGGCCATGGTCCGGCCCGGGGAGCGCACGGGCAGTGCGCCGGGCGTCGCGGACTGCGGGCGGGTTCGCGGCGCCTGAACGGGAGGTTCGGTCAGCTCGGCGTCCCGGACGTCCGGCAGACGCGTGGCGGCCAAGGGCGCCTCCGCGGCGGGCGCGGGTCCGGGGACGGGGACGCGGGACGCGCCGCCGAAGGTGCGGCCGGTCAGGGCGGGCACCGGGTCCCGCTGCTGGGCCAGCAGTTGCGGCGGCACCAGGACCACGACGCCCGTGCCCCCGCGGGACGAGGGGCGGTAGCTCACGCCGACGCCGTACTTGGCGGCGAGCCGTCCGACCACGGCCAGGCCCAGCCGGGTGCCTTGGAGCGAGGCCAGGTCGGTCGCCCGTCCCGACACGGCCTCCTCGGCGTGGCGCATGGCGGCGTCGGCCATCTTGAGTCCGCTGTCCTCGATGGTGATGACGATCCCGGCGGTACGTTCCTCCACGTACACGTGGACCTCGTCGATGGGCGGCGAGAAGTTGGCGGCGTTGTCCATCAGTTCGGCCAGCAGGTGCATGACGCCCTCGGCCGCGTGGCCGGAGATCGCGGCGGTGGTGGAGCAGTGCATGCGGACGCGCTGGTAGGCGGCGATGCGGCCGACGGCACCGCGCAGGATGCTCTCCATCACGATGGGCTTGTTCCAGGCGCGGCTGGAGCGGCCGCCCATCAACAGGGCCAGGCGGTCGGTGATGAGGCCGAGCTGGGAGGTGCTGTGGTCGAGCCGCAGGAGGTCGCCGAGGACCTCCTCGCCGTGACGGTCCTGCATGTCCCGCAGGTCGGCCAGCATGCGTACGGCCTTGGCCTGGACACGGCCGAGGGACTTGGCGGAGGCGGCCTCGGCGGCGGCGGTGCGCCGTTCGCTGTGGGCCAGTTCCCGCACGAACAGTTCGGCGCAGGCGCGCGCGTGCGGACGCCGGGGCCAGTCCAGCTCGGCGAGGACGACCTCCGCCGAGGTGCCGTCGCGCAGTCTGCGCACCGCGGCGGGCAGGGTGCTGCTCGTCAGGTGTTCCAGCTCCCCGGTGGCGCTGCGCGTCTCACGGAGCGCCTCCTGGTGCCGGGTCTCGGCCTCCGTGGTGTGCCGTACGGCGTCGGCCGTCAGGGAGGCGAAGCTCTGGACGACCTGCCGCAGGTGCGGCCCGGGGGCGGGGGCGGTGCGGGTGACGGCCTCGTCGGCGCCGGCACCCTCGCGCACCTGCTGGGCGACGCCCGGCAGCGTGACGTTGACGAGGTGCACCAGGCCGGCGTTCTCCTGGGCGAGCCGGGCCTTGAGGGTGCCGATCTCGGCTCTGCGGTCGTCCGCGGTACGGCGGGCCCGTGCGACCAGGTGGGAGGCGAGGACCACGGTGGCGGCGACGCAGAGCCAGGACGTCACGGCGAGGGTCGCGGTCCAGCCCCGGGCGGCATCGGGCGCCGCGGCCCAGGCGGCACCGGCGCCCGCGGCGGTGGCGGGCAGCACGACCAGGGCGACGGCGGGGGTGCGGTGGGGGGCTTTCTGCGTCCGGGGCGGGGTGGGGGGTGCAGACACTGACATTCCGCGGTCCCTCTGGTCCTTGAGAGCGGGGAAGGGCCGATCGACATGGGTCGGCCCGCGGGGCGGAGCCGTGCCACCGGGTTCTTGTTGATCACTCCGGTCGGCTTCCGGCTCATGCTAGTCAGCGTCACGGACACGTATGCCCGACCCGCCGGGAACCCCACCGAGGAGCGAACTTCCCGGGCATCCCGACGATCGAAAGCACCGATGTGATACGGGCGTTCGCACCCGGTCAGTGGCCCGCTCGCGCGGTGGCCGGACGGGCCGGGCACGGACGCGGCGACACCATCTGGGTGACTGTGGGATGCGGTGGGGCGCGACAGCGGATCGTATGGGTGCCATGCGCAGACCCATAGCCGTGGCTTCAAGCCACTCACGCCTGCTCACGACAGGCGTGCTCCTCGCCTCCCAGTCACTCCTGCTGACCCTGTCGGCGGTCCCCGCGACCGCCGGAGACTCCGGGTCGCCCGTCCGCGGTACCGCCTACATGGGCCGGGGTGTCCTCGCCCACGAAGGTGTCCAGGGGCGGCCCGCCGAAACCCGCGCCAGTCAGATCGAGGGCGTGGACGTCTCCAGCCACCAGGGCAACGTCGCCTGGTCGACCCTGTGGAAGAGCGGGGTCAAGTGGGCCTATGTGAAGGCCACCGAGGGAACCTCCTACCGCAACCCGTACTTCGCCCAGCAGTACGGCGGCTCCTACGACACCGGCATGATCCGCGGCGCGTACCACTTCGCGACCCCGGACACCTCCGGCGGCAAGGCCCAGGCCGACTACTTCGTCGACCACGGCGGCGCCTGGTCGAAGGACGGCAAGACCCTGCCGGGCGTCCTCGACATCGAGTACAACCCGTACGGGGCCACCTGTTACGGAAAGACGAAGACCCAGATGGTGAGCTGGATCAAGAGCTTCGTGGACCGGTACGAGGCGCGCACCGGGCGCGAGGCCGCCATCTACACCTCCACCAACTGGTGGACGCAGTGCACCGGCAACTCCAGCGCCTTCGGCGCGAAGAACCCACTGTGGGTCGCCCGGTACGCCTCGTCCGTGGGGGCCCTGCCGGCCGGCTGGGACTTCCACACGATGTGGCAGTACACCTCGACCGGAAAGACCGTCGGGGACCACAACAAGTTCAACGGATCGCTGGACCGCGTCAAGGCCCTGGCCAAGGGCTGACGGGGACCGACCGCCGGGCGCCGGTCGCGGTCTCAGCGGCCGGCGAGGGGTTCCAGGATGTTGGTGACCTGCTCGCGCATCACGTCCCGCGCAGCGGGCGGCAGTCCGCCGAGATCCGTACCCTCCAGGGCGTCGACGGCCTCGTCGGCGCCCCCGTCGCACGCGGTGCTGCCGCCGGCCACCTCGTAGCCGTCCCGGACGGCGACCCGCAGCCGGGGCCGGCCGTCGTCGTCGGTGTGCACGGCCGTGGCGACGACCAGGGGCGGCGGCCCGCCCGCCGCGGCGGGCTCCTTGCGGTATCCGCTGGCCGCCGGGGTGCGCCAGCGCAGGCCGAGCAGCAGGTGGCGCTTGGCCACCACCTCGGCCAGGTCGGTCTCGTAGGGCCCGTCGGAGCCCAGTACGGTGGCGCGGGCGTCCAGCACGAGGGCCGCGGGGAGCAGGCAACGCAGGGTGCTGCCAACGAGGTTGCCGCCGACCGTCGCCGCGCGGCGCACGGCTCCGGTGCCCACCGAGCACGCCGCGCGGCGCAGCACCTCCGGTACCCGCTCGTCGATGCGGTGCAGCAGTACGGCCGCGCCCAGGGCCTCGGGTTCGAGGACGGTCGCCTCCGGCAGCTCGCGCAGGGACATGGCCAGTTCGGGGAAGCCGTCGCGTTGCCAGGCGGCCCACACGAGAGTGGCGCCGCCGACGGGCACCGCTCCCTCCGCCAGGCACTCCTGTGCCTCGGACACGGACGTGGGCAGACGCAAGTGCATGCTGATCGACCTGCTTTCCCGGCAGTCGGCGGTGGGCGCCGAGGCGCCCCACCACCGCGTGATCACGGCCAGTGTGATTGTCCGTACCGTCGACGGGGCGCGTACAGGGCTCACTCGGTTCCGATGTGCGCCCCCCGCGCGCCGGTGCACCTCCTACGGGTGCCCTACGGGCGTCGTGCCACGAAGACGAGTTCGCGGCCCGGGCGGTCGGGGGCGTCGCGCACCTCCCGGACCTCGAAGCCCCGTCCGGTCAGGTCGGCCTCCACCTCGGCCCGGTCGCGGAAGCGCAACGTCGAGTCCGAGGTCAGCACTTCGCCGCCCGCGGCGAAGACGTAGGTCCAGCGGAAGGTGACCAGCGGGCCGCTCACGTCCAGCAGGTCGCACCAGCTCTCCACCGCCCCCGCGCCGGGGATCTCCACGACCCGGTGCGTGTGCTCGCGGTCCCACTCCTCCCAGGCACGCCGGGCCGGGTCCCGGGTCTCGAACACCAGGTGCCCGCCGGGCCGCAGGGCCTCGTACGCCCCGCGGAGTGTCCCCTGCCACGCCCGCGGCCCGGTGATCGCCTGGGCGACGTTCGCCGTCATGGTCGCCAGGTCCGTGCGCAGCGGGGGCAGCGAGGCCGCGTTCCCCTCGATCCAGCGCACCCGAGCGGCGCCCGGCTTGCCCCGGGCCACGTCGAGGGAGGACGCGGCGGGGTCCACGCCGACCACCTCGATGCCCCGGTCGGCCAGCAGCAGGGCGAACACCCCCGTACCGCAGCCGATGTCCAGCACGCGCCGGGCCCCGAACTCGCCGGCCATGCGCAGGTACGCGTCCAGGTCGCCGCGATCGGTGTCCAGCGCGTCGTAGACGGCGGCGAGCCGCGGATGCCGGAAGCACTCGTCAGCCATACGGCCGACGATAACCGCCACTCGCGCGCGTGCGGTCGGCTCGCGCGCGTGCGGTCGGACCGAATCCCCGCCGGGTTCCCGCCGAGCCGGTGCGGCGGGAGCGGACGCGGGGAGCACCGGCGCACCGGGAGCCCTCCGGCGTGCCTCCGCGCGGGGCGCCGGCGCGCGTTCGCGGGGATCGCACGGGGTATCACCCAGGCGGGCCCCCGAGACCGCCGCCCCGGACACCCACGCGGTCACCCGTCTCCCACGGAAGGCGCACCGACATGACCGAGCCTCACGGCCTGGAGCCCGTCGCGACGTTCTGCGGCAACTGCGACTGCGGCTGTCCCCAGTTGTTCGTCGACCCCCAGGCACCGGCGGAGCGGCGGATCGTCCTGACCGACGACTTCGGCCAGCGCGTGCAGATGAGCGCCGACCAGTTCTCGTCGCTGGTCGACGACGCCAAGCAGGGCAAGCTGGACGGCGTCGCCCTGCCCTGACCGGTCCGCCGGACAGCCGCGGGGCCTTCCGGGTGAACGGCCCCGCGCTACCCCGGTCGGCCTCCGTCGACCGGGGAACAAGGCGTGCATGCGCGCACTCGTCATCAACTGCACCCTGAAGCCCTCCCCCGCGCCGTCC
The DNA here is from genome assembly GCF_055582785.1 of Streptomyces sp. NPDC107500. Lineage (NCBI taxonomy): Bacteria > Bacillati > Actinomycetota > Actinomycetes > Kitasatosporales > Streptomycetaceae > Streptomyces > Streptomyces sp. NPDC107500. Next base: position 387,102 of record NZ_JBVJPF010000004.1, read on the forward strand.
AACACCGAGGCCCTCGCCTCCACGGTCATCGCGGCCCTGAAGGGCCACGGAGCCGAGGTGGACGTCGTCCGGGCCGTCGACCTGAACCTGAGACCGGGCGTCGAGACCGACATGGGCGACGGCGACGACTGGCCCCAGGTGCACGAGAAGCTCCTGGCCTCCCAGATCCTGATCATCGGGTCGCCCACCTGGCTCGGCCGTCCGTCCTCCGTGGCCCAGCGGGTCCTCGAACGGATGGGCGCCATGATGAGCGAGACCGACGACGAGGACCGCCCCGTCGCCTACAACCGCGTCGCCGGTGTCCTGGTGACCGGCAACGAGGACGGCGCGCACCACGTCATCAGCGAGATCAGCGGCGGTCTCGCGGACATCGGCTACACCGTCCCCGGACAGGCCTGGACCTACTGGCACCTCGGTCCCGGGCCCGGACCCGACTTCCTCGACGACGAGCGCGGCCACGACTGGGCGCTCTCCACCGGCCGGGCCATGGCGTCCAACCTCGTGCACGCCGCGCGCGCCCTCGCCGCGCTGCCCGTGCCCGCCCCGCCGTCCTGACCTCGCAGGCCCGCGTACGGCGTCCATGGTCACCGACCTGGCCCGCGGATGTCTGAGGGTCCCGATACGGGGCATTCGTGCACGAGCAACGACGTACGACAGAGATGAGGAGCTGAGGTCCGCCATGACGCACGACCTGACCCCGAAGTACACGGTCCCCGGCATCGAGCGCGAGGCCGCCGGACGGCTGATCGGTGTGCTGCGACTGCGCCTGCACGCCCTCAACGATCTGCACCTGACCCTCAAGCACGTGCACTGGAACGTCGTCGGGCCGCATTTCATCGCCGTGCACGAGATGATCGACCCCCAGGTCGACCAGGTACGTGACATGGCCGACGACGTCGCGGAGCGCATCGCCGCGCTCGGCGGTGTGGCACAGGGCACGCCCGGGGCCCTGGTGGCGGAGCGGAAGTGGGACGACTACTCCATCGGCCGGGCCGACGCGATCGCCCACCTCGGCGCGCTCGACCTGGTCTACACCGGCGTGGTGGAGGGCATGCGGGCGGCCGTCGAGGAGGCCGGCAAGATCGACACCGCCACGGAGGACCTCCTGATCGGCCAGCTCCGGGACCTGGAGCAGTTCCAGTGGTTCGTGCGGGCCCACCTGGAGAGCGCCGGGGGCACCCTGGCGACGGGCAGCGCGGAGTCCGAGAAGGAGGCGGCGGCCCGCGGCGCCGAGATCGGCTGACGGCCGGCCCCGCCGGACGCGGGGCGCGCCGGGCCCGCCGTCGTCGGCGCCCGGCCGCCCCCTCGGACGGCTCGGCCCGGACGGTTCAGCGCCGGCCGAGCCGCCGTTCGCCGCGGCTGCCCTGCTCGTACGGCAGCTTGTAGTGCTCGAAGACCGCGCCCTCCTCCTCGGCCGCGAGCTCACCGTCCGGATCGATCCCCGGAGCGTCCTTGACCAGCGACTTGTCGTAGGTCACCTTCACGTAGCCCGGTCCGACGACGGCCTTCTCCACCGGTACGAAGACGAGACGACGCCGGGTCGGAAGGCCGACCGTGACCGTCGCGAAAGCGGGGCGGTCGGTCAGCGTGTCGAAGTAGACGGACTCCAGAGTCCCGATCTTGCGGCCTTCCTGGTCGACGACGTCCTGGCCGCGCCAGTCACGAATGTTTTCGGCTTCAAACATGCCCACTCTCCCCTTCCGAGAACGCGCTCCCTCTCTAGTTCCCCGCTTCACGCGTCTGTCGCGCCTCTGTCGCCCCACCGGCCCAGGGCCCGTCCGGCACCGGCGGAAATCGGTGGGTGTGCGGCGCGTGACCCGGGGTAGGCGGTCCTTCGTCGGCCTACAAGGTGACGACGACGGGGGCCGATCGACAGGGAGGGCACATCATGGCGACGACGACCGCACAGGCGACGCACACCACCACGGACATGCCGGAGATCACGGATCCGTCCAAGGTGGCGCCCAAGGACGCGCGGGAGTTGTCGAAGCTGTTCTTCGAGCAGCTCACGGTGCTGGAAGAGGGCACGCCCGAATACCAGTACGCCCGTAACACCCTGATCGAGATGAACATGTCCCTGGTCCGCTTCGCGGCCGGCCGGTTCCGCTCCCGCGGTCCGGAGGAGATGGAGGACATCGTCCAGGTCGGCATGATCGGCCTGATCAAGGCGATCGACCGGTTCGAACTCACCCGTGAGGTCGAGTTCACCTCGTTCGCCGTGCCGTACATCGTCGGGGAGATCAAGCGGTTCTTCCGGGACACCTCCTGGGCCGTGCACGTCCCGCGGCGCCTCCAGGAGGCCCGCGTCCAGCTGGCCCGCGCCACCGAGGAGCTGCGCAGCCGGCTGGGCCGCAACCCCACCACGCAGGAGCTGTCCGAGCTGATGAGCCTGCCGGAGGACGAGGTCGTCGAGGCCCGCCTGGCGGCCAACGGCTACAACTCCGCCTCCCTGGACGCGGCCATCAACGGCAGCGAGGACGGCGAGTCGGCGCTCGCGGACTTCATCGGCACCGACGACGCAGCGCTGGCCCTCGTGGACGACTTCCACGCCCTCGCCCCGATGATCGCCCAGCTGGACGAGCGCGACCGGCAGATCATCCACTGGCGGTTCGTCGAGGAGCTGACCCAGAAGGACATCGGCGAGCGGCTCGGCGTCTCGCAGATGCACGTGTCCCGGCTGATCTCGCGCCTGCTGGGCCGCCTGCGGGAGGGCATGCTCAGCACCACCTGAGCAGCTGATCGGCGGAGCGCCGCCCGAGCCGGATCTCCGGTTCAGGCGGCGCTCTTCTTCTTGCGGCGGCCGCCGGTACCGGTGAGTGCGTCGACGAGCTGGCCGCGGCTCATCTTCGAGCGTCCGGCGATGTCCTGTTCGGTGGCCCGCTGGTACAGCTCGGCCTTGCTCAGCTCCCGCAGTTCGGACCGCTTGGGCCGCGCCCCGCGGGAGGGGGCGGCGGCCTTCTTCCGCGGTGCGGACGGCCGCTTGCCGCCCTCGCCCCGCGCCTGTTCCAGGCTGCCCCGCAGTACGTCCATCAGGTCGACGACGTCGGTGGCCCGCGGTGCCTCCTCGGCGACGGCGATCTCCTCGCCCTCGGCCTTGGCCCGGACCAGCTCGCGGACCTTCTCCTGGTACGTGTCGTGGTAGCGGGCCGGGTCCCAGGGGCCGCTGAGGGCGTCGACCAGCCGCAGCGCCATGTCCAGTTCCTTGCCGCGGCCCACCCGCCCCGTCGGCAGCTCGGGCAGTTCCTCGACCGGGTCGCGGACCTCGTCGGCCCAGTGCAGCGTCTGGAGCAGCAGGACCCGGTCCTCGGCCCGGAGCGCGGTGAGGTACTGCCGGTTGCGCATCACGAAGGTGGCGACGCCGGCCTTGCCCGTCTCGGCGAGGGCGGTGCGCAGCAACTCGTAGACCTTGAGGTACTCCTCGCCGCGCGGGGCGACGTAGTAGGTGCGGCCGAAGTACACCGGCTCGATCCGGTCCAGGTCGACGAAGTCGGTGATCTCCAGGGTGCGGGAGCGGCCCGGCGCGATCTCGTCGAGTTCGCCGGGCTCCACGACGACGTACTCGCCGTCACCCACCTCGTATCCCTTGACGATGTCGGCGGCGTCGACCTCGTCGCCGGTGCGCTGGTTGACCCGCCGGTTGCGGATCCGGTCCGAGGTGCCGCGCTGCAACTGGTGGAAGTGGACCGTGTGGTCCTCGGTCGCGGTGAACAGGCCGACGGGCACGGAGACCAGCCCGAACGTGATCACACCGGTCCAGATCGCCCGTGCCATGACCGTCCGCTCCGTCCTGTCCCGCACCGTCCCGGCCACCCACGCTCGCACCGGATCCGTGCCCTCGCGCGCCGGGCGGAGCACTCGGGTGTGCGTTGCTGGTGCCCGGCGGGTGTGCCGGTGCCGGGGCGGCCCGAACGGCCGGTAGCCCGCGCGGATCGGGCGCCGCCGGTATTTCCTGTGAGGAGGGACGGCGGCCCCATCGACCCCGTCGGCCGTCTCCCCCACCCCCCATTCAACGACGTCGAACAAAGGGGCGCCGCCCATGAGCCGGCACGTGAAGGCGATCAGCCGCGAGGACCACCTGCGCTTCGTCGCGGCCCGGCCGTCCGTGAGCCATCTCCAGACCCCCGCGTGGGGCGACGTGAAACCCGACTGGCGTGCCGAGAGCCTGGGCTGGTTCGACGAGGACGGCGCGCTCGTGGGCGCCGGGCTGGTGCTGATGCGGCCGCTGCCGAGGCTGCGTCGCTGCCTGGCGTACCTGCCCGAGGGTCCGGTCATCGACTGGGGCGCCGCGGACCTGGAGGGTCTGCTGGAGCCGATGCTCGGGTATCTGCGCTCGCGGGGCGCCTTCTCGGTGAAGATGGGTCCCCCGGTGGTGGCCCGGCGCTGGAGCGCGGACGCGGTGAAGGCCGCGATCGCCGACCCGGGAGCCCGGCGGCTCGGTGACGTGGAGGCCACGGTGCGGGAGGCCGGGGCGGACGAGATCGCGGAACGGCTGCGCGGGATGGGCTGGCGGCGCGCCGAGGCGGGCACCGAGGACGCCTTCGCGGTGGGCCAGCCGCGCTACGTCTGCCAGGTGCCGCTCGCGGGGCGGTCGCTGGAGGATGTCCACAACGGCCTCAACCAGCAGTGGCGCCGCAACATCAAGAAGGCGGAGAAGGCGGGCGTGAAGGTGGTCCGGGGCGACCAGGAGGACCTCGGCGCGTTCCACGAGCTGTACGTCGAGACCGCGGAACGGGACCGGTTCGTCCCCCGGCCGCTCGGCTACTTCCGGCGCATGTGGACCGCGCTGACGGCGGAGGACCCCGACCGTATGCGTCTCTACCTCGCCCATCACGACGGGGAGGTGCTGGCCGCGGCCACCATGCTGACCGTCGGGGAACACGTCTGGTACTCCTACGGCGCGTCCACCGCCCGCCGGCGCGAGGTGCAGCCCAGCAGCGCCCTGCAATGGCGGATGATGTGCGACGCCCACGAAGGGGGCGCGGCCGTCTACGACTTCCGCGGCATCACCGACACCCTGGACGAGGACAACCACCTGCTGGGACTGGTGCGGTTCAAGGTCGGCGCGGGCGGGCAGGCGGTCGAGTACCTCGGCGAGTGGGACTACCCGCTCAACAGGGTGCTGCACAAGGCTCTGGGTCTGTACATGTCGCGCAGGTGAGGCGCGGGAGCGTGGGGGTGGTCGATGCCGCGGGTGCTCGTGGTGCAGAACCATGCCGGTGGCGGGCCGGGCCGGTTCGGTGACTGGCTGGTCGCGGAAGGGCTGTCGCTGGACGTGGTGCACGCGTACGCCGGTGCGCCACTCCCCCGGCGTGCGGAGCACGAGGGCGTGGTGGTGCTCGGCGGCGGCTACCTGCCCGACGACGAGCGCGCGCCCTGGCTCGCGCCGACCCGCGCGCTGGTCGCGGGGGCGGTGGAGCGGGGTGCCGCCGTGTTCGGGATCTGTCTCGGCGGGCAGCTCCTCGCCCAGGTGACGGGTGGGACGGTGCGCGGCGACCACGGCGAACCCGAGTTCGGGAGCACGCCGCTGAGCCTGCGGTCCGAGGCCGCGGACGATCCGCTTCTGCGGGGGCTGCCGTCGCGGGTGACGGCGGTCGAGCACCACAAGGACGCCGTCACCGCCCTGCCGCCCGGCGCCACCTGGCTGATGGAGAGCGAGCGGTGCCCGTACCAGGCGTTCCGCGTCGGTGAGCGGGCGTGGGGCGTGCAGTTCCATCCCGAGGCCGGGGCGGACCGGGTCCGGGCGTGGGACGCCGGGCGGCTCCGGGCGAGCGGGCTGGACCCGGTGGAGCTGTCCCGCCGGGCGGAGCGCGACGAGCCCGCGGCCGAGGCGGTCTGGCACGAGGTCGCCCGGCGCTTCGCCGCGGTCGTCGGGGCGTGAGCGGCCGGGGTCAGCCGCCGAACGGGCCGTGGTCGGCGAAGGCCAGCGCGGCGAAGCGTTCGCCCATGCGGCGGTGGGTGGCCGCGTCCGGGTGGAGGCCGTCGGGCAGGGGCAGTTCGGCGGTGTCGGCCTCGCCGTAGAGGTCGCGGCCGTCCAGGTGGTGCAGGTGCGGGTCGGTGGCGGACCGCTGCGCCACGATCCTGGCCAGCTCGTCCCGGATGACGTTCAGGGTCAGCTTCCCGCTCGCGCGCTCCGCCGGATCGCCAGTGGCCACCCACCTCATCCGTCCCTCGGCGACGCCGGAGAAGTCGGGGGCGAGGGGGCCGGGGGTGTCCTCGTGGACGGGGCACAGGATGGGCGAGACGACCAGCAGCGGGGTGGTGGGATGGCCGTCGCGGATGGTGTCGAGGAAGCCGTGCACGGCCGGGCCGAAGGCACGCAGGCGCATGAGGTCGGCGTTGACCACGTTGATGCCGATCTTCACGCTGATCAGGTCGGCCGGGGTGTCGCGCATGGCGCGCGCGGTGAACGGGTCGAGCAGGGCGCTGCCGGCCAGTCCGAGGTTGACGAGTTCGACGCCGCCGAGGGTGGCGGCGAGCGCCGGCCACGTGGTGGTGGGGCCCGCGGCGTCGGAGCCGTGGCTGATCGAGCTGCCGTGGTGCAGCCAGACCCTGCGGCCGTGGTCCGGGGCGGGCTCGACGGGGGCGTCGGTGCGCAGGGCGACGAGTTCGGTGGTCTCGTTGTGCGGCAGCCAGATCTCGATGTCCTTGTCGCCCTCGGGCAGGTCGGCGAAGCGCAGGGTGCCGACCGGGCCGCGCTCGACGTCCGTCGTGCCGGTGGTCATGTCGATGGTCAGGGTGTTGCCGCCCGCGACGGTGCCCCGGCCCGACGGGCGGCCGTCGACGAGCAGTTCGTAGACCCCCTCCGGGCGTGGCGGGGCGCCGACGTAGGACCGCTTGGTGGGCAGGGTGTCCAGTTCGAGCGCGGTGGCACGGGTGCGCAGCACCAGGCGTACGCCGGAGGGCTGGGACTCGGCCATGGCCAGCTGTCCGTCGGTGTTCTGGGCGCGGGCCGCGGCGGGGAGCCGGTGGGGCAACAGGCCGTGCTCCGTGCGCTCCAGGTCGAGGGCGCCCCGCAGGAGGTCCCCGGTGAGGGGCGTGGTGATCCAGCCGTCCGTGGTGTGCATGTCGCCTCCGGCGATGGTGGTGCGTCGCGCTTTCCTACATTGATTATGCGCTTACCTAATTCAATTAGGCAAACGGGGTGCCGCTCCGGTCGCGGGGCGTGCGGGGTGACCGTAGACAGGAGGTGTGAGCGCGGGCCCCGGAGGAGGAGGCGGAAAGGGCATGCGGCGCAGGAGCGGGCAGGGCGGGAAGACCGGCACCCCCGGCACGGACTCGGTCGAGGCGGTCCTCGACGAGCTGTACACGACACCGCCGTCCGACTTCGTCTCCCGCCGCGAGGAACGCGCCGCCGCCGCCAGGACGGACGGCCGCAAGGAGGACGCGCGGCTGATCCACGCCGCCCGCAGGCCCACGCTCGCGGCCTGGGCGGCGAACCTGCTGGCCCGCTCCGAGCCGGAGGAGAGCCGGCGGTTCCTGGAACTGGGGCAGTCACTTCGGGAGGCGCACCGCACCCTGGACGCCGCCGGGCTCAGGGAGCTGTCGGCGCAGCGGCGGCGCATCGTCACCGCCCTGTCCCGGCAGGCCGCGCACCTCGCCGACGAGGCCGGGCACCGGTTGTCCCAGGGAGCGCAGCGGGAGGTCGAGTCGACCCTGCGCGCCGTCCTCGCCGACCGGGACGCGGCCGACCGGTGGTCCGGCGGTCGCCTGGAGGCCGCGCTCGCCCCGCCGTCGGAGTTCCCCTCGGACACCTCCCCGGCCGCACCCGCGACACCCGCACCGGCGCCCCGCGAGGAACCGGCCGGCACCGGGGCCAAGGACGAACTCGCCGAGCGGCGCCGCAAACGGCAGGAGGATCTCGCCCGCGCCGAACAGGAGGCGGAGCGGGCCGCGGAACGACTGCGGGACGCACAGGCGCGGCAGGCGGACGCCGAGACGCTGCTCCGGCGGACGGACGGTGAACACGACCGTGCCCGCCAGGCGGTGGCGTCCGCGGAGGACGAACTGCGCACGGCACGCGAGGACCTCGACCGGACCGGGCGGAAACGGCGGGACGCCGAGGAAGCGGCCCGTACGGCCCGGAAGGCGGCGACCGGGGCGGAGCGGGAGGCACGCACGGCGGCGCGCCGGGTGGACCGTCTGGTCACGCGCGCCGGGCAGCGTGGCACGGCCGATTGAGTATCCGTACTCATGATGTGTCCCACCCGTCGCGGGAGGCTTGGGTCATCAGTCACCCGAGGGAGCCAATCGTGCGTACCGGCAAGCGAGTTCATCTGGTCCTGGCCTGTGTGGCCGCCGCGGCGGTCATGACCGGCTGCTCCATCGAGGAGGCGACCTGCGGCGGCGGCGAGTACCCGGTCCTGTCCGTCGGCGGCACCGGCAGCGCCTGTGTGCCCAACGACGAGGAGCCGCCCAAGGGTTACACCCGGTACCCCGAGGGCAAGGTGCCCGAGCACGTCGGCGACGAGTGGGACACCTACTGGCAGACACACACCGTCGACGAGGACGGAAAGACCGTGGAGGTACCCCAGGGCGGGTGAGCGCCGCGGCCATGTGTTCCGAACACACACACGAGATTGCGGCGGCACATACCACGTCGGCGGCCATACGTGGTATACCGGCCCGGCAGCAAACAGGGGAACAACAGACGCTGTTCGTCCGTACTATCTGTGTGTCCCGCCGTTCCTCACGAGCCTTCACGGCCGCGAATCGAGGAGAGTCACCCTCATGTCCGAGAGCACGACGCAGTCCGCCACCCAACTGGCGTCGCAGTACAGCGTCCAGGTCACCGACGACCTGGAGCGCAACGTCAAGGAGCAGGAACGTGTCAGCGCGGAGCTCACCGCGCTCCAGCAGCAGTTGGCCGCGTTGCAGCACGACCACGCCCTGCTGGTGAGCGTGCAGCAGGCGCTCGGCATCGCCGCGCCCGAGCCCGCGACCGGTGCGGCCACCGTGCCCGCGCCGCGCGACAGCGCCCCCGCCGAGCCGGCCGCCCGCGGGCGTTCGCGTGGCAAGAAGGCCGCCACCGCGCCCAAGCGGGCCGCCGCACCCAAGCCGGGCGCCAAGCAGGCCACCAAGCCGTCGGCGACGAAGCCCGCCGCCAAGCCGGCCGCGAAGTCCGCCGCCAAGCAGGCCCCGAAGGCCGGCACCAAGCAGGCCGGCAAGGCCATCACCAAGGCGGCCACGAAGGCCGCCACCAAGCCCGCGGCGAAGAAGGCACCCGCGTCGGCCACCACCCAGCCCACGCTGGTCGAACTGGTGCGGACCCACCTCGTCGAGGCGAGCGAGCCGCGGTCCGCCGCGGAGGTCACCACGGCGCTGGGCAAGGCCCACGCCGAGCGCAACGTCAAGACCACGGTCGTGCGCACCACCCTCGAAGGGCTCGTCGCCAAGAACCTGGCCCAGCGCACCAAGCAGGGTTCCTCGGTCTACTACACCGCCACCGACGCCGCCGCGCCGAAGCAGGAGACCGCGAGCGCGGAGCCGTCCGCGCAGAGCGGCAGCTGAGCACACCGTCCCCGGGGCGCGGTGCGGCGCGCGGCCGGAAGGAATCGGGGTGAGTATCGGTGGATGGGCTTTGTGCTGCCGGTGCTCTTCGCACTCGTCGCCGCGTTCAGCAACGCGCTGGCCACCGTACTCCAGCGGCGTGCCGCGCTGAGCGTGCCGCAGTCACAGGGTTTCCGCCCGGGGCTCGTCCTCGACCTGCTCCGGCGGCCCGTGTGGCTCGGCGGCATGCTGGCCGTCGTGGTGGCCGGTGTCGGTCAGGCGGTGGCACTGGCGACGGGGCCCCTGTCACTCGTACAGCCCCTGTTCGTGCTGGAGCTTCCGCTGGCCCTGCTGCTCGCCTCGCTGATGACCGGCGGCAAGCTGCCCCAGGTCATGTGGCTCGCCGTGGGCGCGGTGGTCGTCGGGCTGGGTGTCGCGCTGGTCTCGGCGGCACCGGACCACGGCAGCGAGGACGTGCCGCTGGACCGCTGGGTGCCCGCGCTGGCGGCATGTGCCGGGGCGGCCGTGCTGCTCGCGGCGGCCGGACTGAAGCGGCCCGTCGGCAAGGCCCGCGCCGGATGCCTCGGCGCGGCCACCGCGGTGTGCTACGCGCTGACGGCCGGTCTGATGAAGGACTCCATGCGCGTCCTGGACTCCGACGGCGTGACCGGCTTCCTGACCACCTGGCAGACCTACGGGTTCGCCGTGGCCGGGGTGTGTGCCGTGCTGCTCCTGGAGCACGCCATGCAGGGCGGCCCACTCGTCGCCTCCCAGCCCGCCCTGACCCTGGGCGACGCGACGGTCAGCCTGCTGCTCGGCGTGATCCTCTACCGCGAGGACGTGCGCGGTGACTGGTGGGTCGTGCCGCAGCTGCTCGGCGTCGGCCTGATCGTCATGGGTGTCCTCAGCCTGGCCCGGCGCGGCACCGACCTGCGCACCGCGCAGTGACCGGCGCCCCGGCCGGGATGCCCGCCCCCATCAACTGAGGCACAGTGGTCCCAGTCGCCAGCCACCCGGAGGGACGGCATGTCGCAGGCCGCTGCTTCCGACGCCGAAGACGCATCCCCGCCCACCGCCAAACTGCCGTTGTTCACCCTGACCGCCATGGTGGTCGGGTCGATGGTGGGCGCGGGTGTGTTCTCACTGCCGGGACGGTTCGCCGAGGAGACCGGCGTCGCCGGGGCACTCATCGCATGGGCGATCGCCGGCACCGGCATGCTGATGCTGGCCTTCGTCTTCCAGTCGCTGGCCGTACGCCGGCCCGACCTCGACGCGGGTGTCTACGCGTACGCCAAGGCGGGCTTCGGCGAGTACCTGGGCTTCTTCGCCGCCTTCGGCTACTGGGCCAGCACCTGTGTCGGCAACGTGACCTACTGGGTCCTCATCATGTCGACCGTGGGCTCCGTCTGGCCGGCCCTCGGCGACGGGGACACGGCCCTCGCGGTCGTCCTTTCCTCCCTCGGGCTGTGGGCCTTCTTCTGGATCATCCGGCGCGGTGTGAAGGAGGCGACCGCCATCAACAAGGTCGTCACCGTCGCCAAGCTCGTCCCCATCGTCTTCTTCGTCATCCTGGCGCTGGTGTACTTCGAACCGGGTGTGTTCGCCGACAACTTCGGCGGCGCCGACTACGCCGGTTCCCTGTTCACACAGGTGCGCGGCACCATGCTGGCCACCGTCTTCGTCTTCCTCGGCGTCGAGGGCGCCAGTGTCTACTCCCGGCACGCCAGACGCCGCTCCGACGTGGGCCGGGCGACGGTGCTGGGCTTCCTCAGCGTCTTCGCCGTCTTCGCGTCGGTCACCATCGTGTCGTACGGCATCATGCCGATGGACGAGATCGCCGGCCTGCGCCAGCCGTCCATGGCGGGCGTGCTGGAGTCGGCCGTCGGCACCTGGGGCCGCGTGTTCATCAGCGTCGGCCTGATCGTGTCGGTGCTGGGCGCCTACCTGGCCTGGACGCTGATGGCGGCGGAGGTGCTCTTCGTCGCGGCCAAGGACGACGACATGCCGCGCTTCCTGCGCCGTGCCAACGCCGTGGACGTGCCCGTGCCGGCGCTGCTGATGACCTCGCTGCTCACCCAGGTGGTGCTGATCGCCACCAGTTTCTCGGACGACGCGTTCAACTTCGCGCTCAACCTGACCAGCGCCCTCTCCCTGGTCCCGTACCTGCTGGCGGCGGCGTTCGCGGTGCGGATCGGCAGCCGGGACGATCCGCGCACCGAGGGCGGCCGCACCTCCCGGCGGGAACTGACCTGCGCGGTCGTCGCGACCCTGTACACGGCGTTCCTGCTGTACGCGGCCGGTCTGAAGTTCCTGTTGGTGTCCTTCATCCTCTACGCCCCGGCGACCGCCCTGTTCGTGATGGCCCGCCGAGAACAGGGCCGGCGGCTGTTCTCGCCCGGGGAACTGGTCGTCCTGGCCGTTTCCGTGGTGGGTGCCGTACTCGGTCTCGTCGCCCTGGCGGCCGGGTGGATCAGCCTGTGAATCCTTCTCAAGGAGGCAGTGTGACCAGCAACGAGAGCGCCGCGCAGCCCGCGCTCGGCGTCCACTCCGAGGTCGGCCGACTGCGCAAGGTCCTGGTGTGTTCGCCGGGTCTCGCGCACCGGCGGCTCACCCCCACCAACTCCGACGACCTGCTCTTCGACGACGTGATGTGGGTGGAGAACGCCCAGCGCGACCACGCCGCGTTCGTCGGCGAACTGCGCAAGCGCGGGGTGGAGGTGGTGGAACTGCACGACCTGCTGGCGCAGATCATGGCGATCCCCGAGGCGAAGGCATGGCTCCTGGACCGGAAGATCGTCGCCAACCGGGTCGGCGTCGGCCTCGTCGACGCGACCCGCGCCTACCTGGAGACCCTGTCGCCCCGGGAACTCGCGGAGTACCTGGTCGGCGGTCTCGCCACCGGTGACCTGACCGAGGACTTCCGCTCGCCGTACCTCGCGCTCGCCCGGGAGTCGACCGGTGCGCGCGAGTACCTGATGCCGCCGCTGCCCAACACCCTGTACACCCGCGACACCACCTGCTGGCTGTACGGCGGACTCACCCTGAACCCGCTCTACTGGCCCGCGCGGCACGACGAGACACTGCTCATGAAGGCGATCTACACCTTCCACCCCGACTTCAGGGACTCGACGGTGTGGTGGGGCGACCCCGAACGCGACTGGGGGCAGGCCACCTTCGAGGGCGGGGACGTCATGCCGGTGGGCAACGGGGTCGTCCTCATGGGCATGAGCGAGCGCACCTCGCGCCAGGCGATCACCCAGGTCGCGGGCGCGCTGTTCCGCAACGGCGCGGCCGAGCACGTCGTGGTCGCCGGGATGCCGAAGCTGCGGTCCGCCATGCACCTGGACACGGTGTTCACCTTCGCCGACCGCGACGTGGTCACCCTCTATCCGCGCATCATGGACGGGGTCCACACCTTCTCGCTGCGCCCCGCCGACCGGGCACCGGGCTTCGACGTCGTCGACGAAGGCACGACCCCCTTCGTCGACGTCGTCGCCAAGGCGCTCGGCCTGTCCGCGCTGCGCGTGGTGGAGACGGGCGGCGACGCCTACGCCTCCGAACGCCAGCAGTGGGACAGCGGCAACAACGCCGTGGCGGTGGAACCGGGCGTGGTCTTCACCTACGACCGCAACACCGCCACCAACGCCCAGCTCCGCGAGGCCCGCGTCGAGGTCGTCCCCATCGTGGGCGCGGAACTGGGCCGCGGCCGGGGCGGGGGCCACTGCATGACGTGTCCGCTGGTACGTGATCCGGTGGACTTCTGACCCCGGGCGCGACGGTCGTCCGCCGCCGGGCGGCCCGGTACTCCGTACGAGTGGTGCGATCCATGGCCCGGCCGTACGGTCGTACGGGGAAAGGAGAGCGGAGACAAGCGATCCCGAGACGGCTGGGAGCAGACATGGGCAGGAACCCGATGAGGGCCGCGGTCACGCTGTGTGCCGCCGCCGCGCTCGCAGTACCCCTGGGCACGGCCACCGCCGCACCGACGGCGCCGGCCCGGCAGACGACGGACCCGGTACTGGTGGACTGCGCCGGGCAGCCGGAGGTCCGGCCGGGGACGTTCATCCTGGCCTGCGGGGACGGCAACAGCCGCCTGGTGTCGATGCACTGGTACCGCTGGGACGCCGAGGCCGCGGTGGGCCGGGGCAGCAACGCGGTCAACGACTGCGACCCCTACTGCGCCGCGGGCGCGTTCCGCTCCTACCCGGTGACCGTCCGGCTCGACCGGCCCACGGCCTCGGCCGGGGACCCGGGTGAGCGGCACTTCAGCCGGATCACCCTGACCTACACCGACGGCAGGCCGGACGGGTCGCCGCGCACGGTGACCCAGCCGCTGCCGGGCTGACGGCCCCAGGCGTCAGTCGGGGAGCGCGAGCCGGCAGGTGTCGCCCGGCTGGAGTCGCACCTCGCGGTCCGGCAGCCGTACGTCGATCGGCAGCGGTCCGGACTCGGGTACCGCGATCTCCAGCCGGCCGTGCTCCAGCCGGAGCCGGACGCCCCAGTGGCCCTGGTAGCGGATGGAGAACCCGTACGAGGACAGCTCCGGCAGCGGCACCGGGTTCAGCCACAGGGCGCCCCCGCGGGTCTCCAGGCCGGTCAGGCCGCGCTGGACGAGGTCGAGGGTGCCGGCCATGGCGCCGAGGTGGATGCCTTCGCCGGTGGTGCCGCCCTGGAGGTCGGCGACGTCGCCCTTGAGCGCCTCCTGGCAGAAGGCCCAGGCTTCGGCGCGCCGGGCGCGGGCCAGGATCCAGCCGTGGACCAGTCCGCTGAGGGTGGAGCCGTGGCTGGTGCGGGCCAGGTAGTAGTCGACGGTGCGCTGCCAGGTCTCCTCGTCCAGGTGGTAGCCCAGCCGGCCGAAGAGGGCCAGGAGTTCGACCGGCGAGAACAGGTAGCCCAGCATCAGCACGTCGGCCTGTTTGGACGCCTGGTAGTTGTTCACGCTGTCGTTCTCGGCCTCCAGGACGCGGTCGAGGCGCCGGATGTCGCCGTAGCGCTCGCGGTACCCGTCCCAGTCGAGTTCGGCGAGGTCGCCGTAGCCCTCGAACTGGCTGACGACGCCTTTGTGGAAGGGGACGTGGAGGGTGCGCGAGACGCTGTCCCACTGTTCGAGTTCGCCGTCGCCCAGGGCGGTGCGTTCGACGAGTTCGCGGCGGCGGGGTTCGGGGAGGTCGGCCAGGACCTCCAGGGTGCGGGTGAGGACCCACGCGGCGGTGACGTTGGTGTAGGCGTTGTCGTCGAGGCCGGGGAGACGGGCGCCGGGGTAGGCCTCGTGGTACTCGTCGGGGCCGACGACGCCCCGGATGCGGTGGCGTCCGAGCCCGTCGTCCCAGACGGCGGAGTCGGCCCAGAAGCGGGCGATCTGGAGCAGTGTCTCGGCCCCCTTGGTGTGCAGGAACTCGGCGTCGCCGCTGGCCTCGCAGTACTGCCACACGTTGTACGCGATCGCCGAGCCCACATGGTGCTGGAGGTGGGAGTGGTCCGGCAGCCAGCGGCCGGAGCGCGGGTTGAGGTGCAGTTGCTGCGTCTCCTCCCGGCCGTCGCTGCCGCTCTGCCAGGGGTAGAGCGCGCCGCGCCGGCCGATGGCGCGGGCTGCGGCGCGGGCCCGTTCCAGGCGGCGGTGCCGGTAGTGGAGCAGGGCCCGGGACACCTCGGGGAAGTGGAGGTTGAGGTAGGGCAGGACGAACAGCTCGTCCCAGAAGACGTGCCCGCGGTAGGCCTCGCCGTGCAGTCCGCGCGCGGGTACGCCCACGTCGAGGTCGGCGGTGTGCGGGGAGAGGGTCTGGAGTACGTGGAAGAGGTGGAGACGCAGGATGCTGCCCGCCTCACCGGGAACGTCGAGTTCGGCCCGGCGCCACAGCTGGCCCCAGGCGGTCCGGTGCGTGAGCAGCAGTTCGTCGAAGCCTGGGGCGGCGGCCACCCGGTCGATCGCGGCCTGGAGCGGGTCGCTGATCGCCGGGTCGCGCGAGGTGTGCAGGGCCACGATCTTGTCGACGGTGACGGTGCGGCCGGGTTCCGTACGCGGGTTCGTGCGCTGGGTGACGCACAGGTGCTCGCGCGCCGGGGTGACGGGTCCCTCGGCGGTGGTGCGGGCCGCCATGCCCACCCGGATGTCCGAGGTGCGGGTGCGGCAGCGCAGCCACACGGTGCCGTCGTCGGCGCTTCCGGTGTGCACGTGGATCAGGTGGCTGCCGTCCAGGTCCCGGTAGCGCGGTACCCCGGAGTTGGTGACGCCGCCGTCGAGGGCCGACTCCACCTCCAGGTCGACCGGGCCGCCCTCGGCCGTGAACTCCGTGCGCAGGGCGGCTAGATGAGGGTCGGCCATGTGGACCAGACGCAGCTGCCGCACCGACAGCACGCGGCCCCCGCCGAGGCCGAAGCGGGTGCGGCGCTCCAGCACGCCCGAGTCAAGGTGCACGGTCTGGCGGTGGTCGAGGACCTCGGCGGTGTCCGGCGTGAGCCACTCCTCCCCGGCGGGCCTGAACCGCAGGGGCAGCCAGTTGGGCAGGTTGACGATGTCCTCGTTCTCCACCTCGCGCTCGGCGACGGTGGACGTGAGCCGGTTGTAGCAGCCGGCGACGTAGGTGCCCGGGTAGTGCGTGTCGTCCGCGGCGCACTCGGGCAGCGCGCCGCGCGTGGCGAAGTAGCCGTTGCCGAGCGTGCACAGCGACTCGCGCAACCGCTCCTCGGCGGCGTCGTAGTGGTCGTAGTCCCAGGTCGACGGGGTGGCGGTCACCGCGGGCCCGCCCAGCTCCAGTCGGCGACCTCGGGCAGGTCCACCCCGTGTTCGCGGATCCAGTCGTGGTGCCGCTGCCGTACGTCCGCCATCCGCTGCCGTACGTCCGCGGCGCGCACCGCGAGGCCGGGTACCCGGTCGATGACGTCCATGACGAGGCGGTAGCGGTCCATGTCGTTGCCGACCACCATGTCGAACGGCGTGGTGGTGGTGCCGATCTCCTTGTAGCCGCGCACATGCAGGTGCGGGTGGCCGGTGCGCCGGTAGGCGAGCCGGTGGATCAGCCAGGGGTACCCGTGGTAGGCGAAGATCACCGGCTTGTCGGCGGTGAACAGGCCGTCGTACTCGAAGTCGCTCATGCCGTGCGGGTGTTCGCCGCTGGGCAGCAGGCGGGCGATGTCCACGACGTTGACCACGCGCACGGCGAGCGAGGGCAGGTCGCGGCGGAGGAGCTGGGCGGCGGCCAGCACCTCCTGGGTCGGGACGTCACCGGCGCAGGCGAGCACCACGTCGGGTTCGCGGCCGCCGTCCTCGGTGCCGGCCCAGTCCCAGACGCCGGCGCCGCGCGCGCAGTGCGCCTTCGCCTCGTCCATGGACAGCCAGTCGAAGCAGGGCTGCTTGCCGGCGACGATCACGTTGACGTAGTCGCGGCTGCGCAGCACGTGGTCGGCGACGGAGAGCAGGGTGTTGGCGTCCGGCGGGAGGTAGACCCGTACGGCCTCGGGGCTCTTGTTGAGGATGTGGTCGACGAAGCCGGGGTCCTGGTGGGAGAAGCCGTTGTGGTCCTGGCGCCAGACGTGGGAGGTGAGCAGGTAGTTGAGCGAGGCGATCGGTGCCCGCCAGGGCAGGCGGCGGGTCACGCGCAGCCATTTGACGTGCTGGTTGACCATCGAGTCGACGATGTGGACGAAGGCCTCGTAGCAGGAGAAGAGGCCGTGCCGTCCGGTGAGGAGGTAGCCCTCCAGCCAGCCCTGGCAGGTGTGCTCGGACAGGATCTCCATGACGCGCCCGTGCCGGTCCAGGTCCTCGTCGACGGGCAGTGTCCGTTCCTGCCATGCCTTGCCGCTGGCGGCGTAGACGGCCTGGAGGCGGTTGGAGGCGGTCTCGTCGGGGCCGACGAGCCGGAAGTCGCGCCGGTCGGCGGTGGCGTCCATGACGTCCCGGAGCAGGTCGCCGAGGACGGCGGTGGGTTCGTGCGTGGCGGCGCCCGGCGCGTCCACGGTCACGGCGTACTTCTCCAGCGGGGGCAGGGGAAGTTCCCGCAGGAGCAGGCCGCCGTTGGCGTACGGGGTGGCGCCCAGCCGGCGGGAGCCCTCCGGGACGGCGGCGAGGACGGCGGGCCGCGGGGCCCCGGTGTCGTCGAACAGTTCCTCGGGCCGGTAGGAGCGCAGCCACCGCTCCAGTTGCGCGAGGTGGTCCGGGTCGGTCCTGACGCCGGACAGGGGGACCTGGTGGGCGCGCCAGGTGTTCTCCACCGGCAGTCCGTCGACCTCGGCCGGTCCGGTCCAGCCCTTGGGTGTGCGCAGCACGATCATCGGCCAGCGGGGGCGGTCGGTGGCCCCGTCCTCCCGGGCGGCGCGCTGGATGGCGGCGATGCGGTCCAGGGCGGTGTCCATGGCCCGTGCCGTGGCGCGGTGGACGGCGGCGGGGTCGTCGCCGGTGACGTGGAGCGGGTCGTGGCCGTAGCCGCGCAGCAGCGTGTCGAGTTCGTCCTCGGGGAGCCGGGCCAGGACCGTCGGGTTGGCGATCTTGTAGCCGTTGAGGTGCAGGATGGGCAGGACCGCGCCGTCGTGCACCGGGTCGAGGAACTTGTTGGAGTGCCAGGAGGTGGCCAGCGGGCCCGTCTCCGCCTCGCCGTCGCCGATGACGCAGGCGACCAGCAGGTCCGGGTGGTCGAAGGCGGCGCCGTAGGCGTGCGAGAGGGAGTAGCCCAGCTCGCCGCCCTCGTGGATCGAGCCCGGCGTCTCGGGCGCCACGTGGCTCGGCACGCCGCCGGGGAACGAGAACTGCCGGAACAGCCGGGCCATGCCCGCCGCGTCCCTGCCGACGTCCGGGTAGGTCTCGCCGTACGACCCCTCCAGCCACGCGTTGGCCAGCACGGCGGGCCCTCCGTGGCCGGGACCCCAGACGCACAGCGCGTCGAGGTCGCGCGCCTTGATCACGCGGTTGAGGTGGGTGTGGACCAGGTTGAGTCCCGGTGAGGTGCCCCAGTGGCCGAGCAGCCGGGGCTTCACGTGCTCGGGGCGGAGCGGTTCGGCCAGCAGGGGGTTGGCCATCAGATAGATCTGACCGACGGAGAGGTAGTTCGCGGCGCGCCAGTGGGCGTCCAGGCCCGCGAGTTCCTCGTCGGTGGGCCCGGGGGGCGCCTGCTGCGTGTCGGCGGACATCGGGGGTCCTTTCCGGGTCGGGACGGCGGTCGGGCGGCGAGGGCGCGGGGTCCCGTGCACATCCCAACCCCGCGCCGACCGGCCGGGTACCCGAGCGGGCCGTTCGGGTCACGTCGCGTTCCGGACGGAGTGCCGGGAGGGCGCGCGGACGCGAACAGCGCGGCCGTCACCGGCGCCGACCCCGGTGACGGCCGCACTGCTGCCCGGTGTACCCCAACTTCGCCTCCGGACACAGAAGTTGTTCATGGTCTGTGACAAAGAGCGGCGGCGCGGGCTGAACCACGAGTCAATTTTGCATACCGTGCATCTTTGCATATCATGCAACTTATGTCGGAGAAGAGTGCCGCGGGAGGCGGTCTGCGGGAGCGGAAGAAGCGGGCGACGCGTGCCGCCCTCGCCGAGGCCGCCGTACGTCTCGCAGCCGAGCACGGGGCGGAGAAGGTCACCGTCGAGGCGATCAGCGCCGCGGCCGGGGTGTCGGTGCGCACGTTCTTCAACTACTTCGACACGCGTGACGACGCCTTCGTCGTGATCGACGCGGACGCTGGGGCGCGCATGCGGCGCGCCGTGCTGGACGCGCCGCCCGCGCTCTCCCCGCTGGAGGCCCTGCGCGAGGCCATGGCGGCGGAGCTGGCCGAGGCGGAGCAGCAGCACGAGCTGTGGCGACTGCACGCCGAGGTGCTGCACGCCTCGCCGCACCTCCTGGCCCGCGGCGTCGGCGCACACATGGCGGCCGAGGCCGATCTGGCCGACGCGATCGCCGAACGCCTGCGCGGCACCGACGCCGAGGGGGCCGCGCCCGGTCTCTACCCGCGGCTGCTGGCCGCGGTGGCGGGCGCCGCGGTGCGGACCAGCGTGGAGCACTGGTCCACCCATCAGGAGGAAGCCGCCTTCATCGACGTCTTCCACGAGGTGTTCACCCTCCTCGCCGCCGGCCTGCCGGCACCCACCGCGTAGCCTCCGCGCCGGGCTCGCGACCCACCAACACCACCGAAAGAGATGTCGTGACCACACCCCAGGCGCCCGCCGACGCGCCTCCCACCTCGATGACCCACCGGCAGATACTCCAGGCCATGTCCGGCCTGATGGCCGGTATGTTCGTCGCGATCCTGGCCGGCACGGTCGTGGCCAACGCGCTGCCCACGATCATCGCCGACCTGGGCGCCAGCCAGTCCTCCTACACCTGGGTCGTCACCTCCGAACTGCTCGCGATGACCGCGACG
Source organism: Streptomyces sp. NPDC107500 (assembly GCF_055582785.1). Lineage (NCBI taxonomy): Bacteria > Bacillati > Actinomycetota > Actinomycetes > Kitasatosporales > Streptomycetaceae > Streptomyces > Streptomyces sp. NPDC107500. Next base: position 406,931 of record NZ_JBVJPF010000004.1, read on the forward strand.
GTCCCGCTGTGGGGCAAGCTGTCCGACCTCTTCAACAAGAAGCTGCTGCTCCAGCTGTCGCTCGGCATGTTCGTCGTCGGCTCGCTGCTGGCCGGCTTCTCGCACGGTGTCGGCCTGCTGATCTTCAGCCGGGTCGTGCAGGGCATCGGCGCGGGCGGTCTGACCGCCCTCGCGCAGGTCGTGATGGCCTCCGTCATCCCGCCCCGCCAGCTGGGCAAGTACGCCGGCATCTTCGGTGCCGTCTTCGCCGTGGGCACGGTGGCCGGACCGCTGGTCGGCGGTGTCCTGGTGGACACCTCGTGGCTGGGCTGGCGCTGGTGCTTCTTCATCGGTGTCCCCTTCGCGCTGCTCGCCATCGCCCTGCTCCAGCGCACCCTGAGCCTGCCGACCACGCGGCGCGAGGTGCGCATCGACTGGCTCGGCGCCTTCCTGATCGTCGCCGGTGTCTGCGCGCTGCTCATCTGGGTGTCCCTGGCCGGCAACGAGTTCGACTGGGCCTCCTGGCAGACCGCCGCGCTGGCCGGTGGCGGTGTGCTGCTGCTGGTCGCCGCGGTCTTCGTCGAGGCCCGCACGCCCGAGCCGGTCATCCCGCTCGACATCTTCAAGAACCGCACCGTCACCCTGACCACGGTCGCCAGCCTCCTGGTCGGCGTCGCCATGTTCGGCGGGACCGTCTTCCTCTCGCAGTACTTCCAGGTCTCGCTGGGCAAGTCGCCGACGGTCGCGGGTCTGATGAGCCTGCCGATGATCCTCGGCCTGCTGGTGTCGTCCACCGTCGCCGGACAGGTGATCAGCCGGACCGGCAAGTGGAAGCGGTACCTGGTGGCGGGTGCGGTCACCATGGCCGTCGGCCTCGCGCTGCTGGCCACCATCGACGCCAAGACGCACTTCGGGCTGCTCAGCCTCTACATGGCGGTGCTCGGCGTCGGCGTCGGCATGCTGATGCAGAACCTGGTGCTGGCCGCCCAGAACGACGTGCCCGCCGCCGACCTGGGCGCCGCGACCTCCGTGCTGTCCTTCTTCCGCAGCATGGGCGGCACCATCGGGGTCAGCGTCCTCGGCGCGATCCTCGCCAACCGGGTCGCCAGTGAGATGACCAAGGGACTCAGCGGCGCGGGCATCACCGTGCCCGGCGGTGAGGCCTCGGGCGAGAGCAGCGTCCCGGACATGTCCACGCTGCCCGCACCGATGCGGACGATCGTCGAGCACGCCTACGCCGTCGCCACGGCCGACCTGTTCCTCATCGCCACGCCGTTCGCGGTGCTCGCGCTGGTCGCCGTCGTGTTCATCAAGGAGAAGCCGCTGAAGACCACCAGCGGCATGGAGCGCCTGGCCGAGGAGGCCGGCGAGACGGCCGCCGTCCCGGCCGGCAAGGACCCGGCGGCGCCCGTCGCCTGACCCGGCCGACCCCACGGGGGCCGTCCGTCCGCTTCGGACGGGCGGCCCCTTCGTCGTGGAGCGGGTGGGTCAGCCGCGGGCCATCGCGATCGATCCCGCCAGCCGCTCCCCCGCCTCGTAGATCATGTACGGCACCCCGCCGTCCGTGCCGAAGGAGGGCGCCGCGGCACGGCCGTTCTCCGGCGCGGAGCCACGGGAGTCGTAGAAGACGCCGAGGTGCCTGCGGAGCGAGAAGTCGTTGCCGACCTCGGTGATCATCAGGTCGCCGCCGCTCTCCTTGTCCTTGTTGTAGACGACGTAGGTGTTGTTGTTCCGGTGCAGCAGGTGCGGTCCGCCCACGTTGACCGCGCCGACGTCGCCGTGGCGCACCAGGGGCTGCTGGGCGAACGTCCAGGTGCGGCCGTCGGCGGACCAGCCCCAGCCGATGTCGCGGTGGTTGGTCGTGTTGTTCAGCATGAACACCATGACGTAGCGGGCGCCGCGCGAGGGCAGGTCGTGCCGGAAGACCCGCGCGTACGAGGTCTCCGTGGTGCCGGACGGCAGCATCGAGGTGGTCAGCACCACCTTGTCGTAGGTGAAGTTCACCCCGTCCTTGGAGCGGGCGAGGCGGGTGGTGGTGTTCTCCCCGTGGAAGTACAGCCACATCTCCCGCTCCTCCGCGTTCCACATGACGTGCGGCGAGGAGACGTGGCTGACGGAGTAGTGCGGCGACCACTTGTTGGAGACGATCGGGTTGTCCGGGTACTCCGTGAACGGTCCCTCCAGCGAGTCGCCGTAGGCCAGGCAGATGCCGCCGGGGGCGTCGTGCGGGGCGTAGTACAGGTAGTAGCGGCCCAGCCGACCACTCGCGGGCAGCCGGTCGTAGACACCCCGGACGGTCGGGAAGATGATCTCGCCGGTGGGGTTGTAGGCGAGCTGGGACGGCGTCAGCAGGGTGCGGATATGGGTGTAGTCGGGGAAGCCGCCGGGCGCGGCGGAGGCGGCGGGTACGGCGGTGGCGCCCAGCGCGAGGGCGGCACCGGTGACGGCCGTGCCCTTCAGGAACAGACGGCGGTCGAGGTGCGGCTCGTGCATGTCGACTCCTGGGGAGAGGGAGGGGTCAGAGGTACAGGGCGGCGGTGACGCACATGCCGCCCAGGGCGACCAGCCACACGTAGGGCAGGGTGCGGACCATCACCTGCTGCGGGCTGACACCCGCGTACTGGGCGGCCCACACCGTCTGCGTGCTGGTCGGGTCGGCGACGCCGAAGACCTGGTTGTACGAGGTGGCCATGCCGAGGACGGCGACGGCCGGGTAGATACCGGTGGCGATGAGGACGCCCGCGATGCCCGCGCCGAGACCGAAGACGTTCAGCGGGCCGCGGTACAGGCAGAGCGGCACCAGCAGGGTGAAGACGAGGACGAACAGCACCGGGTTCTGCGGGCTGACCGCCTTCATCAGCGGCTCCAGCGCGTCGACGGCGCCGGGGAGTTTGACGGCGGCGAGCAGGATGCCGATCGCGACGAACAGGGCGAGCGGGGGCGCCGCCACCTCGAAGCCGCCGTAAAGAGTGCGCAGCAGCCGCTTGTTCATCTCGCCGGGCCGGGTGGTGGTGACCAGCGCGTAGAGCACGCCGGCCAGCAGGGAGGGGATGATGGCCACCTCCAGGCCGAGGGCCAGCACCAGCGGGACGGCGGGGGCGAGCAGCGCGTACCAGGGCGCGTCGCCGAGGCGTTCGCGGCGCGACGGCGGCCGGGAAGTCACCGACTTGAGGGACCAGGCGTGCTCGGTGCCGCGCCGCCGGTTCTCGATCACCACGTAGGCGACGGCGGCGACCAGCGCGAACGGGAACAGCTTCACCATGAAGCCGCGCACCGTGTCGACCGGCAGGTCCAGCGCGGTGGAGAAGAACTGCCAGACGGGCAGTTCGAAGGGCACCCCGACCGCGATGCCCATCAGCACGGTCCCCGCCGCCGTCACCTTGGGCACGCCGACGGCGACCATGGCGGGGATGCCGATGATGCCGGCCAGCATCGCCGCGGGCGCCGATCCGGTGACCGTGCCGACGAGCGCGGAGACGGCGAGGACACCGAGGGCGACGACGGTGGGCCGGTCGCCGCCGAACTCCACGATCTTGCGGACGAGGGTGCCGGCGATGCCGGTCTCGTCGAGCAGTCTGCCCAGCCAGGAGCCGAGGATGATGGCGACCATGGTGGCCGCGAGCGCCGGGGCGCCTTCCTGGAGGACCGTGTCCAGGACGCTGTTCTCACCGGTCAGGGGCGCGCCGGAGAGGAAGGCGATGACCACGGCCAGCAGCACCAGGGCGAAGGCGGTGGGGAGTTTGCGGGTGAGCATCGCGGCGACGCCGGCCGCCATGACGAGGAGGATGACGACACCCATGGGTCAGTTCTCTCTTCTTGCGTCACGTGCAGGTGAGGGGAGGTTTCCGGTCCCGGCCTCGGCGGCCAGGGCGGCGGTCAGCAGCAGGGGGCTGCGGCCGAGTCCGCAGACGGTGCGGGCGTAGGCGTGCGCGGCCACCTCCTCGGCGCCGGCGACGTGGCCGGGCACGCGCAGGCGGCCCAGGCGCAGGGCGTGGTGGCCGAGGGCGTGCTTCAGGGCGGCGCGGGCGGGGCCGTGGTGGAGGTGGGCGTGCACCGCCTCGTGGGCGAGGGCGGCGGCCCGTACGGATCCCGCCGGGTACCAGGCGCGCCAGCCGCGGGCGTCGACGACGCGTTCGGCGAGCGCGATGGTGTCGGTGTACAGCTCGACCGTGGGCGGTCTGGAGGTGTAGCGGGCCAGCAGGCCGTGCGCGAGGCCGCCGTCGCTCTCCACGACTCTCGCCGCGCACGGAACGGGCGCGAGGGCGGAGCCGAACGCGTCGGCGGTGCGGGCCCAGTGGCGCAGCAGCTCCGGGTCGCGGTGCTCGTGGGTGGGGGTGGCCGCCAGCAGCCGTACCGCCCACCCGATGTCGTCGGTGGCGGCGGGGTCCGCCGTCGCGAGGGCGTCCTGGGCGGTCATTCCCGCACCTCCAGGACGGCGACGACTGGTTCGTCGGCGGCGCGGGAGCGCAGCTCGCTCCGGGCGAGGGCGAGCAGCGGCGCCGGGTCGAGGACGCCGGAGAGGTCGGCGATGCGGGAGCCGACCAGCAGCCGCACGGCGGGGGCGCGGACGCCTCCGTCGCCGTAGGAGGTGGCCTCGGTCACCAGCTTGGCCAGCACCTCGGGGGCGCTCGCGACGGTGGTCGCCTCGACCCGGGCGTCGGCCGCGTGGTGGCGTACGACGCCGTCGGCGTCCACGACCCGCACCGGGTGGCGGACGGGGCGGAAGCGGCGCTGCACCTCGGTGCCGTAGACGGTGTGCGCGGGGGTGCCCGCGAGCACCTCCACCTTCGACGGCTCGGTCCTGAGGCTGGTGGCGGCCAGGCGCAGCCGCTCGTCGTCGTCGGCGCGGTGGGCCCGGTCCTGGGTGCGCAGTTCGGTCGCGCCGGTGGCGATGGCGCGTACGACGTTGGTCTGCGGGTCGACGGTGACCTCGACCTCGACGCCGTCGGCGGCGGCGCCCTGTTCGACCACGGCGCGTTCGGCCTCGGCGCGGACGGCGAGGATCTGCTCCTGGGTCGCGCCGGGCACGATCCGCTCGACCTGTTCGCGGACCAGGGCGAGGGCGACGCCGATGGGGCTGATGACCTCGTTGTTCCGGGCGATGCGGCCGGTCATGCCGGTGCGGTCGGCCAGGTGCGGGGTGACGGAGGCCGCGCCGCCGCCTCCCCCGACCAGGACGGCGGTGTCGGTGTCGAGGCGGTACTCGCGGACCAGGTCGTCCACGACGGCCTTCACCTGGCCGGTGCCGGCGTCCAGGAGCCGGGCGGCGGCGGTGGGCACGTCGGTGCCGAGGGCGGCGGCGAGCGGGGCCAGCGCGGCACGGGCGGTACCGGGGTCGGCGTGCGCGAAGTCGCCCTCGGGGACCCGGCCGAGCGCGTTGGCGGCGCAGGTCATGGTGAGCGCGAACCGGCCGCCCGCGGCGTCGAGCACCGCGTAGTCGGCGGGGTCGCCGGGCAGCGGGCTGATCGTGGTGAGCGTCGCGTCCCGCAGGTCGGCCGGGTCGGCGAAACAGGCGTACGGCAGGCCCGCGATGTGCGCGCTGCGGGGTCCGGTGCCGGTGACCCGGCCGCCGGAGACGCGCACCATGGAGCCGCCGCCGACGCCGACCGTGCGCACGTCGAGGGCGTTGAGGTACGAGGTGCGGCCGAGGATGGTGGCGTGGCGGACCGCGACCTTGCCGCGCTTGACGACGCTGATGTCGGTGGAGGTGCCGCCCGTCTCCAGGAACACGCCCTCGCTCACGCGCTCCTGCATGAGCGCTCCGGCCACCCCGGCCGCGGGACCCGACAGCACGGTCAGCAGGGGCCTGCGCCGCATCTCGTCGAGGGACATCACTCCCCCGTCACAGCGCATCACCATCAGCGGCGCGGTGACGCCCGCCTTGGTGATGGAGGCGTCGACGAGGTCGGCGGTGGCCAGCATGCGGGGCAGGATCGCCGCGTTGACGACGGCGGTGCGGGTGCGCTTGCGCAGTCCGTACAGCGAGGTGATCTCGTGGGCCGCGGTGGTCGGCAGGCCGGTCGCGCGGGCCGCCTCGGCGACCGCCGTCTCGCCCTCGGGCCGGTCGACGCCGAACGGTTCGCTGGCCACCAGCGCCTCCGCGCCGGCCGCGGTGAGCCGCTCGACGGCGGTCCGTACGGCGGTGGTGTCGTCGGGGTCGGGCACGTGCGCGTAGTGCAGCGGCAGCCTCTTGCCGGGGGTGAGTTCGAGCTTGGCGAGCGAGGCCAGGCGGCGGGTGAAGTACGTCCCGCCGCCGGTGCCGATGCCGAGCAGGCCGACGGTGGCGACGTCGCCCTCCAGCAGGGCGTTGGTAGCCTGGGTCGTGCCATGTGCCAGGAAGGCGACGTCGGCGGGTGCGTGTCCGGTCTGCGTCAGCAGCCGGTCGAGCGCTTCGACGATGCCGTGGGCGACGCCGTCCTCGTGATGGTGGCTCGTGGGGACCTTCACCTGGCCCACGAGCCTGAGCGTCGTGGCGTCGACCGCCACGGCGTCGGTGAAGGTTCCGCCCACGTCGATGCCGACGCGGATGCGGTGGGTGGTCATGTCCGGGCACCTCCTTGTGCTGGGTCGGTCCGCGCGCGGGCGGTCACCGGGCGGGGCAGGTGGAGCTGCCCCGCCCGAACTCCCCCCGCGCACGGGGTCGTTCAGTAGCCCCTGACGTCGGGCCAGTGACGCTGCACGCCGCCGCGGTCGAGCACCTTGGCGAACTCGTCGTACCTCTTGTCCTCGGCCTGCACCTGGTGCGGCTCGACGTTCTCGGCGAGGCAGTGGGCGGCGAGGGCTCCGGCGACCTCGCCGATGTTCCACTCCACCGGGTGCAGCCGGTAGCAGCCGTTGGTGATGTGCGTGGTGCCGAGGTTCTTGCCGGCCGGCAGCAGGTTGCGCACCCGGCGCGGCACGAGCGCCCCGAGCGGGATCTCGAAGGGCACCGACCCGATGTCGACGTAGTTGTCACCGCCGGTGGACGGGTGCAGGTCGATGCGGTAGTTGCCGACGCCCACGGAGTCCCGGTGGCGGGTGCCGCCGTAGGGGCCGACCAGGTCGATGGCGACGTCGTGCTCGGTGACGATGGTGACCGCCTTGATCCGGCGGGACTCGCGGACGTACGCCGCCTTGGCGAGCCCGTCGGGGGTGCCGGTCACGTCGGGTCGCGGACGCAGCCCGGGGAATCCGGTGCCGCCGTCGGGGCGGGGCGCCTCGGTCTGGAGCCAGTACAGCACCGACAGGGACAACTGCCGCGCCTCGTGCAGGGCTTCGGCCTCCTGGCCGATGTAGGGCTTCAGCCAGTAGTCGTTGAGCGGCCAGTTGACGAGGGTGATGTCGGAGTCGAAGGCGCCCTCGGTGTGCAGCTTGCGGGCGAGGATGCGGCGGAAGCCCCACAGCTCCTTGTCGCCCGCGTCGGCGCTCTGGTCGGCGCTGACGGCCAGCGGGTCGAGGTCGGGGTTGGGTTCGAAGGTGCGCGGCACCGGTTCCAGGGTGCGCGGGTCGGGGGCCTCGAAGCCGAGCAGCGGGCCGGGCCAGAAGCCGGGCCGGTAGGAGCGCCAGAAGTCGTAGTCGGCGGGGCGGTCGACGGTGTGGTCCTCACCCTCGTGGTGGGAGAGGGCGAAGCAGACGGTGATGCCCTGCTGGTTGTCCGGCTGGGCGTGCTCTGGGGCGTGGGGTTCGTCGAACTCGGCCCTGGACTCGGCCCCGTTGGCGTGTTCGACGCCCGCGAGGTGGAGGAGTTCGCCGGTCTCGGTGGCGTCCAGGACGTAGCGGGCGGGGACCGTGCGGCGGGTGCCGTCGCGCAGGTCCTCCAGGGTGACGGCGCGCACGACATCGTTGTCCGACTCGGCGGCCACGGGGCGGTGCTCGGTCAGGACGGTGAGCCGTCCGGCCGCCAGGTGCGGCGCGAGCATGCCCTCCAGGACGGCGAGGGCGACCTTCGGCTCGTGGCACAGCTTGCTGACCCGCCCGGCACCGGGGTTGAGGTCGGTGAGCGCCAGAGCCTCGGCGCGCAGGGGGTACCACTGGCGGTAGTACTGGCGGATGCCCTCGCGCAGTCGCCGGTAGGTGGCGGTGGTGCCGAACTGCTCGACCCACGGGTGTTCGTCGGGCGGGACGGCCTGGCTGGTGAGCTGGCCGCCGATCCAGTCCGTCTCCTCGGTCAGGACGACACTGCGGCCGGCCCGGCAGGCGGCGAGGGCCGCGGCGACGCCGCCCAGGCCGCCGCCGACGACGAGGATGTCGGGTTCCGGTATCACGCTGCTCCTCTGGTGGTGCGGTTCGTACAAGGGGGGGGTGGGTGACGGGGGTTCAGGGGCCGGCCGGCGGGCCGGCGGTGGTGCCCGGCCGGAAGGCGCAGGCGACGAGCGTGGCCCTGGCGGGTTCGCCCGCGACACGGGCGGCGAGCAGCCGCACCGCCTCGGCGCCCAGCGTGGGGCGGGGGATGTCGAAGCCCATGGGGGCCGGTTCGTCGGCGAGGTCGGCGGGCGGGCTGCCGAGCAGGGCCAGCGAGACCTGGCCGGGGCAGTCCAGGCCGGCCGCGTCGACGGCCGCGCGCAGCGCCCGCCAGGCGGTTCCGGTGTCGGTCTCCTCGGCGACGAACGCGGTCACACCGTCGGCCAGCCAGGCGCTCACGCGGTCCGCGGTGAGGTCGCGGCGCAGGTCGCCGGAGCGGAACACGGCGTCGGGGCCGGCGGGCAGTCCGCTCGCCGACAGGCCGTCCAAGAAGCCTCGTTCGCGGTCGCTGGAGGCGGGCGCCTCGTCGTCCTCGCGGACCAGCATGACCCGCCGGTGGCCGAGCCCGGCGAGCGTGGTGACGACCTCGCGGCTCGCGCTGACGTAGTCGGCGCCGACCCAGGCCAGCCCCTCCGCCTCGTCGGGCCGGCCGACGTGCACGACCGGGAAGTCGTCGGCCACCAGCCGGCGCAGCTCGTCCGCGGGGGCGTGGCGGCCCAGGAAGAGGCAACCGTCCGCCAGCCGCACCCGGTTGAGCGCGCCGGCCCCGGACGCGCCCGCTCCCCCGCTGCTGGAGCCGGTGAACAGCACCAGGTCGTAGCCCTGCGCCGCGGCCTCCTGCTCGACGCCGACGAGGAAGGGGTAGTAGGAGTGCCGGACGTCGGTCGGGAAGGTCGCGGTGAAGCTGAAGACGCCGAGCAGGTTGTTGCGGGCGGCGGCGAGGCGGCTGGCGGCCGGGTCGGGGACGTAGCCGAGGCTGCGGGCGGCGTCGAGGACCTTGCCGCGGGTCTCCGCCGAGATCGGCCGGCCGGTCGCGATGTCGCGTCCGGAGAGCACCAGGGACACCGTCGCCTGCGACACACCCGCGAGCCGGGCGACCTCCGCCTGCCTCGGCCGGCCCCGTCGGCCGGGCGGCGCGGGGGCCCGCCCCGGCTTCGCCCGCCCTGTGGCTTCCTTCGCCACCACTGCTCCCCTCGGTCGCGTTAATGCGCATTACCTAATGCGCATTAACCAGTAATGTGAAGGAGCCCGGGCACGGGGTCAAGGGTTTGGACCGAGGAAAATGCCGGGTGCCGGCGGGAGGGAGTCCCGCCGGCACCCGGTGTGCCGGATCAGTGCCGGATCGGTCGCGGGATCAGATACCGAAGGGCGCCGCGTACCGGACGGTGCCGGACGGCAGCGGGTGGGCGGCGTCCAGGGTGAGGGCCATGAGGGCCTCGTCCGGGACGTCGATGGTCAGGCCGATGCCATGGGCCGAGGCCCGGGTGAAGCCGAACCGGGGGTAGTACTCGGGGTGCCCGAGGACGACGACATGGTGCTCGCCGAGCCGCTCGGCCGCCGCCAGCGCGGCCCGGACGGCTGCCGCACCGGCGCCGCTCCGCTGCGACCCGGGCCGGACGGCGACGGGTGCGAGGCAGAGCGCCGGGTGCTCACCGATGTGGCAGCGGGTCAGCAGGGCGTGGCCCACGGGGCGGTCGGCGTCGTCGACCGCGACCACGGACAGGCCCTCGATCCAGGCCCCGGGGTCGGCGCGCAGCGCGTCGACCAGGGCGGCCTCCTCCGGGGTGGGGAAGGCGGCGCGGACGATGTCGCGGACGACGGGGATGTCGGCGCCGGTCTCGGCGCGGGTGTGCCAGGTGTGAGGCATGACGGGACAGGGATCCGTTTCTGGTGTCTGCGTTCGTGGGATGCGGGGTCAGGCCGCCGCTCGGGACGCGAGGGAGATCCGGGCGCAGCGAGGGGCGGCGTCGAGCACGGTCATCAACCTCACCTCCCTTTCCTCCCGCTCCGGGGAGCCGATCGAACGCGAACGGGGGCCAGTGTACCCGTGGGAGGGTGGGCGTCGGGCGAGGTCACCGCGTCCTTCGGCGGTCCGGCGACCAATCCGCGGGCCGTCCGGCCCCGGATTACGCGGGGACATGCCCGCCCGTCGCGTTCTTTTGGAGAAACCGTCGTGAAGGAAGCCGTACACATCGGCCGAAATCCATCGTCACAGCCCGACCTGCAACAGCTGATCCGCGAGGTGGCCCTCGGCGATCAGGACTCCTTCGCCGCGGTGTACGACGCGATGGCGGGATCCGTGCTCGGGGTCGCCCGGGCGGTGCTGCGCGACCAGGCGCAGTCCGAGGAGGTCGCGCAGGAGGTGCTGGTCGAGGTGTGGCGCACGGCGCCGCGCTACCGGCCCGAGCGGGGCACGGTGGTGAACTGGATCCTGACCCTGGCCCACCGGCGGGCGGTGGACCGGGTGCGGTCGGTGGAGGCCGCCGCGGCCCGCGACCACAGGGCCGCCCTGCTCGACCGTACGCCCGAGTTCGACGAGGTGACGGAGCAGGTGGAGGCCCGGCTGGAAAGGGAGCAGGTGCGGCGCTGTCTGCGCACCCTGACCGAGATCCAGCGCCAGTCCGTCACCCTGGCCTACTACCGCGGCCTGACCTACCGGCAGGTGGCCGAGGCGCTCGCGCTGCCGCTGGGCACGGTCAAGACGCGGCTCCGCGACGGCCTCATCCGACTCCGCGACTGCCTGGGGGTGAGTGCGTGATGCGCACCGAGGACCTGCACAGCCTGACGGGCGCCTACGCCCTGCACGCGCTGCCCGACGACGAGCGGACCGCCTTCGAACGGCATCTGGCGCGCTGCGCGCCCTGTGAGCGGGAGACCAGTGAGTTCGCCGCCGCCACGGCCCGGCTGGGGCTGGCCGCGACGCTCGTGCCGGGCCCCGCGATGAGGGACCGGGTGCTGCACCGGATCACGACCGTGCGCCAGGTCCCACCGGGTGGCGGCACGGCCGGCAGGGCACGCCGCCTCGCACCCCGGGGGCGTGGTCTGGGCCGTTGGGCGCTGGCCGCCTGCCTGGCCGCCGCGGCAGGGCTGGGTGGCACGGCGGTGTGGCAGTACGAGCGGGCGCAGGACGCCGGGGAGCGGGCGGCACAGGCCGAGCGGCGGGCCGAGACCCTGGCCGGGGTGCTGGCCGCGCCGGACGCCGAGTCGCGTACCGCGCGCCTGGCCGGCGGGGCCACCGGGACCGTCGTGGTCTCCGGGGACCAGGACCGGGCCGTGTTCCTGGCCTCGGGCATGGCCGAGCCGCCGCGGGGCAAGGTCTACCAGCTCTGGTTCGACGATCACGGGACGATGCGGTCGGCGGGTCTGATGGATCCGGGCCGGTCCAGTCAGGCGGTGCTGATGGAGGGCGCCGTCGACGGTGCGGGCGGCGTCGGCATCACCGTGGAACCGGCGGGCGGTTCCCCGCAGCCGACCTCGGACCCGGTCGCCCTGATGAGCATGCCGGCCTGAACGGGGGTGAGGGCCCGCGCGCGAGCCCTCACCCCGCCCGACCGCGTCCGCGCTACGCCCGTCGGCTCGGCGGGCGCGGGAAGAAGCCGCTGGTGCGTGCCGCGTACCCGGACCACCCCGGCCGGTCGGCCATGTGCCGTTCCAGCAGCCGCTTCCCGCTGCCGCCGATCAGCAGGTACGTCATGACCAGCGGGGAGATCACCGAGACCGCGGCGGCCGCGGGGCCCGCGTCGCAGGCGATCAGGAACAGGCCCCACCAGACGAGGAAGTCGCCGAAGTAGTTGGGGTGCCGGGTCCAGCTCCACAGGCCGCGGTCCATGATGCGGCCCTTGTGGGCCGGGTCCGCCTTGAAGCGGGCCAGTTGGGCGTCTCCGACCGCCTCGAAGACCAGGCCGACGGCCCAGACGGCCGCGCCGGTCCAGGCCAGGGCCGTGACCGGGCCGGAACCGTAGGAGGCCGCCTGGACGGGCAGTGACACCAGCCATACGAGGGCCCCCTGGAGCAGGTAGACCATGCGCAGGGCGTAGAGGTTCCGGTTGCCGGGCGCCTTGGCGAGCATGGCGTCGTAGCGCGGGTCCTCGCCGTGACCCCGGCCGCGCCGGCCGATGTGCACCGCCAGCCGCAGCCCCCAGACGGCGGTCACGGCGGCGACCAGGACCTGCCGGACCGGGTCGCCCTCCCCGGCCGCTGCCGCCGTCCCGCAGGTCACGGCCGCGACGGCGGCGAAGCCCAGGCCCCACGCCACGTCCACGACCCGGTGCACGCCCTTGCGCACGGCGACGGCGAAGGTGGCCAGCATGACGGCGAGCGCGGCGGCCGCCGCCCAGCCGAGGCCGGCGGCGAACGCGCCCCACGGAAGGCCGCTCACGACGCGTCCAGCCGCTCGTACCACTCCCCCGGCACGGCGGGCATCCCGCTGACGCCCTCGGCGGTCGGCCGTACGCCCAGGATCTGGTCCACGCCCATCCGCCGCTGCTCGAAGGCGAGCGCGCCGCCCACCAGGTACAGCCGCCACACCCGCGCGGTCTCCTCGCCGACGAGGGCGGTGAAGTCGTCCCAGCGCTGCTCCAGGGTGCGTTCCCACGCGGCGACGGTGCGGACGTAGTGCTCGCGCAGGGACTCGGTGTGGCGCACTTCGAGTCCGGCGTCCTCCAGGAGCTGGACGGTCTCGCCCAGTGGCCGCATGTGCATGTCGGGGGCGATGTAGGCCTCGATGAAGGCACCGCCGCCGGGGGCGTTGCGGCCCCGCGACATCTGCTGCACGAGGACGCGGCCCTGGGGCCGTACCAGTCGGTGCAGGGCGGCGGCGAACGCCGGATACTCGGCGTCGCCGACGTGTTCGCCCATCTCGACGCTGGAGACGGCGTCGTAGTCGCCGCCGGTGATGTCGCGGTAGTCCTGGCAGACGACCTCCACCCGGTCCTCCAGGCCGCGCTCGCGCACCTGTTCGCGGACGTGGGCGGCCTGCTCCCGCGCCAGCGTGACCGCGGTGACCCGCGCCTTGTGCCGTTCGGCCGCGTGCAGGGTGAGCGAGCCCCAGCCGCAGCCGATGTCGAGCAGGCGGGCGCCCTCGGTGAGGCCCAGCTTGCGGCAGATCAGTTCCAGCTTGGCCCGCTGGGCGTCGGCGGCGTCGGCGTCGGTGTGCTCGTCCGCCCACAACCCGCAGGAGTAGGCCATGGTGTCGTCGAGGAGGAGGCGGTAGAAGTCGTTGGAGAGGTCGTAGTGGTGGCTGATGGCGGCGCGGTCGCGGGACTTGGTGTGCAGGCCGCCGCGCAGCCGGGCCTGGGAGGCGGGCACCGGCGGGCGGGGCCCCACGGCGCCGAGGCGGACGGCGGTCGTGGCGGCGCGGGCCCGGTCGGCGAGACCCGGGCGGGGCGGGTGCGGGCTGCGTTCGCGGGCGGCCGCCCACATCCGGCGCAGGCCGTCGGCCAGGTCGCCGTCCACGTCGAGTTCGCCGGTGACATAGGCCTGGGCCAGGCCGAGTTCGCCGGGCTGCCAGAGCAGGCGGCGCAGGGCGCGCCGGGAGCGGACGACGACCACGGGGCCGTCTGCGGGGCCGGTCTCCGTGCCGTCCCAGGCACGCAGCCGGACGGGGAGCGGACCGCCGAGCGCGTCCTCGACGAGCGCGGCGAGCCGGTGGGCGGCGCCGGTGCGGGCGGGGGTCATCGGGCGGTGGCCTCCTTGGTGAGCAGGTACTGCTGGACGTCGAGGTAGGCGGCGCGGAAGCCGGCCTCGGAGTAGGCGAGGTAGAAGGTCCACAGGCGCCGGAAGGTCTCGTCGAAGCCGAGGGCGTCGACCTCGGCGGCGCGTTCGGTGAACCGTTCCCGCCACAGCCGCAGCGTCTCGGCGTAGTGCGCGCCGAATCCGTCGCGGCGGGCGACGCGCAGCCCGGTGTGGTCGCGGACCGTCGTCTCGATCGCCTCCGCGGAGGGGATCAGGCCGCCCGGGAAGACGTACTTCTGGATCCAGGTGTGGGTGGAGCGGGAGGCCGTCATGCGGTCGTGCGGCAGGGTGATGGCCTGGAGTGCGGCCCGGCCGCCCGGGGCGAGGCGGTCGTCGAGGGCACGGAAGTAGACCGGCCAGAACTCGGCGCCGACGGCCTCTATCATCTCGACGCTGACGACGGCGTCGTAGGTGCCCTTCTCCTCGCGGTAGTCCCGCAGTTCGACCCGGACGCGGTCGGTGAGTCCGGCCTCGCGGGCGCGTTCCAGGGCGCGGTCGCGCTGTTCGCGGGAGAGGGTGAGGGAGGTGACGCGCGCGCCGCGCGCGGCGGCGCGCAGGGCGAGTTCGCCCCAGCCGGTGCCGATCTCCAGGAGCCGGGTGCCGTCGCCGACCTCGGCGAGGTCCAGCAGCCGGTCGATCTTGCGCTGCTGGGCGGTGGCGAGCGACTCGCGGCGGGCCGGGAAGCCGAGGAAGACGGCCGAGGAGTAGCTGAGGGTCTCGTCCAGGAAGAGGGCGAAAAGGTCGTTGGACAGGTCGTAGTGGCTGCTGATGTTGGACCGGGCGCCCTCGGGTGTGTTGCGCAGGGCGGCGGGCTGCCGTTGGTGCCACAGCCGGCGCAGCCGCTGGAGCGGGGCGGGTACCAGGTGGGCGGCGTCGGCGGCGAGCACGCCGAGGGCGCCGACCAGGTCCGGGGCGTCCCACTCGCCGGCCATGTAGGACTCGCCGAAGCCGATGAGTCCCTGGGCGCCGATCCGGCCGTGGAAGGCGTCGGGGTCGTGGACCTCCACCAGCGGTCCGCCCAGGCCCACGGTGTCGCCGTCGGCGAACCGCACGCGCAGCGGCAGCCGTTCCAGGGCCCGGCGGACGACGGCCGCGGCGACGGCACGGCGTGCCCGGGAGGTCCGGGGCAAAGTGGCCACGTCGGGCCAGCGGTGGGGGTCGACCGGGGTGCTGCGGACCGGGGGGACGCGGGGCGCGGTGGCGGGACGGGGGTGGGTCGCGGTCATGTCGCTTTCTCCGTGGTGCGGTTGTCCGGGCGCGGCTGGACGGGGAGGCCGCGCAGGTAGAGACGGATGCCGTGCCTTCGGATCCCGACGGACACCGCGAGCGTCGACAGCGGGTGCCGCAGCGCGAGCCGCAGGAGGGCGGTGGGGGTGGCCTCCCGCCGGGTGCCCCGGACGGTCGCGGTGAACGGGCGGCTGCCGGGCCGGTCCAGTCGTACGGTCAGGTCGAGGCGGTCCGCGGGCAGCGGCAGCCGCATGCGGTAGGCGCCGTCGACGGGGAAGAACGGCGAGACGTAGAAGTCCTTGTCGGCGTGGGCGACGCCCGCCTCGTCGGGGTGGAGCAGGTAGGCGTGGCGTTCGCCGTAGGTGTTGTGCACCTCGGCGACGACGCAGCGCGGGGTGCCGTCGGGTCCGTGGCACCAGTAGAGGGTCAGTGGGTTGAAGACGTGGCCGAGGACGCGGGCGTGCGCGAGCATGAGGACCCGGCCGCCCGCGAGGTCGATGCCCCGGCCGGCGAGGAAGCGGTCGAGGCCGGCCCGCAGGGAGGGGGCGTCGCCGGTGAAGTGGTCGCGGGCGCGGAAGCCGGCGAGGGGGCGCAGCGGGCGGGGCAGTTCGGGGAGGCGGTCGAGGTCGACGAGCCACATGTAGGTGCGGTGGCGCAGGGTGTGGCGGGTGGGGTCGGTGCGTACGTGGACGGTCTCGCAGGGGTACAGGCCGGGGCGGGCCGTGGGGGTGCGGGTCACCAGGTCACCCCGAGGGCTTCGGCGGCCTCCACGCCGGAGCGGCAGCCGTCCTCGTGGAAGCCCCAGCCGTGGTAGGCGCCGGCGTAGGCGGTGACCGGGGTGCGCAGGCCGGGCAGCCGGCGCTGGGCGGCGACCGACTCGGGTGTGTAGACGGGGTGTTCGTAGGTCATGCGGGCCAGCACCCGGCCCGGGTCGACGCGGTCCTCGCCGCCGAGGCTGACGACGTAGGTGTCGCTCGCGTCGAGGCGTTGCAGGCGGTTCATGTCGTAGCTGACGCGGACCCGGTCGGCGCCGGTGTCGCAGGACGGCATGAGGTGGTTCCAGGAGGAGCGGGCTCCCCGGGCACGGGGCAGCAGGGTGGTGTCGGTGTGCAGGAGGGTGGCGTTGCGGGAGTAGCGGAAGGCGCCGAGGACGTCCTTCTCCTCCGGCGTCGGGTCGGCCAGCAACTCCAGGGCCTGGTCGGGGTGGACGGCGACGACGAGGTGGTCGTAGGTGTCGGTGGTGCCGTCGGCGGCGGTCACGTCCACGCCGTCGGCGTGCCGGGTCACCGAGCGGACCGGGGTGGCGGTGCGTACGTCGGGCAGGCGCTCGGCGATCCGGTCGACGTAGGTGCGGGACCCGCCGGTGACCGTGCGCCACACCGGTGAGCCGCCGACCGCGAGCATGCCGTGGTGGTGCAGGAAGCGGAACAGGTGGGCGGCCGGGTGGCGCAGGGCGGTGAGCGCGTCGCAGGACCACACGGCGGAGACCACGGGCGTCATGAAGTGGGCGCGGAAGTAGGCCGAGAAGCCCTCGCGGTCGAGGAACTCGCCGAGGGTCAGCGACTGGTCGGCGTCGGCGGTGAGCAGCCGGCGGGCGGCGCGGTGGAAGCGGGGCACCTGGGCGAGCATCCGCAGGTAGCGGCCGTTCAGGGCGTTGCGCGGACGGGCGAGGAGACCGGCTGGGCCGCGGGCGCCGGCGTATTCGAGTCCACAGCCCTCGCACCGCACCGACATGCTCATCTCCGACTCCTGCGTGGCGACGTCCAGTTCGTCGAAGAGGCGCAGCAGGTTCGGGTAGGTGCGGCGGTTGTGCACGATGAACCCGGAGTCGACCCGGTGGATCCGGCCGTCGGCTGCGGTCAGTTCGTGGGTGTGGGCGTGGCCGCCGAGGCGGTCGTCGGCCTCGTAGAGCGTGACGTGGTGCGCGTGGCGCAGTACGTACGCGGCGGTCAGACCGGCCACTCCGCTGCCTATGACGGCGGTGCGGCGTGCGGTCTCCCCTGACGCTCGCGGCATTTCGCTACTCCTCCACCCCGTGGTGATCAACGCTGGCGTGGGTAATCCGGAGCCGGGTCCGGTGCGGATTGGGCCAGGCTGCGGACGGTTTCCGGGAGAGGCATCCGGAGGGCGCGCGGCAACGAATCAAGAGTGGGGAGGTAAGCGCAGGACAGGGCGGCAAGGAGTTCCGAGGGACCATGAACGACACCTACGAGCCGGTGGCCCAGGGGCCCGCGTACGCCGTGCACGTCGTACGCCGCGAGGTCCGGGACCGGCTCACGTCCTGGGGCACGGGCGCGCTTGCCGCGGACGCCGAGCTGGTCGTCGCGGAGCTTCTGTCCAACGCCGAGCGGCACGGCAGGCCGCCGGTGCGGATCGCCCTGGGCCTGCGGCGCGGGGCGCAGGGTGGGTGCACGGTGCGGGTGGAGGTCACCGACTCGGGCGACGCCTTCGACGTCGGACGGGTACGGGCCCGGTGGCGGCACCCGGCCTTCGACTGGGGCGAGGACGGCCGGGGGCTCTTCCTGGTCGACGCCCTCAGCGCCCGCTGGGGGGACCGGCCCGCGCCGGGAGGGCACACTGTCTGGGCCGACCTGTGCTGAGGGGGCACCCATCCGCGGGCGGTGCGGCAACGGATCACCGATGACCGGCGAGGGCAGGGGAAGGGACCGGATGAGCGTGCGGGACGAACCGTCGGCGGGGGCGCTGTGGGTGCGGCGGAGGCCGCGGCGGGCGGGAGCGGCGGTGCTGGTCCTGCACGGCGGCCGCGCGGACAGCCGGCGGGCCGCGCGGCCCTGGCAGCTCGCGGCGTTGCGGATGCACCCGTTCCTGCGGTCGCTGGACGCGGCCACCGACCGCGACGACGTGCTGCTCGGCCAGGTGCGCTACCGCTCCCGCGGCTGGAACGGCGCGGCGGAGGATCCACTGCGGGACACGCGGCGCGCGCTCGCCGAGCTGCACCGCCTCGTCGGTGACGTGCCGGTGGTCCTGCTGGGGCACTCCATGGGCGGCCGGGCCGCCCTGCGCGCCGCGGAGGACGCCCGGGTACGGGGTGTGGTGGCCCTGGCCCCGTGGGTGCCGCCCGGCGAGCCGGTCGCCCAGCTGCGGGACCGGCGGGTCTTCGTCATGCACGGCAGCCGCGACCGGATCACCGACCCGGCCGAGTCCGCCGCCTACGTCTCCCGCGCCCGGACGGCCGGCGCCCGAGCCGACCTCCTGCTCGTCCCGGGCGGCGACCACGCGATGCTCCGCCACCGCACCCACTGGCACCGCAGGGCGACGACGGCGGTCGCCGACCTGCTCACCCAGCGCGACCCGGACGACGCTCCGGGGCCGTCCCCGGCGGCCGGACGCTGAGCGTCAGATCCTCCCGCGGGGTGTCTCGGCCGCGAAGCGCCGGGTGAGCCAGGGGGGCGGTGATGGCGGTGCCGACGACGCGGCGATGTTGGTTCGCACCACAGGAGTCTCGAACCACAGGAGTCCGCACGAGGACCGGCGGCGCCGCCGCTACCCCTTCAGCGTGCCCAGGAAGCGGACGTGCGGGCGGGCGTCGGGGCCGGTGCGGGTGACCTCGGCGTGGACGCCGTAGACCTCCGCGACCAGGGTGGCGGTGAGGACCTCGGCCGGTTCGCCGTGGGCCACGACGCGTCCCTCGGACAGCACGACGAGGTGGTCGCAGTACATCGCGGCGAGGTTGAGGTCGTGCAGGGCGACGACGCTGGTGACGGGCAGCGCGACGACGAGGGCCAGCACGTCCAGCTGGTGCTGGATGTCGAGGTGGTTGGTGGGTTCGTCCAGCAGGAGTTCGCGTGGCTGCTGGGCCAGGGCGCGGGCGATCTGGACGCGTTGGCGTTCGCCGCCGGAGAGGGTGTGCCAGAGCCGGTCGGCCTGCCCGGTGAGACCGGTGCGCGCGAGGGCGTCCGCGACCACCTCCTCGTCGGCCGCCGACGCCGGTGTCCAGGCGCGGCGGTGCGGGATCCGGCCGAGCCGGACGACGTCGCGGACCGACACCTCCACCAGCGTGTCCGCCTGCTGTTCCACGACGGCCACGCGCCGGGCGACGTCGCGGCGGCCCATCCGGTCCAGCGTGCGGCCGTCCAGGGTGACGACGCCGGAGGTGGGGGCGAGCACGCCGGCCAGCAGCCGCAACAGGGTGGACTTGCCCGATCCGTTGGGGCCGAGCAGGCCGGTCATGGCGCCGGGCCGCGGGCTGAGGTCGACGCCGTCCAGGATCAGCCGCCCCCCGGCGGCGCGGGAGACCCGCTCGGCGTTCAGCGTCACCGTGCCCTCCGGGTGCGGTACAGGACGAGGACGAAGGCGGGTACGCCGATCAGCGAGGTCACCACGCCCACCGGGACCTCCTTGGGGGCCAGGACGGTTCGGGCCAGGGTGTCGACCCACACCAGGAACACGGCCCCGGCGAGGGCGCAGACCGGCAGGAGGCGGGCATGCCCGGGGCCGGTGAGCGCCCGCACGGCGTGCGGCAGCACCAGTCCGACGAAGCCGATGGCACCGGCCGAGGCGACCAGGGCGGCGGTGAGCAGGGCGGTGGCGCACAGCAGGATTAGCCGGGTGCGGGCCACGTGGACGCCGAGGGTGGCCGCGGCGTCCTGGCCGAAGGCGAAGGCGTCCAGCGTCCTGCCGTGGCCGAGGCACACGGCGAGGACCAGCAGCAGGACCGCCGTACCGGTCCACACGTCCGTCCAGCCGGCCCCGCCGAGCGAGCCGAGCAGCCAGAAGAGCACCCCGCGGGTGGTCTCGGAGTCGGCCGCGGTCATCACCACGAAGGAGGTGAGCGAGGAGAACAGCTGCATCGCCGCCACTCCCGCGAGGACCACGCGGTCGGGGGTGCCGCCGAGGCTGTGGCTGAGCAGCATCACCAGCGCGAAGGAGCACACCGCGCCGAGGAACGCCCCGCCGGGGACGGACAGTGCGCCGCCGCCCACGCCGAGCACGACGACCAGGACGGCGCCGGTCGAGGCACCGGAGGAGACGCCGAGCACGAAGGGGTCGGCGAGCGGGTTGCGCAGCAGGGACTGGAGGACGGCGCCGCACACGGCGAGTCCGGCGCCGCACACCGCGGCGAGCAGGGTCCGGGGCAGCCGCAGGTCCCAGACGATGCCGTCGCGGATGGGGGTGACGTCGGCGGCGGGGCCCGCGCCGAGGTGGGCGACGATGACGGACCACACGTCGGCCACGCCGATGTCCGCCGGGCCGATGGTCACGGCGACGGCCACGGAGGCGCACAGGGCGACGACGCCGGTCAGCGCCCACAGGGGGTAGGCACGGCGGCCGGTTGCCGTGCGTATGCCCGGGGCCGGCCGCTCCTCGGACGCGGCCCGCTTCTCGGATGCCGCCCGGCTCGCGGACGTCACTTGGTGAGGCCGTACTCGCGCAGCGCGGCCGCCACCTGTTCGACGCCCTCGACGGTGCGGATGGTGGGGTTCATGGCCTGTCCGCTGAGCAGGACGTACCGCTTCTCGCGGACGGCCGTCATGTTCCGGGTGACGGGGTCGGACTCCAGGAACTCGATCTTCTTCGCGGCGGTCTCGGCCGTCTGCGACTTGCGGGTGAGGTCGCCGAGGACGAGGACGTCGGGGTCGCGGTCGGCGACGGTCTCCCAACCGACCTGCGGCCATTCGTCGTGGGTGTCGTCCATGGCGTTCTTCGCCCCGACCGCGCGGGTCATGACGCCGGGGGCGCCGCAGCAGCCGCCCATGTAGGGCGACGTGGAGTTGGCGAACCAGTACATGAGGGTGGCGTCGGACGCGTCGACGCCGGACGTCGCCTTCTTCACCCGGGCCTTCAGGTCGGCGACCAGCTTCTCGCCGCGTTCCTCGACGTCGAACAGCCGGGCCAGGTCGCGGACCTCGCGGTAGACGGTGTCCATGGTGAAGGGCTCGCTGCGGACGCCGTCGCCGTCGCCGCTGTTGTCCTTGCCGACGCAGTCGGACGGGGAGAGGTAGGCCGGCACGCCGAGTTCGCCGAACTGCTCGGGGGTGGCCACTCCCCCGGTACCCAGGGTGGAGGCGAAGGAGGCGGCGACGAAGTCGGGTTCGGCGTCCAGGACCGTCTCGAAGGACGGCATGTCGTCGGCGATGCGGGGCACACCCGCGTTCGCCTTCCCCAGCCCCTTCATCACCGGGTCGGTCCACGTGGCGGTGCCCGCCATGCGGTCGGCCAGGCCGAGGGAGAGCAGGATCTCGGTGGTGCCCTGGTTGAGGGAGACCGCTCGCTGCGGAGGTGCGGCGACCTCGACCTCGCGGCCGCAGTCACGGACGGTGCGCGGGTAGCCGGCCGCGTCCTGCGCCGCGGAGTCGTCGCCGGTGTCCGTCCCGGAACCGCAGCCGGCGGCCAGCAGGGCGCCGGCCAGGAGCGGCACCAGGCCGCGGAGGGCGCGTCGGGAGGCGGGGAGGCGTCGGAGGCCGACGGGGCGCGTTGCGCGCGAGGAGGCGGGCAAGGGGAATCCTCTGGCGTCGAGGGCTCGTACGCGAAGCCCGTTCGTACGGTGCGTCCCGCGCCGTACGCGGCGCGGGTGCCAGCAGGTCTTCGGACTCGGGATCGACCGGGCGGGACGCCTTCCCGGGCGGCCTCCGCCGCCCAGTGGCCCGTGTCCCGCCCGTCACCCTCACCGCTGCGCGTCAGCTCCGGATTCGCACCGGATTCCCTGACCCACCAGGTGGGTTCGACTGGCTTCCGCAAGCTACCACAGGGCCCTCACGCCGCCGGGGGCGGGCGGCCTCCTCACCCGCCCCCGGCGCCAAGGCGCCGGACCGCGTCAGCTCTTGGGCATCAGGACGCTGTCGATGATGTAGACGTTGGCGTTGGCGGTCTTGACGTTGCCGCAGACCACGTTGGCGGAGTCGTTGACCTTGTAGGCCTCGTCCGAGCCGGAGGTGGTGAGCTTGGACTTCTGCAGGGTGTCGAAGGAGCCGTTCTCCAGGTCCTTGGGGGCGAGCTTCTGGCCCACGACGTGGTAGGTCAGGATGTCGGTGAGCATCGCCTTGTCGTTGAGGACCTTGTCCAGGTCGGCCTTCGGAATCTTGGCGAAGGCGTCGTTGGTCGGCGCGAACACCGTGATGTTCTCGGCGTTGTTGAGGGTGTCGACCAGACCGGCCTTCTTCACCGCCGACACCAGCGTGGACAGGGCCGGGTTGTTCGAGGCGGCGGTGGCGACCGGGTCCTTCGCCATGCCGTCGAACGAACCGGCGCCCTCCTTCGGCACGGTGGAGCAGGCCGGGCCGAAGGGCTCGTCGGCGCCGGACATGCCGCCCGAGGTGTCCTCGGACTTGTCGTCGGTGGCCGCGGGGGCCGAGGACTCGGCCTGCGCGGAGTCCGAGGAGCCGCTGTCGCCGTCGTCGGAACAGGCGGCCAGCGACAGGGGCAGGACGGCGGCCGCGACGACGGCGACGGCGGAACGACGGATACGGGCGTTCATGGATATCTCCCTGCAAATCGGCAGCACTGAGGCAGCGCTGATGTAGTGATGTGGAGCGATGGTGTGATCTGAAGCGTGGTGCGCGTCGAGGTGGAGCGATGGTCCGCTCGGTGAGCTGTCCGCCCGGTGGGCGGTTCCTATATGCGTGGAGGCCGAGCCGCCCTGCGTATCGCAGGCAGGGAGCGCAGGCGGGCGGTCCGCTGTCGGTGTGGTCCCGGTTCTTCCCTCACACGGGGAATCCGGAGCAGGGCGGCTTCCGGATTGGCCGGTCACCCGATCGAGTGGGGAAGTTTCTCGGGCACCTCTGTGAACAGGGGTTTTCCCTGGAGGGTGCCGTCGACGTGACGGGGACTCAGAGCGGGGTGGCGGCCCGCAGGATGAGGAACATGGTGACGGCGGAGTTCGCCGACGACATCGCCGACACGGCCGTTCCGGCGGCCGCGGCCCACGCGGCCAGCCCCACCGAGGTGAACAGCGAGGGCCAGGTGCGGACGGCGGGCGCTGGACCCAGCAGGGCCGCCACCCGGCGCGGCACGGGCCCGGGCGCCGCGAGGCCGGCCAGGGTCGCGACCGGGGTGCCCCGGGAGACGAGGGCCGCCTTGCCGATCGCGGTCGCCACCGCGCGACGGTCGCCGACAGCCTTCGCGGCCTCCTCGTCGGCCCAGCGTTCCGCCGTGTAGGAGACGGCGGTGCGCAGGGGGCGCAGGAACGGGTTGGCCAGCCCGGCGAGCCGGACGGCCAGCAGGAAGCGGTGGTGGCGGGCGGCGAGGTGGGCCCGCTCGTGGGCGAACAGCGCCCGCCGCTCGGCCGGTTCGAGGCAGTCGAGCAGTGCGGTGGTGACCACCACCCGGTCCCGGTCTCCGCCGGGCAGCGCGTACGCGTAGGGCACGTCGTCCGGCAGTACGGCCACGCCGGTGCCCCGCAGTCCGGCGAGGGCGCGGTGGGCCCGGCGACGCACCCGGCCGTGCCGCCACAGCGCCCGGGCCGAGACCAGGAGAACGGCGCACAGTGCGGGAATCGCCGCCTTGCCGACGACCTCGTCGTAGGGCACCGCCGCCCGCACCTCGGGGTCCGACCAGCCGTCGGGCAGCGGGTTGCCGGGCAGTTGCGCGGTGCCGACCACCATCACCAGCGCCAGGCACACGGTGCTGCACAGCGCCATGACGGCGGCGACGGCGGTGAGCAGCCTGGTCGCGGTGCGCGGGTGCAGACGCTGCTCGGCCAGCCGGGCGACGGGCCATGCCGTCAGCGGCAGGACCAGTGGCAGGAAGACGAAGACCCCCATGGCGGTGTCAGCCGTCCTCCGCGCCGTGCGCGTGCCCGAGCAGGTCGCGCAGCAGCCGCTCGTCGTCCGGGTCGAGGCCGGTGACGAAGCTGGCCAGCACCGCCTCCCGGTCGCTCTCGCCGTCCAGGACCTTGCGCATCCTGCGCGCGGCCAGCCCCGCCTGGTCGGCGGGCGTCCAGGCGAAGGACCGGCCCGCCCGCTCGCGGCTGACGGCGCCCTTCTCCAGGAGCCGGGTCAGGATCGTGATCACCGTGGTGTAGGCGAGGTCGCCGCCCAGGCGCTCCTGCACCCAGCCGGCCGTCGCGGGCCCCTCCGCCTCGCGCAGCGCCGTCAGCACCAGGGCCTCCAGCTCGCCCTGACCCCGCCGCCGCGATCGCCGGTGATCCGTCACGGGCCGCCTCCTTCCGATGCTGTCGCGCTCTGCGACGGCCATCGTATAGAAACCGAATTTCTACAGTGTTGTAGATTGAACGGCGGACACGCAGTCGGCACGACGAAGGAGAACGCAGTGGGAGTTTCCCTGGCCAAGGGCGGCAACGTCTCGCTCAGCAAGGAGGCGCCCGGCCTGACCGCCGTCCTGGTCGGTCTGGGCTGGGACGTGCGCACCACGACCGGCACCGACTACGACCTCGACGCCTCGGCGCTGCTCCTGGACGCCGCCGGCAAGGTGCTCTCGGACGGGCACTTCGTCTTCTACAACAACCTCACCAGCCCGGACGGCTCGGTCGAGCACACCGGCGACAACCTGACCGGTGAGGGCGAGGGGGACGACGAGGCGGTCAAGGTGAACCTGGCCGCCGTCCCGGCGGAGGTGGACCGGATCGTCTTCCCGGTCTCCATCCACGACGCGGAGAACCGCGGCCAGAGCTTCGGCCAGGTCCGCAACGCCTTCATCCGGGTCGTCAACCAGGCGGGCGGCCAGGAGATCGCCCGCTACGACCTGTCCGAGGACGCGTCGACCGAGACCGCCATGGTCTTCGGCGAGCTGTACCGGCACGGCGCCGAGTGGAAGTTCCGTGCGGTCGGGCAGGGTTACGCCTCCGGTCTCGCCGGCATCGCCGCGGACTTCGGCGTCAACGTCTGACCCGTTCCGGGCCCGGTCACCGGTCCGTGGCGCAGCAGCCGTCCGCCGCACCGGGGGCGGGCGCGGTGTCGAGGCGGCAGAAGCAGGACGCCGCGACCGGCACGTCCACGAGGGCGGCGGCGAGCCGCAGCTGCTGCGCCACGATCCGCGCCTCCCCCGCCCGGTCCAGCCGCACCAGGCACTCGTGGAGGCCGTGCAGCGCCCAAACGTTGCCCGGGTGCTGGAGGGCGCGGGGCAGGGTGTCGTCGAGGCCCAGGTCGGCCCGGTAGACCGCCTCGGCCTCGGCGACCCGGTCCTGTTCCAGGAGCAGGGCGCCGTACGCGTGCCGGGTGGGCTGCATCCAGCCCCACGGCTCGTCGTAGGGGAGGTTGTCGTCCAGGCCGATCGAGCGTTCCAGGGCGGCGAAGGCGGCGGCGTGGTCGCCCTTGCGGTACTCCAGTTCGCCGTCGAGCATGGCGGAGGCGATGGCGAGGATGTCGGCGCAGGTGTTGTTGAACAGCATGCGGGAGTCGGGCACCCGAGCGACCGCGTCGCGGAACAGGACGCGTTCGGCCTCCGCCTCGGCGACCCGGCCGGTGGCCGAGAGGGCGACGCCGCGGGCGTAGTGCAGCATCGCGGTGGTCACGCAGTACAGGCCCGGGTCGGCCGGCATCGGCAGGGCCAGGATGTCGGCCCAGCGGCCGAAGCGGATCAGGACGTGCACCCGCATGGCCAGGAAACCCTCCAGCCAGTCGGCCATGGGCGGGCTCTGCACGCGCAGCAGCTCCTCGGGAACGGACGCCTCCAGTCGGGCGGCGGTGTCGAGGGCGATGTCGTACCGGCCCAGGAACATCGCGCCGTAGATCCTGAAGTGGTAGTTGTGCGTCCGGTAGAGGGTGTAGAAGTTCATCGCCCCGGCCCGCGCGCGGTACTTCTCGTCGGCCGCGATGGCGGCGCTGTTGTCCGACACCACGCGCCGGTAGTCGCCGCACAGCACTTCGAGGTGGGACGGCATGTGCAGCAGGTGTCCCGCGTCGGGGACCAGGCCGCGCAGCCGGTCGGCGACGGAGAGGGCCGCCTCGGGGGTCGGTGACATCTCCATCAGATGGATGTAGAGGTGTACGACACCGGGGTGTTCGAGTCCCCCTTCGGCGGCCAGGGCCCGGTCGAGGACCTCCTTCGCGGCGAGGGTGCGGGCCCCCTCGGCGGGCAGTCCCGTGCGCAGGTCCCACAGCTGCCAGGGCGTCAGCATCATCAGCGCGTCGGCGTAGAGGGTGGCCACGTCGAGGTCGTCCGGAGCCAGCTCGTGGACGGCGCGCATGCTGTCGGCGTACGGCGCGTTCCAGACCGAGCAGTCCTCGACGGCGCGCTCCTGCGGGTAGCGGGCGCGCAGGGCGCCGATGAGGGCGCGTTCGACGGGGGTGGCCCGGCCCGCCTTGGCATGGGCGAGTTCGACGGCGGCGTGGGTGCGGTCGACGGTCCGGGTCAGCTCCTCGGCGTCGAAGGCCTCCCAGGGCTTGTTGTAGTTGGGGCCCAGCGCGTAGGCGATGCCCCAGTGGGCCATCGCGCAGTCCGGGTCGGCCGCCACCGCCCGCTCGAAGCACGCGACGGCCTCCTCGTGGTGGAAGGCGTACGTCCACACCAGCCCGCGGTCGAACCACCGCTGGGCCTCGGGCGACGAGGTGGTCACGGGTCGGCCGTGGACGCCGAGGTCGTAGTAGTCCATGTACGGACGTATACCGCACTCCGGGACGGCCGCGGAGCACTGCGCGGAAGGCCGCGGCGCGCGGTGTCCCCGCCGGACGGGGCGCGCGCCACGTCCGGCGGGGGTGGGGGGACCGGCGGGGGGGCGTGATCAGCCGAAGTCCACGTCGCTGCAGAGGAAGTACGTCTGGTCCATGTGCGACGCCTGCCAGATCGTGTAGACGACGTGCCGGCCGCTCAGGCCCGACGTACTGACCGGGATCTCGTAGTTCTGACTGGGTGCGTAGCTGCCCGTACGCGCCACCTGCTGGAGGTCTCCCCAGGTCAGGGCCTGCGTGGCGGGGTCGAAGCCCTCCCGGGTGACGTAGACCAGGAAGTAGTCGGCGCCGTGGCTGGCCTGGTCGTACAGCTTGACGGTGAAGTCGTCGGCGACGTCCGTGGTCCGCCAGGCGCCCACGGTGTCCAGGGAGTCGTAGCGTCCGCTCTCGGTCCGGCCCCCGCTGCACAGCTGACCGTCGGGGACGACGGCCTGGAAGTCACCGGCGGAGCCGTTGCGGTAGAGGCCGTTCCAGTTCCACATGGCGTTGGGGTCGTCCTGCCAGGCCTGCCAGCACATGGGGTCTTCCTGCGCCATGGCGGGGTTCTGGAAGTCGTCGCCCCAGCGGTCCCAGCAGCCGTAGTTGCGGGACGCGGGGTCGACGACCGAGCCGTGGGCGAAGGCGGTGCCGCTCCACGGGACCAGGGTGAGAAGGACCGCGGCCAGGGCGCTGAGGGCGAGGGTCGTCGTGCGGCGGGCCCGGTTCACCGGACTCGCCGGACTCGCCGGCTTCATTGGATTGCCGTGATCATGACAAGTCATGGTGCCTTCCTCCGTGGGGGGACAGTGTCCAGGCGGGAGACGCGCGAGTGGGAGCGCTCCCAAAGCCTCGCGGAGTCCAGGCTGCGCCCGCGTGAACCCCTTGGCAACATCCGAAACGAGACAGTTCGCGCGACGGGCGGGCGGGAGAAGTCCCGCCCGCCCGTCGTCGTACCGGTGCCGGAGTTCGTGTCAGAGCGCGCGCCGCCTGGAACGGATCAGCAGCACGCAGCCGCCCGCGAAGAGGACGCCGCCGACCGCGGCGGGCCACAGTCCGAGGCCGGAGCCGGTCTCGGCGAGTCCGCCCTGCGCCTGCGGCTGCGGTGCGGCGCCGCCGCCATCGCCCTGTGTGGCCTCGGGGGCCGGTACGGCGCTACCCGCCTCGTCCGGGGCGTCGGCCGGTGTCGTGGCTGCCTTGGGCGCGGCGCTCGCGGAGGCGTCGGCGTCCTGCCCGGCGGCCGGGGGTGCGGACTGCTCCGCGTCGTTCTGCCCCTCGTCGCGCCCCTCGTCCTGTCCGCCGTTCTGCCCCTGGTTCTGCTCGTCCTTCTGCCCGTCGTCCCGGCCGTCGTCCTGCCCGGGGGCCTGCCCGCCGTTTCCGCCGCCGTCCTGCTCGTCGCGGCCGTCCTGACCGTCCTGGCCGCCGTCCTGGCCGGATTCGGCGGGTGCGGAGGCCGTGGCGGTCTGCTCGGCCGGGGGCGCGGTGGGCTGCTCGCCGCCGTCGCCGCCGGGCTGCTCCTCGCCCTTGCCGTCGTCCGGCGCCTCGGAGGCGCCGGGGTCCTCCCCCTGGCCCGGGTCGGAGCCCGGCGGAGGCGCGTCCGCACCGCACTCGCGGCCGGAGTTGATGCAGTCGGCCATCTCCCGCATCAGGCCCTCGTCGAAGACGTTGATGAAGTCGCTGTGGTCGGTGACCGGCTTGTGCAGCTGCTCGGGGAAGGAGTCCACGGCGAACAACGGGACCGTCCGGCCGCCGTCCTGGAGGCTGGGCGCGTCCACGTCGTACACGACCCGCTGGACCAGCCGCGGAACGGCCTTGAAGCCCTCCGGGCAGCCGCCGTCGGCGGTGGCGAAGGCCATGTGGGTGCGGTGGTTGGCGCTGTCGATGTTGCGGCCGTCCCAGCAGCTCTGGAAGGTGAAGGTGCGCACCACGTCGCTGCCGGAGGGGCAGAGCGGGTACTTGTCCTTCAGCTGCCGGTCCTCGAAGCCGGTGCAGCTCCAGGAGGCGTTCGCGTTGGCGTTGCCGTTGACGAACGCCTTCGCGTCACCGGTGATGATGCGCAGCAGGCGCGGCATCTCCGTGACCTTGCCGCGCTCGTTGCCCTCGAAGGTGAGCGTGACCTCGGCCGGTGTGACGATCTCGCCCGCGTTGCCCTCGATGCCGCCCCCGGGCGACTGGGCGTCCTGCTCGGCGGTGCCGTTCTGGAGGCGGACCACGGGCCAGTAGTACGAGGACTTGTCGCCCTGGTCCGCGCAGCTGGTCTCGGCGGCGGCCAGGTCCTCGTCGCTGGAGAAGGCGTTGCTGTCCTGATTGCCGACGTAGTCGTGGAAGTGGTGCGCGCCGTTGCCGACGCCGGGGGCGGCGATCAGGTTGTCCGAGTTGAACAGGCCCTCGGCGTTGACACCGCAGCTGGTGGTGAAGGAGCCGTTCGAGGCGTTCTTCTGGCGGGGCGCCTTCACCACGTTCGGCTGGACGGACTTGATGTCGGCGTAGTCGGCCGCCACCGGGCCGTTGCCCGCCTGGCCGCCGTTCCCGGCCGCGCCGCCGTCACCCTCGCCCTGCTGCTGCTCCTGTCCCTGACCCTGCTCCTGCCCCTGCTGCTCCTGCTGGTCCGGGCTGCCGCTCTGCGCCGGCTCCGGCACGACCTCGGTGCGGCGCAGCGTGCACTCCGCGAGCGTGTCCAGTCCCTCGGGGCGGTCCCCGGCCTTGGCGACGGCGGCGGCGATGCGCTCGATGGTCGCCGCCCGGTCCTCCTTCAGGGGGTCCAGGATGGCGGCCTCGTCGAGGGAGCCGTCGTCCGCGGTGCGGGCGGCCTCCTGAAGTTGGCGGTACGCGGTGGCGATCTGCTCGTCGAGCTGGGCCAGTTCGGTGTCGACCTCCTGCCTGGCAGGTTCCGGCACGGTGGTCAGCCGCTCGGTCAGGTCGGGGCAGTCGACGGTCGCCGCGACTCCGGAACTGCCCAGGGGAACGGCGTTGTTGCCGGATTCGGTCGCGGAGGCGAAGACGTTCACGGCCACCAGGCCGCCGCCCCCCAGTATCAGCGCGACCGCTCCGAAGGTCGCGCGTCGCGCCCCGGTCGGGCGTCTGCGCCTGTTGTGTCCCAAGGCGTGCTCCTGTGTCGTGACGGACTCGGGCATGGAATGCCCCCGGCTCCATACGGAGGAGCGGGCCGGAGCGTTCAGCCGTCCCCGGGATTCTCAGGAATCCCTCACCTCCCGCCGACGTGCGCCCGGTGGTCCGATCGAGGGGCTTGGGCGCCGGACGGCAGCGGCGGGAGGATGGAAGGGGCAGGGACAGCGAGGCATGAACGGAACGCCCACGAGTGATCCCAGGAGCCGCTGATGTCCGACAAGCCGAATGACACACATCCGCCGGTGGTCGACCGCGCGACCTTCGAGCAGCGGCTGGAGGGGCTGCGGTCCAGGGAGAAGGCCCATACCCGCGAAGGGGACGCGATCGCCGCCGCGCGCCGCAGGCTCCCGATGGTCGAGGTGGCCGCGGACAGCCCTCTGCTGGGACCCGACGGCCCCGTGACGCTCCTGGACGCGTTCGAGGGGCGGCGCCAGATGATCGCCTACTACTTCATGTGGTGGCCCGGGCGGCCCGCTGCCGACCAGTGCGAAGGCTGCACCTGGGTGATGAGCCACGTGGGTGAGCTGGCCTACCTCCACTCCCGCGGCATCACCTTCGCCGTGTTCTCCCAGGGGCGGAACGTCACTTACGGATTCGCCGACGCGCAGACCTCGTACGAGGAGAGCCTGCGCTACCGCGACTTCATGGGCTGGACGATGCCGTGGTACTCAGCGCAGCCCTCGCTCGAGACGCTCCTGGTCGGCCGGGAGCGGGGCCTGTTCCACCTGGTGTGCTACCTGCGCGAAGGCGACCGTGTCTTCGAGACGTACTGGACCAGACGCCGTGGGGCGGAGGCGGTGGACTACAGCTACGCGCTCATGGACCTCACGGCGTTCGGGCGTCAGGAGGCGTGGGAGGACTCCCCGGCGGGCCGGCCGCGCCTCGGGCAGGCCACGCGGACTCTCAGCGGGGCCCCGGACTGGCGGCCGCTGCGGGACGGGCAGGGTGGACGTCCCACCGCGCACTGGCCACGCGTCGACGCCGGCCGCTCCGACGACCTGGGCGCCACCGGCACCGGCCGGCCGGCCGATCCCGGGCACTGAGCCGCGCTGCGGGGCGGGAAGGGCAGGAGCGGGCGCGGGGCCCGCGCGATCGGGGCGCCGTTCGCCCGCAGGGGTCCTTGTCGGCGGCTCGGTCCCGGTGGAACGATGCGGACGGCACCGCATCGGCGCAGCGAAGGGACCCGTCGTGACCGACGACCACAACCGGCCGCACCCCGCCGCCGCGTTCGACGCGCTGGGCGCCGAGTACGAGAAGGCGTTCGCCGGGTCGAAGGCGCACCGGCGCTCGCTGGAGTGGCTGCTCGGACGGCTCGCGCCGGGCAGCCGGGTGCTGGACGTGGGCAGCGGCACCGGCCGCCCCACCGCCGAGACCCTCGCGGCCGCCGGCCACGACGTGCTGGGCGTCGACGTCTCGCCGGTCATGGTCGAGCTGGCGGCCCGGCAGGTGCCGGAGGCCACGTTCCGGTGCGCAGACATCCACGACGTACCGCTCGACGACGCTTCGTTCGACGCCGTCTGCGTGTACTTCTCGCTGCTCCAGCTGGACCGGCGGGAGCAGGCGGCGCTCATCGGGCGTCTGACTCGGGTGCTGAAGCCGGGGGGTTACCTGGTGCTGGCGACCGTGCCGCTGGACGTGGAGGGCGTCGACGCCGTCTTCATGGGACAGCCGGTGCGCGTGACCAGCTTCACCGCTCAGGCCCTCGCCACCGTGGCCGAGGAGGCCGGTCTGGAGGTGGTGGCGGAGGAGGCGGCGCTGTTCACCCCCGCCCACCCGGACGCCCGGCCCGAACCGCACCTCTTCCTGCACTGCCGCCGCCCGGCCGCCACTACGCCCGAGGCCTGACCCACCGGTCCCGCGGCGGGCGGCCGGCTCCGGCACCGCCCCGGATGGGGTAACCCCGCACGCGCGCACCGGGCCCCGCGGCCAGAGTGGGCAGCATGACAGAGCCTGGCGAGCGACGGCGCCGCACGACCTCCACCGCCACCCGCGAACGTCCCGTGCGCGATGCCCGGGACGCGGCCCGGCGCGCCGCGGACGCCCTCTCCGAGCTGATCCGGCACCACCTGGAGGGCGTCTCCGCGGTGTGCCGCAGCGAGGACGACGGCTGGATCGTCAACGTGGACGTGCTCGAAGTGGCCCGCATCCCGGACACCACCAGTCTGCTCGCCACCTACGAGGTCGAACTGGACTCCGCGGGCGGCCTCGTGCAGTACCGCAGGACCGCGCGCTACCGGCGCGGCGCCCAGGACCAGTGAGCAGACGGTGAGGCGCGTACCCGGAAGGACGACAGCATGATCACGTACGACGACGAGGTCATCTGCGCGCCCCGCGCAGGAACCCTCTACGACGTCCTCGAACTCATCCTCGACCGCGGCATGGTGATCGACGTCTTCGTGCGCGTCTCCCTGGTCGGCATCGAGATCCTCAAGGTGGACGCGCGCATCGTGGTCGCGAGCGTCGACACCTACCTGCGGTTCGCCGAGGCCTGCAACCGGCTGGACCTGGAGCACGACGCGCGCTCCAAGACCGTGCCCGAGTTGTTCGGCGGCCCGGTCGCCAAGTCCGTCGGCAGGGCGGGCGCGAAGCGGACGGCACGCTCGCTGACCGACAAGGTGCGCGACGTCCTCGCGCCGGACGAGGACACGGACGAGGAGACGGACGAGGAGGAAGCACTCCCCCGCGGGCGCTCCTCGGCACGGCGCCGTACCGAGGAGGACCGCCCGCGCGACCGACCCCGCCGCCGCACCCGTAGGGAGGACGCATGACCGCGCCCGTCACCACCACCGCCCCCGGCACCGAGCTGAAGTCGCTCTACGTCTACGGCATCACGCCCGCCGGGATCCGCGCCCCCCGCTCCCCCGGCGTCGACGGCGCCCCGGTGCGGCTGCTGACCGGCTCCGGCCTGTGCGCCGCGGTGTCGGACGCGCCGGCGCGGCTGCTGCCCCGGCGCCGCGACCTCCATGCCCACCAGGCCGTCCTGGACGAACTGGCGGCGCAGGGACCGCTGCTGCCCATGCGGTTCGCGGTGCTCAGTCCCCGGACCGACACCCTGCTCGCCCAACTGCGCGCCGACTCGGCCCACTTGACGCAGCAGCTCGAAGAGGTGCGGGGATGCGTCGAACTCAACGTCAAGGGCACGGTGGTGCCGGGCCACTTCGCCGATCTGGTACGCCGCGACGAGAGCCTGCGGTCCATGGCGCTGCGCACCCGGCGCCGTCCCGACTACGAGGCCAACGTCCGGCTGGGAGAGGCGCTCGCGCTCGGCGTACGCCGGGAGGCACGGCGCGCCGCGCGGGAGGTCCTGGACCGTCTGACGCCGCTGGCGGTGCGCGCGGCCGGGGGCACGACCGACGGCGATCAGGTGCTCAGCGCGTCGTTCCTGCTGCGCGCGGGCGACGAGCGCCGGTTCCGGGAGGCGGTGGACGCGGTGGCCCGTGCCTGCGGGGGCCGGCTGGCGCTCAGCGTGACAGGCCCCCTGCCCTGCTACAGCTTCGTCGAGCCGCGTCCCGCGACGGCGGGGCGGTGACGGGGTGGGCATCGTGAGCGGGCTCCTCCTGCTGCCCCTCGCGCCGGTGCGCGGCACGGCGTGGATCGCCGACCACCTGCTCCAGGAGGCCCGGCGCCAGGTCCACGACCCGCGCGCCGTGCAGGCGAGGCTGGCCGCGCTGAACCGGGCCCTGGACGAGGGCGCCATCGACGAGGCGGCCTTCGAACGGGAGGAGGAGCGGCTCCTCGCTCTCCTCGAACGCCCGGCCCGTCCGGGCCGCCCGGGCGGCCGTACGACCACCATGGACCGAGCGCAGGGAAGGCACGCATGAGCGACAGCAAGACGGCCCTGGCGGCAGCCATGGCAGGCGGATACCTCCTGGGGCGCACGAAGAAGGCCAAGCTCGCCTTCGCGGTCGGCTCCTACCTCGCGGGGCGGCGCATCGGCCTGTCGCCGGGCGACCTGCTCTCCCAGGGACTGGGCGGGCTCCAGCAGGCGCCGCAGATCCGCGAACTCACCGAGCAGCTGCGCGGGGAACTGCTGACCGCCGGGCGCGCGGCCGCCACCGCCGCGGCGAACCGACGGCTCACCGGTCTGGCGGACTCCCTCCGCGACCGCACCGACGCGCTCACCGGCGAGGGCCGGAGGGACGACAGGGACGACGAGGGCCCGGACGAGGACGCGGAGGACGAGGACGCCTACTTCGACGAGGAGGACGAGGAGGAGGACCGCGAGCCCGAGCCCGAGTCCGAACCCGCCCCGCGTCGGCGTACGGCGAAGAAGGCTCCGCCGCGCAAGGCCGCGCCCCCTGCGAAGAAGACGGCCAAGAAGGCCGCGAAGAAGACCGCGAAGAGCCCGTCGAAGAAGGACGCGCCCGCGAAGAAGGCGGCTCCCGCGAAGAAGACCACCGGTTCGCGCCGGCGGGGAGGGGGACGCGGATGACCCCCGACCGGCAGGACAAGGACACGCCGTCCCCTCTCGGCGGCCTCAAGGACGCCCTCGGCGGATACCTCTCCGCCCGGGGGCACAGCCTCGTCGGCAAGGCGGGGGAACGGATCGGCGGCCTCACCGATCGCCTCACCGCCTCCGCAAACGGCAACGGCAACGGCAACGGCAACGGCAACGGCGGAGACAAGGGCAGCGGGGGCGGTGGCAAGACCGGCGCCGGCAGTATCAAGGCGACGCACATCATGGAGGTCGTCGACATCGGCGTCCCCCTGCGCGTCGTCTACGACCAGTGGACTCAGCTCCAGGAGTTCAGCGACTTCACCAAGGGCGTCCGCAGCGTCAGCGCCGAGGACGAGGTGACCAGCAACTGGAACCTCAAGGTCGGCCCGTCCAGCCGTAGCTGGAAGGCGACCGTCCAGGAACAGGTCCCCGACGAGCGGATCGTGTGGACCTCCGAGGGCGCCAAGGGCAGCACGCGCGGCGCGGTCACCTTCCACGAGCTGGCGCCCCGGCTGACCCGGGTGGTGGTGGTCTGCGAGTACTACCCGTCGGGCTTCTTCGAGAAGACCGGCAACCTCTGGCGCGCCCAGGGGCGCCGGCTGCGGCTGGACCTGAAGCACTTCGCGCGGCACGTGACGCTGGTGGACGAGGAGGAGGTCGAGGGCTGGCGCGGCGAGATCCGTGACGGCGAGGTCGTCCGGACCCACGAGGAGGCCCTGGAGGAGGAGAACGGCGACGAGGAGGACGAGTACGCGGACGACGAGGAAGAGGACGACGAGGAAGACGAAGACGAGGACGGTGACTACGAGGACGAGGACGGTGAGTACGAAGACGATGAGGACGAAGGGGACGAAGGGGACGGGTACGAGGACGAGTACGAGGACGACGACCGTGCCCGCCGACGCCGTTGACGGGGCTGACGGGGCGAGGAGCGTCCGGTGACCGACCTCGACCACCGGTACGCGGACTCGGACCCCCTGGCCTGTCCGCCCGCCACCGGCAGCCTCGCCGACCTCCTCGAACGGGTCCTCGACAAGGGCATCGTCATCGCCGGCGACATCAAGATCGACCTCCTCGACATCGAACTCCTCACCATCCGGCTGCGGCTGTTCATCGCCTCGGTGGACACCGCGAAGAAGGCGGGCATCGACTGGTGGGAGACCGACCCGGCCCTGTCGTCCCGGGCCGCGCGGGACGCTCTCGTCGAGGAGAACGCGCGCCTGCGGGCCCGGCTCGACGCCCTGGACGACGGCCTGGAGCACGACGAGGGGGACGGCGCGGCGGCCGCGGTCGAGGAGACGTCGGGAGCCGCCCGGTGAGCGCGGACCCGGGAGTGGAGCCCGGCATCGTCTGCGCCTTCGCCGTCACCGGCACCCCGCCGGACCCCGCCGCGCTCGCCTCGGCGACCGGTCACGAGGAGGGCGGTCCGCTGCGCGTGCTCGACGCGGGCGGCGGTCTGTGCCTGGTCGTCCAGGACGTCCCCGCGGCCCTGTTCGACGAGGAGGCCCTGGCGGAACGCCTCAACCGGCCCACCGACCTGGAACGCTGCGCCCGCGCCCACCACCGGGCCGTCGAGGCGGCGGCGGGGCGGGGTGCGGTCGTACCCCTGCCGATGGCGACGCTGTACCGCGGCGACCGGTCGGCGGTACGGGCCGTCTGCGACCGGCGGCCGGTACTGGAGGCGCTACTCGACCGTCTCCGGAACCGCACCGAGTGGGCGGTGAAGGTGCACGCCGCCGAGGGAGCGCCGGACGACCTCCCGACGGCCCCCGCCGACCCGGGCACCGGGTCCGGGTCCGGCTCCGGCTCCGGCTCCGGTGGCCGTGCCTACCTGAGCCGGGCCAGCGCACGGCGGCGGGATCGGCAGCAGGCGCACGGAAGGGCGCGGGCCGAGGCGGAGGCCGTCGACGCGGAGCTGCGGCGGTACGCCGTCGCCGCGACCCGGCACCGGCCGCAGAGCGAGCGGCTGACGGGCCGCCGCACCCCGCAACTCCTCAACGCCGCCTACCTGGTGGAGGACGCCGACCGCGCCGCCTTCACCCGCGCCCTGGCCGGGCTCACCGCCGAGGGGCGGCATCCTGCCGTACGGGCCGACGCGTCGGGGCCGTGGATCCCGTACTCCTTCGCGCGCTTGGATGAGGAACCGGACGCCCGCCCCGGCCAGGAGGTCCCCGTATGACGGTCGCGGACACCCGAACGCCGGGCCCGGCGCCCGTCCCCTGGGGCGGCCCGGAGCAGTACGCGCCGGTCGGGGTGCCCCTCGTGGACCTGCTGGACCGGGTGCTGGCGACCGGGGTCGTGGTCAGCGGCGACCTGGTCCTGGCCGTCGCGGACGTGCCGCTGGTGCGGATCTCCCTGCACGCGCTGCTGGCGTCGGTGAGCGAGCGGATGCCCGCACCCTGGCCGGACAGCGGTCCGCTGTGACCGGGCGCCGGGAGCACTCCCTCGACCTGGACCCCGAGCGGGTCACGAACGACCTGGCCGCCCTGGTGCTCACGGTCGTCGAGCTGCTGCGCCAGCTCATGGAGCGCCAGGCCGTGCGCCGCTTCGACGAGGGCACCCTCAGCGCGGCGCAGGAGGACCGGCTCGGCACGGCGCTCATGCTGCTCGACGAGCGGATGGACGACCTGTGCGCCCAGCACGGCCTGAGCCGTGCCGACCTCAACCTCGACCTTGGTCCGCTGGGCCCCCTCCTCGCCGATCCCGAGCCCTAGACCCCAGGGAACGCAAGGGCACCCCGCACGAGCGATCGCTATGATGGCGACGAATCGCTCAAACGAACATTCACGGGTGGGGAGACCTGATGCGGGAGCCGGTCGATCTCAGGCGCCAGAGGATCCTGGCGGCGGTGCAGGCGCGCGGTACCGCGCGGGTGCGGGACCTCGCCGACGAGTTGCAGGTCTCGGTGGTCACCGTGCGCCGGGACGTGGAGGAGCTGACGCGTGAGGGCCGGCTGGCGCGCGGGCACGGGGTCGTCCGGTCCACGCTGCCGGACCGGGAGGCGCCCGCGGAGACCGGCGGGGCGGCCGGGGACCGGGTGGCGGTGGTGGTTCCGGTGCGGCACTCGTACCTCACCGAGACCCTGCACGGCGCACGCACGGTCCTGGAGGAGTCGGGGCTGCGGATCGCCCTGCACCTCGCGCCCCAGGCCTCCGGCGCCGAACGGCCCCTGGTGGAGCGGGCGCTGGCGGACGGCGCGCAGGGGCTGCTGATCGCCCCGCGCTGGCGCGGCCGGGCCGAGGAGGCCGCCGACCACGAGTGGCTCGCCGGTACCGGGGTGCCGACGGTGCTGATGGAGCGCCGCCCTTGGCGGGGCAGCGCGCTGCACGCCCTCGACTCGGTGTGCTCGGACCACTGGTACGGCGCGCACCTGGCGGTGGAGCACCTGGTGGGCCTAGGTCACCGGCGCATCGTGTTCGCCACGCGGCACGACAGTCCGACCGCCCGTTCGCTGCGCGCCGCGTTCACCGAGATCGCCGAGGCGCATCCCCTGGTGGAGCGGTGGGCGTGGACCCTCGTCTCGCCGGAGGCCGGGGTGGACGGGCCGTACACGGCGGACGAGACGGCCGAGCCGCCCGCGCTGACGCGCAAGCTGGGGGCGACCGCCATGGTGCTGCACGGCGACGTGGACGCGCTGATGATCGTCCAGCGGCTGGCGGAGGAGGGGGTGCGGGTGCCGGAGGACTGCTCGGTCGTGGCGTACGACGACGTGGTGGCCGGGCTGGGCTCGCCGCCGCTGACGGCCGTGGCGCCGCCGAAGGCCGAGGTCGGGCGCATGGCGGCGGAGCTGCTGCTCCAGCGGCTGTCCGAGCCGCCCGGGACCCGGCCGGGCCGGCGCGTCGAGCTGCTGCCGCGGCTGATGGTGCGCGGATCGACCGAGTACCTTTCCGGGCTGCCGACCGAGGTGCCGGCCGGGCAGTCGACCGAGTGAGCGTTTGAGCGTTTCATTTTCTTCTGATCGATCTCTTGACCGTTTGAGTCGGGGCGTTCAGGATTCCCGTGTCCCGAACAGTCGTGGCCGCACCCCCGCGGACACGCAGGAGCCGCGGGAGGCGCCATGCCCGGACGACAGAGCCGTCGGTCCGTGCTCGCCGCGATGGCCGCCGTACCCCTGACAGGAGCCGTGAGCGCCTGCAGCGGGGGGAACGGGGCATCGTCGGCCCGCACCGGAACCACCACGCGCGTCACCTTCTGGTCCGCCCTGCGCGGCAGCCAGGAGGTGGTCGACGCCTTCAACCGCACCCACCGCACCATCCAGGTCGACTTCCAGCAGATCCCCTCCGGCGGGCAGGGCGGTTACGCCAAGCTCAGCAACGCCGCCCGGGCGGGCAACGCGCCCGACGTCGCCACCATCGAGTATCCGCAGGTCCCCGGGTACGCCATCGACGGAGTCGCCCGCGACATCACCGACCTGGTGAGCGAGCGCCTGCGCCGCAAGCTGCTGCCGCAGGCGCTCGGACTGACCACGTTCGAGGACCGCGTGTTCGCCGTGCCGCTGGACGTCGAACCCATGGTCATGCACTACCGCGCCGACCTGTTCGACCGCTTCGGCCTGGACGTCGCGCGCACCTGGGACGAGTTCGCCGAGCAGGCCGCGACCGTACG
This sequence comes from Streptomyces sp. NPDC107500, assembly GCF_055582785.1. Taxonomy (NCBI): domain Bacteria; kingdom Bacillati; phylum Actinomycetota; class Actinomycetes; order Kitasatosporales; family Streptomycetaceae; genus Streptomyces; species Streptomyces sp. NPDC107500. The sequence goes on from NZ_JBVJPF010000004.1 coordinate 445,823, forward strand.
CCGCAAGGCACCGGACCGGCGGCTGGTGCTCTTCCCCACCGACGGGATGACGCAGATGGCCTGCTACGCCTGGCAGGCGGGCGCCCAGTGGTTCGACACCTCCGAGGGCGCCTGGAACGTGTCCCTGGCCGACGCGCCGTCCCGGCGGGTCGCGGACTACTGGCAGCGGCTCATCGACCGCGACCACGTCTTCATGAACGCGGTCGAGAGCCGGCAGTCCGACGCGCAGATCGGCAACGGGCTGGTCCTCACCCGGCTCAGCGGCGCGTGGGACGCCGGCGCGCAGATGAACGCGCGGCCCGGGCAGAAGGGCCAGTGGCGGATCGCGCCGCTGCCGCAGTGGGACACCGGCAGCCCGTCCGCCGGCACGCACGGCGGGTCGACCTTCGCGGTCACCAAGGACAGCCGGCACCCCGAGGCCGCCATGGAGTTCATCGAGTGGCAGGTTTCCCACCCCGACGCGCTGCGCGCCCGCCTCTCCAGCGGCACCAGCAGCCAGTACCCGGCCGCACCCGACCTGGTGCCGGTGGGACGGGACGCCTTCGACCGCTCGTACTACGGGGGGCAGGACATCTACACCCTGTTCGAGCAGGAGGCCGAGAAGATCGGCGAGCAGTGGCTGTGGGGGCCGCGGATGAGCGCGACCCAGAAGGTCATGCAGGACTCGTTCGCCCGCGTCGGCGGCGGCCAGGGCAGCCTCGTCGAATCGCTGCGCACCGCGCAGGAGGGCACCATGCCCGACCTGAAGGCCCTCGGCCTGTCCACCACCCAGCGCAGCACCTGAGCCGACGAAAGGCAGGTGACACCCATGACCACGACGACCCACTCACGGGTGCCGGCCGGCGCGACCCGCGCCGCCGCCCCGGAGCCCTCCGCCTCCGGCATCCGCGCCCGCAGAGCCGCCAAGCGGCGCCAACTGGCCGCCTGCGGCGTCCTGATGACGCCGTTCTTCGCCCTGCTGGTCACCGTCTTCCTGATCCCCGTCGGCACCGCCGTCTACCTCAGCTTCTACAGCGACGACCAGCCCGGACTCGGCTTCGGCCCCGAGCGCACGGTCTTCGTCGGACTGCGCTCCTACGCCGCCGTGCTCACCGACCCCACCTTCCTCGGCGGGCTCGGCACAGTCGCCCTGTACTGCCTGATCTACATCCCGCTGATGGTGGCCGGCGCGCTCGTCCTCGCCCTGCTGCTGGACTCCGGCGTGGTCCGGCTGCGCGCCTTCGCCCAGCTCGGCCTGTTCCTGCCGCACGCGGTGCCCGGCATCATCGCCGCGCTGATCTGGCTGTACCTGTACACGCCCGGCATCAGTCCGGTCATCGAGCTGTTCGCGAAGGGCGACATCACGATCGACTTCCTGGGCGTGCACACGGTGATCCCGTCCATCGTGAACATCGCGCTGTGGAGCAACCTCGGCTACAACATGGTGGTCTTCTATGCCGCTCTCCAGGCCGTGCCGCGCGAGGTGATCGAGGCGTCCGTCGTGGACGGCGCGGGGCCGGTGCGCACCGCGCTCCAGGTCAAGACGCCACTGGTGCGAGCCTCCATCGTGATGGTGGCGATCTTCACGCTGATCTGGGCGCTCCAGCTGTTCACCGAGCCGATGCTGCTCAGCCAGTCCTCCCCGATGATCAGCTCCCGTTTCTCGCCCAGCATGTACATCTACGACGCGGCCTTCACCCGCAACAACTACAGTCTCGCGGCGGCCGCCTCGGTCGTCCTGCTGGTGTGCACCATCGCCCTGTCCTACGGCGTCACCCGCTTCACCAGCCGCGCCGACGCCGAGGAGGCCCGATGAGCGCCACCGACAGTTCGCTGCTCCGCCCGAGACTGCTGGGCCGCCTCACGGTCAACGTGGTCGTCGCCGTCTCCGTCCTCTACACGCTGCTGCCCGTGCTGTGGCTGGTGCTCGCCTCCAGCAAGACGCGGGACGCCCTGTTCAGCAGCGACCTGCTCTCCCTGAGCGACTTCTCGTTCTTCCAGAACCTCGGCGACCTGTTCGCCATGGACGGCGGGCTGTACGGCCGCTGGTACGTCAACAGCCTGCTGTACGCCGTCCTCGGGGCGGCCCTGGGCGCGCTGGTGAGCGTGGCCTGCGGCTACGCCTTCGACAAGTACCGCTTCCGGCACAAGGAGAAGCTGTTCGGGCTGGTGCTGGCGGCGGTCATGGTGCCGCAGACGGTCCTCGCGCTGCCCCTGTACCTGATGGCGTCCGAGGCCGGCCTGGTGAACACCTTCTGGGCGGTGTTCATCCCGGTGCTGTTCAACCCGTTCGGCGTCTACCTGGGCCGGATCTTCGCGCGCGGCTACGTGCCCGACGAGGTGCTGGAGGCGGCGCGCGTGGACGGGGCGGGCGAGCTGACCACGTACGTCCGGGTGGCGCTGAGGATGCTGGGGCCGGGCCTGATCACCGTCTTCCTCTTCCAGCTGACCGCGATCTGGAACAACTTCTTCCTGCCCATGGTGATGCTGTCCGACCAGGACCTGTATCCCGTCAGTCTCGGCCTGTACCAGTGGAACAGTTCGGCGTCCGTGTCGCCGGAGTACTACCCCGTGGTGATCATGGGTTCACTGCTCGCCGTACTGCCGCTCATCCTCGCCTTCGTGCTGCTCCAGCGATTCTGGCGCAGCGGCCTGACCGCCGGAGCCGTCAAGTGACCCCGTACGCCCCCGGACCCGGCTTCCGGCCCCGTGCCGCCGTGGCCATGTCCCCGGACGCCGCCTCGGCCGTCCTCGACCCCCAGTCGCTCGGCGCGTTCCGCCGGGTCTGCGAACTCGCGCCGTTCCCGGTGCTGGACGACCTGTCCACCTCGCGGGCCCGGTCGGTGCTGGCCGACGTGGACCTGCTGATCACCGGCTGGGGCTGTCCGCCGCTGGACGCGGAGGTGCTGCGGGCGGCTCCGGCGCTGCGGGCCGTGGTGCACACGGCGGGCAGTGTCCGCGGGCATGTCACCGACGCGTGCTGGGAGCGGGGCGTCGAGGTCTCCTCGGCCGCCGCGGCCAATGCCCTGCCGGTCGCGGAGTACACCCTGGGCATGATCCTGCTCAGCGGCAAGCGGGTGCTGGAGCGGGCCCGCGACTACCGGGCCACCCGGACCCGGGGCAACTGGCTGCGCACCTCGCGCGGCGTAGGCAACTACCGGCGCACGGTCGGCATCCTGTCGGCCTCGCTGATCGGCCGCCGGGTCGTGGAGCTGCTGCGGCCGCACGACATCGGGGTACTGCTGCACGACCCGTACGTCAGCGACGCGGAGGCCGCCGAACTGGGCGTGGAACGCGTCGAGTTGCCGGAGCTGTTCGCGCGCTGCGACACCGTCAGCGTGCACACCCCGCTGCTGCCCACCACCCGCGGGCTGGTCGGGCGCGCGCTGATCGAGTCGATGCCGGCCGACGCGGTGCTGATCAACACCTCCCGCGGGGCGGTCGTCGACCAGGAGGCGCTCACCGACGCCGTCGTGGCCGGCCGGATCCGGGCCGTGCTGGACGTCACCGACCCCGAGGCGCTGCCGCCGGACCATCCGCTGTGGGAATGCGAGCACGCCCTGATCACCCCGCACCTCGCCGGCTCCGAGGGCAACGAGTGGCGCCGCCTGGCCGACCTCGCGCTCGCCGAGACGACCCGCTGGGCGTCCGGCGCCGGCTTCCTCCATCCCGTACGACGCGAAAGGCTGGCGTTCCTGGCATGAGCATCCCCTTCGAACTGCCCACCGAGGACCGTGCGTCGAGCCCGTACACCGGCTGGACCCGGGCTCACTGGGAGGCCGTCGCCGACGGGCTGCTGTGGGCCGCGTGGCGCTGGAGCACCCCGGGCGGCGCCCTGCTCGACCTGCCGGGACGCCCGTCGCGTTCCGGTGTGCGCTCCGACGGCCTGGAAGGCTTCGCGCGGACGTTCCTCGCGGCCGCCTTCCGGGTCGCGGGCGCCGACGGCGCGGACCCGCACGACTGGCTGGGCCGCTACGCGCGCGGCCTCGCCTCGGGCACCCTCACCCCCGGCCGCGACGACACCGAGTCCTGGCCGCTGATCCTCGACCACGACGTGCAGGGCCAGCCGATGGTCGAGTCGGCGTCGGTCGCGCTCGGGCTGCGGCTGACCGCGCCGTGGCTGTGGAAGAACCTCGACGCCGGGGTCCAGGACCGGGTCGAGGAGTGGCTGCGCGGCGCGCTGCGGCACGTGCCGGCGCCGAACAACTGGTACCTGTTCCCGTACACGGTCGCCGGGTTCCTGGAGTCGGTCGGCCGCGGCGACGCGGAGACGGCCGCGGCACGGGAGCGGGCGCTGGAGCTGATGGAGGGCTGGTACCGGGGCGGGGGCTGGTACGCCGACGGCGACGGTCGCGCCTTCGACCACTACAACGGCTGGGCGCTGCACCTGTACCCGGTGCTCGACGCCCACCTCGGCGGCGACGCCGGCGCCCTCGGCCGGTACGGGGAGCGGCTGCGGGCCCACCTGGAGGGGTTCGCCCTGATGTTCGGCGCCGACGGCGCGCCGCTGCACTACGGCCGCTCGCTCACCTACCGCTTCGCGGCGTCGTCCGCCGTGGGCCTGGGCGCGCTGACCGGGCACACCCCGCTGTCGCCCGGTGCCTCGCGGCGGCTGGTGAGCGGCAGCCTGCGGTACTTCATGGACCGCGGGGCGCTGAGCGACGAGGGGCTGCTGAGCCTGGGGTGGTTCGGCCCGCACGAGGCGACCCTCCAGCCGTACTCGGGACCGGCCTCCCCGTACTGGGCGTCGAAGGCGTTCGTGTCGCTCCTCGCCCCGGCCGGCCACCCGCTGTGGACGGCGCCCGAGGAGCCGGCGCCGGTGGAGGAGGCGGACCGCGTGCTCGCCCTCGCCGCGCCGGGGCTGCTGGTGCAGTCGACGCGCGAGGACGGGATCGTCCGGCTGCACAACCACGGCAGCGACCATGTCCGGCCGCACGAGGGCGAGTCGGCGGACCAGGACGACCCGCACTACGGCCGGCAGGCCTACTCGACCCGGACCGGCCCCACGGCCGGGGAGAACGCCGCGGACAACCACCTGTCGGTCGAGGTGGGCGGCCGGGGCAGCGTCCGCCGCCGCATCCACCCGCTCGGCGCCGGGCAGGGCGACGGCTGGGGCTGGGCGGCGTCCTGGCACCGGCCCGTCTTCACCGGCGGCGCCCCGATGGTGCCGGGGCTGCGGGTGGAGAGCGTGACGGTGGCCCGGGGCCCGTACGAACTGCGGGTGCACCGGGTCGTCGGGGCGCCGCGGGGGGCCCGGGTGACGCACACCGGGTGGGCCACCGGCCCCGAGGAGCCCCTGGTCTCCGCGCTGCACGGACTGCACGGCTGGCTGTCCGGGACCGAGACGGTGCGCGCCCCGCAGGGCACGGCGTACGTGCCGTGGGCCGAGCTGCCCCGGCTGTCCGGCGAGGCGGGCGGGACCACCCTGCACGTCTGCCTGGCGGCACTCACCGGTGAGCCGGTGACCATGTCGATCGCCGAGGCCGTCACGGAGGTCGTGCCGGGTGAGAGCCACGTCGACGTGGTCTGGGCGGACGACGGCGGCCGCACCCGGGTCTCGTTCGGTCCGGTGGCGGTGACGCACTCGGCGGACACGGCCTAGGACGTCCGCGCGGGTTCTGACAGCACGCGCAGGGCGCCGGGCAGTACCCGGGCGGTGACGGGGACGGCGGCCTCGACCTCTCCGTCGGCGCCGTAGGGTATCGCCCGGTCCGCCTCGATGCGGATCTCCCTGCCGCGCAGGACGCGGACCTGGGGGCGGTGGACGTGGGCGCCCGTCTCGAGTTCGTTCATCAGCTTGAAGAACAGCCACCGCGGCGCGTCGTGGATCATCACCACCTCCAGCAGGCCGTCGTCCACCTCGGCGGCGGGCGCGATGAGCCGGTTGAAGCCGTAGTAGCCGGAGTTGGCGGCCACCACGGTGTAGCCGGTGAAGGCGTGCTCCTCGCCGTCGACCGTGACCCGGTAGCGGGTCGGGCGCCAGCCGGCGACGGCGCGCAGCGCGCCCGCGTAGTAGGAGGCCGTGCCGCGCAGCAGGCGCGCGCTGTTGGCGTGGTGGTTGGCGAGCGCGTCGACCCCGGCGTAGACGCTGCCGAGCACGACGGCGCGGTCGTGGACGGCCGAGGTGACCTCGATGGTGTCGACGGAGCGGGGTTCGCCGTCGAGCAGTACCCGGGCGAGCCCGGCCGGGTCGGTGGGCAGCTTCAGCGCGCGGGCGAAGTCGTTGCCGCGCCCGGCCGGGACGAGCCCGAGCAGGGCCCCGGTGCCGCTGAGCGCGCCGCCGATCCCGCCCGCCATCCCGTCGCCGCCGACGGCGAGCACCACCCGGCCGCGGTCACCGGCGCGCCGGGCGAGTTCCCGGGCGTGCGCGAGGCTGTGGCTGTACTCGGTCTCCAGCCCGGCGCCCGCCTCCCGCAGCAGCCGGGCCACCCCGAGCAGCGCGGCGGCCGAGGTGGCGCCGCCCGCGGTGGGGTTGACGACGGCGGTGAACTGTCGCATCGATGTGCCTCCGGGCTGACGGATGGTGCCGGACTGTTGTCTCACGGGTGCGCGGGGTGCCGGTCGGCGGGGTCAGTCCGCCGGCAGCAGGACGCCCGGACTGAGCACGCCGGCGGGGTCCAGGCTGTGCTTGACCGCGCGCAGGGCCGCGATGCCGAGGGGGCCGGCCTCCTGGACGTACCAGTCGCGGTGGTCGGTGCCGACGCCGTGGTGGTGGGTGATGGTGCCGCCCGCGGCGAGGATCGCCTCGTTGGCCGCGTGCTTGGCGCGGGTCCAGTGCGCCACGGCGTCGTCGCCCTGGGCGGAGACGACGGTGAAGTAGAGCGAGGCGCCGTTCTCGTAGACGTGCGAGATGTGGCACATGACCAGCGGCGGGGTGCCGGCGTCGGTGAGGGTGCCGGTGAGCGCGTCGCGGACGGCGGCGTAGAGGGCGGGGACGCGGGACCAGTAGGTCGCGGTCTCCAGGGTCTCGGCCAGCGCCCCGGCGTCGAGCAGGGAGTCCCGCAGGTACGGCGCCGAGTAGCGGCCGTGGGCCCAGCGCTCACCCGGCTCCTCGCCCGCGAAGGTGCCCCCGCTCTCACCCAGGACGGCGGCGGCCTCCTCGCGGCGGTGCGCGGTGTCCGCCCCGGTGCCCTCGAAGCCGACGACGGCCACGCATCCGGCGTCCTGCCGGTCGAGGGAGGAGCCGAGGGCGTCGGGCTGGGCGAGGCCGATCAGGGTCTCGGTCTCGTCGGAGAGCCGCAGCACCGTGGGGCGCGGGCCGTCCTGGGCGAGCCTGCGCAGGGCGGCGGCGCCCGCGTCGAAGGAGGCGAAGCGCCAGCCCTCGTAGCGGCGGACCTCGGGCACGGGCCGCACGCGGACGGTGACGGAGGTGATGACGCCGAAGGCGCCCTCCGAGCCCAGCACGAGCTGGCGCAGGTCGGGTCCGGCGGCCGAGCGCGGGGCGCGGCCGGTGACGAGGGTGCCTTCGGGGGTGGCGAGGGTGAGGCCGAGGACCATCTCGTCGAAGCGGCCGTAGCCGGCGGAGGCCTGTCCGCTGGAGCGGGTGGCGGCGAAGCCGCCGATGGTGGCCCACTCGTAGGACTGCGGGAAGTGGCCGAGGGTGTACCCGTGCGCGGCGAGCAGCGCCTCGGCCTCGGGGGCGCGCAGGCCGGGTTGCAGGCGGGCGGTGCGGGAGACCTCGTCGAGTTCGAGCAGGCGGTTCATGCGGCGCAGGTCGAGGGCGACGAAGGCGCCGCGGTGCCCGGGGGCGAGGCCGCCGACCACGGAGGTGCCGCCGCCGAAGGGGACGACGGACAGCCGGTGCTCGGCGCAGGCCTCCAGCACGGCCAGCACCTCGTCGTGGCCGTCGGGCAGGATCACGGCGGCCGGGGTGTCGGTGACGTCGCCGGTCCGCATCAGCAGCAGGTCGGGGGTGGACTTGCCGCGGGTGTGCCGCACGCGGGTCTCCGCGTCGGTGCGCACGTCGTCCGCACGGCCGCCGACCGCGGCCGTGAGGGCCCGGCGGGCGGTCTCGTCCAGGGGCGAGGCGGGGACGTCGATCTCCGCCAGCGGGAGCGGGGCGGCGTCGCGGGGCTTGACGCCGAGCAGTTCGCGCAGCAGCCCGGTCACCGTGTCCGGCAGCGGTGTCGCCCTGGCCGGGTCGCCCCAGCCGTTCCACAGCATGTCCATGGCCTGTCGTCCTCACGGTCGCTTCGGGGGATGCCTGCCGCACCACCCGGCGGGGCATTACACTGTTACACATGACGCCTAACCGTCACAACCACTCGGGCCGGCCGAACCCCTCGGACAACGACACGGTGCTCGACGCCGTGCGCGACTGCGTGATGGCCGTCGGGGTCCGCCGGACGACGATGACCGACGTCGCCCGCCGCGCCGGCGTCTCCCGGATGACCCTGTACCGGCGCTGGCCGGACGTGCGGTCCCTGGTCGGCGACCTGATGACCCGAGAGTGGATCTCGGTGGCGACCGGGGCGATCCCGGAGCCCCGGCCGGGCACCGGGACGCGCCCGCGCGTCGTCGAGGGGCTGGTGGCCGGGGTGGAGAGGTTCCGCGCGCACCCGCTCTTCCGCAAGATCGTCGACGTCGATCCCGAGCTGCTCCTGCCCTACGTCCTGGACCGGCGCGGAGCGAGCCAGGAGGCCCTGCTGGAGTTGCTGGAGGACGCGCTGGGACAGGGCCACGCCGACGGTTCGGTGCGCCGGACGCACCCCGAGCGGCAGGCGCGGTCGGTCCTGCTGGTCGTCCAGTCCTTCGCCCTGTCGCTGCGGACCATGACCGACGAGGACGACGACGAGCTGACCTCCGCGGCCTTCCTCGCGGAGCTGCGGACCATCCTGGAAAGGACCCTCACGCCATGAGCCCCACCAGCAGCCCCGCCGCCGGGGCGGCCTCCCTGTCCGCGGCGCGGCGCGCCCGCGAGCTGGCCGACACCGTGGGCGGGCCCGTAGTGGACGTCCTGGTCGTCGGCCTCGGCGCCACCGGCGCGGGGGCCGCCCTGGACGCGGCGGCCCGCGGGCTGAGCGTCGTCGCCGTGGACGCCCACGACCTGGCCTTCGGCACCTCCCGCTGGAGCTCCAAACTGATCCACGGCGGCCTGCGCTACCTCGCCTCCGCCCAGCTCGACGTCGCCCACGAGAGCGCGGTGGAGCGCGGGGTGCTGATGGAGCGCACCGCTCCCCATCTGGTGGGCGCCCAGCCCTTCGTGCTGCCGCTGACGCCGCTGGTCTCCCGCGGCCAGGCCGCGCTGGCATGGGCCGGCTTCCGGGCCGGCGACACCCTGCGGCTCGCGGCGCGCACGGCCCGGGCCACGCTGCCCGCGCCGCGCCGGCTGTCCGCCGTGGAGACCCGGCACCTCGCGCCGGCCCTGCGCTCCGACCGGCTGCGCGGCGGCCTGCTGTCCTGGGACGGCCGGCTCACCGACGACGCCCGGCTGGTGACCGCGCTCGCCCGCACCGCCGCCGCCCGCGGCGCCCGGATCCTGACCCGGACCAGGGCGCTGGAACTGACCTCGTACGGCGCCCGGATACGCGACGAGCTGACCGGCGAGGAGGGTGTGGTGCGGGCCCGCGCGGTGATCAACGCCTCCGGGGTGTGGGCCGGCGGCCTGGTGGACGGCATCCGGGTCCGCCCCTCCCGCGGCACCCACCTCGTCCTGCGCTCCGAACACCTCGGCCCGCTCCCCGCGGGCCTGCACGTGCCGGTCCCCGGGGAGACCAACCGCTTCGTGCTGGTCCTGCCCCAGGAGGACGGCCGGGTCTACGTCGGCCTGACCGACGAACCCGTGGAGGGCGACGTCCCGGACGTGCCGGAGGTGCCCGAGACCGACGTCGGCTTCCTGCTCGACGTGCTCGGTTCGGTCCTGGACGTCCCGGTGCACCGCGAGGACGTGGTGGGCGCCTTCGCCGGTCTGCGCCCCCTGCTGGACACCACCTCGCCGGACCGCGCGGGCGGCGGGCCCCGCACGGCGGACATCTCACGCAGGCACGCCGTGCTCACCTCGTCGGAGGGCGTGATCACCGTGGTCGGCGGCAAGCTCACCACGTACCGGCGCATGGCCGAGGACGCCGTCGACGCCGCCGTCGCCGCCCGCGGCCTGGCCGCGGGCCCCTCCCCCACCGCCGCCCTGCCCCTGGTCGGCGCCGCCGCCCCGCACACCCTGGCAACGGTCCGGGCGCCGGACCGTCTGGTGCGGCGCTACGGCACCGAGGCGCCCGACGTGCAGGCCCTCGCCGCCCGGGACCCCCGGCTTGCCGAGCGGGTACTGCCGGGCCACCCCGTCACCGGCGCCGAACTGCTGTGGGCGCTGCGTCACGAGGGCGCCCTCGACGAGGCGGACCTCCTCGACCGGCGCACCCGCATCGGCGTGGTGCCGGAGGACCGCGCGGCGGCCCTGGACGCCGTACGGGACCTGGTCGGCGAGACCGTGGCGCGGCGGGACTGACGGCCGCCGCAACCGCGTCTATCCCGTCAGGGGCCCTGCGGACCGTCCTGGACGGCCTTGCGGACGTTCGCCTCGATCTTGTGCCGGGACCGGCCTCCCTCCTTGACGTACTCCGACATCGCGGTCCGCGCGTCCCGGTCCAGGTCGCGCCAGGCCCGCACGGCGGTCTCGTAGGTGTGGGACTGCCGGGGGGTCCACCGATGCTGCGTGGGAGGCCCGTACGAGTCGCGCAGTTCCTCGACCCGGTGCTGCGCCAGGTCCGCCGCGCGACGCTTGTGCACGAGCTCCTCGAATGTATGAGCCACCACACCTCGACGGTAGTCAGAGGAACGCCGTCGCGCGCGTCGAAACCGGGGGCCGGCGATCCCGTCGGCCCGGGTCCGCGCAAGTGGGCCCCGCGGACCGCGAAGACCCTTACCATCAAGCCACCAATGACGGCCGGGCATATGCGAGAAGTGAGGGCAGCGTGGCGGAGACCGAGGGACCGGCAGTACCCGAGCGGCTGCTGATCACCCGTACCACCACGGGCGACGGCGTCAGCATCGTCATCCTCGCCGGCGAGGTCGATCTCGACGGCAGCGGCCAGTTGCGCGACGTCCTGCTGTCCTCGGTGCAGTCGGCACCGGGCACGGTCGTCGACTTCGGCGAGGTGGGCTTCCTGGACTCCAGCGGCATCAACGTGCTCATATCCGCCCACCAGGAGGCCGAGTCCCGCGGGGTGTGGCTCCGGCTCGCGGCACCGCGGGACGCCGTCGAGCGGGTGCTGCGGCTGGTCGGAGTCGACGGGCTCATCGCCTGCTTCCCTAGCGTCGAGCAGGCGCTGACCGACTGAGGGCGGTCAGGTCAGCGGCAGGCGCGCGTACACCGTCTTCCCCTTGGCGTGCGGCTTGGTGATCACCTCGCCGCACAGGCGGGTCACGATCTCCAGGCCGTGCCGGCCGACCCGCAGGGGGTCGCGGGGCAGGAACGTGGGAAAGGCGTCCCCGGTGTCGGAGACCGCGATCTCCACCCGGTCGTCCACCAGGGTCAGCCGGAGCCGGCAGGGTCCCGGCGCGTGCCGCAGCGCGTTCGTGACCAGTTCGCTGGCGACCAGGCGGGCGGTGTCCAGGAAGGTGTCGGCCAGGTCGACGCCCAGCTCGACGAGCCGGGTGACGAAGCGGTGCACGACGTCCCGGGCGGCCGGGATCATCGCCGAACCGCCCCTGAACTCCACCACCGTGGACACGTCGGAGGTGCCCGCGGCATCGGGTCCGTGCGCCGGAGTCATACAGAGCCTCACCGTCCGGTCGGGGCCGTGTGGGGGAGCGGGGTCCCGGCCCCTCACGATACGCACCGGCGAGGCTTTCACGGTCCCTCTGTCCCAACTTCCCCCGGACACTCCGTTTTTCGGACAGGCACGGCCCGGTGCGCCGGACCGCCGGGGCCCTCTCGGGCGGTGGGCGGTCCGGCGCGCGGGAGCGGTCAGGAGGCGGTGCAGCCGCCGACCGTGGGCGCGGCGCCGCTGCCGTTCTTCGCCACGGTGAATCCGAAGCTGGTCGACGCCCCGGCCGCCAGGGTGCCGTTCCAACTCGGGCGGACCGTCATGACGTTGCCCGTCCAGGTGGGAGTGCCGTTCCAGAGGGACGACACGGACTGTGGCGAGGGCACGGTGACCGTCGCGGTCCAGGAGCTGATGGGCGCGTCGCCGGCCGTGATGGTGACCTGGCCGTTGTAGCCGCTGCTCCAGTCCGCGGTCCGGGTGTAGGCGGCCGTACAACTCGCCGTGGGGTCGCCCGGGTCACCGGGGTCACCCGGGTCGCCCGAGCCGCCGAGGGCGGTCAGGACGGCGTCGTAGGCGGGCTTCTTCCGGTAGTCGCCGTCGAAGAGCAGCGGGGTGCCGCCGCTGCGCCACGAGTACTTGTCGGTGACGCCCCACACGGTGATGCCGGTGCAGCGGTCGACGGCGAGGCAGGCATCGACCACCTTGGTGTAGTTGGCGGCCTGGGCCGATCCGGAGCCCTCGATGTCGAGTTCCGTGATCTGCACGTCGACGCCGAGGTCGGCGAAGCGCTGGAGGTTCTGCCGGTAGTCGGCGGGGACCGGGGAGGCGCTGTTGAAGTGGGACTGGAAGCCGACGCAGTCGATGGGCACGCCGCGGGACTTGAAGTCCTTCACCATGGCGTAGACGGCATTGCTCTTCGCGTTGACGCCGTCGGTGTTGTAGTCGTTGTAGCAGAGCTTGGCGGCCGGGTCGGCGGCGCGGGCGGTGCGGAACGCCTCCTCGATGAAGCCGTCGCCGAGCCTGTCCTGGAAGGGCGAGCTGCGCCGGGCGCCGCTGCCGCCGTCCTGGAAGGCCTCGTTGACGACGTCCCAGCTGTGGATCTCGCCCTTGTAGTGGCCCATCAGGCCGTTGATGTGGCCGTTCATCGCGGTGCGCAGGTCGGCGGCGCCCAGCGTGCCCACCCAGGACGGCAGCTGGGAGTGCCAGACGAGGGTGTGGCCGCGCACGTCCATGCCACGGCTCTGCGCGTGGTCCACGACCCGGTCGGCGGCGGCGAAGGTGAAGGAGCCGCGGCTGGGTTCGGTGGCGTCCCACTTCATCTCGTTCTCGGGCGTCGCCGAGGTGAACTCGCGGTCCAGCGTGGCGGCGTAGTCGGCCTCGCCGAGGTGGTTCGCGGCAACGGCGGCGCCGAAGTAGCGGCCCTGGCCGGCCGCGGCGGACCCGAGCGTGTCGGCGGCCTCGGCTTCGGCGGTGTGGCCCGCGGCCGTCAGCGCGGCCACGGCCACGAGTCCGGCGGCGGCCGTCCTCGCCAGGCATCTCAAAGGCATGGTCATGTCATCCCGTTCCTTGAATCGGTGTGCGGGGGCCGTTCGGAAGGGCGGAGATCATGGATCACGGAGCGTCGAAACTTTCGGAATGATTTCCGAATGTCGCGGAGGAGGTTACGGATTCCCGTCCGCGGGGTCAACGCCCGGCACGCTCACCCGTGCGGACCGACCACGTGCGCGACCCGGGTGCGGTGGCGCATTCTTGCTGTGTCGCCCCGCGCGGCGGCGCACGGACGAGGTGGGGCCGATGAGTGCAGGCGCCGAGGAAGCGGACCGGACGCCCGGACGGCTGACGGCGCTGCTGATCGACGCCTGCGTCCGGGCGGTCGACGCGGCCGGCGGCCGGGTGAGCGGGGTCTACCTGCCCTCCGCAACGCCCGGCCTCCTGCGGCTCGCCGTGCTCGCCGGACTGCCCGGACGGTTGTTCCGGCCCTGGTGGCGCCTGCACACCGACAGCCCGTTCCCGGTCGCCGACGCCTACCGGCTGGGTGTCCGCGTCGTGCTGCCCAACGCCGCGGAGACCATGCGCCGCTACCCGCAGTTCGCGGCCGGCCTGCCGTTCCCGTTCGGATCGCTGTACGTGCCCGTCGCCGGGGCGAGGCGGACGTACGGGGTCCTGACCGTCCTGCGCCCCGCCGCCTCGGACGCCGCCGAGGTGCTGGAGGGCGCCGACCGGATGGCGGGGCTCGCACAGGACCTGGGCGCGGCCCTGGAGCGCCTGGACGAGGACAGCGACGCGCCGCCGGTCCTCTGGGAGAGCGAACCGCTGTGCGTCCGGCCGCCCCCCGCCGGACGGCACCCGCAGCACGCCGGAAGCTTCGCCTGGGATCCGGTCACCGGCGCCGTCACCCTCGACGAACCGCTGTGCGTCCTGCTCGGCATGCCCGCGGGCACCGCCGGACCCACCACAGCGCTCGGGTCGCTCACCGCCGTCCTGGCGCCCGACGACGGGCACCGGCTCGCCGCCGCCCTGCGGGAGACCGCCGCCGGCCGGCCGCCACGGCTCCCCCTGTACGTGCGCGCGGCGGACGGGGCGCTGCGCCTGGTCGAGCTGTGGCGGCCGCGGGCGGCCCGCGCCGACGGCGTGACCGTACGGGGAGCGGTCCGCGACCCCTTCGCCGGCACCGTGGCCGACGCCGCCGCCGACCTGCTGCCGGACGGCGTGTTCTGCGTGGACCGGCTGGGCACGGTCGTCTACGCCAACCCGCGCGCCGCCCAGCTGCTGGGCCGGCCCCGCGCCGGGCTGCTCGGCCGCTCGCTGTGGGAGGCCGTTCCCTGGCTGGACCAGGCCGCCTACGAGGACCATCTGCGCGGTGCGCTGCTCTCCCCCGACCCGGTCCGCTTCCATGTCCGGCGCCCGCCCGACGGCAGCCGCCGCAGCGCCCCGCAGCCCTTCGAGGGCGACTGGCTGGCCGTCTCCGTCTACCCCGGCCCCGACCTCCTGACGGGCACCCTCCGGCCCGCCAACCGGGTGGCCGACGCTTCTGCCGGCCTCACCCCCGAGCACGGAGTGCCGGAGGCGGAGCCCGAGGCCGGCGTCCCCCCCGCCCCGCCGATCGCCTCGACGGCGGCCGAGTACCGCCCGATCGTGCTGGCCGTCGCCCTGACCGAGGCGGTCACCGCACGCCAGGTGTCCGCCGTGGTCGTACGGGAGCTGCTGTCCGCCTTCGGCGGCCGCCGGCTCGCCATCTACCTGCTCCAGGACCGCCACCTCCACCTGGCCTGGGAGACGGGTTTCCCGCCGGGCTTCCTCGCGCCCTTCGAGGGCGTCGCGCTGGACGCCCGGCTGCCCGGAGTCGAGACGCTGACCAGCGGCCGGCCGCTCTTCTTCGACTCCATTCACGACCTGGCCGCCGCGTACCCGGGCATCCCGCTGGACGCCACGGAGGGCGCCCGCGCCTTCCTGCCGCTGATCGCCTCCGGACGCCCGGTCGGCTCCTGCATCCTCGGCTTCGACCGCGCGCGCGGCTTCAGCACCGAGGAACGCGCGGTGCTCACCGCGCTGGCCGGGCTGATCGCCCACGCCATGGAGAAGGCCCGGCGCTACGAGTCCGAGACCGCGCTGGCCCGGGGCCTCCAGGGAGTGCTGCTGCCCCGCCGGCTGCCCGCCCATCCCCTGCTGGAGACCGCCGGACGCTATCTGCCGGGCACCCAGGGCATGGAGGTGGGCGGCGACTGGTACGACGTCGTCGCCTCCGGGGACGGCATGGCCCTGGTCATCGGCGACGTGCAGGGGCACGGCGTGCAGGCCGCGGCCACGATGGGGCAACTGCGCAGCGCGGTGCGCGCCTTCGCCCTCGGCGACCGGCCGCCCGACGAGGTGATGAGCGGCGTCAACCACCTGCTGGCCGACCTGGACCCGGGCCTGTTCGCGAGCTGCTGCTACATCCGGCTCGACCCCGCCACCGGACGGGCCCTCGCCTCCCGCGCTGGCCATCCGCCCCCGCTCCTGCGCCACCCGGACGGACGCACCGAGGCCCTGGACCTCCCCGGTGGGGTGGTGCTCGGCGTCGACCCCGGGGCGCCCTATCCGCTGACCGAGTTCCGCGTCGAGCCGGGTGCCGTCCTCGCCCTCTACACGGACGGGCTGGTGGAGCGGCCCGGCAGCGACATCGACGACGGCATCACCGCCCTGCGGCTGGCCCTGGCCAGGGCGGGAGCGCCCGCCGCGCGACCCGGCAGGCGTGCGCTGGCCGGCGTCGCGGACCGGCTCATCGTGACCTCCCGCCACGCGACGGACCGCGCCGACGACATCGCCCTGCTGCTCGCCACCCGCCGTCCCCGCCCCGGGAGCTCCCGATGACCGCGCCCACGGCCCGCCGTCCGGCGGACCCCGTGGGCACAGGGGGTGCCCCTCGCCTCACGGAGCCCGGCAGTGTAGACATGGGCACATGGTCCGACTGAGGGGTCGATCGGGAGAACGGTCACCCCGTCGTCCCAGCGGCCCGCTCGCCCGACACCAAAGGGACGCGGACCCGACACGGCGGGGGACGGACGCGGGGCGGCGTCACTCGGCACTGCGCCGGGCGCTGTCCGGACGCAGCGTGGCCGCCCAGGTCTTCGTCATGAACGTGGTCATCGTGCTGCTGCTGGTGGTGGCCGCGGCGGTGGCGCTGGTGCTCCAGGTCCGGCACGACAGCACCGTCGAGGCCCGCAACCGGTCCGTCGCGGTGGCCGAGACGTTCGCCAACTCCCCCGGCATCCTGGCGGCGCTGCGCTCCCCCGACCCCACGGCTGTGCTCCAGCCCCGGGCCGAGGCGGCGCGCAAGGCGACCGGCGTGGACTTCGTGGTCGTCACGAACACCGACGGCATCCGCTACACCCATCCCAAGCCCGACCGCATCGGCCGGGAGTTCGTGGGGAACATCGCCCCCGCCCTGGCCGGGGAGACGGTGACCGAGGAGGTCGACGGGACGCTCGGACCGCTGGTCCAGGCCATCGTGCCGGTCGAGGAACCCGACGGCACGGTCGTGGGCCTGGTCTCGGCCGGCATCACCACGGAGAACGTCGGCGGCGCCGCCGAACGGCAGCTGCCGCTGGTGCTGATCGTGGCGGCGGTCGGCCTGGTCGTGGCGACGGCGGGCACCGCGCTCGTCGGCCGGCGGCTGCTGCGCCAGACGCACGGCCTGGGACCGCGCGAGATGACCCGGATGTACGAACATCACGACGCGGTCCTGCACAGCGTCCGCGAGGGCGTGCTCATCGTCGGCCCGAAGGGCCGGCTGCTGCTCGCCAACGACGAGGCCGAGCGCCTGCTCAACCTGCCCCCCGACGCCGAGGGACGCAACGTCCTCGACCTCGGTCTGCCGGCCGACACCGCGGAGCTGCTGGCCTCCGGCCGGGTCGCCACCGACGAGGTGCACCGGGTCAAGGACCGGCTGCTGGCGGTCAACCAGCGGCCCACGGACGTCCGGGGCGGCCCCGCGGGCAGCGTCGCCACCCTCCGCGACTCCACGGAGCTGCGGGCCCTGTCCGGACGCGCCGAGACCGCGCGGGAACGCCTGGACATGCTGTACGACGCGGGCGTGGGCATCGGCACCAGCCTGGACGTCACGCGCACCGCCGAGGAGCTGGCGGAGCTGGCCGTGCCCCGGTTCGCGGACCACGTCAGCGTGGACCTGTTCGACGCGGTGCTGGCGGGCGGCCAGCCGGAGGGCGTCACGGCGCTGCGCCGCACCGCGGTCAGCGGGACACCGGAGGCCCCGCTGTACCCGGTGGGCCGGCAGCTGCACTACGTGGACTCCTCCCCGCAGGGCCGGACCCTGCGGACCGGCACGCCGCTCCTGGAGCCCCGCCTCGACGTGGCGTCCGGCTGGCAGGCGCAGGACCTCGAACGCACCGCGCAGATCCTGGAGTACGGCATCCACTCGCTGATCACGGTGCCGCTGCGCGCGGGCACACTGGTGCTCGGGGTGGTCAGCTTCTGGCGTTCCGGGACGCCCGAGCCGTTCGACGAGGACGAACTGGCCCTCGCCGAGGAACTGGTCGCGCGGGCCGCGGTCTCCATCGACAACGCCCGGCGCTACACGCGCGAGCACAGCATGGCGGTGACCCTCCAGCGCAGTCTGCTGCCGCGCCGGATGCCGGACCAGAACGCCCTGGACGTCGCCTACCGGTACCTGCCCGCGCAGGCCGGGGTGGGCGGCGACTGGTTCGACGTACTGCCCCTGTCGGGCGCCCGGGTCGCGCTGGTGGTCGGCGACGTCGTCGGGCACGGGCTGCACGCGGCGGCCACCATGGGCCGGCTGCGGACGGCGGTGCACAACTTCAGCGCCCTCGACCTGCCGCCCGACGAACTGCTCGGCCTGCTGGACGAGCTGGTCGGCCGCATCGACCAGGACGAGCAGACCGACGACGGCACCGCCCCGGTCACCGGCGCGACCTGCCTCTACGCGATCTACGACCCGGTCGCCGGCACCTGTGTGATGGCCCGGGCGGGCCACCCGCCCCCCGCGCTGATCCGGCCCGACGGCGGTGTGGAGTTCCCCGAGGTGCCCGCCGGTCCCCCGCTGGGGCTGGGCGGCCTGCCGTTCGAGACGGCCGAGCTGAGGCTGGCGGAGGGCAGCCGGCTGGTGCTGTACACCGACGGTCTGGTGGAGGACCGGGGGCACGACATCGACGTCGGTCTGGCGCACCTGCGCCAGGCGCTGGAGACGGCCGGCGAGTCGCCCGAGGAGACCTGCCGGACCGTCCTGGACGCCCGGCTACCGGACCGGCCGGGCGACGACATCGCCCTGCTCGTGGCCCGTACCCGCACCCTCGGGCCCGACCACGTCGCCGAGTGGCAGGTGCCGTCCGACCCGGCGGCCGTCGGCGAGGTGCGCTCCCAGGTCACCCGGCAGCTCACCGAGTGGGGCCTTGACGACCTGGCGTTCTCCACGGAGCTGATCCTGAGCGAGCTGGTCACCAACGCGATCCGGTACGGCGGTGAGACCGTCCACGTCCGGATGCTGCGCGACCGCAGCCTGGTCTGCGAGGTGTTCGACAGCAGCAGCACCTCGCCCCACCTGCGGTACGCGGCCATGACGGACGAGGGCGGGCGCGGACTCTTCCTGGTCGCGCAGCTCGCCGAGCGCTGGGGCACCCGCTACACGCCGGCCGGCAAGGTCATCTGGGCGGAGCAGCCGATGCCGTGACCGCGGCGGGCGCCACCGCCCTCGGTCCGTACCAATTTCGTGCCCGACGGGTGCCCAGCACGCCCCGCATCTGGTAGGAAACTTTCCTATCAGTGCCCGGCACTCCCAACCCCCCACCACCGACTGGAGATTCCGTGAGGCACCCCTTCAGCGACCCCGCGCCCCGCGCGGGCCTCTCGCGCCGTACCGTGCTCGCCATGGCATGCGCGTCCCTGGCAACCGTCCCCCTGCTCACCCCCTCGCGGGCCACGGCCGCGTCCGTGCGCGCGGCGGGGCTCGACGACCCGGCGAAGAAGGAGATCGCCATGCAACTCGTGTCGAGCGCGGAAAACTCCTCGCTCGACTGGAAGGCGCAGTACCAGTACATCGAGGACATCGGCGACGGCCGCGGCTACACCGCGGGCATCATCGGCTTCTGCTCCGGCACCGGCGACATGCTCGACCTGGTGGAGCTGTACAGCGACCGCAGCCCCGGCAACGTGCTCGCCCGCTACCTGCCGGCGCTGCGCCGGGTCGACGGTTCCGACTCGCACGAGGGTCTGGACCCCGGTTATCCCGACGACTGGCGCCGGGCGGCGGGCGATCCCGCGTTCCGCGGCGCGCAGGACGACGAGCGCGACCGCGTCTACTTCGACCCGGCCGTGCGCCAGGGCAAGGCGGACGGGCTGCGCGCGCTGGGTCAGTTCGCGTACTACGACGCGATCGTCATGCACGGCGGCGGCGGTGACCCGCTGAGCTTCGGCAGCATCCGCGAGCGCGCCCTGGGCCGGGCCCGGCCGCCGGCTCAGGGCGGCGACGAGGTCACCTACCTGCACGCCTTCCTCGACGAGCGGGTGTGGGCGATGAGGCAGGAGGAGGCGCACAGCGACACCAGCCGGATCGACACGGCGCAGCGCGTCTTCCTCGACGACGGCAACCTGGACCTCGACCCGCCGCTGGACTGGCAGGTGTACGGGGACAGTTACCACATCGGCTGAGGGCGGCCCGTCCCCGGGCCACTGGCACGGCGCGGGCCGCGGAGCCGGCCGTGTGCCGGACTCCGCGGCCCGCGCCGCGGGGTTGCGCCCCGATGTCAGTGCCGGAAGGCGTCCTTGCCCTTCTCCTTGGCCTGCCGGGCGTCACCCTTGGACTGCTCGGCGCGGCCTTCGGCCGTCATCCTCTCGTTGCCGACGGCCCGGCCGACCGCTTCCTTGGCCTTTCCCTTGGCCTGCTCCATCTTGGCCTTCGACTTCTGGTTGCCGGCCACAGTGCCTCACCTCTCGGCGTTCGTGTGCGATGGTCTGCCCTGCGGGTGCCCACTGGGACGGCGTCAAACGTGCGCGGTTGCGGCAGGGGTGTTCGCGGGTCCCGGGGGTAGAGGACGGTCAGAGCAGGGACCGTCGTCGACTCGGAGGAACGTCATGGCCGGAATCCTGGACCGGATCAAGCGGTTCGCGCGCAGCCCGCAGGGGCGCAGGGCGACCGAGCAGGTGCGCCGCGCGGCCGCGGACCCGCGCCGCCGCGCGCAGGCCCAGCAGATGCTGCGGAAGTTCGGCAGCAAGCGGCGCTGACCGCGTCCGCACGTGGGGCGGTCGGGTCAGCCCTGACCGGCGTGGGTGTGGCTGTGGGACGTCTCCGGCGGGCAGCCCCGCTCGTCGCCCGGGCGGTCCCGGCGCCAGTCGCGGACCGCGACGGTCAGCGCGCACAGCATCGCGGCGACACCGCACCCCACGGACAGGGCCACCGCCTCCTGGTAGTCCTCGTGGGTGGCGTTCAGCGTCAGGTAGAAGAGGCCGGGAAGCGCGGCGGTCCCCACGGCGCCGCCGAGCCGCTGCCCCGTCTGGAGGGCGCCTCCCGCGGCGCCCGCCATCCGCACGGGGACGTCGCGCAGGGTCATCGTGATGTTCGGGGAGATCACACAGCCGCTGCCGAGACCGCCGAGCAGCAGGGCCGGCACCGCGAACCATGCGGCCCGGTCCGGCGGCGCGAGCCAGAGCAGCAGGGCGGTGGTGCCCAGGCCGGCCATCACGGCGACGAGTCCCCAGACCGTCAGCAGCCTGCCCAGCCGCTCGACCAGGCGGCCCGCCACCGCCGCGGCGACGGCCGATCCGACGGCGAACGGGGTGACCGCCAGGCCGGACGCAAGAGGCGAGTAGCCCAGGCCGTTCTGGAAGAAGAGCGCGAAGACCAGCCACACCCCGCTGAACCCGACGAAGTACAGCGCGGCCAGGCCCGCGCCGGTGGCGTAGCCGCGGGTCTCGGTGAGCAGGCCCGGTTCCAGGAGCGGCTGCCCGCCGCGACGGGCGATCCGGCGCTCCCACCGCGCGAAGGCGACCAGGACGGCGGCGCCCGCCGGGAACATCCACCACACCCGGGTCAGGCCGCCGGACTCGGCGAGGACCAGCGGCAGCATCAGGGCGAGGATCCCGGTACCGAGGAGCGCCACGCCCACCGGGTCCAGCCGTCCGGGGCCGCCGGGGGCCACCCGGGGCAGCAGGCGGAAGCCGAGCACCAGCGCGACCACGCCGACCGGCACGTTCACGTAGAAGATCCACCGCCAGCCCTCTGGGCCGGCCAGGGCCAGGATCGCCCCGCCGACGACCGGTCCCACGGCGCTGGAGACGCCGACGGTGGCACCGAAGAGCCCGAAGGCGCGTCCGCGTTCCGCGCCCCGGAAGAGCTGCTGGATCAGCGCCGAGTTCTGCGGTGCGAGGCTCCCCGCGGCGACCCCCTGGAAGATGCGGGCGAGCACCAGCAGCCCGATGCCCGGCGCGGCGCCGGCGGCGGCGCTGAAGAGCACGAAGGCGGCGAGGGCGGCGAGGAAGACGCGGCGCCTGCCGAACGCGTCGCCGATCCGGCCGGCCGTCACCAGGGTCAGGGCGAAGGCGAGCGCGTAGCCGGAGACGACCCACTGCACGGTCGCCGCCGACGCGTGCAGCCCCTGCTGCATGGACGGCAGGGCGACGGCGACGATCGTCACGTCCAGGAGGGTCATGAAACCGGCGACCAGCGTGACCCAGAGGGCCCGCCACCGGTTCGGATCCGAGCTGTCGTCCGGACGCTGCACGCGGGCTCCCCTCGTGTCGCGGCACGGGGCGCGATCACCCGGCGCTCCACGCATGCGTCACCCGTGACGAGGGGTTCAAACCCGACGGCAAAGCCCAACCATGAGATCCCATAAGCCGCTCTTATGGGCTCATAGACCGGACCCGCGTACCGACTTAGGCTTGCCTTAGCTTAGGCTTCCCCGAGAGTCGATCTGTTACCGCTCGAAGGGAACCTGAACATGCCCCGCCCTCTGCGGGTAGCCATCGTCGGATCCGGCCCCGCCGGGATCTACGCGGCCGACGCCCTGCTCAAGTCCGAAGTGGCCGCCGACCCCGGCGTTTCCATCGACATCTTCGAGCGCATGCCCGCCCCGTTCGGACTCATCCGTTACGGCGTCGCGCCCGACCACCCGCGGATCAAGGGCATCATCACCGCCCTCCACCAGGTGCTCGACAAGCCGCAGATCCGTCTCTTCGGCAACGTGAACTACCCGACCGACGTCAGCCTGGACGACCTGCGCGCCTTCTACGACGGTGTGATCTTCGCCACGGGCGCCACGGCCGACCGCGATCTCAAGGTCCCCGGCTTCGAGCTGGACGGCTCCTACGGCGCCGCCGACTTCGTCGCCTGGTACGACGGCCACCCCGACTACCCGCGCACCTGGCCGCTGGAGGCCGAGAAGGTCGCCGTCCTCGGCGTCGGCAACGTGGCCCTGGACATCGCGCGCGTCCTGGCGAAGACCGCGGACGAGCTGCTGCCGACCGAGATCCCGCCGAACGTCTACGAGGGCCTCAAGGCCAACAAGGCGCTGGAGGTCCACGTCTTCGGCCGCCGCGGCCCGGCGCAGGCGAAGTTCAGCCCGATGGAGCTGCGGGAGCTGGACCACTCCCCCAACATCGAGGTCATCGTCGACCCCGAGGACATCGACTACGACGACGGCTCGATCGCGACCCGGCGCGGCAACAAGCAGGCCGACATGGTCGCCAAGACCCTGGAGAACTGGGCGATCCGCGACGTCGGCGACCGGCCGCACAAGCTGTTCCTGCACTTCTTCGAGTCGCCCTCCGAGATCCTCGGCGAGGACGGCAAGGTGGTCGGCCTGCGCACCGAGCGCACCGCGCTGGACGGCACCGGCAACGTCAAGGGCACCGGCGAGTTCAAGGACTGGGACGTCCAGGCCGTCTACCGGGCGGTCGGCTACCTGTCCGACCAGCTGCCCAAGCTGCCCTGGGACATCGACTCGGGCACGGTCCCGGACCAGGGCGGCCGGGTCGTCCAGGAGTCCGGCGAGCACCTTCAGTCGACGTACGTCACCGGCTGGATCCGGCGCGGCCCGGTCGGCCTGATCGGCCACACCAAGGGCGACGCCAACGAGACGGTGTCCAACCTGCTGGACGACTACAGGAACGGCCGTCTCCAGACGCCCGCCTCGCCCGCTCCGGAGGCCGTGGACGCCTTCCTGGCCGAGCGGAACGTCCGCTTCACCACCTGGGACGGCTGGTACCGCCTCGACGCCGCGGAGAAGGCGCAGGGCGTGCCGTTCGGGCGGGAGCGCATCAAGCTCGTCGAGCGTGAGGACATGCTCCGCGAGAGCGGCGCCTGATCCGTCGTACCCGGGCCGCTTCGGCCCGGTGCGGCCGGGCCCGGCGGGGAGTCCCCCGCCGGGCCCGCGGCCGTCAGACCTCCAGCTCGGCCTCGATGCGGCGCAGTTGGTGGCGGGCCATCGCGAGGTTCGCGCGGCTCGCGTCCAGCACCAGGTAGAGGAACAGCCCGTTGCCGCCGCGCCCCCTGAGCAGGCGGATCATGTGGTACTGCGTGTTCAGGGTGATCAGGATGTCCTCGATCTCCTCCTTCAGGCCGAGGTGTTCCATGGTGCGCAGCTTGGCCCGTACGACGTCGGTGTTGCCCGCGGCTGCGACCTCCAGGTTGAACTCCTTGGTCCCGCCCAGCGTGCCGAGCGCCATGCCGCTGGTGTAGTCGACCAGCGCGGCGGCGGACGCTCCGTCGATGGAGCTGAGACATTCCTTGAGCGAGGTCTCCAGGTTGGCCATGGTGGTTCCTTTCCGGACGTGATCGGTACGCGATCGGTGGTCAGGTCGGCCGGCGGTGGCCGCCGGCCTGGGGGGTCGGTCGGTGTGCGGGGCGCTGCGGGGTGCGCACCGGCAGGGTGCCGATGGGCCGGGCGGTGTCCGCGGCGGGGGTCGGGGCGGGTTCCAAGGCGGCCGGGGCGCGGCCCCGGTCGTGGCCGATCTGGGCGGCGACCAGCTCCCCGATGCGGGCGCCGCTGCGCCGGCCCTCCAGGTGCAGCCGGCCCACGTTGACCCGCCCGTCGGCGAGCAGGGTGAGCACGGCGGCGGGACCGGCCGCGTAGGTGGCGACGTAGCCGTCCGCCCCGCGCAGCAGCAGCTCGCGGAAGCCGCCGCGCGAGGTGGCCTCGGCCATGCGGTGCGCGACGCCGAGGGCGGCGGCGGTGAGCGCGGCGAGGCCCTCGGGTTCGGTGCCGGGCGCGTCGTGGGCGAGGACCAGTCCGTCCACGGTGGCCGCGAGTGACCCGGTCAACTGGGGCACGCGGTTGCGCAGTCGGTGCAGTTCGTCCAGGACGTCGCTCTCGACGGCCATGAGCAGTCTCCTTTCGGCACGCTGACGGCGCGCGCGGATCACAGGGCCTCCAGGGCGTGTCGGAGCCGTCGCAGCAGGGCGGTGTCCGGGTCGTCCCACACGGTGCCGCCCGGGTCGGGTTCCGGTGCGGAGGGCGGGGCGACGGGCGGCGCGGCGACGACGAGGCCGTCGGCGGCCAGGCGGCGCAGTTCGACGAGGGTGTGGTACGTGCGGCAGGCGAGCGACGAGGCGATCTGCGCGGCGGTGCGCACACCGTCGACCTGCGTCAGGGTCCGGCCGCGCCGCACCGGCAGTCCGGCCCGGCCGGCGCCCGGCACCCGGGTCAGCGGGACGGTGTCGATGGCGGGGTCCGGCCAGATGCGGTCCAGCAGGGCGCGCCGGCGTCCGGACTCGCGGACGACCGCGTCGACCGGCACGGAGCGGACCGCGCCGAGCCAGTGCACCGCGCCGGGCCGGAACCGGTGCGCGCGCGTGTCGTGGGCGAGGACGAAGTACGCGGCGTCGAACAGCGCGCCCAGGTGGCAGACCTCCAGCGCGCCGGCCGTGAGCCGCCCGCTGTCCACGAGCCGGTGCCCCACCCGGTGCTGGGCTCCGCCCCGGTCGACGGCGTCCCACCAGCCGTCGGAGGGGACCGCGCCGCTGCGGGTGAGCAGCGCGCCGAGGTCGGGAGTGAAGGCCGACTCGACGTGCACGATCCGGCCGGCCGAGAGGTAGACGATGCCCCGCTCGCCCGAGAGCGCGCCGGTCGCCCCCTCGGCGGCGAGCGCGCCGAGGGCGGCCGACGTCGTCTCCTGCGTGGCCCAGGTGGTGGTCACTCTGGTCATCCGAGCACCAGGCGGTCCGCCATCTCCGCCAGCCGGATGCGGGCCAGGGCGAGGTTTCCGTCGTCCCGGCCCAGCCACAGGTGGAGGAAGACCGTGCTGTCGAAGGGGGTGCTGACGAACCGGAGCAGGTGGTAGGCGTCGCCGGTGGTGGCGATCAGGTCCTCCACCGGGGGCGCCTTGCCCGGGTCGACGGCGGTACCGGTCTCGCCGGCCGCCAGGGAGCCGCTCTCGGCGACGTGCCGGGCCAGTTCGGCGGTCTCGGCCGCCGTGGCCTCCCAGTCGCCGCCCGGTGCCTCGCCGACGGCGCCCAGGGCGAGTCCGCTGATCCAGTCGACCAGCGACGCGCCCCGCGCGCCGGGCAGTCGCATGGCTTCCAGCAGACTCTCGTCGATTCCGGGCACGCCGGATCCCCTCCCCCTGCACGGCTGTACCGCGAACGTGACGCCGAGACTACGGAAAGTGCACGCGTCTGGTGAGCGCTTTGGCATTTTCCAGAGGAACGTGCACGCGCTCCGGCATACTGCGGTATTTCGGCCCCGGCAGCGGACGTTCGGTGCGGGCCGGCGAGGGGTCGGTGCGGACAGGCCCGCCCCGATGCGGATGGTGGGCGGACCCGCCCGCGGGACCCATTGTGCGGACGCCGGAGCCGCGCCGGCCACGGGTGAACCACCGCCGTCCCGGGTGCCCGCCGCACACCCGGCGCGCGTCGGTCCGCACCCGAGGGGCGTGCTCCGGCCGGGACGGGCAACCCGAACCCCCATGGCCCGACTGCACCTTCCCCACATCCGTAAGCACCCCAAGGACGACCGAGCGGACGAGGCGCCGGACGAGACCCCGGACGAGGCGGCGCCCGAGGACTACGGTCCGGAGGCCTCCACCGAGCGCGCCGCCCCCGACTCCCCGGTCGAACTGCCGGGCCGCTCCTGGACCGCGCTGGTGAAGCGCGTGGTCGCCGAGTTCCAGGAGGACGAACTCACCGACCGGGCCGCGGCCCTGACCTACTACGGCGTGCTGTCCATGTTCCCGGCCCTGCTGGTGCTGGTCTCCCTGCTCGGCGTCGCCGGGCCCTCCGCCACCCAGGAGGTGCTGGAGAACATCCAGCAGCTCACGCCCGGTTCCGTGCGGGACATCGTCACCGACGCGGTGGAGCAGTTGCAGGCCAGGGCGGGGCTCGGCTCCGTGCTGGCGGTGGCCGGTCTGGCGGGCGCCGTCTGGTCGGCGTCCGGCTACGTGGCCGCGTTCATCCGCGCGGCGAACGCGGTCTACGACGTGCCCGAGGGGCGCCCGATGTGGAAGGTGCTGCCGCTGCGGGTGGCCCTGACCGTGGTGCTGCTGGTGCTGGCCGTGGTCAGCGCGCTCATCGTCGTGTTCACCGGCGGTCTGGCCCAGCAGGCGGGCACCGCGCTCGGCATCGGCGACACCGCGCTGACGGTGTGGTCCCTCGCCAAGTGGCCGGTGCTGGTCGTGCTCGTCACCTTCATGATCGCGATCCTGTACTGGGCCACGCCGAACGCCCGGGTCAAGGGCTTCAAGTGGGTCTCCCTCGGCAGTGTGGTCGCGCTGCTGATCTGGCTGGCCGCCTCCGCCGGGTTCGCCTTCTACGTGGCCAACTTCGGTTCGTACAACAAGACGTACGGGACTCTGGCCGGTGTCATCGTCTTCCTGGTCTGGCTGTGGGTGACGAACCTGGCCATCCTGCTGGGCCTGGAGTTCGACGCCGAACTGGCCCGGCAGCGGGTCATCGAGGGCGGCCACCCGCCCGAGGAGGAGCCCTACGTGGAGCCGCGCGACACCAGGGCCTGGGACGACGCGGACCACCGGGAGGCGGCCCCGGGCAGGTGAGCCGGAGTGAATCGCTAGGGCAGGATCGAGTCGACGTAGCCGCCGTCCACGCGGACGGCGGCTCCCGTCGTGGCGGAGGCGAGGGGCGAGCTGAGGTACACCACGAGGTTGGCGATCTCCTCCGGTTCGATCAGCCGCTGGAGCAGGGACTGCGGGCGGTGCTCGCGCATGAAGACGCGCTGTGCCTCGTCCCAGGGCAGCTCCCGGTCGACCAGCTGGTAGACGAAGTCCTCGACGCCCTCCGTGTGGGTGGGGCCCGCGATGACGCAGTTCACCGTGACGCCGCTGCCCGCGGCCTCCTTGGCGAAGCCGCGGCCGACCCCGAGCAGGGCCGTCTTGGAGACGCCGTAGTGGATCATCTCGGCGGGGACGACGACGGCCGAGTCACTCGCGATGTACAGCACCCGGCCCCAGCCCCTTTCCCTCATCCGGGGGAGATGCGCCCGCGTCAGCCTGACACCCGCGAGGACGTTGATCTCGAAGTACCGCCGCCACTCGTCGTCGCTGATCTCCAGCGCCGGCACCGCGCCGAAGACACCGAGGTTGTTCACCAGGATGTCGACGTCCGGCATCGCCTCCATGGCCAGTGCGGCGCCCTCCTCGGTGCCGAGGTCGGCCACGACCGGCACGAACACGCCGTCCGGCACCTCGGCCCGCAGTTTCGCGACGCCCTCCTCCAGACGGCCCGCGTCGCGCCCGTTGACGCCTACGGTGGCCCCGGCCCGGGCCAGGCCGGCGGCGATCGCCGCACCGATGCCCTGCGAGGATCCGGTCACCAGTGCGGTTCGTCCGTGGAGGTCGAGGTTCATCGGGTCGCTCCTTGTCGTGCCGTACGGTCGGTCGCGGTACTCCTGCCCGCCCTCGCCCACCACCCACCCCCGCCACGTCGCGGCCCGCCCGGTCGGCGGACCCCCGGATGCTCTCCGCCGACCTGCGGCGTCGATACTTGCCTACGTCCGTGTCCCTGCTGCCCGATGGACCCATGCCACCCTCTCCCAGCGCCCGCCCCACGACTCCGCCCACACTGTGGGCCGCCCGCGGCCGCCACGTCGGCTCCGCGGCCGAGGACACCGTCCGGCACACGCTGGAGCGGCTGAAGAAGGACCTCGTCCTCGACGACTTCCTGGAGCCCCCCGACGAGACGCCGGACGACGGGCTCCCCGGCCGCCGCGTCTTCGAGGCCCGCTGGAAGGTTCCCGAGGCGGTGACCGTACGGGCCAGGCTGATCCTGGAGCCCGGCTCGGCGGGCGGCCAGGAGTGGACGCTGCTGGCCGAGGCGGAGGAAGCGTGGGATCCGGAGTGGCCCTCCCCCGCCACCATGTTCTGGCCCGACGACCCGGACGTCACCTGGGACCGGGACGCCGCTACGGGACTGCGGCTGCGGGGCATCAACGCGCTGCCGGACGACGACAAGGCCGTACGCCGGCTGATCAAGGAGGCCGGCCGCAGCCCCTGGAACATCCACGTCGTGGTGCACGAGGCGATGACCACCGACCACCGCGGCCGGGTGCCGCTGGCCCGGCGGCTGCCGCCCGGTCTGCGGCACCGGGTGGTCGAGCACCGTGCCGCGCCCCAGCAGCTGCGGGTCGTGAACTGGGCGCTGGAGGACTTCGGCGTCCAGGTGCCGCGCGGCGGCGCCGTGGTGCTGCCCGGCACCCCGGCCCCGGCCGACTACGACGCCGACGCGTTCTCCGTCCGCACGGTCTTCCTTGACGGCTCCGAGCCGACCGGGCTGATCAAGGCGGTGACGTCCTTCGACGCCCTGGACCGGCCGCTGCCCGGCGACGCGGTGGCGGACCTCGCCTCGCTGCGGGAGGAGTGGCGGCTGCTGACCCTCCAGGAGGAGCTGGAGCGCGAGCGCAGGCTGGTGGCCATGTACGCCGAGGCGCTGGAGGCCATGACGCAGTCCCGGGACCTGTACCGGGAGGCGGCCGAACGCGCGGCCGAGGCGCTGGCCGGGTACCGGGAGTCGGCCGGCGCGGTTCCGGCCGCGCCGCCGCCCGCCGAGGCGTCCCCGGCGTCCCCGCTGCGGGGACTCACCCGCACGCTGGAGCGGTTCAGGGGCGCCGCCCGTCCGCCGCGGCAGCAATCGCGGCCGGAGACGCCGCCGGACGCGCCTCCCGGGACGGAGAGCCGGGAGACGTCCCGTCCACCGGGCGGGACCACCGACTGAGGGCACCCTCACGTGTCATCCGGCGTCAGATGGATACGCGGACGGCCACAGCACCAGGGCCCGTCCCGGAAGGTCATCGACACCATGGACAGCCAGCACGAGAGCGACCCCGCCTCCCGCCCCCCGGAGTCCGCCCGGTCGCAGACCACGCTCCGGGTCAACGGGAAGCCGCACACCCTCACCGTCGACCACCGCCGGGTCCTGCTGGACCTCCTGCGGGAGGATCTCGGGCTCGCGGGCGCCAAGAAGGGCTGCGACCACGGGCAGTGCGGCGCCTGCACGGTCCTGGTGGACGGCCGGCGCATGAACGGCTGCCTGCTCCTCGCGGTCGCCCTGGACGGCTGCGAGATCACCACCATCGAGGGCCTCGCGGGGGACGGCGAGGAACTGCACCCGATGCAGCGGGCCTTCCTGGACCGCGACGCCTACCAGTGCGGGTACTGCACCCCGGGCCAGATCTGCTCGGCGGTCGGCGTGCTCGCCGAGGCCGCGGCCGGCCACCCGTCCCACGTCACCGACCCGGCGACGCCCTCCGGGCAGCCCGTCGCGCTGGCCCGGGAGGAGATCCGGGAGCGGATGAGCGGCAACCTGTGCCGCTGCGGCGCGTATCCGCGGATCGCCGACGCCGTCGAGGACGTGATCCCGTGAAGCCCTTCGCGTACGTACGCGCCGACAGCGTCGACGAGGCCGCCGAAGCCTTCGCGGCCCACCCCGGCGCCCGCTACCTCGGCGGCGGCACCAACCTCGTGGACCTGATGAAGCTCGGTGTGGAGACGCCGACCGCCCTGGTCGACGTCACCCGGCTGCCGCTGGACACGGTGGAGGAGCTGCCCGACGGGGCGCTGCGGGTCGGCGCGACGGTCCGCAACAGCGACCTCGCCGCCCACCCCGTGGTCCGCGACCGCTACCCCGCGCTGTCCCAGGCGCTGCTGGCGGGCGCCTCGGGGCAGTTGCGCAACGCCGCCACCACGGGCGGCAACCTGCTCCAGCGCACCCGCTGCCCCTACTTCCAGGACCCCTCCAAGCCCTGCAACAAGCGGGAGCCCGGCACCGGGTGCGGCGCCCTGGAGGGGGTGCACCGCGACCACGCGGTGCTGGGCCACTCCGACCAGTGCATCGCCACCAACCCGTCGGACATGGCGGTGGCGCTGGCCGCCCTCGACGCGCGCGTGGAGCTGGCCGGCGCCGAGGGCACCCGGAGCGTGCCCGCCGCCGACTTCCACCGGCTGCCGGGCGTGCACCCGGAGCGGGACACGGAGATCCGCCCCGGCGAGCTGATCACCGGCGTGGTCCTGCCCGCCGCCACGGCCGGTCTGCCCTCGGCGTACCGCAAGGCCCGCGACCGGGCGTCGTACGCCTTCGCGCTGGCCTCCGTCGCCGCCGTGCTGCACATCGACGACGGGGTGGTGGTGCGGGCCGGGATCGCCTTCGGGGCGCTGGCCCACCGGCCCTGGCGCGCGCGGCGGGCCGAGGACGCGCTGACCGGCGCCGCGCCCACGACGGCGGCCTTCGAGCACGCCGTCGACCTGGAGCTGGCCGCCGCCGAACCGCTGCGGGACAACGCGTACAAGGTGCCCCTGGCCCGCCGTCTCGCCCTCGACGTACTGGGCCGGCTCGCCCCGCCGGCCACGACCTGAACCCGGCGTCCCCGAGGAGAACCCCATGACCGCCACCGAGACCGTCCTGGGCGCTCCCGCCGAGCGCCGGGAGGGGCGGGAGAAGGTCACCGGCACCGCCCGGTACGCCGCCGAGTACGACGCCCCCGACCACGCCCAGGCCTGGCCCGTACCGGCGACGGTCGCCCGGGGCCGGGTGACCGCCGTCGACACCGCCGCCGCGCTCGCGCTGCCCGGCGTGCTCGCGGTGCTCACCCACGAGAACGCGCCCCGCCTCGGGGACCCCGACGACCCCGTGCTGGCCGTGCTCCAGAGCCCGCGGGTGCCGCACCGGGGCTGGTTCGTGGGCCTCGTGGTGGCCGAGACGCTGGAGGCGGCCCGTGCGGGTGCCGCGGCCGTACGCGTCACGTACGCGACGGAGGGCCACGACGTGACGCTCACCGACTCGCACCCGGAGGCGTACGTCCCCGAGACGGCCAACGGCGGATTCCCGGCCGTCACCGAACTGGGCGATCCGGACGGCGCCTTCACGTCCGCGGCGACCCGGCTCGACGTCGGGTACCGGGTGCCGCCGCTGCACAACCACCCGATGGAACCGCACGCCAGTACGGCGCGGTGGGACGGCGACCGGCTGACGGTGCACTCCTCCAGCCAGGGCACCTCGTCCGTCCGCGCCGAACTCGCCCGGATGTTCGCCGTGCCGGAGGACCGGATCACGGTGCGCTCGGAGCACGTGGGCGGCGGCTTCGGGTCGAAGGGCACGCCGCGCCCCGACGTGGTGCTCGCCGCGATGGCGGCGCGGGAGACCGGCCGTGCGGTGACCGTCGCGCTGCCGCGCCGCTACCTGCCCGCGGTCGTCGGGCACCGCGCGCCGACCCTGCACCGGCTGCGGATCGGGGCCGGCGCCGACGGCCGGCTCACCTCCCTGACGCACGAGGTGACCACGTACACCTCGCGGGTGAAGGAGTTCGTGGAGCAGGCGGCGGTGCCCGCGCGCGTGATGTACGCGGCTCCGGCGATGCGCACGCTCCACCGGGTGGCGCCGCTGGACGTGCCCACGCCGTCGTGGATGCGCGCGCCCGGCGAGTGTCCCGGCATGTACGCCCTCGAGTCGGCCATGGACGAGCTGGCCGTCGAACTCGGCGTCGACCCGGTGGAGCTGAGGATCCGCAACGAACCGGAGACCGAGCCCGAGAGCGGGAAGCCCTTCAGCAGCAGGCATCTGGTGGAGTGCCTGCGCGACGGCGCCCGCCGCTTCGGCTGGGAGGGCCGGGATCCGCGCCCGCGTTCCCGCGCGGACGGTCCCCTGCTGATCGGCAGCGGGGTGGCCTCGGCCACCTATCCCGTCCTGGTGGGACCCGGCGTGGCGTCGGCGCGGGCGCTGCCCGGAGGCGGCTTCCTGGTCCGGGTCAACGCCACCGACATCGGCACGGGTGCCCGGACGGTGCTCGCGCAGATCGCCGCCGACGCCCTCGGCGCCCCGCTGGACGCGGTCCGGATGGAGATCGCCGACAGCGACATCGGCTTCGGCTCGGTGGCCGGCGGTTCCTCGGGCACCGCGTCCTGGGGTTCGGCGGTGCACGCGGCGTGCGTCCGGCTGACCGGTCTGCTGGCCGGGCGCTCGGAGCCGCTGCCCGAGGAGGGCCTGGTGGCCGAGGCCGACACCTCGGGCACGGTCGACGCCGAGAGTGCGTACGCCCGGCACGCGTTCGGCGCCCACTTCGCCGAGGTCGCCGTCGACACGGTCTCCGGCGAGGTACGGGTGACGCGGCTGCTGGGCGTCTTCGCCGCGGGGCGCATCCTCAACGCCCGTACGGCCCGCTCCCAGTTCATCGGGGGCATGACGATGGGCCTGGGCATGGCGCTGACCGAGGACAGCACGATGGACCCGGCGTTCGGCGACTTCACCCAGTCCGACCTGGCCTCGTACCACGTGCCCGCGCACGCGGACGTCGTGGCCCCGGAGGCGTACTGGGTCGACGAGGCCGACGACCACCTCAACCCCATGGGCAGCAAGGGGATCGGCGAGATCGGCATCGTCGGCACGGCCGCGGCCATCGGCAACGCCGTCCACCACGCCACCGGCATCCGCATCCGCGAACTCCCCCTCACACCGGACCGGGTACTCACCGCCCTCCTCGAACACGAGCATCCGGCGGGCATGCTGGGGGTGTGAGGACGGCACAGGTCCGCGCCGGAAGCTCCTCCCGGCGCGGACCACGAGATGGACGGGGTCAGTCCGCGGCGCGCGCCGCGGTCATCCGGCGGGGCGGCCGGTGCCGTCGGGTGGTGTCCTGTGAGGCCACCCGCACGCACAGGGCGGTGAGAGCGACGAGTGCGGCCGTCACGGCGACCGCCACCGCGACCCAGGTGGGGGCCAGCGTCAGGTCCGCGGCCCGGGAGACCGGGGACGACGGGGTCACGCCGCCGTAGAGCTTGGCCGCGGCCAGCGCCGCCGGTCCCACGACCGCCGCGGCGAGCAGTGCCACGGCCGGCCGCACGGTCAGCAACAGGGCCAGCACCAGGCAGAGCGCCGACAGACCGAGGGCGACGCCGTAGACGGGGGCCGAGGCATCGGCGCGGTGGAGGGGGAAGAAGGCCACGCCGCAGCCGGCCAGGACGGCGACGGTGAGCCACGCGGGCCAGGCCGGGCCGCGGGCGGACCGGCGGGCGGCGCGGCCGTCGCGGTGGGCGCGGCCTTCGGACCCGCGGTCGCGGTCCCGGCGGGACGGGCGCGGTGTCCTGCGGCGCTCTCGGCCGCGGCGGTCCGCCCCGCCGAAGACGCGGGAGCGTCGTGCCGGTCGGTCGGCGGGCGCCCGCCCGTGGCTCTCGCGGCCGTCCTCCTCGTCGTTCGCGTCCTGGGCTGCCCGCAGCTGCCGTGCGTCGGGCCGCTCCGGGCGTTCGTGTCCGTTCTCGGCGAGCCGGCCGATCAGGTCGACCAGTTCCTCGACGGGCCGGCCGGTGGCGGCGGCCCGTACGGCCTCCCGGCCGCAGTGCGGCTCCAGGGGCGTGCGGTGCAGCAGTGCCATCAGCCGGGTCACGTCCTCCACCGAGCGGCATTCGGCGGCGGCCCTGATCGCCTCGTCGGCGCTGTCCGGGTGGCGTGGCGGCCGGGTCAGCAGGCCGACCAGCCGGGTGACGTCCTCCACCGACCGGTTGACGCCGACCGCGCGGAGCGCGTCGACGGTGGCCTGCGCGTACTGGGGGGACCGCTCCAGCGTGGTGATCAGGTCGACGACCTCGTCCAGCGGGCGGTCGGCCACGGCGGCGCGCACGAGGTCTCCGACGGGGTCCCCGTAGGAGCGCTCCTGCGTGCCGTCGGCGGCGTGTTCGAGGCGGCCGGCCTCGCGGGGGCCGGACTCCTGGCGGCCGGCGCCGTGGTGGTCGGGGTCGAGGAGGTCGTCGTCGAGGAGGTCGTCGTCGAGGAGGTCGTCGTCGGGGAACTCGGAGTCGGGGAAGTCGGGCTCAGGGCGGTCGGTGCCGTCGGCGCGCCGGTCGTCGAGGTCGGACTCCCAGATGTCCGCGTACCGGGCGTCCGCTTCCCGGGCGGAGGAGTGCCGGGCGCCGGGAGCCCCGCCGGGTGGACGCGTCGTGCCCGTGCCCGTCGTCGTCTCCCCGGTGGGCAGGTCCAGGGCGGATATGGCGTACTCGGGCGAACGGGGTGATGAAGAGCCGGTGGTCATGGTCCCTCCGTGTACTGGGGGTGCGGCCGCCCTGCGTCCCCGACATGCGACTCGCGCTGTGTTGCCCATTACTAGGCACGTCCGGCGCGCGCTGCCACTCCGGGTGGGCCACAGGGATGAGAGACGTCACACACCGGTCTTGCCGTCGCCCCGAACGGGCATCCGGGAAAGTGGGTGCGTGCCGCGCAGCCCGAAGGAGGGGACCGGTGGACACGACGACAGTGGTGATCTTGGTGGCGGCGCTGCTCGCCGCTCTGGTCCTCGCGGGGGCGGTGGCCGTCCTGGTGCGGCTGGTCCGCACCCGACGGGACCTCAGGCGAGCCGGGCTCCCCACGGGCCCGCGCTGGGTCTTCTGGGGCGCCGTCCTCTATCTGGTGCTCCCCGCGGACCTGGTGCCCGACCCGGTCTACCTGGACGACATCGGCGTACTGCTCCTCGCACTGCGTTCCGCACGCGGCTCTCTCGGCGGCCGGCGGGACGGCACGGACCCGCGACAGGGCACCGGCCCGCCCGGTGACTACGCAGCGTAAGGAAACCAATCACCCGTTCGATTCGTATAAGTCTCTGGAAGCCGAAGGAAGTCGGCGGACCGGAAGACGGCGCGATGGGGTCGTCAACTGATCGGCACAGCACCGACTAGGGAGAGACGATGCAACCGTTCGCGCTCAACTACGCACGGCCGGCAGTGGAGTTGGAAGCCACCACTCCGTACGTCTACGACTCCGGGCTGCAGTTGAACGTGCTGCTGGACGGGCGGGTCGCCGCCTGCGACCACGCACTGCTGAGGGAGCTGGGGACCACGACCTCCACCGCGGGGTCGAAGACCCACTTCGACGACTGAACACGGACCGCTGAGAATGACCGTGTTGATCCTGACCAGTGAAGAGGACGTCACCGCGGACATGGTGGTGGTGCACCTGAACGCGTCGGGAGTACCGGTGGTCCGCCTGGACCCCGCGGATCTGCCCGATTCCGTCGCGCTCTCCGGCGAGTTCGTGCACGGTGCCTTCCGGGGCCATCTGTCCTCGGGCGGCCGTCTGGTGAGCATCGGCGGGCTGCGGTCCGTCTGGGTGCGCAGGCCGGGCGGTGCGGCCACCCGGGCCGCCCAGCCGTCCGCGTGGCTGACCGAGGAGGCCGGTCAGGCGCTGTACGGCATGCTCCGCGGCAGCGGGGCGCGCTGGATGAACCAGCCGGACGCGGCGCACCGGGCGCGCTACAAGCCCTGGCAGCTGCGTCTGGCCCAGCGGTGCGGGCTGCCCGTGCCGGCCACGCTGATCACGACCTTTCCGCGGGCGGCGCGCGAATTCGCCGAGCGGTACCCGGATCTGGTGGTCAAGCCCGTCTCGGGCGCGCACCCCCAGGATCCGCCCCTGGCGGTGCCGACCAGCCGGGTTCCGCCCGAGGCCGACTTCGCCGCCGTGGCACACGGTCCGACGCTGCTGCAACGCCGGGTCGCCAAGCGTGCCGACATCCGGCTGACCGCGGTCGGCGACGAGTTGCTGGCGGCCCGGAAGAGCGCCCTGACGGAACCGGACACGGCCGAGGTGGACGTCCGCTTCGCGGAGTCCGGCGAGCCCTGGCGGCCGGTGGAGGTGCCGCCACGGGTGGCCGAGACGGTCCGCGCCTATCTCCGCGCGGCGGGACTCGCCTACGGGGCCCTCGACTTCGCCGAGGACGGCGACGGCACCTGGTGGTTCCTGGAGTGCAACCAGTCGGGGCAGTTCGGCTTCGTGGAGGTGGACACGGGCCAGCCGATCGCACGCACCATCGCCGAGTGGCTGGCGCGGCCGGGCGCGGAGGACGCGACGGACGCGGACGGCCCGGGTACGACGGCCGCGGGGTGAGGTCCGGGCGTGCCGCCGCGGCGCCGCCCGTCAGTGCGGGCGCGGGCCGGGCAGCAGGGCGGTGCGCTGCCAGCCGGCGCCCGGGGACGGCTGCCGCCCGGGGCCGGGCAGGTGACCGGGGCCGGGGAGGTGACCGGGCGCGTGCAGCGGGCGCATGACCACCTCCAGCTCCCTGCTCACGCGCTCGGCATCCCGTCGCACCTGCTCGGGAACGTCACCGCGTTCGGCGACAAGTCGGTCGTAGATGGGGGAATCCTGGAACACCCGTCAACGTGCCTTTCGTGTCGTCCGCCCCCGTACGGGGGCGCGACTGAGCATTCTAGGCGCCCCTCCACCCCGGGGTGCGCATTCCACCCAGGAGGTGACAGCGGCTCAGGCGCCGGTCGTCGAACCGGGCCGGACGATCATGAGGACCGTCACCGTGGCCCACAGCAGGTTGAACAGGCCGGTGAACATGGCGAGCCGCGCCGTGCGGGCGTGCTCCACGGGCCGCCGGCCGGCCAGGTCCTCGAGCAGTTCCTCCTGGCGGGGCAGCACGAAGGCGATCAGGAGGCCGGCGGCGGCCGCGGTGAGGGCGATGGACGCGATGAGCCACGCGTCACCGAGGACGCCCATCGCGGCCGCGGTGGCGAGGCCGAGGACCGGCACCGCGATGCCGAGTCCGGCGTAGACCCGGCAGATGCGGTGCAGCAGCCGGACGGTGCTCACGTCACCGGGCCCGTCCGCCTCCCCCTCCCCCGCTCCCGCCCCCGAGGGCAGGGCCACCGGCACCTTCCGGACGGCGGCCGGGTACATGCTGGCCGCGACGGTGACGGGCCCGACGGCGAGGATGGCGGCCAGGACGTGGAGGGACAGCAGGATCTTGGTCACGGTCGGGGCTCCGGTGGCGGGATCGGTCGATGCGGTACTGGAAGGCCACGCTAGGAAGCGGCCGATTGATCGCACAGAGGCTGAAACGACAGCTTCCAACGGATTCTCGCCAACGCCCCCAGCAGGCCGTTTCCGGCGCCGCGAGCGGACGGACGGGGCCCGACGCGGGGTTCTGTGCGCGGCGGGAATCCGCCTAGGGTGGCGGTATGCACACCGTGGCGATCCTGGTCCTCGACGACGTGGTGCCGTTCGACATGGCGGCACCCATGCAGACGTTCGACTGGACGCGGCTGCCCGACGGGCGCAGTCCGTACCGGGTGATCCTGTGCGCGGAGTCGCCTGAGGTACGCACCGACGGGCTCACGCTGCGGATCGAACGCGGCCTGGACGCGCTGGAGAGCGCGGACACGATCATCGTGCCGGGTCGCTCCGAGGAGTCCGGCCCGCCCTCCGAGCGCGTCCTGTCGGCGCTGCGGCAGGCCGCGGCCGCCGGTACGCGGATCGCGTCCGTGTGCGTGGGCGCCTTCGTGCTCGCGGAGGCAGGACTGCTGGACGGGCTGCGCGCCACCACCCACTGGATCGCCGCGGCGGAACTGGCCCGGCGTCACCCCCGCGTCGACGTGCGGCCGGACGTCCTCTATGTCGACAACGGGCAGATCCTCACGTCGGCCGGGGCCGCGGCCGGGCTGGACATGTGCCTGCACATGATCCGCCGGGATCTGGGCTCGGCGGTCGCCGCGCACGCCGCCCGGATGTGTGTCGTACCGCTGGAACGGGAGGGCGGTCAGGCCCAGTTCATCGTCCACGAGCATCCGCCCGTGCCGCGCGGCTCGGACCTGGAGCCGCTGCTGGAGTGGATCGAGGACAACCTGGCCGGGGAGGTCACCCTCGCCGCGATGGCGGCGCGCTCGGGCATGAGCGAGCGCACCTTCAGCCGCCGGTTCCGTGAGCAGACGGGGACCACTCCGTTGCAGTGGCTGCTACGGGCACGGGTGCGGCGGGCCCAGTACCTGCTGGAGAACGGCGACCACTCGGTCGAACGGATCGCCCGGCAGGCGGGGTTCGGCTCGCCGACGGCCTTCCGGGAGCGGTTCCGCCGGGTGGTCGGCACCACCCCGTACGCCTATCGCGCGGCGTTCCACGGGCGGCCGCCCGCCGGGGCCGGGCGCCCGTAGGGGCACGCGCCACGGCCCGGACCGGGACGGTGCCTCCGGTCCGGGCCGCGGCGTGGGCCCCAGGTGCGGCGGATCAGACGGCCAGCGACAGGCCGCGCTCCTCGTCGGGGTCCACCGCGGGAACCTCCGCCGCCGTCCGCCCCTTTGCGAGCAGCAGTGCGTCCGCCTTCGCCACCGCGTCGTGGACTCCGGTCGTCGCCATCATCACGCACAGCGTGTAGCTGACGTCCGCCAGCTCCCGCGCCGTCGCCGGGCTCTCCCTCTCCGCGTGAGCGATCCGCAGCGACGCGTACCGCGTCAGCAATTCCCTGACGACCTTCGGGTCGGGTTCGAGCACGAAGCGCCCCTCTCTCGATTTTCGCTCCGTATGCCCGAACCCGGTCGAAACAATCACATCACGGGTACTGCTGCTCGCAATTGACGAGATTCTGTCGTCGGCTGTCCGGCCGCGGCCCTGAAGTGTTCGACGAGTTGAGGGAAAGCAGTCACTGGTCAGGCGACCTGGCCGCCGTGCAGTGCCGTGTACGCCCCTCCCCTGGCCAGCAGGTCCTCGTGGGTGCCGGCCTCCTGGATGCGGCCCTCGCCCATCACCACGATCCGGTCCGCGCCCCGCACGGTCGACAGCCGGTGCGCCACGACGAACGTGGTGCGCCCGCGCAGCAGCCGGGCCAGCGCCTCCTGCACGAGCGCCTCCGAGCGGGTGTCCAGCGCGGAGGTGGCCTCGTCGAGGATCAGCACCCGGGGGTCCCGGATCAGGGCCCGGGCGATGGCGAGGCGCTGGCGCTGCCCGCCGGACAGCCGTGCCCCGTGTTCGCCGACCAGGGTGTCCAGGCCCCGGGGCAGCCGGTCGACGAACTCCAGGGCGTTGGCGTCGCGCAGGGCCGTCCGCACCGACTCCTCGTCGGCGTCGTCCATGCCGTAGGCGACGTTGTCCCGGATCGTGCCGTCGAACAGGATGGACTCCTGCGGCACCACCGAGACGAACCGCCGGTAGGTGCGAAGGTCGAGGGTGCTCATGTCGGTGCCGTCGAGCAGCAGCCGGCCCGAGGTGGGCCGCAGGAAGCCGATGACCAGGTTGAGCACGGTGGACTTGCCGGCGCCGGACGCGCCGACCAGGGCGACCGTCTCGCCCGGTTCGACCGCGAGCGTGAAGTCCTCCACCGCGGGCCGGCCGTCGCCCTCGTAGTAGTGCGCGACCCCCTCGAAGGTGACGGCGCCGCGCAGTCCGGTCAGCTCGTCCTTGCCCTCGTTGTCCTCCAGTTCGGGGGCCTGGAGCACCTCGCCGACCGAACGGACGGACTCCAGGCCCTTGGTGATGACCGGGGCGAGTGACGCCAGCGTGGTCGTGGAGGTGGTGAGGGTGGTCAGGAAGGCGCTGAGCATCACGACGTCGCCGGCGGTGACTCCCCAGACGTCGTAGTAGGAGATCAGCGCGGCGCCCGCGAGCACCAGGACGCCGACCACGTTGAGCACGACCCAGGAGAGCGAGCCGAAGCGGCCGTTGACCAGGTCCAGGCGCAGGCCGGAGGTCAGCAGGCGGTCCAGCGTGCCGTCCATGCGGCGCAGCGCCTTGCCCTCCAGGCCGTGGGCGCGGGTCACCGGGATGAGCCGGGTCATCTCCGTGACCCGGGAGGACAGGGTCTCGACCTCGTGCCGGAAGTGCTCGTTGTGGGTGCGCAGCCGGGCCCGGAGCCGGGCGACGAGGAGGGAGGCGGCGGGTACGACGACGAGGAAGAGGGGCAGGAACTCCGGGGTGCGCACGGCGATGATGACCAGGCCGCCGGTGAGCACGGTGAGCGCGCCGAGTCCGGTCTCGGCGGTCTGCTGCACCATCTGCTCCACCGTCTCCACGTCCCGGACGACCTTGGCCTGCAGAACGCCCGCGCTGACCCGGGAGTGGTAGCCGATGGAGAGCTGCTGCATCCGCGTGCACAGCGCGGAGCGCAGACCGGTGCCCATGCGGCGGACGCTGCCGTACAGGAGGCGGACGTACAGCAGGTGCAGCGGGTAGTTGACCAGCAGGATGAACATGATGATCCCGGTGCTGGTCCACAGGTCGCCGATCGGACCGTGCTGGACGACGGTGTCGATGATGGTCGCGGTGATGAGGGGCAGCAGCCAGATGGGGCTGTGCTTGACGGTGAACACGACGACCGCGCCGGCCAGTGGGCGGCGGTCGGCACTGAGCAGGTAGACGAGCGTGCGTATCGGGTGTTCGCCCCGGTAGCGGTGATCGAGCGGCTTTGCGGGTGGCGACGCCATCGGCGTGGTCCTCCAGGTGACCGAGTGGGGCAAGCGCTTACTCCGCGCGCTTTCCTACCCCGTCGGCAAGGAGGGCGCCACACCGTCCCGCGCCTTGGATACCGCCTCTTGGCTCCCGTGGCTCGGATCCCGCGCCCTGGAGGGGAGACCCGCGCCCTCTCCCCCGTGGAGGGCGCGGGTCTCAGTCTCCGAGTGTGCGGGCGAGTTCGGTCGTGGCGCGCGTGATCTCGCTGTCGTTATCGGCCAGCAGCCGCTCCAGCCCGTCCCGCCGGGCCCGGACCGCCTGCCGCGCCGCACGCTCCCACGCCACCGGGTTCTCACGGTGGTTGAGCAGTTTGGGGTAGGCGGTGGCGGTGGTCTCCCACTGCCGGGCGTCCGCGATGCTCTTGAGCAGCTGGATGATCTGCGCCCGGCAGCTCACCTGGGGCCGCTGTGCCAGCTCCCAGAGGAAGGGCACGGTCGCCGCGGTGGCCTGCTCCACGACGAAGCCGTACTGGCAGATGCGTTTCCGCAGGTCCTTGAGAGCGGCTCGGGCGGTCTCGGCATCGCCCCAGGCGACCTTGCGCAGCAGCCGGGGAATGGCGGCGGCCGAGCCGCTGGAGTCCTGGATCTCGCCCCAGGGCACGCCGTCGAGCCCGGCGAGGAGGGCGGCGGTGCGGTGCGAGCCGTGCGGCTGTCGGTCGGTGCGCCGGGTGCTCGGCTCGGGTGTCGGAGCGCTGCGCATGGTGGGGGGCCCTTCCGCGGCAGTCGGGGTCAGGTGAGGGGGCGGGTCGGCAACTTGGCCCAGACCGTCTTGCCCGCCGGAGGTCTCGGGGTCCAGCCCCACTCCTCCGCGAGCGCGTCGACGATGTACAGGCCGCGTCCGTGCTCCCGGAGTGCGGAGTCGTCGATCGGCTGGAACACGGGAGCGTCGTCCCCGGGGTCGGAGACGGTCAGCGTCAGGTGGCCGGGGTCCAGGGCGAGTCCCAGCCGGACTTCGGGCGCGCTGTCCGCCGCCGAGGGCACGGCGTGCGCCACGGCGTTGGAGACGAGTTCGGTGATCACCAGGACCGCGTCGTCACCGCAGTGGTCGACGGACCACGCGCGCAGCGTGTCCCGGGTGAAGACCCGGGCCCGGGCGAAGCCCTCCCCGCTGCACGCGACGCGCAGCACCGCGGAGGCCGGCCGGTCACCGCCCGGGGCGGGGCACTTGGCGTACGGAGCGGCGAACGGCCGCTCGGCCCGTTCGCCGGGCGACCGGAGCCCTGGATGCGCAGGTGACGGCACTGCATCTCCCTGATGCGACATCAGAATCAGGCGTCCACCGAGGGGTTGACGCCACGGCTATTATCCACGCTGAGAGCGCTCGCGTGCAATTGCACGAGAAATTGCGCGAAAAAAATCGGATGGGAACACTCAGGACCGGAACCACTCGGTCCGCTCCCCCGAACGGCAAGGAGACCGCGGTGCCACCAGTGCGCAACGGAGTGCGGGCCAGCCTGTTGGACGCCTCCTGGAAGAAGAGCCGGCACAGCAACGCGGAGGGCAACTGCGTCGAAGTGGCCCTCGTGGACGGGGGCATCGCGATGCGCAACTCCCGCGATCCGGACGGCCCCGCGCTCGTCTACACCTCCGCCGAGGTGGCCGCCTTCCTGGCCGGGGCGAAGGAGGGCGAGTTCGACCACCTGCTGTGAGGCGGGGCGGCGGCGGGAAGCGGAGCCCAACTACCCTTTTTCCGCGGGTGGATGCGTCCGGACACGATGGGATGAGATAGTCTTTCCCTCAAGTCTGCCGGTCTGCTGGGAGTCAGGATGTCCGCCGCGTCGCATCGCATCTCCCGTCTCGAACCCTATCTGGACCGGGCCGAGCCTGCTCCGACTCTGCTGAAGATGCTCGTCGGCGTTCAGCTGGCGGGCTTCCGCGAGGACGCCGGCCTCTCCCAGGACCAGGCGGCCCGCACCCTCGGATTCAGCCCGGCGAAGCTCTCGCGCATCGAGTCCGGCAAGGGCCGCAGGCCTCCGGCGGAGACCGACGTCCGCGCGCTGCTGGAGAAGTACGGCACCGACCCCTACGAGGCCTCGGTCCTGCTCAAGCTGTTGCAGCGCGCCGGTGAACCGGGCTGGTGGCAGCGGTACGACAAGCGGCTGATGCCCGAGTGGTTCGACCGCCTGGTCGGCCTCCAGGAGGCCGCGGCCACCATCCGTACCTTCGAGATCCAGTACGTCCCCGGCCTGCTCCAGACCGCGGCCTACACCCGGGCCGTGGTCGAGCGCGGTCTGCCGAACGCGCCCGCCGGCGAGGTCGGCCGCCGCGTCGAGCTGCGCATGCGCCGTGCGGAGCTACTGGAGCGCAAGGACGCGCCACAACTGTGGGCGATCATCGACGAGTCGGTGCTGCTGCGCGTACTGGGCAGCCGCGAGGTCATGCGCGAGCAGCTCGCGCACCTCGTCGACATGGCCCAGCGGCCCCATGTGACGCTCCAGGTCGTGCCGCTGGACGTGACCAACGCGTCGGCGCCCGCGATACCCATCACCTATCTGCGCTTCGGCGGCGCC
The DNA here is from genome assembly GCF_055582785.1 of Streptomyces sp. NPDC107500. NCBI lineage: Bacteria > Bacillati > Actinomycetota > Actinomycetes > Kitasatosporales > Streptomycetaceae > Streptomyces > Streptomyces sp. NPDC107500. The sequence goes on from NZ_JBVJPF010000004.1 coordinate 489,156, forward strand.
GACCTGCCCGACGTCGTCTACCTGGAGCACATCAGGAGCGCCAACTTCCTGGAGGACCGGGACGAGACCGAGGAGTACCGGGTCGCACTGGACCGGCTCGCCGACGAGGCGCTGACCCCGCGCGAGACCCTGGACCTGCTGCGCCGGACGATGACGGAGCGCTACGCGGCGAAGTAGCGCCGCCCGCCAGGACGGTAGGCACGGAGGAGGGGCCCCGCACCCGAGGTGCGGGGCCCCTCCTCCGTGTCGTTCGACTGGGTCAGCGCAGGCGGCCCAGGCCGCCGAACTCGATCCACTCGTCGGTGAGCTGACGGGGCGCGACCTCAGTGTCCGGACGCCAGGTGGAGACCTCGACCAGTCCGGGGTCCAGGATCTCCATGCCTTCGAAGTACGCCTCGACGTCCTTCGGTTCGCGGACCCGCCCCCAGTGCCCCTGCGTCGCCTGGTTCATGAAGTCCGTGACGAACTTCCGCACCTCGGCGTCCTCGCTGACCAGCTGGCACATCACCGCGTAGCTGCCGGGCGCGAGCCGCTCGGTGACACGGCGAACCACCGCCTGGGGACCATCGGTGTCGCTGTCCGGGATGCAGTGGAAGACCGAGTTGAACAGCACGGCGACCGGCTGCGAGAAGTCGATCAGGCGCTGGGTCTCCGGGTGGGAGAAGATCTCCTCGGTCGACCGCATGTCGGCGTGGATGACGGCGGTCTGTTCGTTCTGGTCGAGCAGCGCCCGGCCGTGGACCAGAACCATCGGGTCGTTGTCGACGTAGACGACGCGGGAGTCCGGAGCGACACGCTGGGCGACCTGGTGCACGTTGTCCTGCGTGGGCAGGCCGGATCCGTGGTCGAGGAACTGTCGGACGCCGTACTCCTGCGCGAGGACCCTGACCACCCGCTGGAGGAAGCGCCGGTTGTTCAGCGCGAGACGGCGGGTGCTGGGCACGACCTTGTCGAGCTCGCCGACCGCGGCCCGGTCGGCCGCGTAGTTGTCCTTGCCGCCCAGGTAGTAGTCGTACATCCGTGCGGCCGTGGGCACGTTGGAGTCGATCTCCGTGGACAACCGCTTGTCGGCTTGCATCGTTCCCCCAGCTCCGTACGGGCGCCAACTGGACTGGCATGACAGAGAGTACATCCTAGGGACCGGGTGGTCAGCCGAACCAGAGGGCTGATCAAGTGGCCGCCAAACCCGCTGCCTCGCAGCGGAGTTGACGGCCACCCGTTCCGTCAGCCGCGGGCGGCCAGGTACGCGTCCGCGCCGGGGGCCTTGTGGGCCTCCTCCACTCCGACCAGTGCGCCGACGGCCTTCGCGTCGGGCTTCAGGACGTACGTCTCCCGACTGGCGGGCGCCGTCACGAGGGTGAAGTCCTGCGGGGTGCCGAGACCGGTGTCGGCGTTCTTCTGCGAGCGGTGCGCCTTGACGACGTCCTCGCGGGCGAGGCTGCCGCCCTCACACGCCTTCTTCAGGTCGGCGCCCATGAGTTTGGCGGCGTTGTAGCCGGAGAGCACGCCGGAGTCGACCAGCTCCCCGGGGTACTTCTTTCCGTAGTCGGCGACCATCTTCTGCACACCCGGCAGGTCGGAGCTGACCGCCGGTGCCGCGCTGACCACGTGGACCATGGCCGCCAGGGCCGCCGCCGCGGGTGTCTTCATCAGCTGCGGGGCGTAGCCGGGGGCACTGCTGACGATCGGCACCTTCAGGCCGCGGGCGGCCGCCACGCCGGCCAGCGAGGCGGTCTGCGCGGGGCCCGCGCTGATCAGCACCGCCTTCACGCCGGCCTTGCTCAGCGCGGAGACCTGCGCGGACAGATCGGTGTCCGTGGCCTTGATCTTCTGCCCGACCACCTTCATCCCCGCCTCCTCGGCGGCCCACTCGGAGCCCTCCAGGGCGTTGGTGCCGTAGTCGCCCTCGAAGTACACGTGGCCGATGGTGTCGCCCTTGGCGAGCTTCTTGGTGCGGGTCAGGAAGTCGACGGCGGCGATCATGTCGAGGTCGTAGGTGGTGCCCAGGACCTGGACGGAGTCCCGGCCCAGCAGGGAGGCGGCCCAGGCCTGCGGGAAGGTCAGCATGTGGTCCCGCTCGATGTCGTCCAGCAGGGCCGCGACCACCGGGGAGCCGATGACCTGGGGCAGGGCGACGACGTCCGGCGCGATGTCGGCGTAGGCGGTGACCGCCTTCTGCACGTCGTAGCCGTGGTCCTTGACGACGATCTCGACCTGTCTGCCGCAGATGCCGCCCGCGGCGTTGGTCTGGTCGGCCCACATCTGCTGGGCCTGCACGATGCTCTTGCCGAGGGTGGCGTAGGGGCCGGTGAGGTCGGTGAGCGCCCCCAGCTTGATGGTCTTCTCGCTGACGCCGGGGCCGGCCTTGACGCCGTCCGCGGCGTCGTCGGTGCTCCCGCCGTCCGCCTTGGAGCTGCATGCGGTGCCCGCGAGCAGCACGGCGGCCAGTGCCGCCGCCAGGGCGGCGGTGCGGGCGGTGCGGGGCCTGGGGTGCGTGACGTTCACGGGGTGTGCTCCTTGGCTCGTGCGGCGTTGGCGGTGGTGGTCGGGGAGGAGGGCGGGGACCCGCCGTCGGTCGGGGCGGTGGCGGACGGCCTGCGGCGCAGGCGGGCGCGGGTGCGGCGGGCCAGTCCGTGCAGGCCGTCGGGGGCGTAGAGGAGGATCACGACGATCGCGGCGCCGTAGAGGTAGCGGGACGCCTCGGTCGGGCCGATCGATCCGCCGCCGGAGCCCGGGGTCGCGACCAGCGGCAACTGGTCGGCGTAGCGGGTCATCAGCAGGGGCAGCGCGGTGACGAAGACGGCTCCCGCGGTGGCTCCGGCGACCGAGCCCAGTCCGCCGATCACGATCATGGCGAGGTAGTCGACGGAGAGGGCGAGGGAGAAGTAGTCGGGGACGACGCGGCGGAAGGAGAGCGCGAGCAGGACGCCCGCCAGGCCGGCGTACATGGAGGAGACGACGAACGCCGCCGAGCGGTACCGCGCGACGTGCACGCCCATCACCGACGCCGCGGTCTCGCTGTCGCGCAGGGCGACCAGGGCGCGGCCCGGACGTCCGCGCAGCAGTCCGCGGGCGGTGAACCAGGTGACGGCGAACAGGACCAGGCCCAGGTACCAGAGCCGTTCCTCGGCGCCGAACGGCACGCCCAGGACCGTCAGTTCGGGGTCGGTCTCGGCGAAGGTGAAGCCGCCCAGCTCCAGCGGCGGCACCGAGCGCCCGTTGAAGCCGCCGGTGACGGAGTCCGCGGTGAGCAGGACGTGGTGGCCGAGGAAGACCAGGGCGAGGGTGGCCACGCCCAGGTAGATGCCCTTGACCCGGCCGGCGACGGGGCTGAACAGGCCGCCGGCCGCCCCGGCCAGGAGTACGGCGAGCAGCGCGGCGAGGGAGGGCGGCAGCCCGGGGCCGGGCTCGCCCGCCAGCCACACGTAGCCGTACGCGCCGACCGCGAGGAAGAAGGCGTGCCCGAGGGAGAGCTGGCCGGCGGTGCCGCTGAGCAGGCCGAGACCGACCGCTCCGATGGCGGCGGCCATCGAGAACAGGCCGATGCGCAGCCAGAAGGCGTCCAGGTAGAACGGCAGGACGCAAAGGAGGAGGCCGGGCAGGAGGAGGCCGCCGCGTCGCAGCAGACCGGAGAGTCGGTCAGACACGGGCCGCTCCCTTCGCCGCGAAGAGTCCGGCGGGGCGCACCAGCAGGACCAGCACCATCACGGCGTACGGCGCGACGTCGCCGAAGCCCTCGCCGAGGACGTGCAGGTCGGACTGGTAGCCGGCGACGAACGCCTCGGTGAGGCCGATCAGCATGCTGCCGACGAGGGCGCCGACCGGGGAGGCCATGCCGCCGAGGATGGCGGCCGGGAAGGCCTTCAGGGCGATCTGGCCGGTGGTGCGTTCGAGACCGGGTGCCGGGAAGGCGACCAGGAAGACCGCGGCGAGCGCGGCGAGGCCGCCGGCCAGGCACCAGGCCGCGGTGCGCACCCGGGTCAGCCGTACGCCCATCAGCGCGGCGGCCTCCGAGTCCTCGGCGGCGGCGCGCAGCGAGAGGCCCCACGAGGTGAACCGGAAGAGGGCGAAGGCGCCGCCGATGGCGAGGGCGGAGACCAGGATCGCGGCGACGCGGCTGTCGGCCACGGTCACCGGGCCCAGGTCGGTCACGGCGTCGCCCCAGGGGTCGCCGAGCGGCAGCAGGTCGCCGCCGATGCGCCGGGCCAGGTCGGTGACCAGGACGATGTCGATGCCGATGGTGACGATGGTCTGGACGTGCGCGGCGTGCGGGTCGCCGCCGCCGACCGGCTGGAGCAGCAGCCGGTCCAGCGCCCCCGCCACGGCCGCCGTCACGAGGACCGCGACGGCCAGCGCTCCGGCGAAGCCGAGGTCGTCGTGGAGGACGGCGACGAGGTAGCCGCCGAGCAGCAGCAGGGAGCCGTGGGCGAAGTTCAGTACGCCGGACGCCTTGAAGATGGTGACGAAGCCGAGCGCGATCAGGGCGTAGACGGAGCCGAGGGCGAGTCCGTTGAGGAGGTTGTCGAGGAAGCCGCTCATGCCGCGTCCTCCCCGGTGGTGCCGGTGCCGAGGTAGGCGCGCAGCACCTCGGGGTCGCGCCGGACCTCGTCGGGGGTGCCGTGGGCGATGGCCTTGCCGAAGTCGAGGACGGTGACCTCGTCGGCGAGCCGCATCACCAGTCCCATGTCGTGTTCGACCAGGACGACGGAGAGGCCGAGTTCGGCACGGATCTCCCGGACGACCTCGGTCATGCGGGCGCGTTCGGCGGCGTTCATGCCGGCCACGGGTTCGTCGAGCAGCAGGACACGGGGCTCCAGACAGAGGGCGCGGGCTAGTTCGACGCGCTTGCGGTCGCCGTAGGAGAGCAGGGCGACGGGCGAGGTGAAGTGGGCTCCGAGGCCGACGAGTTCGGCCATCTCCCGGGCCTTGGCGAGGTGATCGCGCTGTTCGCGCACGGCACGCGGCAGCCGCAGGGCGCTGGCGGCGAAACCGGCGCGGGACAGGGCGTGGCGGCCGAGCATCAGGTTGTCGGCGACGGTGCCCTGGGTGGTGACGATGTTCTGGAAGGTGCGGGCCACGCCGAGCGCCGCGATCCGGTGCGGGGCGAGGCGCGTCAGCTCGGCGCCGCCGAGCCGTACGGTGCCGGTGGTGGGGCGGTACAGGCCCGACAGGACGTTGAAGCAGGTGGACTTGCCGGCGCCGTTGGGGCCGATGACGGCGTGCAGGGTGCCGGGGGCGACGGTGAAGGAGACGTCGTCGAGGGCCACGAGTCCGGCGAAGCGCACGGTCACGCCCCGGACGTGGAGCGCGTCGGGGGCGGTCACGCGGCCCCCTGACCGTCGGTGGCCTCGCCCAGGTAGAGGCGGCGCACGGCGTCGGTCCGGGCGAGTTCCGCGGCGGGGCCCGAGAGCCGGACCTCGCCGACCTCCAGGACGTACGCCTCTTCGGCGAGGGACAGGGCCATGCCGGCGTTCTGTTCGACGAGCAGGACGGCGGTGCCCTGGGCGTTGATCTCGCGGACGACGTCGGCGATGCGGTCCACCATCATCGGGGCGAGGCCGAGGGAGGGTTCGTCCAGGAGGAGCAGGCGGGGCGCGGCCATCAGGGCGCGGCCGATGGCCAGCATCTGCTGCTCCCCGCCGGACAGCAGGCCGGCGGCCTGGCGGGTGCGTTCGGCGAGCCGGGGGAAGAGCGCGAAGACGCGGTCCCTGCCCTCGCGGACCTGGGCCGGGGCGCGCCGGCCGAGGCCGAGGCCGCCGGCCCGCAGGTTCTCGTCGACGGTGAGTCCGGCGAACACCCGCCTGCCCTCGGGCACCTGTACGACTCCGGCGCGTACGGCGGCGACCGGGTCCCGGCCGTCGAGTTCCGTGTCGCCGTAGCGGACACGGCCGGCCGTGATCGCCCCTCGGTGCAGACGCAGAGTGCCCGAGACGGCCCGCAGCAGCGTCGTCTTGCCGGCGCCGTTGGCACCGAGGAGCGCGACGACGGCGCCGTGCGGGACGGTCAGGGACACGGAGCGGAGGGCGGACAGTGCGCGCCCGTACGTCACGTCGAGGCTCTCGACGTGCAGCGCGGGCGCACCGTCCGGTGGTGCTGCGGGCATCGCGGCTCCTTGGGACCGGCCGAATCGGCACGGCGACGGGTGAATGGGGGGAGCTCACGACAGCACGGACACGGGGGCCGGTACAGGGCACCCGGGCCGGGTCGCTGCGGCGTCCCAGTCCGGGGGCGGAGAGTCTGTGCGGATGCCCAGGCGGGGGGCGGCAGTGGGTGCCCGGTGGTGGGGCGGGTGGGGCTGTGGGAGCGGGCGGGAGTTGGGAGTGCGGCGGGCGGCGCGGCTCGGCCGTCCGTGCGGCGGGAGCCGGGCGGCCCGCGGAGGCGCGGCAGCGGGCGGAAGTGCGGTGGCGGCGGCGAGCCCTGGCCGACCGCGCGGCGGAAGCCCGGCGGACCGCCGGCCCGCGGGAGCGGGCGGGTCCGCGGCGGCGGGGCGGCTGGGCCCACCCGTGGGCGATAGCAGGTCGGACCGCCGGAGCGCTGAGCGGGACAGGCCTGCCGCGAGGCGGCGGCACACCCGTTCGCGCGGCGGGAGCGGGTTGTCGCTCCACACGGCGCGCGGCGGCCGCGGGGCGCCGGACCGAGCGGGGCGGCCGGACCGCCGTGCGGACGGCGGTCGGGGTCCGCCGCGGTGGAACGGTGAGGGCGGGGCGCGTGGGACGCGGGTGGACGCTCGACGCCGCCGCCACGCCCACCGTCCGTGAGGGGTTCGGGCTCGCCCGGCTCAGTCGTGGAGTACCTGGCGTGCCGTCAGCGCGAGGCTGATCTCGACGACGTCGGCCGGGCGGGCCAGGGAGCGGCCGGTCAGTTGTTCGCAGCGGCGGAGGCGGTTGAGGACCGTGTTGCGGTGGCAATAGAGGCGTTCACCGGCCCGCTGGGCCGAACCGTCGCAGTCCAGCCACGTGGTGAGGGTGTCGAGCAGCACCTCCCGGTCGGCGGCCTCCAGGCGGAGCAGCGGGCCGAGCACCCGGTCCGCGAGGGCCCGGCCCAGCTCGGGGCTGGAGACGACCAGGGCGGCGGGCAGCTCGTCGGCCAGCCGCACCGTGCCGCCGGCCGGCGGGCAGATCTCCAGGGCGGTGTCCGCGAGCCTTCGGGCGTCGCCGACGGCGGCGAGCCCGTCGACCGGGCTGCCGACTCCGATACGCACGCCGGGGAAGGGGCTGTGCGGTTCGGGGAGTCCGCCGCCGGCGTCCGTGAGGACGATGCCGTAGTCGACCTCCGCCCCCGCGTGCCAGTGGACGCGGGTGCCCGGCGGCAGGGCGGCGGCGCGGGCCGCGTCGGGACGGGCGGACGGTCCTCCGGCGACCGCGACCACGACGTACCGACCCTGCTCCGGCAGGTCCAGCACCTGGGCGGCCTCCGGCAGGTCGGCTATGCGGCTGGTGCCGTCGAGCAGGCCGGCCGCCAGCAGCCGGGCCCGGTTCTCCCGGCGCCGGCCGAGCTGCCACTCGGTCTGCCGGTAGGCGTCCGCGACGAGCGTGCAGTGCTCGTCGACGAAGTTCCACACGTCGGCGGCCACGTGCACGAGCAGGCGGACGTCCTCCGGCGCGGTCCTGGACGTCTCCTCCACCAGCCGCTGCCACACCAGGGAGCCGCCGAGGCGGAAGGCGTGCAGCAGGGCGTCCAGCGGAAGGCCCTGTTCCGCGCGGGCGGCGCCGATCCGCCAGGAGCAGCGCCGGGCGGCGTCCCGCGCGCCGCGCGGGTCGAGCAGTGAGGCGACGCTGTGCCGCAGCGAACGGTGGGCCTCCTGCCAGGTCGCCGAGGGATCCTTGGTGAGGGCCGTGCGGTACGCCGGTTCCTGCTCCTCCAGCAGGGCCACCAGCCGGTCGGTGAGATCGGGCAGGTCGTCGAGCAGGGCGCGGGCGGCCCGGTGCAGGACGCGTACGGCGTCGGCGTCCATCAACGACGCGACGCTCGGCGTCCGCGGGCGTGGAACGGGCGTCAGCCCGATGCGGATCGCTGCTCGTGACCGTACGGCGTGCTGCATCGCGGTCCTCCCCAGGGCAGGGCTCGCGGAGGTGCCCCGCGGCGGACCGTCCCGCCCGCGCCGGGCCTGCCCCCTGACTCGTCCTGCCCCGAAGGATGGCATACCGTCCGGTCGGTCCCTAGGGGCGTGCACCGGTCTTTTCGACGGGTTCGGCCTGTTCGGCCTGCTCGACCATGCGGGCCAGCTCCAGGCGGGAGCGTACGCCGAGCGCGGCGAAGACCTTGCGGAGGTGGTAGTCGACGGTGCGGGTGCTGACCGCCAGGGTCAGGGCGACCTCCCGGTTGGTGGCGCCCTCGGCGACGTGCCGCGCGATGCGCCGTTGCTGGGGCGTGAGACGGGTGAGGGTCCCGGTGTCCTGGCCGTCCGACAGCGCCCCCAGCGCGCGCAGCTCGCCGCGCGCCTGCGCCGCCCAGACGCCGGCGCCGCAGCGGTCGAAGCCGGCCAGCGCGGTGCCGAGCCGGCCGCGGGCCTCGCGGGGTCTGCGGCGGCGCCGCAGCCACTTGCCGTGGAGCAGCGCGGTGCGGGCCCGTTCGAAGTCGCCGCCCGCCTCGTCGTGCCGGGCGAGGGCGTGCCGGAAGAGGCCGTCCGCGCGGTCCGGCGGGGCGAGGAGGGCGTGGCAGCGGGCGAGTTGGGCGGCAGCCTGCGGGTCGGCGCCGAACGCCGCCCAGCCCGCGAAGTCCGTGAGCACCTCGCGGGTCTCCTCGTGGCGTCCGGCGAGGACCGCGGCCTCCACGAAGCACGGCACCGCGAGCCGCCACACCGCGAAGTGACCGCGTCCGGGTCCGGGCAGGACGAGGAGGCCGAGCCGGTCGGCGGCGTCGAAGGGGCGTCCCCGCCCGAGGTCGGCCCGGGCCGTCGCCCACTCCGCGAGGGTGGCCACCTGGGCCAGTCCGTGGCGCCGGGCGGTGCCCAGCGCTGCGGTGACGTGCCGGGCGACGACGTCCGGCTCCTCCTCGATCGACGCGGCGAGGGCGAGGATCGCGCGGTGGTGGGCGGCGGTGTTGCGCTGTCCGGTGCGCAGGGCGGTGCGCAGCCCCTCCTCCGCGTGGGTGCGGGCCTGCGGGTGCCGCCCGGCGCGCAGTTCGGCGTAGGCGAGGTACTCCAGCGCCTGCGGCACCAGCGCGTCCGACCCGAGCCGGCGGGCGGCGGCCAGCGCCCTGGCCCCGCCCCGGCGGGCGGCGTCCACGTCCCCGAGCAGCAGCGCGGCCGCCGCCGATCGCAGCAGCCCCTCGGGACGGTCGTCGGTCCTCCCCCGCTCCACCACCTGCCCGAGCGGCGCGACGGCCCGGTCGATCCGCCCTTCGAGCATCGCCCGCATCCCGACCCGGTGCTCACGCACGACGGCGGCGAGGTGTCCCGCGGCGCGCGGCGGCGCGGGGTTCAGGTGGACGGGGAGGTCGTGCGGCGGCTCCGGCGCGAGTGCCGCCAGGCACGCCGGCAGGTCGCCCGCCGCCCAGGCCGCGTCGGCGGCGGCCAGGGTGGCGGTGTCGGCGGCGGTGGGTGCCTCGGGGGCGAGGAGGGACGCGGCGAGCAGCAGGGACTGGTGGGCGTCGCCGACGGGGCCGTCCCGCAGTTCCGTCAGTCCCCGCACCAGTTCGGCGCGGCCCCGGACCGCGGCGGGGGCGGCGCTGTCGCGGGCGGCGGTGAGCAGCGGGCGGGCCCGCTCGGGGCGGCCGGCGAGCAGGGCCTGTTCGGCGGCGGCCGTGTACCGTTCGGCACGCGTGGCCGCGTCGGCCGTCAGCTCGGCGGCACGCGCGTACGCCGTCGCGCGCAGCCCGTACGGCGCGGACACCGTGCGGTCGGCCGCCGCCGCCAACCGGTCCGCGAGCCGGGGCGCCGGTGCGGGTCCGGCCAGTGACCAGGTCCGGTGCAGCAGCGCCGGGAGCGGGTCGCCGCCCGTCTCCAGTGCGTCGGCCAGGGCGCGGTGCGCGGCGCGGCGCCGGTCCGGCGCGGCGGTGACGAGGACCGCGCGGCGGACCAGCGTGCCGTGGAAGCGCAGCCGGTCGCCGGTCAGGGCGAGTTGGGCGGGCAGCGGTGCCGGACGGGGGCCGGGGCCGGGCTCCGGACGCAGGCGGCGTACGGCGTCGAGGACCAGCCCGGCGTCGGCGTCCGGCCCGTCCGAGGCCCGCACGGCGGCCGCCACCGTCAGCAGCAGGTCCCGCGCGTCGCCGCACGGGCCGGCCGGCGCGTCGCCCGCCACCTCGGCGAGGGTCGCCGCGTCGGCCAGGGGGCCGGGCAGCGGCAGGTGCCCGCGCAGTTCGGCGGGTGACAGCCGGCGGACCAGGGCGTGCAGCAGACCCGGGTTGCCCTCGGCCTCGGCCAGAAGCCGCTCGCGGACGGCCGGCGCCACGGCGCCGTCGGTCAGGTCGTCGAGCAGGTCGGCGGCCACCGGCGGGCTCAGCGGGTCCAGGCGGACGAGGGGCAGGTGGGCGAACTCCGGGTCGACGGCCCGGTGTCCGGCGACGGCGAGGAGGACTGCGGTCGGGCCGGCGGGTCGCAGGCGCCGCGTCGCGCGGCTCAGCGCGATCCGGGCCGGGGCGTCCCACAGGTGGGCGTCGTCCACGCACACGAGCGCCGGGGCCGGGCCGGGCACCTCCCGCAGGGTGTCGAGCAGGTGCTCGGCGGTGGCGGGGGCGTCCGGTCCGAGTCCGGGCCCGAGGCGGAGTACGGGACCGGCCCGGAAGGAGCGGGCGGCCCACTGGAGCAGGGTGGTCCGGCCCAGCCCGGGTTCGCCGGTCACCACGAGGTGGCCGCCCCGGGCGGGCACGCCGTCCAACAGCGCGCGCACCGCGTCCTGTTGTGCGCCGCGGCCGTGGATCCGCACGGCCGTACGTACGGTCGTCTCTCCGGTCATCCCCGGGAGGTTACGCGCGCGTAACCTGGTGCGGAAGGCATCGGTCCGCAGTCGTCGGACGGCCCGTCGGCCCTGCCACCTGCACCGGTGTGCCGGCGCCCAACCGGCGGGGGCCCGGGCCGTGCCCCGGCACAGCGGACCGGCGGCGGCCGCGACGTCCCCGCGACCACCGCCGGCCGGTACCGGACGGACCGTCAGGAACCGTGCGGGCAGTTGCCCCGGTACTCCTCGATGGTCAGGCTCGGGCGGGGCAGCGGGCACAGGAACTGCTCGTAGCGGGTGTCGTTGTCGATGAACCGCTTGAGCCAGGAAATGCTGTACTTCGCGATCGTCGTGTTCGACGTGTTCGGCGAGAAGTGCGTGGCGTTGTTCAGCTCCAGGTAGGCGCGGTCCGTCCCGGACGGCAGGCCGGAGTAGAACGGCTCGGCGTGCGAGGCGACCGGCGCGACCGTGTCCCCGTCGGCGCCGAAGATCAGCGTGGGTGTGCTGACCTCGGGCCAGCTCTTGTCCGTGTTCCAGGGGGTGAGCGGGATCGCCGCCTGGAGCGACGGCCGGGACTTGGCGGCCTCCAGGCTGCCGCCGCCGCCCATCGAGTGGCCCATGACGCCGAGCCGGCTGCTGTCGATCCGGCTGCGCACGGAGCTGCGTTCGGTCAGGTAGTCCAGGGCGGCGAGCAGTTGCCGGCCGCGGGAGTCGGGCTGGTCGAGGGTGGTGTTGGTGTCGATGGTGAACACGACGAAGCCCTGCGAGGCCAGCCGCGCGCCGAGCCAGGAGATGGAGGACTGGTACGCGGTGAAGCCCGGCGAGATCACGACGGCGCCGAACGTGCCGTCGCTGGTGCTGGTCGGGTAGTAGATGGTGCCGCCGCCGAAGCCGGTGACCGCGAGGGAGGAGACGCTGGTGTCCGCCACGGAGTACGGCCCGCGCAGTGCCTCGATGCTGGACACGGTGGGGGCCGGGCCGCGCTCGTAGGGGTTGTCGGCGGCCTGGGCGCCGGGCCCGGTGAGAGTGCCGAGCGCGAGGGCGGCGGTCACGGCCGCCGCGAGTCCGGCGAGCCGCCGCCGGGTGCTCCGGGACCCGGGCGCGGCGTGGGTGTGGGGGTTCTGCTGCACGAGGGGTGGTCCTCTCTGTCGTGGCGAGGGGCCCGGCCGGTGGTCGCACACGTTCCGGAACACGTGGGGTCGCGTCCCGGGACATCCGCCGGAGGGTGTCGCCGGTGAGCTGGCGATGCCACTGTCGGGGGGTGGTGCGGCCGGGGGGATCGGCAGGATTACCGGCCTCGTGAGACGCGACTGGCGACGTGCGGGCGATGCGGTGGGGCGGGCCGGGCCTCCAGGGGCCCGGCGGCGAGCCCGCGTCGGACTCGGTCGGCGCGCTGTCCGCGGGCGTTCCGGTGTGACACGCTCGGCGTCGGCCGGGCCGTGACACGCCGGCCGTCATGTGGAACGTCGGCGGGCCCCGAGCGGGTCCGGCACCGTGGAGAGGCGACGGCATGCGTATCGGACTGCTCGGCACCGGCCCCTGGGCCGGCATGGCACACGCCCCGGCCCTGGGCGGGCACGACGGCCTGGACTTCGTCGGGGTGTGGGGGCGGCGTCCGGACGCCGCCAAGGAGCTGGCGGAGCGGCACGGCACCCGCGCCTACGACGACGTCGACACCCTGCTCGCCGACGTGGAGGCCGTCGCCGTGGCGCTGCCCCCGGGCGTGCAGGCCGAGCTGGCCGTGCGCGCGGCACGGGCCGGGCGCCACCTCCTGCTCGACAAGCCGCTCGCGCCGACGGTGGCTCAGGGGCGGGCGGTGGCGGAGGCGGTGCGTGCGGCGGGCGTGGCCTCGGTCGTCTTCTTCACCGCCCGGTTCCAGCCCGAGACCGAGGCGTGGATCACCGAACAGGCCGAGGAGGACGGCTGGTTCACCGCGCGGGCGCAGTGGCTCGGCTCCGTCTTCGGCGGCGACGACAGTCCCTTCGCGCACTCTCCGTGGCGCCGGGAGAAGGGCGCCCTGTGGGACGTGGGTCCGCACGCCCTGTCCGTGCTGCTGCCGGTCCTCGGGGACGCCCGGCGCGTGTCGGCGGCGGTGCCGGGTCCCGGGGACACCGTCCATCTGGTCCTGGAGCACTCCGGCGGGGCGTCGAGCACCCTCACGCTGAGCCTGACGGCGCCGCCCGCCGCCGCCGGGGCGACGGTGGAGCTGCGCGGGCGGGCCGGTGTGACGCTTCTTCCGGAAGCGGCGGAGGGGCCGGTGCCCGCGCTGCGGCGGGCCGCGGACGCGCTGCTCGGAGCGGCGCGCGGTGGGCGGCCGTCGCCGTGCGACGCCGCGTTCGGGCTGCGGGTCACGGAGATCCTCGCCGAGGCGGAGGCCCTGCTGACCGACCGCCGGTGACCCGGCTCAGCCGTCGCCACCCGTCGGTGTGTCGCGCCACCGGAACCACGCCCGGCCGCCCTCGACGTGCAGCGGGAACCCGGCGACCGGGCCGCCGGTGATCACCGGCCCGCCACCGGCGGACGGAAGTTGATCCGCTCGCGCACCACGGGGTAGCCGGCCTTGGCGAAGTTGGCGGCCATCGGATGGTTCCCCCGGTCCGTCGCGGCGGACACGAACTCGGCGCCCCGCTCGACCAGGACGTGGGTGCACTCGACGAGCAGGTCGTAGGCGTACCCCCGGCCGCGGTGCTCCGGCAGGACGCCGATGAAGGCGACGCACGGGCCGGACGGGTTGTGCGCGGGGATGTGGATGCCCGCCAGCTCGCCCTCCGCCGTGTACGCCACTTGCCACCACGCGCGCGGCGAGGGGCACCAGTGGAAGAAGTCCAGCTCGGCCTGGGCGGCCCGGTCGAGGCCGTGCTCCTCGATCTCCCTCAGCGCGTGGGCGTCGAGCGTGGCGCAGTGGATGCGGCGCAGCGCGTCGAGGAACACCGCGTCGTCCGGTTCGGGCCGGAAGTCCAGGCGTCCGGGCCGGGCGGGGAGCCCGCACTCCGGGGTCCAGCGGTACAGGAAGCGTTCGACCAGGGGGACGTGACCGGCCGCCTTGGCCGCGGTGAGGCGGGCCTCGACGGCGGCCCGCAGGGCGGGGTCCTCGCGCCAGGTGCCGGGGGCGTTCAGTTCGAGTTCGACCTGCCAGGGGGCGGTGCGCAGGAGTTCGGCTCCCGCTTCCTCCTCGCCCTCGGCCACGTCGAACCAGTTGACGTTGACGGGCTCGGTGTCGTCGGGGCCGCCCCACCAGGCGGCGCGGGCGACCACGGTGCCGTCGCGCAGGGCCACCCGCTTCCAGTCGGGGCGGTGCCGGGTGAGCCGGTGGCCCTCACGGGCACCCAGCGGGTCGGGCATGGCGTCGAAGAGAGCGACGTCGCTGGCGTCGAGCGTGCGGATGACCGGCTCGGTCACGGAACCTCCGGAGTGCGACGGGCGCTCGCGTGACCCGGACGGTCTCGCGTGGGCCGAACGGTACGGGAGCCGTACGCGAATGGGCCACCGGATTCGAGGCGGGATTAAGCGGGCCTTAAGCACCGGTTAAGCGTTCCTCCCTCGCGAGGCGGACACCAAGTCCCATCAGGAACAACGCACTTGAGGGCGGATGGAGCCGGTTGGCCGGCCCCTCCCCCGTGCGTACCATCGGCGCACCGCGTGAGAGCGCTCTCAGAAGCGCTGCCGGATCCCCACTCCCACGCCGTCATGTCCCGATCACTCTGGAGACCCCCCACATGACTCCTCGTCACCAGCGTCCGCTCGCCCGCCGCAAGCTGCTCGTCGCCCTCGGCGGAGCCGTCGTGGCCGCGCCCGTCGCGGCGGCCGTCGCCCCGCACGCCCTCGCCGGCGTCGGCTCGGACGGCGCAGCGGACTCCGCCGCGGCCAAGGCCGCCGGTGCCCTGCCGCTGACGATCGTCAACAGCACCGGCACCTTCGGCAACGCGGACGTCCACGTCTACATCGTCGGCAACCTGGACGGCCGTCAGGTGCGCGTCACCCCCGACGGGACCGTCGCCCCGGTGGCGCTGTCGGACAACGGCGCCGACGGATACACCGACTACGCCATCGGCCTCGCCGGCAGCGGTGAGACGAAGCTGAACCTGCCCTACCTCTCCGGGCGGATCTACGTGTCCCTCGGCGAGAAGCTGAAGTTCAAGGTGGTCGCGGACGGCGCCGGAAACCCCGCCCTGCAGTACCCGGCGGGCTGGGTGGAGTCCGACCCCAACCACGGCGTGCTGCACGACTGCGCCGAGTTCACGTACAACTCCTCCGGCATGTTCTGCAACACCACGATGGTCGACATGTTCAGCGTGCCGCTCGCCATCCGGCTGACCGGCGCCAAGGACCAGACCACCGGGACCGTGCGGCCGGGCGGACGGGCGGCGGTGTTCGACGCGCTGCGCCGGGTGGAGGAGTTCGCGCCGCTCGTCGTGGACGACACCCGGGTGATCGCCCCGGGGCACGGGCTGGACGCCGGTCTGTTCGCGAAGGACTACCTCGCCCCGTACATCGACGAGGTCTGGAGCACCTACACCGGCAAGGACCTGCGGATCACCACCAACGCGGGCACCTTCACCGGCCGGGTGCGCGGTGGGCGGCTGGCCTTCGACGGTCCCGCCCAGGTGTCCTTCGCCAAGCCGTCCACCCGGGACGTGCTGTTCTGCGACGGTGCCCTCGCCGCGCCCAACGACGGCACGACCGGCCCCGTCGCCGCGGTCCTCGGCGCCGGTTTCAACCGCTCCACGCTGGTGTCCTCCGCCGAGCAGCCCACGACCGACCCGGCGACGTTCTACGGGACCGGCCTGACCAACCACTACTCCAAGGCGGTGCACGCGGCCACCGAGGACGGCAGGGCGTACGGCTTCGCCTTCGACGACGTGGCCGACTTCGCCTCGTACATCCAGGACACGGCGCCGACCGGCTTCCGGCTCACGCTGACCGCGTTCTAGCCGCGCGCCGCGGGCGCGGCCCGCGCGGTTCGGCGTGCGGGCGGCGGGGCGGCGTAGGAGCGTGGTGGTGTGCGAATGGTGTCCGGCCCGCCGCTGCGCCCGGGCGAGGACCGGCGGAGCTGGCTCAGCGGGGCCCCGCCGCCCCGCTGGGTGCGGCTGCTGCCGCCGGCCCTCATCCTGCTGATCTGCCTGGCGACGCTGCTCAGTGACGACCGTCTGGACATCGGTTTCCTGCTGGGCGCCATCCCGCCGCTGGCCGTGCTGTCGTACGGTCCGCTGGCGACGGCCGCGCTGTGCGGCGCCGTGATCACGCTGCTGACCGTGCCGGTCTTCCAGCTCGACCGGCCGGGCGACGCGGACCTGCTGACCGTCGTCTTCGTCGGGGTGCTGAGCGTGTTCGTGTCCTTCGTGCGCAGCCGGCGCGACGCCCAGCTGGGGCTGGAGCGCGCGGTCGCCGAGGCCGCGCAGCGTGCGGTGGTGCCCCCGCTGCCGGAGCGGGTGGGGGCGGTGCGCTGCGCCGGGCTGTACCGGGCGGCGCAGCGCGGGACGCTGGTCGGGGGCGACTTCTTCGACGTGCGGGACGGCCCGTTCGGCGTGCGGGTGGTGACGGGGGACGTGCAGGGGCACGGGCTGTCGGCGGTGTCGACGGTCGCCTCGCTGCTGGGCGCGTTCCGGGAGGCGGTGCTGGACCGGCCGGACCTCGCGTCGGTGGCGGGGCGGATGGACCGCAGGCTGCTGGTGGACTCGGCGGACGCGCGGCACGCGGAGCTGTTCGCGACGGCCGCGCTGCTGGAGTTCTCCGCGGACGGGCTGGAGGTGCGCGTCGTGGTCTGCGGCAACCCGCCGCCGCTGCTGCTGCGGGACGGGCGGGCCACGGAGCTGGAGGTCGTCCCCTGGACGCCGCTCGGGCTCGGGCTGGCGGACGCGGGAGCCATGGAGGTGTCCACGGTGCGGCTGCGTCCCGGTGACCTTCTCTTCCTCGCCTCCGACGGCGTGGTCGAGGCCCGCGACGACGGCGGCACCTTCTACCCGCTGGCCGAACGCCTGGCAGCGCTCGCGGGCGCCGATCCGTCCGCGCTCCCCGGGCTGGTCTGGGCCGACCTGCTGCGGTTCTGCCCGGACGTGCAGGACGACGTCACGATGCTCGTCCTCACCCCCGCGCCGCCCGCCCTGGGCTGACGCCCCCTTCGTGCTCGCCCTCCGCGTCGATGTGCGGGAGGATCCGGTCGAGCCACCGGGGCGTCCACCAGGCGTGCCGTCCGAGCAGCGTCATCACGGCGGGCACCAGGAGCAGGCGGACGATCGTCGCGTCGATGAGCACGCTCACGGCGAGGCCCAGGCCGAGCATCTTGACCACGATGTTGTCGCTGATGATGAACGCGGCGAAGACGCTCACCATGATCAGGGCCGCACAGGTGATGACCCGCGCGGTGATCTCCAGGGCGTGGGCCACCGAGTCCTTCGCGTTCCCCGTGCGCAGCCAGGCCTCGTGGACCCGGGAGAGCAGGAAGATCTCGTAGTCCATGCTGAGTCCGAAGATGATCGCGAACATCATCATCGGGACGTAGCTCTCGATGGGCACCGTGCCGGAGACACCGAGCGCGGGTCCGCCCCAGCCCCACTGGAAGACGGCCACCACGACGCCGTAGGAGGCGGCGATCGACAGCACGTTGAGGACGGCGGCCTTGAGGGCGACCAGCGGGCCGCGGAAGACCGCCAGGATGATCAGGAAGGCCAGCGCGACCACCACACCGATGATCAGCGGCAGGCGTTCGGCGACGATGTCCCGGAAGTCCACCTGCGAGGCGGTGGCCCCGGTGACGTAGCCCTCGGCGTCCGTGCCGGCGACGGCGCCGGGCAGGGTGCTGTCGACCAGCCGGTTGGCCAGGTCGGTGGTGGCGGCGCTCTGCGGGTCCTCCTTCGGGTACACCGTGGCGAGCAGCACGTCGCCGTCCTGGGTGGGGGTCACCGGTGTCACCGCGGCCGTCCCGGAGACGCCGTCGAGGCTCTTGGTGACCTGCGAGGAGAGGTCCGAGCGCTGCGACTGGGGTACGCCGCTCTGGTCGACGACGACGGTCAGCGGGCCGTTGGAGCCGGGCCCGAAGGCGTCGGACATCAGGTCGTAGGCCCGCCGGTCGGTGAAGGACGTGGGGTCGGCGCCGTCGTCGATGTGGCCGAGCTGGAGGGAGAACAGCGGGACGGCCAGTACGGCGAGGACGGCCACGCCCGCGGCCAGGAACTGCCACGGCCGCCGCTCCACCCGCCGTGCGTAGCGGTGCCAGGTGCCGTGCGGCTCGGCCCCCGGCTCGGCGTCGGTCTCGGCGACCGGGCGCCGCACGCGCAGCCGGTCGATGTGCCGGCCTACGAGCCCGAGCAGGGCGGGCACCAGGGTCAGGGCGCCCAGGACCGCCGAGACGACGGTGACGGCGGCGGCGATGCCCAGCTTGCCGATGAAGGACACCCCGGACGCGTACAGGCCGAGGAGCGCGACGATCACCGTGCAGCCGGAGACGAGGACCGCCCGGCCGCTGGTGCCGGTGGCGTGACCGGCGGCGCGCACCGGGTCGGCACCGTTCATGAGGTTCTGCCGGTGCCGGGTGATCAGGAACAGGGCGTAGTCGATGCCGACGCCCAGGCCGATCATGGTCGCCAGGGTCGGGGAGACGGTCGCGAAGGTGAAGGCCGCCGCGAGCAGGCCGAGGCAGGCCAGCCCGCCGACCACCCCGATCAGCGCGGTGACCAGGGGCGCGACCGCGGCGATCACGCTGCCGAAGCCGATCAGCAGGACGACGATGGCGACGCCGAAGCCGATGAGTTCACTCACCCGGTCGTCGGCCGCCGGCCGGGCCAGCTCACCGAGCGATCCGCCGTACTCGACCTCGGCGCCCGCCGAGCGCAGCGGGTCGACGGCGTCGTCCACGCCGTCGAGGTAGCCGTCGCCCAGCTGGGCGGGCTGGATGTCGAACCGGACGGTGATGTAGCCGGTGCGGCCGTCCGTCGAGACGGGGCCCACGTTCTGCTGGGAGGAACCGGACTGCGGGGTGGCGGTGAGCGGGTTCTGGGCGGACAGGACGTGCGGGAGCTCGCTCAGATCGCTCACGGTGGCGGACATCCGGGAGCCGAGCGAGGTCAGCCCCTTGTCGTCGTGCACGACGATCTGGCTGCTGTAGCCGCCGGCCGCCGGATCGTGCCGCTCCAGGACGTCCAGGCCCTGCTGGGACTGGGAGGAGGGCAGGTTGAAGTCGTCGGCGTAGTCGCCGCCGAAGGAGCGGTTCGTCAGGGTCAGCGCGACCAGTGCGGCCAGCCAGGCGACGACCACGATCGCCCCGTGCCGGGCGCACCACTCGCCCCAGCGCCGCAGTCCTCCCCCGCCGCCTGTCCCCCGTCCCGCGGCGCCGGTGCGCCTTCGTGCCATGGCCGTGGTCCTTCTGCCGGGCGACAGGTTCGATCGGTCCGATGTCGCGTGCCCCCCATTACACGCCGGGGCGCCCTCGGCGGCACGTCGGACCGTCCGGCACTCCGGATGCGCGGGCGGAATCCGCATTGAATGGTGTTATCGGGATATTCGGGACCGACAACAGCACGGCACCGAAGCAGCGATCCGGATCCGAGGAGCACCGATATGTCGACGTCACAGCCCGACGCCTCCCGACCGTCCGAAGCCCGTACCGGCGACGACCGCGCCACGCCGGACGACCTGCTCCACGCGCGCACCGGCACGGAGGTGTCCCCGGAGGACGTCGTCCTGGCGGCCGGCCGGGACGTCACGCCGGAGAACCTGGAATGGGCCAGGCGGAAGCTGGCCGACGAGGGCCCCGCTGCCCTCGACAAGCTGCTGCCCTGACCCTGCGGGCCCGGTTCTGCCCGGCCCCGGCGGGTCAGCCCGTCCGGCCGGGTCCCGCCCCGTCGTCCTCGGGGTCCACGAGCTCCGTCTCGTCCGGTACGACATGCATGGCGGCCTCCTCGGCGCCGGCGGCTCCGCCGTCGATGCCCACGTCCTCGGCGACCGTCTCCTTGGTGGTGTCCGCGCGTACGCCCTCGTCGGGGGCGACCAGGCGCCCCGAGCGCTCCGCGCCCGCCTCCGCGTCGACCGGTTCCCCCTCGCCGCCGGGTTGGTCGCCCACGCCGTCGCCGTCCGGCACCGCGACGTCGGGCACCTCCTCGGCGAGCCGCTCGTCGAGGCTCTCGCCGTCGTGCTGCTCGGCGGCCGTGGTGCCGTGCCGGTTGACGCCGAGGGGCTTCTCGGGCGGGGAGTAGCCCTCGTCGAGCGTGTCGTCGTAGGTCCGCTCGTCGACGGCGTCCTGGAGGTCGAGGGGCGCGGCGTCGGCCTGCTCCTCGTTGGTTCCGGTGGGCTGGTAGGCGTCGTCGGCCATGGGGTCGGTGCCCATCACTGCCTCCCTCTCGCGCTGCGTCGGGCGTCTCGTTGCCCGGTTCGCGTTTCCCGATACGCGATCTCTAACCCGGGGGTGCGACGCGGACGCTCAGGTCGGTGACGCGGTGCGGGGTCCAGTCGCGGGCGTAGCCGGGCGTGGTCCCGCCCGGGCCGGTGATCGCGGCGACCGGGATCCTGGACGCCGTGTCCACGATCTCGGCAGCGGTGGTGTTCCCGTTGTTGCCGCTGGTCTCGCCGGACGAACAGCCGGTGTAGTACCCGATGGGGATCGACTCGTGACCGGTGACCAGGCAGGGCGGGCGCACCCCGAGCCGGTGCAGCTCGTCGGCGACGCGGGTCCAGTCCCGGCGGCTGTCGACGTTGCGGTTCACGGTGCCCACGAGGACAGCCGTCTGGGCCGCGAGATGCCCGGCCAGGGCGAGTGCCACCAGCGGCGCGAGCACCGGCCGCCACCGGCCGCGCCCGTTCCTGACCAGGCGCCACAGCGCGTCGGCGACGGGGACGGCCAGCAGGGCGTAGGCGGGCTGGAGGAAGCGGGGCGCCGCATACCCGATCATGAACAGGTACGGCAGCGCGGACGTCACGGCGCAGGCGAAGGGGACCAGGGCCGTCGCGGTCCGCCGGGCCCGGACCGCGACGGCGACGCCGAGGGCGGCGACCAGCGGGAGCACCACCCACCACAGGGTGACCAGCGGGTTCGGCATCGCTCCGGTGCAGGGGCGGCAGAGTCCGCGTCCGCCCAGGCTGCGCATCTGGTCGTCGACGGCGAAGTTCCAGCCGAGGCCGCCCTGGATCTCGGAGGCCCTCGACAGCCGCTCGCCGAGGCCGCCGTACCAGGCGTACGCCTCGATCACCCATTCCAGTCCCCCGGCGGCCAGGCCTCCCGCCAGCGCGAGCAGCAGCGTCCAGTGGCGGCGTAAGAGGACGAGCAGCAGCAGGGGTACGGCCACCCAGACGGCGTCGGTCGGCCGCATCAGGGCCATCAGGAGGGCGCCGGCGGCCACGCCCCAGAGCGCACGCCTGCCGGACTCGCCCCGCAGGACCCGGAGGAAGCAGCCCACGCAGATCAGGGCGCCGAGGGCGACCCAGTAGTTGGGCATGGCCTGCGGACCGTAGAAGAGGGTCACCCACAGCGTGGCGAAGAAGGCTCCGGCCGTGGCCAGGACGTGGGACGGGAACAGGCCGCGCCAGGCGCGGAACGCCAGATACAGGCCCAGGCCGGAGAGGACGGCCAGGTAGACGCGCAGCAGTTCGGTGGAGGCCGACCAGGAGGCGACGGGCGCCACCAGCAGGGGGACGCCCCGGGAACGCGGTGCGCTGAAGAAGGCGGCGGGGTGATGGGTGGTGACCTGGCTGACGTAGACCGTCTCGTCCCAGCCGAGGCCCATCGAGGGGTGGACCAGGACCAGTTGGGCGACGGTGAAGACGGCGGCCACCGCCGCGAGCGGGAGGTCCACGGGCAGGCGCCGGGGAGTGCCGGACGTCGCCGTCTCGCCCCGCCGTCCGCCGACGAGAATGGCGTTCGCGCCGCCGGCCATCGTGCACCCCTCACCCCCGCACCTCGCGGGGCCGCTCGGTCCTCACCTCCTGCCGCCCGTGGCGGGAGCCCGGAAAACCCGGAAATCAAGGTCAAACTAACCTGAGGCCCGGCGAAGTGCTCGATAGAACTCGGCCAGTCGGGCAGTGTCGTGCGTCACGGTGTCCGAGGGCTCGCCGCCATCCGGTCAGGGCTCGTTGGGGCGCCGGTGCAGGGGCTGTTCGGGTGTCGGGCGCCGCTTCGGCGCGGGGACGGGGAGGGTGACGGGGCCGTCCCCGTTCACATGGACCTCCGTCTCGAGGTGACGGATGGTCAGGGGATCACCGGTCAGCAGCCTGTACGTGGCCCGGCCGGAGTCGATCTCCACGCTCAGGCACCGGCCGCGGAACTGGAGCCGGAAGGCGAGGCGGCTGAACTTCTCGGGCAGGCGCGGGGTGAACCGGAGGCTGTCACCTTCCCTGCGGGTGCCGCCGAACCCCGCGACCAGGGCCATCCACGTGCCGGCCAGCGAGGCGATGTGGAGTCCGTCGCGGGTGTTGTGCTCCAGGTCCGCCAGGTCCATCAGGGCGGCCTCGGCGGCGTAGTCGTAGGCCAGGCGCAGGTGTCCCGTCTGGGCGGCGACGATGGCCTGGCAGCACGCGGACAGCGAGGAGTCCCGCACGGTCAGCGGCTCGTAGTAGGCGAAGTTCGCGGCGATCTGGTCCTCGTCGCAGTGGGCGTCGAACCAGCTGCCGCAGGTGTACATCGCCAGCACCAGGTCGGACTGCTTGATCACCTGCTTGCGGTACAGGTCGAAGTAGGGGAAGTGCAGCATCAGCGGGTACTGGTCGGCGGCCGTCGAGGCGAAGTCCCAGCGCTGGTAGCGGGTGAAGCCCGCGTGCTGCTCGTGGACGCCGATCTCGTCGTTGTACGAGATGTGCACCGACTCGGCGGCGTCCCGCCAGGCAGCGCTCTCCTCGTCGTCGACGCCGAGGTGGGTCGCCTCGTCCGGGTGGCGTTCGCAGGCGTCGGCCGCGGCGAGGAGGTTCGAGCGGGCCATGAGGTTGGTGTAGGTGTTGTCGTCGGCGATGGCGCTGTACTCGTCCGGGCCGGTGACGCCGTCGATGTGGAAGACGCCGTGGTGGTCGTGGTGGCCCAGGGAGCGCCACAGGCGTGCCGTCTCCACCAGCAGTTCCAGGGCGGTGTCGCGTTCGAAGTCGGTGTCGCCGGTCGCCGCCGTGTAGCGGACCGCGGCGTGCGCGATGTCGGCGGCCACGTGGAACGCGGCGGTGCCGGCCGGCCAGTACGCGGAGCCCTCCGACCCGTCGATCGTGCGCCACGGGAAGGCGGCGCCGCTCAGCCCGAGTTGAGTGGCGCGGTCCCGGGCGGCGGGCAAGGTGTCCTGGCGCCAGCGCAGCGCCTCGGCGACGGCCTTGGGGGCGGTGTAGGTGAGGACGGGCAGCACGAACATCTCGGTGTCCCAGAACGCGTGCCCGTCATATCCGGAACCGGTGAGTCCCTTGGCCGGAATCGCCCGCTTCTCGGCGCGGGCCCCGGCCTGGAGCACGTGGAACAGCGCGAAGCGCACGGCCTGCTGGATCTCCTCGTCGCCGTGCACCTCGACGTCCGCGCTGGCCCAGAAGTCGTCGAGGTAGGCGCGCTGTTCGGCGACCAGGCCGTCCCAGCCGCCGTGCGCGGCGGCGGCCAGCGCCGCGTCGACCTGGTCGCTCATGGCGGGCCGCGACCGGGCGCCCGACCAGCCGTGGGCGACCGTCTTCTGCACCCGCAGCCGCTGTCCCGGCTCCAGTACCGAGGTGATGGTCAGCCGGGCGACGTCGTCGACGCTCTCCGCACTGGTGCCGGTCCCACCGGGGCCGTCCACCACGTGGTCGGCGGCCACGGCGACCCTGAGCCCGCTGCTCCGAGTGCGGTGGACCAGCAGCAACCGCGTCCCCAGGGCGAGGTGCTCCTCCGGCTCCAGCGGGGACTGGAGGGCCTTGGCCGCCCTGGGGTCGCCGTCGGGGTCGGGCAGGCTCTCGTTGGTGACGAGTTCGGACTGGATGACCACCCGGGTGCGGCTGTCGAGGGGCTCGACCTCGTACTCCACGGCGGCGATGGCGCGCTGGGTGAGGGAGACCAGCCGGGTGGAGCGCACCCGGATGGTCGTACCGGCCGGGGAGGTCCACTCGCAGGTCCGCTCCAGGACGCCGCGCCTGAGGTCCAGGGTGCGTTCGTGTTTGCGGAGCCGTCCGTAGCGCAGGTCGAAGGGCTCGTCGTCGACGAGGAGCCGCAGCAGTTTGCCGTTGGTGACGTTGATGACGGTCTGGCCGGCCTCGGGGTAGCCGTAGCCCGCCTCGGCGTACGGCAGCGGGTGGAGTTCGTACACGCCGTTGAGGTAGCTGCCGGGCAGGCCGTTGGGTTCGCCCTCGTCGAGGTTGCCGCGCCAGCCGACGTGCCCGTTGGACAGGGCGAAGACGGACTCGCTCTGGGCCAGGAGGTCGAGGTTGAGGGAGGTCTCGCGCACCCGCCACGGTTCCACGGTGTACGTCCGGTTGGTGATCACGCGCGGCCTCCCAGCTCGGCGAGGTCCTTGACGACGCGGTCGGCGCCGTGGGCGTAGAGGGCGTCGGTCTGGCCGACGCGGTCGACGCCGACGACGAAGCCGAAGTGTCCGGAGCGGCCCGCGTCCATGCCGGCCAGCGCGTCCTCGAAGACGGCGGCGCGGGAGGGGTCGACGCCGAGGTCGCGGGCGGCGGCGAGGAAGGTGTCGGGGTTAGGTTTGCCCGGCAGCTTCCGTTCCCGGGCGACCACGCCGTCGATCCGCACGTCGAACAGGCCCTCTGCGTCGATGGAGTGGAGCACGTCCCGGGTGTTGGCGCTGGAGGAGACGATCGCGGTGGCGAGGCCGGCGGCGCGGACCGCGTCGATGTAGCGCAGGGTGCCCTCGTACGGCTCCACGCCGTCGGTGCGGATCTTCGCCAGGAGCAGTTCGTTCTTGCGGTTGCCGACGCCGTTGACGGTGGGCGCGTCCGGTGGGTCGTCGGGTCCGCCCTCGGGCAGTTCGACGCCCCGGGAGGCGAGGAAGGAGCGGACGCCGTCGGCGCGGGGGCGGCCGTCGACGTACTCGTCGTAGTCGGAGTCGGTGAAGGGGCGGAAGTCCGCGCCGTCGCGCTCTCGCAGGAAGGCGTCGAACGTCTCCTTCCAGGCGGCGGCGTGCACCACCGCCGTCCTGGTGACGACCCCGTCGAGGTCGAAGAGACAGGCCTGGATGGCGTCGGGAAGTCCCAGCTGCGTACTCATACACCCCACAGTTCCCCGCCGGGGCACGTCCCATCGGGTGACACACTGTGCGGTGTGCCGCTGACCTTCGACGACCTCCTCGCCCGTGCCCGCGCCCTCCCCCCGGACGGGCGACGCGCCGTCCTCGGCATCGCGGGCGCTCCCGGCGCCGGGAAGTCGACGCTGGCCGAGCGTCTGGTGCGGGAGCTGAACGGCGCGGGCGAGCCCTGGGCGGCGCACGTCCCCATGGACGGCTTCCACCTCGCGGACGCCGAACTGGACCGGCTGGGCCTGCGGCACCGCAAGGGCGCGCCGGACACCTTCGACGCGGCCGGGTACGCGGCGCTTCTGGGCCGGCTGCGCGAGGAGGACGGCGACGGCATCGTGTACGCGCCCGGCTTCGAGCGGGTGCTGGAGCAGCCCCTCGCCGGGGCCGTGCCCGTGCCGCCGTCGGCGCGGCTGGTGGTGACGGAGGGCAACTACCTGCTCCTCGGGACCGGCGCGTGGCGGCGGGTGCGGCCCCGGCTCGACGAGGTGTGGTTCTGCGGGCTCACCGAGGCGGAGCGGATCCGCCGGCTGGTCGCCCGGCACGAGCGGTTCGGCAAGACCCCCGAGCAGGCGCGCGCCTGGGCCCTCGGCACCGACCAGGCCAACGCGGACCTGGTCGCCGCGAGCAGGCACCGGGCCGACCTGGTGGTACCGGCGGAGGTGCTGGGCGGCTAGGGGGTGTCCGGCGTTCCCGTCGTCGCCCGCCCCGCTCACCCCGGCGGGCGGTTCACTCCTCGGCGTAGTCGTCCGGGCGGACGTGCGCCTCCTCCAGGGCCTCGCGCAGGGTCCGGCCGGTGCCGCCCGGCGGGCGCGGCGGTTCGTCCTCGCGCCGGTCCGGGGCGGCTTCGGTGGTGTCGGTCTTCGGCCGGTTCTCTTCCGGGACGGTCATGACCGGGGCTCCTCGTCCGTGTCCGCGTGCTGTTCCGTGTCCGCGGGCCGCAGGGGCCGGCGGGACCTTCCGTCGCGGCGGGTTCCCGTACGGCGCGCCGCTATCCCCCGCCGGGCGGCCTCGTCGGACCGCCGTGCCCACCACGGGGGGTGAGCTATGTTGACCTTCGTGGGAGACAAAGGAGGCGCACCCGTGCCATCGCCGCAGCAGGCACGCGCACAGGCATCGGCGATCACCTCGGGGCGGGCGGCCCCGGAGACGGCGGCCTCCCCCACCTCCCGGCTCCGGACGCTGTTCGACCGGCCCCGCCTCTCCCCGGGACAGCGGCGCATCGCCCAGTACCTGATCGAGCACCTGCACGAGGCGGCGTTCCTGTCGATCACCGACCTCGCCGACCGGGTCGGGGTGAGCCAGCCCTCGGTGACGCGGTTCGCGTCGGCGGTCGGCTTCAGCGGTTACCCGGCGCTGCGCGAGCGCCTCCAGTCGATCGCGCTGGGCAGCCGGGGCACGGTGGCGGCCGAGGAGAACCGGGGCAACGAACTCCAGGCGGCCGTGGACGCCGAGATCGAGAACCTGGAGAACCTGCGGCGCGACTTCGCCGACGCGGACCGGGTGATCGACGTCGGCCGCAAGCTGGCCGCCTCGGCGCCGCTGACCGTCCTCGGGCTGCGCATCTCCGTCTCCCTGGCCGAGTACTTCGCCTACGCGGCCCGCCGGGTCCATCCCGACGTACGCCTGGTGACCCGGGGCGGCACCGTCGCCTACGACGCCCTGCTCCAGTCCCGGGAGGCGGGCGGCACCTGGGTGCTGGCCTTCTCCATGCCCCGGCACGCCCACGAGACCCTGGGCGCCGTGCGCGTGGCACGCGGTGCCGGCCTCAAGGTGGCGCTGATCACCGACCTGGCGCTCGGCCCGGTGGTGGACGAGGCCGACGTCACCTTCGCCACCGGCACCGGTTCGCGGCTGGTCTTCGACTCCTACGCGGCGCCGGGCGTGATGTGCGCGGCGCTGCTCCAGGCCATGACCGACGCCGATCCGGAACGGACGCAGGCGCGGCTTGAGGAGTACGAGCAGGTCGCCGACCAGCACCACTTCTTCCTGCGGGACTGAGCCGCGGGGAGAAGTCGCCTCCCCGACGCGGGGGCGGCGTGGAGATTGGTCGGCGCATATGAGGGCCATCCACGGCAAAGCAGGCATGAATGTTTTCATACGTCTTGCAAAGCGGATGGCATATATAAATACTGCTCACGGATCGCGACCCGGCCGTCCCGGACCGCGTCCACACCTGCCGCGAACATCTCCGGACGCCGATTCCTACCCGCTCCGGCGCACCGGGATGTTCCGGTCGGGCATCGCCTGCGCGAGCGCCCGCGGCGGTCCCGGTCGTCCCCTGGACCGGGACCGCCCCCACCCGTCGCCCACCCCGTCGACGCCGCACACCCGGAAGCGATGATCATGCCCCTGACGACCACGCGCATCAGCCCGGACTGGCCCTGCCAGGTCAAGGCCCCCGGCAGCTACGACTGGGAACGCTCGGCGGCCAAGTGGCTGCGCGAACTGGTGCCGGCCCGGTACGCCGGTTATCCGGCGCTGATCCGGCACCCCGTGCTGCTCGCCCGCCACGCGCAGATCCAGGTGGAGCACGAGATCCGGGTGGCGCGCACCGCGCTCCAGACCGCGCGGGCGGACCTGCCGCGGCTCGGCCTGCACGAGGGGGTCATCGAGCACACCATCAAGCTGTACGCGGCGGAGGTGCTCCAGTTGCAGCACATCGCGCGCAGCGTGCGGGCCGTCACCGAGGCCCTGGTCGAACGGGGCTCCGCCGGACGCTGACCCCGCGCCCCGGTCAGTCCACCGGGTGGCCGGGGCGGATGGCGCGGGCGTCGCCGAGGCGCAGCAGCGGTCCGGCGGACGTCTCGCGCCCGCCCCACTCGACCGGTTCGAGGACGAAACCCACGTGGTCGCCCCCGGGTGCCCGCGCCACCACCCGCCCGACGAACCACGCCTCCGCGTCCTCCAGGACGACGGCCCCGCCGTACCCCTCGCGCCGGCGGACCCCGTGGAACTTGTCGACGTCGTCGCCGGTCCGCCCGCCGAACAACTCGGCCATCCCGCGCTGGTCGCGGGCGAGGAGGTGCACGGCCAGGACGTCGGCGGACGACGCCACCCGGTAGGTCCGGTTGACCTCGGAGAGCCACACGGCGTACCGGACGGGCTCGATGGAGCACTGAGAGGAGAACCCGACCAGGCAACCGGCCCGCTCCCCGCCCGCCGCGGCCGTCACCACGCACATGTCGGGGTCGAGCCGGTGCAGGAAGACGTCCATGGCGGCCATGACCGCCATGCTAGGTCCTGTCGGCCTCGGCGGGCCGGGTCGCCAGGAGGCGCCGCAGGGCGGTGCGCAGCGCGCCGACGAACGCGTCGCGGCCCGGTTCGTCCAGGGCGTCGAGCGACAGGTACGGGTTGAGGTCCTCCAGTTCGACCAGCAGCAGCTCACCGCCGGGTGCCCGGCAGGCGTCCACGCGCTGGACGCCGTGGTCGACGCCGTTCCACTCGATGAACCGCCGCGCGAAGTCCAGGTCGGCCACGGTGGCGTCGTACGGCTCCAGTTGCCAGCGCCGATCGGGACGCGGCGCGTACAGGGCGTACTGGAAGTCGTGGTCGACGAAGTAGAAGGACACCTCGTACGCGAAGTCCACGCGCGGCTGGACGAGCAGTTCCCCGGCGCCGGTGCCCAGCGCCTCGCGCACCCGGTCCGCGGGCACGATCCGCAGGCCCGCCGAGTCCGCGCCGAGCATGGGCTTGACGACGTACTCGTCGGCAACGGGCAGCAGGTGCAGGTCCTCGGCCCGGCCGGCGGTGGGGATGACCGGGAATCCGGCGGCGGTGAGGTCGAGCAGGTACTGCTTGCCGGCCATGTCGGCCCGGCCGGTGAGCTGGTTGTAGACGAGGGTTCCGCGCTCGGCGGCCCGCTCGCGGAAGGCGTCGTACGCGTCCTTGTGGCCCAGCACCGGGCCGCTGTTGCGGACGACGACGGCGTCGAAGGCGTCCAGCAGCGCGGCGGCGTCCCGCGGATGGCACAGGGCCAGGTCGAACTCCTCGCGCAGCCGCGAGGTCAGGAAGATGTCCTCGTCGCAGTAGCGCCGTCCGCGTGCCTCGTAGGCCAGGTCGGTGACGTACAGGAGGCGGGGGCGGGCGGACGGCATGCGGACTCCTCGTTGCTGATCGGAAGTGATCGTATGCGACCGGGGCTGCCCGGTGACGAGCGCACTCAGTTCCCTCTCTCGGCTGCACTCAGTGCCATGCACGTCGGTGAGCTGCTACGTTCCCCCTCATGAGCACCAGCAGTGCGGCGCCCCGCCGCGGGGACGGGACGGACGCGGCGGGTGCCCGGCCGCCGATGCGGGAGGCGCTGGTCGCGGCGGCCTTCCGGCTGTTCCTGGAGCGCGGCTACGAACAGACCACCGTCGACGACATCGTCGCCCTGGCCGGCGTCGGACGGCGGTCCTTCTTCCGCTACTTCCCGTCCAAGGAGGACGTGGTATTCCCGGACCACGAGCGGTGCCTGGCCGACATGACGGCCTTCCTGGCGGCCTCGCCCGAGGACGCCGACCCGGTGCGGCGGGTCTGCGACGCGGCCCGTCTGGTCCTGCGCATGTACGCCGAGAACCCGGACTTCTCCGTGCAGCGCTACCACCTCACCAAGCGGGTCGCCGGGTTGCGCGCCTACGAGCTGTCGGTGGTGTGGCGCTACGAACGCGCCCTCGCCGAGTACCTGCGCGGGCGCCTGGGCGGACGGCCGGACGGCCGACTGCGCGCCGACGTGATCGCGGCCGCGGTGGTCGCGGCGCACAACAACGCCCTGCGCAGCTGGCTCCGTTCGGACGGGCGGGACGACGCGGGCGCCGCGGTGGACCACGCGCTGGGCTACGCCCAGTCCACGTTCGGCGACGTCCCGGTGGCACCCCGGGGCGGGACGCCCGAGGACCTGGTGGTCGTGGCCGCGCGGCGCGGGACGCCCCTGTGGCAGGTCCTCCGGGAGATCGAGACGGCCTTCACGGACGACCGAACGCCCAATTGAGGGTACGGAGTGCCTTTACGTGTGACACTGAGTGCCATACGCTCATCGCGTGCACGGTGGCACGGACCAGCCGCGCACACGCGTGCCCGGCGACCGCGCACGCGGGATTCCGGCCCGAGTGCAGGGAGTTGACCAGCGTGTACCACCACTCAGGAAACGTCGCTCAGCGGACAGCCGGCTCCCCGACGGGCGTCCTCGACCCCCAGGCGCCCGACACCGAGGCCGTCTTCTTCCAGCGCTGCACCTGGTGCGGCACCGCGATGTACCACCGGGTGCTGTGCCCGGTCTGCCGCGGCAGCGAGCTGCGCACCGAACGCAGCGAGGGCGCCGGCACGGTGCGCCACGCCACGGTGGTGCACCGCAACAGCCCCGCCGCGCGCAACGTGTCCCTGATAGAGATGGCCGAGGGCTTCGTGCTGCGCGGCCGTGTCATGGGTCCGCTCATCGGCATCCACAGCGGCGACCGGGTGCGCCTGTCCACGGCCAAGGACCCGGTGCGGGGCGAGCCGGTCTTCCAGCTGGTCGACGAGCCGTACCGGGCCTGGACCTGAGGGCCGGTCAGGGCCCGGGCGGCGTCGGCGTGATGCGGATGCCCAGGGTGCCGTCCAGCCCCCGGCGCAGCCGGCTGCCGAAGAGGGTGAGCCTGCCGAGGACGCCGTACTTGCGGGCGAGCAGCTTCCGGTAGCGGGCGGTGGTGGCCGCGTCGCAGATCTCCGCCGTCCCCGGCACCTGGTCGCCGGTCGGCCGGCCGCGCACGTCGCAGGGGCCGATCAGCACGTCGGCGCGGTTGCGCACGCGCTTGACCTTCCAGGAGTCGGCGGCGGTCCAGACGCCGAGCGCGTCGCCGTCCCGTACCACCCACACCGGGGTGGCCACCTGGGTGCCGTTCTTCCGGTAGGTCGTGACCAGCAGGTACTTGCCGGCGCCGAGCCGGTCCAGTGACGCGTCGTCCATGGTCCCGAAGTCTAGGCCCAGGCCCCCGGTTCACACCCGTCCGCCCGGCACCCCGTCCTTCACTCCAGGGCCGCCCGCATCCGCCGCACCGCATCCGTGATCACCTCCGGCGAGGTCGCCAGGTTGAGCCGCAGGTGCCCCGCCCCGCCGGTGCCGAAGGGGATGCCGGAGCTGAGGGCCACCCGCCCCCGGTCGAGGAAGACCCGCGCCGGGTCGTCGCCGAGACCGAGCGCCCGGCAGTCGAGCCACGCCAGGTAGGTGGCCTCCCCGGCCCGGTGGACGACCCCGGGCAGCTGCTCGGCGAGCAGGCCGGTGAGCAGCCGCCGGTTCTCGTCGAGCCCCGCGAGTACCGCGTCCAGCCAGTCCGTGCCGTCGCGCAGGGCGGCGGTGTGGGCGAGTACGCCCACGTGGCTCGGTCCGTGGCCGACCTCCTCCGGCATCCGCGCCAGGTCGTCGGCGGCGCCGGGTCCGGCGAGGGCGAGTGCCGCCTTCAGCCCGGCCAGGTTCCAGCCCTTGGACGCGGACATCAGCGCGAGCCCGCGTCCGGCGCCGGGGACGCTCAGGTAGGGCACGAACCGCGCGTCCCCGGTGACGACCGGCGCGTGGATCTCGTCGGCGACGACCCGGACGCCGTGGCGCTCCGCGAGGGCGGCGACGGCGGCCAGCTCGTCGGCGGTGTGCACGGTGCCGGTCGGGTTGTGCGGGCTGCACAGCAGGTAGGCGGCCCGCCCACCGCCGGCCACGGCCCGCCGGAACGCCTCCTCCAGCGCCCCGAGGTCGATCCGCAGGCCGGGGCCGAGCGGCGCCTCGACGATCCGCCGGTCCATGTGGCCCACGAACTGGAAGAACGGCGGGTACACGGGCGGGTTGACGATCACGGGGTCGCCGGGCCCCGTGACGAGCTTGAGCATCTCGACGACGCCCAGCATCACGTCGGGCACGATCGCCGTGCGCTCCACGGCCAGGCCGTCCCAGCCCCACCTCTTGCCGGCGAAGTCCGCGAGGGCCTCGGCGTAGGCGGTGCCGGCGGGGTAGCCGGTGTCGCCGAGTTCCATCGCCTCGGTGACCGCGCGCACGACGGCGGGGGCGAGCGGCACGTCCATCTCGGCCACCCACAGCGGCAGCACGTCGGCGGGGTAGGTGCGCCACTTCATGCTCGTACGGCGGCGCAGCCGGTCCAGGGTGAGGGCGCGCAGGGGGTCGGGGTCTCCGGGCCGGTCGTGCGGGATGCGGGTCATGGGGCACAAGATAGGCCGCCCCGCCGGAGCGGCGAAACAAGGCCGCCGGCCCGGTGAACACCCGCGTGTCCGTCCCCGTATGGGAGGAGGGCGCTCGACGTCCGGAGGCCCCCGCGGTGGTGACACCGCGTGTCGGGGTTCGGGAGCGCACGCATGAGGCACGCACGACGACGCATGGTCCGGCGAGTGGCACGGCTGGCGGCCGTCGGCGGACTGCTGGTCGGGGGGACGATGGTCACCCGGGCCGTGGCGAGCGAGCCGCCCGACGTGTCGGCTACACCGCGCACCCTGGCGCAGACGGCGTCCGGCACCGGTGCCGGCCTGGTGTCGGAGCTGGGCGACGAGCACACGGCGGGCCACTGGGTCGGTGCCGACGGACGGCCGGTCGTCGCGGTCACCGACGAGCGCACGGCGGAGACGGTGCGGCGGGCGGGTGCCGAGGCGAAGGTCGTGCGGCACAGCATGTCGGAGCTGAGGTCGGCGACCTCGACGCTGCGGTCGGCGCCCCGGGTGCCGGGCACGGCGTGGGCGCTCGACTACCGGTCGAACGAGGTGGTGGTCCGCGGTGACCGCACCGTCTCCACGTCGGACTGGTCGCGCCTGACGGGGGTGGCGGAGGGGATCGGCGGTTTCGTCCGCATGGAGCGCACCGAGGGGGCGTTCACCACGCGTCTGAACGGCGCGGTGCCGATCCTGTCCACCGCGGGGCGCTGTTCGGCGGGGTTCAACGTGACCGACGGGCGCAGCGAGTTCATCCTGACCGCCGGTCACTGCGGGCCGACGGGGTCGGTCTGGTTCGGTGACGGCGGGGGTGACCGGCAGGTCGGCAAGACGGTCGCGGGCAGCTTCCCCGGGGACGACTTCTCCCTGGTGGAGTACGCCAACGGCAAGGCGGGCGACGGCGCCGACGTGGTGGCGGTGGGCGACGGCAAGGGGGTGCGGATCACGGGCGTCGGCGAACCGGCCGTCGGGCAGCGGGTGTTCCGCAGCGGCAGCACCAGCGGGCTGCGGGACGGGCAGGTCACGGCGCTGGACGCGACGGTCAACTACCCGGAGGGCACCGTCTCCGGGCTGATCGAGACCGACGTGTGCGCCGAACCCGGGGACAGCGGTGGGCCGATGTTCTCCGAGGGCGTCGCGCTGGGAGTGACCTCGGGCGGCAACGGCGACTGCGCGAAGGGCGGTACGACGTTCTTCCAGCCGCTGCCGGAGGCCATGGAGTCGCTCGGCGTCCGCCTGATCGTCGCCGGGCAGCAGGGGTCCGGACCGGGCGCCGCGCCCTCGGCGCCGGCCGCCGGTGGCGGCGCTCCCGGCGCCGCGGCACCGGGGGCGGCGGCTCCCGTGACGGGCGTCGACGGCTCGACGCTGCTCGCCCGGCTGACGGACCGACGCAACGTGGGCCCGGGTCTGCTGGTCGTGGCGGGCAGTCTCATGGCCCTGGTGGCCACGCGGTGGATCCGCGCCGAGGCGGACCGCAAGGCGTACCGGCGGCACTACTCGGCGACGTGGGGCTGAGCCGGGGGCGACGAGAAGGGCGTCCGCGTGGGGCGGACGCCGCGGGCCGGGGGCGCCGATGCGCCGAGGAGGGCTCGGACGGAGGTCAGGCGGCCTTCGCCGTCTCCGGGGCCGCGTTGGCCCACTCCATGACGAGCCGCTGGTACTCCGCGCGCTGCTCGACGCTCAGTGTCCCGCCCGACCGGAGCCAGAGGGCCCGGATCTCCTCGTTGACCTCGGCAGCCGATCGCTCGGAGGAGGGTTCAACAGTGGTGGACATGCTGTGAAGCATACGGCGACGGGCGTGAAGACGATGTGAGTAATCGCGAGCCAAACGGACATATCGGACCGTGTTGCTGGTCACGTCGCACGACCCATCTGTCAAGGCCCACCTGCGAGTTCGTCACCGCCGCATGTGTTCCACCGCACACGGGAGCCGACTTCAGGCCTGCGCCGCCCCCAGCACCAGTACCTGGATGGCCAGTACGGCCGCGCCGCGCGCCCAGTCGTGGAAGTCGGACACCTTGGTCTCCAGGGCGACCGGCGCGGCCTGCGGGTGCCGGTTGTCGCGGACGGCGCTCTCGACCACCTTTCCGGCCACGTCCATCAGCCCCACCCCCTCCCCCGCGAGCAGGATCTTCTGCGGCATCACGAAGTTGGCGATCTGGGCCACCAAGATGCCCAGGGCGCGTCCGGCCTCCTCGATCACCCGGGCGGCCATGGGCTCCTCGGCGGCGGCGGCCGCGAGGATCTCCTCCCAGGTCAGGTCATGTCCGGTGGCGGCACGGACCTGGTAGCGGATGTTGGGGATGGTCAGCAGCGACACCGCGCTGCCGCGCCGCCCGTCGGGGGTGAGCGGGCCGTGCGGGTCGACGATCCAGTGACGCCCGAACCCCCGGTCCTCGTCCCCCGCGTACGGCACCCGCCTGCCGCCGAGCACGAGCCCGTAGCCGATGCCGGCGCCGATGGTGAGGACGACGAACCGGTCCAGACCGCGCCCCGCCCCGAACCAGGTCTCGGCCTCCACGAAGGCGGCCGTGTCGTTCTCCACGACGACCGGCAGCCCGGTCCGCTCCTCGACGAGCGCGGCGAGCGGCACGCCCCGCCAGCCCAGGAAGGGTGACTCGCCGACCACGGCACGGTCCTCGACGAGTCCGCCGACACCGATACCGATCCCGGCGACCCCGGGGCGGCCGCGCGACAGCTCGCCGGTCATCCGGGCCAGCAGCGCGGCCACCTCGGCGGGATCGCGGGTGGTCAGCGGCCTGTCGTGCCGGGCGACGATCTCACTGCGGAGGGTGGTCGCGACGCCGTACACCATGTCCTGGGTGATCTTGAAGCCGACGAAGTAGCGGGAGTCCGCGACCACGTCGAGCGGCTGGGACGGGCGCCCCTGCCGCACTTCGGCCACCGCGCCCGCCTCGGGGACCTCCACCAGCAGTCGCGACTCGATGAGCGGCTTCGTCAGCCGGGTGAGGCTGCCGGGGGACAGACCCAGCCGCCGGGCGATCTCGGTCCGGGACAGCGGGCCGTGCACGAGCACCTCGATCGCCACGGAACGCTCACCGGGGCTCAGCGGGGGCCAGCTGGAAGCGGCTGCGGCCATGAAGATCGAACCCCTTTTTTTCCGCACCGGAAACAACATGGCCAGACTACGACCGAACTCATGGCCCGGAAAAGATGTTCGCACGCCTCTTGACGGCTTAATTGTTCCGCCCCAAAAGTATGTGACGCCAGGACGAGCCGCCGCCCCTGCGAGGGAGTCCCACGATGACCGTCGTCTCCAACAGTCCGCCGTCCCGCCCACGGGGTGACGGACGCCTCGCCGCCCTGTTCGTCGCACCGGCGCTCCTGGGCTTCGTGGTCTTCCTCCTGTGGCCGACCCTGCGCGGCGTCTACCTGAGCTTCACCAGCTTCAACCTGCTGACCCCCGCTCAGTGGGTGGGCCTGGACAACTACGTGCGAATGGTCCACGACCCCATCTTCTGGGACTCGCTGCGGGTGACCGTCGTCTACGTGGTCGTCAACATCGGGGTGCAGACGGTCTCGGCCCTGGCCATCGCCGTCCTGCTCCAGCGGCTGACGCAGTCCCCGGTGCTGCGCGGGATCGTGCTCACGCCGTACCTCATGTCCAACGTGGTGGCCGGCGTCGTCTGGCTGTGGATCCTGGACACCCAGCTCGGCATCGGCAACGAGATCGTCGCGGGCCTGGGTCTCGACCGCATCCCGTTCCTGGCCGACGAGACCTGGGCGGTCCCGGTCATCGCCCTGATCAACGTGTGGCGGCACGTGGGTTACACGGCACTGCTGCTGTTCGCGGGGCTCCAGGCCATCCCCAACGACATGTACGAGGCCGCGAAGGTGGACGGCGCGAGCGAGTGGCGGATGTTCCGGCGGATCACGATGCCGCTGCTGCGGCCGGTCCTCGCGGTCGTCCTGATCATGACGGTGATCGGCTCGTTCCAGGTCTTCGACACGGTCGCCGTGACCACCGCCGGCGGCCCGGCGAACGCCACCAACGTGCTCCAGTACTACATCTACGGCGCCGCCTTCGGCCGCTTCCAGTTCGGCTACGCCTCGGCCATGTCCGTAGCGCTGCTCGTCGTGCTGAGCGCCATCACCTTCGTCCAGTACCGGCTCACCCGGGCCGGACAGACCGACCTCGGCTGACCGGGAGGAGACCGAGATGACCGAGACGACCTCCGTGGCCGGCCCGCCCCCGGTGACCCGGACGGCCCCCGCGGCCGGCCCCGCGAAGGCACGGGGCGACCGGCGCCGCCTCTCCCCCGGGCGGATCGCGGCCTGGACGGTGATGGCCGCGATCGTGCTCATCACCGTGCTGCCGT
Organism: Streptomyces sp. NPDC107500; assembly: GCF_055582785.1. Taxonomy (NCBI): domain Bacteria; kingdom Bacillati; phylum Actinomycetota; class Actinomycetes; order Kitasatosporales; family Streptomycetaceae; genus Streptomyces; species Streptomyces sp. NPDC107500. The sequence continues at coordinate 525,702 of NZ_JBVJPF010000004.1, forward strand.
TCTACTGGATCCTGCGCACCGCGCTGTCCACCAACACGGGCCTTGCCGCGCACCCGGCCGACCCGCTGCCGGTCGACCCGACCGCCGGCGGCTTCGAACGCGCCCTGGGCATGCAGTCCGCCGAGCAGGCGATCGCGCAGGGCGGCGCGGGCGGCGGGCTGAAGTTCTGGCGGTACCTGCTCAACTCGGTACTCGTCTCGACCCTGGTCACCGTCTGCCAGATCCTCTTCTCGGCGATGGCCGCCTACGCCTTCGCCCGGCTGCGCTGGCGGGGCCGGGACGCGGTGTTCGCCCTGTTCCTGGCCGGCCTGATGGTGCCGGCCATCTTCACCCTGCTGCCGAACTTCGTGCTCATCAAGGAACTCGGCCTGGTGGACTCGCTGCTGGGCATCGCCCTGCCGACGATGTTCATGACGCCCTTCGCGGTGTTCTTCCTGCGGCAGTTCTTCATGAACGTCCCCCGGGAGATCGAGGAGGCGGCCCTGCTGGACGGCGCGGGCAAGGTGCGGATCTTCTTCCGGGTCCTGCTGCCGATGGCGTCGACACCCGTCCTCACACTGTCCGTACTGACGTACATCACGTCCTGGAACGACTACTTCTGGCCGCTGATGGTCTCCTACAGCGACAGCTCACGGGTGCTGACCGTGGCGCTGGCCGTCTTCCGCGCCCAGAACCCGCAGAGCGGCACCGACTGGTCGGGGCTGATGGCGGCCACGCTCATCGCGGCACTGCCGATGCTGCTGCTCTTCGGCGTCTTCGCGCGCCGCATCGTCAGCACCATCGGCTTCACCGGCATCAAGTGAGGGGACGGGCATGCGATTTCGTACGGCCGCGGCGGTGACCGGGGCGCTGGCACTCACCCTGGTGAGCGGCTGCGCGCAGGGCGGCTCCACCGGGGACTCCGGGAACACCGTCACGTACTGGCTGTGGGACGCCAACCAGCTGCCCGCGTACCAGGCGTGCGCGAAGGGCTTCGAGCGGCGCAACCCTGGCCTGGACGTGAAGATCACCCAGATGGGCTGGGACGACTACTGGACCAAACTCACCGCGAGCCTGATCGCCGGCACCCAGCCGGACGTCTTCACCGACCACGTCCAGAAGTTCGGCCAGTTCGCCGACCTGGAGGTGCTGGAACCGCTGGACGGCCTCGGCATCGAGGACGCCGACTACCAGCCGGGCCTGGCCGCCGGCTGGCTCGGCCGGGACGGTCACCGCTACGGCACCCCGAAGGACTGGGACACCGTCGCCCTCTTCTACAACGAGGGGATGGCGAAGGACGCCGGACTGAGCGCCGACGAACTGAACGGCCTCTCCTGGAACCCCGAGGACGGCGGCACCTTCGAGAAGGCCGTCGCGCACCTGACCGTGGACGAGCGGGGCAGGCGGGGCGACGAACCCGGTTTCGACAAGGACAACGTCAAGGTCTACGGCCTCGCCTCGGGCGGCGGCGGGGACGGCGACGGCCAGACCACCTGGAGCCACTTCGCCGCGTCCGCGGGCTGGACCTACACCGACAAGGAGCGGTGGGGCACCGAGTACCGGTACGACGACGCCACCTTCCAGTCGGTCGTGGACTGGTACTTCGGACTGGCGGACAAGGGCTACATGGCCCCGCTCAGCGACTACAGCTCCAAGTCCAACCCGGCCAACGCGCAGATGGCCTCCGGCCGGGCGGCGACGGCCTTCGACGGGGCGTGGATGATCTCGACCTACGCCGGTCTCCAGGACATGGACATCGCGACCGCGGTCAACCCGGCCGGCCCCACCGGCGAGCGGGCGACGATGATGAACGGCCTCGCGGACTCCGTCACCAAGAACGCCCGCAACAAGCCGGGCGCCCTGAAGTGGGTGAAGTACCTGGCCTCCGAGGAGTGCCAGCGCACCGTGGGCCGGTACGGCATCGTCTTCCCGGCCACGCCGGAGGGCACCGACGCGGCCGTCGCGGCGTACGAGAAGAAGGGCGTCGACGTGTCGGCCTTCACGCGGCCCGTCGACGACCCGGAGGACTTCCGGACCTTCACCTACCCGATCACGGACAACGCCGCGGACGTGCTGGCCCTCATGCAACCGGCCATGCAGGACGTCTACGGCGGCGGCAAGCCGGTCGGCAGCCTCGACGCGACCAACGACCAGATCAATCTCATCCTCGGCCAGTGACTCGGCCGGTGACTCGACCAGTGAAGGGCATCCCATCCATGACGTTCTCCCTCGGCATCGTCGGTGCCGGCCAGTTCTCCGGCCAGTTCGCCAGGCTGTTCCTGGCCCACCCGGGTGTGCGCGACGTGTACGTCACCGACCTGCTGCCGGAGCGGGCCGAGCGGCTCGCCGCCGACGAAGGCCTGGCCGGCACCTTCCCCAGTTACGAGGCGATGCTGGAGTCCCCGGCGGTCGACGCCGTCGCGGTCTTCACCCAGCGCTGGACCCACGGCCCGCTGGTCCTCCAGGGCCTGGCCGCCGGCAAGCACGTGTATTCGGCGGTCCCCATGGCGATCAGTACGCAGGAGATCGCGGAGATCATCGACGCGGTCAAGGCGACCGGGCTGACGTACATGATGGGTGAGACCAGCCAGTACAACCCGGCGACCGTGCACGCCCGCAACAAGATCGCCGAAGGGGCCTTCGGACGGCTCTTCTACGCCGAGGGCGACTACGTCCACGACATGGACCTGGGCTTCTACGAGGCGTACCAGTACAGCGGCGGCGAGGAGTGGAAGGCCACCGCCAGCTATCCGCCGCTGCTGTACCCGACGCACTCGGTGGGCGGGGTGCTGGGCGCGTGGGGGACGCACGCGGTGAGCGTCTCGGCGCTCGGCGTGGTGGACGAGCGCGGGGACGGCGTCTTCGACCGGTCGGTCAGCCGGTTCGACAACGACGTGTCCAACGCGACGGCGCTGTTCGAGGTGGCCGGCGGCGGGTCGTTCCGCACCAACGAGTTCCGCCGGGTCGGCTACCCCTCGCACATCCGGGAGTCCCGTTTCCGGTTCTTCGGCACGGAGGCGAGCATGGAGCAGCTGGCGACCGTGGCGCTGTGGCAGGACAAGACCGGGGTAGAGGACATCAGCGAACTGCTGGAGCCCAAGCCGACCATGGCGCCGGACGACCCCTCGCTCCAGCACATCGCACCGGAGCTGCGGGCCGCCTTCACCTCGGGTTCGGCGCCGGTGCACGACCGGGCGCGGCTGCCCCGGGCCTTCGACCACCTGCACAACGGCCACGAGGGCAGCCACCACTTCCTGGTGGACGACTTCGTGACCGCCGTGAACTCCCGGACCCTGCCGTCCGTGAACGCGTGGGTCGCCGCCCGCTACACCCTGCCGGGCATCGTCGCGCACGATTCCGCGCGGCAGGGCGGGGTCAGGCTGGAGATCCCGGACTTCGGGGACGCGCCCCGGCCGTGAGGCCGTCGCGCGAGCCGGGTGCCCGTCGGTCTCAGGTGCCCGGCTTGCGGCCGTACACGTAGACGTCGTCGTTCTTCTTCAGCAGCGACCAGTACTTCTTGGCGTCGGTCTTCGTCATGTTGACGCAGCCGTGCGAGCCGGGCGGGCTCCACACGCTGACGCCGACGGAGTGGAAGGCCTGGCCGCCGTCGAAGAACTGGCTGTAGGGCATCGGCACGTCGTAGATGGTCGAGTGGTGGTTGAGGTTGCGCCAGTAGACCTTCTTCAGGCCGGTGCGGGTCTCGTAGCCGTTGCGGCCGGTGCGGACCGGCACGGGGCCGTAGACCAGCTTCTTGCCGTCCTGGATCCAGCTGAGCTGGAGGGTGAGGTCGACGCAGGCGATACGGCCCTTGTTGACCGGGCATTTGCCGGATTTGTTCGGGTTCTTGCCGACGGCCTTCTGCTTCGTCATCAGGTCCATCACGCCCCACGTGATGGGTCCCGCGTAGCCGGCGTTCGGCGTGATGCCGTGCTTGGTCTGGAAGGCGCGGATGGCCTGGCAGTCGGCGGTGGACTGCTTGCCGTCGGCCGGGCGGCCGAGGAACTTCTCGACCTTCTTCTGGTACGGACCCGTCGTCGCGGTGCAGCTCGCGGCCTGGGCCGGCGCGGCCGTGAGCACGAGCGTGAGCGGTGCCACCAGCGCGGTGACCCCGAGTGCGACGACTCCTCGTCTGCGTATGTCCCCCATGGCCGGCCTTTCCCGAAGCGGTGAGGTGGTCGGAGGTCGCCGTGGTGCGCCCCCCGGCCTGATAGACAGCCGCCGGGGGGATTCGGTTGCCCTGCCGCGCCCACTGGCCACGAAAGCGTGACAAACGCCACCGGGTTCGCGCCACTCTCAGTCCGTCTCGCCCCACGCCCTCATGGCCTGCCGGAACCCCGTGTTGACCGCGGTCAGACCGCCGTCGACCGCCAGTGTGGTGCCGGTGATCCACGACGCGTCGCGCGAGGCCAGGAAGGCGACGGCCGCCGCGATGTCCTCCGGCTCGCCGACCCGGCCCAGCGGGTACAGGTCCCGTACCGCCGCCAGCTCCTCGTCCCGGCCCTCCCAGGCCGTGGTGCGCACCGTGCCCGGCGTCACGAGGTTGACGCGGACGCCGCGCGCGGCGGCGTGTCCGGCGAGGGTGCGGGTCAGCGAGCCGAGGCCGGCCTTGGCGGCGCTGTAGGCGTGGTTGCCGAAGTCCTGGACGCCGTTGACCGAGCCGACGCTCACGATCGCGCCCCGCCCGGTGGCCGCGAGGTGGGGCAGCGCGGCCCGGCAGCAGCGGTAGGCGCCGGTGAGGGTCACGTCGAGGTCGCGGGCCCAGACCTCGTCGGGTTCGTCCTCGAAGAGCGGGGCGTCGGGGGTGCAGGCGTAGGCGTTGTTGACCAGGACGTCGAGGGCGCCGAAGGTGTCCACGGCGTGCGCGACGGCCGCTTCGACGGACACCCGGTCGCCGACGTCGCAGGCGAACGCCTCGGCGGTCAGTCCCTGTTCGGTCAGCGCGTCCGCCGTGCGCCGGGCCGCGGGCAGGTCGATGTCGGTCAGCAGCACCTTCGCCCCCTCGGTGGCCAGCCGGCGTGCGGTGGCCGCTCCGATGCCCCGGGCGGCGCCGGTGACGAGTACTCCGTGGTCCGTGAAACGCCTGATGTCCGTCATGGGCCCGACCGTAGTGCCGGGGCGATCACCGGGCGGCTACCGTGCCGCCATGTCCGCATTTCTGCAGCAACTCCCCGCGCTCCTGGGTGTCGTGATCGGCGCGCTCGGTTCCTATCTCGCCGTGGTCCGCAGTGACCGGGCCCGGCTGCGGCGGGAGACCGAGGCCCGCTGGGAGGAGCGCAGGCTGGCGGTGTACGCCGACTACGCGCGGGTCCTGAAGACCTCGGTCACGCTGACCTACCGGATAGCCGCCCACCTCGGCAACGACCCGCACCCGCACCCCCTCGACCCGCGCGACGCCGCCGCCGCGCAGGCCGAGGCGGCGGTGTCGCGGGATCCCGCCGGGGAGGCGCTGCTGCTGCTGGGCAGCAGGCTGGTGGTGGAGAAGGCGCGGGTGTGGGTCGTCGCGGTGCTGGACATGGAGCGTTTCCTGCGCGAGGAGACGCGTGACCCCGCCGCCTGGCAGGCCCTGCTGGAGCGGCACCGGGCCGCGCGGGAGGGCTACTACGCGGCGGTGCGCGAGGATCTGGCCCTGCCGCCGGGGCACGGCGCCCGGTGGGCGCTGCCGCCCGTCAGCGATACCCGGTGACGTCGGCCGGACGGCCGGCGTCCTGCACCTCGACGAGGTAGCGCCAGGCGTCCGGGCGGCTGCCGTCGAGGTCGGTGAAGCCGTACTCCTGGGCGAGCCCCCCGCTGGAGAGGGAGCGGCCGTTGAATCGCGCCACGTCCGGGTCGGCGGCCAGCGCGGCCACGGCCCGGCCCACGTAGCGGGGCGTCTCGGAGATGGCGAAGTGCGGGACGCGGTCGAGGGCGTCGCGCCAGTTGTCCTCGCGTACGCCGTAGTGGTCGAGCATGATCTCGGAACGCAGCCAGCCCGGGGTCAGCGCCACGGCCGTGGCGCCGCGCGGTCCGAGTTCGTGGCCGAGGGCGAAGGCCATGCGTACGACGGACGTCTTGGCCAGGTCGTAGAAGAAGGAGTTGCGGTAGTGGTCGCGGTTGTAGTCGTCGGTGCCGTCGGTGACCTCGACGACCAGTCCGCCCGACCCGCGCAGCAGCAGCGGCAGGGCGTGGTGGCTGGTGACGGCGTGCGTCTCGACCGCGAGGCGCAGCAGCCGCAGCCCCTTGTCGAGGTCGTGCTCCCATACGGGCCTGTCCCACTCGAAGAGGTTCTCGCCGCCCCAGATGTCGTTGACCAGGATGTCCAGGCGGCCCTGCTCGCGGGCGATGCGGTCGACGAGCCGGGCGACCTGCTCCGGTTCGAGGTGGTCGGCGGGCACCGCGATACCGTGCCCGCCGGCCTCGGTGACCAGGTCGGCGGTGTCCTCGATGGCCTCGGGGCGGTCGTACTCCGAGCGCCGGGCGCGGGTGCTGCGGCCGGTGACGTAGACGGTCGCACCGGCCGCGCCCAGTTCGACGGCGATGCCCCGTCCGGCGCCCCGGGTGGCTCCCGCGACGAGTGCGACCCTGCCCGCCAACGGACTCTTCGGTTCCTGTGCCATGTCCGGCTTCCCGTTCCTCTCCCGCACGAATGCTGTCGGGTCCGAGGGTGCCCGGGAAGCCGGACATCTTCTGTCACCTTTTCCGCGTGTCCCGCACGGGGGTCAGTGCCCCCGGTCGATCCACTCCTTCAGGTGCGGGGCCTCGGTGCCGATGGTGGTCGCGTCGCCGTGTCCGGTGCGGACCTCGGTCTCCGGCGGGAGCACCAGCAGCCGGTCGCGGATCGAGTCGATGATGGTCGGGAAGTCGGAGTAGGACCGGCCGGTGGCGCCGGGTCCGCCCTGGAAGAGGGTGTCGCCGGTGAAGACGGTGCCGAGACCGGGGTCGTACAGGCAGACCGCGCCGGGGGCGTGCCCGGGGGTGTGCAGGACGGTCAGGTCGGCGCCGGCCGCCTCGATGACCTGGCCGTCCGTCAGCCAGGCGTCGGGGTCCCGGTCGGGGTGGGTCTGCCGCCACAGCGGCAGGTCGTCGCGGTGCAGCCAGATGGTGGCGCCGGTGCGGTCGGCGAGGGCGGGCGCCGCGCCCACGTGGTCGTTGTGTCCGTGGGTGCAGACGATGGCGGTCAGGCGCCGGTCGCCGACGGCCTCGGCGATCGCGTCGGCGTCGTGGGCGGCGTCGATGACGACGACCTCGTGGTCGTCGCCGACCAGCCAGACGTTGTTGTCGACGTCCCAGGTGCCGCCGTCGAGCTTGAACTGGCCGGAGGTGACGAGGCGTTCGATGCGCGCGGACATCAGAGCACCACCACCGAGCGGAGCACGTCGCCCGCGTGCATCCGGTCGAAGGCCTGCTCGACCTCGTCCAGCCGGATGGTCTCGGTGACGAACTTGTCCAGCGCGAGGCGGCCCTGGAGGTGCAGGTCGATGAGCATCGGGAAGTCCCGGGAGGGCAGGCAGTCGCCGTACCAGGAGGACTTCAGCGAACCGCCGCGCCCGAAGACGTCCAGCAGCGGCAGTTCCAGCTTCATCTCGGGCGTCGGCACGCCGACCAGGACGACGGTGCCGGCCAGGTCGCGGGCGTAGAAGGCCTGCCGGTAGGTCTCGGGACGGCCGACCGCCTCGATGACGACGTCGGCGCCGAAGCCGCCGGTCAGTTCGCGGACGGCCTCGACGGGGTCGGTCTCGCGGGAGTTGACGGTGTGGGTGGCGCCCATGGAGCGGGCGGTCTCCAGCTTGCGGTCGTCGATGTCCACGGCGATCACCTTCGCGGCCCCCGCCAGGTGGGAGCCGGCGATGGCCGCGTCGCCGACACCGCCGCAGCCGATGACGGCGACGGTGTCACCGCGCCCGACATTGCCGGTGTTGATGGCGGCGCCGATGCCGGCCATCACCCCGCAGCCCAGGAGACCGGCCACCTGTGGGGAGACGGCCGGGTCGACCTTGGTGCACTGCCCGGCGGCGACCAGGGTCTTCTCCGCGAAGGCGCCGATGCCGAGGGCCGGGGACAGCTCCTGCCCGGTCGAGGCGAGGGTCATCTTCTGCTCGGCGTTGTGGGTGTCGAAGCAGTACCAGGGGCGACCGCGCAGACAGGCCCGGCAGGTGCCGCACACGGCACGCCAGTTGAGGATCACGAAGTCGCCGGGGGCCACGTCGGTGACGCCCGCGCCGACCGACTCCACGACACCGGCGGCCTCGTGGCCGAGCAGGAAGGGGTAGTCGTCGCTGATGCCGCCCTGCTTGTAGTGCAGGTCGGTGTGGCACACCCCGCAGGCCTGGACCTTGACCACGGCCTCGCCGGGGCCGGGATCGGGCACGACGATCGTCTCGATCCGGACCGGCTCGTCCTTGCCCGGTGCGATCACGCCGCGTACTTCCTGCGCCATGCTTGTGACCCTTTCCTCGGCCGTTCAGCTTCCCTGACGACCCTACGCGCAACGGATCGTACGGTCCTCAGGACCACCCGCCTCGACGCTCTGGCCGCCGGACGGTCTGGAGGCGCTGGTGGGGCACCGCGGCACCAAGCCGGACGGAGCCGGCGGCGACCCGGTTCCTGGCGGCCGGCGGCTGAGCGCGCCGGCCGCCAGGGGTCAGCCCAGGGCGGGGACGGCACCGAACAGCGGCGACACCAGGTCGGTGACCTGCTGGAGCTGGTCGAGGTCGTTGAGCCGGTTCAGCTGCTGGGAGGGGAGCGGCACCTGGGCACGGTCCTCGGCGGGCATGTCGCCCACCGCGAGCGAGTCGAGGGTGTTGGTCACGCTGAGCTTCTCGGTGCCCAGCGGGCCCCCGCCTGCCGCGCTCGCCATCGGGGCGGCGAGAGCGGTGACACCGGCGGCGAGCCCGACAACGGCGACGATACGTCGTGTGGAGATCATGCCGTGCGCAACGCCGACGGGCCGCGGGCGGAAACGGGCGGCCCACTCCACTCACCCGTGAGGCGCAACGGCCCGGCCGCGATTGCCCCGGGAGCCCGGACGGAGGAAGCTCGGAGGAGAGGGCCAACGACGGCCCGTCACCCCTTCGGGCCCGGTCCCTCGAAGGAGGTCGTCATGAGTACCACCACAGGCCGGGGCTTCGACGCCGAAGCGCTGCGCCGGGGCATCGAGGGGGACTCGGCGGATCCACTCGTGTCGATGTACGCGCAGGACGCCCGGGTCCGCATCGTCGACCGGTACGACCAGCCGAGCCGTCCCAAGGTGCTGCACGGCCGGCAGCAGATCGCCGAGATGCTCGACGACGTCTACAGCCGTGACATGACCCACCGGATGGAACGCTGTGTCGTCCAGGGTGACAACGTCGCGTTCACCGAGGAGTGCACGTATCCGGACGGTGTGCGGGTCCTCGCCGAGTCGATGCTGTCGTTGCGGGACGGGGAAATCGTGGAGCAGACCACCATCCAGGCCTGGGACGAGTAGCCCGGGCGCCGCGGTCAGCGGGTCCAGGCGCGGTACTCCATGACGTCGCCGGCCCGCACGCCGTACTCGGGCTGGTCCTCGGTGAAGGTGGTCTCCAGGCCGAGGACGGCGCCGGTGGCCGGGTTCACGATCAGCATGCGGCGCACGCCGGTCCCCTCGTACACGTAGGCGTGGCCGGGCCGGCCGAGGCGGTCGGTGACCCGTCCGGCGGGACGCAGCCCGCCGTCGTCCGCCAGGAGCCGGGTGAGCGCCGCCGACTCGCGGGCGCCCAGGGTCCAGTTGTCGAGCAGGAGCGCGGTGGCGTCGAGCAGTTCGGGGGTGCCGAGGGACTCGCTGTGCTGTGCCTCCTCCAGATAGGCGCGCAGGCGTGCGGCGTCGTGCGGCGGCGGCGACTCGGGCGGGGCGTCGCTCCAGCTCGGCGGGTGGGTCCGGCGGCTGATGACGTGGCCGTCCTCCACCAGGCGGGGCGTGCCGTCCTCGTCCTCGCCGAGGACCGGGCGTCCCGGGTGGCGCGGGTCGGTCGCGACGACCAGCTCGGTGGAGCGGCCGTCGGCCGTCCAGCGCACGACGCGCTCCTCGGGGAGCGTGACCGGAGGTGCGTCGTCGGACATGCCCAGGCTCCAAGACCGCACGTGCGTGCCCTTGCGCAGTGCGGGTCCGCCGTCCGCCGCGGCCCGTTCGGCACGGTCGGCGAGCCGGTCCAGCGGCAGGGGCCTGGCGTCGGCGAGCACGGCCAGCGGCCGGGGCGCGGCGACGGCGGGCGCGGTGCTGGGACCGCCGAGCAGCAGCACCGCCACGGTCACGGCGACGACGGCGCCGGCGGCCAGCGCCCAGGCCGCGCGGACACGGCGCCGGGCGGGCCGCGCGCACCACCGGGACGGCCGGGACGGTGCAGCCGGCAGGCCGTGCAGCAGCCCTTCGAGGTGGCGTTCGGCGCGCGGGCCGAGGGGCCCGTCGCCCAGCCGCGGGGCGTCGGCGGGGACCGGGTTGGCGCGGCGCAGGAGGTCGAGTTCGTCAGCCATGGCCGTGTTCCTTCGCGGGGATGGCGTCGGCGGTGGTCGCCGGGTGCGGGGGCCGCCTTGCGGCGTGCGGGACGGCCGTCGAGGGCCGGCCCATGCGGTCGATCTCCGTTCTCAGCCGGGCGCGGGCGCGGTGCAGCCGCATCGACGCGGCCCGGCTGCCGCAGCCGAGGGCGACGGCCAGTTCGTCCACGCCGAGTTCCTCCCAGGCGGTCAGCCGCAGCACCTCCTGGTCCTTGTCGGAGAGCCTGGCCAGCGCCTCGTGCACCCAGCCGCCGGGCGGTTCCGCCTCGGGTCCGGAGGTGAGGTGCCGGCCGTGCGCGGCGTGGTCGTTGCCGAGCCGGTCCAGGAGCCGGCGTCGGCGGCCCCGGCCGCGCACCGCGTTGGCCAGGCAGTTGCGTGCCACCCCGTACAGCCAGGGCAGCGGGGTGTGCGGCAGCTCGGCGCGGCGGCGCCAGGCCACCGTGAACACCTCCGCCACCACTTCCTCGACCTCGCCGGTGCGCCCGTCCAGCCGTCGCGCCACATAGCGGCTGACCGCCCAGTAGTGCTCGCGGTAGGCAGCGGCGAAAATCTCGTCGTTGCTCATGTCGTGTTCGTGTCCGGCACCCTCGTGATCGTCACGGGTGATTTCGTGACGCTCGTCTCGTCGTACGAGTGTGACGTCCCCGCGGGGCTCGGACACAGGCGGGGCGTGAGGAACCTCAAGAGCATCAAGTGGCTGACGACCACTGACCACAAGACGATCGGCACGCTGTATCTGGTGACGTCGTTCGCCTTCTTCTGCATCGGCGGCGTGATGGCCCTCTTCATGCGCGCCGAGCTGGCCCGGCCGGGTCTGCAGATCATGTCGAACGAGCAGTTCAACCAGGCGTTCACGATGCACGGCACGATCATGCTGCTGATGTTCGCGACGCCGCTGTTCGCCGGCTTCACGAACTGGATCATGCCGCTGCAGATCGGCGCGCCGGACGTGGCGTTCCCGCGGCTGAACATGTTCGCCTACTGGCTGTACCTGTTCGGCTCGACCATCGCGGTGGGCGGGTTCCTGACCCCGCAGGGCGCGGCCGACTTCGGCTGGTTCGCGTACTCCCCGCTGTCCGACGCGGTGCACTCGCCCGGCATCGGCGGCGACCTGTGGATCATGGGTCTGGCCTTCTCCGGCTTCGGCACCATCCTCGGCGCGGTCAACTTCATCACCACGATCATCTGCATGCGCGCGCCCGGCATGACGATGTTCCGGATGCCGATCTTCACCTGGAACGTGCTGCTGACCGCGGTGCTGGTCCTGCTGGCCTTCCCGGTGCTGGCCGCGGCCCTGTTCGCGCTGGAGGCGGACCGCAAGTTCGGCGCGCACATCTTCGACTCGGCCAACGGCGGGGCGCTGCTGTGGCAGCACCTGTTCTGGTTCTTCGGCCATCCCGAGGTGTACATCATCGCGCTGCCGTTCTTCGGCATCGTCAGTGAGATCATCCCGGTCTTCTCCCGCAAGCCGATCTTCGGTTACACGGGTCTGGTCGCGGCGACGATCGCGATCGCGGGTCTGTCGGTGACGGTGTGGGCGCACCACATGTACGTCACGGGCGGCGTGCTGTTGCCGTTCTTCTCCTTCATGACCTTCCTGATCGCGGTCCCGACCGGTGTGAAGTTCTTCAACTGGATCGGCACCATGTGGAAGGGCTCGCTGTCCTTCGAGACACCGATGCTGTGGTGCACGGGGTTCCTCGTCACGTTCCTGTTCGGGGGCCTGACGGGGGTGATGCTGGCGTCGCCCCCCATCGACTTCCATGTCTCGGACTCGTACTTCGTGGTGGCGCACTTCCACTACGTGGTGTTCGGCACGGTGGTGTTCGCGATGTTCGCGGGCTTCCACTTCTGGTGGCCGAAGTTCACCGGCAAGATGCTGGACGAGCGCCTGGGTAAGATCACGTTCTGGACGCTGTTCGTCGGTTTCCACGGCACGTTCCTGGTCCAGCACTGGCTGGGCGCGAACGGCATGCAGCGCCGGATCCCGGACTATCTGGCGGTGGAGGGCCTGACGCCGCTGAACACCGTCTCCAGCGTCTTCTCCTTCCTGCTCGGCATGTCGCTCCTGCCGTTCTTCTACAACGTCTGGAAGACGGCCAAGTACGGCAAGCCGGTCGGTACGGACGACCCCTGGGGTTACGGCCGTTCGCTGGAGTGGGCGACCTCCTGCCCGCCGCCGCGGCACAACTTCCTCACCCTGCCGCGCGTCCGCAGCGAATCCCCGGCGTTCGACCTGCACCACTCCCCCGCCGCCGGCGCGGAGCGGGAGCTGACGCTCCGGTGACGGGCGAGGACGTCCGCCCGGCGGCCGCCCGGGCGCTGATCAACGAGATCGAGGGGCACCTGCTGGTGGCCGCCACCCGTGAGGAGGGGCGGACTGCCGCCGCCCGTTTCTCCGCCTCCCTCGACCTGCTGACGGGGCATCAGCTCCGGCAGGTGGAGGAGCGCTTCGAGGCCGAGTACCTCGCGCTCAGCCGTGCCTCCTGGCAGCGCACGGCCGAACGTGCCGGGCGGCTGCGCGGGGAGTACGAGGAGCGGTACCGGGCGCTGCGACGGCGGTTGCTGGCCGGGTGCCTGCTGGGATGGTGCGCGGCCCTCGGGTGCGTGGGCACGCTGCTCCTGGGACGGGCGTAGCCGCCCGGCGCCGCGGCTCAGCGCCGGGGCAGCCGGTGCAGTTCCACGTCCGCGAGCCGGCCGTCGGCGACCGTGGCCGTCATGTAGGTGCAGTACGGCTGACGGCGGCGGTCCGTCGGCGATCCCGGGTTCAGCAGGCGCGGGCCGCCGGGCGCGGTGCTGTCCCACGGGATGTGGCTGTGCCCGAAGACGAGGACGTCGAGGCCGGGGAAGCGGGCGGCGCACCGGGCCTCGCGCCCCTGGGCCGCGCCCGTCTCGTGGACGACTCCGAAGCGCAGGCCGCCGAGGTCGGCGTGCGCCACCTCGGGGAGGCGGGCGCGCAGCCCGGGGCCGTCGTTGTTGCCGTACACCGCGACGAGCCGTTGGCTGCGGCTCTCCAGCAGGTCGAGGGTGGCCGTGTCGACCCAGTCCCCCGCGTGCAGGACGACGTCGGCGCGCGGGATCTCCGCCAGCAGGGGCGCCGGCAGTTCCTTCGCCCGCTTGGGCAGGTGGGTGTCGGACATGAGGAGCAGACGCACATGTCCAGGGTAGCAATCAACAGGTAAAACTGTGCAGTCTTAACTGGACAGTCTTAGCTGTAGAAATTAGCGTGCCGGTATGGAGGCGAAAGGTCTCCGGCGTTCCCGAAGCATCCGAAAGGCACCCCCTGATGGCCGTCACCACCCTCGACCCCCGCACCGCCCTCGTCGTGATCGACCTCCAGGCGGGCATCGTCGCCGCACCGACCGAGCCCTTCGGCGGGGCCGAAGTCGTCGCCCGGAGCGCCGAGCTGGCGGACGCGTTCCGCGCCCGTGACCTGCCCGTGGTCCTGGTCCGGGTCTCCTTCGCCGCCGACGGCGCGGACGCCGTGCCCGGCCGCACGGAGGCCGGACCCGGCGGGGCCCGGCCCGAGGGCTGGGACGTCGTCGTCGACGAGCTGGCCGGCCACCCCGGCGACCTCACCGTCACCAAGCGCAACTGGGGCGCCTTCCACGGCACCGGCCTCGACGTCCAGCTGCGCCGCCGCGGGGTCACCCAGATCGTGCTGACCGGCATCGCCACCAGCATCGGCGTGGAGTCCACGGCCCGCGCCGCCCACGAGCACGGCTACCACGTCACGCTCGCCACCGACGCGATGAGCGACATGAACGCGGAGGCGCACCGCAACAGCGTCGAGCGGATCTTCCCGCGGCTCGGGGAGACGGGCACGACGGCGGAGATCCTGGAGCTGCTGGCCAAGAGCCACTGAGCGAGCCCACTCGCCCCTCGCCCCTCATTCCGCGCCGACGCGCAGCTTCAGCGGCTCCCACCAGGCCCGGTTCTCCCGGTACCAGGCGACGGTCCCGGCCAGCCCGGCCGCCAGGTCCCGGCGGGGACGGTAGCCCAGCTCGTCGCGGGCCTTGTCCCAGTCGACCGAGTAGCGCAGGTCGTGCCCCTTGCGGTCCTCGACGTGCACGACCCGGTCCCATCGGGCGCCGCAGGCGTCTAGGAGCAGGCCGGTGAGGTCGCGGTTGCTCAGCTCGGTGCCGCCGCCGATGTTGTAGACCTCGCCGGCCCGGCCCCGGGTCCGCGCCAGGTCGACGCCCCGGCAGTGGTCGTCCACGTGCAGCCAGTCGCGCACGTTGCGCCCGTCGCCGTAGAGCGGCACGGTCAGTCCGTCCAGGAGGCGGGTGACGAACAGCGGCACGATCTTCTCGGGGAACTGGTGCGGGCCGTAGTTGTTGGAGCAGCGGGTCACCCGTACGTCCAGGCCGTGGGTGCGGTGGTACGAGAGGGCCAGCAGATCGCCCGAGGCCTTCGAGGCGGAGTAGGGGGAACTGGGCCGCAGCGGGTGCTCCTCGGTCGCCGAACCGGTGTCCAGGGAGCCGTAGACCTCGTCGGTGGAGACGTGCACGAAGGGGCCCACACCGTGCCTCAGCGCCGCGTCCAGCAGGGTCTGGGTACCGACGACGTTGGTGAGGACGAAGTCCGCGGCGGCGTCGATCGAGCGGTCCACGTGCGACTCGGCGGCGAAGTGCACCACTTGGTCGGCGTCGGCCATCAGCTTGTCGACGAGTCCGGCGTCTCGGATGTCCCCGTGCACGAAGTGCAGCCGGGGGTGGCCCACTTCGAGGTTGGTGAGGGTGCCCGCGTAGGTGAGGCCGTCCAGCACCGTGATGTGCGGCGCTCCGGGGGCGTCGGAGGCTAGGAGCGTCCGGACGTACCGGGAGCCGATGAAGCCGGCTGCGCCGGTGACCAGGAGGTGCATGAACGGTGCCTTGCTGCGGTCGGGAGGAGTGGCGGGACGGTACCGACGTTACCCACGTGTCCCGTGTGGCCCGCTGCCGGGCGGTCTCAGTCCTCGCCCCGCACGATGTTCCACTCCTGGCCCGTGCGCGGTGCGCGGGGGACCCCGCGGTCCTCGACGGCGGGTATGCAGGTGCGCATGGCACCCCTGGCGCGCAGCCGACGGGCCTTCGACCAACCCGTCTCCGGCCTCCGGACGACGATGTGCTCGCTGGTGTCCGTTCTCACGGGTTTTCATCCTCCTTGTGTCCGTTGTCTACCTCCCTCGGGTCCCCGGGCACGACGCCGCGAAACACCGGGCGCACGGGCCACACCGCCACTACGGGCCCGGTGTGGCGCGGGTCACCACTCGCGTGCGGCGTGCAGGAGGTGGTCCCGGACGAGGGGCACGTGCGGGTTGTCGAAGGCGCCGGGGCGGTGCACCAGGTAGGCGGTGTTGATCGGCGCGTCCTCGGGTTCGTCGAGCAGGGCGAGCGCGCCGGAGTCCAGTTCGGCGGCGCACAGGTACCGCGGCAGGACGCTGAACCCGGACCCGGCGGCGACCATGGCGACGACCGCCCGCAGGTCGGGGACGGAGACGGCGGCCCGGCAGGTCAGACGCCGGCCGAAGACGTGCCGCCAGTAGCGGCGGACGATCGGGAGGTCCTCGGCATAGCTGATCAGGGGGACCTCGTGCAGGGCGCCGGGCCCCTCGGCGGCGAGGGCGGGCCGGAGCCGGCCGGCCAGGGCCGGGGCGGCGACCAGGACGAACTCCTCGTCCGCCAGGGGCACCGCGGACAGTCCGCGGCCGCGCGGGCGGCTCGTCGCGATCACCAGGTCGTGCCGCCCGGCCCGCAGCTCGTCGAGGAGCGGGTCGGTCAGACCCGGCCCCACCCGCAGCCGTACGCCGTCGGCGACCAGGCCGGAGAGCGCGGGCAGGGCGCGGGTGGAGAGCAGTTCGGCGGGTCCGGCCAAGTGGACCGGCCCGGGCCGGGTGCGGCCGGTCGGGTCGTGCCCGGCGGCCGCCGCGAGGGCGTCGAGGGGCGCGGCGACACGCGCGGCGAGTTCGTCGGCCACCGCGGTCGGGGCGACTCCGCGCGGCAGTCGCTCGAACAGTTCGCGGCCGGTCTGCCGCTCCAGGGCGCGCATCTGCGTGGTGACGGTCGGCTGGGACAGGCCGAGGAGCTGGGCCGCGGCCGTGAAGGACCCGGAGCGGTGGACCGCGAGGAAGGTCCGCAGCAGGTTGAGGTCGGGCGGCGCGGCGGCCGGGGTGGTGGCGCCGGCGTGGTCCGTCGCGGGGTCACTGTGTCGCACCCCTGAACCCTACGGCGGCACGGCGGGACGGTGCCATACGGATTCCT
Source organism: Streptomyces sp. NPDC107500 (assembly GCF_055582785.1). Classification (NCBI taxonomy): domain Bacteria; kingdom Bacillati; phylum Actinomycetota; class Actinomycetes; order Kitasatosporales; family Streptomycetaceae; genus Streptomyces; species Streptomyces sp. NPDC107500. Next base: position 542,408 of record NZ_JBVJPF010000004.1, read on the forward strand.
ATGGCTGTCATCGGCCGTGGCATTGGCGATGCGCAGGGCTCGGGTCCTAGTTTCGGACGCAGCGCCGCGTACGACGGATCGCGGCCCGTCCTTACGGGAGACCCCTACATGTCGAAGATCCTCTTTGTTCTCACCGGCGCCGACCACTGGACGCTGGCCGACGGCACCCGGCACCCGACGGGCTTCTGGGCGGAGGAGGCCGTCGACCCGTACGAGGCGTTCAAGGCCGCCGGTCACGAGGTCGTCGTGGCCACGCCGGGCGGGGTCGTGCCGCCCGTCGACCGGGCGTCGCTGGCCCCGGAGGTCAACGGCGGCCAGGAGAACGCCGACCGGATCGCCCACGCGCTGGAGGGCTTCACGGAGCTGCGGCACCCGGTGAGCCTCTCCGAGGTCCGGCTGCGGGACTACGCGGCGGTCTTCTACCCCGGCGGCCACGGCCCCATGGAGGACCTCGCCGTCGACGCCGACTCCGGCCGGCTGCTGACCGAGGCGCTGCGTGCCGGGACAACGCTCGGAGTGGTCTGCCACGGTCCGGCCGCGCTGCTGGCCGCCGTGGACGCCGAGGGGGCCAACGCCTTCGCGGGCCTGGAGGTGGCCGCGTTCACCAACGAGGAGGAGACGCAGGGCGGTCTCGCGGAGCGGGCCTCGTGGCTGCTGGAGGACCGGCTCGGCCAGGCCGGGATCGTCGTCCGCGCGGCGCAGCCGTGGGCCCCGCACCTGGTCGCCGACCGGAACCTGGTCACCGGCCAGAACCCGGCGTCCGCCGCCCCGCTCGCCGAGGAGCTGCTGAAGCGGCTCGGCTGAACCGGCCGGGGACGCTCACGGGTTCAGCGGGACCTCGCTCCAGACCAGCTTGCCCCCGCCGACCGGCAGCGTCCCCCACGCCGCCGACATCGCCTCGACCAGGAGGATGCCGCGCCCGCCCGTGGCCTCCCAGCCGATGCTGGTCGGCTTGACCGGCGTACGCGGTGAGGCGTCGGCCACCGCGACCCGCATCCGGCCGCCGATCAGGGCGAGGTCGAGCCGGACCCGGCCGTCGGTGTGCACCAGGGCGTTGGTGACCAGCTCGGAGACGATGAGGAGTACCGCGTCGATGCCGTCGTCGGGCACGCCCCAGGAGCGCAGGGTGCGCCGGGTGAAGCGGCGGGCGTGCCTGACGGCCTCCGGCAGCCGCCACACGGACCAGCTCTCCCGCAGCGGGCGCGGTGCCATGCCGTCGTAGCGCACCAGGAGCAGGGCGACGTCGTCGCTGCGGCGGGCGTTGCCGAGCAGCGCGTCGGCGACGAGCCCGAGGTGCGCGGGGTCCGACGCGGCCAGCGCGTGCGCGAACCGGTCCATGCCCTCGTCGATGTCGGCGTCGGGGGACTCCACGAGACCGTCGGTGGTGAGGGCGATCAGCGTGCCGGGCCGCAGCCGCAGCGGGCTCATCGGAAAGGCGGCCTGCGTCACCACGCCGAGCGGTGGGCCGCCGGGCACCTCGGCGATGTCCGTGCTGCCGTCGGGGTGGCGCAGCACGGGCGGCAGATGTCCGGCCCGGACGCACCAGGCCGAGCCCTCCTCCATGTCGAGGTCGACGTAGACGCAGGTGGCGAAGAGGTCGGTCTCCATGCCGGTCAGCAGCCGGTTGGCGCGGGAGACCACGACGTCCGGCGGGTGGCCCTCGACGGCGTAGGCGCGCAGGGCGGTGCGCATCTGGCCCATCAGGGTGGCCGCGCCCGCGCTGTGGCCCTGGACGTCGCCGATCACGAGGGCGACGTGGTGGTCGGGCAGCGGGATGACGTCGTACCAGTCGCCGCCCAGCTCCAGTCCGGCCGTGCTCGGCAGGTACCGGGCGACGGCGACCGCGCCGGGCAGCTTCGGCAGCCGGCGCGGCAGCAACTGCCGCTGGAGCATGCCGACCAGTTCGTGCTCGGCGTCGAAGGCGCGGGCACGGGTCAGGGCCTGTCCGGCGAGGCCGGCGGAGGCGGTGAGCAGGGCCCGTTCGTCGGGGCCGAAGTCGTGCGGGGTGTCCCAGCCGATCAGACAGGCGCCGGCCATGCGGCCGGCGGCGGGCAGCGGCAGTACGGCGAGGCCGCCGGGGCCCACGTCGGCGAGGGCGGGTTCCAGGTCGCCGGTGCCGGCGGGCCAGATGCGGGCGCGTCCCTCGCGCAGCGCGGCGGCGAGGGTGGGCATGGCCCGGACCGGCGCGTCCGGCCACTCGGTACGCCACTCCAGCCGCCACAGCTCGGGCCAGGACTCCGGTTCGGGCGGGTCCAGGACGGTGACGACGAGCCGGTCGTTCTCCAGCTCGGCCAGGGCGATCCGGTCGGCGCGCAGCGGTCTGCGCAGGGCGGCGACCACGGCCTGGCCGACGTCGCGGACGGTACCGGCGGTGGCCAGCGCGGCGGCGAGCCGCTGCACGCGGGCCACGTCGGTCACGTCCGGGCGCAGGGTCGACGCGTCGGCGACGGTGCCGACCAGGCGGGTCGGACGCCCCTCGCCGCCGGGCAGCAGGCGTCCGCTCAGCCGGAGCCACTTCGGCGGGCCCGCCGGTTGCAGCACCCGGAACTCCAGCTCGCGGTCGCCGATGGTCATGTGGTCGGACTCGGTCACCGACATCAGGGACGGCAGGTCCTCCGGCACGGTGAGGCCGAGCAGCGTCTCCACCTTGCCGTCGAACTCGCCGGGGGCGAGCCCGAACAGCCGCAGGATGTCGTCGCCGACCTCGACGCGGCCGGTGTCCATCGCCAGGCTGAAGGAGTCCGGCAGCAACTCCCCGTCCTCCTCGGCCTGGGCCGGGGCGGGGCAGATCAGCGCCTCGGCGACCAGTTCGAGGCAGGCCCGGTCCTCCGCGTCGAACCCGTCGGGGCGCTCGGTCAGGGCGAGCAGGCAGCCGCCGCCGTCCCCGCGCACCGGCAGGGTGGCGAGGGAGAAGCCGCTGGAGGGCACGTGCCGCGACTCGGCCGATCCGGCGAACTCCTCGGGGCCGATCCAGACCGGCTCACCGCCGCGGTGTGCGTCCGCGACCGGGGAGCCGCCGGATGCCGGGTAGCTGTCGCGTACTCCGTACAGGGTCCGCGGCACACCGGCCGAGGCGGACAGGCAGAGCAGCTCGGCGTCGTCGCTCGGGGTGTAGAGGGCGGCGAGGGAGGCGCTCGCGAAGACCAGCGCCTGTTCGAGGATCCGGCGGGGCCGCTCCTCCTGCTCCGGGCCGGACGCGATCGCCTTCAGGGCACCCTCGGCACGCAGCGTCCTCGATCCGCGTTCCGCAGCGCCCTGTCCGACCACCTCGCCATTACAGCGCTTATAGGACATCCGCGCAGCCCCTGGGGCCCAGGTAGCGGTGCTCAGAGGTCCGAAGACGCGCGAAGGGGCGGTCCGGTCCTCCCGCCGGAGGTCCGGGCCGCCCGTCGGTGTGCGGTCAGCCGGTCGAGCCGTCGTGGGCGCCCGTTCCGTCGTCGGACCCGCCGACGCCGCTGCCGGTACCGTCGCCCGCGTCACCGGCACCCGCGTCACCGGCGCCCGCGTCGCCACCGGCCTGCTCGCCACCGGCCTCCTCACCGCCGGCGGCGTCGCCGCCCCCGGCCTCCTCACCGCCCGCCTCTTCGCCGCCGGCCTGGTCGCCCGCTCCTCCGGCCGCGTCGCCGCCGAGGGTGGCGCCGACCGCCTCCAGGGCGGTGGTGACCGGCTGGAAGAAGGTCTCGCCGCCGACCGTGCAGTCACCGCTGCCGCCGGAGGTCAGGCCGATCGCCTGTCCGTCCTGGGTGAACAGGGAGCCGCCGCTGTCGCCGGGCTCGGCGCAGACGTCGGTCTGTATGAGGCCCGTGACCGTGCCCTCGGGGTAGTTGACGGTGGCGTCCAGGCCGAGGACCTGACCGTCCGCCAGTCCGGTCGTGCTGCCCATGCGGAAGACCTGCTGACCGACCGTCGCCTCGGCGGCCTGGCCGATCGCGAGGGTCTGGTCGCCGAGATTGACCTCGCTCGGCGCCTCGGTCGCGGGGTCGTCGTACTTGACGAGAGCGAAGTCGCCCTCGCCCGGGAAGACCGCCTGGTCGACGGTGCCGACCGGCGCCCCGTCCTGCGCGTCCGACCACTGTTCGGCGGCGACCCCGCAGTGACCGGCCGTCAGGAAGGCCGGGGAGCCGTCGCCGGCGGTGACGTTGAAGCCGAGTGAGCAGCGCGCGCCGCCGCCGAAGATGGCGTCGCCGCCCGACACGAAGGTCCGGAAGGTGCCGGCGGACTTCTCCAGGGTGGCCATGCCGGAGCCGAGGCCCTGGACGGTGGACTCCAGCTTGTCCCACTTCTCGCCGGTGACGGTGGAGTCGGCGGTCACCAGGATCTTGTTGGTGCGGGGGTCGATCGCCCAGGAGGTGCCGGGGATGGTCGCCTCGGACTTCAGTGTGGACGCGCCGCCGCGCAGCTCGCCCATGCTGTTGTCGACCTCGCGGACCTCCGCGCCCGCCTTCTTCGCCTCCACGATGACCTGGTTGTTGTCACCGGGTACGACGTTCACCACGAGCTGCTGCTCGCCGGTGTCGTAGTACGAGCCGGCGAAGGCGTCGCCCAGCATCCCGGCGAGTTGCGAGGCGAGATCCGACGCGTCCGCCGCCTTGAGGGTCCTCGGCGCCGCCGCGGCGTCCGAAGACCCGCCGTCCTGGGAGGCGTTGGCGTTCGGGAGGAGGATGGCGGCCGCGCCGAGCGCCACCACACCGCCCGCCGCCATCGCGGCTTTGCGCTTCGGAATTCGCTTGTGACTCAACCTACTCGACCTCCTGGGACCGGGACGGTGCCGCGGTCCGGCAGCTGTTGGGGGGGGCGCCCGGACGGCAGTTGGTACGCACGAGCCCGGCGGGGCGTTCAGCCGGAGCGTCCGGTCCCGCCCAGTCGGCACCCTCCGCGCCCGAGCGGACACGCACGGTGCCGATCACGGAGCGGAATCCCTGCTTCAGCGAATCTGCACATCGAATGCCCAACCCGGTCACTCCGGCTGGGGGATCTGCACAACCACGCGGCGCCGCCCACGCCTTTGGGGCGGGAGTGTCCCAATCGGCCCGGTGCGGGCAAGGGGTCGGGCGGGGTGATGTCGCCCGCCGTGTGAAGAAGTGGCCGCGAAGCCGTGCGCGCGCCTGCACCTTTGGGTGCCCCTTGGTCGCAAGAGCCCTGGTGGGAGGGGGTGAGTGATTGGAAGCCCGGACCGGGCGCGTGCTTTGATCCATCGCACCGCGGGAGCCGCGGAGGCTCCGGAAACGGGCTTCCGGCACCTGCGGTCGCGGCCGTCATCTGTCCCCAGAGGGGGCCGCTCCCCCCTTGTGAAATGGCTATACGAAGGGAAGTTCCATCATGAACTCCACCCCCCAGGTTGAGACCGTCGAGATCTCGGACGCGGACCTCGACAACGTCTCCGGCGGCCTGAACGTGAACGCCGTCGGCACCGTCACCGGCCTGGTGGACGGCATTGCCCCGGTTTCCGGTCTGCTCAACACGGCCGTCGGCACCGTCGAGGGTGTCACCGGCCTGAACACCGCGCCGGTCACCGGCCTGGTCGCCGGTCTCTGATCGGGCCCCTGTGCCGCTGAGTCCCGGAGCCACCCAGGCTCCGGGACTTTTCGGCCGTTCCGCACAAGCATCTCCAGCCTCCGGGGCGTCCCCTCGCAGGCTTTCTCCGGGAATCACTGGGATACGTCCGACGTGCAGTTCCGCCAGCAGGCCCTCTCCAAGCTCCAGTCACCGGAGGAACTAGACCTCCCGGTGCGTTTCGCCCGCCCGCAGGGCTGGCTGGTGCTGTCCGTGACCGTGGTCGCGATGGCCGCCGCGTCCGTGTGGGCGGTGGGCGGCTCGGTGACCTCCACCGTCGGCGCACCCGCCATCCTCACCCACGGGCAGGGCAGTTACCTCCTGCAAAGTCCCGTCTCCGGGCAGGTCACGGCGGTCCTCGCGCGCCCGGGCCAGCGGCTGGCCGCCGACTCCCCCGTGCTGAAGGTGCGTACCGCCGACGGCGAGAGCGTGGTCCGCGCCGTCGACGCCGGACGGGTCAGCGCCCTCGCGGCGACCGTCGGGCAGATCATCCGGACCGGCGCGAACGTCGCCTCCGTCGAGAAGGTCGCCGACCCCGGCGATCCGCTCTACGCCACCGTCTACGTACCCGCCGAGAAGGCCGCCGCGATCCCCGCGCACGCCTCCGTCGACCTGACCGTCCAGTCGGTGCCCACCCAGCAGTACGGCGTCCTGCACGGAAAGGTGCAGACGGTGGACCGCTCCGCGCAGTCGGCGCAGACCATCTCCGCGTTCCTCGGGGACAGCCAGCTCGGCGAGCAGTTCACCGAGGACGGCAGGCCGGTGGCCGTGACGGTCCGGCTGGACACCTCCAGGTCCACGAAGAGCGGCTACGCGTGGTCGTCCGCCGACGGGCCGCCGTTCGAGCTGACCTCCATGACCATGGCCACCGGTTCCATCCGGCTCGCCGACCAGCGTCCCGTCGATTGGCTGCTGCCGTGAGCACCGCACAGGAGACCCGCGGCCGACGCCGGGCCGCCCCGCCGGCCCGCCGCACGCCCAGGAGCAGCGCGAAGACCGTCCGCACGCCCACCGTGCTCCAGATGGAGGCCGTCGAGTGCGGCGCCGCCTCCCTCGCGATGGTGCTCGGCCACTACGGCCGGCACGTCCCGCTGGAGGAGCTGCGCATCGCCTGCGGTGTCTCCCGCGACGGCTCGCGCGCCAGCAACCTGCTGAAGGCGGCGCGCGGCTACGGTCTGACGGCCAAGGGCATGCAGATGGACGTGGCCGCCCTCGCCGAGGTGACGACGCCGGCCATCCTGTTCTGGGAGTTCAACCACTACGTCGTCTACGACGGCATCGGGCGCCGCTTCGGCCGGCGCGGGGTGTTCATCAACGACCCGGGCAAGGGCCGCCGCTTCGTGACCCTGGAGGACTTCGACGGGTCCTTCACCGGCGTCGTGCTGACCATGGAGCCCGGCGAGGACTTCACCCGGGGCGGCCGCAAGCCCGGCGTGCTCGGCGCGATGCCCGCCCGCCTGCGCGGCACCGCGGGCACGCTGCCCGCCGCCGTGCTGGCGAGCCTGCTGCTGGTGGCGGTCGGGGCGGCGGTGCCCGCGCTCAGCCGCACCTACATCGACATGTTCCTGATCGGGAGACAGACCTCGCTGCTCGGTGTGCTGTTCGCCTCGATGGGGGCCTGCGTGCTGCTCACGGTGGTGCTGACCTGGCTCCAGCAGGCCAACCTGCTGCACGGCCGGATCATCTCCTCCACCCTCTCCAGCGCCCGCTTCCTGCGCCACCTGCTGCGGCTGCCGGTGACGTTCTTCTCCCAGCGCAGCCCGGCCGACCTGGTGCAGCGGCTCCAGTCCAACGACGCCGTCGCCGAGACGCTGGCCCGCGACCTCGCCGCCGCGGGCGTGGACGCGATCGTCGTCGTCCTGTACGCCGTGCTGCTGTACACGTACGACCCCCAGCTCACCTTCGTGGGCATCGGGGTGGCGCTGCTCAACATCCTCGCGATGCGGATCGTCATCCGGCTGCGCGCGACGCGTACGGCGAAGCTGCGGGCGGACACCGCACGGCTGACCAACACCGCGTACACCGGCCTCCAGCTGATCGAGACGATGAAGGCGACCGGCGGCGAGGACGGCTACTTCCGCAAGTGGGCGGGGCAGCACGCCACCACGCTGGAGGAACAGCAGCGGCTCGGGGTGCCGAGCGCCTGGCTGGGTGTGGTCGCGCCGACACTGGCGACGCTCAACAGCGGTCTGATCCTGTGGATCGGCGGCATGCGGGCGGTCGAGGGGCACATCTCGGTCGGTCTGCTGGTCGCGTTCCAGGCGCTGGTGGTCCGCTTCACGGCCCCGCTGACCCGGCTGAACGGCGTCGCGGGCCGGATCCAGGACTTCGCTGCGGACGTGGCCCGGCTGAAGGACGTGGAGAACTTCCGGGCCGACCCGCTCTACGACCGTCCCGGCGGCGCCGACTCCACCCGGCGGCTGCGCGGGCAGGTCGAGTTGCAGAACGTCTCCTTCGGCTACAACCCGCTCGACAAGCCCCTGCTCACCGGCTTCGACCTCACCGTCGGGCCCGGCCAGCAGGTGGCCCTGGTGGGCGGCTCGGGCAGCGGCAAGTCCACGGTGTCCCGGCTGATCTCGGGCCTCTACGCCCCCTGGGACGGTGTGATCCGCATCGACGGGCAGCGGCTGGAGGACATCCCGCGCGGGGCGCTGGCCTCCTCCGTCTCCTTCGTCGACCAGGACGTGTTCCTCTTCGAGGGCTCCGTGCGCGACAACATCGCCCTGTGGGATCCGTCGGTCCCCGACAGCGCGGTGGTGGACGCGCTCAAGGACGCCGCGCTGTACGACGTCGTGATGCGCCGCCCGGGCGGCATCCACAGCCCGGTCGAGCAGGACGGCCGCAACTTCTCCGGCGGGCAGCGCCAGCGGCTGGAGATCGCGCGGGCGCTGGTGCGCCGGCCGAGCATCCTCGTCCTGGACGAGGTGACCAGCGCGCTGGACGCGGAGACCGAGCAGGTCGTCATGGACAACCTGCGGCGGCGCGGCTGCGCCTGCGTGGTGATCGCGCACCGGCTCAGCACCGTGCGGGACAGCGACGAGATCGTCGTGCTGGCGCACGGCACGGTCGTGGAGCGCGGCCGGCACGAGGAACTGGTGGCGCACGGCGGCGCCTACGCGGCACTGGTCAGGGAGCGCTGAGATGACGACCGTGCACGAAGGACAGGGCGACCTCGTCCTCGGGGCGCTCGGCTCGCTGGGCACCCGCGTGGACTGCGCCGGGTTCAACCGCCTCGACCTGGAGGGCCCCCAGGTGCTGTGGCTGGTGGTGTCCGGCGCGGTCGACCTGTTCGCGGTCGACGCCGGGGAGCAGGGCCACTGGCACCACCTCGGGCGTCTGGAGGCGGGCTCGGTGCTGCTCGGGCCGGTCGCCGGGCCGCGGCACACGCTGGTCGCGCGCCCGCTGCGGGACTGCGTGGTGCACCGCATCGGGCTGCGCGAGCTGTACCAGCCGGCGAATACGCAGACCTGGTCGTACGACGAGTACGGCAACCCCCAGTACGTGCCGCCGACGACGAGCCCGCTGGAGTACGGGCTCGCCCTGGGTGTGGGCCGGGGGCTGACCGTGCTCTTCCAGGCGCCGATGGCCACCGAGCGGTCGGCGGCGCCCACCGACGACGACGTGTTCTGGATGCAGGTGCCGCCGGGCAGCGTGCAGTACGGGGCGCTGTACGGCGAGGAGGCCGCCGCCGACCTGCTGATGGACCCGGCGCTGTGGCAGAGCCTGGTCGACCAGCAGCACCGGCTGCTGACCACGCTCGACCGCTGGATCGAGCAACTGGAACGCACCCACGAGACCCGGGCGGCGGCCGGCATCAAGGCCGGTGAGGCGGTGCGCGCGCAGGCCGACCGGACGCTGCTGGCGTCGATCGGCAAGCGGTCGGCCGGGCGCACCACGGCCGCCGACGCGGACGCCACGTACGCGGCGTGCCGGCTGGTCGCCGGCGCCGCCGGCATCGCGCTGGCCGAGCCCGCCCAGAACGGCACCGAGAGCGAGCGGCTCGATCCGGTGGAGCGCGTCGCCCTGGCCTCGCGGGTACGCACCCGCGGCGTGCGGCTGGAGGACGGCTGGTGGCGGGACGACGTGGGGCCGCTGATCGGGCACCGCACCCTGTCGGGGGCACCGGTGGCGCTGCTGTGGCGGCGCGGCGGCTACGTGGCCGTGCATCCGGGGACCGGCCGGGAGACCCCGGTGGAGAAGGCGAACGCCGAGGAGTTCGAGCCGCGCGCGGTGATGTTCTACCGGCCGCTGCCCGAACGCCGGCTCAGTCCGCTGCGGCTGCTGCGGTTCTGTCTCCAGGGCACCCGCCGTGATCTGACCGGCCTGCTGCTCGCCGGTCTGGTGACGGTGGCGCTCGGCGCGCTGGTGCCGGTCGCGACCGGCAAGGTGCTCGGTGAGTTCGTGCCGAAGGCGCAGACCGGGCTGATCGTGCAGGTGTGTCTCGCGGTGATGCTGAGCAGCGTCGTCGCGGCGGCCTTCATGCTGATGCAGAACCTCACCATCCTGCGCCTGGAGGGCCGGATCGAGGCGACCCTCCAGCCCGCCGTGTGGGACCGGCTGCTGCGGCTGCCGACGAAGTTCTTCACCGAGCGGTCCACCGGCGAGCTGGCGAGCGCCGCCATGGGCATCAGCGCGATCCGCAGAATGCTGGCGGGCGTCGGCCCGACGGTGGCGCAGTCGGTGACCGTCGGGGCGATGAACCTGGGGCTGCTGCTCTGGTACAGCGTGCCGATGGCGCTCGCGGCGATCGGCATGCTGGTGGTCGTCGCCGGTGTCTTCCTGGCGCTCGGGCTGTGGCAGGTGCGCTGGCAGCGGCGGCTGGTCAAGCTCACCAACAAGCTGAACAACCAGGCGTTCCAGACCCTGCGCGGGCTGCCGAAGCTGCGGGTGGCCGCCGCCGAGAACTACGCCTACGCGGCCTGGGCGGAACGCTTCGCGCACAGCCGCGAGCTCCAGCAGCGGGCCGGACGGATCAAGAACCTCAACGCGGTGCTGGGCGCGGTGTACCTGCCGCTGTGCACGCTGTTGATGTTCATGCTGCTCGCGGGTCCGGCGCACGGTTCGATGTCGGCGGCGGAGTTCCTGACCTTCAACGCCTCGGTGACGATGCTGCTGACCTCGGTCACGCAGCTGACCGGCTCCTTCGTGTCGGCGGTGGCCGCGCTGCCGCTGTTCGAGGAGATCCGTCCGGTGCTGGACGCGGCACCCGAGGTGCGCACCGCCAGCACCCGGCCGGGTCCGCTGTCCGGCGGGATCGAGGCGCGGCGGCTGTCGTTCCGGTACACCGACGACGGGCCGCTGGTCCTGGACGACGTGTCCTTCGAGGTGCGGCCGGGCGAGTTCGTGGCGGTCGTCGGCCCCAGCGGATGCGGCAAGTCGACCCTGCTGCGGCTGCTCATCGGCTTCGACCGGCCGCTGTCGGGCAGTGTCCTGTACGACGGACAGGACCTGGCCGCGCTGGACCAGTCCGCGGTGCGGCGTCAGTGCGGGGTGGTGCTCCAGCACGCGCAGCCGTTCACCGGATCGATCCTGGACGTCATCTGCGGTACCGAGCCGTACACGCCGGAGGAGGCGATGGCGGCGGCCGGGATGGCGGGGCTGGCGGAGGACATCAAGCGGATGCCGATGGGCCTGCACACCATCGTGTCGGGCAGCGGCGCCGTCTCCGGGGGCCAGCGGCAGCGGCTGATGATCGCGCAGGCGCTGATCCGCCGGCCCCGCATCCTCTTCTTCGACGAGGCCACCAGCGCCCTGGACAACGAGACGCAGCGCACCGTGATCGAGTCCACCAAGGCGCTCAACGCGACCCGGATCGTCATCGCGCACCGGCTCTCCACGGTGCTGGACGCCGACCGCGTGATCGTGATGGAGGACGGGAAGGTCGCCCAGCAGGGGCCGCCCGCCCAGTTGCTCGCGGACACCGGCGGCCGGCTGCACGAGCTGGTGCGGCGCCAGCTGGCCTGACCGGCCCGGGCCGGCGGGCCACGCGGATTCCGGTCGTACCGTCCCGTAGCGCGTTGGACCGGTGCTCGGATGGGTACGTGGCCCCTCATGCGGATCAGCGTGGTGGATGTGGGGTCGAACACGGTCCGGCTCATGGTGGCGGACGCGGAGGGCGGGGTGCCGCTGCCGGTGCACACCGAGAAGTGGCGACTGCGGCTGTCGGAGCAGGTCAAGCCGGGTGCCCCGGTCCCGGAGGAGGCTGTGGAGCGGCTCGTGGCGGCGGTGGCCGACGCCAACCGGACCGCGGACCGGTGGGGGGCGCCGAACCCGCCGGCCTTCGCGACCGCCGTGGTGCGCGCCGCGCCGAACCGCCAGGAGGTGCTGCGCGCCGTGCGCGCCCGCACCGGGGTGGCCCTGTGCACGCTGCCCGGCGAGGTGGAGGCGGAGCTGACGTTCCTCGGGGCCCGGCGCTGGATGGGCTGGCGGGCCGGGCCGCTCGCGCTGCTGGACATCGGCGGCGGATCGCTGGAGGTCGCCTTCGGGCGCGGTCGGCTGCCCGGCTTCGTGGCCTCGCTGCCCCTGGGCGCGGCGCGCCTCACCCACGAGTTCCTCGCGGGCGGCCAGGACCCGGCGTCGCCGGAGCAGATCAGGGCGCTGCGCCGCAAGGTACGGCATCAGCTGCGGGACGTCGCGGCGCGGATCCGCTGGGAGGGCCCGCGTACCGCGGTGGCCACCTCCCGGACGTTTCAGCAGTTGGGGCGGCTGTGCGGGGCCTCGCCGGGCCGGCACGGGCCGTTCGTGGAGCGGCGGATGCGCTGCGCGGACCTCGGGGACGCCGTCGGGCGGCTGGCCGTCCTGTCCGCCGCGGAGCGGTCCCGGCTGCCCGGCATCTCCGCACCGCGGGCCGCGCAGAGCGTGGCCGGGGCGGTGGTCGGGCACACCGCCATGAAGCTCACCGGAGTGGACGCGGTCACGCTCTGTCCCTGGGCGATCCGCGAGGGCATCCTGCTGCGCCACATAGAGGAGGGCCCGTCCTGGTGGAAGGAGGTCGTCCGGCTCAGCGACGAGGCCGCGGCGCTGCCACCGGCGCCGCTGCGCCTCGCGTCCACGCCGGGCTGAGCGCGGTCCAGGTGCCACGGAGGTGTCCGGGGGTACTCGCCGCGCATGGACTACGACGGCGAGGGACCAACGCTTCCGGCAGCCCGGGGCCCGCTCTCCGCGGCCGTCGGTGCGTGTCTGCTCGGGACCGGGCCGCCGCCCGGCCCGGAGGAGGCCGCCGGTGCCGACGCGTACGGTGACGATCTCCAGCTCGCGCTGTACCAGTGCTACGAGCTGCACTACCGGGGTTTCGCCGGTGTCTCCCCCGACCTGGAGTGGGATCCCGGACTGTTGCGCCTCCGGGCCGCGCTGGAGCGGCGCTTCCTGGCCGCGCTGCGGGCCGGCACACCGGTCCACGACAGCGTGGAGGACGCGATCGGGGCGCTCCTCGTCGAGCCCGTGCACGGGGAGGGCGTCAGCCATTTCCTGCGCGACGAGGGAGAGTTGTGGCAGCTGCGGGAGTACGCGGCCCAGCGCTCCCTGTACCACCTCAAGGAGGCCGACCCGCACGCCTGGGTGCTGCCGCGGCTGTGGGGGCGCGCGAAGGCGGCGATGGCGGCGGTCGAGTTCGACGAGTACGGCGGCGGCCGCGCCGACCGGGTGCACGCCCGGCTGTTCGCCCGCCTGATGACGGACCTGGGGCTGGACGCGACGTACGGACGGCATCTCGACGCGGCCTCGGCCGAGTGCCTGGTGACGGTGAACATGATGTCGCTGTTCGGCCTGCACCGGGCGCTGCGCGGCGCCCTGGTGGGTCATTTCGCGGCGGTGGAGATCACGTCCTCGCCCGGCTCCCGGCGGCTCGCGGAGGCGATGCGCCGCACCGGCGCCGGGCCGGCCGCCGAGCACTTCTACGACGAGCACGTCGAGGCGGACGCGGTGCACGAGCAGATCGTGCGGCACGAGGTGATCGACGGCCTGCTGGAACAGGAACCGCACCTCGCGGCGGACGTCGTGTTCGGTGTCGACGCCACCGGCCACGTCGAGGACCTCTTCGGCGCCCGGCTGCTGGCCGACTGGCGGGCCGGACGGTCGTCACTGCGCGTCCCGCTCCCGGGACCGGCTCACCAGGATTCCGGCATTTCCTTTATTTCATGACCTTCTGGGTACCTGGCTGACGTGAATTTCATGGTGCTCCCGGGCGTCTACGCCCCCCAGGAGGACACCGCCCTGCTCGCCGGGGCGCTGTCCAGCGAGTCGCTGCCCCCGGACGCGGCGGTCCTCGACGTCGGCACCGGCACCGGCGCCCTCGCGCTGGCCGCGGCGGTGCGGGGCGGCCGGGTGACCGCGGTCGACGTCTCGTGGCGCGCGGTGTGGGCGGCGCGGCTCAACGCCGCCCGTGCGGGGCTGCGGATCCGCGTCCTGCACGGCAATCTCTTCACCCCGGTGCGCGGCGCGTCGTTCGACCTCGTGCTGGCCAATCCCCCGTACGTACCCTCTCCGGCCGGCGGGTGCCGCCCGCGCGGCGCGGCCCGGGCCTGGGACGCGGGCCGCGACGGGAGGCTGGTGCTGGACCGGATCTGCCGTGAGGCGCCCGCCCTGCTGCGGCCCGGCGGAGTGCTGCTGCTCGTGCAGTCGGGGCTCAGCGATCCCGGCCGCACCGTCGCTCTGCTGCGCGAGGCGGGACTGAAGGCCGCGGTGGTCCGGCGGCGGCGTATCGCGTTCGGTCCGGTGGTGCGCGGCAGGGAGCGCTGGCTGCGGCAGCGCGGGCTGCTGTCCCTGGCCGAGAACGAGGAGGAGTTGGTGGTCGTCCGTGCCGAACTCCCCGTCTGACGACGCCCGTACGCCCGGTGCCGCCCGCCGGGTCAAGGTCCAGCGGCGGGGGCCGCTCCTGGTGGAGGGCCCGGTGGAGGTGGAACTGGAGGACGGGACCACGGTGTTCTCCGACCGCTTCCGGGTCGCGCTGTGCACCTGCCGGCGCAGCCGGCGCTTCCCCTGGTGCGACACCAGCCACCGCGCCCGATCCGCCGGGTCCGGTGACGGGCCGACCGGGGACTGAGTCCCGTTGCGGCGCTCGCTCGTACCGGGAGGACGGCGGACGGCCCCACTCCGTCCGCCGTCCCCGGTGCGGGACCGCGGGCCCGTACGGTGGCGCTCGCACTCCCCAGTAGCGAGCAACCGGTCACGCCGCACGGGCCGGGCGGCCCCGGTCCCTCAGAACGTGAAGACGCTAGCGCTGCCCGCGTTCTTCACGCACTCGTTGGCGAAGGTCCGCTCGTAGGAGAGGCGCCGGCCCTGCCAGACTCCGTCGACGGTGACGGTCACGGGGGCGTACTCCCGCGTGCACATCACCCCGTCGGCGGCGGACAGGGCGTCGAAGTCGCCACCGGCGTGGCGGAGTTCGGCGCAGGCCGAGCCGGCCGCGGGGTGGGTCCCGGAGGCCGTCGGGGCGCAGGTGAGAGTGACCGCGCGGAGCGGTGAAGTGGTGGCAGCGCTCTCTCCGTGACCCACCGTCAGCACCAGGGCCGAGGGGGCGTAGAGCGACGCGGGGGCGGGGGCCGGGGAGGCGAGTGACGCCCCGGCGAGGGGCCCGCAGACGGCGGTGGCCGTCAGGCCCAGAGTCGCTGCCCAGCGCGCGGTGTTCCGCATTGTGTGCATCCTTCCGCTCTTTCGAGGGTGTTGATGCCGACCCGGCTCGGTTGGTGCCGGAACGGCGAGCGCGAGTCTGCCGAGTCCGGCACCGAAACTCATCTCGACCCCCTGGATTTCGGTAACCTTGCGTATTGAATCAGTGGCTCGAAGTCACAGAATTCGAACGTTCCAAGTCCGGAACAGAGCGGTTCTTGATCGGTTCTTGAGGCTTGAACTGGCCGGATGGCGTGATCCAAGCGTTCGCCAATCGGCCTGAAACACCCCCGAAACATGCCCGTTCACCCTGGCGGACGGCCCCGGCATACCAGCGAGTACGGTGCTGGCGACGCGAACTCGACGACGAGAGGCGACGTGGGATGGCGAAGCACTGGGCGGACTTCCAGTACGAGATCTACCTGAACGGCATGACGGGGGCCGTGCCGAGGCTCCCCACCGACCTGACCCGGCTGGAGGAGCTGGCCGAGCACCGGCTGGGCCCCGGCCCCGTCGGGTACGTCGCCGGCAGCGCGGGGGACGGCAGCACCGCACGCGCCAACCGGGCCGCGCTGGACCGGCGGCGGATCGTCCCGCGCATGCTGCGGGACGTGCACGAGCGCGACCTCTCGGTCGAGGTGCTGGGGCGGCCGCTGCCGGCGCCGCTGGCGCTGGCCCCGGTGGGCGTCCTGTCGATCATGCACCCGGACGCGGAGCCGGCGGCGGCCCGGGCCGCCGCCGCCCAGGGCGTGCCGTACATCCTGTCCTCGGCGTCCAGCACGCCCATGGAGCAGGTGGCCGAGGCGATGGGCGACGCCGAGCGCTGGTTCCAGCTGTACTGGCCCAAGGACCGTGAGGTGGCCCGCAGTTTCCTGGACCGGGCGAAGGCGGCCGGGTACGGCGCGCTGTTCGTCACGCTGGACACACCGCTGCTGTCCTGGCGCCCGCGCGACCTCGACCGGGCGTATCTGCCGTTCCTGCACGGCGTGGGCACCGCCAACTACTTCTCCGACCCCGCGTTCCGGGCGGGTCTGGCCAAGCCGGTGCACGAGGATCCGAACGCGGCGGTGATGCATTTCGTCGGCATGTTCTCCGATCCCGCCAAGTCCTGGCCCGACCTGGCGTTCCTGCGGGAGAACTGGGACGGGCCGATCGTCCTCAAGGGCGTCCTGCACCCGGACGACGCCCGGCTCGCCGCCGACGCCGGAATGGACGGCGTGGTGGTGTCCAACCACGGTGGCCGGCAGGTGGCCGGCGCGGTCGCGGCGGCCGACGCGCTGCCCCGGGTGGCGGAGGCGGTCGGCGACCGGCTCACGGTGCTCTTCGACAGCGGCGTCCGCACCGGCGACGACGTCTTCAAGGCGCTCGCGCTCGGCGCCCGCGCGGTGCTCCTCGGCCGCCCCTACGTCTACGGTCTGGGCCTGGACGGACAGGCGGGGGTCGAGCACGTCGTCCGCTGCCTGCTCGCCGAACTCGACCTCACCCTGGCCCTGTCCGGCCACGCCTCCCCGGCCACCCCGGGCCCCGCCGACCTCGTCGAGGACCCGGTGTAGTCCGGCGGCGACGGCGCCCGGCCCCGCCGGCCGCCCGGCGGGCTCAGTCGCCGGGCAGCTCCACCGAACGGGCGGCCGGACCGTCGGTGCGGGCGATCGACAGGGAACCCTCCGCAGTCGGCAGCGGGTCGCTGCGCCAGCGCTGGACGTCCGAGTCGTCGTGCAGCTTGACCACGACGTCGGCACCGGGTGCGACGGTGGTGGCCGCGAGGGCGAGCTGCCGCTCCCGGCGCGGGATCAGCCGCCCCCGCTCGGTCAGGTCGTACCGCACGTCGTCGCCCCGCTCGGTGCCCTCGTCGGCGCAGGTACCGAGAATGACGACTCCGGCGTCCGCCTGCGAGTCCAGGCACAGCCCCGGGTCGGCGACGCTGCGCAGCAGCCCGTCGTCCTCGTAGGTCCACTGCTGGGTCCACGCCTCGGAGCACGCCGCCAGGCGGGCGCCCGTCCCGGCCTTCGGCTCGCCCCGGACGTCCAGGCACAGGTCGGCGCCCACGTTCCGCAGCCGGGTCCGGTCGGCGCCCGTGGGCAGCCCGGCCGCGCCGGGCGGCTTGGGGCGGCTGGTGGCGGACGTGTCGCCGTCGCCGCCGACGGCACTGGTGGAGGCGGCCGGATCGGCGCCGCCGCCGTCGTACGACCACACACTGACCACCAGCACGATGGCCAGCACTCCGGCGGAGGCGGCACCCAGCTGTCGCAGCGGCGACCGGCCGGAACCGGGGCGGCCCGGGACCCGGCGCACGGGAACGGGGATGCGGGCCAGCAGCCCGGTGCGTCCGCCCCGGTGCCGGTTGGCGCCCTTGGTGAGGCCGCCCAGCGCGGCCCGGCCGGGACGGGAGTCGAGATAGCGCCGGGCTCCCCAGCCGAGCACCGCTTCGGCGATCAGCGTGCCCAGTTCCCGCTCGAAGTGGCCGAGTTGATCGGCAGCGTGACGGCAGTGGCGGCAGTCGACCAGGTGCTTGCGGACATCCGGCAGCAGGGCGCCGCCCCGGCGGATCGGCACGTCGAGGAGGCGGCTGTGGAAGCGGCAGTCCTGGCTCGGCGCGAGCTGCCTGTGGGCGTGCAGACAACCCTCGCGGAATTTCTCCCGCGCTTGTTCGAGGGTGGCCGACGCGGTGTCGGTATCCATGCCGAGCAGACCGGCCGGGACACTTATGGACTCGCCTTCGACCTCCGTGTGCCACAGCAAACAACGGGCCGGTCCGGGAAGGGCGGAGAATGCCCGCGCGGCCAGGGTCCGGTTTTCCGGGGTCAGCGACTTGGCCGCCAGCATGCCGCGTCCGCCGGCGGGCTTGAGCAACTGCGGCAGCACACCGGAGGTGTCCGGGTCGGCGGCCCACTGGCGGACCGTGTCGCGTACGGCGACCAGCAGGCGCGGACGCAGCGCGGTGGCCGGCTCGCCCTCGGCGAGACGGTCCAGTACCCGGTGCCAGGCGGCGGCCGTGACCATGGCGGTGACCTGGGCCGACGTGGCGAGGCAGATGGTCGCGTAGTCGTGCGCGGGCTGCCAGTGGCGTGCCATCAGCAGCGCGGCTACCCGGGCGGCCTCGTTCTCCGGACCGTCCCGGAGCCGCGCGGCCAGCAACTCGTCGGACTCCCCGGGATCCCCGCCCGGGGGCGGGTACGCGGGACGAGGGGGGTGGGGGGTGGGCACTGAGATGTTCCTTCCCACGCGCTGCGGCTCAGACGTTCCGATCGCCGAAAAGGGACCCCGGATTGGTGTGTACCTCTTGGGCTCGGTGTGGGGAGCGTGAATTCGCCATGGCGAAATCGAACCTGGTCCTTCAAAGCGCGTGCGAGACCCGGCCTTTACCCCCCGCACGGGTGCTTCACTCTCGCACAAACCACTCATGGTCAACAAGGCGAGCGGGCAAGATCGGCCCGCCTTTGAAAGAAGGTCAGATTCCGTCGCAACTCATGAAACGCGCAACGACTTTCCGTATTCTCCGCGCGCGCGTGCGAACCCCGGGTCAGATCTGCCAGGAACGCAGCCGGTCCGCCGCGGCGTAGACGTCGGCCTTGCCGGACATCAGGTCGCGCGCGAGGTCGACCAGGGCGCCGTAGGGCGGGTCGATGCCGGTGCCGGCGGCGAACATGTAGGCGACGGCCGTCGCGCAGGCGAAGCGCGCGTTGGCCGAGGGCAGCGGCTTGAGTACGGCGAGGGTGTGCAGCAGCGCGGCGGCCCGCCAGGCCGGATCGGAGTCCACCCCGAGGCGGGGCGGGTCCACGCGATGCCGGGCGACGGCGGCCACCAGTGCGGAGAAGTCGTTGACCGTCGGCTGCTCCGGCAGCACTTCCTCGTGGCGCTGAAGCAGCCACGGCACGTCGATGTGCAGGACCGGGGCCATGGGTCAGGCGGCCCGCCCCTCGCCCCGGACGGGCGGTGGTTCGTCGTCGGGGAAGGCGGCCGCGAATTCGTCGGCGTGGGCCGAGAAGAACCGGCGGAACGCCTCCGCCCCCTCTTGCAGTGCCCGGTGCCGGGCTATGTCGGCGGCGGCCGCGTCCCGCACGAGCGCCTTCATCGACGTACCGCGTTCCTTGGCGATCTGCCGCAGGTCCTCGAGCTCGCGGTCGCTGAACTCCACGTTCAGAGCTGGCATGCCCCCACGGTACCGCTCCGGTACTGACCCGTAAATAGACCCAGGTCAGGGCCACAAGGAGGCGGTACCGCGAGGGTCGTGCCGGCGGTCAGCCCTGGTCCGCCACGAAGGAGGCCATCCGGGCCAGCGCGGCATTCCAGTTGATGGTGTGCTCGTTGGTCGACCAGGACTGGATGTCGTCGATGAAGCAGAACTGGCCGACACAGCCCTGGAGCCTGCTCTGCGCGTAGGGGTCCTGAATGCTCGAGTTCGGCCCGCCGGAGAGGGTGCCGTCGGGCGGACTGGGCAGCGCGGGGTCGAGCTGGTGGGCGTACCAGCGGCTGTGCTGGTTGTGCGCGTTGACCTCGCCGTAGCCGGTGACGTACGACATGTTCAGCGCGTTGCGGCCCAGGATGTAGTCCATGCTCTGGACGGCGCCGTCACGGTACTTGGAGCCGCCGGTGATGTCGTAGGCGGTGGCGAGGACGACGGCGTTGTTCATGACCTGGTGACTCGAGCCCCAGTCGTACAGGTTGCCGTCGGGCGCGTAGGGCATGCCGTACGGGTGCGCCCCCAGGGTCGCCAGGTAGCCGTCCGCGCCGCGGACGACGGAGCGGCGCACCTCGTCGCGGCCGGGCAGCCGGTTCGGGACGGTCGCCAGGTCCAGCCGGGCGGCGGCGGCCGTGCGCGCCCAGTCGAAGCCGATCGGGCCGAAGATGTCGGCGGTGTGGACCGGGGAGTTCAGCACGTACTCCTTGAAGTCCCGCTCCCCCGTGGTCAGGTACAGCTCGGCCGCGGCCCAGTAGAACTCGTCGTCGACCCGGCTGTCGGGGTAGGCGCCGCCGCCGGTGCCGTCGCTCTCGTCGGCGAGCACGTCCGGGTGGGCCAGCGCCGCCGCCCAGGCGGTGCGGGCGGCGTGCAGAGCCTTGGCGGCGAAGTCCCGGTCGTAGGAGTGGTACAGGCGGGCCGCCTGTGCGGCCGTCGCCGCCAGGTTCAGGGTCGCCGCGGTGGTCGGCGGGTGGAGTTCGCGCTTCTGCGGGTCGTCGCCCGGCAGCAGCGGCAGCCCGGTCCACTGCTCGTCGTGGATCTTGTGATGGGCCATGCCGGCCAGCGGCTGCCCCTCGGGGACCTGCATCTTCAGCAGGAACTCCAGTTCCCAGCGGGCCTCGTCGAGGACGTCCGGCACCTTGTTGCCGCTCTCGGGGATGTCGAGGGTGCCGTCACCGAGCTTCGAGGGCTCCCCGGTCCGGGCGTGCAGCGAGCGCTCGTGGGTGCTCAGCAGCTCCCAGGTGGAGATGCCTCCGTTGACGACGTACTTGCCGTGGTCGCCGGCGTCGTACCAGCCGCCGGAGACGTCGAGGCTGTAATCGCACACGCCGGGTTGGCAGGGCACCTCGGTGTCGCCCCGGTTGGGTGCCACGCCCACGTGCCCGGCGGGGCGGCCGTAGCCGGGGCGGAGTTCGTCGCTGATGGCGACGCCGCTGCGCTGCGTGTAGTAGTACTTCGCGGAGTCGGTGCGCAGCCGCTCGTAGGCGGCCGTGCCGATGTCGAACGGGCGGCTGGTCTCGCCGTCGGCGGTCAGCGTGTAGCCCTCGCCGCGCTTCTTGTACCGGCCGAAGTCGACCGAGTGGACGTTCTGTCCGGAGGAGGCGTCCACGCCGCGCGGCGTGCTGCGGCCGTGGGCGACGACCCGGCCGCCGGCGTCCTTGAGCTGCCAGGGCAGAGCGGTGGTCGCGTCGGTGACGAGGGTGGCGTTCTTCGGTCCGGAGGGCAGATAGCCCACCTGGTTGACGCGGACCCGCGGTCCGGTGTCGGGGACGTGCGGCTCGGGCTCCACGCCGCCCAGCAGGGACACGTCGTCCACGCAGAACCGCCAGGCGTCGGGCGTGCCGCCGAGCTGGAAGCCGACCTGGCCCTGGGTGGTGTCGACGGGCGAGGTGAAGGTGTACGCGTAGGTGTCGCCGGAGACGCTGAGCTGCGGGCTGACCTCGTAGTACGTGTCGTACGGGGCGACCGACAGGCCGACGATCGCGCGGACCACGTGGTCGGCGGGCGTGCCGGTCGCGGTGAAGGAGAACCGGTACGACTCCCCCGCGACCAGGGTGATGTCGTTCTGGCCGATCGCGGCGTCCCAGCGGTTGCTGGTGCCGCCGGGCGCGTCGGCGCACAGGCGGCCGTCGGACACCGCGGCCGTGACGTTGCTGCCGGCCCACCAGGATGCGGTGCCGTCGTCGAAGGTGCCGTTGCTGACCTGCTCGGTCTCGTCGGCCCCGGCCGGTGCGGCGGGCAGCGCGGTGACGGCCGCCGCCAGCAGGGCCGTCAGGGAGATGAGCGCGGTTCTGCGTCTTTTCACGTCCGGGCTCCTCGGGGGGAGGCGGCGCTCGCCGTGATGGGAGCGCTCCCAAATGCGGTCGCAGGCCATGCTTGTGGCAGACATGACATGGCGTCAACGGTCCGGACGGGACTGGTTTCCCGTCCGGACCGGCGCGCGACGGCTCAGACGGCGGGCGCCTCCAGGCGGCTGACGCGGATGGCGCCCCGCGCCTGACCGGGGTGGCGGCTGGTCAGCGTGAGACGGACACCCGAGCCCCGTACCGCGTCGAAGGTGACCACGGTGGGCGCGTCGGACGACGTGGCCCAGTCGGTCTCGGTGCCCCCGGCCGCCCGCCAGGCGCCGCCGTCCCAGACGGCGACCTCGACGGCCGCGGGCAGGCTGTGCGCGTCGTCGACGGTGAAGGAGACCTCGATCCGGCCGTAGCGGCGGGTGCGGCCGTGGGCGAGCGAGATCCAGTCCTCGGGGCGGGCGCCGTCGAAGGCGGGCAGCAGGGCGGTGGCCGCCTTGCGGAAGCCGTTGGACCAGCCGGTCGCGGGGTCGCCGTCGATCATGGCGGCGGGGAGGGTGTCGGGGCGGCCGGAGTAGCTCGCGTCCGCGTGCGGGTGGTCCACGGGCGCGGGGTGCTCGGGGCGGAAGGCGGGCGCGGGTGTGGTCGCCGGGTCCGGCGACCGCCGGGTACCCACGGTCGCCGTGCCCGTGCGCAGGCCGTGCGCGCGGGCGGACACCCGCAGCACGCCGGGCCGGGTGCCGGAGCGCACGATGGCGAGCGCCTTGCCGTGGAAGGCGGTGCGGGTACTGGCCTGGTAGCGCTCGGCGCTCTCCTGGCGGCCGTTGTCGACTCCGGCCAGTGAGCCGCCCGCGACGTCGAAGGTGATCAGGTGCTCGGCGCCGGGCACCGGCACGCCGTGCCGGTCGACCACCTCGGCGGTCACAAAGACCAGGGATCGCCCGTCGGCGGCGACGCTCTCGCGGTCCGGGGTGAGGCGTACGGCGTGTGCCGCCCCGGCGGTGCGCAGCACGTCGGTGGCGACCGTCCTGCCCCCGCGCCGGGCGACGGCCTTCAGCTCACCCGGCTCGAAGGGCACCCGCCAGGTCAGGTGGAGCTTGCCGGCGCTGCCGGTGGGGCTGGTGTAGCTGCCCGGCCAGGGGCCGTCGGTGAAGGTCTTGTCGTCACCGGTGGCCTCGGTGGTCTCCAGGTACGTCCGGCCGTCGGCGGTCCGCTTGGTGTCGAACCGGCGGGTGCCGAGGGACCGCCCGTTCAGGAACAGCTCGACGGTGTCGACGTTGGCGTACGCCCAGACCTCCACGGTGTCGCCCTCGCGGTGGTTCCAGGTCTCCGGCAGCAGGTGGACCATGGGCTCGTCCGTCCACTGGCTGCGGAAGAGGTGGTACATGTCCTTCGGGAAGCCGGCGGTGTCGACCGCGCCGAAGAAGGACGCCTTGACCGGGAAGACGTCGTACGGCGTGGGTTCCCCGATGTAGTCGATGCCGGACCACAGGAACTGGCCGGCGAACCACCTGCGGTCCCGGTCCTTCTTGTGGCCGTACTCGCCGCTCATGGTCCAGGAGGCGAGGTTGTTGTCGTAGGACGAGGTGGCCCGGCGTCCCGGGGAGTGGTTCTCGCCGGTGTTCAGGCGCTCCGGCTCCTGGTAGGTGCCACGCGTGGAGGTCTCGGACGACGACTCGGACTCGAAGAGGAAGAGGTGCGGATAGGCCGCGTGCAGGTCGTCGACGGACTTGGCGGTGTTGTAGTTGAGACCCAGTCCGTCCAGCTTGGCCAGCATGAGGTCGGCCGCGGAGCCCTTGGCCGGCATTCCGCGGTACTTGTCGGAGCCGATGACGAGCGGCCGGGTGGCGTCGGCGGCCCGGATCGCGTCGATGATCCGGTCGGCCATGGCGAGTCCGGCGGTGGAGGTGGAGTCGGGGACCTCGTTGCCGATCGACCACATGACGACGGCGGGCGAGTTGCGGGCCGCGAGCACCATCTCGGTGGCGTCGCGCTCGCACCACTGGTCGAAGAAGCGGCCGTAGTCATAGGGGTTCTTGCCGGTGCGCCAGCAGTCGAAGGCCTCCACCAGCATCACGATGCCCAGTTCCTCGCAGACCTCGATCATCTCGGGCGAGGGCGGGTTGTGGGAGGTGCGGAAGGCGTTGACGCCCATCGACTTCATGATCGTCATCTGGCGGCGGATCGCGTCGGCGCTGACGGCGGCGCCCAGTGCGCCGAGGTCGTGGTGGAGGTCGACGCCCTTGATCTTGGCGTACCTCCCGTTGAGGTGGAAGCCCTCCTCGGGGTCGACGCGGCAGGTGCGGATGCCGAAGGGGGTGCGGTAGGTGTCGACGGTCCGGCCGGCGACGCGCAGTTCGGTGTGCAGGGTGTACCGGTGCGGGTCCGCGAAGTCCCAGGTCCGGGGGTGGGCGACGGTGAGTTCGTGGGTCTCGCTCGCCTCGTCGGTCACCCGGGCCGTGGAGGCGGCCCGGGCCACCGTGCGTCCGTCGGCGTCCTCGACGGACGACCTGACCTCGACCTCGCGCGCGGCGCCCGAGGTGTTGACGACGGCCGTCTCCACCCGGACGACGGCGCGTTCCGCGCTCACCCGGGGCGTGGTGACGTACGTGCCCCAGCGCCGTACGTGCACGGGCTCGGTGACCACGAGGCGGGCCTCGCGGTAGATGCCGCTGCCGGAGTACCAGCGGCTGCTCGGCAGCCGGTTGCGTACCTGCACCGCGAGGACGTTCTCGGTGCGGCCGTCGGTGTGCACCAGGTCGGTCAGGTCGAGGGCGAATCCGGTGTAGCCGTAGGGGTGGCGGCCCGCCTCCCGGCCGTTGCAGTGCACGCGAGCGTCCATGTAGACGCCGTCGAACTCGACCGAGATCCGCTTGCCGGCCAGGGCGGGCGACAGGGTGAAGGCGAGCCGGTACCAGCCGAGACCGCCGGGCAGGAAGCCGGTGCCGCTGGTGGTGCCGTGCTCGGTGGTGGGCGTCTGTTCGATGCTCCAGTCGTGCGGGACGGCGACCTCCCGCCATGCGGCGTCGTCGTACGCGGGGTCGGCGGGGGCGGTGGAACCGCCGGCGGACCCGTCGGGATCGGCGAGCCAGAAGCGCCAGCCGTCGCGCAGGGCGACGGTCCGGCGGCCCGGGGCGCCGCCCGTCGCGTCCGCGGCCGACGCCGTGGGGGCGAGGGCCGCCCCGGCCGCGGGCGTGGCCGCGGAGGCGATCAGTACCGATCTGCGCGTGACCGTCATGACGCATCTCCCTCATCGGAGCCCAGAAGTACTCACAACTGATCGTGACCAAACAGATTCTGACGTCCTGGCATACGCGCTCGTCAAGGCCACGGAAAGCACTTTCTGTCGCGGGCGTCCCGACCCGCCCGGTGGCCCCCGCGGCCATGGAGCCGCGTGGGCCCGGTGGTTCGGGTCCGCACGGGCCCCGGACGCACTAGGCTGGTAAGCAGGTGACGCGCTGTTCACTGTGGGTGTGCGCAATGGAGTGGCGACGATGAGTCCGGTCAACCCGTTCGACGATGCCGCCACCGCCCGCGTCGTAGTGGACGACTCCGGCACCTTGCGGGAGTGGAACGAGGGCGCCCGCCTGCTGCTCGGCCACCCCGCCGCCGACGTCGTCGGACGCCCCGCCGCAGCCCTGCTGGCCGACGGCGCCGAACCCGCTCCCCCCGGCCGCGACGACGACCAGTGGAGCGGCACCCTGGAGCTGCGGCACCGGGACGGGCACACCGTGTCGGTGTGGGTGCTCGCCCACCGCAGACCGCCGCAGGACGGCTCGCCGGACACCTGGCTCGCCGTGGCAGCCCTGGAGGCGGCCCCCGAACCGGCGGACGACCCGCTGGTCAGGGCGGCGCTGACGCAATCACCCTGCGCCATGATGATCTTCGACGACCGGCTCCTGCTGCGCGGTGTCAACGACGCGATGGCTCAGCTGGTGGGACTGCCCCAGCACCGGCTGCGCGGCCTGCGGGCCACCGACATCAGCAGCCGTCGGCAGAACAGGGAACTCGAACGGCACATGCGGCGGGTCCTGGAGTCCGGCCGCCGCTCCGACATGCAGACCCACCTCAGGGCCGTCGGCGAGAGCCGCGCCCACGCGTGGAACGCCCGGGTCGCACCCCTGACCACCCCGGACGGCCGCGTGATCGGCGTCTGCGTGAGCGTCCACGACTTCACCGAGCAGCACCTCGCCCGGCAGCGGCTGCAACTGGTCAACGAGGCCAGCGTGCGCATCGGCAGCACCCTCGACGTCACCCGTACGGCACAGGAACTGGCGGACGTGTGCGTGCCCGCGCTGGCCGACTTCGTCACCGTCGACCTGCTGGACCCCCGCGAGAGCGGCGGCGAGCCCGCCACCGTGGTCGAACCGCCGGTGGCGCTGCGCAGGACGGCCCAGCGGTCCGTCACCCCGGACCACCCGCCGGCAGTGGCGGAGACCGGCGAGCTGGACGTCTACCCGGCCGGTTCGCCACAGGCCGAGTGCCTGCTCTCGGGTCAGGCGATCGTGGCCTCGGAGAGCTTCGGCGACCTCGAACACTGGCTGGAGTGGGACCCGGTCCGGCTCCAGCGGGTGCGGGAGTTCGGTGTCCATTCCCTGATGTCGGTGCCGCTCCAGGCCCGCGGCACCACCCTCGGCGTGGCGGTCTTCACCCGGTTCCGGCGCCCCTATCCGTTCACCCACGACGACGTCCTGCTGGCCGAGGAGGTCACCGCCCGCGCCGCCGTCTGCATCGACAACGCCCGCCGCTACTCCCGCGAGCGCGAGGCCACGCTCACCCTCCAGCGCAGCCTGCTCCCCCGGTGGCTGCCGCCCACCGCCGCAGTGGAGGCGTCCTCCCGCTACCTGCCGGCCGCCCGCGCGGGGGTCGGCGGCGACTGGTTCGACGTCATCCCGCTGTCCGGGATGCGGGTGGCCGTGGTCGTCGGGGACGTCGTCGGCCACGGCATCCAGGCGTCGGCGACGATGGGCCGGCTGCGCACCGCCGTCCGCACCCTCGCGGACATCGACCTGACGCCCGAGGAACTGCTCACCCACCTCGACGACCTGGTGGTCCGGCTCTCCGAGGAGTCGGGCGAGGACGGCGCGGGCGAGGTCGGCGCCACCTGCCTGTACGCGGTGTACGACCCGGTCTCGCGGCAGTGCGCCCTGGCCCGGGCCGGGCATCCGGCGCCCTTCCTGGTACCGCCCGACGGAGCGCCCCGGCTGCTCGAACTGCCCTCGGGGCCGCCGCTGGGCGTGGGCGGGCTGCCGTTCGAGTCGGCGGAGCTGGAGCTGCGCGAGGGCAGCGTGCTGGCCCTCTACACCGACGGCCTGATCGAGAGCCGGGACCGGGACGCCGACGCCGGCCAGTCGCTGCTCCGCGAGGCGCTGTCGGCCCCGGCCGACTCCCTGGACGTCGCCTGCGACCGCGTGCTGCGCACCCTGCTCCCGTCGGGCAGCGCGGCCGACGACGTGGCCCTGCTGCTGGCCCGCACCCGGGGGCTGCCCGCCGGACAGGTCGCCACCTGGGACATCCCCGCCGACCCCTCGCTGGTCGCCCCGGTGCGCAAGCAGGTCCTCGAACAGCTGTCCACCTGGGGCCTGCTGGAGGCGTCCTTCACCGCCGAACTGGTGGTGAGCGAGCTGGTCACCAACGCCATCCGGTACGGCTCCCCGCCCATCCGGCTGCGGCTGATCCACGACGCGGCCACGCTGATCTGCGAGGTCTCCGACACCAGCCACACCGCGCCCCACCTGCGCCGGGCCAAGACCTGGGACGAGGGCGGACGCGGCCTGCTGCTGGTGGCCCAGCTCACCCAGCGCTGGGGCAGCCGGCACACGACCGACGGCAAGACGATCTGGGCGGAGCTGGGGCTGCTCGACGAGGAATGAGGCCCCCCGTTTCCCGGGCGGTGTGACGGGACACCCGTGGGGAACAGGGCGTACGGCGCCGCGTCGGGGCGGGCTGTGCGCGAGACCTGACGGGAGTGTGGAAAGCGATGGCGAACACGTCCCAGCCGCTGCGCCGGACGGCCCTGCTCGCGAGCGGGGCCGCGCTTCTCGGCCTGCTGAGCGCCTGCGGCACCGAGAGCGGTACGTCGAGCACCCCGCGGCCCGCCGAGTCCGCCCGCACGACCGCCACGGACCCCGGGGCCGCGACGGACCCCGGTACCGCGACCGGCACCGCGCCCGCGGTCGGCGCCGCGCCGAGCGACACCGCGGGGTCGGCCTCCGCCTCGGGCCGTACCGACGGCCGCTGCCACACCTCCGAGCTGCGCGCCACGGTCGGCCGCGTCGACCCGGGCGCCGGCCAGCGGAACTTCCCGGTGGTGCTGACCAACACCGCCGACCGCACCTGCACGCTGTACGGCCATCCCGGCGCCGCCTTCCTGGACGCGTCCGGCAAGCAGCTGGGCCCGGACCCGGAGCGCACGCCCGCCTCCCCGCGCACCGTCACGCTGACGCCGGGCGAGAGCGCCTGGGCCGGGCTGTCGTTCTCCAGCCCGCAGATCAGCGGTGCCCGCACGGCCACCCCGGCGGCCCTGCTCGTCACCCCGCCGGACGAGCACGACCCCCTCAAGGTGAAGTGGACGGCCGGCGAGGTCCCGGTGGGCGGCGACGAGTCGTCGGTGTCCGTCACCGCCCTGGAGGCGGGCACGGGCCCCTGAGGCGCCCGTGCCAGGATCAGTGGCCGGCGATCGGGTGGGGCGCGTAGGGGCGCTCCAGCTCCTCGGTCTCCTTCTCACTGAGCGTCAGTTCCACCGCCGCCACGGCGTCGTCGAGGTGCCCCGGCTTCGACGCGCCGACGATCGGGGCGGTCACCGTGTCCTGGTGCAGCAGCCAGGCGAGGGCGACCTGGGCGCGCGGTACTCCGCGCTCGCCGGCGATGCGGGTGACGGCCTCGACCACGGCCCGGTCGCCCTCCTGGTAGAGGGTGCTGCCGAAGTTGTCGGTGGCGCTGCGCTCGGTCGCGGTGTCCCAGTCGCGGGTGAGCCGGCCGCGGGCGAGCGGGCTCCAGGGCAGCACGCCGACGCCCTGGTCCGCGCAGAGGGGCAGCATCTCGCGCTCCTCCTCGCGGTAGACGAGGTTGTAGTGGTTCTGCATCGACACGAACTTCGTCCAGCCGTGCCGCTCGGCGGTGTACTGCATCTTGGAGAACTGCCAGGCGTACATCGAACTGGCCCCGATGTAACGGACCTTGCCCGCCTTCACCAGGTCGTGCAGGGCCTCCATAGTCTCCTCGACCGGGGTGTCCCGGTCGTAGCGGTGAATCTGGTAGAGGTCGACGTAGTCGGTGCCCAGCCGCCGGAGGCTGTGGTCGATCTCCGTCATGATCGCCTTGCGGGACAGGCCGGCGCCGTTGGGGCCGGGCCGCATCCGGCCGTTGACCTTGGTCGCGAGCACGATGTCGTCGCGGCGGGCGAAGTCGCGCAGCGCCTTGCCGACGATCTCCTCACTGGTGCCGTCGGAGTAGACGTTGGCGGTGTCGAAGAAGGTGATACCCGCCTCCAGCGCCTGCCGGACGAGCGGGCGCGATGCCTCCTCGTCGAGCGTCCACTCGTGCGTGCCGCGGTCCGGGACCCCGTACGTCATGCAGCCCAGGCAGATCCGCGACACGTCCAGGCCCGTCGAACCGAGCTTCACGTACTGCATCGTTGCTGCTCCTGTCTTCCGGATCATCCGTACCAGGGCGAGCGTACGTGTTCGCGCGGGCTCGAACCCCGGTCCCGAGGCCGGCTCTTCGGCGCCCCTGTCTCACCTGTGGCGGCCTCCACCGCACCGCGTTCGCCTCGTCGCCGGCGGCGGGGTCCCGGCCCGCGCGGGCACGGTGTCAGCCGACCCGCTCCGACACGGTGATCGCGCCGACGGGGCAGGCGCGGGCGGCCTCCCGCACCAGGGCGCTGCCGCCCCCGTCCTCCCGGCCGGGCTGGAGCGCGCTGTAGCCGTCGTCGTCCTGGGTGAAGACCTCCGGGGCGGTCAGGGCGCACTGGCCCGCCCCGATGCAGGTGTTCCGGTCGATACCGATGTGCATGTGCGGACCCTCCTACCAGGCCACGGGGAGTTCCAGCATCCCCTGGATCGTGTCGCCGGGCTTGAAGGGGATCTCCTCCGCCGGGGCGGCCAGGCGCAGTTCGGGCAGCCGCTCGAAGAGGCTGCGCAGGGCGATCTCCAGTTCGGCGCGGGCCAGGTTCTGGCCCAGGCACTGGTGGATGCCGAACCCGAAGGCGACGTGATGGCGGGCCGGACGGTGCCAGTCGAGAGCGTCCGGCTCGGGGTAGACCGTCTCGTCGCGGTTGATGACGGAGGTGGAGAAGACGACCCCGTCGCCGGCCCGGATGGTGTGCCCCTCCACCTCGATGTCCTCCACGGCCGTCCGGAGCAGTCCGTCCGCGATCGAGAGCACCCGCATCAGTTCCTCGACGGCGCCGGGCAGGAGCCCGGGATCCGCGCGCAGTTCGGCCAGGCGTCCGGGGTTCCGCAGGAGGGTGAAGGTGCCCAGGGAGATCATGTTGGCGGTGGTCTCGTGGCCGGCGACCAGCAGGATGACCGCGAAGGCGATCAACTGGTCGCGGTCGAGGGCCCCTTCGCTCAGCTGCTGCCGGACCAGGTCGTCCAGCAGACCCTCGCCGGGCTCCTTCCGCTTGCGGTCGACCAACTCCCCCAGGTACGACTCCAGTCGGTCGCGCGCCTCGAGGGTGTCTTCGGGCCGGGGGCCGCGCAGCAGCCGGCGGGACTGCTCCTCGAAGAAGTCGTGGTCGGCGTAGGGGACGCCGAGCAGCGCGCAGATCACCATCGAGGGCACCGGCAGCGCGAAGGCCGGCACCAGGTCGGCGGAGCGGCCCCGCGCGATCATCGCGTCGAGCCGTTCGTCGACGATCTCCTGGATGCGCGGGCGCATGGCGGCGGCGCGCTTGAGGGTGAACTCCGGGATCACCATCCTGCGTTGGGCGCGGTGTTCCGGGTCGTCGACGCCGAGCAGGGCGGGACTGCGCCCGCGTACCGCGGTGAGCCGTGCGGAGGTGGCGGGGAAGCCGTCGCGGGTGCGGTCGGTCGACAGCCGCTGGTCGGCCAGCAGCCGGCGGGCGGTGGTGTGTCCGGTGACGAGCCACACGGGGCGGCCGTCGAAGAGGGTGACGCGGGCCAGCGGACGGGTGGCGCGCAACGGGTCGTAGGCGGCGGGCGGGTGGTAGGGACAGGTCCGGTCCTGCGGGAAGGCGACGGGGTGCGTCGTGTCCGTGTCCGTCATGGAAGACCTCGCAGACGAAAGAGTGCGTCGTGCCGATCTTCATTAGATGCCTCGGGCATCTATGCGGCGACGCCAAGTTCGGCCAGATCGGTGACGGGAACAGAGTGGCCGGGGATCACCGGGTGCGGGGCGCCACTCGGGCCCCGGGCGGCCGGGCGCGCCGGGTTCGTGGCGCGATCGGGCCGTCCGGGAGCGCCGACCGCCCGCCGGATCCGGCCGGGCGGCACGGTGCCCGGCCGTTCGGGGGCAGGATGCGGTATGGATGGGAGGGGTCCGCACCGGTCGGTGACGTACACCGGGCCGGCCGGCCCGACGAAGCGACTGAGCGACTGAGTGACTGAGCGACGACGGAACGGATGCACACATGCCTCTGGACGGTGAGTACGAACCCAGCCCGACGAAGTGGGTGCGTGAACAGGTCGAGCTGTACGAGAGCTCGGGCGGCACGAAGGGCACGACCCTGCAGAACACGGGCCTGCCCGTGATCGTGCTGACCACCCGGGGGGCCAAGAGCGGGAAGATCCGCAAGACGCCGCTGATGCGGGTCGAGCAGGACGGCGCGTACGCCGTGGTGGCCTCCCTCGGCGGCGCCCCCAAGCACCCGGTCTGGTACTTCAACGTGAAGGCCGACCCCCACGTGGAACTTCAGGACGGGCCGGTGCGGCGCGACATGACGGCCCGTGAGGTCACCGGCGTGGAGAAGGCCGAGTGGTGGGAGCGTGCGGTCGCGGCCTATCCGCCGTACGCCGACTACCAGAAGAAGACGGACCGGGAGATCCCCGTCTTCGTCCTGGAGCCGGCCGACGGAAGCTGATCCGGGCGCACCGGATTCCCGGCGACGGCGTGCATGGAGCGCCGGGTTCCGGGCACCCGAGGGTCAGGCCCCGCCGCGTTCCCCCGTCGCGGCGGGGCTTTCCGCCGCCTCGCGCGCGGGGCGGTCGGTGACGTCGAGGAAGATCTCCCCCGCCTCGGGAACCATGTGGGCGATCGAGCGCTTGATGCGCACCGCGACCTCCTCCACCCGTTCGCTGTCCATGCCCGGCATCAGGTCGACGCGCGCGGCCACCAGGGTGGAGTCGAGGCCGGTCTTCATGGTGAACAGCGCCTCGACGCTGTCGATCTCCGGCTGGGCCTCCAGCAGGGCGCAGATCCGGCCGCTGGCCTCGGGGTCGGCAGCCTCGCCGATCAACTGGTCGCGGGCCTCGCGGCCCAGCCGGTAGGCGACGTACACGAGCAGTCCGCCGATCGCGAGCGAGGCGCAGGCCTCCCAGACCACCTGGCCGGTGACCATGTGCAGGACCATGCCGGCCATGGCGAGGGTCACCCCGAGCACCGCGGTGCCGTCCTCGGCGACGACGGTGCGTAGGGCCGGGTCGCGCAGCCCGGTGGCCATGCCGCCCTGGCCCCGGACCTGGTGCAGGGCCCGCAGCAGCGAGGCACCCTCGGCGAGCAGGGCGATGCCGAGCACGACGAGTCCGGCCACGTAGCCGCTCAGTTCCTCGTCGGCGCCGGTGCGCAGGGCCTCGATGCCCTGGTAGAAGGAGAAGCAGCCGCCCATGACGAAGATGCCGACGGCCGCGAGGAGCGACCAGAAGAAGCGTTCCTTGCCGTAGCCGAAGGGGTGCTTGCGGTCGGCGGGGCGGCGGCTGCGGCGCAGGGCGGCGAGGAGGAAGACCTCGTTCATGCTGTCCGCCACCGAGTGCGCGGCCTCCGACAGCAGCGCGGGCGATCCCGCGAGGAATCCGCCGACCGCCTTGGCGACGGCGATCACCAGATTGGCGGCGAGGGCGACCAGCACGGTCACCCTGGTCCTGCGGTCGGCCTTGGTCTCGGCGCTCACGTTCCTCCCGTCACGGTTCTCGTCACCACTCCAGTCACCCTTCTCCCAGTGCGCCCCGTCGTCCTTCCGACCTGGCTGCTCCTGCGCGGCTGTCCCAGTCACGAAGGGCCGAATGCCCGTGGCGGCAGCACTCACACCCCGCCTTGTGGGTGGCCCACCAGTGCCGACGGCCGAAAACGGGGAACGCGTCCACCAGGGCACCCGGAAGACTGGAGGCAGGCCCATGAGCGGTGACGGCGGGATGCCGGGCAACAGCGGGTACGGCAGGAAGCCGTTCAAGCGGTCCAAGAGCCACTTCGCGGACCGGATCACGGCGGACGGCCGCGACGGCTGGCCGGTCGAGTCCGGCCGGTACCGTCTGGTGGTCAGCCGGGCCTGTCCGTGGGCGAGCCGGGCCCTGGTCTCGCGGCGGCTGCTCGGGCTGGAGGACGCCCTGTCGCTGGCAGTCGCCGATCCGATCCAGGACGACCGCAGCTGGCGGTTCACGCTGGACCCGGACGGCCGCGACCCGGTCCTCGGCATCCGCTACCTGGGCGAGGCCTACGACCGGCGGGAGACCGGCTATCCGGGCGGGGTGAGCGTTCCCGCGATCGTGGACGTGCCCACCGGGGCGCTGGTCACCAACGACTACCAGCGGATCACCCTGGACCTCGCCACCGAGTGGACTTCGCTGCACCGGCCGGGCGCGCCCGACCTGTATCCCGAGTCGCGGCGCGACGAGATCGACGAGGTGATGGCCGGCGTCTACGAGGACGTCAACAACGGCGTGTACCGGGCGGGCTTCGCGACCGGCCAGGAGGAGTACGAGGCCGCGTGCGCGGGCGTGTTCCGGCGGCTGGAGCAGCTGGCGCCCCGGCTGGAGCGGCAGCGCTACCTGGTCGGCGACACCGTCACCGAGGCCGACATCCGGCTGTTCACGACGCTGGTCCGCTTCGACGCCGTCTACCACGGCCACTTCAAGTGCAACCGCTGGAAGCTGGCGGAGCACCCGGTGCTGTGGGGGTACGTCCGCGACCTGTTCCAGACGCCCGGGTTCGGGGACACCGTCGACTTCGACCACATCAAGCGCCACTACTACCAGGTGCACACCGGCATCAATCCGACGGCGATCGTGCCCCTGGGCCCGGACCTCGCCGGCTGGCTCACGCCCCACCACCGGGAGGAGCTGGGCGGGCGGCCGTTCGGTGACGGCACTCCGCCCGGGCCCGTCCGGGCCGGCGAGGAGGTGCCGGTACCGGGCCGGCCCTGACTTTTCCGCAGACACCACGCACCCCACGCAAGGAGAGACACGCATGGCGAAGCCCAAGAAGAAGAAGCTCCCGCTCGCCTACAAGCCCGTCGGGTTCGCGCTCGGCTGGGTGGGCGGCACGCTGGCCGGGATGGCGTTCCAGAAGACCTGGAAGCTGATCCGGCACGAGGACGACGCGCCCGACGCGCTGGACCCGGACCGCGGCTGGGGCGAGATCCTGCTGGCCGCCGCGATCCAGGGCGCCATCTTCGCGGCGGTGCGCAGCGCCGTGGACCGTACGGGCGCCAAGGCCATCGAGCGCTCGACCGGTGTGTGGCCGGTCGACAAGGGCGGACGGGACTGACCGCGTCGCGGTCCCCTCGACCGCGTCGCGGTCAGTCCCCTCCTCCCCCGCTCCCCCCGCGACGGCGCCCGGCAGGCTGTGGTCAGCCCTGCTTGGGCGCCGTCGGCGCGGTGGCCAGGCGCACGGTGAAGGAGTGCCCAGCCGGGTCGGAGAAGCCGCGCTCCTCGTGCGGACCGGCCGGGTCCTTCGCCTCCACGGGGCGTCCGCCGAGCCCCACGATCGCGCGTTCGGCCTCGTCCAGCTCCGCCACCACGAAGTCCAGGTGGACCTGGAGGGAGTTCTCGGGACGGGGCCAGCTCGGCGGGGTCGCGTTGACGTCCCGCCGGAAGGCCATGCGGAAGCCGCGCGGGCCCTCGATCTCGACCCGGTTGGCGGTCGCCTCGGTCTCTTCCGCCCCCAGCAGGCCCTTGTAGAACTCGGCGAGCTTCTCGGGCTCGGCGCAGTCGAGTACCACGACGCCCGCGTTGACCGTTGCCATGTCTCCTCCGAAGGATTCCGGGCGCGGGGCCGACCTGCTCCGTGCCCTCTACCTAGCTGATATCCCGGCGGGACCGATTCAGTCGGCGACGGCGGGCTCCTGAGGCGGCGTCATGGCCGTACCGGGTCGGCACGTCCCCCTGCCTACCAGGGCATCCGGATGCCGCGCCGCCCCGGGAATGACACGATCTCGTCGGAGGTTGCAGACCGTGCCCCTGGAACCACTCCCCACTTGCGAGGTTCTCGATGAACACCATGCGCGCCATCGGCCAGGACGTCCTCGGCGGCCCCGAGGTCCTGAAGGAGGTACGGCCCCCGCGCCCCGAGCCGCGCCCGAACGAGGTGCTGGTGCGGGTGCGCGCCGCCGGAGTGAACCCGACCGACTGGAAGCACCGGGCGAACGGCGGCTTCCTCGGTGAGCCACCGTTCGTACTGGGCTGGGACGTCTCGGGCAGGGTGGAGGCGGTGGGGATCGGCGTGGCCGCCTTCGCGCCCGGTGACGAGGTCTTCGGCATGCTCTCGTACCCCTTCGGCCACGGCTCCCACGCGGAGTACGTCACCGCTCCCGCCCGCACGTTCACGCACAAGCCGGCCGGGATCGACCACGTCCAGGCGGGCGCGCTCCCCCTGGTCTCGCTGACGGCGTGGCAGGCGCTGGTGGAGCGGGCCGACGTCCGGCCGGGACAGCGGGTGCTGATCCACGCGGCGGCCGGCGGTGTGGGCCATGTGGCGGTACAGATCGCCAAGGCCCGGGGCGCCCATGTGATCGGCACCGCCAGCGCGGGCAAGCACGAGTTCCTGCGCTCCCTGGGGGCGGACGAGACCGTGGACTACCGGGAGACGGACTTCACCGAGGCGGTGAAGGACGTGGACGTCGTGCTGGACACGATCGGCGGCGACACGTCCCTGCGGTCGCTGCGCGTACTGCGCCCCGGCGGGGTGGTGGTCTCGATCCTGCCGGTCGGGTCGGACGAGTTCTTCGAGGAGGCCGAGCGGCTCGGCGTGCGCGCGGTGCGGATGCTGGTGGACGCCGACCGGGCCGACATGGAGGCGATCGCGTCCCTGGTCGAGGCGGGGAAGCTGAGGGCGACGATCGAGAAGACGTTCCCGCTGGCCGAGGCGGCCGAGGCGCACGCGCTCGGAGAGACCGGCCGCACCACGGGCAAGATCGTTCTCGTTGTCGACTGATCGACCCGGCTGTGAGATTTCGATGACATATGTCAATCGAACATGCTCAGATTCGCTCGATCGGGGTAACTTTTCGTGCGGGCTGGCTGGTTGAGCCCTCCGGAAGCAGGCCGGAAGCAGGTCCCGGAACAACCTGGAGGCAAGTTTCGTGCGGCAGGAATCGGCGTCGCCCACCCGGCATCTGCGCGTGCGCCACGACCGGGGGCACACGGTGCTGGAGTTCCACGGCGAGATCGACATCGCGTCGGCCGCGGAAATCACGCCCCACCTGGACCGGGAGACCCGGCGCCCCGGCGCCCGGGTCGTCCTGGACCTCGGCGGGATCGAGTTCTTCGACTGCTCCGGCCTGCGGCTGCTCCACCGGGCCCGCGGCCAGGTGCTCGACGGGGGCGGACAGGTCCACCTGGTCTGCGCCCACCCGCTCACCCTGCGGATGCTGCGGATCACCGGCCTGACCCGGCTGCTGCCGCCCCGGCGGACGCTGGACGAGGTGCTGGGCGTCAGCCTGCCGGCCGCGCGTCGAACAGGGCGCTGACCGACTCACCGTTGTGGATGCGGCGCACGGCCTCGGCGAGTGCCGGGGCGATGGACAGGATCCGCAGCTTGTCCGTGTGGTCGTCGGCGGGCACCGGCACGGTGTTGGTGCACACGATCTCCAGCACCTCCGGCTGCTCGCTGAGCCGCCCCAGCGCACCGGCCGCGAACAGCCCGTGCGTACAGGCGAGGCGGATGGTGCGCGGACCCGACTCCCGGAGCCGGTCCAGGAGTTCCAGCACCGTGCTGCCCTTGGCGATCTCGTCGTCGAGCACGATGACGTCGCGCCCGGCGACGTCCCCGATCACGGCGCTGATGCTGACCCGGTCGTCGGCGTACCGCTGCTTGGCGCCGGCCGCCACCTGGGCGCCGAGCATCCGGGCGAACGCGGCGGCCTCCTTGGCGTTGCCCAGGTCCGGCGAGACGACGGTGGTGCGGGACAGGTCGTACTGCCGGAAGTGCGCGGCCAGTTCCCGCAGTGCGTGCAGGTGGTCGACCGGGACCGGGAAGAAGCCGTGCACCTGGGGCGAGTGCAGGGTCATCGCGAGGACCCGGCCCGCGCCGGCCGCGACCAGCAGGTCGGCGACCAGGCGGCCGCCCAGGGAGATGCGCGGGGCGTCCTTCTTGTCGGAGCGGGCGTAGGAGTAGTGCGGCATGACGACCGTGATGCGGCCGGCCGACGCGCCGCGGGCCGCGTCGCACATCAGCAGCAGCTCGACCAGATGCTCCTGGACCGGCTTGACCAGCGGCTGGACCAGGAAGACGTCCCGCTCCCGGCAGTTGGCCAGGAGCTGCACCTCCAGGCAGTCGTTGGCGAACCGGCTGACCCGGGTGGGGCTGAGCGGCACCCCCAGCTGTGCGCAGACCTCCTCGGCCAGCACGGGATGGGCACTACCGCTGAACACGGCGATGTCTCGCACGGCCCGCTCCTCGCGTGATCCTGTCCGGCCGGGATCCTCAGCTTACGGAAATCCGGTTGCGCCGGCCCGGGCAGCCGACGGCATGATGGCGCCGTCCGTTGTTCTCCCAGGTCCCTGGGACCTCTCAGGTCAGGATCCCCGCATGCGCCGACTCCTCGGAATCCCCCAGTGCCCCTTCCGGCCCACGGTTCCCGAGGACGCGACCGCTCATGCACCCCACGCACACCCTGAACATCGGCATTCTGGCCCACGTCGACGCCGGTAAGACCAGCCTCACCGAACGGCTGCTCTTCGACCACGGCGCGGTCGACCGGCTCGGCAGCGTCGACGCCGGTGACACCCGTACGGACGACGGCGGCATCGAGCGCCGCCGCGGCATCACCATCCGCTCCGCCGTCGCGGCCTTCACCGTCGGCGACACGCAGGTCAACCTGATCGACACCCCGGGACACTCCGACTTCGTCGCCGAGGTCGAGCGGGCCCTGGAGGTGCTCGACGGCGCGGTACTGCTGCTCTCCGCCGTGGAGGGCGTGCAGGCGCGCACCCGCGTGCTGCTGCGCACCCTGCGGCGGCTGCGGCTGCCCACGCTCGTGTTCGTCAACAAGGTCGACCGGGCCGGGGCGCGACCCGAGGGCCTGCTCGACGACGTGCGGCGCCTGCTGACTCCGCACGTCGCGCCGCTGACGGCGGTGACGGGCGCGGGCACCGCCGGCGCCCGGGTGGTGGCCCGCCCGCCGGACGAGCGGACCGCCGAGGCGCTCGCCGAGGTCGATCCGGACATCCTGGCGGCCCTGGTGGACGGTCCCGGGCCGACGCCGCACGATCTCGCCACCGCCCTCGCCGCCCGCACCGCCGACGGCTCCTTCCACCCGCTGTACCACGGCTCCGCGCTCGGCGGTCAGGGCGTGGCCGAGCTGGTCGAGGGCCTGGTCTCACTGGTCCCGGCGGCCGCCGCACCGGCACCGGCCGCCTCCGCGGCGCCGCGCGGCACGGTCTTCGCCGTTCGCCCGGAGCCCGGCGGCGGGCGGACGGCGTACCTGCGCCTCTACGACGGTGAGGTGCGCCCGCGCGGGCGGCTGACGTTCCTGCGGCGCGAGGCCGACGGCCGGACCACCGAAGTCTCCGGCCGGGTGACCCGCCTCGACGTCGTCGGCGGGGGCGCCACGCTCACCGCCGGGAACATCGCCGCGCTCACCGTGCCGGGCGGCCTGCGCGTCGGCGACCGGCTCGGCGACCTCACCGACCGCGCGCCGCAGTTCGCGGCGCCGACGCTGGAGACCCTGGTCCGGGCGCGGCGCCCGGAGCAGGCGGCGCCGCTGCGCTCCGCGCTGCTCGCGCTGGCCGACCAGGACCCGCTGCTGCACGCCCGCCCGGCGGCGTCCGGCACGACGGCGCTGCTGCTGTACGGCGAGGTCCAGATGGAGGTGCTGGCGGCGACGCTGGCCGAGGACTTCGGTGTCGAGGCGGAGTTCACGCCCGGCCGGGTGCGGTTCCTGGAGCGCCCGGCCGGGACGGGTGAGGCGGCGGAGGAGATGCCGTGGCTCGACCACACCCGGTACTGGGCGACGGTCGGACTGCGGGTCGAACCGGGTCCGCGCGGCTCGGGCGTGGTGTTCACCCACGAGACGGAGCTGGGCGCACTTCCCCGCGCCTTCCACCAGGCGGTGGAGGAGACCGTCCACGCCACGCTGCTGACCGGACCGGCCGGGGCGGCGGTCACGGACTGCCGGGTGACGCTGATCCGCTCCGGTTTCAGCTCGCCGGTCAGCACCGCCGCCGACTTCCGCGGGCTGACGCCGATCGTGCTGCGCCGCGCCCTGCGCCGGGCGGGGACCGTGCTCTACGAGCCGTACCACGCCTTCGAGGCGGAGATCCCGCCGGACGCGCTGGCCGCCGTGACGGCCCGGCTCGCCGCGCTGGGCGCCGACTTCACCGGCACGACGGGCGGCGACCCCGCCTGGATCCTCACCGGCGAGCTGCCGGCCCGGCGGGTCCGGGAGGCCGAACTGCGACTGCCGGGACTCACCCACGGGGAGGCGGTGTGGTCGTCCCGTCCGTGCACGGACCGCCCGCTGAAGCGGCGGCCCTGAGCCGCCGTACGCCCCGCCGTGCACCCGTCCCCGGTCCGCGTCCGCCAACTGTTCTGTCTGGCCGGGGAGATGGGGGGCATCAGGGTCAGTAGGAAGGAGGGCCGTCGCCATGACGACTCCCGTCAAGAATCCCACGCGTCCCGTCGAGAGGCCCGCGAGGCGCATGCCCGGCTGGGCGAAGGTGCTGACCGCGGTCGTGGTGGTCCTCGCCGTGCTGTTCGCGGGGCTCCGGCTGAGCGTCATTCCGGGCCTGAACGACCTGTTCGGCACCGAGACCAAGGACCGCTCGGGCCCCGCGCTGCTCAAGTCCATCCAGGACATCAGCCATTACGAGGCAGCCTCCGGCAACTTCCAGGTCGTCGTGGACCTGGAGAAGGACACCAAGTTCCTGCCCGACGCCGTCCGCGGCTCCCGCACCCTGTACGTCGGGGCGGGCACCGTCGACGCCTACGTCGACCTCGGGAAGGTGGGCGAGGACGACGTGACGGTCAACGAGGACCGGACGTCGGCCACGCTGCGGCTGCCGCACGCCGCGCTCGGCGAGCCGGCCCTGGACCCCGACCGCTCGTACGCGGTGTCCAAGCAGCGCGGACTCCTCGACCGCCTCGGCGACCTGTTCTCGGACAACCCGAACAGCGAGCAGGCCGTGCAGAAGCTCGCGGCCCGGCACATCGGTGACGCCGCCAAGGAGAGCGAGCTGAAGACCCGAGCCGAGAGCAACACCACGGCGATGCTCCAGGGTCTGCTGCGCTCCCTGGGCTTCAAGGAAGTACGGGTGGCCTACGGCACCTGAGCGTTCTCCCTCACCGAGGAGTGAGCGAGAACGGGAGGACCGCCGAACCGTCGGGCATCCCCGGCGGTTCGGCGGGTAATAGCTCCGCCACGCGGGGATGTTGACTCTTGGAGGAATGAAATGGCTCGTGTCGCCTCAGGGCTGCGTTTCCCTTCGCGTCCCCGTGCCGACAAGGCGCGGGCGGACGCCGGGCAGCCGGAACGCCGGCCGCTCCCGCTTCCGTTGCGCCTGCTCGCGACGCTGTGCGCCTTCGTGTTCATGGTGGCGTTCGCCGTGGTGCTGGCCCGGCTGACACTGAACCCCTCCCCCGCGTCGGAGGCGCTGACCCACACCAACCTGCGTCCCGGGGATTCGCTGCGGGCCTACCTGGACCAGCCGGCGCTCAGGGACGCGGTGAAGCAGGTCGGCGGGAACATCCTGCTCGGCGTGCCGTTCGGCGTGCTCGTCCCGGTCGTCGCCCCGCGCACCCGGGGCCTGCTGAAAGTGCTGCTGCTGACCGCGGTGGTGATGCTGCTGGTGGAGTTCGCGCAGGGCGCCCTGGTCACGGGCCGGGCCTTCGACATCGACGACGTCATTCTCAACACCAGCGGCGCGCTGCTCGGTTACCTGCTGCTGGGCCGGCGGATGAGCCGCGCGGTGCACGCGCGCAAGGCCCGGAAGGCGCACACGTGAAAGCACCACGGCACCCTGCTCGCCGTCGAGGCGGCCGGCCTCTCCCACCCGTACCCCGAGGCGTGCACCGGACTCGTGCGTGACCACCGGCGTCGACGTCACACCGTGGCCCGACACGAAGGGGCGGGCGGTCCTCGCGCACCGCGGCGAAGTCACACGCAAGCGGTCCCTGGTTCTACGCTGGAGCTGAAGCATCCGCACGAAGTGCTCCGTGGGGACACGGGGTCCGGCACCGGCGAAGCAGCCCGAGGAGAGCCGTGCACCAGCTCGCGGCGATGGCGATCTACCTGCCCGACTCGGGCGGCCTGCCTCCGTGGGTGGGGATCGTCCTGGGCGCCGCGGTCGTCACGGTGACCGGCCTGCGGGTGTACCGGCTTTGGCGGTCGTGGCGGCGACGCCGCCCGCGCCGGCGGTGAGTCCGCCCCCGGCCGGGGGGAGCCACGGGTGGGCATTGAGCCGGGGGCGGTGAGGGTCACAGGGAGGAACCCTCACCCGGACTTCCCGGCGGCCTGCCGGGGCGGACGCGGGGCGCGGCGGGATTCACCCGTGTGAGTGACCTGGCTCGCGGCGGGTCGACAGCCGCTCCGCGTTCTTTCACATTTGGTCCGTACCAATGTATTGACCACCCCTTATCTCACTACTTGAATCAAGAGGCGACACCTCAACCCCCCACCTCGGTCGGCGCCCCCTCCCCGGCGCCGTACGGAAGGGAGAGCCGTGGTCCGTCCACGCCTGCTCCGCAGATGTCTCCTCGCCGCCGCCCTCTCCGCGGGCCTCGCCGCGTCCCTCGTGTCGGGCCCCGCTCAGGCGGAACCCGATTCCCGTGCCGCCGACGCCGCGGCCGCCGCCGTGACGTTCTCCGACACCTTCGACGGCCCGGCCGGTTCGGCGGTCGACTCCTCGAAGTGGCAGATCGAGACCGGCGACAACGTCAACAACCACGAACGGCAGTACTACACCGCGGGCAACCGGAACGCCGCGCTGAACGGCCAGGGCCAGCTGGTCATCACCGCCCGCAAGGAGAACCCCGCCAACTACCAGTGCTGGTACGGCACCTGCCAGTACACCTCGGCCCGCCTCAACACCTCGGGCAAGTTCACGGCGCAGTACGGACATGTCGAGGCCCGGATGAAGGTGCCGCGCGGGCAGGGCATGTGGCCGGCGTTCTGGATGCTCGGCACCCCGGTGAACTGGCCGGACTCCGGCGAGATCGACATCATGGAGAACGTCGGATTCGAACCCTCGACCGTGCACGGCACGATCCACGGCCCCGGCTACTCGGGCGCCGGCGGCATCGGCGCCGGCTACAGCCTGCCGGGCGGCCAGGCCTTCGCGGACGGCTTCCACACCTTCGCGGTCGACTGGGCACCCGACTCGATCACCTGGTCGGTGGACGGCAACGTCTACCAGCGGCGCACCCCGGCCGACCTGGGCGGGAAGCAGTGGGTGTTCAACCGGCCGTACTTCCTGATCCTCAACCTGGCGGTCGGCGGCTACTGGCCCGGCGACCCGGACGCCTCCACGGTCTTCCCGCAGTCGCTGGTGGTGGACCACGTGTCGGTGACGACGAGCGACTCCGGCACCGGCGGCGCGATCCGCGGTCTGGCCGGCAAGTGCGTGGACGTCGCCGCGGCGGGGACCGCCAACGGCACCCCCGTACAGCTCTACGACTGCAACGGCACCGCCGCGCAGCGGTGGACGGTCGGCTCCGACGGCACGATCCGGGCGCTGGGCAAGTGCCTGGACGTCAACGCGGGCGGCACGGCGGACGGCACGGTGGTCCAGCTGTGGGACTGCAACGGCAGTGCCGCGCAGCGATGGGTCGTCACCGGCGCCCGGGACATCGTCAATCCACAGGCCGACAAGTGCCTCGACGTCACCGGCAACAACGCGGCCAACGGCACCCGGCTGCAGATCTGGACCTGCTCGGGCGGGGCGAACCAGAAGTGGACGGTGGGCTGAGCGGCCCCGAGCGTGCGGGGGCGAGTCCTAGTGCACCGTCCAGGTGAACTTGTCCCCGCCCACCCAGCGGACCACGTCCGGGTCGTCGAGGTCGTGGACCGTGATGCCGAAGGCCGCCGCGGCCTCCAGTACGTCGGTGACGGCCCTGGCCTCACCGACGACCTGGCCGTCGATCTCCACGATCCGGAACGGAGGCGTGCCCGGCTGCACCCGGAGCACGAGGATCCGCGGAGCGCCGATGTGCGGGCTGTCGATTTCGGTCATGCCTAGAGGGTAGGCCGCAACGCGCGGGAGCGAGGTTCGGACCGGCCCGGGGTGCGGGTCCCGGGACGCTGGGGAACCCTGGACGTGCGGAGGAGGTCGCGGGAGGAGGTGCCGATGGATCCCGTCGAGGCACTGGAGCGCATCGCGTTCCTCCTGGAGCGCTCCCAGGCGCCCACCTACCGGGTCCGCGCGTTCCGCACCGCCGCCCGGGTGCTCGGCGGGCTGAGCGCCGACGAGCTGCGCGAGCGGGCCGGGTCGCTGGAGTCGATGAAGGGCATCGGCCCCAAGACGGCGCAGGTGGCACGCGAGGCGCTGGCCGGGCGGACGCCCGGCTACCTGGAGAAGCTGGAGAGCGAGCCGGAGGCCCCGCGCGCGGAGGGCGGCGAGGCGCTGCGGGAACTGCTGCGCGGCGACTGCCATCTGCACTCCGACTGGTCCGACGGCGGCAGCCCGATCGAGGAGATGGGCCGCACCGCCGCCGCGCTCGGCCACGCGTGGGCGGCGCTGACCGACCACTCGCCACGGCTGACGGTGGCGCGCGGGCTCTCCCCCGAGCGGCTGCGCGAGCAGCTGGACGTGGTGGCCGGGCTGAACGAGACGTGGGCGCCGTTCCGGCTGCTGACCGGCATCGAGTGCGACATCCTCGAGGACGGTTCGCTGGACCAGGAGCCGGAGCTGCTGGAGCGGCTCGACGTGGTGGTGGTGTCCGTGCACTCCAAGCTGCGGATGGACGCCCGCGGCATGACCCGCCGCATGGTGAAGGCCGTGCGCGACCCGCACGCGGACATCCTCGGGCACTGCACCGGGCGGCTGCTGAGCGGGCGGGGCCGGCCCGAGTCGGAGTTCGACGCGGACGAGGTCTTCGCCGCGTGCGCGGAGTCCGGCACCGCCGTGGAGATCAACAGCCGGCCCGAGCGCCTCGATCCCCCGCGGCGGCTGCTGCGCCGGGCGGTGGCGGCGGGGGTGCTGTTCTCGGTCGACACCGACGCGCACGCGCCCGGCCAGCTGGACTGGCAGATCAACGGGTGCGCGCGGGC
Source organism: Streptomyces sp. NPDC107500 (assembly GCF_055582785.1). NCBI lineage: Bacteria > Bacillati > Actinomycetota > Actinomycetes > Kitasatosporales > Streptomycetaceae > Streptomyces > Streptomyces sp. NPDC107500. The sequence continues at coordinate 586,635 of NZ_JBVJPF010000004.1, forward strand.
GGAGGAGTGCGGGGTGCCGCCCGAACGGGTCGTCACCACGTGGTCCCTGGACGACCTGCTGGCCTGGACGCGGGAGGGCCGTACGCCGTCCGGCGTGGCCGGCGGGTGACGTGGTACCCGGCGGACGGCCGGTGACCGCCGCCGGCCGGAGAGCGAGGGCGCATGGACCGCGCAGCGGTGTTCGACGTCGACGGGACCCTCGTCGACACCAATCATCTGCACGTCGTCTCCTGGTGGGAGGCGTTCCGGCAGGCCGGCCACGAGGTGTCGATGCACGCCCTGCACCGGGCCGTCGGGCTGCCCTCCTCGGACCTCGTGGGGCGGCTGCTGGGCGAGGACCGGGACAGGGACCGGGACGCGGAGCTGAGCGCCGCGCACAAGGCGCTCTACGGACAGTACTTCGACCGCCTGCCCGCGCTGCCGGACGCCGGGAGGCTGCTGCGCCGCCTGGCCGGCGACGGCTGGACGGTGGTGCTCGCCACCTCCGCCGGCGGCCCGGAGCTGGGTGCGCTGCGGCGGGCGATCGACGCGGACGACGCGATCGCGGCCACCGCGAGCGCGGACGACGTGGAGGAGGGCAAACCGTCGCCGGAGCCGGTCGAGCACGCCCTGGAGCTGGCCGGGGTGCCCGCGGAGCGTGCGGTCTTCGTGGGCGACACGGTGTGGGACATGCGCGCCGGCAGCCGCGCCGGGGTGCGCTGCGTGGCGGTGCTCTGCGGCGGTCTGCCCCGCGCCGACCTGGAGGAGGCGGGCGCCGACGCCGTCTACGCCGATCCGGCCGGCCTGCTGGCCTCCCTGGACCGGAGCCCGCTCGCCTGAGGGAACGGCGTGACTCACCTCACCCCCGGGAGGGCCCGGACGGAGGAACACCGGACGCCCCTGTCCCGTTGCAGAGGGCGTGGGTACGGATGAGACAGTGTCCCCGGGCCTCACCTATTGCCCACAGGGACGATCGTTCGGCTGAAGCCCTGTGGAGCCCTTCGCCGAGAGGCGACCGCCATCCGTACCCCCCTCAGAGCCGCCCCGGCCGTGATTCCCCCGTCGCGGTCGGGGCTTCCTTCTGTCCGCGCCCGGGTCCCGGGTGCCTTTGCGGCGCGCTGGGTACCCGGTGGCCTCGTACGGCGAACGGCCGGGAGGAGCGCAGGGTGAGCGGCGGAACGGGCAGCAGGATCGTGGTCACGGGTGCGACCGGCAACGTGGGCACCAGCGTGGTGAAGCTTCTGTCGGAGGATCCGGAGGTGGGGTCCGTCCTGGGGCTGGCCCGGCGGATCCCCGGGTGGTCGCCGGAGCGGACGGAGTGGGCCGCGGTCGACCTGGCCTCGGACCGGGCCGACCTGGGCGCGCACTTCGCGGGCGCGGACGCGGTGGTGCACCTGGCCTGGGCCTTCCAGCCGACGCACGACCCGGCGACGACCTGGCGCACGAACGTCCTCGGCTCCATCCGGGTCTTCGAGGCGGTGGCCGCCGCCGGGGTGCCGGCGCTGGTGCACGCCTCGTCGGTGGGAGCGTACTCACCGGGTCCGAAGGACCGCGCGGTGGACGAGTCGTGGCCGACGCACGGCTGGCCGGACGCCGCGTACTGCCGGGAGAAGGCCTACCTGGAACGCACCCTCGACATCTTCGAGCGGGACCACCCGGGGATCAGGGTGGTGCGGATGCGGCCCGCGTTCCTGTTCAAGCGCGAGTCGGCCAGTGAGCAGCGCCGGATCTTCGGCGGCAGGTTCCTGCCCGGCCCGGCGGCCCGACCCGGTGCGCTGCCTTTCCTGCCGGACGTCCCCGGTCTGCGGGTGCAGGCGCTGCACACCGACGACGCGGCCCACGCCTATCGGCTGGCGGTGCACTCCGAGGACGCGCGGGGTCCCTACAACCTCGCCGCGGAGCCGGTCGTGGACGCGGAGGTGCTGGGCGGGATGTTCGGTGCGCGTCCGGTCCGGCTGCCCCGGACCGCGGCCCGTTCGGCGATCGCCGCCGCGTGGGGGCTGCGGCTGCTGCCGGCGTCGCCGCACCTGTTCGACGCGGTGCTGCGGCTGCCGCTGATGGACTGCACGCGGGCGCGGGTGGAGCTGGGCTGGCGCGCGACGCGTTCGGCCACGGAGGTGCTGGAGGAGTTCCTGGGCGGCCTGCGCGAGGGCGCGGGCGCGGACACGGCGCCGATGCGGGGGCGCAAGGTCGGCTGAGCGGAGCCCGCCCCGTGGGGCGCGGCACGCTTCAGGGGGCGGGCACCCGGCCCGCCCCCTGATCCGTCTTCGTGCGCGCCGTCAGCCGGAGGACTCGTCGGGCACCGGGTGCTCCGGGTGGACGGCGGCCGAGTGCGGCGCGCCCTGGCGGCCGGTTCCGGCCTCGTCCGTGTCGGGGACGTCGTCGGCCGGTTCGGCCGCGTCCTCGCCACTCTCCTCGCCGCCGGTCCCGGTGTCCTCGTCGCGGCCGGCCGGGTCCGCCGGGTCCCCCTGAAGGTGCTCACGCTGCTCGCGGGTGGGCGCGGCCGCCTCCCACGGGTCGTCGCCGGTTCCGGCTTGCTGGTCCGGCAGGTCCCGGGGAACGGGGGCGCCGTCCTCGCCCGGACCCTCCTGGCGGTGGTCGGTCACTGCGCGCTCCTTCCGGTGGTGCTCCTGCGTGTCCGACCGCACCGGGTACCCCGCGCGACCTCGCGTAACCTCAGTGCGGCGACCGCTCCTCCAAGGCCGTACGCCAGGCGGGGACCGGGTATTCGGGTGCCGGCTCCGGGCGTCGGCCGCCGCGCGCGAAGAAGTCGGCCAGGGGCAGGATCGCGGCACCCACGGTGACGGCGTCCGGGCCGAGCCGCCCCAGGTCGACCGTCACCTTCTGGGCCGGGTGGCGCAGCGCGTACGACACGGCGTGGCGGCGGACGGCGGGCAGGAAGCGGGTGCCGAGCTGGAGGCCGGCCCAGCCGCCGATGAGGATGCGCTCGGGCTGGAAGAGGTTGATCAGGTCGGACAGGCCGGCGCCCAGGTACTCGGCGGTCTCCTCCAGGACGGCGAGCGCGACCGGGTCGGCCGCCTCGCCCTCCGGCGGATAGGCGGCGGCGAGCATGGTGGTCAGGGCGGTCTCCTCGTCGGCGCCCCCGGGCACCGAGCCGCCCTCCTCCCGCCAGCGGGCCAGCAGCGACTCGGCGCCCGCGTACGCCTCCAGGCAGCCGAGCGCGCCGCAGCGGCAGCGGCGTCCCCTGACCCGGACCGTCAGGTGCCCCCATTCGACCGCCCGGCCCTGCTCGACCTCGGGCGTGACGAGGCTGGCGCCGACACCGGACCCGAAGAGGACGACGACCGCGTTGCGGGCACCGCGTCCGGCGCCGAACCACATCTCGGCCTGGCCCAGGGTCTTGGCGCCGTTGTCGATGAAATGGGGAACGGTGTCGGGCAGCGGGGACCCGGCGCGCAGCAGTGCCTCCAGCGGGACCGCGTCCCAGCCGATGGTCTGGCCGTGCACCACGGCGCCGCGGTCCTGGGTGTGCTCGACGATGCCGGGGACACCGATCCCGGCGCCGAGCAGCCGCTCGGGCGGGAGACCGGCCGCGGCCAGCACCTCGGCGATGCCGTCGCGGATGTGGCCGACGATGACCTCGACGTCGTAGCCCTGCTGGGTCAGCGGGCGTTCGGCGCGGGCGAGTTCGGTGAGCGTCAGGTCGAACAGTTCGACGCGGACCCGGGTCTCGCCGACGTCCACGCCGATCATGTGGCCGCTGGCGGGGGCCACCCGCAGCAGGGTGCGGGGCCTGCCGCCGTCGGAGTCGACGCTGCCGGCCTCCTCCACCAGGCCGTCGGCGACGAGGTCGGCGACGACGTTGCTGACGGAGCCGGAGCTGAGTCCGGTCGCCGGGCCCAGTTCGAAGCGGCTGAGCGGTCCGTCGAAGTAGAGCCGCTGGAGTACGGCCGTACGGTTGGCCCTTCTCAGGTCGCGCACCGTGCGCCCGTTCCGCCCCGCCATGTGGCTCCTTCCGTACCGTGCCCGGTGTGCAACATACCTCTGACGTGCGGCAGCACGCGACTTCCCTCTGCCCTTAATTCATGCTATGAAATCCCGCCCGCCGAAATACGATGGCCCTTTCCCTGGCGACTATCTACGCTAGGCGAAAACCTAGGGCATCTAGGTTTGGCCATCCAGGTCTTCCACGCCGGCAACCGAAGGGGAGGCTCCCCATGAGAGCACTCGTCGAGCAGGACATCCGCACCTCTTTCATCAACTGCTCCAAGGGAGAGGCCAAGCGCCTGCCGCTCCCGCGCGATCTCGGCGAACGCCCCTGGGACGATCTCGACTTCCTCGGCTGGCGGGATCCCGGGGCACCGGACCGCAGTTATCTGGTCGCGGACCTGGACGGACGGCTGACCGGCCTGTCGCTGCGGTTCCAGCAGGCCCGGGCCGGATACTTCCAGCGCAGCCTGTGCGCGCTGTGCCTGACCACCCATCCCCGGGGCGGCGTGTCGCTGATGACGGCACGCAGGGCCGGGGCGGCCGGACGCGAGGGCAACTCGGTCGGCCTGTACATGTGCACCGACCTGGCCTGCTCGCTGTACCTGCGGGGCAGGAAGGTGTCGCAGAGCGGCGCCCGTTTCGAGGAGAGCCTCTCCCTGGAGGAGCAGATCGAGCGGACCGTGGGAAATCTGTCCGCCTTCCTCGCCAAGGTGACCGCCTGACGAGCGCGGCACCACGCCGCGGACGCATGCCTCCGTACGGCGCGTAAGAACCACTCCCATCCCCTTTGTCCGGTTACCGTCCTGTCCGGAACACGTTCGAGGCGCCCGGGGAAGGGAACAGCCCGAGGATGCGTGATGTACGGGAGGCCGCGAAGTCGGCTCTGCGGCGGGTGAAGTGGCTCAGGGACCCCGTGGTCGTGCAGGCCCTCCGTTCGGCCGCCGCGGCCTCGATCGCCTATGTCATCGCCGTGCGGCTGAGCCCGGACAAGTCGGCGGCACCGCTCACCGCTCCCCTGACCGCGCTCCTGGTCGTCCAGGTCACGCTGTACGCCACGCTCAAGATGAGCTTCCGCAGGGTGAACGCCGTGGTGGCCGGCGTGCTGATCGCCATCGCCTTCAGCCAGTTGGTCGGGCTGAGCTGGTGGAGCCTGGCCCTGCTGATCGTGGCGGCGCTGGGCGCCGGGCACCTGGTGCGGGCGCACGAGTTCACGGCCGAGGTGGCGATCAGCGCGATGCTGGTGCTCGGCGTGACCTCGCACGGCAGTCTCGCGTGGGCCCGGGTGGTGGAGACCCTGATCGGGGCGATCGTCGGACTGGCCTTCAACCTGATCCTCGCCCCTCCGGTGTGGGTGGAGCAGGCGGGCGAGTCCATCGAGGAACTGGCCCGGCGGGTGCGCCAGCTGATGCTGCGAATGGGCGAGGAGGCCGCCGACAGCACGCCGTTCCACGAGGCGGCGGCCCGGCTGCACGAGGCGCGCCGGCTCGACCACGACATCGGGGAGGTGGACGAGGACCTGCGGCAGGCCGAGGACAGTCTGCGGTTCAACCCCCGGGTGCGGGAGGGGCTGCTGCACCGGGTGGTGCTGCGTACCGGTCTGGACACGCTGGAGATCTGCACGGTGGTCATGCGGGTCCTCGCGCGCAGTTTCACCGACCTCGCGAAGGAACGTGAGCCCGAGCCCCTGTTCCCGCCGGAGACGGGCGCCACCATCCAGCAACTGCTGTCCGAGATCGCCGACGCCGTGGTGAGCTTCGCGGTGCTGGTCACCACCAGCGCCAGCGAGAACGCCGAGTCCGCGGAGGAACGCCTCTCCAGCGAGCTGCGCCAGGCGGCGGCCACCCGCGACCGGCTGGCCGAACTGCTCCTGGAAGAGGTCAGGCGCGATTCCCGGCAGTGGCAGCTGCGGGGCGCGGTGCTGGCCGAGGTCGACCGGATCATCGACGAGATGGACACCGAGCACCGCTCGCGGCGCCTCCTGGAGGAGCTGGACCGGCACACGCGCGAACTGCGTGAACGCATGCCTCGGCTGACCCGGCTGCGGGACCGGGGACGGGCGGTGCTGCGGAAACGGAACCGGAGCGGCGCCGCGCGGCGTTCCCCTTGAGGAAGAGCGGACGACGACGAGGGGGCGTACGGATGACCGACACCAGCGTGCGGATCGACGGGAACCGGCTGCTGCTGCCGGGCGGGGCCGTGGTGCGGTTCATCCGCACCCTGCGGCTGCCCGAGCAGGGCACCCATCCACTGCCGCCCGGGCTCGGCGAGTTCCCGGTCCGCCGCGTCGCCGACTACGCGGACACGGTCCCCGAGTCCTGGCGGGCCCGCGGCGGCGTGATGCTGCCGGTGTACCTGCGGGAGGCCATGTGGCTGAGTTTCGCTGGCACGCGGGAGCCCACCGCGCTCCAGGTCGGGGTGGGCAAGGTGTGCGCGGTCTCGGGCAGGCCCTGGAGCGGCCGGCTGTCCCACGATCCGCAGAACTACGTGGTCCTGCCGCGCCAGCCCTGGCTGGACGGCATCAACTCCGGGACGGGCACCGTGCGGCAGTTCGTGGCGGTGCCGCTCGGCATGGGGGCGACCGTCGAGGGCCAGGTCACCGGCGAGGAGGTCTGGGGCGGGGTCCAGTTGCAGGACTTCCGTCTCAACGACCGGGAACGGGAGCGGTGGCTGGAGGCGGAGCGGCGGCGCGCCGAGTTCGCGCGCCGGGCGGCCCCTCCGGGTGGCGCCTTCGGGGCGGCCATGCCGGCTCCGGCCGCCCCCGGCGCGGCCGCCGCCTACGGGGGCGCGGCCAGGTCCCGGTCCGCGCCCGCGATGGGGCTGGGCGTCGGCGGGTCCATGCGCCAGGAGGTGTACCGGGACGAACGGCCGCTGGAACACTGGGCCGACAGCCCGGCGGGCCGGGTCTTCGTGCACCTGGTCACGCCGCCGCAATGGCGTCGGATCACGGGCGAGGAGCCGCCGCCGTCCCCGGTGGACCGGGCCGCGTACACACAGGCGGGCCTGCCCTGGTACGACTACTACGACCAGGACGCCCACGACCTCGCGCCCACCGAGCCGTTGCGGGACGTCCAACCGGTCGGCGAGTGGCTCGGGGACGACCACGAGCCGTGGCAGGCACCGGGGCAGCAGCAGGTGCGCCCGCTGAAGGACGCGCAGGGCAAGCCGGTGGAGGACGGGGACTGGTAAGAGGCGGCAGGCCGGTGGGAGAGCCACGGGGAACGAGGCGAGGAGCGGGTGCGTGAGCGGTGACGGCTGGAGCAGGCGGCGGTTCGTCGGGCTGCTCGCCCGGACGGCCGGTGCGGGGGCGGTGCTGCCCGTGGCGGCGGGGTGCGGCGGCGCGCCCGACCCGTCGTCACCGGCGTCCTCCCCGACGCCCACGGCGCCGGGCGCGAGCGCGGGCGCGTCGGGCCGGCAGGGAGACTCCACCGGCCCGCGCCCGCTGTACATCGGCACGTACACCTCGGCCGAAGGCGGCGGCAAGGGCGTCGGCCTCGCCGAGTACGACCCCCGCACCGGGCGGATCACCGGCCGTGGCGTCCTCACCGGCGTCGGCGATCCCTCGTATCTCGCGGCGCATCCCGACGGGCGGACCCTGTACGCGGTGAGTGAGCGCGAGGAGGGAGCGGTGACCGCCGTCCGGCTGTCCGACCGGACGGTCCTGGGCAGCCGGAGCACCGGCGGCGCCGCGCCCTGTCATCTGTCCGTGCATCCGGGCGGGCGCTGGCTGCTCAGCGCCAACTACGGTTCGGGCAGTGTCGCCGTGCACCCGATCGACGCCTCGGGCGCGCTCGGGGAGCGCACCGACCTGGTGGCCCACTCCACTCCCCCGCCCGGCCCCGGACAACAGGGGCCGCACGCGCACCAGATCGTCACCGCTCCCGACGGTGGCCATGTGCTCGCGGTGGACCTCGGCACGGACACCGTCTACACGTACCGGCTGGACGAGGCGTCGGGCAGGCTCACCGAGGTCGCGCGGGCCCGGACCCGGCCGGGTGCCGGACCCCGCCACCTGACCTTCCACCCCGGCGGCCGCCACGCCTACCTCGCCAACGAGGTCGACGACACGGTCACGGTCTGCGCCTACGACCCCGGGACGGGGCGGCTGACCGTCGGCGAGGCGCAGTCCACGGGCACGGGTTCCGGCACCAATCACCCGGCGCAGATCCTGGTGACGGCCGACGGCTCGCACGCCTTCCTCGCCAACCGGGGGCACAACAGCCTCACGCGCTACGCGGTGGAGGCGGACGGCGCCCGGCTGCGGCTGCTCGGCACGGTGCCGGTGGGCGGCGACTTCCCGCGGCAGATCGCCTTCTCCCCGGACGGCGGGCTGCTCTTCGCGGCGAACCAGAGATCCGGCACCGTCAGCGTCTTCCGCGTGTCCGAGGGCGGTGAACTGCGTTCCGCCGGGGAGCCGTTCGCCTCACCCGTCGCCGTCTGTGCGCTGCCGCTGTAGGGCCCGGGGGCAGGAGGCGGCGCTCGCCTGCGACAGCAGCACGTGCACCCGCTCCGTGAGCTGCCCGATGTCGTCGGCCGGCGCGTGGAAGGGCAGGCGTACGTCGCCGTGGGCGCGGGCGCGCTCGATACGCAGGGTCAGCCCGTGCCGGTCGACGGCGAGCGGCCGCACCCGGACCGCACCGTGCAGGCTGTCGGCCTCGACGAGCCGGGTCAGCCGCTCCACCGCGTCGCCGTGGCAGTCGGCGAGGTGGGTCAGCAGCCGGGCCTCGGCCAGCGCCAGCGGGTCGGGCTCGGCGGCGGCGAACTCGTCGAGGTCGACCACCACCGAACCGGACGGCCGCCGCAGCACCACCCGTGTGGGCCGGAAGGCCAAGTGCCCGTCCGCGACGGCGAACCACCCGGCGAGCCAGAGCCGGGCCCTGATCCGGCCCCGCACCGGGACGGGCGCCACGTCGGCGAACTCCAGTACGGCGGACGGCTCTCCGCGCGGCGCGCAGATCGCCGCCCCCAGCAGGGCGCTGTCCTCGGGCACGTGCAGGAACACCTGGCCGTCGTCGCCGACCGTGTGCGCGCCGACGAACTCCTCGCGGCCGCCTTCCGCGGTCACCGCGCAGGACCAGGCGGCGGCGAGTACGGAGCGGGCCTGCTCCGCCGCGGCAGGCGCGGCCGTCCAGGCGTGGCTGTCACCCATCCTCAACCTCCGTCATCAATTCATTAGGTAAGGCTCACCTAACCTATCGGACTTCGAGACGTGCGCCAACCAGGACGCGTGATCTTTGCGAGACCTTTTCAGCGCGCCGGACGGCGCACGTCGGCGACCCGGGGGCGCGTTCCGAAGTGCAACGCGGGCGCTCAGGGGGCGATGGCGCCGAGCAGCGCCCGCGCGCACAGGTCGCGCACCTGCTCCCGGGCGGGCTCCGGATCCCGCAGCCACTCCAGGCAGACCGCGGTGGTGAACGCCAGCCAGCCGCGCACTGCGAGCCGCACGTCGCCGCGCTCCTCGAAGGCCGGGCCGAACTCCGGGTCGGCGGCCAGGGCCGCGAGGATCTGCCGCTCCTGCGCGGCGAGCGCCTGCCGGTAGACCCGGCGCACCGCCTGGTCGCCGGTCGCGTCGGCGCGATGGAAGGCGCGGTAGCCGTGCGCGTGGGCGCGGACGTACTCCAGGTACGCGTCGAGCCCCGCGGTGAGCTGCTCGCGGACCGGGACCCCCGGTACGGCCGCCGTCATCCGCAGCATGCGCTCGCTCTCGCGTTCGACGACCGCCGCGAAGAAATCCCGCTTGTTCGGGAAGTAGTGGTACAGCAGCCCGCGGGAGACCCCGGCGATCTCGGCGACCTGCTCGATCCAGACCTCGTCGTACGGGCTCTCCGAGAACAGCCGCGCCCCCACCGACAGCAACTGCTCCCGGCGCTCGCCGGTGCTGAGCCGGCGGCGTGTGCGCTCGCCCTGTTTCGCGGCCATGTCCGCACCTTACTTGACGCCGGTTCAACAACGGGACGAGACTGGGAGCCGCTATTGAATCCATGTACAACAGGCTTGCCCCAGGTGGGCAACACGCCGCCGCGTCAAGGGAGATCGCGCATGGCCCGGACGACGAACGAGACGGCCCGGGACGGCCTGCCCAAGGGCTTCCGCAGCGCCGAGCTGGGCTGGCCCGAACTGCGCCGCATACCCCGCCCGCCGTACCGCGTCCCCCTGCTGGGGGACGTGATCGGGGCGAGCCGGCGCACGCCGATGCAGGACTCGCTGCGGTACGCGCGGCAGCTGGGGCCGATCTTCCGGCGGCGGGCCTTCGGCAAGGAGTTCGTGTTCGTGTGGGGCGCCGGGCTCGCCGCCGACCTGGCGGACGAGTCGCGCTTCGCCAAGCATGTGGGGCTCGGCGTGGCCAACCTGCGGCCGGTTGCGGGGGACGGCCTGTTCACGGCGTACAACCACGAGCCCAACTGGCAGCTCGCGCACGACGTGCTGGCGCCCGGCTTCAGCCGCGAGGCCATGGCCGGGTACCACGTTATGATGCTGGACGTGGCCTCACGGCTCACCGACCACTGGGACCGGGCCCGGGCCGCGGGACGGGCGGTGGACGTGCCGGGCGACATGACCAAGCTGACGCTGGAGACCATCGCGCGCACCGGGTTCGGGCACGACTTCGGGTCATTCGAGCGCTCCCGCCCGCATCCCTTCGTCTCCGCGATGGTGGGCACGCTCACCTACGCGCAGCGCCTCAACACGGTGCCCGCGCCGCTCGCCCCCTGGCTGCTGCGCGACGCGAGCCGCCGCAACGCCGCCGACATCGCCCACCTCAACCGCACCGTGGACGACCTCGTCCGCGAACGCCGGGCCGCGGCGGGCGGCGAGGGCGACCTGCTCGACCGGATGCTGGAGACGACCCATCCCGTCACCGGTGAGCGGCTGTCGGCGGAGAACGTCCGCCGGCAGGTCATCACCTTCCTCGTCGCCGGGCACGAGACCACCTCGGGCGCGCTCTCCTTCGCCCTGCACTACCTCGCCCAGCACCCCGACGTCGCCGCCCGGGTCCGGGACGAGGTGGACCGCGTCTGGGGCGGCACCGAGGCACCCGGCTACGAGCAGGTGGCCAGGCTGCGCTACACGCGCCGGGTGCTGGACGAGTCGCTGCGGCTGTGGCCGACCGCCCCCGCCTTCGCGCGGGAGGCCCGCGAGGACACGGTGCTGGGCGACGCCCACCCGATGCGGCGCGGGGCCTGGGCGCTGGTGCTCACCGGGATGCTGCACCGCGACCCCGACGTGTGGGGCCCGGACGCCGAGCGCTTCGACCCGGACCGCTTCGACGCGAAGGCCGTACGGTCGCGTGCCCCGCACACCTTCAAGCCGTTCGGGACGGGGGCGCGGGCCTGCATCGGGCGGCAGTTCGCGCTGCACGAGGCGACGCTGGTCCTGGGCCTTCTGCTGCGCCGCTACGAGCTGCGGCCCGAGCCCGGTTACCGGCTGCGGGTGACCGAGCGGCTCACGCTGATGCCGGAGGGGCTGCGGCTGCGACTGGAGCGGCGCACCGCGTCCGGCGGTCCCGGCCCGGCGCCGGAGGACGGCGCCCGCACCGCGGACGACGCCGGGGACGCCGCGTCAGCGGCCCGCTGTCCAGTGCACCGGGCGGGTGACTGAGTCCGGCAGCCTGGTTCCGGCACCGCCCCGGGCCGCGGTGAGCTGCGGCTGGGTCAGGAAGAAGGCTCCCGTCAGGTCCGCGTCGGTCAGGTCGGCGTCGCGCAGGTCCGCGCCGATCAGGTCGGCGCCCCGCAGGTCCGCGCCGGTGAGGTCGGCGGCGATGAGGTAGGCGCCGCGCAGATCGGCCCCGGCGAGGTCGGCGCCCCTGAGGCGGGCGCCCATCAGGTCGGCGTTGCGGCGGTTCTTCTTGCGGCCGCGGGTGCCGGACCGCACCAGTTCGCTGGTGCGCAGCAGGAGCGCGTTGACCCGCTGCCGGTGCGCGGCGACGTCGAGGGCCGCCAGTTCCCCGGGGGTCCCGTCGGTGAGCCGCTCGGTGTCGGCCAGGGCGCGGCGCAGGTCGGGGTGGACCGGGCGGGCGGCCGGCAGGGTGAGCGCCTCGGTCAGGTACCAGAGCAGTTCGTGCAGTTGGCGGACGACCGGGAAGACGTCGAAGACGAGGCGGGCGCGCTCCGGCGGGCCGGTGCGCCAGTCCTGTCCCCCGAAGGTGACCTGCGAGACCTGCTGCCCGGCGCCGAAGCAGTCGTAGACCGTGCAGCCGTTGAAGCCGCGGTCCCGCAGCTCGGCGTGGATGCCGCAGCGGTGGTCGGTGCCGAGGTTCGGGCAGGGCTTCCCCGCGTCCTTGTCGATGGCGAAGTCCGCCGAGCGGGCGAACGGGAGGGCCACGCAGCACAGACCGAAGCACTGCCCGCAGTCGGCGCGCAGCGCGGCCCGGTCCACCGTGTGTTCTCGCATGTCACCGAGGATACGGGCCGTCGGCACGCCCCCGTGCCGACGGCCCCCGGCCCCGTGCCGACGGCTCCCGGCCCCGGTCAGGCCTCCAGCGCCGACAGGTCGAGGCGGGCCAGCCGCTCCGGGTCGGACAGGATGTACAGGCCGGTGATGAGGCCGTCGACGACGGTGACGTACGTGACCGACCGCGGACGTCCCTCGGTGACGGCGACGGTGCCCACCGCGCCGTTGACCAGGACGAGGCGTGCCGCCCCGGCGAGGTGGCGGAAGTGGAAGGCGCCGGTGGCGACCGTCCGGGCGCCGGCGACGACCTTGGAGGCGGCCGGGCCACGGCCCAGCGCACCGGCGTCCGCGCGCAGCACCACGTCCGGGTGGAGCACGGACACCAGCGCCTCGAAGTCCCCGGCGCGGCTCGCGGCGAGGAACGCCTCGACCGCCCGGCGCTGCCGGCCCAGGTCCGGGTCGGCGGCGGGGGTGGCGTCCCGCACCCGGCGCCGGGCCCGGCTGGCCAGCTGCCGGGTGGCGGCCGGGCTGCGCTCGACGATCCGCGCGATGTCGTCGAAGGGCACGGCGAACATGTCGTGCAGCACGAAAGCCAGCCGCTCGGCCGGTTCCAGGGTCTCCAGCACCACCAGCAGGGCGATGCCCACCGAGTCGGTGTGCAGGGCCTCCTGCTCCGGATCGGCCTGCGGCAGCGCCCGCACCACCGGGTCCGGCACGAAGGTGTCGAAGCCCTCGGCCATCGGCTCCTCGCGGCGCGCGGTCCGTGAGCGCAGCAGGTCCAGGCAGACCCGCCCGGTCACCGTGGTCAGCCAGGCGCCCAGGTTGTCGATGCCGTCGGCGCCGGTGCGGTCGAGGCGCAGCCACGCCTCCTGGACGGCGTCCTCCGCCTCGGCCGTCGAACCGAGCATGCGGTAGGCGACCGCCTTCAGCTGCCCCCGGTGCTCCTCGAACCGCTCGGCGAGACGCCCCTGTCCCGGCTCGCCCCACTCCCCCGCCATGCCGCTACCGCCCGAAGACTTCGAAGGTCACCGCCGGCTTTCCGCCGAACCGCTCCCCCGCGGACCGGGCGAAGCCGGTGAGGAAGCCGCGTACGTACGTCTCCGGGTCCTCCTCGGTCAGCACCTCGATGTACGTCCGGTGTTCGAGCAGCGAGCGCACCGCGCGCTCCAGACCCGGCGTGGCGTCCACGGCGTGCGTGGGCGAGGCGGATCCGGCGACCGCGACCCAGCGCACGCCGTCCCAGGGTTCGAGGCCCCGCTCGGTCAGCTCGGGGAAGATCCACCGGTTGCCCGCGTCGGACGCCGCGTCCAGCGTGGCGCGGCCCACGGCGACGTGGTCCGGGGTGTTCCAGGCGACGCCGCCCCAGGTGTCCCGGTGGTTGAGGGTGATGACCAGCTCGGGCCGGTACCGGCGGATCGCGGCGGCGATGTCGCGGCGCAGCGCGACGCCGTACTCGATGACCCCGTCCCGGTGGTCGAGGAACTCCACCTCGCTCACGCCGACGACCGCGGCGCTCGCCCGCTGCTCCCGTTCGCGCAGCGGGGCGCACTCGGCGGGCGCCATGGTGTCGATGCCCGCCTCGCCCCGGGTGGCGAGCACGTAGGTGACCTCCCGGCCCTCGTCGGTCCAGCCGGCGATCGCCGCCGAGCAGCCGTACTCCAGGTCGTCCGGGTGGGCGACGACGGCGAGGGCGCGGCTCCAGTCGCCGGGCATGGGCTCCAGTTGCGTGATCGTCGGCTCCGTCATGCCCGCACACTAACCCGCGCCGCCGGCATCCCACCCGAATATTCGGCCGCGCTCCGGTCAGGCCTCGTCGCGGGCCAGCGCGAGCAGCCGGTCCAGGACGCGGGGGCCGCCGGCCCGGACGCCGTCGTGCTCGAACTCGTCGGTCACCCAGGTGCGCAGTCCGCGGATCGCGCGGGCGGTGGTCAGGGCGTGGGCGGTGTCGACGTACATGTCGTCGTGGTAGACGGCCGCGGCGGCCGGTACCTCGTTGGCGGCGAGGCGGGCGGGGTCGTACAGCGGCGTCCAGTCGGTGCGGGCGGCGAGCAGTTCGGCGGTCTCGCGCAGGGGGCGCAGGGCCGGGTCGCAGTCGAACATCCAGGGGTGGACCGACTCGCCGGTGAACATCAGCGGTTCGTCGCCGGCGAGTGCCTTGGCGGCGTCGAAGCGGGGGAACTCGGCGCGGACCCGTTCGGCCGACCAGTCGGTGGGGCGGGCGTCCTGGCCGTAGATGGCCTCGTGGACGAGGGCGTACAGCGGGTGGCCGGCGTACGACAGCAGACCATGCGCCTGTTCCTGGAAGTCGTCGGAGAGTTCGTGTCCGCCGGGGGTGCGGACGAAGGCGTCCTCCAGGAGGAAGTGCAGGCGGTGGCTGCCCTCGCTGCCGCCGAGCAGGATGCCGAGGGACTGGAAGGCCTCGACGGTCAGCCGGTAGCCGCCCGGCAGGACCACGTCGTGGGTGAGCAGGTGGTCGGCGATGCGGCGGGCGCGTTCGACGTCCTGCGGGTAGCGGGCGTAGTGCGCGGCGACCTTGCGTTCGATACGGGGGTAGGCGGCCCGGTAGATCTCGTCGGCGTGGGCGTCCAGGGAGGGCAGGCCCCCGGTGATCAGGGCGGTGCTCAGGCCCTCGGGGGCGAGCGACAGGTAGGCGACGGTGCAGAAGCCGCCGAAGCTCTGGCCGAGGACGGTCCAGGGGGCGCCGCCGGTGACCTGGGGGCGGATGGCCTCGCAGTCGCGGACGATGGCGTCGGCGCGGAAGTGGGTGAGGTAGTCGGCCTGCTCGGCCGGGCCGCCGCGCAGCGGGAGGGTCTGGCGGTTGGCGGGCGTGGAGGCGCCGGTGCCGCGCTGGTCGAGCAGCAGGACGCGGAACTCCTTGAGGGCTCGGCCGAGCCAGGCGGGGCGGCCGATGAAACGGTTCGCCCCGAAGCCGGGACCGCCCTGGAGGTAGACCAGCCACGGAAGGTCCTGGTGCGCCTTGTCGCTCGCGACGGCCTCGCGCGCGTACAGCTCGATCGTCTCCCCGGAGGGGTCGCGGTGGTCGAGGGGCACGGTGAAACGGTGGTCGGTGAGGACGACACCTGGCTGGCGGTAGCTGACGCTCAACGGGGCTCCCGGGACGGACGGATGTGACGGTCGGATTTCTCGGCCGTGTCCCAGTTCAGCACACGGTCTTGCGGCGGCGGACCCCCGGGATCATGAAATCGTTCCGGGCGGCCGGTCAGCGGGCGGCGAGACTGGAGCGCCGCACCACCAGTTCGGGCTGGAGTACCACCCGGCGGTGCGGGTGGGTCCGGTCGGTGCCGTCCAGCTCCGTCTCCTCCAGGAGCAGCTCGGCCGCCATCGCGCCCATGGTGACGGCGGGCTGGCGCACGGAGGTGAGCGGGACGGCCGCCGCGGCGGCAAACTCGATGTCGTCGTAGCCGACGATCGCGAGGTCGTCGGGGACGCTTACCCCGGCCGCGTACAGGGCCTGGAGGACGCCCAGGGCGAGCAGGTCGTTGGCGCAGAAGACGGCGGTCGGCCGGTCGGCGAGCCCGAGCAGGCGGGCGCCGGCGTCGCGCCCGGCGGAGACGTCGAGGCGTTCGGTGGGCAGTTCGCGCAGCGCGTCGGGGCCGAGTCCGGCCTCGGCGAGCGCGGCGAGCGCGCCGGTACGGCGGTCGCGCACCTGGTTGAGTCCCGGCGGGCCGCTCACGTAGGCGATGGAGCGGTGTCCGGCGTCCACCAGGTGGCGCACGGCGAGCGCGCCGCCGGCGACGTCGTCGACGGAGACCGAGCACTCGGTGGTGCCCTCGGCGACCCGGTCGACCAGCACGAAGGGGATGTTGTGGCGCCGGAAACCCTCGATGTTGCGGCCGGTGGCGTCGGCGGGGGTGAGCAGGACGCCCCGGACCCGCTGCTCGGCGAAGAGCGAGAGGTACTCGGCCTCCTCGCCGGGGTTCTGGGCGCTGTTGCAGACCATCACACCGAGCCCGGCGTCCCGCGCGGCCCGCTCGGCGCCGCGCGCGACGTCCACGAAGAAGGGGTTGCCCATGTCGAGGACGAGCAGCCCCATGATCCGGCTGCGGCCCGCGCGCAGCTGGCGCGCGGACTCGCTGCGGACGTAGCCGAGCCGGTCGATCGCGGACAGCACCCGCGCGCGGGTCTCGGTCGCGACGGTGTCGGGCCGGTTGATGACGTTGGAGACCGTGCCCACGGAAACTCCGGCGGCGCGGGCGACGTCCTTGATACCCACGGAATGGGCCATCGGGCAGGGACCTCCGAGGTCGGGCCGGGTACGGGTGGGCGGCCGCAGGGCCTTCACACTACCTGCGCCGCCCCGGGAAGAGTCGCCTCAGGCGAGGTGGAACACCTCGGTCAGGGGCTTCATCGCCTCGTCGGGACGCGTCCCGTCCAGGGACTCGAAGAGCGGCCCCATCTCCGCCTGCCACCGGGCGTTCACCTCGGTGGCCTCCATGCCTGCCCGGGCGGCGGCGAAGTCCTCGGTCTCCAGGTAGCCGACGAGCAGGCCGTCGTCGCGCAGGAAGAGCGAGTAGTTGTGCCAGCCGGTGGCGGAGAGCGCCTCGCACATCTCCGGCCACACGGCTGCGTGGCGTTCGCGGTACTCCGCGATGCGGTCCCGGCGGACCTTGAGCAGGAAACAGACGCGTCGCATGAAGTACCGCTCCCGTACGCGAGGTGGAGGCTAGAAGTTGTACTGGTCGACGTTCTCGGCGGTGAAGACGGTCGGCTTGCCGAGGTTGATCACGCCGTCCTTGCCGATGGTGTACTCGCCCATGGCGCCGGCCTTGAAGGTCTCGCCCTCCTTGCCGGTGATCTGTCCGGAGGACAGGGCGACGGCGGTGCGCGCGGCCAGTTCACCGAGCTTGGCCGGGTCCCACAGCTCGAACGCCTCGACGGTGCCGTTCTTGACGTACTTGCGCATGTCGTTGGGCGTGCCGAGGCCGGTCAGCTTGACCTTGCCCTTGTACTTGGAGCCGGACAGGTACTGGGCGGCGGCCTTGATGCCGACGGTGGTCGGGGAGATGATCCCCTTCAGGTTCGGGTGCTCCTGGAGCAGGCCCTGGGTCTGCTGGAAGGACTTCTGCGCGTCGTCGTCACCGTAGGCGACCGTGACCAGCTTGATGTCCTTGTACTTTGGGTCCTTCAGCTCGTCCTTCATGATGTCGATCCAGGCGTTCTGGTTCGTCGCGGTCTGCGCGGCGGAGAGGATCGCGATCTCGCCCTTGTTGCCGATCTGCTCGGCGAGCAGCTGCACCTGGGTGCGGCCGAGGTCGTCGGCGGACGCCTGGGAGATGAAGGCGTTGCGGCACTCGGGGTTGGTGTCCGAGTCGTAGGTGACGACCTTGATGTCGTTCTTCATGGCCTGCTTGAGCGCGGTGCACAGGGCGCCCGGGTCCTGCGCGGAGACGGCCATGGCGTCGACCTGCTGCTGGGTGAGCGTGTTGACGTAGGAGACCTGGCCGGCGGTGTCGGTGCCGCTGGAGGTGCCGACCTCCTTGTAGCTGGAGCCGAGTTCCTTCAGTGCCTTCTCGCCGCCCTTGTCGGAGACGGTGAAGTAGGGGTTGTTGACCTGCTTGGGCAGGAAGCCGACGGTCAGCCCCTTCTTCGTCTCGGCGTTCGGATCGGCCTTCCCGGCGGTGGCGGCCTTGCCACCCTCGTCCTTGACGTCCTCCTTGGTGGTGCCACCGCAGGCGGTGGCGGCGAGGGCGAGGGAGGTGACAGCGGTGAGCACTACGCAGCTACGGCGGAGGGAGGACTTGCGCATGGTGGGTTTCCTTCTGACGGAGGGTGAGCGGAGCGCGCCCCGTCGGGGGCGCGGGACTGTTTCGACATGCGGCTCCGCCGCGTGGCCGCGACCAGCCACATGCGGCCCGCAGCCGTCGTACATCGCTAGGAGGTCAGCCTCTGCGCCCGCGCGACCGAGACCTGCCGAGCGACCCGAGGTCCCAGCACGGACAACACGAGCAGCACACCGGTCACGACGATCTGCGACTGCGCCGAGACATCCTGAAGACTCATCACGTTCTGCAACGCCCCGAGCAGGAACACCCCGGCGATCGCGCCGCCCAGCGTGCCCTTCCCGCCGTCGAAGTCGATGCCGCCCAGCAACACGGCCGCGACGACGGACAGTTCGAGCCCCGTGGCGTTGTCGTACCGCGCACTCGCGTAGTGCAGTGCCCAGAAGACCCCGGTCAGCGCGGACATCAGCCCGGTCAGCGTGAAGAGAATCAGCTTCTGCCGCCGGACCCGGATCCCGGCGAACCGCGCGGCCTCCTCGCTGGCGCCGACCGCGAACAGCGCCCGGCCGAACGGCATGGCGTGCAGGGCGACCACGGCGATGGCCAGCAGCACGAGGAACGGCAGGAAGGCGTACGGGACGAACGTGTCGCCGATCCGGCCGGCCGCGAAGTCCAGGTACTGCGAGGGGAAGTCGGTGACCGCGTCGGAGCCGAGCACGATCTGCGCGATGCCCCGGTAGGCCGCCAGGGTGCCGATCGTCACGGCGAGGGAGGGCAGGCCGAGCCGGGTGACCAGCAGCCCGTTGACCAGGCCGCAGACGACGCCGAGCAGCAGGCAGACCGGGATGATCGCCTCGATGGTCATGCCCTGGTTCCACAGGGCGCCCATCACCGCGCCGGAGAGACCGGCGGTCGAGGCGACCGACAGGTCGATCTCGCCGGAGACGACCAGCAGGGTCATCGGCAGGGCGATGAGCGCGATCGGCAGCGTGTTGCCGATGAGGAAGGACAGGTTGAGGGCGTTGCCGAAGCCGTCGACGAAGCCGAAGGAGAACAGCAGGACCACGATGAGCAGGGCACCCACGGCGGTGTCCCAGCGGATCGCTCGCGCGAAAGAGCCGTCAGCCATGGCGTGCGTTCCTCTTCTTCAGGGCGTTGGCCACGCGCAGCGCGACGATCCGGTCGACGGCGATGGCGAGGATGAGCAGGATGCCGTTGATGGCCAGCACCCACACGGAGCTGACGCCGAGCGCGGGCAGCACGCTGTTGATCGAGGTCAGCAGCAGCGCGCCGAGGGCCGCGCCGTAGACGCTGCCGGAGCCGCCGGTGAAGACGACGCCGCCGACCACCACCGCGCTGACGACGGTCAGTTCGTAGCCGTTGCCGGTGCCGGAGTCGACGTTGCCGAAGCGCGCCAGGTAGAGGGCGCCGGCGAGTCCGGCGAGGGCACCGCAGAAGGTGTACGCGGCGAGGATCCGTTTGCGCACGGGGATGCCGGCCAGCCGGGCGGCCTCGGGGTTGGAGCCGAGCGCGTACAGCTCGCGTCCGCCGCCGAAGTGCTTGAGGTAGTACGCCGTGGCGACCAGCACGGCGAGCGCGATCAGCGCCAGCCACGGCACGGCCCAGATTCCCCCGGAGCCGAAGTCGACGAAGCCGCCGGGCAGGTCGGCCGCGGTGATCTGGCGGGAGCCGACCCAGATGGAGTCGATGCCGCGGATGATGTAGAGGGTGCCGAGGGTGACGACCAGCGCCGGGACCTGGCCGAGGCTGACGAGCAGGCCGTTGAGGAGGCCGAAGCCGACGCCCATCAGGACAGCGAGGACCACGGCGACGAACGGGTTGCCGCCGCCCTGGAGATACGTACCGGCGGCGAAGGCGCTGATGCCGAGGGTGGAGCCGACCGACAGGTCGACGTTGCGGGTGATGACGACCAGTGACTGGCCGGTGGCGACCAGCACCAGGATGGTCGCGTTGAGCAGCAGGTCCTTGATGCCCTGTTCGGACAGGAACTCGCTGTTCCCGGCCTGGGTGACGCCGATCATCACCAGGAAGACCAGCAGGATCGCCAGTTCGCGCATCTTGAAGATGCGGTCGACCAGGCGGGTGGCGCCGGCCTTGGGGATGTCGGCCACGGGGCTCGGGTCGGGTGCGGTCACCGTCATGCGGCTGCCCTCCCCGTGGCTGCGGCCATCACGGTCTCCTCGGTGGCGTCGGTGCGGGGTATCTCGGCGGTCAGCCGCCCCTCGTGCATCACGAGGACGCGGTCGGCCATGCCGAGGACCTCCGGCAGGTCGGAGGAGATCATCAGTACGGCCACGCCGTCGGCGGCCAGTTCGCTCAGCAGCCGGTGCACCTCGGCCTTGGTGCCGACGTCGATGCCGCGGGTCGGCTCGTCGACGATCAGCACCTTGGGTCCGGTGGCCAGCCACTTGGCGAGGACGACCTTCTGCTGGTTTCCGCCGGAGAGGGTCGAGACGGTGTCGGCGATGCGGGCGTACTTGACCTGGAGCCTGACGGCCCAGTCGAGGGAGCGGCTGCGCTCGGCGCCGCGGTCCATGAACCCGCCCCGCACCGTCGTACGGAGCCCGGTGAGGCCGATGTTGCGCTCGATGGACATGCCCATCACCAGGCCCTGGGCGCGCCGGTCCTCCGGGACGAGGGCGAGGCCGGCGGCCATCGCGGTGGAGGGGGCGCCGTTGACCAGCGGCCTGCCGTCGACCTCCACCGTCCCGGCGTCCCAGCGGTCGACGCCGAAGACGGAGCGGGCGACCTCGGTGCGCCCGGCGCCGACCAGTCCGGCGAGGGCGACGATCTCACCGCGGCGCACCTCGAAGGAGACGTCGGTGAACACGCCCTCGCGGGTCAGCCGGCGCACGCTGAGGGCGACTTCGCCGGCCCGGACCTCCTGCTTCGGGTACAGCTCGTCGAGGTCGCGGCCGACCATGCGGCGCACCAGGTCGTCCTCGGTCATGCCGTCCAGCGGCTCACTGGAGATCCGGGCGCCGTCGCGCAGCGTGGTGACACGGGCGCAGATGCGGAAGATCTCCTCCAGGCGGTGGGAGATGAACAGCACGGCGGCGCCCTGCTCGCGCAGGCTGCGTACGACGCCGAAGAGCCGGGCGACCTCGCTGCCGGTGAGGGCGGCGGTCGGCTCGTCCATGATCAGGACGCGGGCGTCGAACGAGAGGGCCTTGGCGATCTCCACGATCTGCTGGTCCGCGATGGACAGGCCGCGCGCGGGGCGGTCGGGGTCCAGCTCGACGCCGAGGCGCCGCATCAGGTCCGCGGTGGCGTCGTGGGTCGCCCGGTGGTCGATGCGGCCGAGCGCGCGCCGGGGCTGGCGGCCCATGAAGATGTTCTCGGCGATCGACAGGTCGGGGAAGAGGGTGGGCTCCTGGTAGATCACGGCGATGCCGGCGTCGCGGGCGTCGCCGGGACCGTGGAAGACGATCGGCGCGCCGTCGAGCAGCACCTGGCCGGCGTCCGGCCGGTGCACTCCGGCGAGCGTCTTGATGAGGGTCGACTTTCCGGCGCCGTTCTCGCCGGCGAGGGCGTGCACCTCGCCGGGGAACAGGTCCAGGGAGACGTCCCGCAGCGCGCGGACCGCGCCGTAGGACTTGGAGACGTCCCTGAGCGCCAGAACCGGGGCCGTACCCGTGTCGGACGGGTGGGTCATTGGGGGCTCCTCGACGACGCCGGCGGGACGGCCCTCACGGCGTCGTGAAAGGTTTCAACTCGGTTGCCGGGGACGTTAGGCAGCGAGGCCATGTCACGTCAATGGTTCCGGATCGAAAAACTCGCGATATCCGAAGGTCACGACCGAGTCACGGACAGCGGGGTCGGCCGGGAGGGTTGACACCCCTGCGGACGGCTCATAGCTTCGCGTTCTGAATCGTTTCATAGGTGGTCGTGCGCACAGCGGGCCACGACCCGACGTCACAGGAGCCCCGAAGTGACCGAACCAGCCGCGGTGAAGGCAGCGCTCAAGACCCAGGCCGTCGAGACTCCGTCGTGGGCGTACGGGAACTCGGGCACCCGCTTCAAGGTGTTCGCCCAGGCCGGTGTCCCGCGCGACCCGTTCGAGAAACTGGACGACGCGGCCAAGGTGCACGAGTTCACCGGCGTCGCCCCGACCGTGGCCCTGCACATCCCGTGGGACCGGGTCGAGGACTACGCCGCGCTGGCCAGGCATGCCGAGGACCGCGGGGTACGGGTCGGCGCCATCAACTCGAACACCTTCCAGGACGACGACTACAAGCTGGGCAGCATCTGCCACCCCGACGCGGCGGTGCGCAGGAAGGCCGTCGACCACCTGCTGGAGTGCGTCGACATCATGGACGCCACCGGGTCCCGGGACCTGAAGCTGTGGTTCGCCGACGGCACCAACTATCCCGGGCAGGACGACATCCGGTCCCGGCAGGACAGGCTCGCCGACGGGCTGGCCGAGGTGTACGAGCGGCTCGGCGAGGGGCAGCGGATGCTGCTGGAGTACAAGCTCTTCGAGCCGGCGTTCTACACGACGGACGTGCCGGACTGGGGCACGGCGTACGCGCACTGCCTGAAGCTGGGCGAGAAGGCGCAGGTCGTGGTCGACACGGGGCACCACGCGCCGGGCACGAACATCGAGTTCATCGTGGCGACGCTGCTGCGCGAGGGGAAGCTCGGCGGGTTCGACTTCAACTCGCGCTTCTACGCGGACGACGACCTGATGGTCGGCGCGGCCGATCCGTTCCAGCTCTTCCGGATCATGTACGAGGTGGTGCGTGGGGGCGGGTTCTCGTCGGACGTGGCGTTCATGCTCGACCAGTGCCACAACATCGAGGCGAAGATCCCGGCGATCATCCGGTCGGTCACGAACGTGCAGGAGGCCACGGCGAAGGCGCTGCTGGTCGACGGGGCGGCGCTGGCCGCTGCGCAGGCCGACGGGGATGTGCTGGAGGCCAACGCGGTGCTGATGGACGCGTACAACACGGACGTGCGTCCGCTGCTTCGTGAGGTGCGGGGGGAGATGGGTCTCGACCCTGAGCCCATGAAGGCGTACCGCGCCTGCGGGTGGGCCGAGAAGGTCGTCGCCGAGCGGGTGGGTGGGCAGCAGGCGGGGTGGGGGGCGTAGGCGTCTGCCGGGTTTGTGTTGTTCGCGGGCTGCGGGTTGTCCGTGGTTGATCGCGCAGTTCCCCGCGCCCCTTACGGGGCGCTTCTCCCTCCCTCTCTCGTAAGGACTGGAAGACATGGCTGTCCACCCCGAAGCCGAAGCACTCCTCGCCCGTTCGCATCGGCTCGGTGCTGACCCCCGTAACACCAACTACGCCGGCGGCAACGCCTCCGCGAAGGGTGTCGGGACCGATCCCGTCACCGGAGGTGATGTCGAGCTGATGTGGGTCAAGGGGTCCGGTGGGGATCTCGGGACGCTCACCGAGGGCGGGCTCGCGGTGTTGCGGCTGGACCGGATGCGGGCGCTCAAGGACGTCTACCCGGGCGTCGGGCGTGAGGACGAGATGGTCGCCGCGTTCGACTACTGCCTGCACGGCAAGGGCGGCGCGGCGCCCTCCATCGACACGGCGATGCACGGGCTCGTCGAGGCCGCGCACGTGGACCACCTCCACCCCGACTCCGGGATCGCGCTGGCCTGCGCGGCCGACGGCGAGAAGCTGACCGCCGAGTGCTTCGGCGACACCGTGGTGTGGGTGCCGTGGCGGCGGCCCGGGTTCCATCTGGGGCTGGACATCGCGGCGGTCAAGGAGGCCAATCCGGCGGCGATCGGGTGCGTGCTCGGCGGGCACGGCATCACCGCCTGGGGCGACACCTCCGAGGAGTGCGAGCGCAATTCGCTGCACATCATCCGCACCGCGGAACGGTTCCTCCAGGAGCGCGGGAAGGCCGAGCCGTTCGGGCCGGTGATCGAGGGCTACGAGGCGTTGGCCGAGGGCGACCGGCGCGAGCGGGCGGCGGCGCTGGCTCCGTACGTGCGCTCTCTCGCCTCCCGGGACCGGCCGCAGGTCGGCCACTTCACCGACACGGACGTGGTGCTCGACTTCCTCGCGCGTGCCGAACACCCGCGGCTCGCGGCCCTCGGCACCTCCTGCCCCGACCACTTCCTGCGCACCAAGGTCCGCCCGCTGGTCCTGGACCTCCCCCCGAGCGCCCCGCTGGACGAGACGGTGGCGCGGCTGAAGGAGCTGCACGCCGCCTACCGCGAGGAGTACGCCGCCTACTACCACCGGCACGCCGAACCCGGTTCGCCCGCGATGCGCGGCGCCGACCCGGCGATCGTCCTGGTGCCGGGCGTCGGCATGTTCAGCTTCGGCAAGGACAAGCAGACCGCCCGGGTGGCCGGCGAGTTCTACGTCAACGCGATCAACGTGATGCGCGGCGCGGAGGCCGTGTCGGCGTACGCGCCGATCGAGGAGTCGGAGAAGTTCCGCATCGAGTACTGGGCGCTGGAGGAGGCCAAGCTCCGGCGGATGCCGAGGCCCAAGCCGCTGGCGACGCGGGTCGCGCTGGTCACCGGCGCGGGCAGCGGGATCGGGAGGGCGATCGCGCGACGGCTGGCCGAGGAGGGTGCCTGCGTGGTGGTGGCCGACCTGAACGCCTCGAACGCGGCGGAGGTGGCCGAGGAGCTGGGCGGGGCGGACCGGGCCGTCGCGGTGACCGTCGACGTCACCTCCGAGGAGCAGATCGCCGACGCCTTCAGGGCGGCGGTGCTCGCCTTCGGCGGCGTCGACCTGGTGGTCAACAACGCGGGGATCTCCATCTCCAAGCCGCTGCTGGAGACCACCGCGAAGGACTGGGACCTCCAGCACGACATCATGGCCCGCGGCTCCTTCCTCGTCTCGCGCGAGGCGGCGCGGGTGATGACCGCGCAGGAACTCGGCGGCGACATCGTCTACATCGCCTCGAAGAACGCGGTCTTCGCCGGGCCGAACAACATCGCCTACTCCGCGACCAAGGCCGACCAGGCCCACCAGGTGCGGCTGCTCGCCGCCGAGCTGGGCGAGCACGGCATCCGGGTCAACGGCGTCAACCCGGACGGCGTGGTGCGCGGCTCCGGCATCTTCGCGGGCGGCTGGGGCGCCCAGCGGGCCGCCGTGTACGGGGTGCCCGAGGAGAAGCTGGGCGAGTTCTACGCGCAGCGCACACTGCTCAAGCGCGAGGTGCTGCCCGAGCACGTCGCGAACGCCGTGTTCGCGCTGACCGGCGGCGACCTGACCCACACCACCGGCCTGCACGTCCCGGTGGACGCCGGCGTGGCCGCCGCGTTCCTGCGATGAGCGGTGCGAGGGACGCCGGCACGAGGGCGTACGCCGCGGTCGACCTCGGCGCGTCCAGCGGGCGCGTCATGGTCGGCCGCGTCGGCCCCGACCGGCTGGAGCTGACCGAGGCGCACCGCTTCCCCAACCGTCCGGTGCGCACGCCCGAAGGGCTGCACTGGGACATCCTGGGGCTGTACGCGGGCGTGCTGGACGGCCTGCGGGCGGCGGGGCGGGTGGACTCGGTGGGCGTCGACAGCTGGGCCGTCGACCACGGCCTGCTCGACGCGGACGGAGCGCTCCTCGGCAATCCGGTGCACTACCGCGACCCCCGCACCGAGGGCGTCGCGCAGCGGGTGTGGGAGACGCTGCCCGCCCCGGAGCTGTACGCGGCGACCGGGTTGCAGTACGCCCCCTTCAACACCCTGTACCAGCTCGTCGCCGCCCGCGGCACGGCCCGGTTCGCGGCCGCCCGGCGGCTGTTGCTGGTGCCGGACCTGCTGACGTACTGGCTGACCGGGGAGCAGGGCACGGAGCTGACCAACGCCTCCACCACCCAGCTGATCGACCCCCGCACCCGGGACTGGTCGCGGGAGGTGGCGGACCGGGCGGGCATCGACCTCGGCCTGTTCGCGCCGCTGCGGCGGCCGGGGGACGCGGCGGGCCTGCTGAGGCCCGAGGTGCTGGAGCAGACGGGGCTCACCGGGCCCGTGCCGGTGACGGCGGTCGGCTCGCACGACACCGCGTCCGCGGTGGCCGCCGTACCGGCCGCGGACGAGCGGTTCGCCTACATCTGCACCGGCACCTGGTCGCTGGCGGGTCTGGAGCTGACCGCCCCGGTGCTGACCGAGGAGAGCCGCGCCGCCAACTTCACCAATGAGCTGGGGCTGGACGGCACGGTCCGCTACCTGCGCAACATCATGGGGCTGTGGCTGCTCCAGGAGTGCGTACGGGCGTGGGGCGAGCCCGATCTGGGCGGACTGCTGCGCGCGGCGGCCCGGGTGCCCGCGCTGCGCTCGGTGGTGGACGCGGGCGACCCCGCGTTCCTGGCGCCGGGGCGGATGCCGGAGCGGATCGCCGAGGCGTGCCGTGCCTCCGGGCAGCCGGTGCCGGCGTCGCCCCCCGAGGTGACCCGCTGCATCCTCGACTCGCTGGCGCTGGCCCACCGCAGGGCGGTCGAGGACGCCCAGCGGCTCGCCGCGCACCCGGTGGACGTCGTGCACGTCGTCGGCGGGGGCACCCGCAACGCGCTGCTGTGCCAGCTGACGGCCGACGCCTGCGGACTGCCCGTGGTGGCGGGGCCGACGGAGGCCGCCGCGCTCGGCAACGTCCTCGTGCAGGCGCGCGCCCACGGCCTGGTGGACGATCTCGCCGGAACGCGGCGGCTGCTGGCCCGCACCCAGTCGCTGACCCGGTACGAGCCGCGCGGTGGCACGGCACGCTGGCGGGCGGCCGAGGCCCGACTTGCCGACCGGTGAGCCGGGGCTCCCCCGGCGCCGCCGTACGGACTACCCTGCACTCATCATTCATCCGATGATCGAACATGAGGAGTCGCGATGCGTGTCGCCCTGTTCCTGACCTGCGTCAACGACACGCTCTATCCGGACACCGGCCGTGCCGTGCTGAGGCTGCTCACCAGACTGGGCGTCGACGTCGACTTCCCGATGGCGCAGACCTGTTGCGGACAGGCGCACTACAACACCGGTTACCGGCACGAGGCCGAGCCGCTGGCCCGGCGCTTCGCCGACGTCTTCGCCGAGTACGACGCGGTCGTGACGCCGTCGGGTTCGTGCGGCGCGATGGTGCGGGAGCTGTATCCGCGCATGGGCGAGCGGGCGCGGGCGGAGGGGCGCGGGGACACGCTCGCGGCGACGCTGGCGCCGGTGGTGCCGAAGACGTACGAGCTGACGGAGTTCCTGGTGGACGTGCTCGGGGTGACGGACGTCGGGGCGTACTACCCGCACACGGTGACCTACCACCCGACCTGCCACGGACTGCGCAGCCTGGGCCTGGGCGACCGGCCCCGGCGGCTCCTGGAGTCGGTGAAGGGCCTGGAACTGCTGGAGCTGCCGGGGGCCGAGGAGTGCTGCGGCTTCGGCGGTACCTTCGCCGTGAAGAACTCCGACGTGTCGGCGGCGATGGGCGCGGACAAGGTGCGCAACGCCGAGTCGACGGGCGCCGAGGTGCTGTGCGCCGCGGACAACTCCTGTCTGATGCACATCGGCGGGACGATGGCGCGGCTGCGCACGGGCATGCGCCCGGTGCACATCGCGGAGATCCTGGCGAGCACGGAGGAGGCGGCGGCCGTATGAGCGGGACGTATCTGGGGATGCCGGCCTTTCCCGAGGCGGCGCGGGAGGCCGTGGGCAACACCACCCTGCGCGGCAATCTGCGCCACGCCACGCACACCATCCGGGACAAGCGGGCCCGCGCGGTCGCGGAACTGGAGGACTGGGCGGAGCTGCGCGAGGCCGGTAAGCGCGTCAAGGACCACACCCTGCGCCATCTCGACCGGTATCTGGTGCAGCTGGAGGAGGCGGTCACGGCCGCGGGCGGGACGGTGCACTGGGCCGCCGACGCGGACGAGGCCAACGAGATCGTCGCCCGGCTGGTCGAGGAGACCGGTGAGAGCGAGGTCGTCAAGGTCAAGTCGATGGCGACGCAGGAGATCGGTCTCAACGAGGCGCTGGAGGCCCGGGGCATTAACGCCTACGAGACCGATCTGGCCGAGCTGATCGTGCAGTTGGGCAAGGACCGGCCCTCGCACATCCTGGTGCCGGCCATCCATCGCAACCGGGGCGAGATCCGGGACATCTTCCGCTCCGAGATGAGCGAGTGGGGCCGCCCGGCGCCCGAGGGCCTGACCGACACACCGGCCGAACTCGCGGAGGCGGCACGGCTGCACCTGCGGGAGAAGTTCCTGCGGGCCAAGGTCGGCATCTCCGGCGCCAACTTCATGGTCGCCGAGACCGGCACGCTGGTGGTCGTGGAGTCCGAGGGCAACGGACGGATGTGCCTGACCCTGCCGGAGACGCTGATCTCGGTCGTCGGCATCGAGAAGATCGTGCCGACCTGGCGGGACCTGGAGGTCTTCCTCCAGACCCTCCCCCGCTCCTCGACCGCCGAGCGCATGAACCCGTACACCTCCATGTGGACGGGCACCAGGGACGGCGAGGCCGGGGAAGGGGACGGCCCGCGCGCCTTCCACCTGGTCCTGCTGGACAACGGCCGCACCGACACCCTCGCCGACGAGGTCGGCCGCCAGGCACTGCGCTGCATCCGCTGCTCGGCCTGCCTGAACGTGTGCCCGGTGTACGAGCGGGCCGGCGGCCACGCCTACGGCTCGGTCTACCCTGGCCCGATCGGCGCCATCCTCAGCCCCCAACTGCGCGGTACGGGCAGCGAGATCGACGCCTCCCTGCCGTACGCGTCCTCGCTGTGCGGTGCCTGCTACGAGGTGTGCCCGGTCGCCATCGACATCCCCGAGGTGCTGGTGCATCTGCGGGAGCGGGTGGTGCAGGGCGGGCCCGCGGTGCGGGAGGGCAACCGGGTCGTGCTGAAACCGGCGAGGGGCCACGCCGCCGAACGGGCGGCGATGCGGGCGGCGCGGTGGGCCTTCACCCGTCCGGGGGCGCTGCGGACCGGGCAGCGCCTTGCCTCGCGCAGCCGCCGTCTGCATCCGCGCACCCTGCCGGGCCCCGGACGGGCGTGGAGCGGCAGCCGGGACCTGCCACCGGTGCCTCCGGAGCCGTTCCGGGACTGGTGGCAGCGCACGCACGGCGGAAGGGACGAGGCGAAGTGAGCAGCAGGGAACGCATCCTGGGACGGGTGCGGCGCGCCCTCGCCGACGCGCCGGCCGACGAGGTGCCCGTCGCACGGGACTACCTGCGCGAGCACGGGCGGCGGACCACCGGGCAGACGGTGGATCTGCTCGCCGAGAACCTCGCGGACTACCGGGCGATCGTGCACCGGTGCGCGGACGGTGAGCTGCCCGCGCTGCTCGCCGGTCTGCTGTCGGCGCGCGGCTCGCGGAGCGTGCTGGTGCCGCCGGGGCTGGAGCCGGGCTGGCTGGCGGAGGCGGGGGCGAGCCCGGTCCCGGACGAGGCGGCGAGTACGGCGCCGGAGCTGGACCGGGTGGACAGCGTGGTCACCGGCTGCGCGGTCGCCGTCGCCGAGACCGGCACGATCGTGCTGGACGGCTCGCCCGACCAGGGGCGCCGGCGCATCACCCTCGTGCCCGACCACCACATCTGCGTCGTGCGCGTACCAGACCAGGTGGTCTCCTCCGTCCCGCAGGCCCTCGAACGCCTCGACCCGGCCCGTCCGCTGACGTGGATCTCCGGTCCGTCGGCGACCAGCGACATCGAGCTGGACCGGGTCGAGGGGGTGCACGGTCCGCGCACCCTGGAAGTGGTGCTGGTGGGCGGTCAGCCGAGCGGGAACGTCACCTCGTAGCGCCCGGAGGGCAGCCGATAGGAGACGGTGCCGTCCTCGGCGCCCAGGTACTCCACCCCGTCGACCCGGGCCAGCGGGGTCCGGCCCGCGCGGACGCCGTCCGGGTCGGCCGTGGGAAGGCGCAGGGTGGCGGTGGAGTTGGCGGGGACGGCGGCCCGGTGATGGACCGTGCGCCCCCGTATGGTCCACTCGCTGCGGATCTCGCCGTACGGCGACAGGTGCGAGCCGGTGACGTGCTTGATGCGGCCGGTGGGGTCGAGGTGCGGGCGGAGCCGGAAGTGCCGGAAGCCCGGGTGGTCCGGGTCGCGGGCGATGCCGGCCATGGATTCGTACATCCATTCCATGACGGCGCCGTAGGAGTAGTGGTTGAAGGAGTTCATCTCGACCGGTCCGAAGCCGTCCTCCTTCGAGTACGAGTTCCAGCGCTCCCAGATGGTGGTGGCGCCGTTGTCGACGGAGTACAGCCAGGACGGCATCGCGTTCTGGTGGAGCAGCGCGTAGGCCAGGTCGGCGCGGCCCTCGTCGGTGAGGACCGGGGCGAGGACGTTCACGCCGAGGAAGCCGACGGAGAGGGTGTTCTCGGCGTACTGGACGCGGGTGCTGCCGGGGTGGGCCTCCTTGTAGGCGGCGTCGTTGCCGATGTTCTCCGCGAGCAGGCCGACGAGGGCCCGGCGCTGTGCCTCGGTGTCGTAGAAGCCGAGTTTGAGGACCCAGAGGAGGGCGGTCTGGCTGTCGTCCTCGGGGTCGGGGCCGTTGATCGGTTTGCCGCCGCGGCTGGAGCGGACGGTGACCTTGCCGTCCGCCGTGTCCAGGTAGGCGGCCATGAAGGCGCGGCGGATACCGGCGAAGAGGCGGTCGTAGGTGTCGGCCTCGCCGGCGCGGCCGGTGGCGCGGGCCATGTGGGCCATCAGGCGGACGCTGTAGCCGTAGTAGACGTCGCTCATGAGCTGGGTGCCGGTGCTCTGCGGGGCCAGCCAGTCGGCGAACAGGGCGCCCTGGCCGGTGTGGCCGTCGGCGCTGCGGCCGCGGATCCAGTCGACGTAGCGGGTCATCGCCTCCCAGCTGCGGTCGACGACGGTGCGGTCGCCGGTCATCTGCCACACCGTCCACGGGACGACCACTCCGCAGTCGGCCCAGCCGCTGACCGGTTGCGCGGCGTTGTAGCGGTTGCCCGGTGAGACGGCGGTGAACTGGGCGCCGTCGACGCCGTAGATCCGCTGGGAGTCGATCAGGTTGTCCTGGAAGTGGCTGAGGAAGGTGACGGCGTCGGCGTTGTAGAGGCCGGTGGCGGCGAAGACCTGGGTGTCGCCGGTCCAGCCGAGGCGCTCGTCGCGCTGCGGGCAGTCGGTGGGCACCCAGAAGTAGTTGCCGCGCTGTCCCCACCGGACGTTGCCGATCAGCTGGTTGACCTTGGCGTCGTCGGTGGTGACCGTGCCGGTGTCGTGGACGGCGGAGGTGGCGACCCGGCCGGTCAGCGCGGTGAGCGTGACCTCGGCCGTGGTGGTGACGGAGACGTAGCGGAATCCGTAGAACGTGAGGGAGTCCTGGTGCGTCTCGCCCGTCGGGTCGCCCTTGAGGACGTAGGTGCTGGTGGCCTTGGCCGAGCGCAGGTTGGCCCGGTAGACGGAGCCCTCGGGGCCGTCGGCGCCCGCGCTGGTGTCGTTGAGCATCTCGCCGAAGGTGAGGACGACCTGGGCGCCGGACGGGCCGCGCAGGCTGTAGCGGGGGACGCCGACCATGTTCTGGCCGAGGTCGAGGACCGCGGTCTCGCCGGGCCGCAGGACGACCTGCGCGCGGGCGGCGCGGCCGGGGTCGGTGACGGTGCGCTCGGGGTCGGCGACGACGCGGCCCCTGCCGTTCGGGCTACCCTCCTGGCCGGTGACGCCCGTGTGGACGGTGACGGAGCGCGGGCGCAGGTCCCACTCGGGCACGATGCGGGCCGATTCGCCGGGATGGGCGACGACTCGGGCGTCCGGGAACCGGGCGGCGAGGTCGTGTTCGGCGACCTCGGCCCAGCCGGAGGTGTCGTAGCCGCCCGCCGCCCAGCCGGGCAGCTCCCGGCGGGCGTCGTAGGTCTGGCCGTCGTAGATGTCGTCGGCGCGCCAGGGACCGGTGTCGGTGGCCCGCCAGCCGTCGTCCGGGGCGGTGACGAGGCTCTGCGTGGTGCCGTCGGCGTAGCGGATCAGCAGTTTCGCCTTCAGGGCGAGCGGGTTTCCGTCCGCCGAGTAGTACGTACTGCCCTCGGAGACGCGGCTGTTGTACCAGCCGTTGCCGAGCACCGCGCCGAGGGTGACCCGCGAACGGTCGGCCGTCACCAGGTCGGTGACGTCGTAGGTGAGGTAGTCGACCCGGGCGTCGTAGTTGGTCCAGCCCGGGGTCAGCAGTTCGGCGGTGCTGCCGTCGCCGTGCGGTACCTCGACGCGCCGCCCGTTGACGTACGCGTCGTACACGCCGAGCGCCGAGACGTACAGCCGGGCCTCGGCGACCCGGGCGCGGCGCAGCGGCTCCTGGCGGCGCAGGAGTGGGGCTCCGGCGCTGTTCGGCGCCTTGCCGGCCATGCCGATCCAGCGGGCGCCGTCCCAGTGGGTGACGCCGTCGGTGCCGAGCAGGCCGGTCTCGAAGCGGGCGGCGGGGGCGGTGCGGGCGCGGCCGTGCTCGTCCCAGACCGTCACCGTCCAGTGGTAGCGGGTCGTGGCGCGCAGGCCGGGCCCCGCGTAGGGCACGGCCACCGAGTCGGGTGAGGTGACGCGGCCGCTGTCCCACACGTCCGTGCGGCCGGCGGCGAGGCGGCGCGGGTCGGTGGCCACCAGGATCCGGTACGCGGTCTGCCTGCGGCCCCGGGCGGTGGAGTGCGTGCGCCAGCCGAAGCGCGGGCGGGGGGCGTCGGTGCCGAGCGGGTTCGTGCGGTGTTCCGTGGTCAGGCCGGTCACCGAGGTGCCGCCCCCGTCGGCGGGGGTCTCGACCGGTGCGGCCGTGGCGGGGGATGCGGCGCCCGCCTGGTAGGCCATGACCGCCGGCAGCGCGCCGAGCGTGGTGGCCAGGACCGTTCTGCGCCGCACCGTGGTGCGCTCCTCGTGCTCTCCGTGCACTCCGTCCTCCATGCCGTCATCCCTTTCGGCCGTCGGTATTCCCGGGGAGTTGTATCGATTCAGAGCGAACGACGGCGAACCTAGTGACAGTTCCGGCAGGTGTCCACGGGTCGAACCGAAATATTTCGACCGCTGCACTTCAGACAACTTTTGAAACTTTTCAAAACCGGATTGAACCGTTCATCCTCCGACGGGACGTCACCGGTGAGCGGCGGGCCGCGCCCGCGTCTAGCGTGAGGTCATGATCCGGTTCGAGGACGTCACCAAGCGCTATCCGGACGGGACGACGGCCGTGGACGGCCTGAGTCTGGAGGTGGCCGAGGGCGAGCTGGTCACGCTCGTCGGCCCGTCGGGCTGCGGCAAGACGACCACGATGATGATGGTGAACCGGCTGATCGAGCCGAC
Source organism: Streptomyces sp. NPDC107500 (assembly GCF_055582785.1). Lineage (NCBI taxonomy): Bacteria > Bacillati > Actinomycetota > Actinomycetes > Kitasatosporales > Streptomycetaceae > Streptomyces > Streptomyces sp. NPDC107500. The sequence goes on from NZ_JBVJPF010000004.1 coordinate 619,887, forward strand.
CTCGGGGCGCATCCTCGTGGACGGCGAGGACGTGGCGAGCGTCGACCCGGTGCGGCTGCGGCGGCGGATCGGGTACGTCATCCAGCAGGTGGGGCTCTTCCCGCACCGGACGGTGCTGGACAACACGGCGACGGTGCCGGCGCTGGTCGGCTGGAAACGGGCGAAGGCGCGGGAGCGGGCCGCCGAGCTGCTCGACCTGGTCGGCCTGGACCCGGCCCGGTTCGGGCCGCGCTATCCGGACCAGCTCTCCGGCGGGCAGCGGCAGCGGGTCGGCGTGGCGCGGGCGCTGGCCGCCGATCCGCCCGTGCTGCTGATGGACGAACCGTTCGGGGCGGTCGACCCGGTGGTACGGGCGCAGTTGCAGGACGAGTTCCTGCGGATGCAGGCCGCGGTGCGCAAGACGGTGCTGCTGGTCACGCACGACATCGAGGAGGCGGTGCGGCTGGGCGACCGGATCGCCGTGTACGGGGAGGGACGCATCGAGCAGTACGACACGCCCGGCGCGGTGCTCGGCACTCCCGCGACGCCTTACGTCGCCTCCTTCGTGGGCGCGGACCGCGGCCTGAAGCGGCTGTCGGTGACCGAGGTCGAGCCGGGCGACCTGGAACAGCCGCCGGTGGCGCGGCTGGACGAGCCGGCCGGGCGGGCCGCCGCCGGACTGCGGGCGCGGGGAGCGCGGTGGGCCGTCGTCCTGGACGACGAGGGCGAACTGCACGGCTGGGTCGGTGTCGACGACCTCGGCACGGACGGGACGGTCGGCGCGCACGCCCGCCGGATGAAGGCGTGGGTGCCGGTGGGCGCGCCGCTGAAGCAGGCGTTCGGGGTGATGCTCCAGCACGACGCGGGCTGGGTCGCGGTCCTGGACGGGGCCCGCTTCCTCGGCGTCCTGACGCCCGCCAAGCTGCACGAGGCGCTGCGCAGGTCGGTCGACGCGGACGCGCTGGGGGTGCCGCGGGACGAGGTGCCGTTCGACTCGGTGGCGGACGCCTGAGGGGTGGGTGCCGCGGCCGTCAGCCCTTCAGCAGGCCCTTGTCCCGGAGGTAGGAACGGGCCACGTCCTCCGGCAGCCGGCGCCAGCTGTCCACCTGTTGGTTCAGGTCGGCCAGGTCGGCCGTGGTCAGCACCGCGTTGAGCTGGTCGAGCGCCTTGGTGACGCCCTTGCCGCCCGCCCGGGCCCGGTTGACGACCGGGACGATGTAGTCGGCGTTCTGGAGCTTCTTGTCGTCGGCGAGCAGCACCAGGCCGAAGGCGTCCAGGGTGGCGTCCGTGGTGGTGGTCAGCACGAGCTGGTCCTCGCCGTTCTGCACCGCCCGTTTCGCCTGCGTCGTGCCGACGCCCTTGGGGTCGACGGCCGTGATGTCGATGCCGTACGTCTCGCGCAGTCCCGGCGCGCAGTACGGCCGCTCCACGCACTCGTCGCCCGCCGCGAGCCGCACCTCCAGTCCCGAGTCCCCGAGGTCGCCGAGGGTCTTCAGACCGTGCCGGCGGGCGTAGGACCCGCTCACCGCGAAGGCGTTCTGGTCCACCGCCCGGCCGGGGTCCAGGACGGTGAGTCCGCGGGGCGCGGCCAGCCCGCGCAGCGCCCGCATCGTGGTGTCCAGGTCGGGCGAGCCGACCGGGGGCGCGTCGGCGCCGCGGCTCTTGGCGTTCAGCCAGTCGGCGAAGGTGGCGGCGTACTCGGGGACGACGTCGATCTGCCCGGACTCCAGGGCGGGTTCGTACAGCTCGCGGTTGGCGACCGTGATCAGCGACGTCTCGTACCCGGCGTCGCTCAGCAGCAGGGCGTACATCTGGGCCAGCAGGTCGCTCTCGGTGAATCCGGCGGACCCGACGGTCAGCCGTCGGCTGTCGCCGGGCGGCGCGGTGACCGACCCGCGGTCCTCCAGGGACGGGCCGGTGGCGCATCCGGTGAGGACCAGGAGGACCAGGAGGACCGTGGGGGCCGGCCCGCGTCGGGTCTGGGGCGGGCGGGTCATCCCGCGCCTCTCGCCCACCGCGGGGACAGCCGTTCGGCGAGTTCGAAGAGGCCCTCGACGACCAGCGCGAAGGCGGCGACGAGGACGGCACCGGCCACGACCTGCGGCGTGCTGGCGAGGTTGAACCCCGCGGTGATGATCCTGCCCAGCCCTCCCCCGCCCGCGAGGGCGGCGATGGTGGCGGTCGCGACGAGCTGGACGGCGGCGATGCGTACCCCGTTCATCACCATGGGAAGCGCAAGGGGCAGTTCCACGCGGAAGAGCATCTGCCGCCCCGTCATCCCCATGCCGCGGGCCGCCTGGACCACGCCCCGGTCGACCTCGCGCATGCCGACGTAGGCGTTGGTGAGCAGCGGCGGCACGGCGAACAGCACGAGGGCGACGACGGTCGGGCCCTCGCCCCAGCGGCCCACGGGGGTGAGGAGCAGCAGGACCAGCACGGCGAAGGTGGGGACGGCCCGGCCGACGTTGGAGATGTTGACGGCCAGGGCGCCGCCCCTGCCGAGATGGCCGAGGACCAGGGCGACCGGCAGGGCGATCAGGCAGCTGATGACCAGGCAGACGACGGTGAGGACGAGGTGCTGCACGAGACGGTGCGTGATGCCGTTCTCGCCCGGCCAGTGCGCGGGGTCGGTGAGCCAGTCCCAGGCCGCCGTCAGTGTGGTCATCCGCGGGCCGCCCTGGTCCAGGGGGTCATCAGCCGCTGGGCGCCGAGCAGCAGCAGGTCGGCGGCGACGGCGATCAGCACGCACAGCACGGAGGCGGTCAGCACCTGTGCCTTGAAGTAGGTGTTCATCCCCGAGTAGATGAGGTTGCCGAGACCGCCGAAGCCGACGATCGCCCCCACCGTCAGCAGCGACACCGCGGAGACGGTCGCGATCCGCAGGCCGGCCATCGCGGCGGGCAGCGCCAGCGGCAGTTCGACGGCCAGCAGCAGCCGGACCGGGCCGTAGCCCATGCCGCGCGCCGCCTGCCGGATCTCCTCGGGCACCGCCCGCAGCCCGGCGAGGATGTTGCGGACCAGGAGCGTCAGTGAGTACAGCACCAGCCCGGCGACGACGAGGCTCGCCGACAGCCCGTACACCGGCAGGAGCAGGGAGAACATGGCCAGGGACGGGATCGTGTACAGGATCGTGGTCACGGCCAGCACGGGCCCGGCCGCCCAGCGGCGGCGGCGCGCCAGCACCGCGAGCGGCAGGGCGACGACGAGCGCGACGAGCACCGAGGCTGCGGTCAGCTCCAGGTGCTGGAGCACGGCGTCGAGGAGGATCTCACGGCGGGTGCTCAGATACTCCCCGCAGATCCACTCGTTGCGCGCGAGACAGTCGTCCGGAGGTGCGGTCACCTTCCCATTGCATCGGCCCCGCGCGGCGGCGGGCGCGTTGTGGTGGCCCGTACGGGGCGCCGGCCACCGGACGGTGGTGTCGCTGAGTACACCCCCCGATACGGGTTCTGCGCCCAGTGTGGCCCGGCCCGCCGCTCCGTAGCGTCTTGGACGAGGCACCGCACAGGGCGTGCCACCCGGAAGGTGATGACGATGTTCCGTTCCCGCACACGCGGCGGCCACGACCAGGGCCCCGCCCCCGAGGCCCTCCGGCTCGTCAAGGTGACCCGGACCTACGGCTCCGAGGAGAACGCCGTGACCGCCCTGGACGGAGTCACCCTGAGCCTGGGCCGCGGCACGTTCACGGCGGTCATGGGACCGTCGGGCTCGGGCAAGTCCACGCTGCTGCAGTGCGCGGCGGGGCTCGACCGGCCGGACAGCGGCATCGTGTGGGTGGACGGCGCGGAGCTGACCGGGGGCACCGAGGCGGAGCTGACCAAGTTCCGGCGCGGCCGGGTCGGGTTCGTGTTCCAGCAGTACAACCTGCTGGACACGCTGACGGTCGCGCAGAACACGGTGCTCCCGCTCAAGCTCGCCGGACGCCGCGTCGACCGCGGCCGGGCCCGCGAGATCCTGACCACCGTCGGTCTCGGGGACCGGCTGGGGCACCGCCCCGCCCAGCTCTCCGGCGGTCAGCGGCAGCGGGTGGCGATCGCCCGCGCCCTGGTCACCGAGCCCCGGGTGATCTTCGCCGACGAGCCGACGGGCGCGCTGGACACGCGCAGCGCCCGGCAGGTGATGCTGCTGCTCCAGGAGGCGGTGCGGGTGCACGCGCGGACCGTGGTGATGGTGACGCACGACCCGGTCGCCGCCTCGTACGCGGACTCCGTGGTGTTCCTCGCCGACGGACGGCTGGCGGGGCGGATGGACGCGCCGACTCCGAACGCGGTCGCGGAGCGGCTGGCGCACCTGGGCGACACCGTGACGGCGGGGGTGTGAGCGATGCTGGCACTGGCCCTTCGGTCGATCCGGCAGCGCCCCGGACGGTTCCTCGCGACGCTGCTGTCCGCCTTCCTGGGCGCGGCGGTCGTCATGACGTTCAACTCGATGCACGACACGGCCGGGCAGGACGGCGTCGACGCGGTCAGCTCGGAGACGCTGGGCACAGCCGCGGGCGTCGTCGGCGGCTACGGCACCCTGCTGGTGTTCTTCGCGGTGGCGTCCACGCTGACGGTCAACGTGCGCCAGCGCACCGCCGAACTGGAGCTGCTGCGCTGCTCGGGGGCGACCCCGGCGCAGATCAAACGGATGGTCGTGGGTGAGGCGGTGGCCGTGGCGCTGGCGGGCGCCGTGCTGGCGGTCGGCCCGGCGATGCTCGGCGGGCGGGCGCTGCTGGAGATGTTCCAGGACAGCGGGCAGGTCGCGCACTCCGTCGACTACTCCTTCGGCCCGATCGCGCTGATCAGCGGCGTGGACATCACGCTGCTCGCCGCCGCGGGCGCCGCCTTCCTGGCGGTGCGGCGGGTGACGCGGGCCAGCAGGGAGCGGGCCGGGGCCAAGCGGTTCCTGGCGTACGCCGCGCTGGTCACCGGCGCCGCGGGCGCCGGCTCCACCTTCCTGTTCTCCGCGACGGACGAGATGCTGATGGCACCGCCGGCCTACGGGGCGATCCTGCTGTCGGTCGGTCTGGCGCTGCTCTCACCCGGGCTGCTGCGGGGCGTGCTGGACCGGCTGCCGCTGAGCGGCCCGAGCGGCTGGCTGGCCGTGCGCAACCTGCGCGAGCGGTCCGAGCACCTCGCCGGGATCCTGGTGTCGCTGATCCTGTTCACGGCGGTGTCGACGGCGACGCTCACCATGCAGGCGGTGGAGAGCGACGCGGTGGCGGCCTCGGGGCTGGTCAAGTCGGTCGACGCGAAGAACCTGGAGACGCTGAACCTGACGGTGGTCGGCATCATCGCGGTGTTCGTCTGCGTGATGCTGGTGAACTCGCTGTACGCGGCGACGACGTACCGCTCCCGTGAGTTCGGGCAGCAGCGGCTGGCGGGCGCGACACCCGGGCAGGTGCTGCGCGTGGTGGCCGCCGAGGGCGTCGTCCTGACGCTCACCGGGGTGTTCTTCGGCACGGTGGCCGCGCTGGCCGGCGTGGTGCCGTTCACGGTGGTCCGCACCGACGCGGTGCTGCCGGACCAGTTCCTCGGCGTCTGGCTCGCGATGGCCTCGGTGTCGGCGGCGGTGACGCTGGGGACGAGCGTGGGGACGGCCCGGCGGGTGCTGCGCACGCCGGCGGTGGGGGCGGTGACACTCGCCGCGTGAGCCGGGCACGGGAAGGGAGGGGCGACCGCGGTCGCCCCTCCCTTCGGCCTTCCCGTGACAGCGGAGGTGAACAAGCGCTTAGATAGAGGCGTGTACGTAGCGGCTGCACGCACCGCCACAGAGCTGGAGGCCCCCGGTGTTCACTTCCGTCGACGACGTCTCCGCACGCCTCGCCGAGACCGGCTACCTGGCGTCGCCCGCGGTCGCCACGACCGTCTTCCTCGCCGCCCGGCTCGGCAAGCCGCTGCTGGTGGAGGGCCCCGCGGGGGTCGGCAAGACCGAGCTGGCCAAGGCCGTGGCCCAGGTCTTCGACGCCCGGCTGGTCCGGCTCCAGTGCTACGAGGGCGTCGACGAGTCCCGGGCCCTGTACGAGTGGAACCACGCCAAGCAGTTGCTGCGCATCAGCGCGGGCCGCGACGAGAGCTGGGACGAGGCGCGGACCGACATCTTCGGCGAGGAGTTCCTGCTCCCCCGGCCGCTGCTGACCGCGATCCGCGGGGACGACGCCAAGGTGCTGCTGATCGACGAGACCGACAAGGCGGACGTCGAGGTCGAGGGCCTGCTCCTGGAGGTGCTGAGCGACTTCCAGGTGACCGTGCCGGAGCTGGGCACCATCACGGCGACCCGCCGCCCCTTCACCGTCCTCACCTCGAACGCGAGCCGCGAGCTGTCCGAGGCGCTGCGCCGGCGCTGCCTCTTCCTGCACATCGGCTTCCCGGAGGAGGAGCTGGAGCGGCGGATCGTGCGGCTGAAGGTGCCGGGGCTGGACGAGGCCCTGGCCGCTTCACTGGTGCGGGTGGTGGGCGCGCTGCGCGCCATGGAGCTGCGCAAGGTGCCGTCGGTCGCCGAGACCATCGACTGGGCCCGCACCCTGCTGGCACTCGGCGCGGACACCCTGGACGAGACCGTCGTACGGGACACCCTCGGCGTCGTCCTCAAGCACCAGGAGGACGTCCTGCGGGCCGCCGCCAAGCTCGACCTGGACGCGCTGTGACCACGGGCGTGGCCACGGGCGTGGCCGAGCGGCTGACGTCGCTGGTGGCGGCGTTGCGGGCGCACGGTGTGCGGGTGGGCACCGGGGAGAGCGTGGACGCGGCGCGGGCGGTGGAGTCACTCGGTCTCGCGGACCGGGAGCTGCTGCGCGAGGGCCTGGCGGCGACCCTGCTGCACACCGCGGACCAGCGGCGGGTGTTCGACCCGGTCTTCGAGGTGTACTTCCCGCGCGGCGTCGGCGGCCCGGGCACCGGTCCCGCCGGCCGGGAGGCGCTGCGCGACCGGCTCGCCGCGGCGCTCGCCGACGACGACCGCGCGCTGCTGGCCCGGCTGGCCGGGGAGGCGGTGGACGGGTTCGGCGCCTACGGTTCCTCCGGTGCGGGCGGCGGCCCGGGCACCCCGGGCACCTCTCCCGGTTCGGACGGCTGGTCCTCGCACCAGACGCTCGACCGGCTCCGTCCGCAGACGCTGCTCGCCCGGGTGAGGGACGACGTGCGGGCACGGGGTGGTGCCCCGGGGTTCACCGACCGGCTCCTCGAGGACGAGATCCGGCGCCGCATCGAGGTCTTCCGGCGGATGGTCGCCGCGGAGGCCCGGCGCCGGGTCGCGGAGCGGCGCGGACGCGACGAGATCGCCCGGCGGGCGGTGGCCCCGACGCCGGATCTCGTCGACTTCCTGCTCGCCGGGCAGGCCCAACTGGCCGATCTGCGGCGGACGGTGCGGCCGCTGGCCCGCAAGCTCGCGACCCGGCTGACGGCCCGTCGGCGCCGCGCGTCCCGCGGCAGCATCGACCTGCGACGCACGCTGCGCGGGTCGCTGTCCACGGGCGGCGTGCCGATGAAGCCGGTGCTGCGCCGACGCCGTCCGGTACGGCCCGAACTGGTGCTGCTGTGCGACGTGTCCGGGTCGGTGGCGGGATTCTCGGACTTCACGATGCTGCTGGTGCAGGCACTGCACGACCAGTTCGCCAAGGTGCGGGTGTTCGCCTTCGTCAACCGCATCGACGAGGTGACCGGACTGCTGGCGCACGGCACCGCGGACCCGGAGGGGCTGGGCGCACGGATCGGTGCGGAGGCGCGGCTCACCGGGTGGCACGGCAGCAGCGACTACGGCGTCGCCCTGGGCGAGTTCGCGGAGCGGTACGCCGACGTGGTCGGCCCGCGCACGACGGTCTTCGTCCTCGGCGACGCCCGCACCAACATGAGCGATCCGAACCTGCCCGCCCTGCGGCGGATCACCGAGCGCTCGCGACGCAGCTACTGGCTCAACCCGGAACAGCGCTCCCGCTGGGGCACCGGCGACTCGGCGGCCCCGGCGTACGCCGAGCTGATCGAGATGCACGAGTGCCGCAACGTCCGTCAACTCGGCACGCTGGTCACCCGGTTGCTGCCGGTGTGAGACCCGGGAACCGCCCGGGCGGTCACGCCGACGCGCGCTCGTACCTGGTCAGGACCACGCCGCCGTCAAACGTCCGCGTCTCCACCAGGTTCAGCTTCGCCCAGCTGTCCAGTGCGGTGAAGAACGGTGTGCCGCCGCCCACCAGGACCGGATGGGTGACGACCGTGTACTCGTCGATCAGCCCGGCCCGCATCGCCGCCCCGGCGAGCGCCGCGCCGCCGACCCTCATCGGCCCGCCGTCCCCGGCCTTGAGCCGGGCGATCTCCGCGACCGCGTCGCCGGTGACCAGGCGTGTGTTCCAGTCGACCGTGTCGAGCGTCGAGGAGAACACCACCTTCGGCGTGTCCCGCCAGTTCCGGGCGAACTCGATCTCCGCCGGGGTGGCGCCCGGCTGCTGGTCGCCGGTCGGCCAGTAGGCGCTCATGGTCTCCCAGAGCTTGCGCCCGTACAGCAGCAGACTGATCGCCCGCTCCTCGTCGAGCCACCACTGGAACAGCTCGTCGCTGGGATCGCTCCAGCCGATGTCGTCGCCGGGCGCGGCGATGTAGCCGTCCAGGGACAGGTTCATGCCGTAGAGGAGTCTCCGCACGGCGCCGGCCTTCCGTCAGTCGGTCTCGGAAGTTCGGAAGTCTAGACGGGCCGCGACCCCGGCGGGCGTCATGGCAGGGAGGCGCGGGCGATGGTGCCCGCGGTGAGCGTGGCCAGCATCTCCCGCAGTGCGGTCACGAAGTCCAGCTTGAACGCGGTGAGCGAAGGGTCGGCTTCGTAGGCGGCGAGCATGGCCGGGGAGGGCCGAGCGTGCGTCCACACGGCGCCGACGGCCATGATCATGGCCGCGGTCAACTGCGGTGCGCATCATGGGCTCGGCCCAGGGTGCGGCCTGGCCCTCGCTGTACGCGGCGACCAGCCCTCACGTCCCGTCGGGCAGCTTCATCGGCCCCGCCGGGCGGGACCAGACCTCCGGCACCCCCAAGCCCGCCAAGCTCCCCACCGGCGCCGACGACCCCGTGGAGGGCGGGCGGCTGTGGGCGGCGAGCGAGCAGCTCACGGGCGCTTCCTTCGACCTGTGAGCCCGGTGCCGCCCTCAGGGGCACCGGGATCCGCTCAGTCGGCCTTGGCGTACTCCTTCGCCATGGCGCCGGCGAAGTCGTACACGACGCACTGTCCGTCGCCGACGACCCAGGCGTCGTGGCCCGGTGAGCAGACGAACACGTCGCCCGGGCCCACCTCGCTCTCGGTGCCGTCGTCCATGTGGATGTGCATGCGTCCCTCCACCACGTAGCAGTTGTGATGGATCATGCAGCTGTCGGTGCCCGCGATCGGCGCCACCGACTCCGACCAGCGCCACCCCGGCTCGAAGGTGGCGACGGCGAAGTCGAGTCCCTCCATGTGCACGGCCTCGATGTGGCCGCGCGGGAAATCGCGGCGCTCGTCGGGCTTGTCGAGCGTCTTCGCCTGCAACATGACGCTCCTCCTTGTCCTGACCGTCCCTGGGCCCACCACTCCATCGTCCGCCTGTCAAGTCGGCGACGCCATCCGGGGGACGTGTGCGGTCAGCCCGGCACGCCGCAGAGTTCGGCGAAACGGGCGGCGTCCACGTTGCCGCCGGAGAGGATCACGCCGACCCGGCGGGGCAGGCCGTCGATCCGGCCGTTCAGCAGCGCGGCCAGCGGGGTGGCGCCGCTCGGTTCGAGGACGGTCTTCAGCCGCTCGAAGGCGAAGCGCATCGCGTCCCGGATCTCGTCGTCGGAGACCAGCACGACACCGTCGAGCAGCCGCCGGTTGACGGAGAACGTCAGCTCGCCCGGGGTGGGCAGGGCCTGGCCGTCGGCGATGGTGCGCGGGACCGGCACGGTGACGCGCCGGCCGGCCGCCAGGGAGCGCCGCGTGTCGTCACCGGCCTCGGGCTCGACGCCGATCACCCGGGTGGCGGGGTGCAGGCCCTTGACGGCGGTGGCGCTCCCGGCGATGAGTCCGCCGCCGCCGACGGGTGCGATCAGCGCGTCCAGGTCGCCGGTCTCCTCGACGAGTTCGAGGGCGGCGGTGCCCTGTCCGGCGATGACGTCCGGGTGTTCGTACGGCGGGATCAGGGTGAGGCCCCGGTCGGCGGCCAGCGCCTCGGCGATGGCCACACGGTCGCCGGTGTAGCGGTCGTAGGTGACGATCTCCGCGCCGTACCCCGCGGTCGCCGCGCGCTTGGAGGGCGGCGCGTCCTCGGGCATGACGATCACCGCGGTGGTGCCCAGCTCGCGGGCGGCGAGGGCGACCGCCTGGGCGTGGTTCCCGGAGGAATAGGCGGCGATGCCCCGGGACAGCTGCTCCGGCGTGAGGCGGGAGGCCGCGTGGTAGGCGCCGCGGAACTTGAAGGCGCCGACCCGCTGATGGTTCTCGCACTTGAGGAAGACCTCGGCGCCGACCAGGGCGTCCAGGGTGCGGGAGCGCAGCACCGGGGTGCGGTGCGCGACGCCCTCGATGCGGGCGGCGGCGGCCCGTACGGCGTCGAGGGTGACCGGCGGGGTGGTGGTCGTCACGAGTGTCCTCCGGCGGGGTCGGCGGCCGGGCCGCTCACGGCGCGGGCCTGGGAGAGGTAGTGGTAGGCGGAGGCCCGGGAGATGCCGAGCCGGGCGGCGACGTGCTCGACCGAGCGGCGTACGGCGAACACGCCGCGCCCGTCCAGGTCGCGGAAGAGCTCCAGGCGCTGGGCGCGGTCCAGGGCCGCCCAGCCGGCGCCCCGGCGCAGCGGGTGGGCGTCCACGATCGCCTCGACCACCGCGTCGATGTCGTCGCCGAAGGTGGTGGCCGGCGGATCGGCGGGGGTGCCCGCGGTCCCCGCCAGGGAGCCGAGCAGGGCGTGCGCCCGGTCGACGGCGGTGACGTCCAGGTTGACGCACAGGGCGCCGAACACGGCGCCCGTGGAGTCGCGCAGCACCATCGTGGAGGACTTCAGCAGGGTGCCGCCGTCCGTGCGGGTGACGTAGTTCAGCTCGTCCCGGGCCTCGTCGCCGCGGGCCAGGACGCGCATGCCGATCTCGCTCATCGCCCCGCCGACCGTCCGTCCGGTCACCGAGCCGGCGACCGCGACCACCGACCGCTCGGGGTTCCGGTAGTCGTGCAGGACCGCCTCGCAGACCGGCCCGAAGGTGGCGGCGATCCCCTCGACGACCGGGCGCAGGGCGGCGAGGACCGCGTCGCGCTCGGCGTCCAGCGCCGTTTCGCTCATCAGGGGCTCCTTGCTCGGACTCCAACGAACCTCAGACTACACGTCCAGCCTCTGGACTGACAGTCCAGTCCGACCCGCGACACGGCGGTCCTGTCATTGCGCCCCCGGCTCTGGCACCCTTCCCCGCACCTCGCAGTGTCCGAGTCCCTCGTACGGAGGTCGCTTCCGCCATGCCCAAGGACGCCAGGTCACCGAAGAAGCTGCGCAGCAACCGCGCGGCGCTCACGCACAAGGTCGGGTACGCGCTGCGCCACCCCGAGCGGGTCGGCCCCTACGTCCGCCGGGCCGGGCGGGACGCGTGGCTGCGGCTCAGGCACCCCGACCACGTCGGCTACTACCGGGCCGTGATGGCCTCCGACACCCGCCGCGACCCCGAGGCCGCCGTCGGCAGCCAAACCCACGACCGCTGGCTGGCTCTCGGGCAGATGCAGTTCGACTACCTCGTCGAGCACGGACTCCGGCCGGAGCACCGCATGCTCGACATCGGCTGCGGCAACCTGCGCGGCGGCTGGCGCTTCATCGACCACCTCGACGCCGGCCACTACTACGGCATCGACATCTCGCCGGACATCCTGATCGCCGCCAAGAGGACACTGACCGAGCGCGGACTCCAGGCCAAGCTGCCCCACCTGACCCTCACCGGGGACCTCACGCTGGAGTTCCTGCCCGACGCCCACTTCGACGTCGTGCACGCGCACAGCGTCTTCTCGCACTCCCCGCCGGGCGTCATCGACGAGTGCCTGCGCAACGTGGGCCGCGTCCTGACCGACACCGGGTTCTTCGACTTCACCTTCGACCGCACGGAGGGCGCCGAACACCAGGTGCTGCGCGAGGACTTCTACTACCGCACGGACACCCTGCTCACGCTGGCCGCCCAGCACAACCTGCACGCGCGGTTCATGGAGGACTGGGAGAAGCGCCCGCACGGCCAGTCGAAGATCAGGGTGAGCCGCTCACCGCTGCCGTTCTAGGTCGTGTCCGACGCGGCCGGAGGCGGGCACCGCGGGTCCGGCCCGGGCGCCCGCGCGTACCTCCTCCTGTGTGATCACTCCGCAAGCCCTGCCCGTTTCAGGTGTTTTGTCTGCTTAGCATGCGGGGTCCGCCACGCCCCGTACGAGAGGACACCAGATGGCGCCCACGGGCCGTCACAGCGCACTGGCCGAGCACGCGTTCTCCCCGCACGACGCGGTGCTGCGTGCCGCCGCCCGGCACCTCGGCCGCAGGCGCTTCCTCACCGTGACCGCGGCCACCGCGGCACTCGCCTTCGCCACCAACCGGCCGGCCCGCGGCGCGGTCGCCGCCCGCGAGCGCGAGGCCGCCCGGATCACCAAGGACCCCTTCACCCTCGGCGTCGCCTCCGGAGACCCGCTGCCGGACTCGGTGCTGCTGTGGACCCGGCTGGCGCCCGAGCCGTTCCTGGAGGACGGCGGGATGGGCACGGAACGGGTCACGGTCGAGTGGGAGGTGGCCTTCGACGAGTACTTCGCGGCGGTCCTGCTGCGCGGCACCGCCGAGGCGCACGCCGAGTACGCCCACAGCGTGCACGTCGACGTCAAGGGCCTGACCCCCGGCACGGTCTACTACTACCGCTTCCGCGCCGGCGCCTGGATCAGCCCGGCCGGCCGCACCCGCACCGCGCCGCCGGCGGGCAGCGCCACGTCGGGTCTGAAAATCGCGACCGTCGCCTGTCAGGCGTACCAGGACGGCTACTACACGGTGCACCGGCACGTCGCCCAGGACGACGTCGACGTGGTCTTCCACCTCGGCGACTACCTGTACGAGTACGCGGTGAACTCGGCGGGCGGCGAGCGCAACTACACCGACGTCACGCTGCCCGACGTGTTCAACCGCGAGACGATGACCCTCGCGGACTACCGGATGCGGTACTCGCTCTACAAGAGCGACGAGGACCTCCAGGCCGCGCACGCCGCGCACCCGTTCGTCGTGACCTGGGACGACCACGAGACCGAGAACAACTACGCCGGGGGCGTTCCCGAGAACGACGTCCCGCCGGAGGAGTTCCTGCTGCGGCGGGCCGCCGCCTACCGCGCGTACTGGGAGAACCAGCCGCTGCGCGCCGAGCAGCTGCCGCAGGGACCGGACGCCCGGCTCTACCGCCGGCTGCACTGGGGCACGCTCGCCCAGTTCGACTTCCTCGACACCCGCCAGTACCGCTCCGACCAGGCGTACGACGACCGGCCGCACGCCCCCGGGCCCGAGTCCGACGACCCGGCGCGCACCATGACGGGCGCCGCGCAGGAGCAGTGGCTGCTGAACGGCTGGCAGGGCTCGACCGCGCTGTGGAACGTGATGCCCCAGCAGGTCTGCTTCTCGCAGCGCAAGTTCGACGACACCGCCGACGCCGCGCTCTCGATGGACGCCTGGGACGGCTACCGCGCCTCGCGCGACCGGCTCGTCGCCGGGGCGAAGGCCGCCGGGGTCGACAACTGGCTGATCCTCACCGGCGACGTGCACGTGGGCTACGCCCTGGACGTCAAGGAGGACTTCGACGACCCGGCGTCGGCCACCGTCGGCACCGAGATCACCTGCACCTCGGTGGCCAGCGGCCGGGACGGCGTGGAGCAGCCCGCCAACTGGGACCTGTACCTGCGGGCCAACCCGCACATGAAGTTCTACAACGCCAAGCGCGGCTACGTCCGGGTGGAACTGGACCTTCAGGCCGCCCATCTGGACTTCCGGACGGTGTCCGCCGTCACCACGCCCGGCGCCGCGATCACCACGGCCGCGTCCTTCGTCACGGAGGCCGGCGCACCGGGTCTGAAGCCCGCCTGAGCCCCGGGCCGGCGGACGGGCGGGTGCCGCGCGTACTGCACTTGCCACCCACCGCGTCCCCCATAGCGCGAAAGACGGCCGGGGCCGGTGTCGCCTTCGGTCTTTCCGGCAAGACCTGTGACTTCGTCGCAGTCGCACCGTGATCCACGGTCGCGCACCGAACACCGCTGTCTCGCACAGCCCTCGAAGGAGGCACATCGCATGGTCGGCAGACACGCCGCGCGCAGCCGCCGCGCAGCCCTCACCGCGCTCGGCGCCCTGGTCCTGACCGCACTCCCCTCGGCCGCGTCGGCCGCGCCGCTCCCCGCTCCCGGTGCGCAGCCCACCGCCGTCCGGACGCCCGCCCCGGCGGCGCCGTCGGCGCGGATGCTGCGCGCGATGGAGCGCGACCTCGGGCTGGCGCCCGGGCAGGCGGCGGCACGGCTGGCCAACGAGCAGGAGGCGGGTACGCGCGCGGGCATGCTGCGCAACACGCTGGGCGACCGCTTCGCGGGGGCCTGGGTGAGCGGCGCGACCTCCGCCGAACTGACCGTCGCCACCACGGACGCGGCGGACACCTCCGCCATCGAGGCGGGCGGTGCCAAGGCGGCGGTCGTCGAGCGGGGCCTGGCCGAACTCCGCTCGGTCAAGGAGAAGCTGGACGCGTCCGCCGTCCGGGTGCGGACCCGGCAGACGCCGGTCTGGTACGTCGACGTGAAGACCAACCGGGTCGTGGTCCAGGCCACCAGCCGGTCCGCGGCGGACGCCTTCGTCGAGACCTCCGGTCTGGCGGGGCGGGACGTGGGCGTCCGGATCTCCGCGAACCAGCCGCGGCTGCTGACGGACCTGGTCGGCGGCGACGCCTACTACATCAACGACCAGGCCCGCTGCTCCATCGGGTTCGGCGTCACCAAGGACGACCAGCAGGGCTTCGCCACGGCCGGGCACTGCGGCGACCCGGGCGCCACCACGACCGGGTTCAACGAGGCCGCCCAGGGCACCTTCCAGGCCTCCACCTTCCCCGGCAAGGACATGGCCTGGGTGGGCGTCAACTCGGACTGGACGGCGACGCCGGACGTGAAGGGCGAGGACGGCGCGAAGGTGCAGATCGCCGGCTCGGTGGAGGCGCTCGTGGGTGCCTCGGTGTGCCGCTCGGGCTCCACCACGGGGTGGCACTGCGGCACCGTCCAGCAGCACGACACGAGTGTCACGTACCCGGAGGGCACCGTGAACGGGCTCACCGAGACGACGGTGTGCGCCGAACCCGGCGACTCGGGCGGCCCCTACGTCTCGGGCACCCAGGGCCAGGGCACCACGTCCGGCGGCTCCGGTGACTGCACCAACGGCGGGACCACCTTCTACCAGCCGATCAACGCGACCCTGAGCGACTTCGGCCTCACCCTGAAGACCACCTCGGCCGCGGCCGGGACCCCCGCGCCGCCGCAGGACAACGCGGCGGCGGACGCGTGGACCGCGGGCCGCGTGTACGAGGCGGGCGCCACGGTGTCCTACGCGGGCGCGCGCTACCGGTGCCTCCAGGGCCACCAGGCGCAGGGCGTGGGCTCGCCGGAGAGCACCCCGGCCCTGTGGCAGCGGGTCTGACGAACTGACGGCCGCCGCGAGGCGGTCCTGGGCGCGGGGCCGCCGCCGGACGCGGCCCCGCGCCTACCGCTGTGTCTGCGCGAGGAAGGCGTAGGCGCCCGCGATGAAGGGGTCCGCGGGGCGGAAGCGCCTGCCGCACACCGCCGCCAGGGCCGTGCCCGTGTCGGGGCGGAAGCCCAGGAACGCCTGCTGCCCCAGGGTGGCCCCGCTGTGGAAGTACATCGGCCCGCCGTCGGTGGGGTGCCGGAACCACGCCACCGTGTGCACGTGCCGGTGCCCCAGGCCCCGCCGCAGCACGGGTACGCGCACGGCGCCCAGCGCTCCGGCGGCCGGTGAGCCGGCCGGGTCGAGGTGGGCCTCCAGGAAGGTGAGCAGGTCGTGCGGGGTGGACCTGACGGCCCCGGCCGCCTGGAAGCCGCCCGCGTCGAACGGCGGGACGACGGTGCGGCCGTCCTTGCCGTGTCCCACGGCGTCGGTGCCGGGGCCCTCGGCGCGCAGGGCGGTGCCGTGGAGGCCGAGGGGTTCGAGGACCTGACGGGTGAGCAGGTCCTCCCAGGGCGTCCCCAGGACGGCGGCGACGGCGTGTCCGAGCACCGAGACGCCGTAGTTGGAGTAGTGCCAGCGGGTTCCGGGACGGTGCCTGGGCCGGTGGCGCAGGAAGGTGTCCGTCAGCCGCTCGGCCGGGTAGCGCGCGTAGGGGTTGGTGCGCCAGGCGGGCAGGCCGGTGCGCAGGAAGCCGGCCGGGAGGGCGGGCAGCCCCGCCGTGTGGGTGAGCAGGTGGGCCAGCGTCACGGGGTGCGGGCCGGCCGGGCGGCCCGGGTCCAGGCAGGTGACGGCCGCCTCGCCGCCGGTGAGCGCGCCGCGCCGCACGAGCCGGGTCAGCAGCAGTCCGGTGAACGTCTTGGAGGCCGACCCGATCTCGTAGCGCAGGTCCTCGCGGGGGGCGTCGGCGGGTGGTGCGGTGCCGCCGCCGACCAGGGTGCGCCGGCCGTGCCGGGAGACGGCGAAGACGACGTCGGGGGCGTCGCAGGCGGCGACGGCCTCGGCCAGCCGTTCACGCAGGGCGGCGTCGTCGGCGGGTCCGGGTCGCGTGTGCGGGCCCGCCGGGAAGTCGCCCGCGTCGTCGGGGTCGCCCGGCCAGGGCGTGGGACGGCCCGTCACGACGCCGTGTGCGCCAGCTCGCTGAGCGCGCGGGAGGTGGCGAGCAGGGAGGCGAAGGCGGCGACCAGGGTCGGGTGGTAGACCAGGTCGAACAGCGATTCGGGGTCGCCCTCGGGCATGGTGCGTACGGCGGGCATGGCGCCGTCGGGCTGCTGCGCGGCGGCGAAGCCCCGCCAGGCGGCCTCGTCGAGGGTGGGCCGGGGCAGGCAGGCGTCGACCACGAGGAGTTCGCCGAGCAGGTCCCAGCGTTCGAGGTCCAGCCAGTCGTCGATCCACACCGGCAGCCAGGTGGCGAGGTACTCGGCGACGGAGGGCGGCAGCCCGCCGGGGTTCTCGCCCCAGTCGGTCAGGTGGAAGACGGTGTGCGTGATGTCGTACGCGGTGTGGCCCTCGACCGTCCACGGCTCGGGAGTCCCCGCCAGCCAGGTGGTGGCGACCAGGTCGGCCTCGGGCGGCCGGGCGGCCAGGCCGAAGCGGCGCTGGAACGCGGACAGGCCCAGGCGCCGGGTCGGCGTCACGGGGAACCGCGCCCAGCTGTCCAGCCGGTGGTTGAGGACCGTGGCCTCCTCCACCTCGGGCTGGCTGTAGCCCAGCTCCTTGAACGGCAGGTACACCTCGAAGGGGACGGGCGAGAAGGGCTCGATCCGCTGGCCGCGCACCAGCATCCGGCCGCCGTCCAGGGTCTCGCGCCAGGTGTGGTCGAGCAGTTGGCGCGCGAGCTGGGCCTGCCGGGAGCCGGCGACGCCCTCACGGAAGAGCACCTTGCAGATCAGGGCGAGTTCGCCGATCGGCTTGAAGCGCTCCAGGAAGCCGGTCTCGGGGTCCACGTCCTGCTCCAGGCGGAAGCCGTCGCGGTGGGCCCAGAGCCACTCCAGCGCGCCGGTGCCGACGCCGTGGATCAGGCGGGTGTCCGTCATCCCGGCACTCCTTGTCCGGCGTGGTCCGTGTCCCGCAGCCGTGCGGTGGTGAGGGCGGCCGCGAACACGGCCATCAGCGTGGAGTGGTAACAGTCCGTGAAGTCATAGGGATCGCTTCCCGCGTGCTCCCCGGCGGCGTCCTGAAGGACGCCCTCCTCGGGTATCGCGCCGGACGTGTCCTGGGCCGCCGCGACGCGCCGCCAGGCGTCCTCCAGGACGGCCGGCTCCGGCGGGTGCGGCAGGCTGGCGGCGACCGCCAGCAGTTCGCAGCTCAGGTCCCACATCCGGGCCTCCAGGCAGGTGTCGAGCCAGGGCGGCAGCCAGTGCGCCAGGTACTCCGCGAGATCGGGTGGCACGCCCTGGGCGCTGCGTCCCCAGTCGGTGAGGTGGAAGACGACGTGGGTGAGCGCGTAGCCGGCCGCGCGTTCGAAGGTCCACGGCTCGGGCAGGCCGCCCAGCCAGGTCCGGCCCAGCGCCTGCGGGAGGTGTCCGTGCGGGTGGATGCCGCTGTGCCGCTCGGCCTCCAGGACGCCGAGCCGCCGGGTGGGGTACTGCTCGGTCAGCCGCCAGCCGCGGGTGCGGGCCACCACCGCGGCGGACGCCTCGTAGCCCGGGTGGCGGAATCCGGCCGAGGCGAAGGCGGCGTACACCTCCAACGGGTAGGTGGCGAACGGCTCCAGCGACTGCATCAGCGGGAACAGCTCGCCCCGGTGGGTCTGCTGCCAGGCGAAGTCCAGCAGGTCGGACACCCGGCGGTGCAGCGGATCCGGTGGCGGGGTGCACAGGGACACGGAGGCGCAGACCCGGGTCAGTTCGCCCAGCGGTTTCCACGTCCGGTTGACCTGGCCCTCCGCCGCCAGCGCGTCCTCGCCGAGCGCGAAGTGGTCGCGGTGGTCCCACACCCAGTCCAAGGCCGCCTCCTCGACGCCCCGGACGCTCACAGGAGGACTCCGGCGGGCATCAGCCGCGCCGCCTCCAGCTGGAGCGCCACCCTGGGGTCCGAGCCGCCCATCAGGCGTACGAAGTCGAGTCCCGCTTCGAGGCCCAGACTCTCCGGCACCCCGTCCAGGAGGGTGAGCCAGCGTCCGGCTCCGGCCGCCTGCTGCCAGTCCCGGCGGCGTACCGCCCGGACGAATCCGCGGGCCACGTCCACCGGGCGGCGCCGGGCCAGGCGGGTCACCGCGCACTCCTCGCCGGGCAGCGCGAGCGGCGCGAGGACCGCGAGCTGATGGGTCAGCACCTGCCAGCCGGCCTCGTCGAGCCAGCCGGTGCCGGGTTCCGCACCCGGCTCGCCGGCGGTCGGACCCGGCGGCTGGTCGAGCCGGCGCAGGGCACGGGCCATGGCCCAGTGGCTCCATACGACGGTGGGGGCCGCGTCGGGACGCGGCGGATGGGCCGTGACGGCGTCCTTGAACACCGCGAGTTGCCCTGGGTCGGGCGGAACGCGCAGGAGGGCGGCGGGCAACAGCGTGTCGGCGCCCAGGACGCGTACCGCGGCACGCGCGACGCCCTCACCGGCGCCGCCGGTCGTCAGGGTGCTGCCCGCTCGCACGTGGTCTCCGCTCCGAAGAGCGGAGACCACGTCGGAAGCGAGGTCCAGCACCGCGCCCTGCAGGAGGGCCGACGTGCTCGACTGCTCCATTTCACTGCTCCCGTCGGTCCGTCAACCCTTCTTCGGGCGCGGGGCCGGCGGCGAAAGCAGCAGGCTGCCACCTCCGGACTGGAGGGCGAGCGCGGCGCACTCGCGGCTGTCACGGAAGACTCCGTCAGCCTCGGCGGGGTCGAGTACCGCGTCGATCTCGATGTTCTCGGTGCGGGTGACTTCCTCGAGCACCTTGTCCTTGGAAGGCATTTCACCATCTCCCTCTGGTAGCCAAATGGCCTTCACACCCAAGGGTGTCCGGTGAGTCCCAAAACATGCCTCTCTTCTCAAAATTCTCAGAAGATAACTTCTTCAACAAAAGCCACATACCAGACACATCGGGGCTCTCACGCCCGGCGCAGGCGCCACACGTTGTCCTCGCGGAAGCCCTCGGCACCCTCCGGCGAGAGGCTCGGACGGCGGACGGTCTCCGCGGTCTCGACGGTCCACTCGCCGTCCGGCAGGGCGAGTTCGGCGAGGACCCCGTCCAGCGTGGGGAAGACCGCGTCGAAGGGCGGCTCGGTCTGCCAGGAGGGCCAGCCGGCGTGCATCACGACCAGCAGCGTGCCGCCGCGCGCCACGGCCCGCGCCGCGGCGTCCAGCACCGCCCGCTGGTCGAAGGCGACCGGGGACTGCAAGTACTGCGCGTTGACCAGGTCGAACACACCCTCGGGGAAGGAGAGTCCCAGCTCGTGGCGTTCCCAGTCGACCCGGTCGCCCACCCCGGCCTCGGCCGCGTGCCCGGCGGCGCGTTCGAGGGCGGTGCCGGAGATGTCCACGCCGGTGACCCGCCAGCCGCGGGCGGCCAGCCACACGGCGTCCGCGCCCTCACCGCAGCCGAGGTCCAGCGCGGTCCCGGGCGTGAGGCCGCTCGCCTCGCGCACCAGCAGGCCGTTGGGGCGGCCGCTCCAGACCCGGTCGGTGTCGCGGTAGCGGGCCTCCCAGAATTCCGCGGCGGGGGCGGGGAGGGGCAGGTCGGTCATGGTGCCTCCTGGGCGGCGGTGGGTCGCGTCTGCGACACGGGACGCGCGCTGTGTGCACGCGCCCGTACGCAGGCTGCACCTACCGCCCCGGCGACGCCAAAGGGGTTTGCCGAACCGGCAAACCCCGGCCCTCACGTGTCAGCGGGTGAACGCGTCCGCCTCGGCGTCCGACGGCTCGGTGCGCAGCCACACGGTCCGCCGCGGGAAGGGAGTCTCGATGCCCGCGTCGTCCAGCGCGTCCTTGACCCGGCGGCGCAGTTCGCGGGTGACCCCCCACTGCTGGAGCGGCACGGTCTTGACCGCGAGGCGCACCAGCACGCCCTCGGCGTCCAGGGACTGCACGCCCCACACGGCGGGGTCCTCCAGCAGGACGTCCGCGAACTCCGGTTCGTCGCGCAGCGCGCGGCCGGTGTCCTCCAGCACGCGGTAGACCGTGTCGAGGTTGGCGTCGTGGGCGACGGCGACGTCCAGGACGGCCCGCGCCCACTCCTGGCTGTCGTTGCGGACCCGCAGGATCTCGCCGTTGCGGATGTGCCACAGACCGCCGTTGAGGTCGCGCACGTGGGTCAGCCGCAGGCCGACGTGCTCCACCTCGCCGATGGCCTCTCCGAGGTCGACGGAGTCGCCGACGCCGTACTGGTCCTCGACCATGATGAGCAGGCCGGACAGGTAGTCGGCGACGAGGCTCTGCGCGCCGAAACCGATCGCCAGGCCGACCACTCCGGCGCTGGCGAGCAGCGGACCCAGCGCGATGCCGACCTGGTCGAGCACCATGGCCACGCCGACCATGAACAGCACGATGGTCACGACGCTGCTGAGCACCGAGCCGATGGTGCGGGCCCGCTGTTCGCGGCGTTGCCGCGCCCGGGACCGGTCGCGGTGCAGGACGGCGGCGCCCCGGCCGGACCTGCGCGGCCTGCTCCGTTCGGCCTCGCCCGCCGGTGGTTCCAGGACCCGCTGGACGACCCGGGTGATGGCCCGCTTGGCCACCGCGCGCAGCACCAGGAGGACCACGACGATGAGCGCGATGCGCAGGGGTATCCCGATGAGCGCCTCGGTGTGGTCGCCGAACCAGTCCGACCAGGAGGCCGCCAACTGCGTGTCCGTGCCCTGGCCGGTGGGTGGGAAGGTGTGCGACATCGGCTCGACTGCTCCGTTCTTCGGGGGTGACGTGTCCGCCGTCGGGGCCGCCTACCCACCCGAGGCGCGAACATGACGGCCGGTGAGTCGCGACACACCCGCCCGCCCTTCCGTCACTTGCCCCTTATGTCCGACAGTTGCGTCATCTTCACCCGGTACCGGCCCATCACCGGCGTCCGCCGGGGCACCCGCAGGGAGTCGTCCACAGCGGAGGGGGACCCGCGCCGTGGTTTTCGTTGCCGTCCTGCTGTTGCCCGGAGTCGGGCTGCTGCTTTTCACCATGACGTATCTGGAGGACCGGCTCTTCGCCGATCCGGCCCCGGCCCGGCACGCCCGGCGCCGCCATCTGAGACTCCTCCCGGGCGGCCGCGGCCAGGACGCCCCGGCCCGCCTCCCCGAATCGGCCGCGCCGCGCCCCGCGGAACGGGACGCCGCCGCCTGATCCCGGTGCGCACCCCGCCGAGCGGCGCCGCGGCGCCCCGGGCGATGCTGTTCCCGACGGGACACACGCGGCTCGGACGAGGAGTACGGATGGACACCGGGGAACGGCACGACGCGGACGAGGAGTTCGTCGGGTTCTGGCGGGAGCGCCGGGTGTGCTTCCTGTCGACGCCGCGCGCGGACGGGAGCCCGCACCTGGTCCCGGTCGGAGTGACGTACGACCACACCACGCGCACGGCCCGGGTCATCACCGGCCGGGGCACCGCCAAGGCCCGCAACGTGCTGCGGGCCGGGTCCGCCGTCGTCGCCGTGGGGCAGGTGGACGGCAGACGCTGGTCCACGCTGGAGGGCGTCGCGACCGTGCGGGAGGACGCCGGGTCGGTCCGCGACGCGGAGATCCGGTACGCGGCCCGCTACAAGCAGCCCCGGGAGAACCCGGAGCGGGTCGTCATCGAGATCGAGGTGCGGCGCTTCCTCGGCACGGTGCGGCCCGTCGCGGGGTCTCCCGGCGCGTGACGTCCCGCCCGGGTCACTCCGTCCCGGGCGGTGTGCGGTGGCCGAGCCGGCTCGGCCACCAGGCGACGCGGCCGATGTCGCGGGCGAGCGCGGGCACCAGCAGGGAGCGCACCACGAGGGTGTCCAGCAGGACGCCGAAGGCCACGATGAAGGCGATCTGCACCAGGAAGGCCAGCGGGATCACCCCGAGCGCGGCGAAGGTGGCGGCGAGGACGACACCGGCCGAGGTGATCACGCCGCCGGTGGCGGTCAGGCCCCGCAGGATGCCCTCCCGCACCCCGTGCCGCAGCGACTCCTGGCGCACCCGGGACATCAGGAAGATGTTGTAGTCCACGCCCAGGGCGACCAGGAACACGAACCCGTACAGCGGGACGGAGGCGTCCGTGCCGCTGAAACCGAACACGTGGGTGAAGACGAGGGCCGAGATGCCCAGGGTGGCCAGGAAGTTCAGCGCCACCGTGGCCACCAGCAGCACCGGCATCAGCAGCGAGCGCAGCAGGGCGACCAGGATGACCAGGATGATGGCGAGGACCACGGGCACGATGAGCGTGCGGTCGTGTTCGGCGGTGCGCTGGGTGTCGTACTGCTGGGCGGTGTAGCCGCCGACCAGGGCGTCCGCGCCGGGCACCTCGTGGACGGCGGACCTGAGCCGGGCCACCGCGCTCTTGGCGGCGTCGCTGTCGGCCGGCGCCTGGAGCGTCGCGTCGATCCGCACCCGGCCGTCGACGACCTTCGGCTCCCCGCCTCCGGGGCGGCCGGAGGAGGTGACCGGGGCGGCGGAGGCGACGCCGCGGGTGTCGCGGGCGGCCGTGAGCACCGGGTCGAGACGGTCGGCGTCGGCGATGATCACGGCGGGGTTGCCGGAGCCGCCCGGGAAGTGCCGGGCCAGCGTCTGCTGGGCGGAGACCGAGGGCGCGTCGTTGACGAAGATCTCGTCCAGCGGGACGCCCCGGGAGGTCAGGGTCGGGGCGAAGGCGGCGCAGGCGATCAGCGCGGCCAGGGAGATCGCCCAGATACGGCGCGGGGCCCGGTCCACGCGTTCGGCGACGCGGTGCCACAGGCGGTGCCCGGCCTCGGGGTCGCCGGTCCGGACGGGCTTGGCCGGCCAGTAGGCGGCGCGGCCGAGCAGCACCAGCACGGCGGGCAGGAAGGTGAGCGTGCTCAGCACCGCGCAGACGATGCCGATGGCGCCGACGGGCCCGAGCGCGCGGTTGTTGGTGAGGTCGCTGAGCAGCAGCGCCAGCAGACCCAGGGCGACGGTCGCCGCGCTGGCGACGACGGCGCCCCAGGACGCCCGCAGCGCGGCGAGGACGGCGCCGAACCGGTCGGGGTGCCGGGCGAGTTCCTCGCGGAAGCGGGCGGTGAGCAGCAGCGCGTAGTCGGTGGCGGCGCCGATGACCAGGATGGAGAGGATGCCCTGGACCTGCCCGTCCACGCGCACGACGCCGCGGTCGGCGAGGGCGTACACGATCGCGCAGGCCAGGCCCAGGGCGAAGACCGCGCCGAGGATGATGACCAGGGGCAGCAGGACGCTGCGGTAGACGAGCAGCAGGATCACCAGCACGGTGATCAGGGCGACGCCGAGCAGCAGTCCGTCGATGCCGGAGAAGGCGTCGGAAAGGTCGGCCTGGGAGGCGGCCGGTCCCGCGAGCTGCGCCTCGGTGCCGGGCACCTTCCCGACGGCGTCCTGGACGCGTTCCAGGGCGTCCGGCAGAGCCTCGCCGAGGTCGGGCCTCAGCTGGACGACGGCCTGGAGAGCCTCGCCGTCCTCGGAGGGCAGCGCCGGTGACGGGGACCCCACGACGCCGGGCTCGCCCTCGACGGAGGCGACCGACCGGGTGGCCGCCGCGCGGTGCTCGGTGACGGAGCCGCCGTCGTCCGCGGTCCACACGACGATCACCGGGAGCGTCTCGTCCTGCTGGAACGCCTTCTGGGCGTCGACGACCCGGGTGGACTCCGCGCTGCGCGGCAGGAAGGCGGCCTGGTCGTTGGTGGCGACCTCGCCGAGCTTCCCGGCGTACGGGCCGAGCACTCCGCCGATGCCGAGCCAGGCCAGGAGCAGGACGACGGGGACGAGCCAGCGGGCGCGTCGGGTGGGGATGGACATCGTTCTTCAGGTCTCCTGGTCTCCGGCGGCGAGGAAAGTAACTCGATCATAAACAATCTCAATGATTGAACTACTGAGGGCCCTCGTGACACACCGGACTTCTGCCCCGGCAGGTCCTCCGGATGCGGTGGACGGCGGTCGGTCAGCCGGCGTCGGACCGTACGAGCCCCAGTTCCTGGTTCATCGCCGCCAGGAAGCGCACCACGACCGCCAGTTCGTCCTCGTCGAAGCGCGAGCGGGCCGACGCGGCGGCCTCGGCCAGCGGCCTGAAGTACGTCCGGGCCGCCGCCCGCGCGTCCGGCACGTAGTGCAGATGGACGACCCTGCGGTCGGCGCTCTCCCGGACCCGGCGCACGTGCCCCGCGCGCTCCAGCCGGTCCACGCACGCGGTCACCGCGCCCGAGGTGAGCCCGAGGTGCTCGCGCAGCCGGCCCGGCGTCATGGGCTCGGGCGAGTCGAGGATCGCCGCGAGCGCCTGCACGTCGGTGGCGTGCAGACCCTGGCTGCCGGCGAAACCGTGCACGAGGCGGTTGATCTCGCCGTTCATCCGCCTCAGGTGCGAGGCGAGGACGTGCAGGTCACTCGCCTCGGGACCGGCCCCGGTCCCCCGTTCGTGCGCGTGCTGCCCGCGCTGGTTCGCTGTCGCCACGCGATCAGCGTATAGAAGGGTCAACCTGGGAACCCGCGCATCCATCACCGTGCGCCCGCGGGAAGTGATCACGTGACGACAGTCCCGTGAGAGACGGAGCCCCATGAGTGCAGAACGCGACCGCGCGAGCGGCGAAGGCCCGGGTGAGGGCGGCGGAACGAACCTGCGCTGCCTCGTCACCGGCGCCACCGGCTACGTCGGCGGGCGGCTCGTGCCGGAGCTGCTGGGCGCCGGCCATCGGGTGCGGTGCCTGGCCCGCTCGCCCGAGAAGCTGCGCGACCACCCGTGGGCCGGCGAGGCCGAGGTGGTGCGCGGCGACGTCCTGGACGCCGACTCGGTGTCGCGGGCGATGGAGGGCGTCGATGTCGCCTACTACCTGGTGCACGCGCTGGGCAGCGGCGACGACTTCGAGGAGACGGACCGGCGCGCGGCGCGCACCTTCGCCGAGCGGGCCGAGGCGGCCGGGGTGCGTCGCATCGTCTATCTCGGCGGCCTGACCCCGTCCGACGTGCCGGAACGCGAACTCTCCCCGCACCTGCGCTCCCGTGCCGAGGTCGGCCGCATCCTCCTGGCCTCGGGGGTGCCCACGACCGTGCTGCGCGCCGCGATCGTCATCGGCTCCGGGTCGGCCTCCTTCGAGATGCTGCGCTACCTCACCGAGCGGCTGCCGGTGATGGTCACGCCCAGCTGGGTGCACACCCGCATCCAGCCGATCGCCGTCCGGGACGTGCTGCGCGCGCTCGTCGGCAGCGCGACGATGCCGGCGGAGGTGTCCCGCGCCTTCGACGTGGGCGGGCCGGACGTCCTGACCTACCGCGAGATGATGGTCCGCTACGCCGAGGTGGCGGAGTTGCCCAAGCGTCTGATCGTCTCGGTGCCGATGCTGTCACCGGGCCTGTCCAGTCACTGGGTCGGCCTGATCACGCCCGTCCCGGCCTCGATCGCCCGCCCGCTCACCGAGTCGCTGCGGCACGAGGTGGTGTGCCGGGAGAACGACATCCTCAAGTACGTGCCCGCGCCGCCGGGGTATCCCCTCGGCTTCGACGGCGCGCTGCGGCTGGCCCTGCAACGCGTGCGGGACGCCCAGGTCACCACCCGCTGGTCGTCCGCGTCGGTGCCGGGGGCGCCCAGCGACCCGCTGCCCACCGACCCGGACTGGGCGGGCGGCAGCCTCTACACCGACCACCGCACGCTGACCGTCGACGCCTCGCCCGCCGCGCTGTGGCGGGTCATCGAGGGGATCGGCGGCGACAACGGCTGGTACTCCTTCCCGCTGGCCTGGGCGGTACGGGGCTGGCTCGACCGGCTGGTCGGCGGCGTCGGCCTGCGCCGCGGCCGCCGGGACGCCGCCCGGCTGCGGGCCGGCGACTCGCTCGACTTCTGGCGGGTGGAGGAGATCGTCCCCGGCCGGCTGCTGCGGCTGCGCGCCGAGATGCGGCTGCCGGGCCTGGCCTGGCTGGAGATGTACGCCGACACCGACGACTCCGGCCGGACGCGGTACCGGCAGCGGGCGCTGTTCCATCCGCACGGGCTGGCCGGGCACGCCTACTGGTGGAGCGTGTGGGCGTTCCACGCCGTGGTGTTCGGCGGCATGGCCCGCAACATCGCCCGGGCAGCCACCCGTGGCCCGGCGGCCCGATGAGACCGCCGCGCGTCGCCCCCGCCCGGTCCGGCGGCCCGACCCCCCTGCGAGGAGCGTCATGACCACGTCGGTCGTCCTGTTCACCCGCGACCTGCGGCTGCACGACCACCCGCCCCTGCGCGCGGCCCTCGACGGGTCCGCGGCCGTCGTACCGCTGTTCGTCCGCGACCGGGCCGTCGACGCGGCCGGCTTCGCCGCGCCCAACCGGCTCGCCTTCCTCGCCGACTGCCTGCGCGACCTGGACACGGGGCTGCGGGAGCGGGGCGGGCGGCTGATCGTCCGCTCCGGCGACCTGGTCGAGGAGGTGTGCGCGGTGGCCGGCGAGGCGGGGGCCGACGAGGTGCACATGGCGGCCGACGTCAGCGGGCACGCGCACCGGCGCGAGGAACTGCTCCGGGACGCCCTCGGGGCGCGGGGCTGCCGACTGCACGTGCACGACGCCGTGACGACGGTGCTGGCGCCGGGGGCGGTCACCCCGGCCTCCTCCGACCACTTCGCCGTCTTCACGCCGTACTTCCGTCGGTGGAGCGAGTGCTCCGTCCGCGACGCGCTCGCCGCGCCCCGCAAGGTCCGGGTCCCGGACGGCGTCGACTCGGAGCCGCTGATGAGCCGAAGCGACCTCACAGGACTGTCCCCGGGGCTGGCGGCCGGCGGCGAGGAGGAGGCCAGGAAACGTCTGACGGCTTGGCTGCGCGACGGCATCACGGGCTACGCGGACCGGCACGACGACCTGGCCGGCGACGACACCTCACGCCTCTCCCCGCACCTGCACTTCGGTGCCCTCTCCCCCGTCGAGCTGGTGCACCGCGCCCGCGGCAAGGGCGGTGCCGGCGCCGAGGCGTTCGTGCGGCAGGTCGCCTGGCGGGACTTCCACCACCAGGTGCTGTCCGCGCGGCCGGGCTCCTCGGCGCACGACTACCGCACCCGGCACGACCACTGGCGCACCGGTGCCCGGGCCGACGAGGACACCGCCGCCTGGAAGGACGGGCGCACGGGCTACCCGGTCGTCGACGCGGCCATGCGCCAGCTGCGGCACGAGGGCTGGATGCACAACCGGGCCCGGCTGCTGACCGCCAGCTTCCTCACCAAGACGCTCTACATCGACTGGCGGGTGGGCGCGCGGCACTTCCTGGACCTGCTCGTGGACGGCGACGTGGCCAACAACCAGCTCAACTGGCAGTGGGCCGCCGGTACCGGCACGGACACCCGCCCGCACCGCGTCCTCAACCCGCTCACCCAGGCACGGCGCTTCGACCCGGACGGCGCGTACGTGCGGCGCTGGGTGCCCGAACTGGAGGGTCTGGAAGGGCGGTTGGTGCACGAGCCGTGGCGGCTGGCGGGCCCGGAGCGCGCGAAGTACGACGCCTACCCGGACCCGATCGTCGACCTCGCCGAGGGCCTGGACCGCTTCAAACGGGCCCGCGGACGCGACTGAACGCAGGCGCCGGACACTCAGCGGCAGCCGTCGGGCTGCCGTCAGCCGTCAGGTGGGAGGGGCGTCGGGGCCGGCCGTGTGGTCCGGGTGGTTCCGGGTGCGGCGGGCCTCCTTCAGCTCCGCCTCGTACAGGTGGACGCGGCCCTCGGCGAGCCGGTCCACGGCCTCGCGCTCCAGGTCCCTGAACGGCTCGTAGTAGGTCCGGTCGTACGCCTCGACGACCTGGAACGTCCAGTGTCCGGGGATGACGTTGCGGCCCAGGATCTCGGTGCGGACCCGTTCCGCCCACTCCGGGTGCCCGGCGGCGCGCAGCAGTTCGACGGCGCGGTCCAGCTCGAAGTCCGCCGAGCCGGTCAGCTGGTGGAAGGCGAACAGGTGCCCGCGGGCGCACTCGGTCGTCTCCAGGGCCTTGGAGAGGGAGCCCAGTGCCTCCACGGTCTCGTCGCTGACGCCCTCGGGGCGCCGGTGCGCGTCTCCCATCGGGTGTGTCTCCTTCCGGCGGGCTCGACGGCGGTGTCACGCGAGGGGGTCGTGGCCCCAGTTCATGAGCGAGTAGCGCCACCTGGACTCCTCGACGTCGCCCGACGGGCGCTGGGCCAGGTGCCGGCGGACGTAGCCGACGACCTTGCGCATGTGCTCGTAGTCGTCGTCCGAGAGGTCCTCCTCGTTCGTCCGCCGGATCCGCACGATCCGGCGGCCGGACGCGTGCCCGGTGGACTCGCCCCCGTCCTGGTGGTGACCGGCGTCCTGGGACTCGTCGGTCTCCAGCCACGCCTCCAGATCGGCCGGCGCCATGTTCACCACCTCGCGGAAGCCGTCCCGGATCTCCTGCAACTCGTCACCGTCCATGCCGCCTCACTTCTTCTTCAGCGCCGACGGCTTGTGCACCGCCGATCCGCCCGACTTGTCGCTGCGGACCTTGTACTGCGGGTCGTCGGGCGAAGCGTCCACCGTGCGTCCCCCGGCCTCCGTGCGCTTGGTGATCTTCTTCTCCACCTCGCCCTCGGCCCGGGAGCCGTGGCTGCTCCAGGTGACCTTGTCGCCCTTCTCCAGGCCCTCGCCCTTGCCGCCCTTGCCCCGGTTCCTCGCCATGGCGCCGCTCCCTTCGTCCGCAGGCCCCCCTCGGCTTCCCCACCTGGGTTCCCAGCCGGGGGCGGGCCACTCGGAAGACGGCCCGTTCAGCGGCGGAACTATCCTGGTCGCGGCCCGGGCACCGGCGTCCGGGGCCCTCTCCTCGCCGCCGTCGTTCCAGGAGCAGCCCGTTGAACACCAGCACCGCGACCCCGGACAGCTACTACGAGCGGATCGACGAGCACCGCTACAAGCCCACCTCGCACGCCGGCGGGGCGTGGAGCGCGGACGAGCAGCACTTCAGTCCGCTCGGCGGCCTGATCGTGCACGCCGTCGACCGCCACCTGGCCGGGCGGGAGGGTGCGGCCATGTCCCTGAGCCGGATCAGCTTCGACATCCTCGGCCGCCCGGCGCTGGACGAGTGCGAGATCCGGGTGGAGACCGTCCGCCCCGGCCGCACCATAGAGCTGGTCGAGGCGACCGTGCTCATCGCGGGCCGGTCGGTGACCCGGGCCCGGGCGTGGCTGCTGGCCGACGTGGACACCCGCGCCGTGGCGGGCGGCGGCGCGGACCGGCTCGCCGCGCCGGAGACCCTCGCCCCCTGGCCCATGGACACCGCGTGGCCCGGCGGATACATCGCCTCCCTGGACGTGCGCCCGGTGGCACCGCCGCTCCCGGGCCGTACCACCGCCTGGGTCTCCACCGGCCTCGACCTGGTCGCCGGGGAGACGGCGAGCCCGCTGGCCTCCTACGTCACCCTGGTGGACACCGCCAACGGCATCGCCGTACGGCAGTCGCCGAGGGAGTGGATGTTCCCGAACGTCGACCTGACCCTGCACCTGCACCGCGCGCCCAGCGGCCCCTGGACCGGCCTGGACACCACCGTCGTCTTCGGCCCCACCGGCCAGGGCATCACCAGCACCGTGCTGCACGACGTCGACGGCCCCGTGGGCCACGCGCAGCAGATGCTGACCGTCCGCCCACTGGGGTGACCCGCCGGCGGAGCGCGGTCACGAGGGCGTGAGGACCAGCCGTCCCCGCACCTCCCCGGCCTCCAGCCGGCGGTGGGCCTCCGCCGTCATCGACAACGGCAGCCGGTCGGCGACACGCGGCCGCCACGGCGTCTCCGTGAGCACGCCCACGACGCCCTCGGCGGCCTCGGCGAGGTCGGCGGTCGTGGCGTTGCTGATGGCGAAGCCCACGATGCTCGCGTCCCTGGTGTAGAGCCGGCTCACCGGCAGCGGGGAGGGCCCGCCGCCCAGCCCCACCATCGCGACCAGCCGTCCGCCCATGGCCAGCGACTCCACGGCGTCGGCGAGCACTCCGTGCCCCGACGTGTCGAGGTGGACGTCGTAGCCGTCGGGCGCCGCCCGGCGCACCCGCTCGGCGAGGCCGGGCGACCGGTGGTCGAGGACCTCGGTGGCCCCCAGCTCCCGGACCGACGGGGCGTCCTCGGCACGTGCCGTGGCGACCACCCGGGCACCGGCGCGGGCGGCCAGCGCCACCGCCGCGCCGCCGACGTTCCCGGCGCCGCCGCCGACGTACACCGTCTCGCCCGCCCGCAGCCGTCCGTGCCGGAACAGCGCCAGCCAGGCGGAGGCCGCCGGGTGGGCGGCGGCCACGAGGTGTTCGGCGTTGATGCCGGGCGGCGCCGGGTAGAGGCGTTCGGCGGCGACCGCCGCGTACTCGGCGAAGGAGCCCTGCCGGCCCGCGTGGCCCAGGCTGTTGCACCACACCCGCTGCCCGGGGGTGAAGCCCGCCGCGCCGGAACCGGCCAGGGCGACCTCGCCCACCAGGTCGCGGCCGACGACGAAGGGCAGCGGCAGCGGTGTGGCGTAGGCGCCGGACCGTACGAAGGTGTCGACGGGGTCGACCGCCACGGCCGACACCCGCACGAGCACGTCGGTGGGTCCCACCGGCGGCACCGGGAGCGGGCCGTGGCGGATGGCGTCGGCCGGACCGACGGCGTCGATGTACGCCGCCCGCATCACGTCGGGGACTGTGCCGTTCATGACGTCATGCTACGAACCGTCCCCTCCCGTCGCAGCCCGCCGGGGCTGCGGCGAAGCCTGCGTCCGCGGCGCGTCGGCCCCCAGGGCTTGAGGACCGAGACCACCGTCATGAAGACGTAGGCGGACAGTGAGACGACCGGCCCGAACAGCACGTCCCCGGCGTCCGGCAGCGGCTCGCCCGCGGCGACGGCGGTGAACGCCGCGTTCACGCCGGGACGCAACGCGAAGACCGTGGCGGTCGTGGTGGCCAGGGTCAGCCAGAACTTGGTGACCACCCACCGGTGCCGGGCCAGCCCCCACGCCGTGCCCAGGGCCAGCACCACTCCGCTGACCAGGGTGAGGACGGCGAGCGGCAGCAGCAGCCAGTCGGCGAACAGCTTCATGCCGCGGACACCGGCCTCCACCGTGGCGGGG
Organism: Streptomyces sp. NPDC107500; assembly: GCF_055582785.1. NCBI lineage: Bacteria > Bacillati > Actinomycetota > Actinomycetes > Kitasatosporales > Streptomycetaceae > Streptomyces > Streptomyces sp. NPDC107500. Next base: position 651,615 of record NZ_JBVJPF010000004.1, read on the forward strand.
GACGCGGTGGCGGCCGCGGTCAGTCCGAGGGCCAGCAGCCCGAGGGTGAGCCCGAGCCAGCCGGCGGAGGCGACGACGTGGACGACGAGGAGGGCCCGGCGTGCGGGTCGGCTGAGTTTCACGCCATCCACGCTGCCGGGAACCGGGCGCGAAGACGTCCGGCGGCGGGAGTAACCCCGGCTACTGAGCCGGGCGTACGCGGCGGCATCCGCGGTGCCCCGGCCGGAGCAGCCGGAAACGCGGGGTTGCCTTTGAATTAACGGCAGACCGCGGAATCCGGAATGCCGCGATATCCCGATCGAATTTCGTCGGAATACCACTCCATTCGTACCTGACCGCACATCTGCATCCCTATGCTGATCACGCTTCGCCGAAAGGGTGCGGAGAAATTTGGGGGGGATCTCGTATCCCTGTGACGAAAACCGAGGAATTCCTGTGAGACGTACGACCTCTGTCCTGCTGTCCCTGAGCGCCCTGGTGGCGGCCTCCGCCCTGGCCGCTCCCGCGGCGGCGGCCGCGCCGGTGGGCGACCGGCCGGCCGCCGCGCCCGCCGGCTGGGAGGCGGTGGACGCGTCCGCGCTGGCGCGCATCACCGACGACGCGGACGCCCGACGGGCCCCGCTCGCCGCCGGAGACAGCGCCTCGGCGGCGGCCGCGGAGCCCGAGCTGCTGGCCGTGCAGTCGGTCCGCAACAACCGCTTCGTGGCGACCGAGGTGAACTACCCCGCCCCGAACACCGGCGTGCAGCGCGCCCGTTCCGCCGAATTCGGCGGTTCGTGGGAGAGCTTCGCCTTCGAGTGGGACGAGGCCACCCAGACCTACGCGCTGCGTTCCCTCGCGAACAACCGCTACGTGGCCGTGGAGAAGAACTACACCGGCAGCGCGCAGAACGTCCTGCGCGCCCGCTCCACGAGTGTGGGCGGCTGGGAGCGGTTCGTCCTCTTCTACAACGAGAGCCTCGACCGCTACGCGCTCCAGTCGACGCTGAACGGGCTCTTCGTCACCATGGAGAACGGCTACACCGGTTCGCTCCAGTACGCGCTGCGGGCCCGCTCCGCCGAGATCACCGGGTCGTGGGAGGAGTTCGTCCTGTACGACATCGGCGCCTGAGGCAGGCATCCGTCCGGCCGTGTCAGGGCCGGACGGGCACCTTCCAGTCCTCGTCGGTGAGGTCCAGCAGCGCCTCGGTCGTGGCCGCGTCGGGCAGGGGCCCGTGGTCCCCGACCACCCGCAGCGCGGAGGCCGCCGTGATGTGGCCGAGGCGCAGGGCCCGGGTGAGGCCGGCGCCCCGCCACAGTCCGGCGAGGAATCCGGCGGCGAACGCGTCCCCCGCGCCCACCGGTTCGACGACGTCCGTCCTCAGGGCGGGCACCGTGCACGCGCCGTCCTCGGTGAACGCGGTCGCGCCCCGCCCGCCGTCCTTGACGACGAGGACGCGGGGGCCGCTGAGCAGCCCGCGGACATCGGCGGCGGTCAGCCCGGCGCCCCACAGGTCCTGTGACTCGTCGAGGCCGACGAAGGTGATGTCGGCTCGGTCGGCCAGGTCGCGGAGTACCGAGGGGGCGGTGTCCGGCGGCCACAGCGCGGCGCGGTGGTTGACGTCGAAACTGACCGCGTGGGGACGCTCCGCACGCGGCGCGTGCAGCGCCCGTTCCACCAGGGCCCGGCAGGACCCGGAGAGTGCCGGGGTGACGCCGGTCAGGTGCAGGAGGGCGGCCCCGCCGAGCCGGTCGTCGTCCAGGACGCCGGGGCCCAGGGCGGAGGCCGCCGAGCCCTTCCGGTAGTAGTGCACGCGGGTGCCCTCGGGGCCCGGGTCCTTCAGCAGCAGGCCGGTCGGCCGGGCCGGGTCGGTCCGCACGCCAGAGACGTCCACGCCCGCCTCCGCCACGGCCGCCCGCACGCGTCGGCCGAGCGCGTCGTCACCGACGGCCGACAGCCATGAGACGGGCAGCCCGTGGTCGGCGAGGTACATGGCGACGTTCGACTCGGCACCCGCCACCGAGAGGCGTACGGACTCGGCGCCGTCCAGGGTGTCGGGCGGGGCGGGCGACACGGCCGCCATGGTCTCCCCCACGCAGACCACGGGACCCGGTGCGGGACGCCAGGGGCTCGCGGCGCTCACGTCCGCGCCCCCGATGCCGTGCCCCGGGGTCCGGGACGGTCGGCGACCGGTGCCACCGCGCCGGGGGCGCGGGGCGACCGGTCCGGTGTCCGCGTCGGCGCGCCGTCCGGGCCGGGTGCGCCGGTCACGGCCGGGCCTCCCGGACGGCGGCGCGGAAGGCGCGGGCGCGGGCGCGGAGGCCGTCGAGGCTGCCGCCGTCCGCGGCGTCGCCGATCAGCGGGGAGCCGACGCCGACGGCGGTGGCGCCGGCCGCCAGATGGGCGCGGGCGGCCACCTCGTCGACACCGCCGACGGGCACGAGCGGTTCGTGCGGGAAGGGTCCGCGCAGCGCCTTGACGTAGTCGGGACCGCCGGCCTGGGCGGCCGGGAAGATCTTCAGTGCCGTGGCGCCGAGGGTGCGTGCCGTGAGGATGTCGGTGGGCGTCATGACGCCGGCCAGCACCGGCATGCCCAGCTCGCGGGCGGCGGGGACGCCCTCGCCCAGGCCGGGGGTGACGGCGAAGTCGGCGCCGGCCCGGTGGGCGGCCCGCGCGTCGTCGGCGGTCAGGACCGTGCCGGCGCCCAGCGGCCGGTCGGGGCCGAGGGCCTCCCTGGCACGCTCGATGACCCGGAGGGCGTCCTCGCCGGTCAGTGACACCTCGATGAGGTCCACGCCCTCCTCGGCCAGGGTCAGTACGGTGCGCAGCGCGGCGTCGGCGTCGGCTCCGCGCACGATGGCGACGAGTCGGTGGGCGGCCAGGGCCGCTCGCAGATCCACAGGAGGTCTCCTTCTCGGGGTGTTACAGGTCGGGCGTCGCACAGCGGCGGCCGTCGGCCAGGGTAGGACGCCACCGGAGCGCGCCGGGGGCCGGGACCCCGGTCACGTGATCGGCCCTCACCACTCGGCGAACGATCCGTCGGCGTGCCGCCACACCGGGTTGCGCCAGGCGTGCCCGTGGCGGTCGGCGGCGCGTACGGCCTTCTCGTCGACGTCGATGCCCAGGCCGGGCGCGTCGCTGCGGGGCGCGTGTCCGTCCACGAAGCGGAAGGGCTCGGTGTCCACGAGGTAGGTCAGCAGGTCGGCGTTCTTGTTGTAGTGGATGCCCCGGCTCTGTTCCTGGATGAGGAAGTTCGGCGTCGCGAAGGCGACCTGGAGGCTGGCGGCGAGGGCGATCGGGCCGAGCGGGCAGTGCGGGGCGAGCAGGGCGCCGTAGGTGTCGGCGAGCGAGGCGATGCGGTGCACCTCGGAGATGCCGCCGGCGTGCGAGAGGTCGGGCTGGGCGACGGCGACGCCCGCGGCGAGCACGGGCAGGAACTCGCTCCGGCCGTAGAGCCGTTCGCCGGTGGCGAGGGGGATGTCGGTGGCATCGGCGAGCCGGGACAGCAGGTGGCTCTGCTCGGGGACGACCGGTTCCTCGACGAACAGCGGGTGCAGCGGCGCGAGTTCGGCCAGGACCCGGCGGGAACTCGCGGCGGTGAAGCGGCCGTGGAAGTCGACGGCGACGTCGCGGTCCGGTCCGAGGGCCTCGCGGGCGGCGGCCACCCGGTCGACGACGGCCGCGGTCTCGGCGGGGGTCGTCAGGGGTGAGACGGCTCCGGCGCCGTTCATCTTCACCGCGGTGAAGCCGGCCTCCACCTGGGCGGCGATCTGCTCGGCGAGGGCGGCGGGCTCGTCGCCGCCGACCCAGGCGTAGACCCGGACCCGCTCGCGCACGGGGCCGCCCAGCAGGGCGTGCACGGGTGCCCCGTAGGTCTTGCCCGCGATGTCCCACAGGGCCTGGTCGAGGCCGGCGACAGCGCTGGACAGGACCGGGCCGCCTCGGTAGAAGCCGCCCTTGGTGAGGATCTGCCAGTGGTCCTGGATGCGCAGGGGGTCCTTGCCCATCAGCTGCTCGGCGAGGACGTCGACGGCGGCGCGGACCACCTCGGCGCGGCCCTCGACCACGGGTTCGCCCCAGCCGACCACGCCGTCGTCGGTTTCGACGCGGCAGAACAGCCAGCGCGGCGGGACCAGGAACGTTTCGATGCGGGTGATCTTCACTTAGCGGGGCCGCCTTTCCGTGTGGCCGGTGTTGCCGGTGACGCCTGTGCTGTCGGGGTCGCGCATGCCGTCGGGGTTGCCGATGCGCTCCTGGTCGCGGCCGGCCTGATCGAGCAGGGCGCGCATGGCCGCCTCCGCCGCCCGCGGGTCGCGGTCGCGGACGGCGTCGAGGACCGCCCGGTGGGCCGGTACCGGGTCGCCGCTGTGCGGGGAGCTGTGCACGATGCGGTCGCGGTGGGCGAGCCCGGACGAGATCACCATCTCCATGCGCTCGAGGAGTTCGTTGTGGGTGGCGGCGAGCAGGGCGCGGTGGAACGCGAGGTCGGCCGCCACGGCGCGGGCCGGATCGGGGTCCCCCTCCCCCATCGCGGCCAGCGCGGCGTCCAGCGCGGCGAGGTCGTCGTCGGTGCGGCGGCCGGCGGCGAGGCGGACGGCAGCCGGTTCGACGATGGCCCGCACCTCGGCGAGGTCGCGCAGCAGCGCGAGGTCGGAGCCGGCGCTGCCGCCGCCCTCGAACTGCCAGCGCAGGACGTCGGCGTCGAGCAGGTTCCAGTCGGCGCGGGAGCGGACGAAGGTACCGCGCTTCTGCCGGGCGTCGACCATGCCCTTGGCGGCCAGCACCTTCAGCGACTCGCGCAGCGCGGTCAGGCTCACGTCCAGCTCGCTCTGGAGCGCGACGAGGTCGAGCGTGGCCCCCTCGGGGATCCGTCCGCCCAGGATGCGGCGGGCGAGGGCTTCCACGGTCTGGCCGTGTACGCCGCGGCGGGCGTAGGGCGTCATGTCGTACGGCCTTTCCAGTACGGGGCGGGGCCAGATACTCGTCGACGGTGGCCTCGATTATTACTAATTTAATCAGAGAGCGCGGCGGTGGCTCCATCCGGTTGACAGGCGCGCCACGTTTTGCCCCATTCCTCCCGGTAACCCGTCTGGAGGACATCCGGATGCGACGAGGTGAGAACCATGCTGGTGCTGGGTCTCCTGCTGATGGCGGGCGCCGCCGCCTTCACGGGGCTGCTGATCGCGGACAACCTGTCCGGCGGTCCGGACTACACGGTGACCCTGATGGGGACCGAGCCCTTCACGATCAGCACGCTGGGGGCGTTCCTCGGCGGTATCGCGCTGACCCTGATCTTCGGCCTGGGCATGTGGATGCTGCTGGCCGGGACGGTGCTGGCCCGCCACCGCAGCAAGAAGCGCCGCACGGACCGGCTGGCCGCGCGGCAGGCCTACGCGGAGCGCGACGAACTCGCCGGCCGCCTGGAGGGCCGGGACGACCCCGCCGCCCCCACGGCCGAGCCCGCGGGGCACCGCAGGCCGCCCCTCCACCGGCCGGGGTGGCTCCGGCCGCACGGCCACTGACCCCGGCGCGCCGCGGCGACCGGCTCACGCGTGCGGCGTCGGCCGGTAGACCAGCTCCTGGATGTGGCCGTCGAGCGTCCGCCGGTCGATCAGTTCGAGATCGAAGTCGTCCGCGCCCCGGAAGACCGGGTCGAGCCCGCTCTTCCCCGTGATCACCGGGAAGAGCGTCACCTGGACGCGGTCGACCAGGCCGGCGGCCATGAGGGCCCGGTTCATCGACAGGCTGCCGTGGGAGCGCAGCGGCACCTCCGACTCCTCCTTGAGCCGGGCGACGACGTCGACGGCGTCACCGCTCGCGACGGTCGCGTCCGGCCAGTCGAGGGGTCCTTCCAGCGTCGTCGACACCACGGTCGTCGGCAGGTTCCGCATCCGGGTGACCCAGGGGTCACGCACGTCGGACCCCTCGGTGCTCTCGGCCAGCATCTGGGCGAACGCCCGGTACGTGTTGGCCCCGAAGACCATGCGCTGCTCCTCGTCGTACAGCGCGAGGCGGTGGTCGAGGAGCTCGGGGCCCTGCTTGCCCCAGTAGCCGGTCCAGTCGCCCCCGGCGGCACCGAAGCCGTCGAGGCTGGAGAAGACGTCGAACGTGTAGGTGGTGGTCATGATCGGCTCCTGAACTGCGATTGCGGTTGACGGCGTCCTGGAGATACAGACCGGCGATCGGGGCACAAGTCATCGGCCCGGAGCACACCGGCGACGCGCTCCACCGCCGCGCACCCGCTGGGGGGGGTTAACCCCACCCCGCATCCTGCCGGGCGCCCCATCGCACCGACTCGCCCGCCCCGGACATCCTGGTACGGCGCCGACACCGGCGACCCCGACGACCGAGGAGTCCACGTGATCGAACGCCGGCGAGCCCGAGGCCGCTTACTCACTCTGGCCATGGCGATGGCCATGACCGTCGGGGTCGCGGGGAGCGCGTCGGCAGGCAGCGCCCTCTCGGCCTCCCCCACGTCGGACCGGGCCCGGGCATCGGACCACGCCCGGCTGCGCGCCGTCCTTCAGCGCCTCACCACCGTCGACGGTGCGCCCGGAGCGCTCGCCGAAGTACGCACGAGGCGCGGCAGTACGGTGCTCACCAGCGGAGTCGCCGACGTGCGGAGCCGCACGCCGGTGCGTGGTGACAGCAGGTTCCGGCTCGGCAGCATGACCAAGCCGTTCGTGGCGACGGTCCTGCTCCAGTTGGTGGGCGAGCGGCGCGTGCGCCTCGACGCGCCGGTGGAGCGCTACCTGCCCGGTGTCGTCCGCGGACACGGCAACGACGGACGGGCGATCACCGTCCGGCAACTGCTCCAGCACACCAGCGGCGTACCCGACTTCCTCCAGTACCTCCGCCCGCAGGAGATCGTCGCGGACCCGCTGGCCCGGCGCGACACCCGCGAACTCCTCGACATCGCGCTCGCCCACCCCCCGACCTTCGCACCGGGGACCGGCTGGCGCTACTCCAACACGGGTTACCTCCTCATAGGCATGATCATCGAGAAGGTCACCGGACGTTCCTACGGCGATGAGATCCGGCGACGCGTCATCAGGCCGCTGCACCTGCACGACACGTTCGCGCCGGGCGACGCCTCCGGCATTCCCGGACCGCACCCGCGCGGGTATGCGCGGCCCGGCCCGGACGCGCCGCTCGTGGACGTCACCGCGGTCAGCCCGACGATCGGCGGCGCGGCCGGTGAGCTGATCTCCAGCGCCTCCGACGTCAACCGGTTCATGGCGGCGCTCCTGCACGGCGCGCTGCTGCGCCCGGCGCAGCAGCGGGAGATGATGCGGACCCGTCCGACCGGAGGCTCGGACGGCCGGGCCTACGGCCTCGGCCTGGAGAGCTCGCCGCTCCCCTGCGGCGGTCTCTACTGGGGACACACCGGTGACTTCCTCGGCTACGAGACGGCGACCGGCATCGCCGGCGGCCGGCAGGTGACCGTCATGGCGAACCTCGGCCCTGGCGCCTCGGACGCGCAGAGCGACGACATCGAGACGGCCGTCGAGACCGCCCTGTGCGAAGGCCGCCACACCTCAAACCGGTAGTTCCGCTTTCTGCCCGGCGCGACCCGGTCGGGCAGATTCCGGTGACCTGTTCGCCTCCCACGGCTGCCCCTTCGATCCTCCGCCCGCACGGCCGGTCGTCCCGCAACACCGCAGCCAGCGGCGCTACGCGCGGGTAACCGCGACTCCGCCCGGGCCGCCCCCGAACTCTCCATCATCCGCTCACAACCCCTCTACCCGGTCGACACGCCGAGGTGCGTAGCCTCTGAGCGCGTCGTCCGCTTGCGAGGGATGACGTCACTGAGTTAAGTCTTGCCCAAAGATTGATGTTCAGTTGTGAGGCACCCGGGCACTCTGGGGCACGTGAAAGAAGACAGCAGCGTGGAAGGCCGGCCCAAGGACATGACGTTCAGAACACCGTCAGCCCCCGCGCGAGGCGCCGCGTGACGCTCGGCACCCACCGTGCCCACCTCGACGGGTATGACAGTCCCCCCACTCCGCAGGCCGCGAACGAGCCGTTCCACCAGCCGCAGCAGGGCGCCCTCCCCCTTCCCCAGCCGCTGGGCCCGCACGAGTGCGACCTCGTCCGCCGCAGCGTCGCGGTGGTCGAACCGCAGGCCGGGGACTTGGCCGTGTACTTCTACGCCATCCTCTTCGTGCGCTACCCCGAGGTCCGTCCCCTCTTCCCGGAGAACATGGACGTCCAGCGGGACCGCCTGCTGCGCGCCCTCCTGCGGATCGTGGACCTGGTCGACTCGCCCGAGCACCTGGCCCAGTTCTGCTCCCGCCTGGGGCGCGACCACCGCAAGTTCGGTGCCGTGACGGCTCACTACGCCGCGGTGGGCGAATGCCTGCTGGAGACGCTCGCCCGGTTCGCCGGCCCCGCGTGGACCCCGGAGATCGCACTGGCCTGGGAGCGTGCCTACGGCATCGCCGCCGAGACGATGATCCTGGCCGCGGACAGCGACTCCCGGCTCCGGCCCGCCGTGTGGAACGCCCAGATCGTCGGCCATCGCCACCTGGGCAACGCGCTGGCCGAGGTCACGGTCGCCACCGACCCCGTCTATCCGTACCAGGCGGGCCAGTTCGTCAGCATGGAGACACCGTGGCGTCCCCGGGTGTGGCGGCACTACTCACCGGCCAACGCCCCCCGGCCCGACTCGACCCTGACCTTCCACGTCCGGCACGTCGCCGGCGGCCATGTCAGTCACGCCCTGGTGTACCGGGCGCGGATCGGCGACATGGTGCGCCTGGGGCCGCCCGAGGGTGACATGGTGCTGTCCGCGCCCTCCGGCCGCGATCTGCTGCTCGCCGCGGGAGGCACCGGGCTCGCCCCGATCAGGGCCCTGATCGAGGAGATCGCGAACGACCCGCACCGGCTCCAGGGCCGTCACGTGAACCTGTTCGTGGGCGCGCGCACCGGCAACGAGCTGTACGGGCTCGACGAGATGCTGCGCCTGTCCCAGCGGCACCACTGGCTGACGGTCCGGGCCGCCGTTTCCCACGAGCACATTCCCGGCGCCGAGGGCAACCTGCCGGACGTCATCGCGGCCTCGGGCACCGGCGCCCACGCGGAGGCGTACCTCAGCGGGCCGCCCGGCATGGTCGCCGCCGCGCGGCAGGTGCTCCTGCGGTGCGGGCTGCCCCCCGCCCAGATCCACCACGACCCGCTGGGCGTTCCGGTGCTGGACGCCCCTCTGGATCCAGGCCACCCGGAGAAGGAAGAGGACAACCGCATATGAACGACCGGCCCGCAGGCCGCCCCGGCTCCGCCGGCGAACGCCTCCTGCAGAGCCACCTGGGGACGGCCGACCGGGCCGCGACCTTCTACGACCGGCAGGTCCAGCCCCATCTCACCGATCAGATGCGCGACTTCGTCCGGCGTCAGACCATGGTCTTCCTCTCGACCGCCGACGCCGGCGGCAACTGCGACACCGGATTCCGGGCCGGGCCGCCCGGATTCGTCACCGTCCTCGACGAACACACGCTGACCTACCCCGAGTACCGGGGCAACGGGGTCCACGCGGGCAACGGGAACATCCTGGAGAACCCGCACATGGGCATGCTCTTCATCGACTTCACCCACCATCACATAGGGCTGCACGTCAACGGGGCGGCCCAGTTGGTGGGGGACGCCGAGCAGCGTCGCGTGTACCCGCATCTCCCGGTCGACTCGGCGCACGGCCGGCAGCCCGCCGTATGGGTGCACTTGAGGGTGGACGAAGCCTACGTGCAGTGCTCGAAGTACATCCCGCACCTCGAACCGGCTCCGCGGCCCCGCGGGCTGGCGGCGGACCGCCCCAAGGACAGCGACTACTTCGTCCCACCGGTGGCCGGTCGCGGGGAGTCCCGCGGCTTCCGTCCGGCGCCCACGGTGCCGATGGGATACTAGGCCGCCGGTGCCGGCCGTCCCGGCCGCGCTCATCCGGACAGTTCCTGCTCGACCCAGATGGTCTTGCCGGTCCGTCCGTACCTGCTCCCCCAGCGGCGGCTGAGCTGCGCCACCAGGAACAGCCCTCGCCCTCCCTCGTCGGTGGTGCGGGCGCGGCGCATGCGGGGCTGTGTGTTGCTGGGGTCGGAGACCTCGCAGATGAGGACGGAGTCGCGGATCAGCCTCAGCCCAACGGGGCCGCCCGCGTACCGGATGGCGTTGGTGACGAGTTCGCTGACGATCAGCTCGGTCACGAAGGCGCTGTCCTCCAGTCCCCACTCGGCGAGCTGGCCGGTGGCCGCCTCCCGCGCCCGGGCCACTGCCTCCGGGTCGGCCGGGAACTCCCATTGGGCCACGGCGTCCGCCTCCAGGGCGGAGGTGCGCGCGAGCAGGAGGGCCGAGTCGTCCGGCATGGGCTGCCTTCCGGCGCCGCTCGACAAGGTCTGCGCGAGGGCGGGCAGGTCGTGCCCGTCACGTTGCAACTGCTCAAGCCGGTTGGCGAGTTCGCGGGTGGAGCTGTCGATGTCGACGCCGTAGCGCCGGAGCAGTCCGTCGGTGTACAGGGCGATGACGGCGCCGGGCGGCACGTCGACGCTCCGGGTCTCGAACGGCAGGCCGCCGACGCCGAGGGGCGGCCCGGGCCGCACGGGGACCGGACCGACGCGGCCGTCCGGCAGGGCCAGCAGGGGCGGCGGGTGACCCGCGGCGGCCATCGTGCAGTGCCCGGCGACGGGATCGTGCACGGCCACCAGACAGGTGGCGCCGACCACGTCCCGGAACGCCGGGTCCTCCTCGGCGGCCAGCCGGGTCACCAGGTCGTCGAGGTGGGTGAGCAGTTCGTCGGGGGGCAGTTCCAGGTCGGCGAGCGTCTGCACGGCCGTGCGGAGCCGGCCCATGGTGGCGGTGGCGTGCAGCCCGTGGCCGATGACGTCCCCGACGACGAGGGCGGTGCGCAGCGAGGGCAGTTGGATCGTGTCGAACCAGTCGCCGCCGATCTCCGCGCCGCCTGCCGCGGGCAGGTACACGCCCGCCGTCTCCATGACCCGGGTCGCGTTGTGCGTCTGGGGCAGGAGACGCCGCTGGAGGGTGACGGCGGCACGGTGCTCACGGGTGTAACGCCGGGCGTTGTCCACCCCGAGGGCGGCGTGAGCGGCGATCTCGGTGAGCAGGGCGGCGTCCTCCTCGTCGAACGGCTCGACGTGGTCGGTGCGCCAGCAGGCCACCACCCCCAGCAGCAGGCCGCGGGCGAAGAGCGGGGCCACGGCCATCGAGTGACCACGATCGGGTGTCGCGACCCGTACGTGGGCGGGGTCGTTCAGAAGCCGTTCCAGGGCGGGCCGGTCCACCGTGATGGTGTGGCCTTCCTGGAGTTCCCGGACGAGCGGCACGTCCGGGAAGGCCGGCACCACCTCACCGAGCTGGAGCATGCCGGGTGGCCACGGGCCGTGGGCGATGCGGTTCGCGGCCCTGCGCAGGTGGAGGTCGCCCCCGCCGAAGGTCTTGGGCGGTTCCTCTCCCGTGAGGACGGCGTCGGCCAGGTCGACCCAGGCGACATCGGCGAAGTCGGGTACCAGCGTGTCGACGATGTCCTGAGCGGTCCTGTTGATGTCGAGGGTGCCCCCGATCTCGGCCGACGCCCGGTGGCGCAGTTCGCGTCGGCATTCGGCCTGCCAGTGTCTCGTCGCGTCGGTGATCAGTACCGCGACGCCCGTGGGACGCCCGTCCTCGTCCTCCGTCCGCACGGCCGAGACGGACAGCGACCAGTCGCCGAAAGGCGGCCGGGTCGACCTCACCCGCTGCTCGCGCGCCGCGGAGGGCACTCCGGTCTCCAGTACGCCCCGCAGAGCGGCCTCCGCCTCGGCCGCGTCGTCCGCGCCCATCACGTCGGACAGCCGGCTTCCCACGGTGAGCGCGGGGCCGGCGGCGCCGCGAACGAGGTTGGTCCGCACCACGGCGAGATCCGTGTCCCGGAGGACGAAACCGATGAGGTCCTGACCGAGCAGCGCCCTCGCCAGCGGCTCGTCCCGCGCGGGGCCGGCGGCGCGGTCCGCGTCGACGGCCAGGATCAGGGTGGGCCCGGCGCCGTGCAGCCGCTCGGCGCGGTAGCTCACCGTGATGACCTCGCCGGAACCGCACAGCACCCTGGTGTCGCCGCTGTCCGGCGGCGGGCCCGCGGTGGCCGCACGGGGCTCGGCCAGCAGGCGGAGAACGGAGCGGCCGAGGACGTCCGCGGCCGGCCGCGCCAGGAGCTCCTCGGCGGCCCGGGACCAGCCGACCAGGACGCCTCGACGATCGGTCAGCGCGGCCGCCACCCCGGCGGGCGACGCCCGGTCGTCTGCCCTGCTCATACCCATGTCGGGTCCACCGCCTCCTGTCGGGCCGGTGAACCCATCATGGCGCGCTGCCGGAATCTTCGCCTTTCCGCAGGTCAGTCCACGGTCCGCGCCGTCGAGCGGGTCGGCGTCCGGCCCGCCCCGGCCGGTCACGTCCCGAACGGGGCGGAGCGGCCTACGACGATCACGGCGGCGTCGTCGTCCAGGTGTCCGTCGACGTGGTGCATCAGGTCGCGCCGGAGGCGGTTGAGGAAGGCGGCGGGATCCTTCTCCGCCCAGCCGGTGATGCGCTCGGCCAGCGGATAGAAGGTGCCGGCGGAGTCGCGCGCCTCGGTGACGCCGTCCGTGTACAGCAGCAGCAGGTCGTCCGGCTCGAACGGGAAGCTTTCGACGTGGTAGCGGGGGTTCGCCAGGTGGCCCAGGCCGAGTGGAGGCGCGGGGTGCAGGACGCTCATCGTCACCGGCTGCCCGTCTCGGACGACGACGGGCGGCGGATGGCCGCAGGAGACCATCCGGACCCGCCCGTCCCGGTCGGGGACGTCCAGCACGGTGGCGGTGATGAACGCCTCCCCGTGGCGGCCCGGCTCCGTGAGGTCCCCGCACACGCTCCGGTCCAGGTGCCTCACCAGCTCCCCCAGCCCCGCCCGGCGGCCGGCCATGACGCGGAACGCTCCCAGCAGCAGGGCGGCGTCATTCACGGCGGTCAGCCCCTTGCCCCGCACGTCTCCGACGATCAGCCGGGTACCCGAGGTGGTGCGGACCGCCGCGTACAGGTCCCCGCCGATCTGGGCCTCCGCCTCCGCGGCGAGGTAGAGCGAGGCGAGGCGCAGGGGTCCGAGCTGCCCGGGGAGGGGCGGCAGGACGACGCGCTGGGCGGCCTCGGACACGTGCCGGACCTGTCTCAGCTCCTTCGCCCGGCGCTCCCGCACGACACAGAAGACGACGAGGCTGGCACCGACCAGCACCAGGGCGAGGATCTGTGCCTCGTGGTTGGCCGAGAGCAGTTCAGCGGGGTCGCGCAGAATCCCGATGACCGTCTGCGCGATCACCGCCAGCGCGGCCACCAGGGCCACCGTCCAGGGCCCGCCGAACAGGGGCGTGATCGCCGGGGCCGCGACGAGCAGCGGCCCCAGATGGATGTGGGGCGGCGCGAGCACGTCGACCACGGACACAGCGACGATCCACGCGATCGGGACGGCGACCAGCGGCCGCCGCGCGCGCACCGGCCGGCGAGGCTCTCCGAGGCGCTGCGACATGCCTCCTCTCTACACCGTCCCCGGTCCTCCCGCACCGGCGGGGAGCGGCGGAGCGACCACCCGTACGGGCGCACTTCGGCGCGGGTACGGCCAGCCTCTCCCCGTCGTGCCGACCGGATTGGATGATCGGTGCCGCCCGTCCGTCGCCGCGTGCGGCACGCACCCGGCCCGACACGTCGCCGCTGGAGGATGCCCGCATGTTCCGTTCGATGCGCACGGCGCCGGCCTCCGGGGAGGACGACCTCGCGGACCGGGACGACGGCGTTCGCACACCCCCCACGCGCACCGTCGTCCTGGTGACGGTGGCGGCGACGGTGGTGACGGTCGTCCTCGGGGTGCTGACCGGGACCGCCGTCCTCCTGCTCGGGCTGCTGGTGTTCCTGCCGGCCTTCGCCGCCGCGCTGTGCACCCCGGTCCAGACGGCGATGGTCTCCACCTGGGTGAGCGTCGTCGTGGTCGTGCCCGTGGCCCTGTCCGGGGAACGGATCGCCGACCGGGTGGTGCTGGCGCTGTTCGCCGTCGGCTTCGGCGCGCTGGCCGTGTACGCGGCCCGGCTGCGAGTCTCGCGCGAGGGGGCGCTGGTACGGCTGCGGTCGACCGCCGCCGCGATGCAGCGGCAGATCCTGCGGCCGCTGCCCCTGCTCACCGACGACGTACTCGTGGACGGCGTCTACGAGCCGGTGCAGCAGGACAAACTCGTCGGGGGCGACATCTACGACGTGGCGGCCACCCCGTGGGGCACCCGGGTGCTCATCGGCGACGTCCAGGGCAAGGGGCTCGCGGCCGTCGGCATGGCCATCGACGTGGTCGGCGCCTTCCGGGAAGCCGCCCACCGCGAACCGACGGTGACGGCCCTCGTCGACTCGCTCGAGGCGGCGGTGGTCCGCCACAACGACTACGCGGAAACGCGCGGCGAGCCGCAGCGATTCGTCACCGCCGTCGTCCTGGCGGTGGACGCCGGCACCGAGACCCAGCTCGTCACCTGCGGCCACGTCCCGCCGTACCTGCTGCACGACGGCACCGTCACCGCCGTCGGCGCGGGGACGGAGCACACCCCGCTCGGCCTGGCGGACCTGGTCGAGGAGGCGCGCACGGTGTCCTGGTTCCCGTTCCCGGCCGGAGCGACCCTGCTGCTGTGCACCGACGGCCTGACCGAGGCCCGCTCGGCCGGGGGCGCCTTCTACCCTCTGGAGTCCCGCCTCTCCGACCGGGCCGACATCACCGCGGGCCGGCTCACCGAGTCACTCGTCGACGACGTCCACGCCTTCACCGCGGGCACCCAGCAGGACGACCTGGCGGTCCTCGCCGTCCGCCGCTCCCCGCGCCGGGTACCGGGGTAGCCCGGTACCCGGAGCCTGCCCGCGCGAGGTCTACTCGTCGATCGCCGCCCCGAACCGCGCGTTGGCCGTCGGCGCCCCGAGACGTGCCCCGTCGTAGGTCCACGTGCCCTGGGCGACCAGACCCGACGACGACGCGGGCAGGACCCAGATGAAGCCGTCGTCGGTGTTCTCGCCCGGTGCCGCCGCCAGGAGCCCGAAGAGGCGGTCCTTGTTGGCGTCGATGAGCCGGACCTGGCCGCCCCAGCGGTCCGACTTCTCGGCCGCGCCGGGGATGGCGGCGAGCTGCTGGTCGAAGCTCTTCACCCCTGCGCTGCTGAAACCGGTCGGGTCGCCGCGCAGTACCCACACGGCACCCGCGTCGGGCACGCTGCCGATGTCCTCGCCGGGCGCTCCGACGGCGAGGTCCGGGTGACCGTCGCCGTCGGTGTCCCCGGCCGACAGATCGGCGCCCCACTGGTCGCCCGCCTCCGCGGTACCGGGCACGCCGGGCGAGTCCTGGGTCCAGTACTGCGCCGGCTCCGGTTCGAGTCCCGACAGGTCGCCGCGGCCCAGATAGAGGGTGATCCCGCCGCCCTTCGGTGCGCCGGCCCCCGTGTCACCGATGACGAGGTCGTCCTGCCCGGTGCCGTCCCAGTCGCCGGAGACCACGGCCGGACCGCCCGGGAACGTGCCCCCGTCACCGAGAGCGGTGATGTCCGGCGCGCCGTGCAGCACGTGCACCGACCCGGCGCCCGGTTGCTGCCCGGTGGTGACGCCGGAGACGGCCAGGTCGGCCCAGGAGTCCTCGTTGTAGTTGCCGTGGCTGAGGCTGCGGAACTCGAAGCCGCCGCTGCGCGGTGCGAGGTCCGTCGCCCGTATGCCGCGGTCGGACATGGCCGGCCGCTGCGCCCCCTGGCCGGGTGCGAGGGTGAAGAACAGCAGGGCGTCGTCCTCCAGGACGGCGATCGAGTCGCGCGGGTCGGCGTTCGGGTCCGCCGGGTCGGGGGCGGAGTAGCGGGCCGCTTCGACGGCCCGCCCGAAGTGGGCGCCCGCCCGCGGGTCGTCGTTCTCCAGCCAGGTGCTTTCGGATCCGTGCAGTCCGGTCGGCGATCCCCAGAAGATGACGGCGCCGCCCGCGTCGGACAGGCCGGTGAGATCCTCGCCCGGGATGCCGACCACGGCGTCGTCGTACCCGTCGTTGTCCAGGTCACCGGAGGCGACGGCCCCGCCGAAGCCGTCGCCGGCCTCGGCGCCGCCGGGAACGCCGGACACGTTCTGGTGGAGCACGCTCTTCTTCGTCGTGCTGAGACCGCCGGACGAGCTGTACTGCACGGTGACGTAGCCGGCGCCCGAGGCACCGCCCACCGTCGCACCGGGGGCGCCGGTCAGCACGTCGTCGAAACCGTTGCCGTCGTAGTCGCAGTTGCGCTGCTGCCACCCGATGGACGGGAACGGCACGGCAGCGGGGGCGGCCTGGGCCGCGGGGGCCGCGGCGACCACGCCGCCGCCGAGGGTGAGGAGTGCGGTGGCCGTGACGGCCGCCTGTCTGAGGTGACGCACAGGAAATCTCCCTGGTCTCCGAAACTGCCCACGGCCACGGGCCGGCCGCGTCGCGGGCGAGGACGTGCGGCCCCTCGCCTCCGGCCCGGAAGGGGGGCGCGACCGTGTGCGTCTCCCGCCGTCGGGCGGTACGGAGAGGCACGGACCTTGCTGCGTACACCAAGGAGACATCCGCGGTTGGCCAAAGGTTGTGCACGAGGCGGAATGCCCCGACGACGGGCGCGGGGCGTTCCTCGTGGCCACACCGGCCGGAGCGGTCCCGGCACCCTGGATCACGCGGCGGGGCCCGGTGGATCAACGGGCGGGGAAGGTGTCGGGAGTACGGACGCGGTCACGGATCCAGGCGCCGGCGGGCTTCAGCGGGGAAGTGCCGGCCCACGGCCCGTTCCTGTCGCAGGTGCCGGTCTTGAAGACGGCGCCGGAGCGCTGGTCGTCGGAGAAGTTCCAGTTCACCCAGCTGATCTTCTTGCTCGCCATGAGGTCGAGGTAGCGCTGGGACATGGCGAAGTCGTTGCTCCCCTCGCCGGCGTAGTTCTGCGTCCCGAACTCGGTGACGAAGACCGGGAGGGCGTCGGCGGCCCGGGCCAGGGTCGCCAGGTACTCGTCACGGTGCGAGTACGCGTAGAAGTGGAACGTGTACATGATGTTGGCGGCGCGGACGGGGTTGTCGACCACCTCGGACTCGTCGGCGCCCTCGGAGACGCCGAACGAGGACCAGGCGCGCGTGCCGACCAGGACCGGGGCGTCGGCGTCGACGGCGCGGATGGTCGGGATGATCTGCTCGGCGTAGCTCTTGACGCGGGACCAGCTCACGCCGCTGGGCTCGTTGGCGATCTCGTAGATGATGTTGTTCTTGTTCTTGTTGCGGTTGGCGATCTCGGTGAAGAACTGCCGGGCCTTGCCGAGGTTGGCGTTCGGGTCGCCCGGAGTGAGCATGTGCCAGTCGACGATCACGTACATGCCGCGGTCGGTCGCCTGCTGGACCAGGGAGTTCGCCAGGTCGGTGAAGCGCTTCGGGTCGGTTTCGTAGCCGCCCTCCTGCACGTAGGTGGAGACCCGCAGGACGTCCGCCTTCCAGTCCTGGGCGAGGGCGTCGAGCGAACCGCCGGTCAGGCAGTGCGGGTACCACTGGGTGCCGTGGCTGCTCATGCCGCGCAACTGGATGGGGTTGCCGCGGCTGTTGCACAGTTTGGTGCCGCAGACCCTGAGCTGACCGTTGGCGCCGACGGGGGTTTCCGCGGCGGGCGCGGTCGGCACCTGCCGTGCGGTGGTGGCACCGGCGCCGGGAGCCACGCCCAGGAGCAGGAGCAGGGCGCTGCCCGCGACGCCTGCCGACACAGAGGATCGCCATGAGGTGCGGTGTGCGTGCATACGAACTCCGTTCATGGGACTGTCTGATAGGAAACTTTCCTAACTCCAGGGAAGCAAGCGCCGCCCGTCCCATCAAGAGTGCCGACGACATCCGGCCGACAGGGCATTCACAGCGCCCTGTGAACGGGGCACATCCGCGCGAAGTCCGTGCCGTCCGGTCTTGACGCCCCGGAGAAGCGCCCCTACTTTCCCCTCAGCCTGAATCACATTGGCAATCAGCGGTCATTCATATGAACCAACACCCATCACGTCCAGGACTCAGGAGGTCCCCCATGCGCACGCGCTCCCGCTCGCTGCTCACCTCCCTGCTCGCCGTGACCGGCGGGCTGGCCCTGCTCCCCACGCCGGCCCCGGCCCTCGGGTCGGCGGCCGTCATCGAGGTCTCCACCGCCGCCCAGTTGAAGTCGGCGCTCGCGGCGGCCGCGCCCGGCGACACGATCCGGCTCGCCGACGGCACGTACACGGGCAACTTCAAGGCCACCCGGGCCGCCACCGCGGGGTCCCGCATCACGCTCACCGGATCGTCCAGGGCGGTGCTCACCGCCGGCGGCGGCTACGGCCTCCACCTGAACGCGGCCTCCTACTGGACGGTCCACGGGGTGACGGTGACCGGCGGCCAGAAGGGCATCGTGATCGACGCCGCGCGCGGGGTGGTCGTGGACGGCGTGACGGTCCACGGCCTGGACATGGAGGGCGTCCACTTCCGCAAGTCCAGCGCGGACGGCGTCATCCGCGACTCGCGCATCCACGACACCGGCAACGACGGGCGCGGCATGGGCGAGGGCGTGTACGTCGGCACGGCGAACACGCTCTCCGACAGGAGCGACAACGTACAGATACTGAACAACACCATCGGACCCGGCGTCGGCGGCGAGAACATCGACGTCAAGGAGGGCACCACCGGGACCCGGATCATCGGGAACACCTTCGACGGCGGCGGCCTCACCGGCGTCCACTACGACGACTCGTGGGTGGACGTGAAGGGCAACGACGTCCTGGTGGAGAACAACACCGGCACCCGGACCACGAACGACGGCTACCAGACGCACACCCAGCAGCCGGGGTGGGGCTGCGGCACGGTCTTCCGCAACAACAGGTCCGACCTGAGCGGCGCCGGCGGGTCCACCAGGCTGGCCGTCAACGTCACGAATTCCGGATCCGGTTGCCGTACCACGGTGTACGCGAGCAACACCGTGACCGGCGGCCGGGGGCTGACCAACATCGCGGTGACGCCGTGACACCGGCACCATGAGGGGGTGGCACCGACCCCCTCATGGTGCCCCGCCGGCTGACCCGGGGGGCGGGTCAGCCCGCTATGGAGTCCAGTTGCTCGGCGGCCGGGCGAAGTGCCCACAGATCGCCGCCGGGTGGCGTCTCCAGCAGGGGCAGGGCGCGCCGCGCGGCGCCGTCGCCGGCGTCCGCGGCCGCGTGCACGACGTCGCTCGCCGCGAACCGGTGGAACTCGAGCTCGGGGTGGGGCCAGGGCTCGCGGCCCGTCGCGGCGGGCAGCAGATACCGCACCGCCACGAACAGGCTCTGCCCCTGCGGGCCCCGGTGCGCCCATAGATCCACCCCGACGTTCTCGCCGATCGCCGCCAGCCGGGTGTAGGCGACGAGGTCGAAGGTGGAGTAGTGCCAGCTCCTGGTCCTGGCCAGTTCCAGCGGCTGGCTGCCGTCCGCCGCGATCTGGGCGTCCACGCGCCTGGCGGCGGCCTCGCGCACGGTGCGGCGGGCAAGTTCGCGGTCGCCCGTGGCGTACGCGAGTCCGGCCACCAGCATGTCGTAGAAGGTGCCGTGGTTGTTGGCGGCCGCGGCCTCCTGTTTCCCGAAGTCGCTGTTGCGCAGCCAGCCCAGGAAGTCGCTGTTCCACTCCCCCATCGCCTCCCGGTCGGCGCTGGTCCACGACGGCGCGCCCGTCTCCAGGAGGGCCACGGCGTCGACGACGGAGGTGTAGGACTGGGAGAAGTCGATGATGCCGATGGCCCGGCCGTCGTACTTGCAGGGGATGAACTGGGCGTGGTCCAGGTTGGGGTTCATCCGGGTGTCCGGGGAGAGGAACCAGGTCCGCAGGATGTCCGCCGCCTTGCGCGCGTACTGCCGCTCCCCGGTGTAGTACCAGGCGAGCGCGAGGTCGTACGAGGAGTCGAAGACCTTCTCCAGGTCCTGGCGGTCGGTACCCGAGTCCACCTCGGGGTTCCGTTCGCCGTCGCGCTGGACGTAGGGGCAGCCCCACGGATTGTCCGCGGTCGGGGTCCGGCTGGGCCACCAGTAGGGCGCCTGGCTCAGGTAGTCGTGGACGTCACCGCCGGGCGCCGGTCGAGGCTTGTCGACGACGGTCCAGGGGCCCTGGTCGAGCCACCGATCCGCTCTACGGGTCAACTGCCCGACGGCAGTGCGAAGTTCACGGTCACCCAGCGCGAGCCGGATCTTGGCGTACCGCATGCGTTCACCCGGAAGGACGGCGGTCCTGGGAGCACGGGCCACGGCGTGGACCGCGGAGGCCGGCTGCTCGGACATGGCCGGCCGCGCGGACGCGGCCGGGCCGACCAGGCCGACGAGCGTCACCGCCGCCAGCAGGGCCGTGATCGGGCGGAGTCGTCTACCCATCGCTCTCCGTTCATGAACATGAATGAGGTTCACGATTAAGGACGAGCAGAGACTAGGGGTGCCCTCCGGGTTTGGCAATGCGTCACGCGTCGGTGACCGGATCGGCGCCCGGCCGTGCCGCACACCCCCGCGAAGTCGGGTACTCGTCAGTCATGGCCAGTCTGACCATCCATGCGGTGGGACCGATCGACGCCGACACGGCGTGGCAGCGGTATGCCCGGCTGGACGCGTGGGCCTCGTGGGCTCCGCAGATCAGGTATGTGCACGCGGACCGCCGCCTGCTCGCTTCAGGGCTCACCGGTCAGGTGGAGTCGGTGGCCAGGATCAAGGTTCCCTTTCGGGTCGAGGCGGTCGACGACGAACGGCGTACATGGTCCTGGCGAGTCAAGGTCGGGCCGGTGCGGATGCGGCTGCATCACGAGGTGCACGCCTCCGAGGGCGGCTGCCGCACCGATCTCACCATGAACGGGCCCGGGCTCGTGCTGGCCGCCTACGCACCACTCGCCCGCTTCGCCCTGCGTCGACTGGTGAGGCGGTGAGGCGGCAGGTTTCCGACGCCGCTACGGCATCGCGTCACCACATCCCGGTCCCCGGCGCGCCCTTGAAGGGACCCCGCACCTCGGCCGTGATCCAGCCGCCGTAGAAGTCGCCCCTCTGCGCGCCGACCACTTGGTCGCCGACCGTGCATCGGTCCATCCGCCCGGGGTAGAAGGCGAGGAATCCGGCGATGCGCTCGTAGCCGGGTGCGGGAGCGGGATAGCTCCATGCGGCACTGGAACGCCGGTCGTCCCCCACCAGGACGTCCCAGTACGTCGCCTCGCCCTTCCACTCGCACCAGGTGGGTGCCTCGGCCGCCGGGCGCAGGAGGTCCGTGGTCACGTCCGACGGCGGTATGTAGAAGACCGGGGGGTGGCTCGTTTCCAGCACCTGGACGGCATGCCGTGTCTCGGCGACCACCCGACCCGCGCACTCGACGCGAACCACACGGCCGTCCTCCCGGAGCCCGGGCGGCCTCGGGTAGTCCCACACGGACTCCGGCTCCAGGGAGGCGGAGGGGGCCGGAGGTCCTCCAGGCGAAGGATCCAGGTAGAGCTGGTCCTCGTAGCACCACGCCCACTCCTCGCCGGGCGCCAGGGAACGCACCACCGGATGACCGCTGTCGTCGTAGTGGGCACTGGCGTGAGCGCCGGGCGAGCTGTCGCTGCACCCGACGTGCCCGCAGGTCAGGCAGTGTCGCAGGCCGACCTGGTGCCGCCCGCGCGCCGCGCACGGCAGGCACACCTCGCTGAGCGGGGCCGGCTCGGGGAACGGCGTTCGGGTGTGGGCACACAGATGCCCGTCCGGGCGGCCGCCGTCGGGACGGGGCTCCCACCTCGGCCCCGTCTCCGCCCCGCTCTGCGTCGTTCCCGCCTCCGCCCGATGCGACCGGTTCCCGCTTTCCATCTCCGCTCCTTCCCGTCCTCCCCGCCGAGCCGCCCCTCGGCTCACTGCTGTCTCGCCCCTGCTTCGCCCGTGGCCGGCGTGCCGGATGCGGTCGGCGGCCGACCGCCCGTGCCGCGGCCGCGGATCGCCGTGCAGGCGAGGGCGGAACCGAGGGGGCCGGCGTCAGGGCAGAGCCACCGGATAGGGCTCGTCGAAGTCCGCCGAGCGGCTGACCTCCTCCCAGGCTGCCGCCTCCGCCGTCTGGCGGCGGGAGTGGTCCAGGGCCATCGTCGCCGCGTTCACGCCGAGGGGAAGGTGACCGGGGACCTCCTCGCGGTGGACGGTACGCACGATGATCTCGGCGGCCCGCCGCGGGTCCCCCGCCGCGCCGTCCGTGCTCCCGCGCACCCGGCGGTTCATCTCGCCGACGGTCGCGTCGTACGCCTCCGGGATGTCGTGGACCGTCATCGACGAGCCGGCCCAGTCGGTGGCGAAGCCGCTCGGCTCGACGACCATCACCCGCACGCCGAAGGGCGCCGTCTCCGCCGCCAGGACGCGGCTGAAGCCGTCGACCGCGAACTTGGCCGCCTGGTGGGAGGCGATGCCGGGCGACCCACCGACCCTGCCGCCGATCGACGAGAACTGCACGACCGTGCCCGCCCCCTGGCGGCGCAGCGTGGGCAGGGCGGCCTTGGTGACGTTGTAGACGCCCCAGAAGTTGGTTTCGAACTGGGCGCGGAAGTCGGGGTCGTCCGAGGTCTCGATCGGCGACACGTTCGCGTACCCGGCGTTGTTCACGAGCACGTCGATCCGCCCGAAACGGTCCACGGCCGCGTCGACCGCGCGGCTCGCGGCCTCGGGGTCGGTGACGTCCAGGGCCAGGGGCAGCACGCGCTCTCCGTACACGCCGAAGGTGTCGGTGAGGACTTCGAGGCGGCGCGCGGTGGCCACGACCAGGTCACCCGCTTCCAGGGCGGCGGTGACCAGCGCGCGCCCGAGACCTCGGGAGCAGATCTTCCTCGACCTCACCGCGGAGGGCTGGCGCGAATGGTCCGCCGCGCTGCGGGGGCGCCTCACGGCATGCGAGCGGGCCGCACCGGCGGCGGTCGCCGACGCCTTCGCCGCCACCCTGTCCGCGCGCCCCCTCTTCTGCGACCTGCTGGCCCAGGCCCCGCTCAACCTGGAGCGGAACGTGTCGCTCGAAGCCGTTCGCGCCTTCAAGCTCGGCACGCTGGAGGAGGTCGCGCGGATCGGCGCCGAACTGGACCGGCTGCTCGGCCTGAGCGAGGAGCAGGCCGTCGACACGGTCGCGACGGCGACCTCCATGGCCGGAGCCCTGTGGCAGATGGCCACGCCCCGTGCGGCCCTGCGGGAGCTCTACGCGAGCGAACCGCGGCTCGGCCACGCCGTCGTGGAGGTGGCACCCCGGCTGCGCCGCGTCCTCACCGCTCTGCTCGCCGGCATGAACGACGACAGCGGCACCCGTACGAACTGATCCGCCACGGCCCTTGAGAGAGAGCTCCGGGGTTCGCCCGCAGCGGACTACTTGACGGCGGAGGCCGGCAGGGCTTCCTGGTCCGTGGTGTCGCGCACGCCGAGGCGGAGATGTTCCACGTGGTAGAGGGCCTGGTCGAGGAGTTCGGACACGTGGTCGTCGTAGAGGGCGTAGACGATGGAGCGGCCGTGCCGCTCGCCGGTGACCAGGCCGAGATTGCGCAGCAGCCGGAGCTGATGCGAGCAGGCGGAGGCCTCCATGCCGACGGCTTCGGCGAGTTCGCCGACCGCGCAGGGGCCTTCCTGGAGGCGGGCCAGGATGTAGAGCCGCGAGGGCGTGGCAAGGGCCTGCAGTGTCGCCGCGACATCGGCGATGCCGACCGCCTCGAGGCGCTCGCGGGTGCCGGCGCTGCTGGTGGTGTCGCGTCCATGGCCCATGTCTTCATCATACCGATGACACCTGAAGAGCTGTTCAGATGTTCCTGTACCGTGGAGGTGTCACTCTCTCTCCCACCCGCGAAGGGTTCCCCCGGCATGACTTCTGTTCTGGATCAGCGGTACGCGCGTCCCGCCGGGTCCGGGCGCCCGCGGCCGCCCCGGCGTCGTACGCGGCTGCTCGCGCTGCCGGAGGCACGCTGGGCGCTCGCGGCGCTGGTGCTGTTCCTCCTCGCGCTCCCCGTCGACCTGCTCGGCGGCCCCGCGTGGCTGTGGGGCACCCTGTTCGCCGCGGCCTGCGTCACCGGGGGCTGGGAGCCGGGCTGGGAAGGTCTGAAGGCCCTGCGGCACAAGACGCTCGACGTGGACCTGCTGATGGTCGTCGCCGCCGTCGGGGCCGTCGCGATCGGCCAGGTCCTCGACGGGGCCTTGCTGATCGTCATCTTCGCCACCTCCGGCGCCCTGGAAGCGGTCGCCACCGCACGGACCGCCGACTCCGTGCGGGGCCTGCTCGACCTCGCTCCCGCCACCGCCACGCGCCTCCTGCCGGACGGCATCGAGGAGACGGTCGGCGTCGGGTGCCTGACGGTCGGCGACACCGTTCTGGTCCGGCCCGGCGAGCGGCTGGGCGCGGACGGACGGGTCGTCGACGGAGCCAGTGACGTCGACCAGGCCACCATCACCGGTGAGCCGCTGCCCGTCGCGAAACAGGCCGGGGACGAGGTGTTCGCCGGCACCGTCAACGGCACGGGGGCCCTGCGCGTGCGCGTCGAGCGCGATCCGTCGGACTCGGTCATCGCCCGGATCGTGAAGATGGTCGAGGACGCCTCCAGGACCAAGGCCCCCACCCAGCTGTTCATCGAGAAGGTCGAACAGCGGTACTCGCTCGGCATGGTGATCGCGACCCTCGCCGTCTTCGGGGTCCCCCTCGCCCTGGGCGACTCCCTGTCGTCGGCACTGCTGCGGGCCATGACGTTCATGATCGTGGCCTCACCGTGCGCGGTCGTCCTGTCCACCATGCCGCCCCTGCTGTCCGCGATCGCCAACGCCGGGCGCCGCGGCGTCCTCGCCAAGTCCGCCGTCGTGATGGAACGCCTCGGCCAGATCGACACCGTCGCCCTGGACAAGACCGGGACCCTCACGGAAGGCACCCCGCGCGTCACCGACCTGCGCCCCCTGCACGGCAGCGGCCTTGCGCCGGACACGCTGCTGGCCCTGGCGGCAGCCGCCGAGCACCCGAGCGAACACCCGCTCGCCCGGGCCGTCGTCGCCGCCGCCCGCGAACGCGGCCTCCCCCTGGCCGACGCCAGGGACTTCACCGCCGCCCCCGGCCAAGGCGTCACCGCCCTCATCGGTGGCAGCACCATCGCGGTCGGCTCCCCCGCCCGGCTGCTGGACGCCGTCGCCCACCCGTCGCAGCTCGCGGTGGCGGCCGAGTTGGAGGAAGCCGGACGCACGGCTGTCGTCGTCCTGCGCGACCAGGAGCCGGTGGGCGTGCTCGGCGTCGCGGACCGGCTGCGCCCGGACGCGGCGGCCACCGTCGCCGCCCTGACCCGGCTGACCGGCCGGACTCCCGTACTGCTGACCGGAGACAACGAACGCGCCGCCCGGCGTCTGGCCGCCGAGGTCGGCATCACCGACGTCCGTGCCCACCTGCTGCCCCAGGACAAGGTCGCCACCGTCAAGGCGTGGGAGGCTCGGGGTCGCCACGTGCTGGTCGTCGGCGACGGCGTGAACGACGCGCCCGCTCTGGCGGCCGCGCACTGCGGGATCGCCATGGGCAGGGCCGGCTCCGACCTCGCCCTGGAAACCGCGGACGCCGTCGTGGTCCGTGACGAACTGGCCGCCATCCCCTCGGTCGTGCAGCTCTCCCGCACCGCACGCCGCCTCGTCGTCCAGAACCTGGCCATCGCCGGAACGTTCATCGCCGTCCTGGTCGTCTGGGACCTGACCGGCACCCTCCCCCTGCCGCTCGGCGTGGCCGGCCACGAGGGCTCCACCGTCATCGTCGGCCTCAACGGCCTGCGCCTGCTGCGGGAGACCGCCTGGCCCCGGCTCGTCCGGGAGACGGCCTGAGCGGAGGCCGCCCTTGAGAAATCCGGACCGGGGCAGGCGGGATGCCAGGGGCCGGGGCCGAGCCTCCGGAGCGGGAAGGGGCTTGCGGTGTTCGAGGGTTTCGCCACCGAGACGGTGGACGTCGGCGAGGCATCCGTCTTCGTGCGGCACGGAGGAGAGGGGCCGCCCCTGCTGCTGTTGCACGGCCATCCCCGTACTTCGGCGACCTGGCACCGCGTCGCGCCCCTCCTGGTCCGGCGCGGCTTCACCGTGGTCTGCCCCGACCTGCGCGGCTACGGCCGCTCCCGCGGCCCCGCGCCCGCCGCCGACCACGCCCCGCATGCGAAGCGTGCCGTGGCCGGGGACATGGTCGAGGTCATGCGAGCACTGGGGCACCGGCGCTTCGGGCTCGCCGGCCATGACCGCGGGGTGCCGGTGGCCCTTCGTCTCGTGCTGGACCACCCGGAGGCGGTGACCCGGGTGGCCTTCCTGGACGGGATACCCCTCAGTGAGCATCTGGCCCGCGCCGACGCACGGTTCGCCACCGCGTGGTGGCACTGGTTCTTCTTCGCCCAGCCGGAGATCCCCGAACGCGTCATCAACGCCGACCCGGACGCCTGGTACCGCGGCGACGCACGGGTCATGGGACAGGAGAACCACGACGAGTGGCGGGCCGCCACGAGGAACCCGGAGGTCGTCCGCGCGATGCTGGAGGACTACCGCGCCGGGCTCACCGTGGACCGCCGCCACGAGGAGGAGGACCGGGCCCGGGGCACACGGATCCACTGCCCGGTCCTGGTTCTGTGGTCACTGCGGGACGACCTGGAGGACCTTTACGGCGACCCGCGCGCCATCTGGCGCGACTGGGCCGACGACGTGCGCGGCCGGGGTATCGACGCGGGCCACCACGTCGCCGAGGAGGCCCCCGGCCCACTCGCCGCCGCCTTGGGCGACTTCTTCTCCCCCTGACTGCCGCCGACTCGCCCTGCACCTGGGCTTCGTCGGTCCAAGGTGCTCGTCGAGCCGTAGGGGCATCCTGCGGGGAGTTCACCTGGTGCGGCTCGCCGGTGGTCACGTTCTGGAATCGCCCGGCGACCTCGAACTTTGATTCGATTACCATCTCACCCGTGCATGAGAACCCACCTGTTCGGCGACGCGGCCGCTCCCGCCGGGAGCAACGACGTCGCCGCCGGGCCAGGCGTCGCCGCATGACGTGGACCGTGACGTCGGTCGTGATCCTTGTCAGCGGCGCCACCACCTATGCCATCACCCGGAGCGACCCCGGTGACCCGTCCGCGCTCGACCGGGCGAAGGCTCCGTCCCCGACGACCTTCTCGGCCCGGGCGAAGGCGGGCGAGGCACCTGCGGATGCTCCGAAACCGCCGCCGTCGCCCACCCCGTCACAGAAATCGTTCGATCTCGGACCGGCTCTGGCCCCCGTGACCGCGCTCTTCGGCGACAACCGGATGTCCGTGGCGATGCTGGACGTCGAGAGCGGCGCCATGGCGACGTACGGACACGACGCCTTCGACACCGCCAGCGTCGTGAAGGTGGACATCCTGGCGACCCTGCTGCTCCAGGCCCAGGACCGGGGGCGGAGGTTGAGCACCGAGGAGCGCGCCCAGTCCGCTGCCATGATCCAGAAGAGCGACAACGACTCCACCAGTGCCCTGTGGACCCGGATAGGCAGTGCTCGGGGGCTCGACGCGGCCAACGAACGGCTCGGCCTGCTCCAGACGCGGGGCGGTCACGGGACCGTCTGGGGCATCACCCAGACCACGGCGGAGGATCAGATACGCCTGCTCCAGGCCGTGTTCGGCGACAAGTCGCCCCTGAGTGAGGCGTCGCGCACCTACATCCAGGACCTGATGCGGCACGTCGTGCCGAGCCAGACCTGGGGCGTGTCCGCGGCGGCCGACTCGGGCGCGACCGCGCTGAAGAACGGGTGGCTCAAGCGGACGCAGACCGAGAAGTGGGACGTCAACAGCATCGGCCGGATAGAGCATGAGGGCCGCGTCTATCTGATGGCGGTACTCCTCAACGGCTGTAGCACCCAGGAGGTCGGCATCAGCATCGTGGAGCAGGCGGTGCGCGCGTCCGCGACGGCGTTCTCCCGAAAGCTCGGGGAGACGTCGGGCAACTGACGCCCCCCCTGGAGACCGGCCGACGCTCACCGCGTGTCCGGGCGACGACGTCACGAGGGGTCGGCGCCGCCCAGGACGAGCGAAAGGCGGTCGCTCGCCCCCTCGACGAGACGGACCGGGATCTCCCACTCCTCCTCGTGTACGTGGCAGGCCGGGTACGGGATGTCCGGGTCGTCGTCGCAGGACGCGGCCGTCGCGGAGACGTACAGCACGCCCTCGGGCACCGACGGGTTCAGGCCGAGGGAGCGGGACAGGCCGGTGCCCGCGCCCTCGCCCGCACACAGCAGTTCGGGCGGGGTCGCCGAGACCACGAGCCGAGTCGCGGGCCCGTAGCGCAGGTCCGGCTTCTGACCGGTGGGCGCCCGGAAGGCCACCTCCAGGCGCAGGGTGCCCGGCGCCGCCTCCGTCGTCTCCCGCCGTACGCCGTCACCGGGCCCCGCGCCCAGGACCTCCTGCGGCAGCCGAAGCCGGGTCAGCCGGTGCCGGGCCGACTCGACGACCAGGATGTCGTCGCCGACGACCACGGCGTCACTGGGCTCGCGCAGATCGGTCGCCGGCGTGGTCACCTCACCGGTGGGCGGTGCGTAGCGGCGCAGGGCGTGGTTGTAGGTGTCGGCGACGGCCACCGAGCCGTCCGGCAGGGCCGTGACACCCAGGGGATGCTGGAGCAGTGCCCGGGCGGCGGGGCCGTCGCGGTGCCCGAAGTCGAAGAGCCCGGTGCCCACCGCCGTGCGGACCGTACCGTCGCGGTCCACCCAGCGCAGGGCCGAGGTCTCGGCGTCGGCCACCCAGAGCCGGTCCTCGGTCGCGGACAGCCCGGACGGCTGCGCGAACCAGGCCTCCGGACCGGGTCCGTCGACCAGCCCCTCGTTGCCGGTCCCGGCGGTGACTGCCACCGTCCCGTCCCGCGGATCGTAGGCCCAGAGCTGGTGCACCCCGGCCATGGCGATCCACACCCGGCCGTGCCACACCGCGACGTCCCAGGGCGAGGAGAGGCTCACGGCACGGGCGGCCCCGCGGGTGGGCCCGCCCGGCCTTCCCTGCCTGCCGGTCCCCGCCAGAGTGGTGACGTCGCCGGTGACGGGCTCGTACCGGCGCAGCGCGTGGTTGACGGTGTCGGCGACGACGACCGAACCGTCGGCGAGCAGGGCGAGTCCCTGCGGCTCACTGAACTCCGCCCGCTCGGCCGGGCCGTCCGTGAATCCCCGCCTCCCGCTGCCGATCCGCCGCACGAGGCTCTCCCCGTCCTCGGCGAGCTCCACGAGCTGATGCCGGGTGGTGTCGCTGACCAGGAAGGTGCCGGAGGGCAGGAGCACGCCCTTGCCGGGAAACCGCAGGGTCGTC
The DNA here is from genome assembly GCF_055582785.1 of Streptomyces sp. NPDC107500. Taxonomy (NCBI): domain Bacteria; kingdom Bacillati; phylum Actinomycetota; class Actinomycetes; order Kitasatosporales; family Streptomycetaceae; genus Streptomyces; species Streptomyces sp. NPDC107500. The sequence goes on from NZ_JBVJPF010000004.1 coordinate 680,873, forward strand.
GGCTCCGGCCGCGGCGCCACGTACGGGGCGTCGCCGCGCCGCAGGGTGCCCTTGGCCTCGTGCCGGACCTCCAGCTCCTCGACCAGCCGCCGGATGGCGGGTGCGTGTCCCTCACCCGCGTACTGGGCGACGACATAACCCTCGGGATCGATCACGGCGAGGGTGGGCCAGGCGCGTACGGCGTACTGCTTCCACGTGGCCCGTTCCGGGTCGTCCAGGACGGGATGCTCGACGCCGTAGCGCTCGACGGCGTCCAGCACCGCCCGGTGTTCGGCCTCGTGCGTGAACTTGGGCGAGTGCACGCCCACGATCACCACGGTGTCCCTGTGGCTCTCCTCCAGCTCGCGCAGTTCGTCCAGGGCGTGCAGGCAGTTGATGCAGCAGAACGTCCAGAAGTCGAGGAGCACGATCCGTCCGCGCAGCGCCGCGAGACTCAGCTCCTGGTCACCGGTGTTGATCCAGCCGCCCCTGCCCACCAGCTGGGGAGCGCGGACCCGTGCGTGCTTCACCACGGTCCGAGCCAACCACACCGCAGGACGGCCGGCGAACTGATCGCCGCCGGCCCGTCAGCCGTCTCGCGGGTCAGCGTTGCCTTCCGCGTGGCTTCAGGGGCACCGCGGGCAGCGCGGGAGCAGGCAACGGGGCGCCCTCGTAGCCCTTCACCTCGCCGAAGCGTGTCCCTTCCATCCAGTCCCGGCGCGCCTGCTCGATCTCCTCCTGCGACCGTCCGATCCAGTTCCAGAACATGATCAGCTCTTCCTCGAACGGCTCGCCGCCCAGCAGCATCAGGCCCGCGTCCGAGTCGGCGCGCAGGGGCAGTTCGTCGCGGCCGCAGCCGAGGTAGAGCATCGAGCCCGGCACCAGGGGCACGCCGTCGACGTGGGCCTCGCCGGACATGGAGAGGACCGCGTACTCGAAATCCCGTTCCAGGGGGAGGCGTACGTCCGTGCCGCCGGCGAGGGTCAGGTCGGCGCCGACGAGTGGGGTGTACGTCGTGCCCGGGGACGTGGTGCCGTCGAGGGTGCCAAGGAGCAGGGTGGCCGACAGGCCGGGGGCGGTGACCAGGGGCAGTTCGGCGTGGTACTCGAAGTGCGGGTCGGTGTGGCGGTGGGCGTCCGGGAGGGCGACCCACAACTGCGCGCCGTGCAGGCGGCGGGCGTGCGGGCGGGGGCTCTCCTCGGAGTGGCTGATCGCGCGGCCGGAGGTCATCAGGCCCAGCTGTCGCGGGTGGATGGTCTGGAGGCTGCCGGTGGAGTCGCGGTGCAGGACCTCGCCCTCGTGCAGCCAGCTGACCGTCTGGAGGCCCATGTGCGGGTGCGGGGGCACCTGCATGCCGGGCTCGTCGGCGATGTCGTCGGGGCCGTAGTGGTCGACGAAGCACCAGGCTCCGACCATGCGGCGGCCGAGGTTGGGCAGCAGTCGGCGGACCTCGGTGGACTCGCCGAGCTTGACGTTCCGAGGGCTGAGGAGTTCGCGCACGGGTTCCGTCACGACGAAGCCGCGGCCGCCGCACAGGCTGGGTACCGCCGCGCGATCAAGATTGCTCATGCCGCCCAACCTAGCCCCGGACGGCCCCGCGCGTCAGACGGTCACCGGGGCGTCACCTTCGCGGGGCGGCAACCGGCCACGCACCGAAGTGGTGGAATGTTCAACCACCTGTCGTGGTTGCAGGTGCCGAAGGAGGTCACGAGTGGACATGACGTACTACGACCACGGAACCCCGGCCGAGCGCTGGGAGCGCGGGCGGATGTTCTTCGACGCCAAGGACTACGCCGCCGCCGCGCGCGTCCTGGACGGACTGGTCGGGGAGGTGCCCGAGCAGACCGGACCGCGCCTGCTGCTGGCGCGCTCCTACTACCACTCGGCGCAGCTGCGGCGGGCCGAGTCCGAGCTGCGGATCCTCGTCGAGCGCGATCCCGTCGAGCACTACGCGCGGCTGATGCTGGGCCGGACCCTCGAACGGCAGGGGCGGCAGGAGGAGGCCGACGTCCAGCTGCGGATCGCCGCCGCCCTGGCGGGTGACTTCGCCGGGCGCTGAGCGGCGGCCGGGCAGTGGGCGGGAGTGGCGCGGCGGATGCGGGGGATGCGGCGGAGCGCGGTGTGTCGGCGCTCCGCCGCCCCTGTCAGACGCCCGCCGCCGCGTCTTCCGTGCGTGTCCGGCGTTCCCGCCGGTGGGCGATCTCGCCGAGTAGGACGTCCAGCGCGACGAAGGTGGCGAGGGGGATGCCCAGCAGCGGGACGAAGTAGCCGAGCACGGCGACCGCCGCCAGCAGCGGGACGAGGAGCAGCGGCGGGACCTGCTGCCACGCGCCGCGCGGGATCGGACGGCCGAAGGCGGAGCCCCGGCCGCGCCGCCACCACATGCGGTAGCCCCAGACGATCAGCAGGATCAGGGACGCGGCGAGGAGCATCAGGCCGATCTGGTTGGGCAGCCCGAACAGGCTGCCGGTGTGCAGGTCGATGCCCCAGCGGCTGAGCTTGGCGAGCACCGGGTAGTCGGCGAAGCGGAGGACGTCGGTCACCTCGCCGGTCGCCGGGTCCACGGCGGCCGAGTCCTGCTTCTCGGGCCAGCTACGCTGCACCTGCTTGACGACGTAGGCGGAGGAAGCGTCGGCGGGCGGCACGATCTCGACGGGGTCGCCGAGGCCCTTGGCGCGCGCGGCGGCGAGGACCTTGTCGAGGCCGACGCCGTGCGCCGCGTCCCCGCCGGCGCCGGCGGCCGCGCCGTGGCCCGAGTGCTCGCCGCCCCCGGTGGCCGACGCCGACACGGACGGCGTGGTCTGGTCGAGCGAGACGCGCAGGTCCTCGATGTTCGCGCCGGCGTACGTCGACCAGGTGAGGCCGGTCGCCGAGAGGAAGATGAACCCGGCCGCGGTCCAGGCGCCGACCGTGCCGTGCAGGCCCAGGGTGCGGCGCCGGCCGGTGGTGCCGCGCACCTTGCGCCGGGCCCGGCGGCGGGAGAACCACAGCACCAGACCGGCGCTCGCGATCACCCACAGCCAGCTGGCGGCGAACTCGCTGTACAGCCGCCCGGTCTCCCCCAGGTGCAGGTCGCGGTGGAACTCGTCGATCCAGGTGCGCAGCGGCAACGCCCCGCTGGAACCGTACTGTTCGAGGGCGCCGCGCACCTTCGCCGTGTACGGGTCGACGAAGACCGCGAGCGTGTGGCCGGGGTCGACGCCCTCGACGCCGGACAGCATCACCCTGGTGGTGGCGTCGTCCTCGGGCGAGGGGCGGACGGCCGACACGGCGCCCTCGGGGTAGGCCTGCCGGGCGGCGGCGACCTGCTCGGATATCGGCAGCTTGCGCTCGCCCACGTCGTCGACGGTCAGTTCGTGGGCGTAGACCAGCTTCTCGGCCTGGAAGGAGGCGGCGTAGAGCAGGCCGGTGACCGCCGCGACCAGCAGGAAGGGGGCCACGAAGACACCGGCGTAGAAGTGCAGGCGCAGGACCAGGGGGCGCAGGGTGGACCATCTGCCGCGGGTGGGCGGTGGCGCGGCCGTGGCCGGGGACTCGTCCGTCGAGGCCGGGGAGGTGGTGGTCATCGGTGGGCGCTCCGGGGACGTCGTGGGGAGGGGACGGTCCCAGTGGTCGGTTCGGACGCGCGCCGGGTTCCCGGCCCGTGAAGTGGTGTGCGTCACACGGGCGGAGTCGGTGAGGGCGGCGGCCGTGGCATGCTGGCGCGATGGGAACTCCGCGTGAACGCTCCCCTCTTGCCGAGCGGGTCGAGGAACTGCTCGCACCGGGCGGCCCGTTGCCGATCGTCGAGGCGGGTGATCCCGTGCTGCGCCGCGCGGCCGAGCCGTTCGACGGGCAGTTGCCGCCCGCGCTGCTGGCGCGTTTCGTCGAGGCGCTGCGGCTGACCATGCGCGCGGCGCCGGGCGTCGGGCTGGCCGCGTCGCAGGTGGGGGTGGGACTGCGGATCGCGGTGATCGAGGACCCGGCGCCGGTGCCGGAGGAGGTGCGGGTGGCGCGCGGGCGGGTGCCGCAGCCGTTCCGTGTGCTGGTCAATCCGTCGTACGAGCCGGTCGGTGACGCGCGGGCCGCCTTCTTCGAGGGCTGTCTGAGCGTGCCGGGCTGGCAGGCCGTGGTGGCACGCCCCGCGCGGGTGCGGCTGCGGGCGACGGACGAGCACGGGCGCGCGGTGGACGAGGTGTTCTCGGGGTGGCCGGCCCGGATCGTGCAGCACGAGACGGATCATCTGGACGGCGTGCTGTACCTGGACCGGGCCGAGTCGCGGTCGCTGTCGTCGAGCCGGGCCGTGGCCGATCTGTGGGCGCAGCCGACGCCGGAGCGGGCCGCGGCGGCGCTGGGGTTCGAGCTGCCGGGTCCGGCGGCCTGACCGGCCGCCGGATCCGGCGGGCGAACGTCAGTTGTCGCGGTACGCCTCCAGGAGCCGCAGCCACACCTCGCTGATCGTCGGGTACGACGGGACGGCGTGCCACAGGCGGCTGAGGGGCACCTGGCCGACGACGGCGACGGTCGCGGAGTGGATCATCTCGCCGACGCCGGGGCCGACGAAGGTGACGCCTCGGATGATCTCGTCCTCCAGGTCGACGACCATGCGGGCGCGGCCCTTGTAGTCGTCGCCGTACAGGCTCGCGCCGGCCACGGTGCCCAGGTCGACGTCGACGGCGCGGACCCGGTGCCCGGCCTGCTCCGCCTCGGCGAGGCTCAGGCCGACGGAGGCCGCCTCGGGGTCGGTGAACACCACCTGGGGCACGGCGGCGTGGTCGGCGGTCGCGGCGTGCGCGCCCCACGGGTCGGACTCCAGGATCGGCACCCCGGAGGCGCGGGCGGCGATGGCGGCGCCCGCGACGCGCGCCTGGTACTTGCCCTGGTGGGTGAGGAGGGCGCGGTGGTTGACGTCCCCGACGGCGTACAGCCAGTCCTGGCCGTCCACCCGGAGGCTGTCGTCGACGGACAGCCAGGAGCCCGGTTCCAGGCCGACGGTCTCCAGGCCGATGTCGCCGGTGCGGGGCACCCGGCCGGTGGCGAAGAGGATCTCGTCGGCCTCGATGCGGTCGCCCGTGTCGGTGACGGCGACGACGGTGCCGTTCTCGCGGGTGACGGACCGGACGGAGGTGCCGGTACGGAGGTCCACGCCGGCCTCGGTGAGCCCCTCGGCGACCAGTTCCCCGGCGAAGGGCTCCATCCGGGCGAGCAGCCCGCCCTCGCCGCGCACCAGGAGCGTCACCCGGGAGCCGAGGGCCTGCCAGGCGGTGGCCATCTCGACGGCGACCACTCCGCCGCCGACCACGATGAGCCGGCCGGGCGCGCTCTCGGCGCTGGTGGCCTCGCGGCTGGTCCAGGGGCGCACGTCGGCGAGCCCCGGCAGGTCGGGCAGGGCGGCGGCGCTGCCGGTGCAGACGGCGACGGCGTGCCGGGCGGTCAGCACCCGACGGGTGCCGTCGGGCGCGGTCACCTCCACGGTGCGCGGCCCGGCCAGCCGTCCCAGCCCACGGTAGAGGTCGGCGCCGATGCCCTCCACCCACTGGACCTGGCCGTCGTCCTTCCAGTGGGAGGTGAATCCGTCACGGCGGGCGAGGACCGCCGCGGTGTCGAGAGGGCCCTGCGCCGAGTCGGCGAGGCCGGGCAGGCGGCGGGCGTCCGCGCGGGCGAGGACCGGGCGCAGCAGGGCCTTGCTGGGCATGCACGCCCAGTAGGAGCATTCGCCGCCGACCAGTTCGCTCTCCACGATCGCCGTGGACAGACCGGCGGCCCGGGTGCGGTCGGCGACGTTCTCCCCCACGGGGCCCGCGCCGATCACGACGACGTCGTACGCGATGGAATCCGATTGCGTCATGGGGTCAGTCTGGTGGGTGGTGTGCGACGTGGCCACATGGGTACGTGCGCGGAATACCCACCAGGTCGGCAGTGTTGTGCCGACGGTTGTACCCCGATTTCAGGAAGAGGGATCACCTCATGACCAGCACCGTGGAACTCACCAAGGAGAACTTCGACCAGACGGTCACGGACAACGAGTTCGTTCTGATCGACTTCTGGGCGTCGTGGTGCGGTCCGTGCAAGCAGTTCGCGCCCGTCTACGAGAAGGCCGCGGAGGCCAATCCCGACCTGGTGTTCGGGAAGGTGGACACCGAGGCGCAGCCGGAGCTGGCCCAGGCCTTCGGGATCCAGTCGATTCCGACGCTGATGATCGTCCGGGACCAGGTGGCCGTGTTCGCACAGCCCGGCGCGCTGCCCGAGGACGCCCTGACGGACGTGATCGGCCAGGCCAGGAAGCTGGACATGGACGAGGTGCGCAAGGCGGTCGCCGAGCAGCAGGCGCAGGCCGACGGCGAGAGCGGCCAGTAGGACGGGTTCAGCTCGACTCGCGGTGGACCACCGCCGCGCCCAGCACCTTGTGACGCTCGGGCGCGGCGCCGGGGTCCTGGACCGCGCGGTCGACCAGTGCGGCCAGGTCGCGGCCGGAGGGCAGCTCCAGGTGGACGGTGCTGAGCCGGGGCCGGAGCAGGCGGCCCAGCATCAGGTCGTCGGCGCCGATCACGGCCGCGTCGCCGGGTACGGCGAGGCCGGCGTCCTGGAGGGCCCGCATCAGCAGCATCGCGTACTCGTCGTTGTACGCGAACACCGCGTCGAGACCGAGGGAGCCCCAGCGTGCGGCCAGCCGGGCGGCGTCCCGCTCCTCGTAGGCGAGGGGCAGCTCGGTGACGGTGGCGTCGGTGCCGCGCACGGCACGGCGGGCGCCGTCGAGGCGGGGCACGGAGAAGACGTCGAGGCCGGGTTCGGCGGGGACGACCACGCCGATGGCGCGCCGGCCCCGGTCGTAGAGGTGGCGGACCGCGCCGTGACCGACGCTCTCCTGGTCCGTGAGCAGGGCGTGCGCTCCCTCGACCGCCTCGGGGCCGAGGGTGACGACCGCGCGGGCGCCGGAGCGCTTGAGGACCTCCACGCCCTGCGGGTCCAGACCGGCGCCCGGCACGAGGACGGCGACCGGGCGCAGCTCCGCCCAGGCGCGGGCGGCCTCGTAGCCGTGCAGCCCGACACTGCCGTACTGCACGACCGTGTAGTCGAGGCGGGCCAGGGCCCACTGGAGTTCGCTGAGGAACCGGCTGTAGAGGGGGCCCGCAGGGAAGGACGGCGCGGGCATCAGGACCATCCGGCTGTGTCCGGCGCGCAGGGAGCGGGCCGCGGCGTGCGGGACGTATCCCAGCTCCCTGGCCGCCTCGTGCACCCGGCGGCGGGTGGGTTCGCTGATCCGGACGGCGCCGGTGTTGTTCAGGACGTAGGAGACGGTCGCGCGCGAGACGCCGGCCAGCCGGGCCACATCGGCGCTCGTGGGCACGGAGCGCGGTGCGAGGGACTCGGCGGCGGACGGTTTCGGTATCTGCACCATGACGTACGGCATCTTGGCAGAAGCCGGATACGGGGCTCCGGCCGGGGCTCAGGCGGCCGGGGGCTCGGTGCGGGTGACCCGTGCGACCAGGTCCAGCCAGCCCTCGCGCAGCCGCTCCGAGGGCATCCCGCACTGTTCGGTGAGGTGGTGGAGCAGGGCGACGTCGAGGTAGGCCAGGAGGGTGTGGGAGAGCAGTTCGCTGTCTCCGTCCGGGTCCGCCTGCCGCAGCAGCAGGGCCAGGTGGCCGCGTAGGAAGCGGCGCGGCGCGAAGGTGTGGCGGCGCTCCGCGCTGGGCTCGGCGGCCAGTTGCAGGTCCAGTTCGTCGATCGAGCGGCGCAGCATCGCGCAGCCGAAGGCGCGCAGCCGCTCGACGGGCGGGGCGCCGGGGCCGAGCGGCGGCGGTCCGCTGAGCAGGGCGGCCTGGAACTTGCGCTCGGAGTGGTCGAGGAGGGCCGCGAGCAGCCCTGTGCGGTCGCCGAAGCGGCGGAAGACCGTCCCCTTGCCCACCGAGGCCGCGACGGCCACCGCCTCCATGGTGACGCCGGCCGCGCCGTGCTCGGCGACCAGCCGCTCGGCGGCCTCCAGCAGCCTGGCTCGGTTGCGGGCGGCGTCGGCGCGCAGGCAGGGCTCGTCCTCGGCCGGCCCCGGGCCGAGTTGCAGCAACTCCAACTCGGTCTGGCCGACGGTCTCTTCGGACTTCGGGAAGGGCGGCAGGGCGGCGGACATGAACCCAGCGTAAAGCATGGGAAGAAAACTGGACCGCGGTCCGTTTGGGATGTTAGAACTTAAACGGACCCCGGTCCGGATCTATCGCGGCAACCTTTTCAGTGGGAGTACTCATGTCTGTCCGCATCCTTGCGCTCGTCGGCAGCCTTCGCGCCGGTTCGCACAACCGCCAGCTCGCCGAGGCGGCCGTCAAGTACGCGCCGGAGGGCGCCGAGGTCCGCGTGTTCGAAGGGCTCGCCGACATCCCCTTCTACAACGAGGACATCGACGTCGAGGGCAGCGTCCCGGCCGCCGCCGCGAAGCTGCGCGAGGCCGCCCAGACCTCCGACGCCTTCCTGCTCTTCTCCCCCGAGTACAACGGCACCATCCCGGCCGTCCTGAAGAACGCCATCGACTGGCTGTCCCGCCCCTTCGGCGCGGGTGGCTTCGCCGGCAAGCCGGTCGCCGTGGTCGGCACCGCCTTCGGCCAGTACGGCGGCGTGTGGGCGCAGGACGAGGCCCGCAAGGCCGTGGGCATCGCCGGCGGCAAGGTGATCGAGGACCTCAAGCTGTCCATCCCCGGGTCGATGACGCGCTTCGCCGAGACCCACCCGTCGGACGACGCCGAGGTGGCCGCCCAGCTGACGGAGGTCGTCGCGCGGCTGCACGGCCACGCCGACGAGGCCGTCGCCGCCTGAGCGTCACCCAGGACACGTACGGGACCGGAGCCGGAGCGGGCTCCGGTCCCGTACGCATGTGCTGCCCGGCCCGCGGTTCACCACCCGCCGCCCGGATCCGCCGCCTAGGGCCTGTCTGACAATTCCCGTCTGCCTCGCGACGCCATGCACGCACTCTCGCCGCACCGGGCGCAGAGCCAAGTACATCCAGTACGAGGCTCTACGCCCGGCACGCCGAGAGCACGCACCTGACGCCGCGAGGCCGCCCTCCGGGCGACGACGGGAATTGTCAGACAGGCCCTAGTGCTGCTCCTGCCGCCGCGTGGCCCACAGGCTCGTCGCCGTGGTGACGGCGAGGACGAGCACGATGAAGCCGAGCGAGAACGGGATGCTGATCTCCGGGACGTGCACGCCGGACTCGTGCAGGGCGTGCAGCACCAGTTTGACGCCGATGAAGCCGAGGATGACCGACAGGCCGTACGAGAGGTGGACCAGCTTCTTCAGCAGGCCGCCGATGAGGAAGTACAGCTGGCGCAGGCCCATCAGGGCGAACGCGTTGGCCGTGAACACGATGTACGGGTCCTGGGTCAGCCCGTAGATGGCGGGGATGGAGTCGAGCGCGAACAGGATGTCGGTGAAGCCGATGGCGAGCATCACGACCAGCATCGGCGTCATGACCCGCCGGCCGTTCTCCTCCACCCACAGCTTGGTGCCGTGGTAGCGGTCGGCGACGCCGAAGCGGCGTTCGATCGACTTCAGCAGCTTGTTCTCCTCGTACTCCTCGTCATGCCCGCCCTTGCGAGCGTCCTGGATCAGCTTCCACGCGGTCCAGATGAGGAAGGCGCCGAAGATGTAGAACACCCAGGAGAAGGCGGAGATGATCGCCGCGCCGGCCGCGATGAAGGCGGCGCGCAGGACGAGGGCCACGATGACGCCGACCATCAGCACGCGCTGCTGGTACTGCGAGGGGACCGCGAACTTCGCCATGATCAGGACGAAGACGAAGAGGTTGTCGACGCTGAGCGACTTCTCGGTGATGTAGCCGGCGAAGAACTCGCCGCCCGGGCCCCCGCCGCCGACCAGGATCAGCCCCACACCGAACAGACAGGCCAGGATCACCCAGACGGCGGTCCAGATCCCGGCCTCCCGGATCGACACGTCGTGCGGCTTGCGGCCGATGAAGAAGTCCGCGGCGATCAGGACGCACAGGCCCGCGACGGTCAGCAGCCAGACGCTGAGGGAGACGTTCACCGGTGCTCCTCGGGCGGGCGGGGACTAGAAGCGCGTACGGGTTCTCCGTCAGGGTGTTTCCGGGATGCGGTCAGGGCAACCCGGCCGCGCGTCCGGCCCGCGCACCGGCGTGGTCAGCTCGCCCAGTCCAGCAGGCGGTCCCGGGTCTCGGGGGCGCGCAGATGGGCCAGCGAGGCCTTCTCCAGCTGGCGGACGCGTTCCCGGGTGAGGCCCACGTGCTGGGCCACCTGGTGCAGCGTGCGGGGGCGGCCGTCGTGCAGGCCGTAGCGGAGGCTGAGGATCAGGGCCTCGCGGGGGGCGAGGGTGCCGACGGCCTCCCGCAGTTCCGCCGCGAGGGCCTGGAACTCGGCGACCTCCGGGGCCCGCAGCACCTCGGTGTCCGGGATGAGGTCGCCGACGACGGTCTCGCCGGTCTCGTCCACCGGGGTGTCCAGGCTGACCGCGTCCCGTCCGACCCGGCGCAGCCAGACGACCTTGTCGGCGTCGATGCCGCTCTCGGCGGCGACCTCCTCAACGGTCGGCTCGCGGTCCAGCCCCGCGCGGAGCCCCCGTTCGACCTTGGCGAGCTTCTGGAGCTGCTCCACGACGTGCACCGGCAGCCGCACCGTGCGCGCGTGCGTCGCCAGACCCCGCTCGATGGCCTGGCGGATCCACCAGGTGGCGTACGTGGAGAACTTGAAGCCCTTGGTGTGGTCGAACTTCTCCACGGCCCGGATCAGTCCGAGGTTGCCCTCCTGGATGACGTCGAGGAGGGGCAGCCCGCGGTGGGCGTGGCGCTTGGCCATCGACACGACGAGCCGCAGGTTGGCCCGAACCATGTGGTCCTTGGCCGCCCGGCCGTCGTGGACGGTCTCCTCCAGCGCGCGGCGCCTTCCGGGCGTGGGGGCGGGTTCGCCGGTGTCGGCCGACTCCAGTTCCTCCCTGGCCCGGACGCCGGCCTCGATGCGCACGGCCAGCCGTACCTCGTCCTCGGCGGTCAGCAGGGGCGTCGCGCCGATCTGGTTCAGGTACTGGCCGAGCAGGTCGGGTTCCTCGTCGGGTTCCGGGATCCGGCTGCGCAGCCGCGCGGTGCGGGCACTGGCGCGGCGGTCCTCCCCGGTGTCCGCCCGGGGGGTTCGTGCCAGGGGGGCCATGTCGCTTCCTCCGTCCCTGCCGTGCGCCGGGCCGTCGCGCCGCCGGCGCCCGGGTACCTCAGTGGCCGGGTGCGGCCCGGCTGATGTCCGCCAGCGCGGAGTCCGGGTCGTCGGCGGTGGCGAGGTCGCCGAGGGTGACCACGCCGACCGGGACGCCGCCGTGCTCGACGACGGGGAGCCGGCGCACGGCGTGGTGCCGCATCAGTTCGGCGGCGTGGTCGGTGGTGTCGTCCGGGTCGAGGGTGACGACGGGCGGCGGCGTGCACACCGCGCCGACGGTGGTCTCGTCGGGGTCCCGGCCGTCGGCGACGCCGCGGATCACGATGTCGCGGTCGGTGAGCATGCCGAACAGGTCGCAGTCGTAGGTCACCAGGACGTCGCCGACGTTCTCCTCCCTCATCAGCCGGGCGGCCCGCGCCACCGTCGTCATGGGCTCGACGGCCACCGCGGCCGGTGACATCACGTCTCGGATGCGCCGTGTCATGATCGCGCCTCCTGGGCGTCGCTACGGGGTTCCGCCCGGCCCGGGTCGATCAGGGCCAGGCCGATGTCGGGGTGGTGGGTCTTGGCGAGTTCGGCCGGGCTGTCCCGCACGACGACCTCCAGGGTCGGCCAGACCCGTCCGGACAGCAGGTGCCCTCCGCGGGTGGAGCCGTCGGAGAGGCCCAGTACGGCGTGCAGGTGCGGGGTGGGCCCCTCGTCGGCCACGGCGACGTCGCCGATCAGCGACAGGACCTCGCACTGCTCCTCCACGGGGATGCGCCGGTAGTCCTTCGCCCGCCGGTCGAACCAGCCGACGACCGCCTCGGAGAAGGCACCCACGGCGGTGACCTGGGACGCTCCGAGCGACCGGTCGCGGGCGAAGGCGCCGAGTTCGGCGACCGCGTCCTCTCCGGCCTCCAGCACCACCACGTACACCGCGGACGGACCCCCCTGCACCTGCTGCCACTTCATGCCCACCGGGTACCCGGCGCGGATCCGGGCAACCGGGCGACGGCCGGCCGCCGAGCCGCCGGCGGTCACCGCGTCAGGGGCCCGCCGCGAGGTCCGCCTCCAGGGCCCGCGCGGCCGCTTCGAGCGTCGCGACCAGGGAGCGCAGGCCGCGCGGGTCGTAGCGCACGCTCGGCATCGACACCGACAGGCCCGCCACGGCCCTGCCGTCCTCGTCGCGCACCGGGACGCCCACGGCGACCAGGCCCCGCTCGGAGCGCTCCCGGTTCACGGCGAAGCCGCCGCGGGCCACGCGGTCCAGTTCGGTGCGGAGGGCGCCGAGGTCCGGTCGGTCGCCGGGCCGGTCGCGGTAGCGCTCGGGCGCGTACACGTCGGCCAGTTCCGCGCCGGTCAGTTCGGCGAGCAGCAGCAGGCCGGCGGTCGTGCGGTGGGCGGGGAAGACCATGCCCTCGCGGGAGCCGGCCCGCAGCGCCCGCGCGCACTCCTCGCTCGCGATGAAGCGTGCGGTGTCGCCGGTGCGGATGGTCAGGTTCGCCGTCTCGTCCAGGAGGTCCACGAGCCTGCGCAGGTGGGGCAGCGCGGCGGCGCGCAGCAGGGAGACCTGGGAGCGGGAGTGCGCGGCCAGCTCCAGGACGGGTCCGGCGTGGTAGACGCGGTGGTCGTCCCGTACGGCGAAGTCCCGGTAGACGAGCATGGCCAGCAGCCGGTGGGCGGTCGAGCGGGCCACGCCCAGCCGTTCGGCGATCTCCGAGACGGTCAGCGCGCCCTCCAGCTGGAGCATCGTGGCGGCGCGCAGGGCGTGGTCGACGCTGGCGATGGCGTAGGCCGGCGGGTTCTTGAGCGGCTTGTCCACGGGGCGGCCTCCGGGCATCGTCGTACGATTCTGCACTCCAGAATCTACATGTCCTCCCTGCGGAAGCGGCGGCACGCTGAGGCCGTGACTTCCTCCCTCACCACAGAGACCGACTCCCCCGGCACCGACGGCTCCCCCGTCCGCCTCCAAGCCGTCGCCGCGACGGACCAGCCCGAGGTCACCCCGGCGCTGGAGGAGCTGTACCGGGGCTTCGAACAGGAGCTGCTCGTCCCGCTGTGGACCGAGATCGGCGACCTCATGCCCTCCCACCCGCGCTCCCGCGCCGTTCCGCACCTGTGGCGCTGGGAGCGGCTGCGCGAGCTGGCCGCGCGGGCCGGCGACATCGTGCCGGTCGGGCGCGGCGGTGAGCGCCGGGCCATCGCGCTGGCCAACCCGTCGCTGGGCGGACGCCCGTTCGCCACGCCGACGCTGTGGGCGGCCATCCAGTACCTGATGCCGGGCGAGGACGCGCCCGAGCACCGGCACACCCAGCACGCGTTCCGCTTCGTCGTCGAGGGTGAGGGCGTGTGGACGGTCGTCGGCGGTGATCCGGTCGCGATGCGGCGCGGCGACTTCCTGCCGCAGGCCGGCTGGAACTGGCACGCCCACCACAACGCCACCGCCGAGCCGATGGCCTGGATCGACGGTCTGGACATCCCGTTCCAGTACGTCACCGAGGCGCAGTTCTTCGAGTTCGGCCGGGACGGGATCGATGACGCGGAGCGCGTCACCCCTGAGCGTTCGCGGGCCGAGCGCCTGTGGGGCCACCCCGGCCTGCGCCCGGTCTCCGCCGGTACGACGGGTCCCGGATCCCCGCTGCTCGCCTACCGCTGGGAGCACACCGACCGGGCGCTCGCCGACCAGCTCGCGCTGGAGGCCGAGGGCCACGGCGGCACCGTGGGGCCGGGGCACGCGGCCGTGCGCTTCACCGACCCGGCGTCCGGGGCCGACGTGCTGCCGACGATCCGCGCCGAGGTGCACCGTGTGGCGCGCGGCGCCGAGACCGCGCCGGTGCGCGAGACCGGTTCGTCGGTCTACCAGGTCTTCGACGGCTCGGGCACGGTCACCGTCGGGGACGCCTCGTGGTCCGTGACCCGCGGTGACCTGTTCGTCGTGCCGTCCTGGCAGCCGTTCTCGGTGCGCTCCGAGGCCGGGGCCTCGGACTCCGACTCCGGCGCCCTGGACCTCTTCCGTTTCAGCGACTCACCGGTCTTCGAGGCGCTGCGCCTGGACCGCACCCATGTGGAAGGAACCACCCGATGAAGCTCGCCACCCTCCGTTCCGGCGGCGCCACCCGTGCCGTGAGGCTGGACGGCGACGTCCTGGTCGACCTCGGCGTCCCCGACGTCGGCACCCTGCTGGAGCGGGAGGACTGGGCGGAGCGGGCCGCCGCTGCGTCCGGCCCGGCGTACCCCGTGGCGGGCGCCGACTTCGCGCCCGTGGTGCCCCGCCCGTCCAAGGTGGTGTGCGTCGGCCTCAACTACCGCAACCACATCCAGGAGATGGGCCGGGACCTGCCCGAACACCCGACCCTGTTCGCCAAGTTCGCCGACGCGCTGATCGGCGCCACCGACGACATCGCGCGGCCCGGGGAGACCGACGCGTTCGACTGGGAGGTCGAACTCGCGGTGGTCGTCGGCGCGCCGGTGCGCCGGGCGAGGGGCGCGGAGGCGGAGCGGGCAATCGCCGGGTTCACCGTGCTCAACGACATCACCTGCCGGGACTGGCAGTTCCGCACCCGCGAGTGGCTCCAGGGCAAGACGTGGGACTCCAGCACACCCGTCGGGCCGTACCTGGTCACCCCGGACGAGCTGCCCGGCGGTGTCCGCCCCGCGCTCGATGTACGGCTGAGCGTGGACGGTGAGGTGATGCAGTCCGACACCACGGGTGACCTGCTCTTCGACCCGGTGCACCTGGTGGAGTACGTCTCGACGGTCGTGCGCCTGAACCCCGGCGACCTCATCGCCACCGGCACGCCGGGCGGCGTCGGGCACGCCCGCAGGCCCGAGCGCTATCTGCTGGGCGGCGAGACGGTCGTCGCCGAGGTCGACGGCATCGGGCGCCTGGAGAACCGGGTCGTGAAGGAGAAGTCGGCCTGATGCCCCGTACGTTCGACCAGGCGCTGGAGTGGACGGGGCTCGGCACCCGCCTGCTGACCGGGGCGGCCGACGCCGCCCTGGACGAGCCCAGCGCGTTGCCGGGCTGGACGCGGGGGCACGTCGTCGCGCACGTCGCCGCCAACGCGGACGCGCTCGGCAACCTCGTGCACTGGGCCGCCACCGGCGAGGAGACCCCGATGTACGCCTCGCCCGAGGACCGCGCCGCCGGGATCGAGAAGGGCGCGCTGCTGCCCGCCGCCGGGCTGAGGGTGTGGCTGCGCGATTCGGCGCGGCGCCTCGAAACGGCGATGGACGCGCTCGGTGCGCGGCAGTGGCGGGCGCCCGTCGTCACCGCGCAGGGCCGGACCGTGCCCGCCACCGAACTGCCCTGGATGCGCTCGCGCGAGGTCTGCGTACACGCCGTCGACCTGGACACGGGCGTGTCCTTCGCCGACCTGCCGGCCGGGTTCCTGTCCGCGCTCTGCGAGGACGTCGTGGGCAAACGCGCCGCGGGCCCCGGCCCGGCGCTGCTGCTGACGGCCTCGGACGCCGACGCCCGCTGGGAACTGCCGGGCGCGGGCGCCCCGGTGGAGGTCACCGGCGCGCTGGCCGGGCTGACCGCCTACCTCACCGGCCGGGCGCACACCCTCACCACCCCTCGGGGCGGACCGGTCCCGGCTCTGGGCCCCTGGCTCTGAGCGGGACGCCCACGACACACGGAAGTGATCATGAACCTTGCGACACCTGCCCGTCCGGGCACCCCCGACGTGATCGTCGTCGGCGGCGGCATCGGCGGCCTCAGCACGGCGTTCGCCCTGACCCGGCAAGGGCTGCGGGTGCGCGTCCTGGAGCGGGCCGAGGAGTTCGGCGAGGTCGGCGCCGGCATCCAGCTCGCGCCCAACTGCACCCGCGTCCTGAACGAGTACGGCCTGCTGGAGGAGGCGAAGAGCCTGGGCGTGCTCCCGGAGAACATGGTGATGCGCGACGCCCTCGACGGCCGGGAGCTGACCCGGCTCGACCTGCGGGACCTGGAGCGGCGCTACGGCTTCCCGTACCTGGTCATCCACCGCAGCGACCTGCACGGCCTCTTCCTGCGCGCCTGCCGCGCCGCCGGGGTCGAGCTGCTGACCGACCGCACGGTGGTCGCCTACGAGCACACCGACGGGGGCGCCCGGGTACGCCTGGCGGACGGCCGCACCGAGGAGGCGCCGCTCGTCGTCGCCGCCGACGGGCTGCACTCGGTGGCCCGCCGGCAACTGGTCGGCGACGACGTGGTCAGCTCCGGCTACGTCGCCTACCGCGCGGCCGTCCCGATCGACGCGGTGCGCGGCAACGGCGTCGCGGAGCAGGACGTCACCGTGTTCGTCGGCCCGCGCTGCCACTTCGTGCAGTACGCGCTGCGCGGCGGGGTGATGCTCAACCAGGTCGCCGTCTTCGAGTCGCCCGGGGCGCTGGCCGGACAGGAGGACTGGGGCACGCCGGACGAGCTGGACGCGGCCTTCGACGCCACCTGCGACACGGTCCGCAAGGGCATCCCGCTGATGTGGCGGGACCGCTGGTGGCAGATGCTGGACCGGGATCCCGTCGAGACCTGGGTGCACGGCCGCGTCGCCCTGCTCGGCGACGCCGCGCACCCCCCGCTCCAGTACATGGCGCAGGGCGCGGTCATGGCGATCGAGGACGGCTGGGTGCTCGCCCGGCACGTGGCCCGTCACACGTCACCGGGCGGCCCGGACTGGGACGCGGTGCTCGCCTCGTACGAGGCGGTGCGCGTGGAGCACTGCCGCCGGGTGCAGTCCACCGCCCGTGCCTGGGGCGAGCTGTGGCACCTGGACGGCGAGCGGCGCCTGCGGCGCAACGCGGTCCTGCGGGAGCGGGACGTCCACGACTACGGCTTCACGGACTGGGTGTACGGCCGCACCGCGCTGACCCCCGACGAGGAGCCCGCGATGTTCACGCCGATCCCGCTGTCCCCAGCGCCCGCCTGATCGCCGCGAGCCAGTCGTCGACCGGCCCGAAGGTGAGCAGCCCGCTGCCCGCGCCAGCGAGTTCGCCGGACGCGGGCAGCAGCCGTGCGTGGGTGCGCTCCAGGGCCGCGCGGTCGCCGAGTCGGAGGGCGAGCGCGGCCTCGGCGCAGCACAGCGCCTCGTACAGCAGGTCGGGCGGCGGCTCCGTCAGGGCGGCGAGGGCCGTTCGGGCCTCGGCGGCGCGACCGTCGGCGAGGAGGGCGAACGGCTCGGCCCACGGGCGGTACGGCCCCCAGTCCGCGCCCGGGTCCACCTCGGCCGCCCGTCCGTGGGTGAGGCGCAGGCCGAGCAGGGCGAGGGGCAGCAGTCCGCGTTCGAGGCCGGGCATGCCCGCGCCGTCGAGCCGGGTGGCGGCTGCGCGGTAGGCGGCCGCCGCGGTGTCGTACGGGCTGCCCGTGGCGGCCAGGCGCAGGGCCCGGTACCAGTCGGTGAAGACGGCGACCAGCGGCCGGTCGTGCCGTGCGGCAAGGCCGTCCACGGCCGTGGCCTGCTCGTCGGCGGCGGTGAGGTCGGCGAGGGCCGAGCGGGCCTGGAGGCGGATCAGGTGGCCGAGGACGGTGTGGTTGACCAGGCCGTGCCGGGTGCCGAGGGCGACGAGTTCGGCGCCGATGGCGTCGCGGCGAGGGGCCAGCCCGGCTCTGGTGCAGGACTGCATGAAGACACCGTTGAGGGCGAAGGCGAGCAGCGCCGGGTCGTCCAGGCGCCGGGCGACGCGCTCGGCCTCGGCCGCCGCGCGCGGGCCGCGCTCGGACCGTACGCCCCGGGACTCCAGGGCGACGGTGGCCAGCAGGCGGCAGCGCGCCGCGTCGGCGGTGGCGTCGTCGGGGAGGGCGGCCAGGGTGCGTTCGGCCGCCTCGACGATCCGGCGGGCGCCCTCGGGGTCGTCCCCGCGGGTCCAGACGGCGGGGACGTCGTAGGCGCCGATCACCCGGGCCGTCAGCTCCGCGTCGCCCGTCTCCTCGGCCGCCGCGATCGCCGCAATCCGGTGCTCCCGGGCGGCCTCCAGACCCCCGCCGCCGGTGACGGCGAGGGTGCGCAGCAGGCCGACGGTGGACTCCAGACGGGCGTGCGCGCCGGCGGCGACGGTGCGGTCGTACGCCTCGGTCGCCGCCGCCCACAGCCGGGCCGCCGCGTCCGCCGGTTCACCGGGCGGGTCCAGTTCCGGGTCCTGGGCGAGGATGCGGGCCTCCAGGCGGCGCAGCCGGGGACCGGGTTCGAGCCCGAGCTGTCCGGCCAGCCGGCCGCGGGCCCGGCGCAGTACGGCGAGGGCGTCCCCCTGACGGCCGGTCCGGTACAGGGCCAGGGCGAGCAGGCGCCAGGCCTCCTCGCGCCAGGGGTGCCCGGTGAGGTGCGCGTCCAGATCGGGGACGGCCTCGGCGGCCCGGCCCAGGTCCACGAGCAGCTCCGCCCGGCGTTCCACGGCCCGCAGCCGCAGTTCGGTGAGCCGGGAGCGCTCGCCGCGGGCCCACTCCGCCCCGCTGAACTCGGCGTACGCGGGCCCCCGCCACTCCTCCAGGGCCGCCCGGAGCCGCTCCGGCGCCTGCGCGGCGGGCCCGTGCTCGGCCTCGGCGACGGCCGTTTCGAAACGCCACGCGTCCACGGAGCCGGGCGCCGCGCGCAGGGTGTATCCGGGGCCTTCGGTGACCAGCAGCCGGGCCGGGGCGCGTGGCGGGCGGTCGGG
The DNA here is from genome assembly GCF_055582785.1 of Streptomyces sp. NPDC107500. NCBI lineage: Bacteria > Bacillati > Actinomycetota > Actinomycetes > Kitasatosporales > Streptomycetaceae > Streptomyces > Streptomyces sp. NPDC107500. The sequence continues at coordinate 699,607 of NZ_JBVJPF010000004.1, forward strand.
TTCCAGGGCCCGGCGCAGGTCCCCGACGAAGGTGCGCAGCGCTCCCACGGCTCGCGGCGGGGGTGCCTGGGACGTCTCCCACAGGTCCTCCACCAGGCGGGCGACGGGGACGACCCGCCGTCGGGCCAGGACCAGCCGGGCCAGTACGGCGCGGTGCCGGGGGCCCTTGAGGGCGAGCGGGTCGCCGCCGCGCTCGGCCGTGACCGGTCCGAGCACACCGAACGTGACCGCTTCCATGTTCCGTCCGTTCCGATCCGTCCCGCCCGTGCGAGCACCACGGTACGCGTGCTGATCGGTTGCTGATCCGGGCGCGGCAGGCTCGGAGGCAGTCACCGGCACGACGTACGGCCAAGGACACGGCGTACGGCAGAGGCCATGGCGTACGGAACGAGAGAGGCACGGCCCACCCATGACACCGACCATTCCCGACTTCACCCACGACCGCGTCACGGTCGCCGACGGTGTCGCCCTGCACGTGGCGGTCGGCGGCTCCGGCAGCCCGGTCGTACTGCTGCACGGCTTTCCGCAGACCCATCTGATGTGGCGGCACGTCGCCGCCGACCTCGCGGCCGACCACACGGTCATCTGCCCCGACCTGCGCGGCTACGGCGCCAGCGACAAGCCGTCCGATCTCGACGGCACCGCCTACTCCAAGCGGACCATGGCCGCCGACGTCGTCGCCCTCGCCCGGGCGCTCGGGCACGAGCGGTTCGCGCTGGCGGGGCACGACCGGGGCGCGCTCGTCGCGGTGCGGGCGGGGCTCGACCATCCCGACGCGGTGACGCACCTGGCGGCGCTGGACGTGCTGCCGACCCTCGACATGTGGGACGTCCTGCACGGCACCACGGCCGCGGTCGGCTTCCACCTGTATCTGATGGCGCAGCCGCCGGGCCTGCCGGAGCAGCTCATCGGCGCCGCTCCGGACGCGTTCTTCGGTCACTTCCTCGACGTCTGGACCCGCGACCCGGGGGCCCTGCCCGCCGACGTCCGGGCCGCGTACCTCAAGGCGTCCCGTGAGGCGGTGCCCTCCGTCGTGGCCGACTACCGGGCCTCGGCCGGCATCGACGTCGAGCACGACCGGGCCGACCGGGAGCGCGGCAACAGGCTCCGGATGCCGGTGTCCGTGCTCCAGCAGGACTGGGGGGCGGCCCTCGGCTACGACGCCGCCGCGTTGTGGCGTGCCTGGGCACCGGATCTGTCGCACGGCACCGTCGACTGCGGGCACTTCATGGCGGAGGAGGCGCCGGGCGAGGTCACGGGGGCACTTCGGAAGCTGCTGGCGCGGTAGGGACAGACCGGGGCGCTGACGGCTCGGCCCGCGCGCCCCGGTCGACGCACAACCGCCAGTTGTTCTACGTCGACGGTCGGTTGTTTGATCCCGTGGCGTCGGCTCGCTTGGATGTCGGGCGTGACGGAATCGGGTGCGGGGGGATCGGGTGCGGCGGACTCGGGTGCGGCGGGTTCTGGCGGGGCGGGCGGCGGGTCGCTGGGGCGGGGGTTCGGGTGGCTGTGGGCCTCGTACGCCGTCAGCACCTTCGGCACGCGGCTCGCGTTCGACGCCTTCCCGCTGATCGCGGTCCTGGCACTCAACGCGGGTCCGGCGCAGGTGTCGGCGCTGGCGGCGGCCGGTCTCGCGGTGGGCGCGGTGGTGGCGGTGCCGCTGGGTCCGTGGGTGGAGTTCCGGCGCAAGCGGCCGGTCATGATCGCCACGGATCTGATCCGTGGCGCGGCGCTGCTGACCGTGCCCGTCGCGTTCGCCTTCGGGTGGCTCGGCTTCGCGCAGTTGCTGGTCGTGTCGGTGGTCGTCGCCGCGGCGGACATCACGTTCCGGGCGGCCGCCGGTTCCTGTCTCAAGTCGCTGGTGCGGCGGGAGGACCTGCTGGCCGCGAACGGCCGCTTCGAGGCGACGAGTTGGACCGCGACGATGCTCGGGCCCCCCGTCGGCGGGGCTGCCGTCGGTCTCTTCGGGCCCGTGGTGACGGTGGCGGTCGACGCGGCCAGCTACCTGCTGTCGGCGCTGGGCATCCGTGCGATCGGCCGCGGCGAACCGCTCCCCGAGCACGCGGGCCCTGCCCGGACTTCCCGGCTGCGGTCCAGGGACCTGCTGGAGGGGTGGCGGTACGTCCTCACCTCGCCCGCGCTGCGTCCGCTGTTCTTCAACACGGTCCTGGTCAACGGCCTCATCATGGCGACCGCCCCGCTGCTGGCCGTCCTCATGCTGGGCGATCTGGGCTTCGCGCCCTGGCAGTACGGGCTCGCCTTCGCGGTGCCGTGTGTCGGGGGCCTGATCGGCTCCCGGCTGGCCGGACCGCTCGTGGCGCGCTTCGGGGAGCACCGGGTGCTGGTCACCAGCGGGGTGCTGCGGGTGTGCTGGCCGGTGGGGCTGGCCTTCGTCGGCCCGGGTGTGCCGGGTCTGGTCCTGGTGATGGCCGTCGAGCTGGCGCTGATCACGTCGGTGGGGGTGTACAACCCGGTGTTCGCCACGCGCCGGCTGGAACTGACCCCGCCGGACAGGGTCGCGCGCACCCTGACCGCCTGGACGATCAGCGGCAAGCTGACGACCGCGACACTGACGGCCCTGTGGGGCCTCCTGGCGTCGCTGACCGGCCTGCGCACGGCGGTCGCCCTGGCGGGCGTACTGCTTCTGGCGACGCCCTTGCTGCTGCCACGCCGGGGCGTGGGGTCCGGACCGGAGGGGAGCCGGGGCTCCGACCCGGCCTCGGCCCCGCGTTCGGGCGCGGATCCGGACCCAGGGCAGGGGGCCGGTTCCCCGAGCCCGGTCGCGTAGACCCGTCGAGGACCGGGAACTCCCGGCGGGCGGCGGCAGAGGAGGCAGTCGTCGCCGTACGCAACCGCTGCCCCCGGGAGACGGCGGCGCCGATCCCGACAGCAGACCCGGCCCCGGACCCGCGCCCGGCGACGGGCTCCCCCGGACCGGCGGCCCAGCCCTCCCGAACACGCCCCCACAATGACGGCGCCCGGGTGCGGCACGCGCAAGATCCCGCCCAGAGCCAGCGCCCGACTCCCCTACCCCGGCGGCACACCCCGCCCCAGAACCGGGAACTCCCGCCGCGCCGCCGCGAACAACGCAGGGCAGTCCGAGCCGTACGCCACCGCCGCGGCGAAGACCGCGCCGATCGCGGCGCGCAAGGGGTCCGGGTCGGCGGCGGCGCGCAGCGCGGGCAGGGCCATGGGCCGCCGTAGTGGGCTGCCCTGGCAGTCGGTGGACGGGTCCACCGCCGCCGCGGCGATGCGCTCGTCGGTGAAGAAGTGGTCCCAGACCCGGCAGGGGTCGTCGAACGGGGGCGGCAGGGGCGCTCCCCGGTCCAGCGCGGCCAGCCCGGCCGATATCCAGTCGACGTCGGCCAGTCCCGCCACGGTGAGGGCACGGTGTGCCGCCCACCGCGCGAGACTCCGCTGCGTCGCCGGACTCGCCGCGTCGACGGCGTCGAGGAGGTCCCGGTCCAGCGGTACGAGCCCGCGCGCGTCGGCGCCGACCTCGCGCACCCGGCGGCTGGGGAGCCGGCCACCCCAGGAGCGGACCTCGGCACGCTCGCGCTCGGTCGGCGCACCGCACCGAGGGGCGGGCAGCGCGCGGGCGTACCGGTGCCGGTCGCGGGCGCTGCGCGAGGTCTGCCGGACGACCAGGTCCGCGGCGGGCGGGGCCGGCCAGAACTGGAGCAGATAGTGGCCGACGGGCCCGGCAGCCGCGGTGGCGCGGAGGCCGGGCGCCTCACCCCGGCCCAGACCTCGCCCGCAGTAGCGCACCCGGTGGTCGGCCGCCGGCAGGTCCACCTCGCAGAGCGCCGCGTGTCCGCAGGGCAGGACGGCCGTCGACGCGGAGACCGGGCGGAAGGACGCCTCCACGACCTCCTCCCAGCCGTCGTCGAGGGGCGGCGGCGCCCGGTGCACCTCGACGGTCAGGCCGACCCTCCCGGTGCACGGCCCCGTGTCCAGCAGGAGACAGCCCGGGACGGCCGCGCCACACAGACCGTTGGTCTGCCCGGCGCAGGCCTCCGACGGCCCCGGGGCGTACGGGTCCCGGCGGCTGTCCACGTGGAACCGTCCCTGGACGACCGGCAGTTCACCTCGGTACACCGTCCGCACGCCCCATCCCCCCTCGCATCCCACACATCCGGCTCCCTGAAGCCACCAGTATGCGGAGGGGGACTGACAACGGGCCGGTTCAGCGGGCGAGCCCTCTCATGTCCCCCATCCGTCCCCTACTCGACCCCGACTTGTCCCCGACTTGCCCCCGAGATGTGTCAGGAATCTTTGACAGGTCTCCGCGCCCCCTGTCAGCCTTCACTGACAGGTACGACGGAAAGGGGCCCCGATGCCCGAGGTCCCACCTCCGGCACCGACCGGCGACGAACTGCTCAAGGTGCTCTCCGCACTCGGCAACCCGCACCGCATGCGGATCGTCGCGGCGCTCCTGGAGAGCAGGAACTACGTCAGCGCGCTGGCCCGCCTGATCGGCATGGGCCGCCCGCTGCTGCACATGCACCTGCAACGGCTGGAAGCGGCGGGGCTGGTCGTCGGCACGCTGGAGGTCGGAGAGGACGGCAAGTCGATGAAGTACTACGACGTCACCCCGTTCCTCTACGAACTCACCCCGCATGTCGTCGCGCGGGCGGCCGCGACGCTCACCGAGACCACCGACCCCGGCCGCACCGCCGGCCGGACCGCGAAAGAGGAAGCGAAGTGAATGAGGACGTGGTGACTCTCGCCGCAGGAGCCGAGGAACTGGGGGTCCTGGTCGGTGCCGTGGGCGCGGCCGGGTTCTTCGGTCTGATGATCGTGATCGTCTGGCAGGTCGCCGCCACCTGGCGGGCCCGGATGCTGGCGGCGCGCGAGGAGCAGTACAAGGAACTCGCCACGAGGTACGCGCGGCTTCTGGAGGACACCGTGGAGCTACAGCGCCGCACGGCGGAGGAGCAGCGGCAGACCCTGGACGAGCTGACGCAGACCCGGCTCTCGGTCGGCTCGATGGAGAAGATGATGCGCGAGATCGAGTAGCCGCCGCGGACGTACGGCCGGGAGCGGCAACTCCCGGCCGTACCACGGCGGCACACCGCGTGTCGCGCGGGTCAGCCGGACGCCTGGTCGCTGTCCTTCAGGGAGCCCCAGCCGTGCCAGCGCTCCACCTCGATCCAGGCGCTGACCCGGGGGCGCTCCCGGTTCGGATACGGCTTGCCGGTGTACTGCGTGGAGAGCCGGTCGATGCCCGTGAGGTCCTCGTCGTCGCGCATCTCGGTGACGCGGCCGATGAGGGTGACATGCGTGTACCAGTCGTCGTCCGCGAGGACGGTGAGGGTGACGCGCGGGTCCCGGCGCAGGTGTCCCAGGCGGACGCGCCCGGCGTCGAGGTTGACCAGCACGCGGCCGTCGTCCTCCCACAGGTACCAGGTGGCCGTGGAGACGGGCGCGCCGTCCGAGCGGAGGGTCGCCATGACGGCCGGGTTGGGACGGCGCAGCAGTGCGACGGCCTCGGGCGGCAGCGGTGGCTTGGACATGCGGGCTCCTTCTCGTCCTCGGGTGCGCCGAGATCGGCTCGGCGTCGCGGTCTCGGGTTCCCCCTACCCCGGGCGCTCAGGGCGACGACTTCTCCTCGAAACTGGCGAAGTACGCCGCCGCCATGTCCTCGTCGCCGTGCCCCTGCGCGGCGGCGCGTGCCAGGCGTTCCGCGCCGGCTGCGGCGAGGTCCAGGCGGACGCCGTTGGCCTCACCGGCCTCGACGATGAGCCGGGCGTCCTTCTCGGCGGTGCCGACCGCGAACTGGGCGGGTGTCAGCGCGCCGTCGCGGATCAGGCCCGCCTTGGCACGCAGATAGCCCATGTCGAGGGGCCCGCCGGCGATGGCGTCGAGGAAGGCGCCCGGGTCCACGCCCAGGGCCTTGGCGAGCGAAAGGCTCTCGCCCGCCGCGTTGTTGACGGCGAGCACCCAGCTGTTGGCCACCAGCTTCAGCCGGGTCGCGCTGCCGGCCGCGCCGTCCTCGCCGGTCCACACGGTGCGGGAGCCGACGGCGTCGAACACGGGCCCCACCCTGTCCCGGGCCGCGGCCGGGCCCGCGGCCAGCACCAGCAGCTGACCGGCCTCCGCGGGCTGCCGGGTGCCCAGAACCGGCGCGTCGACGAAGAGGAGGCCGTGCTCGTGGGCGAAGGCGGCCAGGTCGGCGACCGCGTCGACGCCGGCGGTGGTGGACTGCGCCCACACCGTGCCGGGCCGCAGACCGGGTACGGCGCGCCCCATGACGTCGAGCGCGGCCGGGCCGTCGTACAGCATGGTGAGGACGACGTCCGCGCCCCGTACGGCCTCCTCGGGGTCGGCGGCGACGTACGCGCCGTCGGCGGCCAGCGGCTCGGCCTTGTCCCGGCTGCGGTTCCAGACGCGGACGGTGTGTCCGGCGCGGGCGAGGTTGCGGGCCATCGCGGCACCCATGATGCCGGTGCCCAGGACGGTCACGGTGAGCTGGTCGGTCATGACGTCGCTTTCTGACTCGTGCGGTCGCGGCCACGCCCCCGGGCGGCGGAAGCGGGGGCCCGGTGATCAGCCTGCCACCCGATCACGAACGGCGCCGACCCGAGGCGGGCGGGCCGGGGGCCCGGACGGCCCGTCGCGGGTCCCCTCACGGGCCCGCGGAGGCGTCCCGTACGGTACGGCCCGTGAGCGCCTCTACCGACGACATCGACAGCGACGGTGACACCGTCCCCGGCCGTTACGGTCCCTCCGCGACCACGGAGGCCGATCCCGGGAGGGTGGGCCGGGTCCGTACCGAGTACTCCCCCGCGCACGACGGCGATCCCGATCCCGGTGAGATCGTCTGGACCTGGGTGCCCTACGAGGAGAACGACGGCAGGGGCAAGGACCGGCCCGTCCTCGTCGTCGCCCGGGAGGCGGCCGGCACCGTGCTGGCGGTGCAGTTGTCCAGCAAGCGGCACGACGGGGACCGGGAGTGGGTGCCGATCGGGAGCGGGCCCTGGGACCGCTCCGGACGGGACTCGTGGGTCGACGTGGACCGGGTGCTGAGGCTGCACGACGCGGGCATGCGCCGCGAGGCGTGCGCCCTGGACCGGATGCGGTTCAATCTCGTACGGCAGCGGCTCCGGGAGCGCTACGGCTGGAGCTGAGGCGCTCCCGGCCGCCGGTCACCCGCCCTCGGGGAAGACGCGCGCGAACGCCTCCCGGACCGTGGAGTCCGGCGTGCGGTCCAGGATGCCGAACGTCACCCGTTCGAACGCGGTGGCGAAGCGTGCGCCGGGGCCGAGCAGCGTGCGGAACGCGCCGGCCACCTGGGCCGGGTCGTTGCGGAACACCCCGCAGCCCCAGGCGCCGAGCACCAGCCGCCGGTACCCGTGGGCCACGGCCGTCTCCAGCACCCGCTCGGCGCGCGCGGACAGCGCGGCCGGCAGCTCGGCGGCGCGCTCCGGGGCCGTGCGCAGCACCACGCCCGCGTTCGGCGCGGCGGAGGTCAGGAATCCGGCCGTGTACGGCTCGTCGAGCAGGCGGCCGCGGTCGTCCCGGAAGACGGGCACGCCCGGGGAGTGGATGACGCGGTCCGTGTAGAACGGGTCGCGGTGGGCGCGGTGGTGGTCGTAGAACTCGGGCGCCCGCAGCAGGCAGGTGTACAGCGCGGAGCCCCGGCACAGGGCCTCCTCCTGGGCCTGGGCGCCGTTCAGGTAGCCGCCGCCGGGATTGCGGGCGGAGGCGAAGTTGAGCACGGCGACCTCGCCGCCGAGCCGCCGGGCGGCCTCCAGGCTGCTCTCGCCGGTGACTTCGAGGACGGTCCGCACCGGGGCGGGAACGCCCGGGGCCACGGGCTCCGGCCCGTACATCCGCGTGCCCGCGCGGGCCCGTTCGATGGCCGCGCCGACCGGCACCTCGCGGCCGTCGGCCGTGCGGTAGCTCCCGGCCGCCACGATCTGCTCCGTCTGCTGGGCAAGGCCACGCAGGCGCGCGCTCACGGCGCCACCCCCGTGGACGCCCTGACCACGCGCCGCGCGGTCTCCCCCATCGTGCTCATGCGGGAATCCTGGGTGATGCTGGTGGTGCGTCGCAACGGAGTTTTGCTGTCGGCAGACGCCGGGGAAAGTCCCCGGAAACAACCGGGTCGCGGACATTACCGATCTGGAACGTCCCGAAATGCGTCCTTGTGCGGACCGGCACGAGGGTCTTGGGTGGGACGAGTGTGCCGACCCGGCCCACCTGATCTTGGGTCGGCGGCATGGTGGAATCTCAGGAGGATCCCGACATGTCCGATTCGGTTGGTGGCTGTATCCGGCCACGTACCGCCGTCAGTGAGGCCGAGGTCGAGGCGCTGGTCCACGGCATCTGCTTCAAAACCGGTCCGCCCAGGCTCCTCGGCGTCGAGGTGGAATGGCTGGTCCACGAGCTGCGCGCGCCGCGGCTCCCCGTATCACCCGAACGGCTCCAGGCGGTGTACACCGCGCTGCGGGCCGTGCCCCTGAGGTCGGCGCTGACCGTCGAACCAGGTGGCCAGCTGGAGCTGAGTTCGCTCCCCGCGGCCTCCCTGATGGAGTGCGTCCGCACCGTCTCCGCCGACCTGGACGCCGTCCGCGCGGTCCTGCGCGAGGACGGCCTCGCCCTCGTCGGCCTCGGCCACGACCCCTGGCACCCGCCCCGCCGCTTTCTGCGGCAGCCGCGCTACGACGCGATGGAGACCTGTCTCGACCGTACCGGCCCCGCCGGGCGGTTCATGATGTGCACCTCGGCGTCCGTGCAGGTCTGCGTGGACGCCGGGCAGGAGGAACCCGGCCCGCTGGGGCACGTACGCCGCTGGTGGCTGGCCCACCAGCTGGGCGCGGTCCTGGTGGCCGCGTTCGCCAACTCCCCGCTGGCCGCCGGCCGGCCCACCGGCTGGCGGTCCACCCGGCAGCTGCGGTGGGCCCAGATCGGCGCCGAGCGGGCCGGCGGCCCACCGCTCGACTCCGACCCGCGCGGCGCCTGGACCCGGCACGTCCTGGACGCGCCGGTGATGTGCGTGCGCGACGACGGCGGGCCCTGGGACGTTCCGGAGGGCATGACCTTCCGGGAGTGGACCCGGAGCCGGGCGCCGAGGCCCCCCACCCGGGAGGACCTCGACTACCACCTGACCACGCTGTTCCCGCCGGTCAGGCCGCGCGGCCACCTGGAACTGCGCATGATCGACGCGCAGCCGGGGGACGACGGCTGGATCGTGCCGCTGGCCGTGACGGCGGCGCTGTTCGACGATCCGGAGGCCACCGAGACCGCCTACCGGGCCGTCAAGCCGCTCGCCGAACGCACCCTCGGCCTGCCCGGCCCGCACAACCCGCTGTACGAGGACGCCGCGCGTGACGCCCTCACCGATCCGGAGCTGCGGGAGGCGGCCGTCACCTGCTTCACGGCCGCGCTCGACGCGCTGCCCCGGCTCGGCGCCACGACCGAGGTCACGGACGCAGTTGCCGGGTACCTGGAGCGCTACGTCCGCAGGGGCCGCTGCCCCGCCGACGATCTGCTGGACCCGCCGGACGGCGCGAGCCCTGGCCCGCACGGGAGGGAGACCCGCTCATGAACGATCCCGCCATGGACACCGCCACCGACACCCACTCCGCCGCCGACCCCGGCGACGGAGACGCGCTGCGCGAGCGGGCCCTGTCCGCGCTGGTCCGCGCCCGCGCCCGCACCACCCTGCTGACCAGCTGCGTGGAGGGCCCCGACCTGACCGGCCAGGTGTCTCCGCTGATGTCGCCGCTGGTCTGGGACCTGGCGCACATCGGCAACCAGGAGGAGCAGTGGCTGCTGCGCGCCGTCGGCGGGCAGGAGGCGATACGGCCCGAGATCGACAGCCTGTACGACGCCTTCGAGCATCCGCGAGCCGAACGGCCCCGGCTGCCGCTGCTGTCGCCCGCCGAGGCCCGCGGGTACGCCGCCGACGTGCGCGGCCGGGCGCTGGACGTGCTGGAGGGCTCCGCGTTCCACGGGACGCGGCTCACCGAGGCGGGCTTCGCCTTCGGGATGATCGCCCAGCACGAGCAGCAGCACGACGAGACGATGCTGATCACCCACCAGCTCCGCAAGGGCCCGCAGGCGCTGGAAGCCCCGGACCCCGACCCGGTGGGGCTGTTCACCGGCCCGTCGGAGGTCCTGGTGCCCGGGGGCCCGTTCACGATGGGCACCTCGACCGAGCCGTGGGCGCTGGACAACGAACGCCCCGCGCACCGGCGGGAGGTGGCGCCGTTCTTCCTCGACACCACGCCGGTGACCAACGGCGCGTACCGGGCGTTCATCGACGACGGCGGCTACGACGACCCGCGCTGGTGGGCGCCGGAGGGCTGGGACCACGTCCGCCGGCACTCCATCACCGCGCCGCTGTTCTGGCGCCGGGACGGCGGGCAGTGGCTGCGGCGCCGCTTCGGGGTCACCGAGGTGGTGCCGGCCGACGAGCCGGTGGTGCACGTGAGCTGGTACGAGGCCGACGCGTACGCCCGCTGGGCCGGCCGCCGGCTGCCCACGGAGGCCGAGTGGGAGAAGGCGGCCCGGCACGACCCGGCCGGCGACCGCACCGCCCGCTACCCGTGGGGCGACGCCGATCCGGGCCCCGAGCACGCCAATCTCGGCCAGCGCCATCTGCGCCCGGCGCCCGCGGGCAGCTACCCGGCCGGTGAGTCGCCGCTCGGCGTGCGGCAGTTGATCGGCGACGTGTGGGAGTGGACGTCGAGCGACTTCGCCCCGTACCCGGGCTTCCGGGCGTTCCCGTACAAGGAGTACTCGGAGGTGTTCTTCGGCCCCGAGTACAAGGTGCTGCGCGGCGGTTCGTTCGCCGTGGACGCGGTGGCCTGCCGGGGCACGTTCCGCAACTGGGACTATCCGATCCGGCGGCAGATCTTCTCCGGGTTCCGCACCGCACGGTCGGCGGAGGTCGCCTGATGTGCCGGCACCTCGCGTACGTCGGCCCCGAGGAGCCGCTCGGCCGGCTCCTGGTGGCGCCGCCGCACGGCCTGTACCGCCAGTCGTGGGCGCCCAGGCACCAGCGGTACGGGACGGTCAACGCCGACGGGTTCGGTGTCGGCTGGTACGCCGCGGGCGACCCGGTGCCGGCCCGGTACCGGCGGGCCGGGCCGATCTGGGCGGACCAGTCCTTCGCCGACCTGGCCCGGGTGGTGCGCACCGGTACGCTGCTGGCCGCCGTACGGGACGCCACGCTGGCGGGCGCCGACGCGGAGGCCGCGGCGGCGCCCTTCGCGGCGGACACCTGGCTGTTCAGCCACAACGGAGCCGTGACCGGCTGGCCGGGCTCCCTGGCGGGGGTGGCCGGGACACTGCCGGCCGGGGAGCTGCTGTCGCTGGAGGCCCGCAACGACTCGGCGCTCGTGTGGGCGCTGGTGCTGGCCCGGCTGCGGGCCGGGGACGACGAGGGCCGGGCGCTGGCCGAGACGGTGCTGGAGGTCGCCGCGGCGGCCCCCGGCTCCCGGCTCAACCTGCTGCTCACCGACGGTGCCGCGATCACGGCGACCACCTGGGGCGACACCCTGTGGTACCTGACCCGCCCCGGCGGCGGCACGGTCGTCGCCTCGGAGCCGTACGACGACGACCCGCACTGGCGGGAGGTCCCCGACCGCACGCTGCTCGTGGCGGGCCGCACGGAGGTGCAGCTCACCCCGCTGAAGGAACCGGGCGATCCCGCCCCCGCAGACGCTTTCGCCTCTCCCAAGGAGCCCCGCACGTGAGCCAGTTCCGACTGACCCGCACCCTGCCCGAGGACGCCACGGGCGCCGCCCTGCGCGCCGACGTCCTGGCGGGCCTGACGAGCACGCCCAAGTGGCTGCCGCCCAAGTGGTTCTACGACGCGCGGGGCAGTGAGCTGTTCGAGGAGATCACCGCGCTGCCCGAGTACTACCCGACCCGGGCCGAGCGGGAGATCCTGGTCGACCGGGCCGGCGAGATCGCCGCGGCGACCGGCGCCCGGACCCTGGTGGAGCTGGGTTCCGGCTCCTCGGAGAAGACCCGCTTCCTGCTCGACGCGCTGACCGGCCTGCGCGGCTACGTGCCCGTCGACGTCAGCGAGAGCGCCCTCACCCAGGCCGGGGAGGCGATCGTCGCCGAGCGGCCGGACCTCCGGGTGCACGCGCTGATCGCCGACTTCACCGGCGGGCTGACGCTGCCCGACACGCCGGGGCCCCGGCTGGTGGCGTTCCTCGGCGGCACGATCGGCAACCTGCTGCCGGACGAACGTGCCGCGTTCCTGTCCGCCGTACACGCCCTGCTCTCCCCGGGCGACGCCCTGCTGCTGGGCACCGACCTGGTCAAGGACGAGGGGGTGCTGGTCCGGGCGTACGACGACGCGGCCGGGGTGACCGCCGAGTTCAACAAGAACGTGCTGTCCGTGATCAACCGGGAGCTGGAGGCCGACTTCGCGCCCACCGCCTTCGAGCACGTGGCGCGGTGGAACGCCGAGCGGGAGTGGATCGAGATGCGGCTGCGTTCGCGCGCCGCGCAGACGGTCAAGGTCCAGGCGCTCGACCTGGCCGTGGACTTCGCGGACGGGGAGGAGCTGCGGACCGAGGTGTCCGCGAAGTTCCGGCGGGAGGGCGTGCGGGCCGAACTCGCCGCGGCCGGGCTGGATCTGACCCACTGGTGGACCGACGGCGAGGACCGGTTCGCGCTGTCGCTGAGCGTGGTGCGCTGAACCCGCCCGGGCTCAGCGGGCGTTGACGTCCAGCAGTTCGGTGACGCGGTCGGAGGCCCGGCGGGCCTCCGACTTCGCGTCGGACCCCGAGAGCACCTTGGTCATGTAGTCCTTGATCGGGTTGTCCGCCTCCACGGCGCCCCAGCGGGGCGTCCCGGGGGTGGCACGGCCCTGGGCCGCGCCGGCCGCCATGGCCTCGGCGCCCTCCTCACCGGCGACGGCCTTGGCGAGGGACGCCTTGTTGGGGACGTAGTTCATGGTGCGGGCCAGGTCGGTGTTCCACTTGGCGCCGGCCAGCGCGTCGACCACGGCGAGGGCGCCCTCGTGTTCGTCGGCGTTCTTCGGGACGACCAGGTCGGAGCCGCCGGTGAAGACGGCGCCGGGCTCGCCGGCCGTCTTGCCGGGCACCGGGAAGAAGCCCAGTTCGCCCTTGAGTTCGGGGTTCGCGCGGACGATGGACTGGGCGAGGCCGGGCACCGCGACGATCTGCGCGACCTGCCCCTTGGCGAACACGTCGCCCTGCGGGGGGTGTTCCTCGTCGGCGTCGACCGGCCCGTCGCCGAGGGCTTGCAGCTCCCGGTAGAAGTCCATGCCGCGCAGGGCGGCCTCGGAGTCCAGTGCGCCCGTCCAGGTGCCGCCGTCGCCGGCCTGGGTGGCCAGCTCCCCGCCCTCGTCCCAGATGAAGCCGGAGAGCGTGTACCAGTCCTGTCCGGCGAGGTAGATGCCCTGGCGGCCGTCGGCGTCGAGCTTCTCGGTGGCGGTGATCCACTCCTCGCGGCTGCGGGGCGGCTCCGCGACGCCGGCCTGCTCGAAGAGGTCCTTGCGGTAGATCACGACGCGGTTGGCGGCGTACCAGGGGATGCCGAACTGCTGGGACATGTACTGCCCGGGTTCGGCGAGGCCCGGCAGCCAGTCGCGGATGCCCCAGTCACGCATCGACTCCAGGGTCAGGTCCTGGAGCCGGCCGCCCTCCGCGTACTGCGGCACCTGGGTGTTGCCGACCTCGATGACGTCCGGCCCGTCCGTGCCGTCGCCCTTCAGCGCGGTCTGCACCTTGTCGCCGATGCCGGTCCACTCCTGGATGCGGATGTCGAGGTCGAGTTCGGGGTTGGCCTTCTCGAAGTCCTCGGTGAACCGCCGCAGGAAGTCCTGCGAGGCGCTGTCCTTCATCAGCCACACGGTGACGGTGCGCCGCTCGCTCCCGCCGTCCTGCGAGATCAGTCCGCAGCCGCTGAGCAGGGAGGCGGACACACAGACAAGGGCGAGGGGGCGTCGTCTCACGAGGGGTCCTTCTGTCTGACGGACAGGGGGTCGGCGGCGGACAGGGGCGTCCTGCGCACGCGAAGGGAGACCCGACATGGGGGGCGAGCCCGAGGCTCGAACGGGTGTCTGGAATTTTGGTATGTACCAATAGGAAGGGTCAAGGGGGTGACGCAGGGTTACCCGCCCGGGAGAGCGATGCCTCGCGCTCCGCCGCGACTTGGGGCACGGTGGAGTGACGCATGACACACCGCCGCCCGCGCGGAAGGGAGCACCCGCATGTCGAACCACACCTACCGGGTCACCGAGATCGTCGGCACCTCGCCGGACGGCGTCGACCAGGCCGTCCGCAACGGCGTCAGGCGCGCCCAGCAAACGCTGCGCAACCTGGACTGGTTCGAGGTGACCCAGGTGCGCGGCCAGATCGAGGACGGCGAGGTCGCGCACTGGCAGGTCGGCCTCAAGGTCGGTTTCCGCCTGGAGGAGTCGGACTGACCTCGGCGCCTCACCGGACGGTCAGGTGCGCCCCTCGCGCTCCTGCGCCACCCGCAGCGCGGCCGAACGCTCCGCCCAGCGCGCCCGGACGACGGCGAAGCCGGCCCGCGCGGCGTCGTCGCAGACCAGCTCGTCGTCATCGACGAGGACCCGCACCTCGCGGGTGCGGGCGAGGTGCCGCAGGATCTCCAGCTTGGTGCGCCGGGCGGGCCGCCGGTCGGCGTTGCCCCGCATGTGCACGGGTCCCTCGGGCAGGCCGTGCGCGGCCAGCCAGTCGAGCGTGTCGCGGCGGCAGCGCTCGGGCCGCCCGGTCAGATAGACGATCTCGCACTCCTCGGCGCGCTCCCGCACCAGCGCGACGCCCTCCGCGAGCGGCGGATCGTGCGGGGCGGCGGCGAAGAACGCGTCCCAGTCGCGCGGCCGGCGCTCCAGGAAGCGCTGCCGGTGCGCGGTGTCCGCGAGGGTGTTGTCCAGGTCGAACACGGCCACCGGGGGCCTGCTGCTGTCGGTCACCCGACCACACTAGAACGCGGCACCGGGAATCTGTGCGGGCCCCGGACGTTGAACCGGATGTGACCTCGACGATCGCCACCACGCGCTTCTCCGTCCTCGACCGCTCCCGCATCCGGGCCGGCCGGAGCGCGGCCCAGGCGCTGCGCGACACCGTGGAGCTGGCGCGGGAGGCCGAGCGGCTCGGTTACCACCGGTTCTGGGTGTCGGAGCACCATGGCGTGCCCGGCGTGGCGGGCTCGGCGCCGACCGTGCTGGCGGCCGCGGTGGCCGGCGCCACCAGCCGCGTGCGCGTCGGCACCGGGGGCGTGATGCTGCCCAATCACCGGCCCCTGGTGGTGGCCGAGCAGTTCGGCGTACTGGAGTCGCTCTTCCCCGGCCGGATCGACATGGGTCTTGGCCGCTCGGTGGGCTTCACCGACGGGGTCCGCCGGGCGCTGGGCCGCGACAAGGACGACGCCGACGACTTCGAGGGGCAACTGACGGAGCTGCTGGGCTGGTTCCGCGGCACCTCCCCGACCGGCGCGCACGCCCGCCCCGCCGAGGGGCTGACCGTTCCGCCCTTCGTCCTGGCGATGGGCGAGGGCGCGGCCGTGGCGGCCCGCGCGGGCCTGCCGATGGTCATCGGCGACCTGCGCGACCGCGACCGCATGCGCCGGGGCATCGACCGCTACCGCGCCGGGTTCCGCCCCTCCGAGTGGAGCCCGGAGCCGTACGTCGTCGTGTCCGGCACCGTGGCCGTGGCCGGCACTCCCGAGGCGGCCCGGCGGCTCCTGGTCCCGGAGGCCTGGTCCATGGCCCACGCACGCACCCGTGGCACCTTCCCGCCACTGCCCCCGGCCGAGGAGGTCGAGGCGCGGACGATGACCGCCAAGGAACGCGACCTGTACGAGTCCGGGCTCGGCGGGCACATCGCCGGCACCGAGGAGCAGGTCGCCGACGCGCTGGAGACGCTGGTGAGGGAGACCGGCGCCCAGGAGGTGCTGGTGACCACCAGTACGTACGACCGCGGGGCGCTGCTGGACTCCTACCGGCGGCTCGCCCGCGTCGTCGGCGCGGGGACGTCCGCCGCCCCGGCGTAGAATCGCGGGGTTTGTCCCCCCGCTCCCCCGCCGCCGAAGACCGTACGGAGTTCCCCGCGATGCACAGCCCCCACGACCCGTACGTCCGGGTGCGCGACGCCCGCGAGCACAACCTCAAGGGCGTGGACGTGGACGTCCCCCGGGACGTGGTCGCGGTCTTCACCGGTGTCTCCGGGTCCGGGAAGTCGTCGCTGGCCTTCGGGACGGTCTACGCGGAGGCGCAGCGGCGCTACTTCGAGTCGGTCGCGCCGTACGCCCGCCGGCTGATCCACCAGGTCGGCGCGCCGAAGGTGGGCGAGATCACCGGGCTGCCGCCCGCCGTCTCGCTCCAGCAGCGCCGCGCGGCTCCGACGTCCCGGTCCTCGGTGGGCACCGTCACGAACCTCTCCAACTCCCTGCGGATGCTCTTCTCGCGCGCCGGCGACTACCCGCCGGGAGCCGAGCGGATGGACTCCGACGCCTTCTCGCCGAACACGGCGGCCGGTGCCTGCCCCGAGTGCCACGGGCTCGGCCGGGTGCACCGCACGACGGAGGAACTGCTGGTCCCGGACCCGGCGCTGTCGATCCGGGACGGCGCGATCGCCGCGTGGCCGGGCGCCTGGCAGGGCAAGAACCTGCGGGACGTCCTCGACGCGCTCGGGTACGACGTGGACCGTCCCTGGCGCGAGCTGCCCGCCGCCGAGCGCGAGTGGATCCTGTTCACGGACGAGCAGCCCGTGGTCACGGTGCACCCGGTGCGCGACGCGGGACGCATCCAGCGGCCGTACCAGGGCACGTACATGAGCGCGCGGCGGTACGTGATGAAGACGTTCTCGGACTCCAGGAGCGCCACGCTGCGGGCGAAGGCCGAGCGCTTCCTCACCAGTACGCCCTGTCCGGTCTGCGGCGGCGGGAGGCTGCGGGCCGAGTCGCTGGCGGTGACCGTCGGCGGCCGGACCATCGCCGAACTGGCCGCGCTGCCGCTCACGGAGCTGGCCGGGATGCTGCCGACCGAGGGCGAGACGGCGAGGGTGCTCACCGGGGACCTGGTCTCCCGCATCACGCCCGTCGTCGAGCTGGGCCTCGGCTATCTGAGCCTGGACCGTCCGGCGCCCACCCTGTCGGCGGGCGAGCTGCAACGGCTGCGGCTCGCGACGCAGCTGCGCTCCGGGCTGTTCGGGGTGGTGTACGTCCTCGACGAGCCGTCTGCGGGGCTGCACCCGGCGGACACCGAGGCGCTGCTGACGGTGCTGGAGCGGCTGAAGGCGGCCGGCAACTCGGTGTTCGTGGTGGAGCACCACCTCGGCGTGATGCGCGGCGCCGACTGGATCGTGGACGTCGGCCCGCTGGCGGGCGAGCACGGCGGGCGGGTGCTGTACAGCGGCCCGGTGGCCGGACTGGCGGAGGTCACCGGGTCGGCGACCGCCCGTCATCTCTTCGACCGCTCCCCCGCCCCCGTGCGCCGGGCGCGAGTCCCCCGGGGCACCGTGACGGTGGGTCCGGTCACCCGGCACAACCTGCGCGGGGTGACCGCGGACTTCCCGCTCGGCGTGCTCACCGCGGTGACCGGCGTGTCCGGCTCGGGCAAGTCGACGCTCGTCGGCGAGATCACCGAGGACCTGCCGGGGGTGGGGCGGCTGGTCTCCGTCGATCAGCGGCCGATCGGGCGCACCCCGCGCTCCAACCTGGCCACGTACACGGGCCTGTTCGACGTCGTGCGCAAGGTGTTCGCCGCCACCGGCCAGGCCCGGGAGCGCGGGTACGGCGTGGGCCGCTTCTCCTTCAACGTGCCCGGCGGGCGCTGCGAGACCTGCCAGGGCGAGGGGTTCGTCAGCGTCGAGCTGCTGTTCCTGCCGAGCACGTACGCGCCGTGCCCCGACTGCGGCGGGGCGCGCTACAACCCCGAGACGCTCGAAGTGGCGTACCGGGGAAGGAACATCGCCGAGGTCCTCGACCTCACGGTGGAGGACGCGGCGGAGTTCTTCGCGGACACCGCGCCGGTGGCGCGCAGCCTGGCCGCGCTGCTCGACGTCGGGCTCGGCTATCTGCGGCTCGGCCAGCCCGCCACCGAGCTGTCCGGCGGGGAGGCGCAGCGCATCAAGCTGGCGAGCGAACTCCAGCGGGGCCGCCGCGGCCACACCCTGTACCTGCTCGACGAGCCGACGACCGGCCTGCATCCCGCGGACGTCGAGGTGCTGATGCGCCAGTTGCACGGTCTCGTGGACGCCGGGCACACGGTGGTCGTCGTGGAGCACGACATGACCGTGGTGGCGGGCGCCGACCACGTGATCGACCTCGGGCCGGGCGGTGGTGACGCGGGCGGGCGGATCGTCGCCGCGGGGACGCCCGGCGAGGTGGCGCGGGCCGGCGGCAGTGCCACCGCGCCCTATCTGGACCGGGCCCTGGACGGCGGGACGCGCCGGTGAAGCCGGTTCACCGGCGCTCGGTCTCGCGGTGAGGGCGGGGAACGGTCACTCGCGGCCCCGCGGGATGTCGTCCTCGTCGAAGGACTCGGTCTCGGCCTCGATCCGCTCCTTGCGGACCTGGCCGCGCACCGTCTCGTTCTCGGTGTGCTCCTCCATGGTCATGCGGACGCGCTCCACCGGGACCGCCTCGGTCTCCACGACGGGGCGTTCCGCGTGCAGCGTGATCTCGTGCTCGGCCTCGCTGATCTCCGGCCCGGACAGCGCGTCGCCGCGGTTGGCGTCCGTGATCGGCTCGCGCACCACACGCACTTCCTCGTGCTTCAGGGGCACGGTCTGCTGCACCTCTTCGGTGACCACGTACTTGCGCAGCCTGGCGCGGCCCGTCTCACGTCGTTCGACGCCGACGTGCATCTGCTCCTCGGAGCGGGTCATGGCCTCGTCCTCGCGCAGGCCCGTACGGTCGGGGGCGTCCCGGCGTCCGGCCATTCCGGCCGCACTGCCCGTGCCCATGTCCGTACCGGTGCCGATGCTGGTGTCGTGGCCCATGTCCGTGTCACGGCCCATGTCCGCGTCCCGGCCCATGTCCGTGTCGCCGGCCCCACGGGTCGTGCCGGCCAGACCCGCGGCACCCGCCGCGCCGGCGGCACCCGCGGTGCCCGCCGGTCCGGGACCGGCGGCCCAGCGGCCGTCGTCGGTCCGCTCGGCCTCGGACAGCACGCTGTCCCAGTTGATGCCGTAGTAGTCGTAGAGCCGGTGTTCCTCGGTCTCCGACAGATGGCCGCCCGCGTCGACGTCGACACTGGGCGCGCCCTTGACCTGGTCCTTGCCGTAGGGAACCTCTAGGTGGTCCTGCACCAGCGCGGCGTCGCGAATGGGCACGAAGGACTCGCTGGAGCCGAACATGCCCGTCTTGACGCTCACCCACTCGGGGCGCCCGGTCATGTCGTCGAAGAAGACATGCTTGGCGTCGCCGATCTTGTTGCCGTCCCCGTCGTAGACCGGTTGGTCCAGGACGTTGGCGATCTCTTCACGGGTGATCATCTGCCATCACCCTCCTTTCGAGTGCCTGCCTTCCGGTTGTCCGCATCCAGCGCTACGGAAACGGCACATAC
Organism: Streptomyces sp. NPDC107500; assembly: GCF_055582785.1. Classification (NCBI taxonomy): domain Bacteria; kingdom Bacillati; phylum Actinomycetota; class Actinomycetes; order Kitasatosporales; family Streptomycetaceae; genus Streptomyces; species Streptomyces sp. NPDC107500. The sequence continues at coordinate 719,138 of NZ_JBVJPF010000004.1, forward strand.
CTCATAAAACACACATACTTTTCGAAGGTGCTTTCCCCAGGTGACCGTGCGGGTCGGCGGGCGGAGCCATCCGCTGGGCCGCCTCCGCCAGGGAGCGGCGGTCGTGGTGGCGGCCCGGCGGCACGACCGGGCACACCTCCACCTCGGCGGTCAGCCCGCGGGCCGACGCCACCCGCCACATCGAGGCGAGCAGGGTGTCCGCGCCGACGAACGCCGGTGCCGTGCTCACCCCTTGCTCCCCCGCCCGGTACCGAAGACGCACCGGCTGGACCGGCACCCCGGCGTCCAGCGCGGCCTGGAACACCGCCCGGCGGTAGGCACCCCCGGCGCGCCCGCACCAGGTACTGCCCTCGGGGAAGGCGGCGACGGCGGCGCCCGCGCGCAGGGCCAGCGCGAGGTCGGCGACCGTGTCCGGCAGCGCCCGCAGCCGGTCGCGTTCGATGAACAGCACCCCTCCGCGTGCGGCCAGCGCGCCCGCCACCGGCCAGCCCCGGATCTCGCTCTTGGCCAGCATCCTGGCGGGGCGTACGGCGGCCAGCAGCGGGATGTCGAGCCACGAGACGTGGTTGGCGACGAGGAGCAGCCCGCCCGCGGGCGCGGCGGCACCGGTGACACGGACCCGCACACCCGCGGCCCGCACCACCCACCGGGACCAGGACGCCACCACGACGGACGGCACCCGCCGCCGGACCGGTGTCAGCACGACCGCGACCGCGGCGAGGACCAGCACGGCGACCGCGGCGAGCCGCAGCACGGCGCGCGGTAGGGCCACCGCGGCCCGGGACGGGTCCAGGCAGGTCGCCGGGGTGCAGGGGGCGACCGGCAGCCAGGCGCCCATCAGGCCGGGACGAGCGAGAGGAAGTGCCGCAGGTAGCGCGGGTCGACCCGGCTCATCGGCAGCAGCACGTACAGGTCGGCGACGCCGAAGTCCACGTCGTGCGCGGGTTCCCCGCAGACCCAGGCGCCGAGGCGGAGGTAGCCGCGCAGCAGGGCGGGCAGTTCGGTGCGGGCGGCGGGCGCGGCCGGGCGCGGGATCCACGGCAGCAGCGGCCGCACCCGGTACTCCTCGGGCGCCAGGTTCTTGGCCCGCACCCGGTCCCAGGTGCCGGCGGCGAGCGATCCGCCGTCGGCGAGCGGGAGCGAGCAGCAGCCCGCCAGCCACTCGTGGCCCCGGTCGGTCATGTAGCGGGCTATGCCGGCCCAGATGAGCCCGATGACGGCGCCGTCGCGGTGGGCCGGGTGCACGCAGGAGCGCCCGACCTCGACCAGCCCGGGCCGGATCGCGTCGAGCGCCGTGAGGTCGAACTCGCTCTCCGCGTACAGCCGTCCGGCGACCGCCGCGCGCTCCGGGGGCAGCAGCCGGTAGGTGCCGACGACCTGCCCGGTCGTCTCCTCGCGCACGAGCAGGTGGTCGCAGTACGCGTCGAAGGGGTCGACGTCGTACCCGGGCTGCGCGCTCGCCAGCAGCGCGCCCATCTCCCCCGCGAAGACGTCGTGCCGCAGCCGCTGCGCGGCCCGCACGTCCTCCTCGTCGCGGGCGAGGGCGACCGTGTAGCGGTGGGGTGCGGCGGGCTTCGAAGGACGGTCTGCGGTCAGTACGCCGGTCATGGGTGCTCTCCTGGTCGCGGTGCGGGTCCGCCACAGTTCTTCCGACGCCGGCTGTACTGCGCGTGACCAGTGCCGGGAGAGCGGATGTGCGCTTGCTGAATGCCGGGAGCGAACGCGAGACGGGGCCGGGGGGAGCACCTCCCCCGGCCCCGCCCGTCCGCACCTGACGGCGAACGTTCGTCCGGCTAGCGCCTGCCCGCCCTGCGGGTCGCTCGCAGCCACTCCTTGTTCATGCTGGTGATGGACATCAGCGGAATGCCCTTGGGGCAGGCGGTCGCGCACTCACCCGTCAGCGTGCACCCGCCGAACCCCTCCTCGTCCATCTGCCCCACCATGTCCAGCACCCGCGTCTCCCGCTCGGGCGCCCCCTGTGGGAGGACGTTGAGATGGTTCACCTTCGCGGACGTGAACAGCATCGCCGCCCCGTTCGGGCACGCCGCGACACACGCCCCGCACCCGATGCACTCGGCGTGCTCGAAGGCGAAGTCGGCGTCCGGCTTGGGCACCGGCGCGGCGTGGGCCTCCGGGGCCGCGCCGGTCGGCGCGGTGATGTACCCCCCGGCCTGGATGATCCGGTCGAAGGCGGACCGGTCGACGACCAGGTCCTTCACGACCGGGAAGGCCGAAGCCCGCCACGGCTCGATGTCGATGGTGTCGCCGTCCTGGAAGGACCGCATGTGCAGCTGGCAGGTGGTGGTGCGCTCGGGTCCGTGCGCGTCGCCGTTGATGACCAGCGAGCAGGCGCCGCAGATGCCCTCGCGGCAGTCGTGGTCGAAGGCGACGGGGTCCTCGCCCTTGAGGATGAGTTCCTCGTTGAGGGTGTCGAGCATCTCCAGGAAGGACATGTCGCGGGAGATCCCGTCCACCTCGTACGTGGACATGGCGCCGTCGGCGTCGGCGTTCTTCTGCCGCCAGACGCGCAGGGTGAGCTTCATGCGTAGCTCCGCTGGGTGGGGTGGACGTACTCGAAGACCAGGTCTTCCTTGTGCAGGGTGGGCGCGTCGCCGGTGCCGGTGAACTCCCAGGCGGCGGTGTAGCCGAACTCGTCGTCCTTGCGGGCCGCCTCGCCGTCGGGGGTCTGGGACTCCTCGCGGAAGTGGCCGCCGCAGGACTCGGAGCGGTGCAGCGCGTCGAGGCACATCAGCTCGGCGAGCTCCAGGTAGTCGACGACGCGGTTGGCCTTCTCCAGCGACTGGTTGAACTCCTCGCCGGTGCCCGGGACCTTGATGCGGCGCCAGAACTCCTCGCGGATCTGCGGGATGCGCTCCAGCGCCTTGCGCAGGCCGGAGTCGGTGCGGGCCATGCCGCAGAACTCCCACATCAGCTCGCCCAGTTCGCGGTGGAAGGAGTCCGGGGTGCGGTCGCCGTCCACGGAGAGGAGCAGGTTGAGCCGGTCCTCGGTCTCGGCGACCACCTCCTGCACCGCCGGGTGGTCGTCGTTCACCTCGTCCTTGTGCGGGTTGCGGGCGAGGTAGTCGTTGATGGTGGCCGGGAGGACGAAGTAGCCGTCCGCCAGGCCCTGCATGAGCGCGGAGGCGCCGAGCCGGTTGGCCCCGTGGTCGGAGAAGTTCGCCTCGCCGATCGCGAACAGGCCGGGGACGGTGGTCTGGAGGTCGTAGTCGACCCACAGACCGCCCATCGTGTAGTGCACCGCGGGGTAGATCCGCATCGGCACCCGGTACGGGTCCTCGTCGGTGATCCGCTGGTACATGTCGAAGAGGTTCCCGTACTTGGCCTCGACCGCCTTGCGCCCCATGCGCTCGATCGCGTCGGCGAAGTCCAGGTACACGCCCTGGCCGCCGGGGCCGACGCCCCTGCCCTCGTCGCAGACGTTCTTCGCGGCGCGGGAGGCGATGTCGCGGGGGACGAGGTTGCCGAAGGACGGGTAGATGCGCTCCAGGTAGTAGTCGCGCTCGTCCTCGGGGATCCTGTTCGGCGGCCGGTCGTCGCCCTTGGCCTTCGGCACCCAGATCCGGCCGTCGTTGCGCAGCGACTCGCTCATCAGCGTGAGCTTGGACTGGTGGTCGCCGGTGCGCGGGATGCAGGTGGGGTGGATCTGCGTGAAGCAGGGGTTGGCGAAGTAGGCGCCGCGCCGGTGCGCCCGCCAGACGGCGGTCGCGTTGGAGTTCATGGCGTTGGTCGACAGGTAGAAGACGTTGCCGTAGCCGCCGCTGGCCAGCACGACGGCGTCCGCGAAGTAGGTGTCGATCTTCCCGGTGATCAGGTCCCGGGCGACGATGCCGCGCGCCCGCCCGTCCACGACGACCAGGTCGAGCATCTCGGTGCGCGGGTGCATCTCGATGTTGCCGGCCGCGATCTGCCTGCTGAGCGCCTGGTAGGCGCCCAGGAGCAGCTGCTGGCCCGTCTGGCCCCGCGCGTAGAAGGTGCGGGAGACCTGGACCCCGCCGAAGGAGCGGGTGTCGAGCAGGCCGCCGTACTCGCGGGCGAAGGGCACGCCCTGCGCGACGCACTGGTCGATGATCTCGACCGAGATCTGCGCCAGCCGGTGCACGTTGGACTCGCGGGAGCGGAAGTCGCCGCCCTTGACCGTGTCGTAGAACAGGCGGTGGATCGAGTCGCCGTCGTTGCGGTAGTTCTTCGCGGCGTTGATGCCGCCCTGCGCGGCGATGGAGTGCGCCCGGCGCGGGGAGTCCTGGTAGCAGAACTGGACGACGTGGTAGCCCTGTTCGGCGAGGGTGGCGCCGGCGGAGCCGCCCGCGAGGCCGGTGCCGACGACGATGACGGTCTGCTTGCGCCGGTTGGCGGGGTTGACCAGCTTCGCCTCGAAACGGCGCGTGTCCCAGCGCTCGCTGACCGGGCCCTCGGGGGCCTTGGTGTCGGCGACCGGCTCACCGGTCGTGTAGTCGGCGTAGGTTGTCATGTCAGCTCACCACTCCGGTCATGACGCCCACGGGTACGGCGACGAAGCCGGCCGTGAGCAGCAGCGCGAGGACGTTCGCGACGGTCTTCAGGGCGCGGTCGCGGGTGCGGCTGCCGACGCCGAGGGTCTGGGCGGCGCTCCACAGGCCGTGCCGGACGTGGAAGCCGAGGGCGACCACGGCCGCGATGTAGATGACGTTCCCGTACCACGTGGAGAACGTGTCGATGATGTTCTGGTACGGGCGCAGGTGCTCGTAGCCGCCCGGGTGCACGGTGCCGGTCGTCAGGTCGAGGATGTGCCAGACGATGAACAGGCCGAGGATGATCCCGCCCCAGCGCATCGTACGGGTGGCGAAGCTCTTGCCCGCCTTCTTGTTCGCGTATTTGGTGGGGCGTGCCTTGATGTCGCGGCGGCTCAGCTGGTACGCGGAGGTGGCGTGCGCGACCACGGCGGCCACGAGGACGACGCGGATCAGCCAGAGCGTCCACTCGTAGTGCATGAACGGCTCGCCGACGGTACGCAGCCAGTGGGCGTAGTGATTGATCTCCTGAGGCCCGAAGAAGATCTTCAGGTTCCCGATCATGTGGGCGACCAGGTAGAGCAGCATGACGAGACCGCTGACCGCCATCACTGTCTTCTTGCCGACGGTCGAGTCCCACACGGTGCGCGCCATGGACGGCCGTCGGTCCGTCCGCGTTGCCAGAGCCATGTCACAGGACGTTACGGGGAGGATGTCCCATCGGTCCAAGACATGGTTGACCTTGATCCCATAGGCACTCTCTATCGAAGGCGTATGCTCGCCGTATGCAGTTGCAACAGCTTCAGTACTTCGTGGCGGTCGCCGAGACGCGGCACTTCACGCGCGCCGCGGAGGCGGTCCACGTGGCGCAGCCGTCGCTGTCCCAGCAGATCAGGGCGCTGGAGCGGGAGCTGGGCGCGGACCTGTTCCTGCGGGCCCGCGGCAACATCACCCTCACCGACGCCGGGGAGGCGCTGCTGCCGCTGGCCCGGCGCATCCTGGCCGACGCGGACACCGCGCGGCACGAGGTGCTGGAGCTGGTGCAGCTGCGTCGCGGCCGGGTCCGGCTGGGCGCGACGCCGAGCCTGTGCACGGGCCTGCTCCCCGACGTGCTGCGCGCGTTCCACGACCGCTACCCCGGCATCCAGCTGCTGATCGAGGAGGGCGGCTCGCTCGACCTGGTCCGGGAGCTGGCGCGCGGCGCGCTCGACCTCGCGCTGGTCGTGCTCCCCCTGCCCACCGCCTCGCCGGCGCTGACCACGGTGGAGCTGCTGCGGGAGGACCTGGTCGTGGTGTCGTCCCCGGAGGCGGCCCGGCCGGGCGGGGGACGCCGGACCGTGGACATCGCGGACCTGGAGGGCGAACGCCTGGTGATGTTCCGGCACGGCTACGACCTGCGGGAGCTGACCGTCGCCGCGTGCCGCTCCGCGGGGTTCGAGCCGGACTTCGCGGTGGAGGGCGGGGAGATGGACGCGGTGCTGGGATTCGTCCGGGCGGGGCTGGGGATGGCGGTCGTCCCCCGCATGGTCGCGGCCCGCTCCGGCCGCGGACTGCGGGTGACACCACTGGCCCGGCCCGGGCTGCACCGGACCATCGCGCTGGCGCACCGCAGCGATGTGGCTCCGCCGCGGGCGGCCCGGGAGTTGCAGCGGATGCTGCTTGAACGGTGACGGTTCCCTCTTCCGAGCCCCCGGGGGCGCCGTTTTCGTTCAGCGCCGTCCGGGGCCGCGGGTGCGTCGTAGCTGGTCGCGCAGTTCCCCGCGCCCCTTCGGGGCGCTAGGCCGTCGCGTCCACCAGGGCCAGCTCGTGCAGGCGGTCCGGTGGGCCGGGGCGGGCGTAGTACCAGCCCTGGGCGGTGTCGCAGCCCAGTATGCGCAGCTGTTCCGCCTGGGCGCCGGTCTCCACCCCCTCGACGGTGACCGAGAGATCGAGGCTGTGGGCCAGGGCGACGATGCCCTCGACGATCTTGAGGTCCACGGGGTCGGCGGGGAACCGCTGCATGCTCTGCGTGAAGGAGCGGTCCAGTTTGAGGACGCTGACCGGCAGCCTGCGCAGGTTGGCGAGGTTGGAGTAGCCGGTGCCGAAGTCGTCCAGGGCGATGTCGACGCCCATCTCGGCCAGCCGGCGCAGCGGCTTGAGCAGGTCGTCGTCCGCGCCGATCAGCGCCGACTCCGTCACCTCCAGGCACAGCGCGTCGGGCGCGACCCCGGCCCGCTCCAGGATCTCGACGGTGTCCTGGACCAGGCCCGGGTGGGTGAGCTGGCAGGGCGAGAGGTTGACGTTGATGCGCAGCGGGCCCGCCGCGGTCGTCTCGCCGTACCGTTCCCGCCAGGCGCGGGCCTGCCGCACGGACTGCTCCAGGACCCAGCGGCCCAGCGGCACGATCAGCCCCGTGTGCTCGGCGAGCGGGATGAACCGGTCCGGGCCGAGCACCCCGTGCTGCGGGTGCAGCCAGCGCACCAGCGCCTCGGCGCCGCGCACACTGCCGTCGCCGAGGTGGACCAGCGGCTGGTACTCGATGAAGAACTCGGCGCGCTCCAGGGCGGCCGGCAGCGCGGTGGTCAGCCCGTGCCGGGTGATGACGCGCGCGTCGGCCTCCGGGTCGGCCAGCTCGAAGCGGTTGCCGCCCGCCGACTTGGCCCGGTACATGGTGATGTCGGCGCTGCGCAGCACCTCCGCCGGGCTGCGTTCGCCCGCCGGGCCCTCGACGATGCCGATGCTGCCGCGCACGGTCAGTTCGCGGCCGTCGACGCTGATCGGCGCGAGCAGCGCGTTCATGATGCGGCCGGCCAGCTCGTCGACCTCGTGCCGGGTGTCGGGGCCGGTGGTCAGGGCGACGAACTCGTCGCCGCCGAGCCGGGCGACCATCTCGCCGGGCGCCGTGGCGCAGGCCTGGAGCCGGTCGGCGACCTCCACCAGCAGCCGGTCGCCGGCCGCGTGGCCGAGGCTGTCGTTGACGGTCTTGAAGCCGTCGAGGTCGAGGTAGCACAGGCCGAAGCGCTGGCCCGGGCCCGCGTTCAGGGCCTTCTCGAGGCGTTCGAAGAAGAAGCTCCGGTTGGGCAGCCCGGTGAGCGCGTCGTGCGTGGCCTCGTAGCGCAGCCGCAGGTTGAGCAGCCGCCGCTCCGTGGTGTCCTCCATCAGCGCCAGCTGGTACTGCGGGATGCCGTCGGCGTCCCGCAGCAGCGAGACGGTCAGGTTGGTCCACAGGACGGTGCCGTCGGGCCGGTAGAAGGCCTTCTCCACGTGGTAGTGCTCGCGCTCGCCGCGCACCAGCTCGTCGTAGAGGCGCCAGGTCTGCGGCGCGTCGTCGGGGTGCGTCCACTCGGTAGCCCTGCGGCCCCCGAGCGTCGGGTCGGCGATGCCGAACATGCGCATCAGCGCGTCGTTGACCTGGAGGACGTTGCCCTCCAGGTCGGCGATGCCGATGCCTATGGCGGCGCCCTCGAAGACCGCGCGGAAGCGGGCCTCGCTGGCGTGAAGCGCCTCCGCCACCACGCCCTGCGCCTTGAGGGCGGCCTGCGCGATGGCCTCCTGCTCGGCCAGGGTCCTGGCCCGCAGCGCGCCGGCGTACCCGGCGGCCATCGCGTGCTGGAGCCGCGCCGACCGGGCCCGCAGGCCCTCGGGGTCGCCGTCCTCGCCGCAGTAGAGCACCAGGTAGGCGTCGACGCAGTCGAGCGTCCGGGCCAGCGCCTCGGGGTCGGTGCAGTGGGCGTCGACGAGCGCGGCGCCGACCGCACGGGCCTCGGCCGCGTCGAAGGCGCGGGCGCGCAGCACCTCGCTCAGCCGGCGGGCCAGCGGGAGCAGTTGGGCCTCGAACTCGGGCCGGGTGGACGACGTCGAGGTCACCGGGAACACGGCCCGGCTCCAGATCGTCGCGAACCTGCGGAGTCTGTCCTCCGGCCCGTCCGGCTCCGCCTTCACGCCGTACGTCCCACGCCGGCGAACCCGGAGAACGCGTACGGGTCCTCGTCCTCCGGCGACCCCTCGGGCCGCCAGCGCGGCATCGGAACCAGTCCGGGTTCCACCATGTCGTACCCCTTGAAGAACCGCGCGATGTCGTCGCGCGAACGCATGATCAGCGGATTGCGGATGTCCCGGTACACGTCCACCGCTCCCCCGGCCCGCTCGGCGGGCAGCGGGATTCCCTCGTACGAGGCATGCGTGAGCACGAGCAGGCTGCCGGGCGCGAGCGCGTCGCTCAGCTCGGCCACCGCCGCGTACGGGTCGTCCGCGTCTTCCACGAAGTGCAGTATGGCAACCAGCAGGAGGGCGACCGGTCGATTCAGGTCGATCAGCCCCCGCACCTGGGGGCTGTTGAGGATCTCCCCCGGCTTGAGGAGGTCCGCCGCCACCACACCCGCGTCGTCGTTGCCCGCCAGGACGGCCTCGCTGTGGGCGACCGCCACCGGGTCGTGGTCGACGTACACGACGCGGGCGCCGGGGCGGGCGCGTCCGGCCACCTCGTGGACGTTGCCGAAGGTGGGGATGCCGGAGCCGATGTCCAGGAACTGGTCGATGCCCTCTTCGGCCGCGAAGCGCACGGCGCGGCGCATGAACGCCCGGTTCGCCTGCATGATCTTGGGGAGCCCCGGCAGGAACTCCATGGCGCGGCGGGCGGCTTCCCGGTCGACCTCGAAGTTGTGCGAACCGCCCAGGTAGAAGTCGTAGATCCGGGACACGCTGGGCACCGAGATGTCGATGCTGCGGGGGGCCCAGGCGGGACGCTCCATCCAGTTCTCCAAGGCGTAGCCGGTCCGGTGTTCGAGCTGAGGCTACTGATCGTCCGCCAAAGGAGCGAGCCCAAACGGAAATTGACCGTCCGTTCCCGGTCACTGCCTGCGGCACATGCGGGGCACCAAGGCACATCAAAGCGCACGAACGGGGCCGTCCCCTCCGTCCGGGTACGGAGGGGACGGCCCCGTTCGTGCGCGCCAAGGCTGGGGGCCGCTACTTCTTCGGCGCGCCGACCGGCTTCCCGTCGGGCTTTACGGCGTACCAGGTGCCCCCGACGCCCTGCCCGTTGGTGTCACCGGCCTTCTTGTCGCCGGCGAAGGTGTAGATCGGCCAGCAGTCGATCGTCTGCTGGGCTGCGCCGTCGGGCCGGGTGAAGCTCATCAGGCCCTTCTTCTCCACGCCCTTGGTGTCGTTGGCCTCGACGGGGGCGACGACCGGCCACTTCTCCAGGCAGGCTCCGGTGCACGCCGAGACGGGCTTCGGCCAGGCCTCGTCCTTCATGAAGCGGTAGACGGTCATGCCGTTCTTGTCGACGACGATCTCGCCGAGCTTCGGATCCTCGCGGGTGGAGAGCCCGGCCAGGTCGGCGGCCTTGGCCTTCTTGCCGTCGGCGGCCAGCGCGAACCACTTGCCGCCGACTCCCTGGCCCTTGGCGTCCCCGGCGGCGGCGTCCTTGGCGTAGCGGTACGCGGGCCAGCCGCCGATGGTCAGCTGCTTGGTGCCGTCGGGGCGGGTGACCTCGCCGAGCAGGTCCTTGTCGATGCCCTCCCCGGCGAGGGCGTCGTCCGCGGCCACCGGCGGCCAGGCGGTGGCGCAGTCGTTCTCGCAGGTCGTCTTGGGCGGCTTGGCGGTGTCGGCGTCGAAGCGGTAGAGGGTGTGGCCCGCTCCGTCGGTCACCACCTCGCCGACCGCGGCGTTCGTGGACACCGACAGCTTGCCCGCGGGCTCCGGCGCGCTCGCCGAACCCTGGGGCTTGGCCGAGCCGTTGCCGATTCCGTCGCCGGCCCCCGCCCCGATGTCGCCGACGTCGCCGGGCGCGGCCGTGGCGCCCACGTTCTGGCTGCCGGTGGGGGCGCCGCCGTCCTGGCCGCACGCCGTCGTCAGCGCCAGCAGCACCGCAGCGCTCGCCACGAGTGAGGCGCTCCGCCAGGAGGTCTTCATCGTCAATCCCCGATCATCGTGAAGGTGTTGCGGCTCCCGTCCGGGCCGCCGCACGACACTGGGTACGCACGGGGGTGCCGGTTGTGTTCAACGGGGGGCGGGATTCTTTCCGGCGGCCACCGCTCGCCGGATTCGTACACGGGTGCGGGGTCCGACGCGGGCGGGCCGGCGGAGGTCAAACCGCTGGTCGGCCCGTGTCCCTCCTTCGGGGCAATCACCGGGCACTCGGGCGTGGCCCGGCTCGCCAGGCTCCATGATCTGCGTCGTGCATGGACCCGAACCGACCCGATCCGCCGCCGGTGGACGGGTGTTGGCCCTGGTGACGCTGACGTTCACGCTCGTCGGCGTGCCCGTCGGCACCGCGCAGGCGGACGCCTGCGCCTACGCGTCGACCGGACCGGACGGTACGCACGCGGTGGCGGTGGCCGGGAGCAGCGCCTCCTGGCCCACCTTCCCGCCGTGCCCCAAGCCCACGCCGACGCCGACACCCACTCCCACTCCCACTCCCACGCCGACTCCCGAACCTCCGCCCCCGAAACCCACTCCCCCACCGCCCCCCGCACCGAAGCCCCCGCCCCCGCCGCCACCCCCCGCCAGAGAGGAACCGCCGCCACCGCCCCAGCCGCGGCCGGCCCCCGCACGGCCCACGCCGACGCCGAGCCCCACCCCCAGGCCGGCCCCTCCCCCGGCACCCGCCCCCTCCCCGTCGGCCACGCCCGAACCCCGCCCGTCGCTGAGTCCGGTGCACTACCCGCGCCATCGCGCCGCCCGGCCCGCGCAGCGGTCCTCGCGCGGTGCCACGTCGCCGATCGTCTTCGTCCTGCTCATCACGGTGCCCGCGGTGGTCGCCGTCGCCGCGCTCCGTGCGCGCTGAATCCTGGAGGCCTCTCTTGCCGGAATGGCTTGTTCTCACCCTCGCGATGCTTGCCGCCTGCGCCGTGGTGGTCGTCATCACCCTCCTACGGCACCGCGCGGCGTCCGACGACGAGGACATCACCGAGACCCCGGACGTCATCGAGTACATGACGATGTGGATCGGGGTGGTGTACGCCATCGTCCTGGGACTGGCCATCGCCGGCGTCTGGGAGGCACGCAGCGCCGCCCAGGACAACGTGCAGACGGAGGCCGTCGCGCTGCACGAGATCTCGGAACGCGTCCGGTCCTATCCGCCCGACGTGCGTGACCGCATCCGGGAGGATGTCAACGCCTATGTCGGACACGTCGTCACCACCGAGTGGAAGGCCATGGCCGACCGGGGCGAGGTGACCGAGCGCGGCACCGAGCTGCTCGACCGGGTCCGCGCGGACGTCACCGACTACGAGCCGAGGTCCGACTTCGAGGCCCAGGCGTACCAGCCGCTGGTGGACCAGGTGGCCGCGGTGGACCAGGCCCGCAGCGCCCGCGCGCAGTCGACGGGCGAGACCATGCCGGGGGTGGTGTGGTTCGGGCTGATCGCGGGGGGCGTCATCACGATCGGGATGGTCTTCGCCCTCCAGATCCGGCGCACCACACGCGAGCTGGTCCTCGCCGGGCTGTTCTCGGCGCTGATCGCGTTCCTGCTCTTCCTCATCTGGGACTTCGACGCCCCCTTCAGCCGAGGGGTCGCCGCGTCGACCGATCCGTTCCTGAGCCTCTTCCCCGACGTGAAGGGCTGAGCCGGGCCAGGGGACGTCCCGGCGTCCGACACGCCGCCACCGTCCCCTGAGCGGCCCACAAGGTTGCCCCATTCGCGCGACTGCGATCGCGCCCCCGGGTCCCGTTTCCTAGCGTTTCGGACATCGAGGTGCGTTTCTGGCGCGAGCGGAACAGGTCCGCCGCCGCTCCTCGGGGACCCGGAGGATTGACCATGCGCGCGATACCCGTCGCCTCGGTCGCACTGCTGGGGGTCGCCGCCCTCTCCGCCTGCGTACCGGCCGGGGCCGCCGTGGGCGGACACGACTCGACGTTCGGCTTCACCGTCACCCCCGCGACCGTCGCCCCGGGCGACGAGGTCACGCTGGGGGTGAGCCGCAGCGACGCCGGGTGCCGCGGACGGGTCACGGTCACGTCGCCGGTGTTCGACACGGTGACCATCCCGCGGGACGACTACTCGGCGACGGCGCGGGTGCACCACGACGCCCGGCGCGGGGCGGTCTACCAGGTGACGTTCGCCTGTAGGCACAGGACCAGCACCGCGGACCTGACCATCGCGGGCGGCTCGCACCACTGGACGCCCGAGTCCCAGCACCCCAAGGGCGTGCACGCCGGTGAGGGCGGCAGCATCGCCGGACTCGACATGAAGCAGCTCGGGCTCGGTGCCGCGCTCGTGGCCGGCTCGGTGGGCGTCGCGTACCACCTCTCGCGCCGCCGCTCCGGCGAGGACGGCGCCTGACCCTCCGCGCGCACGGCGCTTCGCCCCGGACCCTCACGGGATCCGGGGCGAAGCGCCGTGCGCGTGCGGACGGGGCGGACGGGAGGGCTTCAGATGCGCCGCTCGGAGCGGCGGCGCAGCCAGAACAGGCCACCGCCGGCGACGGCCGCCGCGACGAGCCCGCCGCCGATCGCCATGTCCGTCGACGTCGCCCCGTCGGAGCTGCTGCCGCCGATGCCGCCGCGGACACCGCCGATGACCGTGAAGGCGGCCGGGCGGGTGAGCCGCCTGCCCGAGCAGTTGACGGTGATGTCGTACGAGCCCGGGCGGGCGTCCTGCCTGATGGTGGCGGTGCCCCGGGACGTCTCGTTGGCTCCCCTGACCGGGGTCAGGTGGGTGGTCCGGAAGGCGTCCGAGGTCATCGTGCCGCCCTGCGGGCAGCCGTCGACCGTGACGGTCATCTGACCGCCGCGGGCGATGACGCTGGGCATGGCGACGATGTTCCTGGGCTGGTTGTGGTCGCCGCCGGCGGCGGCCGTGGGGGCGGCCAGCCCGAGGACAGCGACCGCGGCGCCGGCTGCCGCGAGGGCACGAGTGTTACGCATCTGATCCTCCGCGGAAGACGCCCCGGGTCCCGTTCCCGGTCGATCGGCGAGAAAGCGCCTCCCAGAAAGACCCTCAGTTGCCTTGCGCGGGGCCGCATTTCGGGAATGGTCCGTACTGGTGAGGGGCGTACCGGGCGACAACCGCGCCAGTGGCTATCGCCGCAGGTCACACACCGTCAGAAATTTCCCGCGGCCGCGTCCCGGATGGCGCACGCGAGGAGGCCCCCGCCACCCGTTCGCCGCCGCCCCGTCGCCGGTCCCCCGCGCGGCGCTTAGCGTGCTGCCATGCGCGGATGATCCGGCGACGGCCGGGTCGAGAGGGGATGGAGAATGTACGACTCCGAGTTGGCCGAAGAGGAGGAGCGGCACAGGAGGCGCGCTCCCTGGGGCGTCATAGCGCTTGTTCTGCTGACCGGCCTCGCGCTCATCCGGAACGGCTCGGGGGAATTCGACGTGGGCCCGCCGCAGCCGGCGTCCGCCGCCGCCTCGGACACCCGCGTGGCAGCCGGTGACGGCGCGGCCAAGGGGGTGGCCCCGTTGCCGTACGCGGTGCCCGACCGGGTCGCGATCCCCGGCATCCAGGTCGACGCGCCGATCATGCCGGTCGGTCTGGACGCGGACGGCTGGGTGGACGCGCCGCCGCCCGAGGACCCGAACCTGGCCGGCTGGTTCACGGGCGCCGTCGCTCCCGGGGAGAAGGGCACCGCGGTCGTCGTCGGTCACGTGGACAACCAGCAGGGCCCGGCCGTCTTCTACGGGCTCGGGGCGCTGAAGAAGGGCAACAGGGTCGAGGTGCACCGCCAGGACGGAAAGACGGCGGTGTTCGAGATCTACGGCATCGAGGTGTTCGAGAAGAACAACTTCCCCGGCGACCGGGTCTACGCCTCGAAGGGCAGCCCCGAGCTGCGGGTCATCACCTGTGGTGGCGGTTTCTCCAAGCAGAACGGCTACGACGGGAACGTCGTCGCCTTCGCCCGCCTGGTCGAGGCCCGCTGAGCGGCCCCGGCCCGGCGGGCCCGGCGAGGTCAGACGTGGCTCCGCCGGGGGACGGTGAGGTGGTAGCCGGAGTCCAGCAGCTCGGGCAGGTAGCGCCGCAGGGCGCGGACGCTCTGTGAACGGTCGCCCCCGGCGTCGTGGGAGAGCACCACGACGCCGGGGGCGGCGCCGTCCTCGACCCGGTCGACGATGGTGCGGGTGCCGGGGGTGGTCCAGTCGAGGGTGTCCACGGTCCAGGCCAGCGGTTCCATGCCCAGCTCGGCGCCGAGCCGGAAGGCCTTGCGGTTCCACGCCCCGTACGGCGCCCGGAACCAGCGGGGCGGCTCGCCGTAGGCCTTGTCGATCACCTCGCTGGTGCGCTCCATCTCGGAGCGGATGCGGCGCCGGGAGAGGGTGGTCAGCAACGGGTGGGACCAGGTGTGGTTGCCGACCACGTGTCCCTCGTCGGCCATGCGGGAGAGCAGGTCCCGGTTGAAGTCGGCCATCTCCCCGCAGACGAAGAACGTCGCGCGCACGTCGTACTTGGCCAGGGTGTCCAGGATGTGCGGCGTGTACTCGGGGTGGGGTCCGTCGTCGAAGGTGAGCAGCATGGTGCGGCCCCGGCCCGTCATGCGCAGGATCGGCTCGCTGCGGACCGGTGGCCGCCCGGGTGCGGCGCCGGGCGCGCCGTATCCCGTCAGGGGCTGGAGTCGGTAGGCGGAGGGTTTGAGGGGGCCGCGCCGCGGGGGCCCGGGAGCGGGCGCGGCCGACGGGGCGGGGTCGCTTCCGAGGCCCGCGGCGAGTGCGCCGGCGGTGCCGGCAGCCGCGGCTGCCGCGGCGCCGGCGAGCAGCCCCCGGCGTGAGAGCAACTGATCCTTCTTCATGACTCATCACTCGCCCGGTCACGGTCCGGCGCACCTGTGCGACACCGGTGCGGCGGCACGGAACCACCCGCACGGCCCAAGATCATCGACGACTCCGATAACCTCACCGCGTGACGGAACAGCACTCCCATCAGTTCGAACGGGGCACGGACGGGCCGAAGGTCATCGTCGCCGGTGTCGACGGCTCCGACTCCTCGCTGAGGGCGGCCGCCTACGCCGGTGGTCTGGCCCGGCGCCAGGGTGCGCTGCTCGCGGTGGTGTACGTGCAGCCGATGCTGGCCGGGGGCGCGGCCCTCGGGGCGCCGGTGGCGGAGACGACGGACGAGATCGCCGAGGACCTGGTGGCCCAGATTCGGGAGGCGACCGAGCGGGTCAAGGGGATATTCGACGTCCGCTGGGAGTTCCACACGTTCCGCGGCGACCCCTACAACGGTCTGGTGGCGACCGCCGACCAGCTGAAGGCGGACGCGGTGGTGGTGGGCGCCTCCGAGCAGGCGGGCCACCGGTTCGTCGGCTCCGTCGCGGTGCGGCTGGTGAAGGCGGGGCGCTGGCCGGTGACCGTGGTGCCGTAGCGTTCCCCGGCGCGGCGTGCGTCGCGGCTTCCGAAGCGGACGTGTGTGCGTCATCATGATCCACCGTCAGCCGTTTGCCGTTCACGAAGAGGTGAGGCGCATGGCCCGGTTCCGCATGGGTGAGGGTGTTCTCCGCCGCAAACCCATCGAGCACATCGAGGAGACGGAGAGCGGCGGGGGCCTGGTGCGCTCGCTCGGCTTGTGGCAGCTGACCGCGATCGGCGTGGGCGGCATCATCGGGGCCGGCATCTTCACGCTGGCCGGCACGGTCGCCAACGGCACGGCGGGCCCCGCCGTCCTGGTGTCCTTCCTCATCGCGGGCGTCGCGAGCGCGGCGGCCGCGCTGTCGTACGCCGAGTTCGCCGGGCTGATCCCGAAGGCGGGCTCCGCCTACACCTACGGCTACGCCGTCCTCGGGGAGCTGGTGGGCTGGTTCATCGGCTGGGACCTGCTGCTGGAGTACACGGCGATCGTGGCGGTGGTCGCCATCGGCATCTCCGGCTACTTCAGCTTCCTGGTGGGCGAGATGGGCGCCGACCTGCCGAACTGGATGCTGGGCGCGCCCGGCACCGGGGACGGCCACAAGGTCGACCTGTTCGCGGCCGTGCTGTGCCTGCTGATCGCCTACCTGCTCACCCTGGGCATCCGCAACGCGGCCCGGTTCGAGATGGTCGTCGTGGTGCTGAAGGTGCTGGTGGTGCTGCTGGTGATCGCGGTCGGCGTCTTTCACATCGACACCTCGAACTACAACCCGTTCTTCCCGTACGGGGTCGGCGGGGCCTTCACCGGTGCGGCGACGGTGTTCTTCGCGGTCTTCGGCTACGACGCCATGTCGACGGCGGCCGAGGAGTCCAAGGACGCCCAGCGGCACATGCCGAAGGCGATCATCTACTCCCTGGTCATCTCGATGGTGCTGTACGTGGCGGCCTGCCTGGTCCTCACCGGAATGCAGAACTACAAGGACATCGACCCGGAGAGCGGCTTCTCCACGGCGTTCAAGTCGGTGGGCCTGAGCGGGCTGGCGGACGTCATCGCGGTGGGCGCCATCATCGGCATCCTGACCGTGATGTTCACGTTCATGCTGGGCGTCACCCGCGTGTGGTTCTCCATGTCGCGGGACGGTCTGCTGCCCAAGTGGTTCGCCAAGACGCACCCGACGCGGCACGTGCCGACCCGGGTCACCTGGATCGTCGGTGTCGCGTCGGCCGCGATCGCCGGGTTCCTGCCGATCGGCGAGGCGGCCGAGCTGACCAACATCGGCATCCTGCTGGCGTTCGTGGTGGTGTGCGCGGCGGTGATCGTGCTGCGCTACCGGCAGCCGGACCTGCCGCGCACCTTCCGCACCCCGTGGATGCCGTTCGTGCCGGCGGTCGGCATCGTCTTCTCGATCTGGCTGATCACGTTCCTCCAGTGGCAGACCTGGGCGCGGTTCGCCGTGTGGTTCCTGGTGGGTCTGGTGATCTACTTCGCCTACTCGTACCGGAGGTCGGAACTGGCGCGCCGTTAGCGGGTGCGCGGGAAGCCGGTCCGACCCTCGACGACGTCGACGGGGCTCCTGGGCTACTTCCCCATCAGCAGCCCGTCCTCGGCCGCGCCCCGGCCGAGGACGACGTCGCGGATCCGGTCGCGCACCCCGCGCACCTCGGCGCCCTTCTCCAGCGCCTCATTGAGGTTCACCACCCGGCCGGCGTCCACGTCGAACAGCTGCGGGACGAACTCCGCCTTCGTCACCCGCCAGCGTTCGCCGGACCGGGCGGGCGGGGCGAAGGTGAAGCGGCCGATGGTCGACTCGTTGCCGCGCGGATCGTGGGCGCCCGAGTCGTTGATCATCTCGCCGGCGATCTGGTCGCCCATGCCGTAGATCACCCAGGTGCCGTTGACCTTCTCGTACGCCTGCGGGACGTGGGCGTGGGTGCCGAGGATCAGGTCGATGTCGGGGCGGTCGCCGGTGCGTGCCGCGGTGAGGCTCTCGGCCAGGGCCAACTGGTCGCCGTCGGGCTCGTCCTGCCACTCGGTGCCCCAGTGCATGGACACGACGACGACGTCCGCGCCGGCCCTCCGGGCGGTCCGGGCGTCGGCGATGATCCGTGCCTCGTCGATCATGCCGACCGCCCAGGGCTGCCCGTCGGGCAGGGGGTGGCCGTTGGTGTGGAGTGTGTACGAGAGGTGGGCGACCTCGGCGCGGCCCGCGCGTAGGACCGTCGTGGTGCGCGACTCGGCCTCGGTGCGCGCCGTCCCGGCGTGCCGCACCCCGGCCCGGTCGAGGGCGTCCAGGGTCCGGCGGATGCCTTCGGCGCCGTCGTCGACGCTGTGGTTGGAGGCGGTGGAGCAGCCGTCGTAGCCGGTGGCGGCCAGGGCCTTGGCCACCTCGGGCGGGGACTTGAAGAGGGGGTAGCCGCTGTAGTCGCCGTGGGCGCCGTAAACGGTCTCCATGTGGCACAGGGCGAGGTCGGCCCGCGAGACGACGGGCCGGGCGCCGGCCAGCATGGGGCCGAAGTCGTGGCCGGTGCCGCCGGCGTCGAAGCGGGCCCGCTCGATGATCGTGTCGTGCGGCAGGACGTCGCCGGAGGCGACCAGCGTGAAGACGCCGGTGTCCGCGGCGGACGGGGCCGGCGCCGGTCGCTTCGGCGGTTCGTGGTCGCGGGCCTGGCAGGCCGCGCCCGCGGTGAGGAGAGCGGTCAGGGCCAGGGCCACCTGCCGACTGCGTGTGATCATCCGTTCACTCCGCTGAGGTCGCACACACCGAGGAATAGTCACATTTACTTACAAACAGGTAAGGAGGTTCGTTGCGTCACAGGCGGCTCCGACACGCCCATTAGCCCGTCCGGCGTGCGCGAACGGGGTGCGCGACCGGCCGGTCCGGGTGCGCCGACCGTTCGTCGTACCGTTCATCGACGCGATCGACCGTCCGTCGCACACCCGTGCGCGCGCCCTGTCCCCGGGCGGCGCCCTGCGGTGGCATACGGCCATGACGGCCGGAATCACCCTGACGGACAGGACGCACGGGACGACCGCCGAGCACGAGCTCGCCGCACTTCAGCGCGAGCACGGCAGGCCGCTCTTCGCGCTGCTGCTGCGGCTCAGCGACGGCGACCGGCAACGCGCCGAGGACCTGGTGCAGGAGACCCTGGTCCGCGCCTGGCAGCACCCCGAGGCCCTGCGCGCCGAGAACTTCGACTCCGTACGGCCCTGGCTGCTCACCGTGGCCCGGCGGCTCGCGATAGACGCGCGCCGGGCCCGGCAGGCCCGCCCGGCCGAGGTCGGCGACGCCGTACTGGAGAACGCGCGGGTCTGCGCCGATCACGCGGAACGGGCCGCCGCTGCCCTCGACGTGCGCGAGGCTGTGAAGACACTCACTCCGGAGCACCGTGAAGTCCTGGTGCTGGTGTATTTCCAGGGGGCCAGTGTGGCGGAAGCCGCCGCGGCCCTCGGGATCCCACCCGGTACCGTGAAGTCCCGCGCGTACTACGCGTTGCGCGCCCTGCGCAGGGTGCTACCGGGTTACGCCGCCGACCTGCGCTGAAACCGGCCCAATGGTCAAACCTCCGTAAAGCGCCTTGCCTGGGACCCCGGTTGAGTAATCGGCTGTCCTCATCCGTGTTCCGGACGGGGGCCCATGACCCGGGTCGGGCGACGCGCACGCACCGGAGGAAGGCAGGAAGGGATGCTGCACAGAGGTCAAGAGAGCACGGACGGCACCGGTGGGGGCGAACTGACCGTCCCCATGGCGTGGTTGTACGCCGAGTACATCGCCGACGAGCTGCTGCGGACCGGCGACCTGATGCCGCCCACGTCCTTCGAGTTCCGAGCCGGGCGTGACGCGCTGGCGCTGACGGTCTTCCTGTCCGACACGGAGAACGAGCTGAGCGGCATCCGGGTCGTCACCCACCTGGAGACGTGGCTGTCGCTGACGGCCTACGACCAGCCGTGGCACGAGTGGGTGCGGGTGCGGCTGGCGGAGGTCACGGCCGACGCGGTCGCCGCCGGCCGGCACTCGCCCGACCTGGAGCTGGCCCGGGCGGCCTGGCGGTGGCTCCAGGAGACCGAACTGCTCGCCCCGGACCTGAACGCGGTGCCCGGCGGCGCGGGGGTGACCGGCGAGGACGAGGGGCCGAAGGTGTGGACGCCGGCCTGGCAGCTGGGGCTGCCGCTCGGTCATCTCGCCATCCATTTGTTCTAGCCGTCCGGACCGGCCCGCGAACTTCTCGGGAGGCGGACCAATCCGCGCCCCCGGCCGCTCCGAACACCTTGGCCGCGATTCTGCCGTGGCTTGAGTGATTCGGCCGTCCGGTGCGTACGGGTGGGAGCAAGGAGTAACCCCACCCGCACCCAACGGCACGAGGATTCGGCATGAGGTCCCTGGAAAGGCATCGTGACGTCGGCGCCTACGCGCTCGGCGTGCTGGACGAGGCGGAAGCGTTCCGCTTCGAGGACCACCTCATGGAGTGCCCCCGGTGCGCGGCCCAGGTGACCGAATTCGGCCCCGCCACCCGCCAGTTGATGCTGTACCGGCGCGCGACACCGCGCCTCGTCCACCCTCTGACCAGGCCCGGGCCGCGGCTCCTGGACCGCCTGCTGTCCGAGGTGGCCACCCGTCACCGGGCCGGCCGCAGGCGGGTGCTGTACGCCCTGGCCGCCGCGGTCGTGTGCGCCGTGGCCGCGCCCGGCGCCGTGCTCTACGCGAGCCAGGGCGAGCGGGCGGTGCCGCTCAGCGCGACCGACGAACGGTCCGGCGTGTGGGCGCGGGTCACCGCCGAGGACGAGGCCTGGGGCACCGACGTCATGCTGGAGGTCAAGGACGGGGCGGGGCCCCGGCCCTGCCGGCTGGTCGCCGTCGGCCGCGACGGCACGGAGCAGACGATCACCAGCTGGAACGTGCCCGGGCACGACGACCGGCCGAACACCATGCGCGGCGGAGCCGCCCTGCACCCCGACCAGATCGCCCGCTACGAGGTGCGGACCGCGCACGGCGAGCACTTGGTGACGCTGCCCGCCGGCTGACCGTCACTTCAGCAGCCGGGACATCCGCCGGTCCGCGAGCGGCTTGCCGCCGGTCTGGCAGGTCGGGCAGTACTGGAGCGAGGAGTCGCTGAAGGAGACCTCGCGGATGGTGTCGCCGCACACCGGGCAGGGCTCGCCGGTGCGGCCGTGCACCCGCAGCCCGCTCTTCTTCTCGGCCTTCAGCCGTCCCGCCGCGATGCCCCGGGAGCGGTCGACCGCCTCGGTGAGCGTGGCGCGCAGGGCCGCGTACAGGCGCGCGGTCTCCTCGTCGGTGAGCGAGGCGGCCAGCTTGAACGGGGACATCTTCGCCGCGTGCAGGATCTCGTCGCTGTACGCGTTGCCCACGCCCGCGATCAGGCTCTGGTCGCGCAGGGCGCCCTTGAGCTGCCGCCGCTCGTCCCGGAGCAGCCCGGCGAGGCGGGCCTCGTCGAAGTCGTCGGCGAGCGGGTCGGGGCCGAGCCGGGCCACGCCCGGCACCTCCTGCGGGTCGGCCACGACGTACACCGCGAGCCGCTTCTGCGTGCCCGCCTCCGTCAGGTCGAAGCCGGCCCCGGTCTCCAGGGCGACACGCAGCGCGAGGGGCCCCTTGCCCGGCCGGGGCATGCCGCTGGGGAGGCTGTCCCTCCAGTGCAGCCAGCCGGCCCGGGCGAGGTGGGTCACCAGGTGCGGGCCGCCGTCTGTGGCCACGTCGAGGAACTTGCCGTAGCGGCGCACCGCGGCCACCTGGTGGCCCTCCAGGGCGGTGAGCGGAGGGTCGTACGTCTTCAGGACGCTGATCGCCACGGGCAGGACCCGGACGATCTCGCGCCCGGCGAGGTGCTCCGTGAGGAAGTCCCGGAGCGCCTCGACCTCGGGCAGTTCTGGCATACGTCAAGAGTGCCACCGGGGACCGGCAAGGCCCGCGGATTCAGCCCGCCGCGTGCGCCGCGCGGCGGGACACCATGAACTCGGCCCACACGCACTTGCCGCCGCCGCGCGCCTCCACGCCCCAGGCGTCGGCGAGCGCGTCGACCAGGAGCAGCCCCCGCCCGGAGACACCCTCGTCCCCGGCGTCCCGGCGGCGCGGCAGGGCGCTGGAGGAGTCCTCGACCTCGACCCGCAGCCGCCGGTCGGTGCCGGTGAGCAGCCGCAGGGTGACGATCGCGGAGCCCTCGGTGTGCATGAGGGCGTTGGTCATCAGCTCGTCGGCCACCAGTTCCATCTCGTCGCTCTGCCCCTTGGCCCCCCAGGACCGGACCGCGGCGCGGACCATGTGCCGGGCCTCGGTGAGGCCCTCGGGGTCGCCCGGCGACACGTGCTGCTGGACCCGGCCGAAGGTCCGCGGCGCGCCCAGCCCGTGGCGGCGCAGCAGGAGCAGCGCCACGTCGTCGTCGCCGCGCCGTTCGTCGGCCACGTCGATGAGCCGGTCGGCCAGGTCGCGCACCTCCGGCGGGCCCGCGGTGATCAGGGCGGCGAGGACGTGCATCCCCTCGTCGACGTCGGCGCCGGGCTGCTCGACCAGCCCGTCGGTGCACAGCAGGAGGGTGTTGCCCGGGTCCAGCTCCAGGGTGGCGACGGGGTAGGCGAGGCGCCCGAACTCGGCGGACAGGCCGAGCGGCAGCCCGCCCTCGACGCGGACGTGCCGGCAGGTCCCGTCGCCGTACCGCAGCAGGGGGTCTAGGTGCCCGGCGCGGACCACCTGGACCACGCCGGTGCCGAGGTCCGCCTCGGCGTACAGGCAGGTCGCGAAGCGGTCGGTGTCGAGTTCGTGGAGGAAGACGGAGGCCCGTGCCATCACCGTGGCCGGCGGGTGGCCCTCGGCGGCGTAGGCGCGCAGCACGATGCGCAGCTGGCCCATGACGGCGGCGGCGTGCGTGTCGTGCCCCTGGACGTCGCCGATGACGGCGCCCACCCGCCCGCCGGGCAGCGGGATCAGGTCGTACCAGTCGCCGCCGATGTCTCGTCCGAGTGCGCCCCCGATGGAGGCGGCACGGTAGCGGACGGCGACGTCGCAGCCGGGGACGCTGGGGATGGTGCGCGGCAGCATGGCCTGCTGGAGGCCCTCGGCGAGGTCCATCTCCTGCTCGTAGAGCATGGCCCGCTGGAGGCTCTGCGCGATGCCGCTGCCGAGCGCGACCAGCACGTTGCGGTCCTCGGCGGAGAAGCCGCGCCGGTCGCTGTAGAGCAGCCCGACGGCGCCGATCGGCCGGCCCTGGGCGATCAGCGGCAGATAGGCGGCCGCCGTGATGTCGAGGTGGGTGATGTCCTTCCACAGCAGGGGGTAGCGCTCCGCGAAGTCCTCCGGCGACTCGATGAAGCGGGGGCTGAGGGTCCGTACGGCCTCGCTCATGGGGTAGGGCTCGTCGATCCGGGTGACCCGGGTGCCGGGGACGAACGTGTTGTCGGGCCCGTCGGCGACCAGCCGGATGCGGCCCGCCTCGACCAGGCCCATCACCAGGCTGGTGGCGCCGAGCCGGGTGAGGCCGTGGGTGTCCCGCAGGACCTCGATGACCTCGTCCACCGTGCGGGCGTGCGCGAGGGCGGCTGTGGCGAGCTGGACGACGTTGGTGAGCCGGCGACGGGCCTCGTCCTCGGCGGCCTGCTCGCGGCGCGCCTCGATGTCGCCGATCTCCTGGGTGGCGTCCCGGACGATGCCGATGATCCGGCGGGGTCGGCCGGTCCCGTCGCGGCGGATGTAGCCCTGGGTGCGGGTCCAGCGCAGGGTGCCGTCGCGCCGGCGCAGCCGGAAGTACGTGCCGTAGTTCTCGCTGCCGTCCTTGATGGCCCGGGCGACGAGGGCGTCCAGGCGGCGGCCCTCCGCCGTGGGAACGCGCACGGCCAGGGTTTCGGGGCGCCCGTCGAATTCGTCCGGGCGCACATCGAACACCTCGTGGGCCTGGGCGTCCATGTGGAGCAGCCCCGTGTCCAGGTCCCAGTCGAAGCTGCCCATGCGGTTGAGCGCCAGGATCGGGTCCGGGTGGGCGGGCCAGTCGTCCGGGACTGACAGGGCGCTCGCTCCCCGATCAGCCATGGACCCCACCTTGCCAGGATTCGCCCGATTCTTCGACTCCTGGTCCGCTCGCCCGGGGCCGCGGCAGGCCCCGGCCGAGCGGGGTACACGGTGCGTGGACGAGAGGAGCCCGCCCCGTGGAGTGGTTCACCGCACCCGACTACTGGCTGAGCCGGCTGGTCTTCCAGCGGGCCCTGGCCGTGGTGTACCTGGTCGCGTTCCTGACGGCGGCGCTCCAGTTCCGGGCGCTGATCGGCGAGCGCGGACTGCTGCCCGTGTCCCGGTTCGTCGAACGGGTGCCGTTCAGGCGAGCGCCGAGCCTGTTCCAGCTGCGCTCGTCGGACCGGTTCTTCGCGGGCTGCGCGTGGGCGGGGTGCGCGGTGTCGGCGGCCCTGGTGGCGGGGCTGGACTCGCTGCTGCCGCTGTGGGGCGCGATGCTGCTGTGGCTGGTGCCGTGGGTCCTGTACCTGTCGATCGTCAACGTCGGGCAGACCTGGTACTCGTTCGGCTGGGAGTCGCTGCTCCTGGAGACCGGGTTCGTCGCCGTGTTCCTCGGCAACGACGACGTGGCGCCGCCGGTCGTCGTGCTGTTCCTGCTGCGCTGGCTGCTGTTCCGGGTCGAGTTCGGGGCGGGGCTGATCAAGATGCGCGGCGACGAGTGCTGGCGCAAGCTGACCTGTCTGGACCACCACCACGAGACCCAGCCGATGCCGGGCCCGCTGAGCTGGTTCTTCCACCACCTTCCCCGGCCCCTGCACCGCGTCGAGGTGGCCGCGAACCACGTCACGCAGCTCCTGGTGCCCTTCCTGCTGTTCACCCCGCAGCCCGTCGCGACGGCCGCCGCGGCGCTGATGATCGCGACCCAGCTGTGGCTGGTGCTGTCGGGCAACTTCTCCTGGCTGAACTGGATCACCATCGTGCTGGCCCTGTCGGTGGTGCGGTACCCCGGCGACACGCCGTCCGCGGCGGCCGCGCCGCTCTGGTACGAGATCGTGGTCCTGGCGGTGGCGGCGCTGCTGGTGTTCCTCAGCCACCGCCCGGTGCGCAACATGATCTCCCGCCGGCAGGTGATGAACCGCTCCTTCGACTCGCTGCACCTGGTCAACACCTACGGCGCCTTCGGAACCGTCAGCCGGATCCGCTACGAGGTGGTGGTCGAGGGCACGGCCGACGAGGTCGCCCGGGAGGACTCGCAGTGGCGGGAGTACGAGTTCAAGGGCAAACCCGGTGATCCACGCCGCTGGCCGCGTCAGTTCGCGCCCTACCACCTGCGCCTCGACTGGCTGATGTGGTTCGCCGCGCTGTCGCCCTCGTACGCCGGGTCGTGGTTCGGCACGTTCGTGGAGCGGCTGCTGGAGAACGACCGGGCCACCCTGAAGCTGCTGCGCCACTCCCCGTTCCCACCCGACGCGCCACCCCGCTTCGTGCGCGCCCGCCTCTTCCGCTACCGGTACACGACGTGGCGCGAGCTGCGGGAGACGGGTGCGTGCTGGGAACGGACCTATGTGCGCGAATACCTGCCGCCGACGCGGCTGGCCCGCGCGCCGGAGCGGTCGTAGCGGCGCGGGCCCGGCCCACCGGGTGGCGGACCGGACCCACGGGGTGCGTCAGCTCCGCTTCAGCCGCAGGGTCATCAGCTGGAACGGACGCAGCCGTACGGCGATCCGGTCGCCGTCGGCCTCGACGGCGTCCTCCGCCTCGGCGAGCGGGCGCTCCAGGAGGTCGGTGACCTCGACCCCGGCGACCGGGAAACCGGCCGTCAGGGTGGCCCGGACGCGGCCGCCGTGCCCCTCGTGGAAGCGGACCACGACGTCACCGCTGCCGTCGTCGGCGAGCTTGACGGCGGTGACCACGACCGCGTCCCGGTCGGCCGACACCAGCGGCGCGACCTCCCCGGCACCGGTGACCCGCCGCTCGGGCAGGTTGATCCGCCAGCCCTCGCGCACCGCGTCGCCGATGTCCGCGCCGGGCACCAGCGCGTGCCGGAAGCGGTGCACGCCCTGGTCGGTCTCGGGGTCCGGGAAGCGCGGGGCGCGCAGCAGGGACACCCGGACCGTGGTGGTCGTACCGGCGTCGCCGTCGGTGCGGACGGTGCGGGTCACGTCGTGGCCGTACGTCGAGTCGTTGACGACGGCCACGCCCCAGCCCGGCTCGGCCAGGTGGACGAAGCGGTGGTTGCAGGCCTCGAACTTGGCCGCCTCCCAGCTGGTGTTGGTGTGGGTGGGCCGGTGGAAGTGCCCGAACTGGGTCTCCGACGCGTACCGTTCGGCGTGCACGTCGATCGGGAAGGCCAGCTTGAGGAACTTCTCCGTCTCGTGCCAGTCGACCTCGGTGTCCACGTCGAGGCGCCGCTCTCCCGGCGCCAGGGTCAGCACCTGGGTGACGCGGGAGGAGCCGAAGGAGCGGACGATCCGCACCGAGGCGCCGTCGTCCCCGGGGGCGGTCTCGTCGACGTCGGTGAGGTCGGTGACCGTGTTGCGGTAGAACTCGTCTACGTCCCAGGCGTCCCACATGTTCGGGAAGTCCGGGTGGAGCTGGAGCAGGTTGCCCGCGGTGCCCGGCGCGATGGTCTCGCGGTCGGCGGCGAGGTCGTACGCCGACACCACCAGCCCCCGGCCGTCGATCTCGACCCGGAGCAGCCCGTTGTCCAGGACGTGTCCGCCTTCGGGGCGGGGGGTGACCTCGGTGCGGCCCTCGGCGGCGGGGGCCGCGGCGGCGCCCGCCTGGACGCCGGACCGGGTGTGCGGGGCGGAGTTGAAGACCAGCGGGGTGTCGCCCTGCCCGGCCAGGGCACGCTGGGCGGCGTCGATGACGGCGTTCAGCTCCTCGGCGACGCGGTCGTAGGTCGCGCGTGCCTCGCGGTGCACCCAGGCGATGGAGGAGCCGGGCAGGATGTCGTGGAACTGGTGCAGCAGGACCGTCTTCCAGATCCGGTCCAGGTCGTCGTACGGGTAGGGGAACCCGGCGCGCACGGCGGCGGTCGCCGCCCACAGTTCGGCCTCCCGGAGCAGATGTTCGCTGCGGCGGTTGCCCTGCTTGGTCTTGGCCTGGCTGGTGAGGGTCGCGCGGTGCAGTTCGAGGTACAGCTCGCCGACCCAGACGGGCGGCTGCGGGTTCTCCGCCTCGGCCTTCTCGAAGAAGGCGTGCGGGGTCTCCCAGGTGACCGTCGCCGAGCCTTCGAGGTCGCGCAGGCGGGCCGCCTTGGCGATCATCTCGCGGGTGGTGCCGCCACCCCCGTCGCCCCATCCGGTCGGGGCGAGGGAGTGCCGGGCCACGCCCTTGTCCTTGAAGTTGCGGGCCGCGTGCGCGATCTCGCTGCCCTTCATGGAGCAGTTGTACGTGTCGACGGGCGGGAAGTGCGTGAAGATCCGGGTGCCGTCGATGCCCTCCCAGCGGAAGGTGTGGTGCGGGAACTTGTTCGTCTGCGACCAGGAGATCTTCTGCGTCAGCAGGTACTTGGCGCCGGCCGCCTTGATGATCTGCGGCAGCCCGGCCGCGAATCCGAAGGTGTCCGGCAGCCATGCCTCGTCGTTCTCGACGCCGAACTCGTCGAGGAAGAACCGCTTGCCGTGCACGAACTGCCGGGCCATCGCCTCGGAGCCGGGCATGTTGGTGTCCGACTCCACCCACATGCCGCCGGCCGGCACGAACCGCCCGTCGGCGACGGCCTTCTTCACCCGGGCCCAGACCTCGGGCCGGTGGTCGCGCACCCACGCCCACTGCTGCGCCTGGGACATGGCGAAGACGAAGTCCGGCTCGTCCTCCAGGAGTGCGGTCATGTTGGAGGTGGTGCGGGCGACCTTGCGGACGGTCTCGCGCAGCGGCCACAGCCACGCCGAGTCGATGTGCGCGTGACCGACGGCGCTGATCCGGTGGGCGGATGGGACGGCGGGGGCCGACAGGACCTCGGTGAGGCGGGAACGGGCCTGCCCGGCGCTGCCGTTCACGTCCTGGAGGTCGATGGCGTCCAGTGCCTTGTCGATCGCGCGCAGGATCTCCCAGCGGCGTGGCGAGTCGACCGGCAGCTCGGCCATCAGCTCACCGGCGACCTCCAGGTCGAGCACCAGGTTCCACACCGTCTCGTCGAGGACGGCGAGGTCCATGCGGGCCAGCCGGTACTGCGGCTCGCTGCCCGCCGTGTCCTTGTCGCCGAGCCGGGTGGGCACGAAGGGGTGGTAGTCGAGGATGACGGGGTTGGAGGCGGCCTCGACGTGCAGGCGCACCTCCTCGCCGCCCTCGACGGGGGCGCCGATCCGCACCCACTGGTTGCGCGGGTTGAGGCCCTTCACCGGGGTGCCGTCGGGCCGGTAGACCAGGCCCTCGCACTGGAAGCCGGGCATGTTCTCGTCGAAGCCGAGGTCGAGGATCGCCTCGACGGTCTTCCCGGCCCATTCCTCCGGGACGGTGCCGGTGACACGGAACCAGCTGGTTCCCCAGGGCGCGCCCCAGCGGGCGCCGACCTGGATGGGCTCGGGTTCGGCGGCGAGTCCCTCCTCGACCGGGACGGGCTCGCCGGGCGCGTGCCACACCGCCACGTCCAGTGGCACGGACTCGGGGTAGAGGGCGGGGCGGACGCGCTCGTCGAGGACGCGCTTGAGGCGGGCTTCGACCAGGTTGCGGTCGTCATGCATGCGGGGTGCTCCTGGTTGACGGGGCGGGTGCGGGCGGTGTGGGGGGGGTTACCAGGTGTGGGTCGCGGTGGCGGGCCGGGATGTGGTGTACAGCTCCCCCACCGCGCGTGGTTCGAACCGTGCGGAGGTCACGGGCGGGCGCCTTCCTGGCGGACGCGGAGTCCGTGCGGGGTGGGCGACACCTGGTCGGGCGTGACGACCTCGGTGATGCCGCGGGCCGCGAGGTGTCCGGTGTCGGCGGCGCGGGTGTCCAGGACGGTGGTGGGGCGGGCGCCGTCGGCGACCAGGTGGAAGAAGGCGTCGAAGACCGGGCCGCCGGGGGCGCAGGCCGAGCGTGCCGCCGGGTCGGCGGGGACGACGAGGGCGGTGGTGCGCGGCGCGGGGGCGGGATGGTTCCCCTCGCGGGCCGCGAGGGCCGCGCGGGCCAGGACCCGGGCCGTGTCCTTGGGACGGCGGTCGTTGGTGAGCAGTCCGAGGCCGTACTCCAGCTCGGGGAAGTCGGCCAGCTCCCGGGACACGTCGTGCGAGCACCACCAGGTGACGCCCCACAGGTCGGGGCAGTCCAGGGCGTTCGCGACGGTCGCCTCGGTGAAGGCGGCGGCGTGCTCGGCGGGGACGAGGGGCGCGGGGGCGCCGACCTCCTGGAGCCAGACCGGGCGGCGGGGGTCGTCGGCCCACGCCTTGCTCAGCTCGATCAGGTAGGCGGCGTGGTGCTCGCTGGGCACGGAGGTGCGGCCGTGGCGCTGGGCGGTGCCGTTGAAGACCCACGAGTGCACGGCGGTCACCGCGCCCCGGCGGGCGGCCTGGGCCGGGGTGAAGGGCTGGTCGTCCTGGTACCAGGTGGCGTCGTACTCGGCGTGCAGGTGCATCCCGCCGGGGGCGCCCTCCTCGCAGGCGGCGAGCATCCGCTCCAGCCAGGCGTCGATCTGGTCGCTGGTGGCGCGGTCCGGGTCGGGGTGGGGCGCGGCGGAGAACTGGTTGACCTCGTTGCCGAGGGTCATGCCGAGGAAGTTGGGCCGCCCGGCCAGCGCGGCGGCGAGGGTGCGCAGGTAGGTGGCCTGTCCGTCGAGGACCTCGGGGTCGGTGAAGAGGTTGCGGCGGTGCCAGGTGCGGGTCCAGGCCGGTACGTAGTCGAAGCTGCTGAGATGGCCCTGGAGGCCGTCCACGTTGACGTCGAGGCCGCGTTCGCCGGCCGCGTCGACCAGCGCCACCAGGTGGCCCACGGCACGCTCGCGGATCAGGGAGCGGTTGGGCTGGAAGTACGGCCACAGCGGGAAGACGCGGACGTGGTCCACGCCGAGCGCGGCGACCGAGTCCAGATCGGCGCGGACCGAGTCGAGGTCGAAGTCGAGCCAGTGGTGGAACCACCCTTCACTCGGGGTGTAGTTGACGCCGAAGCGCACGGCAGGGGGCATGCGGTGTCCTTGTGGGGAAGAAGTACGTGGATCAGCCCTTGACCGCACCCTCGCCGACGCCGCGGAAGAAGTACCGCTGGAGGCAGGCGAAGAGGGCGATCAGCGGCGCCACGGCGATGATCGTGCCGGCGGCGACGAGGCGTTCGTCGTTGGCGAAGGTGCCGTGCAGGTAGTTGAGCCCGATGGTCAGGGTGAACTTGGACGGGTCGCTCAGCACGATCAGCGGCCACAGGAAGTCGTCCCAGGCGCCCATGAAGGCGAAGATCGCGACGACCGCGAGGGTGCCCTTGACCGAGGGCAGCGCGATCCGGCAGAACCGCTGCCAGACGTTGGCGCCGTCGACGTAGGCGGCCTCCTCGATCTCGTAGGGGAGGTTGAGGAAGGCGTTGCGCATGAGCAGGACGTTCAGGGCGCTGACGCAGCCGGGCAGCAGGACGCCGACCAGGGTGTTGTTGAGGCCCAGCTCCCGCATGGTGGTGAACTGGGCGATGATGATGCCCTCCACCGGCACGAGCATGGCGAGGATGAACACGAGAGTGGCGACGCGCCGGCCGCGGTAGCGCAGCCGGGCCAGGGCGTAGCCGGCGAGGGCGGCGCCGACGCAGTTCGTCACCACGTTGGCGGCGGCCACCTTCAGCGAGTTCAGCGCGTAGTCCCAGACGGGGATGGTGTCGGCGACCCGCTCGTAGTTGTGCAGGGTGGGATCGGAGGGCAGGAACTTCGGCGGCGAGCTGAAGATGTCCTCCGTCGGGCCCTTCAGCGAGGTCGACAGCTGCCACAGGAACGGGCCGATGGTCAGGGCGAGGACGCCGAGCAGGAGCAGGTAGCGCAGGACGAGTTCCCAGACGCGTACGCGGCGGCCGTGCTCGTCGGTGATCCGGGGTTCACGGGCCGGGGCGGGCCGCGGCTGGGAGGTGGGCGGGGTCTTCTCCAGGACGCTCACGACTCCTCCTTCCGGTCGGCGCGCAGGACGAGCAGCATCAGGGCGACGGTGACGACGAAGACGACGACGGAGATGGCGGAGGCGTAGCCGACCCGTCCGGTCAGGCCGGTGCCGGTGCGCTGGACCAGCATGACCAGGGTGGTGTCCTCGCCGGCCGGGCCGCCGCTCGGGCCCGCCATCAGGTACACCTCGGAGAACACCTTGAAGGCGGCGACCGAGGACAGCGCGGCGACCAGCACCATGGTGGAGCGGACGGCGGGCACGGTGACGGTGAGGAAGCGGCGCACCGCGCCCGCGCCGTCCACGGCGGCGGCCTCGTGCAGTTCGCGCGGTACGTTGGCAAGCGCCGCCAGGTAAATGATCATGTAGTAGCCGAGGCCCTTCCAGACCGTGACGGCCATGGCGCTGAGCAGGATCAGCCACTGGTCGCTGAGGAAGCCGATCGGACTGGCGCCGATGGTCTCCAGCAGGGAGTTGACCAGACCTCGCTCGTCGAGGAGCCAGACCCAGATCAGGCCGACGACGACGATCGAGGCGACCACCGGGGTGTAGAAGGCGGAGCGGAAGAAGGTGATGCCGGGGATGTTCTTCTGCACGAGCAGGGCGAGCAGCAGCGGCAGCAGGACGAGCGCGGGGACGACCCCGAGGACGTACAGGGTGCTGTTGCGCAGGCCGGTCCAGAACATGTCGTCGTGCAGCAGCTCGCGGAAGTTGGCGAGACCCACGAACTCGCCCGGGACCAGGGTCCGGCGGTCGGTGAAGGAGTTGACGAGCGTCGAGACGAACGGGTAGAGGATGAACGCGCCGGTGATCAGCAGTCCTGGGGCGGCGAACAGCCAGGGGCTGGACGGCAGTTGGCGCCGTACACGCCGGGTGCCGGTGACGGTGGGACTCGCCATGACGTCTCAGCCCTGCTGCTGGAGAAGGCGGTCGCACGCCTTGACAGCGTTGTCCAGGGCCTGTTCGGGGCTCTGCTTGCCCTGGAGCGCCTTGGCGACCTCGTTGCGCAGCTCGGTCTTCATCTGCTCACTGAAGAGCACGGGCGTGTAGTTGACCGCGTCCTTCAGCGACTTGGCGGCGGCGACGCGGACCCGGGTCTCGTCGGTGCCGTCCTCCTTGGTGAAGTACGGGTCGTCCAGCGAACCGGCGGTGCTCGGGAAGATGGCGACCTGCTTGGCGAACGACATCTGGTGCGCGGCGTCGGTGACGAAGTGCGCGAAGGCCACCGCGGCGGGCTTGCGCTGGCTCTGCGCGTTCACCATCAGGCCCATCACGTACATGTTGACGTGGCCGGTGCTGGTGATCTGGTCGGTGATGCCGATGTTCTTGTACAGGTTCGGCGCCTGCTTCTTGAAGTTGGCGAGGTCGAGCGCGCTGCCCGGGTTCATCGCCACGGCCCCGGTGAGGAACTTCTTGCCCGAGGACTCGGGGGTGGCGGTCAGCGCCTGGGAGTCGAGCGCCTTGGCCTCGTACAGCTCCTTGTACCGGGTGAGGAGCTGGACGCCCTTGGCGTCGTTGAACGTGAAGGCGGTGCCCTCCTTGTTCATCAGCGGTACGCCGTAGCGGCCGAAGTCCTCGATGGTGGGGACGTTGGCGAGCGTGGCGGTGTCGCCGCCGGTCTTGTCCGCGATCTTCAGTGCGGCGTCGAAGACCTCGTCGTACGTCTTCGGCGGCTGCTCGGGGTCGAGTCCGGCCTTCTCGAAGAGGGACTTGTTGTAGAAGAGCGGGCCGGTGTTGAGGTACCAGGGGAAGGCGTACGTGCCCTCCATGCCCGGTATCCGGTGGCTGGCCCAGGCGCCCTCCAGGTACTCCTTCTCGTACTGGCCGGCGGCCTTGTCCAGGTCGAGGGCGAGGCCCGCCTTGGCGAGCGGGGCGACGAGGTCCGGGGAGACGTTGACGACGTCGGGCAGGGTGCCGCCGGCGGCGTCGGCGCTGATCTTGTCGGCGTAGCCCTCGCCGGGCTGGTCGACCCACTTGACCTCGGTGCCCGGGTACTTCTTCTCGAAGTCGGCGATCAGGTCCTCGAAGTAGGGCTTGAAGTTGGCCCGCAGGTTCCAGGTCTGGAAGGTGATGTCGCCCTCGACCTTGCCCGAGGCGTCGGTCGAGCCCCCGCCGTCGCCTCCGGAACCGCAGGCGCTGAGCGGGAGGACGAGGGCGGCGACGGCGGCGACGGCGAATGTTCTGCGCGAGGTGGGCACGGTGACACGTCTCCTGAAGGACGTCGGCGACTGGATGGCAGCGACCATGCACGGCGCGTTCGGGGAAAGTCAATGGATTCACGGGAACTAATGCGATTGAGGCGGCATTAGTCCAGGCCAGAGCGGTGTGAGGAGCCACTTGCCAGGTTTGACTAATGCGCTTTAGGATCTTTCCACTCAAGCGCTTTAGCTCGTCGTGCCCAGAAGGCGCTTTCGTTCACGTTCCGAAGAAGGGAGCGCGCATGCCGGCCAAGCGGCCCGCCGCGCGCCGGCCGACGATGAAGGACATCGCGCGGCGGGCCGGGGTATCCGAGAGCGCGGTCTCGTTCGCGCTGAACGACCGGCCGGGGGTCTCCGAGATCACCCGGGACCGGGTCCGCCGGGTCGCCGAACAGCTCGGCTGGCGGCCCAGCACGGCGGCGCGGGCACTGTCCGGGGAGGGCGCGGCGACCGTCGGCTTCGTACTGGCCCGGCCCGCGCACACCCTGGGCGTGGACTCCTTCTTCCTGCAACTGGTCTCCGGCATCCAGGAGGTGCTGGCGCGGCGTCATCTGGGCCTGCTGTTCCAGGTGGCGCAGGACGTCGAGGACGAGTGCGCGGTCTACCGGCGCTGGTGGGCCGAACACCGGGTGGACGGCGTCCTGGTCGTCGACCCGCGCACCGACGATCCGCGCCCCGACCTGCTCGACGGACTCGGGCTGCCCGCCGTGGTGATCGGCGGCGCGCCGGACGAACGCCATCCGGGGCTGTCGACGGTGTGGGCGGACGACGCGGGCGCGATGGCCGCGCTGGTGGACGGGCTGTACGCGCTCGGCCACCGGCGGATCGCGCACATCGCCGGTCTGCCCGGCCTCGCCCACACCGAGCGGCGGATCCGGGCCCTGCGGGCCGAGGCCGGGCGGCGGGGCCTGACCGAGGTCGAGTCGGTGACCACCGACTACTCCGACGCGGAGGGCGCCGCCGTCACCCGCCGGGTCCTGGAGGCCCCCGCCGCACCGACGGCGCTGATCTACGACAACGACGTGATGGCCGTCGCCGGGGTCGCCGCCGCGGCCGGGCTGGGGTTCTCGGTGCCGGCCGACGTGTCCGTGGTGGCCTGGGAGGACTCGGCGCTGTGCCGCATGGTCAAGCCGTGGCTGTCCGCCCTCTCCCGGGACAGCGTGGAGTTCGGCCGGACGGCGGCGACCGAGCTGACCGCCCTGCTGGACGGCGGCCCGGCCCGCACGGTGCGGGTGCCGGTGCCGCGGCTGATCGAGCGGGACAGCACGGGCCCGGCCCGGTCGTCCTGAGCCGGGCGGCCCGGGGGTTGCGCCGGGGCCTCGACGCGGAGGTGGGCGGACGGGCAGAGTGCTGTCTGCGTACTCGCCGGTAATCCCGTTCCACCGCACCCCGAGGAGCCCTCGTGACCGATTGGGCAGGCCGCACCGCCGCAGAGATCGCCGCCGCCGTCCGCGAGAAGCGGACCACCCCCCGCGAGGTGGTGGCGGAGCACCTGGCCCGCATCGAGCGGCTCGACGGCGGCGTAGGCGCCTTCCGCACGGTGCGCGCCGAGGCGGCGCTCGCCGAGGCCGAGGAGACCGGCGCCCGGGGAGATCTCGGCGAACTGCCGTTGGCCGGCGTGCCGGTGGCGGTCAAGGACAATCTCGCGGTGCGCGGCGAGTCCACCCGGGTCGGCTCGGCGGCGACCCCGGACACGCCGGCCGGGGCCGACCACGTCACCGTCGCGCGGCTGCGGGCGGCCGGCGCGGTGGTGGTGGGCCTGACCAACGTGCCCGAGCTGTGCGTGTTCGGCACCAGCGAGGGCGTGCACGGCACGGTCCGCAACCCGTGGGACCCGGCCCGCTCCGCGGGTGGTTCCTCGGGCGGGAGCGCCGCCGCGGTCGCCGCGGGGATGGTGCCGCTGGCGCTGGGCAACGACGGCATGGGTTCGCTGCGGATACCCGCGGCCAACTGCGGTCTGGTCACCCTCAAGCCGGGCCACGGCGTGGTGCCGGCCGGCATCGGCGAGGGCGACTGGTTCGGCATGTCCGAGAACGGGCCGCTGGCCACCACCGTGGAGGACGCCCGCCTCATGTTCGCCGTCCTCGCGGACACCTCCGCGCCCCGCCGGGCGGACTCCGGCGCCCTGCGCGTCGCCGCCTCCCTGCGCAGCCCCCTGGCGGGTGTCACCGTCTCCCGCCCCTACGCGGACGCCGTCCGGGAGGCCGCCGGGGTGCTGATGCGGGCGGGGCACCTGGTGCGGCGGGCGGATCCGTCCTATCCGGCGTCGCTGAGCGCAACCGCGCTCACCCACTGGACGGCGGGCACCTCGGTGGACGCCCGCAACCTCGACCGGCGGCGGCTGGCCCGGCGCACCCGGGTGCACGCGGCTCTCGGACGGCCCTTCGTCCGCAGGGTCACCACCGGCGCGGCCCGCGACGCGCTGCGCGGGCGCCTGGAGCCGTTCTTCGCGGAGTACGACGTCCTGCTGACGCCCGCGCTGGCCCGCCGCTCCCCCAAGGCGGGCCCCTGGCACGAGCGGGGCTGGCTGCGCAACATCGCCGCCAACTCGGCGTACTCGCCCTTCACTCCGCCGTGGAACCTCACCGGCTGGCCCGCGATGACGGTGCCGGTCGGCTCTCTGCCGTCGGGCGCCCCCTGCGCCGTCCAGTTGGCCGGGCGGCCCGGGTCGGAGGCGGCGCTGCTGGAGCTGGCGGAGCGGATCGAGGCGCTGCGGCCCTGGCGGCGGACGGCCCCGGTGGAGTGACGGGGCGGCGCACCGGGCTACAGGGCGCGGTGCATGACGTGCAGGCCGACCCGGCCGTGGCGCGGGTGGTCGAAGGCGTCCGGCACGGTGCCCAGGATCGTGAAGCCGAGCGAGGTCCACAGCCGCACGGCGGGGTTGGTCTCGACGACGGCGTTGAAGACCATGCCCCGGTATCCCTCGGCGCGGGCGGCGGCCAGGACGTGTTCGGCGAGGGCCCGGCCGGTACCGCGGCCGGCCCGGTCCGGGTCGACCATGAAGCCGGCGTTGGCGACGCGGGCGGCGGGGCCGCCGTAATTGGGGGTGAGGTACGCGGAGGCGACGACGGTGCCGCTGTCGTTCTCGGCGACGTAGACGCGTTTGGCGGGGTTCATCCACAGGGACCGGGCGTCCTCCTCGGGCGTGTCCCGGTCCCAGGCGTAGGTCTCGCCGGCGGCGACGATGCGGTGCCAGAAGGGCCAGATGCGCGGCCAGTCGCCGGGGACGGCTTCCCTGATCAGCATGGGCGTGAGTCTCGCACGCCCACGCGTCCGGCGGCTGCCCGGGGGGCGGCGCGGTGTCAGTCCACGCTGGGCAGGATGTGGGGCTCGGCCAGGTCGTCCTCGTAGCCCGCGAGGCGGATCGGGGCGGACCGCGCCCACACGTCGAGGCTGCCGATCTCGCCGGGCCGGCGGTGCGCACGCTCGGTGCGTTCCTTGGGGCGCTGCTCTGGGCTCGTCGTCGTCTCCGGTGTCACCGCGCACTCCTTATGTGTCGGATCACCCTCGGGGCCTGTCGGCCAGTCTTCCGTCCGGCACCAGGCCCCCGCTCGGGTGTGGGTCGAGATGCACTACAGACGCGGTGGCGCCGGTACCTCGCAGGAGAGCAGACCGCTGTGTACCGGCTGCCCCCGGACGGACCTCGGGTGTGGGTAGTGCCCTGTGCTGCGGTCCGTCCGACCCAGATTAACCAAATGAGCGGGGGTGCGCTCTATGGGGCTCAAAACATGGGAGAACCATTGCCCTTCGTTGCGCGCGCAGTTGGCACCAGTCTGCCGGGATTCCTCCCCATCCGCACGGTGCGATGCTCACCCGTTCGGCCCAACCGCCGACCGCCCCTTCGAATGTCGGCGGCCACGGTCGCGCCGTTCAGTCGCCGTTGGCTGCGGCGCAAGCTCGCCATGGTCTGCTGCCCGTCGGCAACGGCTGTCTCGCGGGAGGACCGGGACATGGAACTGCGCAGCGTCGAGGAGCTGATGGACCTGCTGTACGCCTGCCGGGGCGAGCGGTCCGGGGAGTACGGCGGTGAGACCGTGGACCTGCACGGGCACGCGCTGCGGACCGCGGCGCTGCTGCGGCGGCGCCGGCCCGCCGACAAGGAGCTACAGGTCGCCGGCCTGGTGGCGCCCGTGGGCCGGCTGCTGTGGCCCGGCGCTCCGGCCGTCCGGACCGCCGACGCGGTACGGCCGCTGCTGGGCGCGCGCGTCTCCAGGCTGCTGCGCCGGGCCGCCCACCCCGAGGCGTGGGCGCACGACGACGACCTGGCCGGCCTGCACCAGGCGGCCGAGGAGGCGCGCACCGCGGTCTTCGACGCCGGGGTCCTGGAGGACTGGCGCACGGTGCTGGAGCTGACGGCGGCCCGCAACTCGCGGCTGGGCGCCGTGGACTAGGGGTGTCGTCTGGATCAACGACACCCCCTACGACCTGACCGGCCCTTCGGTCACCACTTGCCGGGCGCGTAGTCCTTGAGGAAGACGCCGTACAGGTCCTCGCCCGCCTCGCCGCGCACGACGGGGTCGTAGACCCGGGCCGCGCCGTCGACCAGGTCGAGCGGGGCGTGGAAGCCGGCCTCGGCCAGGCGGAGCTTGTCGTAGTGCGGACGCTCGTCGGTGATCCAGCCGGTGTCCACGGAGGTCATCAGGATCCGGTCGGTGTCGAACATCTCCTGGGCGCTGGTCCGCGTCACCATGTTCATCGCGGCCTTGGCGGCGTTGGTGTTGGGGTGCCCGGCGCCCTTGTAGCCGCGGGCGAACACCCCCTCCATCGCGGAGACGTTGACGACGTAGGCGCGGCCGTTGGGCGCCCTGCGCGCGGCCTCGGCCATCGAGGGCCTCAGGGCGCTGATGAGGATGAACGGCGAGGTGTAGTTGCACAGCTGGGTCTCCAGCAGCTCCACCGGGGAGATCTGCTCGATGGTCTGCACCCAGGTGTTGGAGTCGACGACGTCCGGAACGAGGCCGCCCGCGTCGATGGCGGTGCCCTCGCGGTGCCGGACCACGCTGGCGTGGCCGGCGACCAGGGCGAGGTCGGCCACCTTCTGCGCGTCCAGTCCGGAGGTGCCGACGGGCAGCGCGGCCAGCCCGTCCACCGCACCGGAGTTGAAGGCGCCGATGACGTGGTGGGCGGGCAGCTCACCGGCGGGCAGCGGGGCGCCCTCGCCGTCGACGAGCGCGGCGTATGCGGAGGGCAGGCGCCGCACGGTCTGCGTGGCGTTGTTGATCAGGATGTCGAGCGGCCCCGGTTCGGTGACCCGCTCGGCGAGGGCGACGGCCTGCGCCGGGTCGCGCAGGTCGATGCCGACGACCTCGAGGCGGTGCAGCCAGTCCGCGGAGTCGTCCATGGCCTTGAAGCGGCGGATGGCGTCCTTGGGGAAACGGGTGGTGATCGTGGTGTGCGCGCCGTCGCGCAGCAGCCGCAGCGCGATGTACATGCCGATCTTGGCGCGGCCGCCGGTGAGCAGCGCGCGCTTGCCGGTGAGGTCGGCGCGGGCCTCGCGGCGCTCGCGGTTCTCGGTGGCGCACGTCTGGCAGAGCTGGTGGTAGAAGTAGTCGACCTCGACGTAGCGCTGCTTGCAGATGTAGCAGGAGCGGGGCCGCTGGAGTATCCCGGCGATCCGCCCCTGCTCGGTGCGGGAGGAGGGCAGCAGGCCCTCCGTCTCGTCGTCGATGCGCTCGGCGGAGCCCGTGGCGGTGGCCTCGGTGACCGCCTTGTCGTGGGCGGTCTTGGCGGCCCGGCGGTCCTGGCGGCGGCGCTGCTTGACCATGCGGTAGATGTGCGAGGTGGCCCGGCGCACCCGGATCGCGTCCGGGTGGTCGACGTCGAGCCCGTCGAGTTCCTCCAGCACGCTCAGGCAGACGGCCAGCCGCTCCGGGTCGATCCCGGGGCCGTACACCGCCTCGTCCGTGCTCGCCGCACCGTCCTGTGTCACCGTCATCGCCGCTGCCGTTCCCTGGTCACCGTCGCGGCGCTCCATGACGCGACCGCTGTCGAACAGCGGATTTTATTCAGCGCCGGGCCCGGAACCAAACCCGCCGGGGTCAGGGGCCGCACGCCGTGAGCAACGTCTCCACCTCCTCGGTGAGGGCGTGCGCGAACCGGTCGAGGTCGGGCACCGCTTTCGCGTCCGCGACCAGGCCGTAGTGGACCTGTCCGCGGTACGTCGAGACGGCCACCGCCAGGGAGTGGCCGCGGGCCAGCGGGGCCAGCGGGTAGACCTCGGTCAACGGGTGGCCGCCGAGCCGCAGCCCGAGGCTGGGCAGGGGCACGCTGGTGACGAGGATGTCGAACCAGAGCCGGGCGGCACCCGAGACCAGCGGGCCGCCGAGCCGGTGGCCGAGCGCCGGGACGTGGTCGGCGAGCAGCGCGACGGCTCCGGCGCCCCGGCCCGGTCCGGCGTCCTTGTTGCGGTCCATGGCGGCCCGGACCGTGCCGAGGCGCGACAGCGGGTCGGGGTCGGCGACCGGAAGCCGTATCAGGTACCCGGAGAGCCGGTTGCCCTGTGGGTGGGCGGTGCGCGGGCGGCGCTTGGAGACGGGGATCAGGGCGCGGGGCGCGACGCCCTCGCTGCCGTCGCCGCGCTCGTCCAGCCAGCGGCGCAGGGCGCCGGCGACGACCGCGATCAGTACGTCGTTGACGGTGCCGCCGGTGGTCTTGCGGACGTGGTGCACGTCGTCGAGGTCGACCGCCACACCCGCGATCCGCCGGGTGCCGGAGGATTCGGCGGTGAGCGCGGCGGAGGAGCGCACGTCGAGGGTGGACAGGGCCGCGGCGGCCCCGATGTCCAGGGCGCGGCCCGCGTCGGACAGGACGCCGCGCAGCCGGTCCGGCAGGGCGCGCACGTCCGGCAGGAGCCCGCGCGGGGGCTGCTCGGGGCGGGGCCGGGGGGCGGGGAGGTCCATCGGGTCGAGGACGCCCGCGGCGAGGGTGAGGGCGCGCAGGCCGTCGGCGAGGGCGTGGTGGAACTTGAACAGCACGGCGAAGGATTCGCCGTCCGCGCCCGGCAGGACGTGTGCCTCCCACGGGGGGCGGCCGCGTTCCAGGGGCCGTTCCATCAGGCGGCCGGCCCGGGCGTGGAAGTC
Organism: Streptomyces sp. NPDC107500; assembly: GCF_055582785.1. NCBI lineage: Bacteria > Bacillati > Actinomycetota > Actinomycetes > Kitasatosporales > Streptomycetaceae > Streptomyces > Streptomyces sp. NPDC107500. The sequence continues at coordinate 759,183 of NZ_JBVJPF010000004.1, forward strand.
CGTGGTCGGGGCGTGCAGCCGTACGTGGTCGAGCGGGTCGAATCGCGGATCGGGTTCGCGGGTGGCGCCGCCGAACGCGAACGGGCGGCGCAGCGCCAGCGGCGGCTGCCAGGTGTCCCGGATCCGCATCCGCAGTCCGGGCACCGCGGGCGCGCGGGCGGCGAGCAGGTCGGCCGCGTGGGCGCCGGCGGTGGGCGACCGGGCCTCGAAGACGCCGAGCGCGCCGAGATGCATGGGGTGCTCGGGGGACTCGATGTTCCAGAACGCCAGGTCGAGGGGAGCGAGCGGATCGGGAGTCAAGGGTCTGCCTCGCAGGGACGACGCGTCGACGACGGATGGACAAACAGTCAATCGTCCTCCGACGATTACGGTCAAGTACGATCAAGCTACGCACAGTTAACAGGAGATTAAAGTCCCGCCCCTTTTGGCGGGGGCGGGACTGCTGGGACTCATGGGGCGTCTGTGCTCACGTCAGCGGCGGCGGCACCGCCTCTGCCGAGGTTCCCCACCCGGACGGCTGCGGGCCGACCGTGAACGCGAGCGACCGGACGGAGCGCAGGGCGTCGGTCGTCAGCCAGGTCCGGGCGTAGGCCGAGCCGTCGGTGCGGGCCGACTGGACGTACCGGTCGGTGTCCGAGGTGCCGGGGGCGGTGATCGTCAGCGCCCCGCGCGGGTAGTAGCGGCGGTCGAGGGTGAGGTCGACGCGGTCGAAGACCGGGGTGGACAGGCCCCAGGTGTCGTAGCCGGGCTGGATCGGGAAGATCCCGATCGAGGACAGCACGTTCCACGCGGACATGGTGCCGAGGTCGTCGTTCCCGGTCATGCCGGTCGGCGTGTCGGTGAACAGGGTGAGCGCCGCGTGCACCACGTCGGTGGTCTTCCAGGGCTGCCCGGTCGACAGATAGGTGTAGGGGGCGATCAGGTCGGGCTCGTTCTGCGGGTTGTACTTGTCGGCGTTGTAGTAGTCGTACGGCCCGTTCACCCACACCTCGCGGGCCGTCTTCGCCGGGTCCGCGAGCAGCTGCTCGTAGGCGAAGAAGGAGTCGAGCCGGTCGTTGGCGGCCCCGGTCCCGCCGATGAGGTCGATCATGCCGGGCAGGTCCTGCGGCACCAGCCACTGGTACTGCCAGGACGTGCCCTCGTGGAAGCCCTCGCTCTGCGCGGGGTCGGCCGGACCGGTGAAGGCGCCCTCGGCGTCGCGGGCGCGGAAGAACCCGGTCGAGGGGTCGAAGACGTGGCGGTAGCTCTGGGCCCGCTCGGCGTACCGCTTGGCGTCGTCGTCGTGGCCGAGGTCGCCGGCCATCCGGGCGAGCATGGCGTCGGACAGGGCGTACTCCAGGGTCGCGGAGGCGCCGTGGTCGTAGTCGGAGTCGCCGGGCTTGGCGTGCGGGCGGCCCTTGACGTACGGCGCGAAGCCGTCGGCGAGGTACTCGCGGTTGGCCTCCCGGCCGACGGCGGGCGAGTCGGCGGGCGGCACCCCGTCGGCGTTCTTCCGCAGCGCGCGGTAGGCCCGCTCCTCCCAGCCGTGCAGCAGGCCCTGCTGGTAGGCGTTGGTGAGGAAGGGCGTCACCGGGTCGCCGGTCATGATGTTGGTCTCGACCGTGCCGTAGCCCCACTTGGGCAGCCAGCCGCTCTCCTCGTCGATCTTGATGACGGAGATCGCCATGTCCCGCGCCTCACGGGGCGCCAGGAGGGAGAGGAGCTGGGACTGGGTGCGGTAGGTGTCCCACAGGGACCAGTTCTGGTAGTACGTGAAGCCCTTGGCGCGGTGGATCTCCTGGTCCCAGCCGGTGTAGCGGCCGTCGACGTCGCTGCCGACGTTGGGCGCGAGGAAGGACCGGTAGAGGGACGAGTAGAAGGTGCGGCGCAGGGTGTCGTCGCCGCCCCGGACGCGGACGTCGTCGAGCCGCTTCTCCCAGGTGCGCCCCGCGCCGTGGCGCACGGCGTCGAAGGAGCGTCCGCCCTCGGCGCGGAGGTTGAGCGCGGCGCCCCGCGCGTCCACGTAGGACAGGGCGGTGGTGGCCTCGACGGTGCGGTCCTTGGTGGTGTCGAAGCGGACGTAGGCCCCGTCGCCGCCGGTCTTCGCGCCCGCGGTCACGGTGCCGTCGTCCCAGGTGCCGTGCGAGGCGAAGGGCCGGTCGAAGCGGGTGATCGTGTAGACGGTGTAGGGCTCGGTGTCCTGGCAGAAGCCGCTGCCGGTGATCGCGGTCCGCACGGTGCGGCTGTCGAGCACCTCGACCTTGGTGGAGATGTTCTTGTGCAGCGACTGGCCCGCGTTGAGCAGGACGTTGGCCTTGCCGGTGGCCGGGAAGGTGTAGCGCTGCACTCCGGTGCGTTCGGTGGCGGTCAGCTCCGCTTCGACGCCCGAGTCGAGGCCGACGCGGTAGTAGCCGGGGCTCGCCTCCTCGTCGTCGTGGCTGAAGGAGGCGGCGTACTTCGCGTAGTCCGTCTCGGTGACGTCGCCGGTGGTCGGCAGCACCGGCAGGTCGCCGCCGAGGCCGCAGCCGACGCCGGAGAGGTGGACCAGGGAGAAGCCGCGGATGTGGGTGTCGGAGTGGTCGTAGCCGGTGTTGTGGCCGGTGTCCGGCGAGAACTGCACCATGCCGAAGGGCACGGCGGCGCCGGGATAGGTGTTGCCCTCGTTCTCCGTCCCGATGAACGGGTTCACCAGGTCGGTCAGGTGCTGGTCGGTCGTCGGGGCGGCCTGCGCCGCCGGGGCGGTGAGCAGCGCGGACGCTGCCACCACCCCGGCCACGCAGAGCCGCAGACGCCGGGTGACTCTCATGTGCGGTGCCCTCCGGAGGTTCTGCCGTGCGGTTCGTGGTGCGGGTGCTCAGCCGGTGCAGCCCGCCGGGACGGGCTGCGACGCGTCGCGGATCAGTGCCTCGTGGGCGGCCTTCACCCGCTCGACGTCCGGCTTGAGGACCTTGCGGTCGTACGTCGTCAGGCCGTTCAGCTCGCCCTCGACGTCCGAGATCTGGGTGTAGACGGCTCCGTTGCCGCCCCGGCAGGCCAGGGCGCGGACCTCGTCGAGCTTGGTGAGGTAGTCGTCCGTGTAGGTCTGCGGGTCGACGTCGACGTACGACTGCTGCACGGACCAGGCGTGACCCGGTACCGCGAGGCCCAGGCCGCCGTACTCGCCGGAGACCAGGGCGCGTTCGCCGTCCGGGGACGGCGGCAGGGCGGGGCTCGGGTAGCCGTGCTCGTCCATGATGTCGCCGGCGCCGCCGTCGGCCCCCAGGTTCAGGCCCGACTGGTTGTTGACGAGGCGGGTCGGGTCCCAGGCCTTGGCCTGTTCGGCGACGCGCTTGATGTCGTACTGGCCCCAGCCCTCGTTGAAGGTGACCCACATGACGACCGACGGGCTGCTGATGTGCTCGTCGATCATCTCCTTCATCTCGCGCTCGAACTCGGCGCGGGCGGCGGTCGACGGTTTCACCCCCGCGGTCATCGCGGGCATGTCCTGCCACACCAGCAGGCCCAGCCGGTCGGCCCAGTAGAACCAGCGGTCGGGCTCCACCTTGATGTGCTTGCGCACCGAGTTGAAGCCGAGTCGCTTGTGCAGCTCGAGGTCGTACGCGAGGGCCACGTCGGTGGGCGCGGTGTGCAGGCCGTCCGGCCAGAAGCCCTGGTCCAGGGTGGCCATCATGAAGACCGGTTCGCCGTTGAGCACGGTGCGGGGTACGCCGTCCACCTTCTCGACGGCGATGGAGCGCATCCCGAAGTAGCTCTCGACGCGATCCTGTCCGACGGTGACCTTCAGGTCGTACAGGAACGGGTCGTCGGGCGACCACAGGCGCGGTTCGCGGATCCTCAGGGTCAGCGGCTCACCGGTGCGGCCGCTCACCGTGGCGACCTTGCGGTGCCCGGCGTAGGCCGTCGCCCTGACCGGAACGCCGTCGCGCACGCCCTTCGGCTCGACGGTCAGGGTGCCCGCCGCCCCGTCGACGTGCGGGGTCAGCTTGAGGGATTCGGCGTGGTCGCGGGCGACCGGTTCCATCCAGACCGTCTGCCAGATGCCGGAGCTGGGCGTGTACCAGATGCCGCTCGGGTCCAGGCGCTGCTTGCCGACCGGCGGGTTCTCGCCGTCCGCCGCGTCGGTCGGGTCGTAGACGCCGACGATCAGCTCCTGGGTGCGGCCCGGCTTCAGCGCGTCGGTGACGTCGGCGCTGAACTTGTCGTAGCCGCCCTTGTGGTCGGCGACCTTCGTGCCGTTGACGTACACCTCGGACTGCCAGTCGACGGCACCGAAGTTGAGCTTGAGGCGCTGTCCCGAGCCGATGTGCCAGTCGCGGGGCACGGTGAACGTGCGGCGGTACCACATGCGGTCCTCGTGCCGCTGGATGCCGGAGAGCTGGGACTCCACCGGGTACGGGACGAGGATGCGCTCCTTCAGGTCCTTGCCGACCGGCGGAGTCTCACCGGCCTCGGCGGCGGCGAACTGCCAGCGGCCGTTGAGGTTCTGCCACTCGTCGCGGGTCAACTGCGGGCGCGGGTACTCCGGGAGGGCGTTGTCCGGTCCGACCTCGTCGGCCCAGTCGGTGCGCAGCTCGTAGGTGGAGTGGTTGCCGCCGCTGCTCCAGAAGGCGTTGACAACGTTGCCTTCGGCGTCGGTGAGACCGCCTTCGCCGTCGTAGCGGACGTCGGCGGTGCCGGGCGCGTCGCCGTCCTTGTTGCCGACGACGGGTTCACCGAGGGCCACGAGCAGGGCGCTGGGGTCGGCCGGGTCGACCTTCGCCTCGCCGAGCGGCCACTTGGCGCCGCCGATCACCGCTTCGAGGTGGTCGGTGAGACCGTCGGGGGCGGCGGCGAGGGGGCTCGCGAAGTCCAGCCTGAGGGTGCGGCCGGTGGACTGGACGGTGGTCGCCGTGGCGCCGTTGTAGTCGAAACCGTCGGGCAGCCGGAAGGCCGACTGCGGGATCGCCTCCTTGGCGCCGCCGGGCTCGGTCCAGCGCAGGTGCAGGTTGGAGCCGCCGAAGTGCTCGAAGTACTCCAGCTTGATGTCGTAGGACTGCCCCGCCGTCAGCTCGACGGGCGCGGAGGTCTGTTCACGGTCCCAGTCGTCGACCCAGTGGTCGACGGCGAGCCGGCCTCCGACCCAGAGGCGGAAGCCGTTGTCGCCCGTGATCGAGAAGGTGTGGGCGCCGGTCGTCTCCGGGACGAGCTTGCCGGTCCAGCGGACGCTGACGTCGTCCGACTGCCCGGTGGCGAAGGCGAGTCGCGGCTCCAGGGTGCCGAAGTCGACCTGCGGGTCGAAGCCGGTGGCCTTGAGCTCGTGGAAGTCGAAGGCGCCGGGGGCGGACTGGGTGTAGTACTCGCCCTTCAGACCCTGGATCTCGTCGGCGGCCGCGTCCGCCGCGTGCGCGGCCGGTACGGCGGCGAGACCCGCCGCGCCGAGCGCGGCGACGAGGAGCAGCGCGAGTTTGTCTCTGAGTCGTTTGGTGCGCACGGACCCTCTCCTCGGGAACGGGTGGTGGCCGATGGCTCCTGACATCGATGTCATACAACGATGTAACAGCAGCAGAGGCATGACAACACGGATTCCGTTTCACGTCCAGGGACATGACAACAGCCCCAAGGATCCGCCCCCGGGGTCCGACAGCCGCCCGGCCGTCAGGGCACCCGCTGCGCCTTGCCGAGCGCGATCACGCCGCCCTTGGAGACCGTGTACAACTCGCCGTCCCGGTCCGGGTTGACGCCGATCGTCGCTCCCGGGGGCACGTCGACGTTCTTGTCCAGTACCGCCCCGCGCACCACCGCGCCCCGGCCGATGTGCACGTTGTCGTGCAGCACCGAGCCCTGGACCACCGCGCCCGGGTCGACCACCACGCCCGGCGAGAGCACGGAGCGGGTGACCTGCCCGCGGATCAGGCAACCGGCGCTGATGATCGACTCGCTGGCGATGCCGCCGGCGTTGAAGCGGGCGGGCGAGAGCTGCGCGGAGTGGGTGTATATCGGCCAGTCCCGGTTGTAGAGGTTGAACGCGGGCCGCTCGGCGATCAGGTCCATGTGGGCGTCGTAGTAGGCGTCGAGGGTGCCCACGTCCCGCCAGTAGCCCTGGTCCCGGGTGGTCTCCCCCGGCACGTGGTTGGCGCTGAAGTCGTAGAGGGCGGCCTCGCCCCGGTCGGTGAGCTGGGGCAGAATCGAACCGCCCATGTCGTGCACCGAGTTCTCGTCCCCGGCGTCCCGGTGCAGGGCCTCGACGAGGGCCTTGGTGGTGAAGACGTAGTTGCCCATCGAGGCGAAGACGCACTCGGGGTCGTCGGCGAGTCCGGGCGGGTTCTCGGGCTTCTCCAGGAACTCGGTGACGGTCTGGCCGTCGGAGCCGGGAGTGATCACGCCGAAGGACGACGACTCGCCGCGCGGGACGCGGATCCCGGCGACGGTCACGCCGGCACCGGACTCGATGTGCTGGGCGACCATCTGCCGCGGGTCCATCCGGTACACGTGGTCGGCGCCGAACACCGCGACGTACTCGGGCTGTTCGTCGTGCACGAGGTTCAGGGACTGGAGGATCGCGTCGGCGCTGCCCAGGTACCAGCGCGGGCCGAGACGCTGCTGCGCGGGGACCGGGGTGACGTAGTTGCCGAGCAGGCTGGACATCCGCCAGGTGGTGGTGATGTGCCGGTCCAGGGAATGCGACTTGTACTGCGTGAGCACGCAGATCCGCAGGATGTCGCCGTTGACCAGGTTGGACAGTACGAAATCGACCAGCCGGTAGGTGCCGCCGAAGGTGACCGCGGGTTTGGCGCGGTCCGCGGTCAGGGGCATCAGCCGCTTGCCCTCTCCGCCCGCCAGCACGATGCCGAGCACCGAAGGACCTCCACGACGCATGGGCCGCTCCCCTCACCCTCGTTCACCCTCGGCTGCCCCGGTGCGGGACGCCTAAGCCTGCTTGAGGATCTCCTCGTAGAGCCGGACCGTACGGCGGGCGACCGCGTCCCAGCCGAACTCCTCCACCGCCCGCTCGCGGCCCGCCTCGCCCATCCGCCGGGCGGTCGCCGGGTCGCCGAGGACGGAGTCCAGCGCCCGCGCGAGGCCCGCCTCGAACGCGTCGTCCCGGCCCTCGGTCCTGGGGACGAGCACGCCCGTCTCACCGTCCGCCACGACCTCCGGGATGCCGCCGACCCGGGAGGCCACGACCGGTGTGCCGCAGGCCATCGCCTCCAAGTTCACGATGCCCAGGGGCTCGTACACGGAGGGGCAGACGAACACCGCCGCGTGCGTGAGGAGTTGGATCACTTCCGGGCGCGGCAGCATGCGCGGGATCCAGTGCACGCCCTCGCGAGCCCGGCTCAGCTGGGCGTAGAGGTCGCGGAACTCCTGGTCGATCTCGGGGGTGTCGGGGGCGCCGGCGCACAGCACGACCTGCGCGGCCGGGTCGATGTCCCGCACCGCGCGCAGCAGGTGCGGGACGCCCTTCTGGCGGGTGATGCGGCCGACGAACAGGACGTACGGGCGGGAGCGGTCCAGGCCGATCCGGTCCAGGGCGTCGGTGCCGGGGTCGGGCCGGTAGAGGGTGGTGTCGATGCCGTTGTGCACGACGTGCACGCGGGCGGCGTCCAGCGCGGGGTAGCAGCCGAGGATGTCCTCGCGCATCGCCCCGGACACGGCGACGACGGCGTCGGCGGACTCGATGGCGGTGCGCTCGGCCCAGCCGGACAGCTCGTAGCCGCCGCCGAGTTGCTCGGCCTTCCAGGGGCGCAGGGGCTCAAGCGAGTGGGCGGTGACCACGTGCGGGATGCCGTACAGGAGCTTGGCGAGGTGGCCGCCCAGGTTGGCGTACCAGGTGTGGGAGTGGACCAGTTCGCGGCCCTCGAGGGCGGCGGTCATGGCCAGGTCGACGGAGAAGGTGCGCAGCGCGTCGTTGGCGCCGTCGAGCGCGGACCACGGGCGGTGGCGCAGCACGCCGTCGGTGCGGCCCTCGCCCCAGCAGTGCACGTCGAGGTCGACGAGGCGGGCGAGTTCCCGGGCGAGGAACTCGACGTGGACACCCGCGCCCCCGTACACGTCCGGCGGGTACTCCCGGGTCAGCAGTCCCACACGCACCCGGAACCTCCCGTCTTCGCGGCTGGTCCCTTCATGGTCACCCAGACGCGGCGCCTTAGGAAGAGCGCGGGGCCTGCGGAGACCGGGAAGATCCCGGCGGCGGCGTTCCCGGCTGCCGCGACTGCGGCTGCCGCGACTGCGACTCTCGCGGTCCCGGCGGCTGCGGGAAGCAGCAGTCGCCGCACACGCCCGCTCCGGGCACCCGGTAGTACAGGCAGCAGCTGCGGCGCCGGAAGGCGGTGCCGGTGAGGGTGCCGGTCCCGGCGAGCAGGGGGTGGGCGAGCAGTCCGGCGGTCAGGGCCCCGGCCCGCCCGGCCGCGTCCGCATGGCCGTGGCGGCGGGCCCAGCGGTCCAGTTCCCGGCCGGCGCCGGCCAGCGCGGAGGCCGCGTTGCCCCACAGCAGCCCGGCGGCGACGCCGTACCTGTCGTGCACCGCTGCCGTCAGGGGCGCCAGGTGCGCGGTGAGCACGACGTCCGCGAGGGCGGCGGTGTCCGCCGGCCTCGCGGACCGCACCCCGGCGAGCCACAGGTCGTCGGGGGCGGTGGCGTCGGGGTCCCAGCGCAGCAGGTCCGGGGCCAGGTCGGGGACCCGGCCGGTGAGGGCGGCACAGGCCAGCGCCACCGACCACAGACGCGCCGCGAGTCCCTGCTGGGCGACGGAGGCGGCGACCCGGGCCTCGGGGGCGCGCAGGGCGTCCGCCACCCTCCGGACGCGGTGGGCCAGGGGGTCGGCCAGGCGGTCTCCCGGCCTGCCGGGCGGAACCGGAACATGAACGTCCGGGCCGGTCTCCCCGTAATCCGGTGCATAGGCGTGCGCGAGGGTGGGAAGGGGCCGGGGCGGCGAGGGCCGCGACGCGTGCAGGACGAAGAAGCCGCCGAGCGGGCGGAGTACGGCGAGGGCGGGGTCGAGGTCCACGGAGAGCAGTACTATCAAGCCCCGTAGGGGGCGCGACCAGGGGTACCTGACGAAAGTCGCCCACCCTGGGGAGGACGACGGGGTCGTCGTACTCCATCGGTAGTAGGACCCAATGAAGTCTCAGGGACGACGACGGGAAGACCCTGAGGCGGCATCGTGTTGTCCATGGAAGACGACCGTTCGCCGCGCCGGGCCCAGTGCCCCCGCCTCACGCAGAGGATCAGCCGATGAGCGCCCTCGCGTTGTCCGTGCTGCTGTCGCTCGTCTCCGCCGTGGCGTACGCGGGCGGAGCGATCGTGCAGGAGCAGGTCGCGGCGTCCTCCTCGGCCGCTCAGTACGCACCGCTGCGCCGGCCCGGCTGGTGGGCGGCGGTCGCGCTCAACGGCCTCGGCGGCCTGCTGCACGTGGTGGCGCTCGCCCTCGGTCCGCTCAGCCTGGTGCAGCCGCTGGGTGCGCTGACCATCGTCTTCGCGCTGCCCATGGCGGCGCTGTTCGTGGGCCGCAAGGCCGGTGCGACGGCCTGGCGCGGCGCGCTCATGGCCACGGTCGGCCTCGCCGGTCTGCTCTCCCTGGTCGGCGCGGCCGACGCGCAGTCGCTGGACACGGCGCAGCGGATCGGCGCGGCCGTCGTCACCGGCGCGGCGCTCGTCGCGCTGATGATCGCCGCCCGGGCCGTGCACCGGCACCCGGCGGTCCGCAGCATCCTGCTGGCGGTCGCGTCCGGCATCGCGTTCGGCATGTCCTCGGTCTTCACCAAGACCGTCGCGGTCGACTGGAGCGGCGGGGTGTCCGCCGCCGACCTGCCGTCCATGGCGGTGATCGGCGTGCTCGCCACGGCGGGCCTGGTGCTCTCGCAGGCCTCCTACCGGGGCGCCGGCCTCGCCGCCCCGCTCGCCACGCTGACGGTGGTGAACCCGGTGGTGGCGGCGGTCGTCGGCATCACGATGTTCGGCGAATCCTTCCGGTACGGCACCACCGGCACCGCACTCGCCCTGAGCTGCGGCGTGGTCGCGGCGGGCGGACTGATCCTGCTGACGACGGAGCGGATCTCACGGGAGTCGGCCGCAGCTGGGGAGAGCGAGGCGTCGGCCGCCGAGCAGCCCGCGGGTCTTCCCGCCGCGGACGGGGTGGAGCCGGTCGCGGTGCCGACGGGTCCGGTCGCGGTGGCGACGGGCCCGGTCGCCGCACCGGCGGGTCCAGCCGTGGTACCGGCGGCCGCGGTCCCGGGATCCGTCGCGGCGGACGCGACGGGCGTTCCGGTGGCGCGGTTGCCCGAGAAGGTCCTGGTGCCCTCCCCTGTGTCACCCCCGGTGCCGGCGGCCGCCCCCGCCAAGGAGCCCGCGAAGGAGTTGCACACCGCACGGAGCCGGGCGGAGAGCGACGACGCCCTGCTCTCCTACGGCCCCTTCTACGGCGGCCCGTTCGTGCCGCCGCCCGTGATCAGCCGCCACCGGGTACGGGTCAGATCCTGACTCCTCCGGCCCGCAGGTACGCCAGCGGGTCGACGTCGGAACCGAAGCCGGGCCCCGTCCGCACCTCGAAGTGCAGATGCGGGCCCGTGACGTTGCCGGTGGAGCCGGAGCGTCCGATGCGCTGACCGGCGCCCACCGACTGTCCGTCCCGGACGGAGATCGCCGAAAGGTGGGCGTACTGCGAGTAGCGGCCGTCGCTGTGCCGGACGACCACCTGGTACCCGTAGGAACCGCCCCAACCCGCGCTGACGACCCGCCCGGCCGCGACCGACTTGATCGAGGTGCCGGTGGGGACGGGGAAGTCGACGCCGGTGTGGTAGCCCTTCGACCAGGAGGAACCCGACTGGTGGTAGGGCGTGCCGACGGCGCCGTCGACGGGCGCTACGACGGCGCGGTGCGTGGTGGCCTTGTCCTCGCTGGTCTTGGTCCCGGCTTTGCTGGTGCCGCTGTCGGGGGAGGACTTCCCGGGAGCCTTCCGCTGCTCCCGCTCCTGCTGCTTCGGCGGCTTCTCCTGCTTCTTTTCCCGCGGCTTCTCCCGCTCCCGTGGTTTCTCCTGCTTCGGCCGCGGTGTGGCGGTCCCGGAGCCGGTACGGGGGGCGGTGCCCGCCGACCCACCGCGCAGCGACAGGCGCTGGCCCGGCAGGATCAGGTCGGGGTCGGCTCCGACGGCGTCGCGGTTGGCCTCGTACAGCCCCTGCCAGCCGCCGCCGACCCGGTGGGTGTCGGCGATGCCGGAGAGGGTGTCGCCGGTGACCACCGTGTACATGCGGCCCTTGCCGGCCCGGGACTGCGGCGTGGTCTGCGGCTGGATGTCCTTCACCGAGTCCGCCTTCTTGGCGGGCTTCTCGGCGGACTTCTTGGCGGGCGTGCCGGCGGACTTCTCGTCCCCCGCTCCCCCGGCCGGCCGGATGTCCGGCGTGTCGCCGCCCCGGGTCAGTCCGGCCCGCTGCGAGCACACCGGCCAGGCGCCGGGTCCCTGTCCGTCGAGCACCTTCTCGGCGACGGCGATCTGCTGGTCCTTGGTGGCCAGGTCGGCACGCGGGGCGTACCGGGTGCCGCCGAAGGCCTCCCAGGTGGACTGGGTGAACTGCAACCCGCCGTAGTAGCCGTTGCCGGTGTTGATGTCCCAGTCGTTGGTGGACTCGCAGGCGGCGACCTTGTCCCAGGTCTCCACGTCGGCCGCCTGGGCCGTGCCGGTACCGACGAGCGGGAGGGCCAGACCCGCGCCGCCCGCGGTGACGGTCAGTGAGGCGCGGTTGATCCTGTTCGGCTGATACCGGCGGTGCCGGCCGCGTACGGCCATGGAGGTCCCCCTCGACATTGCGTCAGGAGGGGCAAAAGTAAGCGCCGCGAACAGGCCATGACAAGACGGCAATCGGCCGGTTCGTCCTACCAAGTGGCGCGTAACGGACTCCCGTTGGCCGGATGCGCCGCCCGCCCACTGAGGCACCGGGCGCGTTCCGTGCGTACTGAAGTCCGCCGGGCCAGAAAGTGCGACCGGCGAACGGGCACGTCAGGATGGTCACGGGGCGGAACCGGCCATACTGGCGGACACGACCGGCACCACCGACACCAAGGTCACTAGGAGCCATCCCAATGAGCAGTACAGCGCAGATCGGCGTCACGGGTCTCGCGGTCATGGGCCGCAACCTCGCCCGCAACTTCGCCCGCAACGGCTACACGGTCGCGGTGCACAACCGCACGGCGTCGCGCACGCACGCGCTGGTGGAGGAGTTCGGCGGCGAGGGCGACTTCGTCGCGACCGAGACCGCCAAGGAGTTCGTGGCGGCGCTGGAGCGGCCCCGACGCCTGGTGATCATGGTCAAGGCCGGTGACCCGACCGACGCGGTGATCCAGGAGTTCGCCCCGCTCCTGGAGCCGGGTGACATGATCATCGACGGGGGCAACGCCCACTTCGCGGACACCAGGCGCCGGGAACGCGAACTGCGCGAGCAGGGCATCCACTTCGTCGGGACGGGCATCTCCGGCGGCGAGGAGGGCGCGCTGCACGGCCCGAGCATCATGCCGGGCGGCTCGAAGGAGTCGTACGGGTCGCTGGGCCCGATGCTGGAGAAGATCTCCGCGAAGGCGGCCGACGAGGCGCCCTGCGTCACGCACGTGGGCCCCGACGGCGCCGGGCACTTCGTGAAGATGGTGCACAACGGCATCGAGTACGCCGACATGCAGCTGATCGGCGAGGCGTACCAGCTGCTGCGCGACGTCGCCGGGTACTCCCCCGCGCAGATCGCCGACATCTTCCGCACCTGGAACACGGGCCGGCTGGACTCTTACCTGATCGAGATCACCGCCGAGGTGCTGTCCCACGTGGACGCGGAGACCGGCAAGCCGTTCGTGGACGTGGTCGTCGACCAGGCCGAGCAGAAGGGCACGGGCCGCTGGACGGTGCAGATCGCGCTGGACCTGGGCGTGCCGGTGTCCGGTATCGCGGAGGCCGTCTTCGCCCGTTCCCTGTCCGGGCACGCGGCGCTGCGGGAGGCCTCGCGGGGGCTGAAGGGTCCGAAGGCGTCGGCGCTCGGCGAGTCGGAGGCGGCCGCCTTCGCCGACCGCGTCGAGCAGGCCCTGTACGCGTCGAAGATCGTCTCGTACACGCAGGGCTTCCACGAGATCGCGGCGGGCAGTGAGGAGTACGGCTGGGACATCGACCTGGGCGCGGTCTCGGCGATCTGGCGCGGCGGCTGCATCATCCGCGCGGCCTTCCTGGACCGCATCCGCGCCGCGTACGACGCCCGCCCCGACCTGCCGAGCCTGCTGTCGGACGACACGTTCGCGCAGGAGATCGCCGCCGCCCAGGACGACTGGCGCGAGGTCCTGGTCGCCGCGACCCGGCAGGGCGTGCCGACGCCCGGCTTCGCCGCCGCCCTCGCCTACTACGACGCGCTGCGCGCCGAGCGGCTGCCCGCGGCGCTGACGCAGGGGCAGCGTGACTTCTTCGGCGCGCACACGTACCGCAGGACGGACCGGGACGGCGCGTTCCACACGCTGTGGGGCGGGGACCGGTCCGAGGTCACGGCGTAACGCGCGGCGAGCCGGGGCGGGCCGAAGGGGCCGGTGGGCTGCCGTGGTGAGACCGCGGTGAGTGAGACCGCGGTCGGACCGCGGTGGGGCTCGTCCACCGGCCCCTTCGCCTTGGCTGCCCCTGGTCGGCCCGGGCGCCCCTCAGGTGAGGGGCGGTCCCGGTTCCGGGCTGGGCACCGGCTCAGGTCCCGGCGGGATCGGTGACGGCGAGGGCTCGGGAGGCCCCGGCGGCTGCGGTGTCGGCTGCGGGCCGGGGCCCGGGGGCTGCGGCGTGGGTTCCGGGCCGGGCCCCGGAGGCGGAGGCGGCGGGGTCGGTTCCGGGCCCGGGCTCGGTGGCGGCACGGGGTCGGGGTGCGGCTGTGGGGGCTCCGGGTCCGGACCTGGTGTGGGCCCCGGAGTGGGTCCCGGCGGAACGGGATCCGGATACGGGTTCGTCATGGCGCTGTCCTCCGGCCAGTCGTCGACGTCGGCTCTGGACTTGTCCCCCGCCTACCCGACGGCCGCCGCCGCACTCACTCCCCCGCATGAACCCCCGGGCCCAGGTGGCCGAGGCGCACCGCCTCCGCTCCGGCGGCCAGTCCGGGCGCGGGGCTGGCGAGCACCGGGACCCGGGTTCTGGCCGACTCCCGGGCCGGCGCCATGGATGCCTGGGCGAGGACGATCGCGTCGGCACCGGTGACGGCGTCGGCGGCCTCGGCCACCAGCCGCAGACAGCCCTCGGTGTCACCGGCCTCGAACCGCGCCCAGGCCCCCTCGACCAGCCGGGTCCGCAGCCGCACGGCACGCCCGGCGCGCCGGGCCTCCTCCTCGACCAGGGCCGCCGTCGGAGCGAGGGTGCTCTCCAGGGCGGCGAGGACGACGACGCGTGGACCGGCGGCCACCGCCGCGGCGGCCATGGGCCGGTCGACCCGCAGCACGGGCACCCCGGCCTCGTCGGCACCTGCCTCGGCGACGGCACCGATGGTGGAGCAGGTGCACAGCACGGCCCTCGCCCCCTCCCCCACGGCCCGCCGCAATGCGCCACGCACGGCGTCCGTCACCGCCTCGGGCCCCTCCCGCCGCGCCCGTTCAAGCAACCCGGCGTCGACGTGATGCCGCAGCTCCAGACCCGGGTGCGCCGCGTCGCGCAGGGCGTCGAAGACCGGGACGTGGACGGGCGAGGTGTGCAGCAGTGCCAGCAAGCGCGCGCTCCTTTCGTCCCTCGCCCCTCGTCGGGTGTCTTCCGTCCGGTTCAGAAGCGCTCGGGATGCGCCACGAGCCACTCCTTCGCCGCGCGCAGCAGCTCCGGGTCGGCGGCGGCCGCCTCGTCGGGGTGGCGCTCGGCCCATTTCACGACGTAGGGGCAGAGCGGTGCGACGGCGATGTCCTCGCGGCCTGCCAGGGCGTACAGCTCACGCGCCAGCGAGCCCGCGATGCCCCGGCCCTCGTGGGCCGGTTCGACGATGGTGTGGACGGGGACGAGGGCTCGCTCGGGAGCGTCCAGGACGAAGTACTCGACCCGGCCGACGACCTCGCCGGCCGCGAGCGCCTCCAGCCGGCCCGCCGCCCGGTCGTCACGGATCTCGATGTCGCTCATGGTCACGCTCCTCGTCCCCTGGATCGGTACGTCAGACCGACACGGCCTGCGGGCTGCGCTCCTGGTCCGAACCGGGCACCGGCTCGGACGCGTCGGCACCCAGGGCGACGATACGGTTGTCGCCGTCCACGTGCACGACCCGCGGCCGCAGCGTCCGCGCCTCGGCGTCGGTGACCTGGGCGTAGCTGATGATGATCACCAGGTCACCGGGGTGCACGAGATGCGCGGCGGCCCCGTTGATCCCGACCACCCCGGATCCCCGCTCCCCCTCGATGACGTAGGTCTCCAGCCGGGCCCCGTTGGTGATGTCCACGATGTGCACCAGTTCCCCGGGCAGCAGGTCGGCGGCGTCGAGCAGATCGGCGTCGATGGTCACCGAACCGACGTAGTGCAGGTCGGCCTGGGTGACGGTGGCGCGGTGGATCTTGGACTTGAACATGGTGCGCAGCATGTTGGACTCCCGGAAGACGGCTCCCCGCCGGCTTTCTGCAGGTCAGGGGCGGCCCATACTGTACATCGTCACGCCTTCGCCTCGAAGACCTTCAAGAAGATCGCGCATTGCCCCGGAGGTGACGGGCACGACCTCACGGTCCACGCGACGACCCGCTCGGGCTTTCGGTTGGCGTCAGGTCCACAGGCGAGGTCACCGGATCGTCCGCGCGCAGCGACGTGTCGACGGTGTACGGACACCCTCACAACTCTCAGGTGCCGCAGGCTCCCCCTCGTCCCTAATGTTCGGGTTGCTCTCCGGGCCCCGGCCTCATCACGGGGTTCCTTCCACAGACAGGAAGAGACGGCTCTCATGCGCCTGTTACGTTCCACCTTCGCCACGGTCGCGGCGCTGTGCACGGTCGCGACCGGTGTCGTCCTCGCTCAGCCACCGCAGCCCGCCGCGGCCGCTGCCTCCGACTGCGTGGGAGGCAAGCGCGGCTTCCGTGACCACCCGGACAACGCCTCGGGCGATTCCGCGAAGCCGCGGGAATTCTGGGTCGGCAACGTCCACTTCACGCTCGAGAAGGGTGTCTACGGCAGTACGCAGATCGGCTTCGGCAAGATCAGCGGTCAGACCCGGCCCGGCGACAAGGTCTGGATGGACTGGAAGGCGAGCGGCTGGGACAACGCCGACTCCGTGTCCCCCTGGCTCCAGTGCGGCCCCTTCACCGTGCGGTCCTCGGGGCAGAGCCTGACCACCCCCTTCCGGCGGACCAGCACCGACCCCGCGTACCAGTTCCGGGTCTGCGGCTCGCTGGTCACCTCCCCTGCGGCCAAGTGCTCCGCCTGGTGGTAGATCGGCGGTGGGACGCACGGAACGCCCGCCGGAACTCGTGTCCGGCGGGCGTTCCGCATCCGGGCCGCTGAGACGGTCCGCCGAGCGGGAGCGGTCAGTGACCGGCCACGGTTCCGGACAGTTCGTTGGTGCCCTTCGGCAGTGTCACGGACGTCAGCTTCTCGCCCGAGTCCAGGTCGAAGGAGTGGAGTTGGCGCTTGCCCGGGTCGGAGACGTAAGCCGTGTGGTCACGGACGAACAGGGTGGGCCTGGGCTGCTGCCAGTCCAGGGGCTCCGTCCAGTCGCCGACGGCGTCGATCTTCTTCTCGACCTTGCCGGTCTCCGGGTCGATGACGTGCAGGACGCCGTTGGTGCCGAGCACGAGCGCCTCACCGTGCGGGCCGCGGGCGAGGGAGCGGAAGGAGTAGCTGGTGCCGAGGTCGACCAGCTTCATCTTCGCGGTGCGGGTGTCGATCAAGGATATGCGGGTCGGCCGCTCCAGTTCGGCCTCCGGGTCGGTCTTGTAGTCGCCCAGGAGGATCGGGGACGCGTCGCTGCCGGCCTGGTTGCCGGTACGGGCGTAGTCACCCGGTGCGTCGACCTTGGTGAACCTGCCGTCCTTATACAGGAGTACGCCGTCTTCGCAGCCGAGTCCGATCACCTCGCCCTTGGCCGCGGCCTCGCCGTGCACGCCGGGGCAGTTCTCGGAGCGCGCGATCTCCCTGTTGTCCTTGTCCAGGACGAGGGCGCCGGTGCGCTTCTCCTCGGTGCCGAGGGTGGTGACGAGTTCGCCGTCGGCGAGTTCGATGGCCACGCCGTGGTGGGGCTCGGCGGAGGTGTAGTTCCGGGTCTTCGGCTGCTTCCCGCTGGCCAGGTCGGCCGGATCGAAGACGTTCACCTCACCCGTCCCGTCGGTGAACAGCACCGTCTTGCCGCCGTGCCGCACCACGTGACCCGGCTTGGCACCCTTGAACTCGGCGTCGGTGAACTCCTGCCGGGCGACGTCGAACACGCGGAAGCCGTTGTCGGTGGAGATGACGACGTGGTCCTCGTCGCCCGCCGGGTTGACCCGGTTGAAGCCGGGCAGCTCGATAGTCTTCGCCAGTTTCAGGGTCTCGCCGTCGAGGACGTAGAGGCCCCCGTCGTAGGAGGCGACGACCGGGTTCTTGACGGCGGCGGCCTCGCTGCTCTTCGTCTGCTTCTTCGGCTCGGCGTCGGACGAGGCGTCGTCGCCTCCGCCGCAGGCGGTCAGCGCCATGGCCGTCGCCAGGGCGAGTGCAGTGCCCGTGAGCGTTCTGGCGCGTGTCGACCTGTTCATCGTGTGTCTTTCCTCTCCGGCCCTCGGGGCGCGGGGTCGTGTGGTGGAACGGCCGGCGTGTTCGGTTCGCCGGTCCGTGGGGAGGCTTGGTCAGGCGCCGGTGAGGCCCTCGGTCATGGCCGAGGTGTTGGCGCGCATCATCTCCAGGTAGGTGCCGGCGCCCTTGCCCTTCTCGGTGAGCGACTCGGAGTAGAGGGAGACGACGTCGACGTCGCCGCCCATCTCCTGGCGCAGGACCTCCGCGAGCTTGGTGGGCTGGGAGGAGTCGGCGAAGACGGTGCGCACACCGGCCTTCTCCATGGCCTGGGTGAGGGAGCGCAGGTCGGAGGAGCTGGGTGAGGCGAGGGTGGTGCCGCTGGGGATGACGGCGCCGATCACGCGGAAGCCGAAGCGGTCGGCGAGGTAGCCGAAGACGTGGTGGTTGGTGACCAGGGCGCGCCGGTTCTCGGGTACGGCGGTGAAGGACTTCTCCATCCAGGTGGTGAGGTCGGCGAGTTGTCCGTCGTAGCGTGCGGCGTTGGCTCGGACGGCCTTCTCGTCCACACCGCCGACGTGTTCGGTGACCTGGTCGGCGATCAGGCCGGCGGCCTTGCGCACCCGGTCGGGGTCGGTCCAGAAGTGCGGGTCGGGCTCGCCGGCCTCGTCCTCGGGCCCGCCGTCCTGCCCGGTGTGGAAGGTGAGGGGATCGGCCGCCTCGCCTGCCGCGAAGGTGGCCACGCCGGACTCACGGGCCGCCTCCACGTGCCGCAGTACGTTCTCCTCCAGACCGAGTCCGTTGTAGACGACCAGGTCCGCGTTCTCGAGTTCCGCTGCCTGTACGGCCGACAGGCCGAAGGAGTGCGGGTCGGCGTTGGGCTTCATCAGGACACTGACGTCCGCCTCGTCCCCGACGATCTCCCTCGTGATGTCGCCGAGGATGTTGGTGGTCACCACGACCCGGGGCCGTTCGTCGTCGCCGCCCGCGCAGCCGGTGGCAGCGGCGAGGACGAAGAAGCTGATCAGAGTCACCAGGGCGGCACGGATCCGTGCCGCGCCCACGCGCACGCTCATCGGCCCGTCTCCACCATCAGGGACGGCCGGACATCCAGGTCGAAGGTGCGGGCCACGCGGAGGTCGTCGTTGTAGTCGATCTCGTACACGCGCTTGCCCGAGGGGTCGTTGAGGTAGGCGCGGCTGCGGTCCACCTCGATCACCGGCGCGCCGGCGCCGTCGGCCCCCGCTTCGGGAGTGGTCTTGAGCAAGGGATCGGTGACCGTGGTCTCCTTGCCGGCGGATATGTCGTAGCCGTGCAGGGCTCCGTCGGTCTCCAGGACCAGCAGCGGGGAACCCTCGCCGGCCGTGTTGGCGGCGGCCACGGGTCCGGTCTCCACCCGGGTCCAGGTGCCCTCGGTGACGTCCAGGACCCAGACGGCTTCCTTGCCCGCGGGTGCCGTGAGGGTGCTGCTGCCGGGGCGGTGCCGGAACTCGACGGCACGCTCCTGCCTGGGCACGTCCTCGCCGTAGGGGATCTTCTCGGCCGTGAAGGCGCCGTCGTCCTCGTGGACGAGCAGGGCGCCGTCGGCGCAGCCGAGGACGATTCCGCGCCGGGTGACCGCGTCGCCCCGCGGGTCCTCGCACTCCGCCTCCGGGGCGGCCACCTGCTTGCCGGACCGGTCGAGCACGGCCACCCTCGCGGGGCCGCCCCTCTCGCCGGTGAGGGCGATCAGGTGTTCCGCGTACGGCACCACGGCGCCGGCGTAGGTGCCCGGGAGCCGGGCGGGGGTGCCGAGGGCGGCCTTCTCCAGCTCGGCGCGGCGGTACACGCTCGCCTTCCCGTCGGCCGACGTGACCACGGTGACGCCCGCGTCGCTGCGGACGCTGGTGCCGGTACCGCCCGGAAGCTCGCCGACCTCCTGGATCTTCGCGCGGTAGTAGTGCACGTGGTCGCCGTGGTCGACCATCCACGCGCCGCTGTCCAGGACCCGGGTGTCGTTCGCACCGTGGAAGTAGCCGAAGCGGCCGTCCGTGGTGAGTGCGGTGACACCGGGCCCGCGTGCGGCGTCGTGGACCTTGCCGGTGATCAGGTCCAGTACCCGGGTGTCGCCGCTGCCGGGGTCGCCGAGCAGGAGTCGGGACTGCTGCTCGGCCGCCTCTGCGGCGCCTTCCACGTAGCCGTGCGGAGTGGCGGAGGAAGCGGGTGCCTCGGAGCGGGACCCGGCATCGTCCTGGCCTCCGCACCCGGCGGTCAGGAGGGCCACGGCCGCCAGCGCCGGGGCCAGCGATGTGACGTTTCTTCGGACGAACAAGGAGATCGCCTCAGGTTTCGTTCGGTCGGGAGGTGGGGGCGCTCGCGGCCAAGGTGACCGCCAGGCCGGGGAGACCGGCGCGGCGCGCACGGCGACGGTGCCGGAGCCCGGACGCCAGGTGGGACAGGAAGAAGAGGCCGACCGCGAGGGCCGAGACGGTCGCCCCGGCCGCGGTGCTCAAGTGCCAGGACAGGAGCAGGCCGCCGAAGGTGGCGGCGGCGCCGAGGACCGAGGCCAGGACCATGACGCCGCTCACGCCGCGCGCCCAGGGCAGGGCGGCCGCGGGCGGTGCGATGAGCAGGCCGAGGACGAGCAGCGTTCCCACGATGTGGAAGGAGGCGACGATGGCCAGCGCCAGCAGTCCCAGCAGCACGGCATGGGCGAGCCGGGGGCGCAGCCCGAGCGTTTGGGCCTTGCGCTCGTCGAACGCCAGCGCCAGGAAGGC
This sequence comes from Streptomyces sp. NPDC107500, assembly GCF_055582785.1. Classification (NCBI taxonomy): domain Bacteria; kingdom Bacillati; phylum Actinomycetota; class Actinomycetes; order Kitasatosporales; family Streptomycetaceae; genus Streptomyces; species Streptomyces sp. NPDC107500. The sequence goes on from NZ_JBVJPF010000004.1 coordinate 779,547, forward strand.
CCGGTGACCGAGCACCGAGACGGCCAGCGCGAGCAGCAGGGCCACGCCGAGAAGCACCAGGTCGCTCTCCCGCACGGCGAGGACGTCACCGAAGAGGAAGCCGGTGAGGTCCACCGCGAAGGACTGCGAGCGGGACACGACGATGACGCCGAGCGACAGCATGCCGACGAACAGCAGGCCGATGCCGGTGTCCTGGGACAGCTTCGGGGTACGGCCGAGCGCTGTGACGCCCGCGGTCATGACGGCCGCGCTCACCACCGCTCCCACCAGCAGGTTGCCGCCGAGTAGCGCGGCCACCGCGACGCCGGGCAGCAGTCCGTGGGACATGGCGTCGCCGAGGAAGGCCATTCCCCGGAGCACCACCCACGTGCCCGCGAGGGCGCATATCGCCGACACCAGGAATCCGGCCCACAAGGCCCGCTGCACAAAGGCCGCCTCGAACGGGGCCGTCAACCACTCCATACGAAGACTCTATAATGACAACCATGTTCAATAACAACCCCCTGGCCTCGCCGCACGGCGAACCGAGAGGCGACCGCGTCGGGTTCCACGATCTGAACGCCGGCTACCCGGGCCGCCCCGTTCTCCGCCAACTCACGGCGTCCGTACCGGCTTTGGCCATGACCGCACTCGTAGGGCCGAACGGCAGCGGCAAGTCCACGTTGCTGGGGGTACTGGCCGGAGTGATCACGGCCACATCCGGACGGCTCCACTACGCGGAGGGCTCCCCACCGGCTTTCGTCCCGCAGCGCGGCGCCGTCGGCGACACGCTTCCCCTCACGGCGCGGCAGACCGTGGAGATGGGCCGCTGGGGCGAGCGTGGACCGTGGCGGCGGCCGACCCGGCGGGACCGGGCCGCGGTCGACTCGGCCATGGAACGGCTGGGCGTCGCCGGCCTCGGCGCCCGTCAGCTCGGCGAGCTGTCAGGGGGTCAGCGCCAGCGCGTCCTGATCGCCCAGGGGCTCGCTCAGCAGTCCGACCTGCTGCTCCTGGACGAGCCGACCACCGGGCTCGACCCCGAGGCAAGGGAGCGGATCACGACCCTGCTGAGAGACCTGGTGGGCGATGGCACCACCGTCGTCCAGGCCACGCACGACCTCGGGGCCGCCCGCGCGGCCGACGCCTGTCTGCTCCTCAGCGACGGACGGCTGGTCGCGGACGGTCCGCCCGCGGAGGTGCTCACCCCTCAGGCACTGTCCAGGATCTGGCAACCGGCGTGAAGCCGGGACCGGGCCCGTGTGCGGATCATCGCGGCGCACCAAGCCGGGCGGGGCGGGCTCGCCGCCTCCGTACGCCTGGCCGTTCGGGCAGGAGTGAACGTCCCGGTCTGCGAGTTCGCGCTCCTCACGAGCGCGAGCATCGGGCCGAGGACATCGGCTCCATCCTGGCCTGCACAAATGCCCAGATGCTAGATCTGGTCAGTCGTCCTGCTCCGGAAGCGCGTAGAGCCGGGGAAGGTTGACGACGATCGCCTCCTGCGTGCTGCGCGCGATGACGACCACGGCCTCGTCGGTGGGGTCCGGGTTCTCCTCCCGGTGGGGGACGAACGGCGGGACGAAGATGTAGTCGCCGGGTGCGGTGCGCAGCCGGACCTCTTTGGAGTGGCCGGCCGTGTTGTCGAGGAAGACGAACTCGGGGTGGCCGCTGACGACATAGATGGCCGTCTCCGATTCCCCGTGGTGGTGGTCGGAGGACGATGTGGCGGGAGCGACGTGGGTCTGGCCCATCCACAGTTTCTCGGATCCCACGGTGTGGCCGCTGACGGCGGCGAACCTGCGCATGCCTCCGGTCTGCGCGGTGTCGCCGTCCAGGGAGTCGGCGCGGATGTGGTGCAGGCGGCTGCGCAACGGCGGCCCCACGGGCGCGGTGGCGTCGTGCAGGTGGGGGTGGAAGCCTTCCCCGGGGGTTGTCAGCGACTCGCTCATGCCGAGGACGCTAGGAGCGCCCCGAAAAGGATGTCAAGAGGTGTCCAATGCTCTTCACCTGCGGAAATGTGCCCGCAATACTGTGCGGTCGCGACGGGGAGCGCACGTCGGCGCGGACGGGTCGGGCATCATGAGCGCATGCATATTTCCGCGAAGGCGGACTACGCCACGCGCGCTCTTCTGGAGCTCGCCCGTGAACCTGCCCGTCCGCTGACCTGTGAGTCCATCGCCTCGTCGCAGCAGATTCCGTTCCGCTTCCTGAAGTCCGTGGTGGGTGAGCTGCGCAAGGCCGGTCTGGTACGCAGTCAGCGCGGCTGCGAGGGCGGTTACTGGCTGGGCCGGCCCGCCGAGGAGATCACCCTGCTGGACGTCTCGCGCGTCGTCGACGGGGAGTTGCTCACCCTGCGGGGTGAGCCCCTGGCCGCGCTGGAGTATCCCGGCGCCGCGGCGGGGCTGCCCGGGGTGTGGCGCCGGATCGAGGCGGACGCGGCGACGGTGCTGGGCGCGGTGACCGTGGCCTCGCTGCTGTCCGGGGCGGCGGGCGGACGACTGGCCCGGACAGGAGCCGCGTGACGGTGCCGTCGCACGTGCCGCCGGCCGAGGTGGTCGAGTACACCGATCCCCTGTGCCCCTGGGCGTGGGGGTCGGAGCCCGAGTTCCGCGCGCTCCGTACGGCGCTGCCCGAAGGGGTCCGCGTACGCCGGGTGTTCTGCATCCTGTTCGACGAGGACGACGACCCGGCGCCGGATCCGGTCGCGGAGACGGCTTGGTACGCGGAGTACGTCGCGCGGATCGGCCGGCACACCGGTGCCCCGCGGGCCGGGCGGCTGAGCCGGGTGGCGGCGAGTTCCTGGCCCGCGTCGCTCGTCGCGAAGGCGGCGGAGCTACAGGGCGCCGGTGTCGCCGACCGGGTGCTGCGCCGCCTGCGGGAGACGGTGTTCGTCCTCGGAGAGCCGGCCGACACCGCGGCGCTGGCCCTGTCCGCGGTGGACGGCGTACCCGGGCTGGATCCGGTGCGGCTGGCCGTCGACGCGCGGTCCGGCGCCGTACTGGAGGGGGTCCGCGCCGACCGTGCGGAGGCGCGCCGTCCGATCCCGGAGTCGCGGTCGGTGGCGGACGGTTCGCCGCATCCCGGTGCGGCCAAGGAGACCGTCGACGGCGGGTACCGGTACGCGTTGCCGAGCGTCCTGGTGCGGGGGCCCGAGCGGCGCCGCCTCGTGCCGGGCCGGCGCCCCTATGAGGCGTACGCGGACGCCCTGCGCGAGGTGTGCCCGACACCCGCGCGCGAGCCGGAACGGCTGGCGGCGGACGAGGCCCTGCTGCGGTACCGCAGCATGACCGAGCCCGAGCGGACACTGCTGACGGACGGACCGTGGCCTCCAGTCGGGGCAGTTCGTGTCGAGACGGCCAACGGCCCTCTGTGGCTGCATCCCGAGGAGGCCGCGACCCACCCGGCCACCCGTCGTCGCGTCGCGGGGCATCCCCCGACAGGCTTCTGATCTGCGCTCAGTTCTCCATCCCGCCCAATGAGACACCAATTGGTGTCCATTGACAGGTGATCCTGGATGCCCCCACGATGTGCAGCATGCTCACGACGCACCCCGCAGTGGTGTGCCGCTACGTGGACCTGCGGCGCACCTGTAGCGCTCTCTGTCGCTGACCGGCCGCACAACGCGGCCCCCCGGCGCCCGACGCCGCTGACGGCTCCCGTCGGCCCGGCCGTCCGCCGCCGATCCGAGCCCGCCGACCGCGCCGCTCCCTCGCCACGCTCTTCTCCGCGCTCCGCCGTCCGCTCCCTCGCCCACGGCACGCCCCGGCGTGCCCGAACGGGCGTCGGCGTGGCCGGCCACCGCCCATGCCCCGTCCCCGTTCCGGCTGCCCAGACACGGCTCGGGAACCGTCACAGAAGGTACGACATGCCCGGACGACTCACGCCCCGCCGCCCCGGACCGCTCCGCCGATCCGGCCGCCCGCGTGCCACCGCACTCGGCGCCGCCCTCGCAGCCGTGCTCGTCCCCTGCCTCAGCGCGTGCGGCGGCGACGCGGCCTCCGCGAACGGCGGCGCCACCCTCAAGTGGACCTCGACCTATTTTCCCACCCACTGGGACCCGGTGGTGGGGGGAAGCGGCGCCCAGTTCCGCGAACTCTCGCTCGTGTACGCCTCGTTGACTCGCACGGACGCCTCCGGCAAGGCGGTCCCGGACCTGGCCGAGAGCTGGGAGTACAACGACAAGGGTGACCGGATCACCTTCCACCTGCGTCCCGGACTGAAGTTCAGCGACGGCGAACCGGTGAACGCCGCCGCCGTCAAAGCCGCGATCGAACGCGCCCAGAAGCAGAAGAACTCCGCGCTCTTCGGTGACCTGACGTCGATCGAGTCGGTCGACGCCGTCGGGCTGGACGCCGTCGTGCACCTCAATCAGGTCGACTACCAGATACCCCAGTTGCTCGGACAGAGAGTTTTGCAGATCGCCAGCCCCAAAGCGGCCGGCGCACCCGAGAAGCTGGACCAGAACCCGGTCGGCGCCGGCCCCTTCACCGTCACCCAGATCGTGCCCGGCACCAAGGCGGTCCTGAAGAAGAACCCGGACTACTGGGACGCGAAGAACATCCACATCGACAACGTGGAGCTGACCTCCGCCCCCGACGCCTCCACCGTCGTCTCAGGACTCCAGACCGGCGTCTACAACTTCGCCGACATCGACCCCAGCCAGGCGGAGGCCGCCAAGAAGGCCGGCCTCGACGTCTTCGTCCAGCCCGGGTTCAACGCCTCCAACATCAGCCTGAACATCAACAAGGCGCCGTTCGACAACGACAAGGTCGTCGACGCCGTGCGGCACGCGGTCAATCGGCAGGAGTTCGTCGACAAGCTGACCTTCGGCTACGGCGAGGCGACCGACCAGCCCTTCCCGAAGGGCTACGTGGCCTACGACCCCGAGTCCGAGGACGCCTACCCCTACGACCCGGCCAAGTCGAAGAGGCTCCTCGCAGCGGCCGGGTACGGGGCCGGTGACATCAAGCTCGACCTGGTCATCCCGGCGGAGGACCCCCAGGCGGAGATCGTCCAGTCGCAGCTCGCCAAGGTGGGTGTGACCGTCGACATCAAGATCGACAAGAACTGGGCCACGCCCTTCTTCGCCAAGGACCTCACGTTCTCGCTCTACGGCACCACCGGCCGGGACTCCGCCGCCCAGACCCTCACCGCGCACTTCGGCCCCGACGGGCCGCTGAACCTCAGTTCCCCCTATCAGCCGAAGGGCTTCGACGCCGCCGTGGGGAAGATACGGCGGACCCCGCTGGACGCGCCCGGGTATCCGCGGGTGCTGCGGGAGGCGACCCGGGCCGGGCTGGAGAGCAAGGCCCTGGTCTTCACGTACTCCTCGCCGAACCTCATCGCCAAGAGCAAGTCGGTCTCCGACCTGCCGAAGAACCCCGCCCACATCGACTGGACGGGCGTGACCATCGGCGGCAAGGGGGCGACCCCGTGACGACCGAGGCACCGGCGCGATCCGCACCGCCGCGGTGGGCCGCCAAGGCCCGGGCACCGCACGCGCTGGGCCGGGTCCTGACCACCCTCGCCAGATCGGTCGCGATCTTCGCGCCCGTGTTCCTGGTGGCGACGTTCGTGACGTTCGCGCTGCGCTCACTGAGCGGCCTGTCCCCGGCGCGGATCCAGCTCGGCGAGGAAGCGACCCCCGAGGCCGTCGCCCGGGTCGAGGCGCAGTGGGGCCTGGACCGGCCGTTCCTGGTCCAGTACGGCGACTGGATCGGTGGTGCCCTGCACGGGCAGCTGGGGACGAGCTGGAGCAACGGCGCGGACATCTCCACCCTCATCGGTCTCGGCCTGGGCGTCAGCCTCTCCGTGGCGGTGTTCGCGCTGATCATCGGCGTGACGGTGGGTTTCGCCCTCGGCACGCTGGCGGCGCTGCGCCGTACGACGTGGGTCGACCGTGCGATCACCGGGTTCGTCACGGTGATCTCGGTGATGCCCGCATTCGTCGTCGGCATCGTGCTGGTCGCCGTCCTGGCCGTGCAGCTGCACCTGTTCCCGAGCGCCGGCTACGTCCCCGCGGCGCAGGGGCTGGGACCGTGGCTCGCGCACATCACGCTGCCGGCGCTGGCGCTGAGCTTCGACGTGACGGCCGACGTGGCACGCCAGTTGCGGTCCAGCCTCGTCGCCGCCTACCAGGAGAACTACGTGACGGGCGCGCTGGTACGGGGGCTGAGCCCGCGGCGAATCTTCTTCGTCCATGTGCTGCGCAACGGTCTGGGACCGGCGCTCGCCACCCTCGGCCTGAAGTTCCCGGCCCTGGTCGGCGCGTCCGTGGTCACCGAGTGGATCTTCGGTCTGCAGGGTTTCGGCCGCTTCGCCAACGACTCCGCCCAGGCGGGCGACGTACCGGCCGTGCAGGGGGTTCTCGTGGTGTCGATCGCGCTGGTCGTCGCCTTCAACCTGGCCGTCAACCTCGTGCTGGCACGCGTCACTCCTGCGTCGCGGCGGGGGGTGTGAGTCATGGTCCGTCGCGTTCTCTCCCTCACCTCCGGGCGGGTCGCCGTCACGATCCTGACCGCTGTCGCCCTGCTGGCGCTCCTCGGGCCGCCGCTGGCTCCCCAGGATCCGCTGGCGACCAGTGACAACACCCTGGCCGCCGCGTCCGGCGGCCACTGGCTGGGCACCGACTACCTCGGCCGGGACGTCCTCAGCCGCCTGCTCGACGGGTCCCGGGTCAGCATGTTCGGCGCCCTCGAAGTGGCACTGACCGCTCTGCTGGTCGGCGCCGTCCCCGGGATCCTGTCGGTGTACCTGGGCCGGGTCTTCGAGTGGATCACGCTGCGGCTCACCGACACGCTGGTGGCCCTGCCGTTCCTGCTCTTCGCCGTCGCCGTGATCGCCCTTCTAGGCAACGGGCTGACCCAGGCGATGCTGGTCACCGGGGTACTGGTGTCACCCCTGTTCTACCGGGTCTCGCGCGCCGCGACGCTGGCGGTGGCACGCTCGCAGTACGTCGAGGCCGCGCTGCTCTCCGGCGCGTCCGTCGGCTGGGTGGTGCGCCGTCACGTGTGGGCCAAGGTACTGCCGCCGGTCGCGGTCGCCTTCGCGCAGACCATCGGCGTCGGCTTCGTCATCGTCTCCAGTCTGACGTTCCTGGGCATCGGTGTGCAGCCACCGGAGCCGACCTGGGGCGGCCTCCTCGCCTCCGACCTCGGCTACCTCAGCCACCGGCCATGGGCCCCGCTGACGCCCGCACTGCTGATCATGGTCACCGTCTGGGCGGGCAACCTGCTCGCCGACGCGATCCGCGACGTGTCCGGCGAGGCGGGGCGGGTGCTCCTCAAGGGCCGCGTGTCCCGCACCGACCGAACCGACTCCGCTTCCGCCCCCGTAGGAGGTGCGTGATGACAACAGCGTCCGAGAAGCTGCTCACCCGGGCCGAGGAGGACGGCCCACCCGAACCAAGGGATCGGCGGTCCTCGCCGACGCCCCTGCTCTCGCTGCGCGAAGTGCGCATCGGCGACCGCGGCGACGGCCGGGAGATCGTGCACGGCGTGAGCTTCGACCTCACCCCCGGCAAGGTGGTCGGCATCGTCGGCGAGTCCGGCAGCGGCAAGACCCTGACCTGCCGTGCCGCCCTCGGGATCCTGCCGGCCCACTTCGAGGTCACCGGCGGCACCGTCGAGATCGACGGCACCGACATCACCGATCTCACGCCCGCGCGGTGGACCGCGCTGCGTGGCGCGACGATCGGGGCGGTGTTCCAGGACCCGGCGTCCTACCTCAACCCGTCGCTGCGGATCGGCCGGCAGATCGCGGAGGTCGTCCGCGTCAAGAAGGGCCTCGGCCGCCGCGAGGCACGCGGCCGGGTCCTCGGCCTGCTGCACGCGGTGCGGCTGCGGGACCCCGAACTGGTCCACGACCAGTACCCCTTCGAGCTGTCCGGCGGCATGCTCCAGCGGGTGCTGATCGCCGCCGCGATCGCCGCGGACCCGCGGATCCTCATCGCCGACGAGGCCACCACCGCGCTGGACGTCACCGTGCAGGCGGAGATCCTCGACCTCCTCGCCGACCTGCGCGAACGGACCGGACTCGCCCTGGTCCTCGTCTCCCACGACCTCGCCGTCGTCGCCCAGTTGTGCGACGAGGTACTGGTGATGCGGCAGGGCGAGGTCGTCGAGCAGGGACCGACCCGGTCGGTCCTGGACCGGCCGCGGCACGCGTACACCCGGCTGCTGATCGGCGAGCACGAGCAGTACGGCCTGGAACGCTTCCGCCCGCGGCGGGACCTCGTCGCCCGGGAGGACGCATGACCACCGACCGGCCGCAGACCTCGGCCCGGCCCGTCCTGGACGTCACCGGCCTGAAGGTGCACTACGGTGCACGCCGCCGGCGCCGACGCGTCCTCGACGACGTGTCGTTGAGCGTGGCGCCCGGCGAGACACTCGGCCTCATCGGCGAGACCGGCTCGGGCAAGTCGACACTCGCCCGCGCGGTGCTCGGTCTGGTGCGTCCCTCCGCCGGGTCGGTGGTCGTCGACGGCGAGGACGTCACCGCCCACAGCCCCCGGCAGTGGCGCGACCTGCGCCGCCGGGGTGTGGTCCAGTACGTCTTCCAGGACCCGCTGCGCAGCCTGGACCCGGACCTCACCGTGGCGGAGAGTCTGACCGAGCCCCTGCTCGTCCAGGGGGTGGCCCGTGCGGAAGCGGGAGCCCGGGTGCGCTCCTTCCTCCCCCGGGTGCGGCTGTCCGAGGACCTCCTCGGACGGCTTCCCGGGGAACTGTCCGGCGGACAGCGCCAGCGGATCACGGTGGCCCGGGCGCTGGTCACCGAGCCGAGGCTGCTCATCCTGGACGAGCCGGTCAGCGCCCTGGACTCGGCCAACCGGGTCCAGGTGCTGGAAATCCTGAAGGAACTGCGCGCCACCGAAGTGGCCCTCGTCTTCATCTCCCACGACCTCGGATCCGTCGCCGGGATCGCGGACCGCATCGCCGTGCTGTACCGGGGCGAGCTGGTCGAGACCGGCACCGCCCACGACGTCATCGGACGGCCGCGGCACCCGTACACCCGTCTGCTGGTCGGCTCCGCGCCCACTTTGCGCGGCGCCCCGGCCGACCGTGCCGAACGCGAGGCCCTGCGCGCCCTCCTGCATGCCTGACCCGCCTCTGCCGCGCCACACACCCCCCTCACCACAGACAGGAAGAAGCATGCCCCGGAAGATCCATCTCGCTCTGCATCCCTACGGCGTCGGCGGCCCCGGCCAGCACGGCCTGTGGAAGGACCCCCGCGTCGCGAAGAACGCCAGCATCGACATCGGCTACTACATACGCCAGGCGCAGGCCGCCGAACACGCCCTCTTCGACGCCCTGTTCATCGTCGACAGCCAGTTCATCAACGCCACCTACCCGGCGCACTACCTCAACCGGCTGGAGCCGCTGACCCTGCTGTCCGCCGTCGCCACGCACACCCGCCATCTCGGCCTGGTGGGTACGGCCAGTTCGACGTACAACTCGCCCTTCAACCTGGCACGCCGCTTCGCCTCGCTGGACCACATCAGCGGCGGCCGGGCCGGCTGGAACGTCGTGACCAGCTTCGACACCGGCACTTCGCGCAACTACGGGCTGGCCGAGCACCTCGACTACACCACCCGATACGGCCGCGCCCTGGAGTTCGTCGAGGTCGCACGGGGACTGTGGGACTCCTACGAGGACGACGCCTTCCCCGCCGACGTGGCAGGCAACGTGTTCCTGGACCCGGCCAAGCTGCACGGGCTCGATCACGAGGGCGAGCACTTCAAGGTGGCGGGCCCGCTGAACATCTCCCGCTCACCGCAGGGCCAGCCGGTCATCTTCCAGGCCGGGGTCTCCGAGGAGGGCCGCGATCTCGCGGCGCGAGTCGCCGAAGGCGTCTACGCGCCGGGCGGCTCGCTGGAGCAGGCGCGGGAATACTACGCCGACGTCAAGCGGCGGACCGCCGCCCACGGCCGCGACCCCGACCACATCAAGATCTTCATCCACGGCGGCCCCGTCGTGGCCGGGACCGACGAGGGGGCCCGGCGCCGGGAGCGGGAGATCTTCGAGGAGGACAACGACTTCGACCGTCATCTCGCGCTGCTCGGCCGCTCCTTCGGCGCCTACGACTTCAGCGTGCACGACCTGGACGCCCCGTTCCCGGACGTCGCGCACCTCGCCGCGAAGGGGGGTCGTACGGGTGCCGCGAAGATCATCGAGCGGGCCGAGGCGGAGGGGCTGACGCTGCGGCAGGTGGCGCAGTCCGTCGCCGAGTTCCGCCGTTCGCCGTTCGTCGGGGCGCCAGAGACCGTGGCCGACACGATCGAGCGGTGGTTCGACGCCGGCACCTTCGACGGCATCAACCTGGCCTTTCGCACCCAGGACGAACTGGACCTCTTCGTGGACGGAGTGGTGCCGATCCTGCAGAAGCGGGACCTGTTCCGCACCGAGTACGAGGCCGACACCCTGCGCGGGAACCTCGGTCTGCCGGTCCCGGCCAACCGCCACACCCTCGAGCGCCGTTCCGTCAACGGCTGAGGGGGCCTCCGATGACCAGCGGGAAACCCCGCTTCAGACTGGGCTTCCTCACCCACGTCCAGGGCCGTGACGCGGACCTCTCCCGGACCTATCGGAACGCCCGGGAACTCTTCGTCGCGGCCGACGAACTGGGCTTCGACGCCGGCTGGGTGGCCCAGCACCACGTTCCCGGCGGTGGTGGCGGACTCTCCTCGCCGTGGACCTTCCTGGCCCACGTCGCCGCTCGCACCAGCCGCATCCGGCTCGGCACCGCCATCACGGTCCTGCCGCTCGAGGACCCGGTCCGCCTCGCCGAGGACGTGGCGACCGTCGACACGCTGAGCGGCGGCCGGGTGGAGCTGGGCGTGGGCAGCGGCTCCAGCGACCTGGAGTACGCCGCGTTCGGCCGGGACGCGACCCGCAGGCGTGAACTGACCAGCGAGAACCTCGACGTCCTGAGCCGCGCCCTGCGGGGCGAGGAAGTGGGCACCGTCGGCTTCCGCGTCCAGCCGGCGCCCGGTGACTTCGGCGACCGGATCTGGCAGGGCGTCTTCAGCGCGCACGGAGCCGCCCATGCCGCGAGCCGAGGCTCGAACCTCCTGCTGAACCGGGCCGCCTACGGACACGACGCGCCCACCGACGAGGTGCAGCGCCCCTGGGCGGAGGCCTTCCTCAGCGCCTGGGACCGGCCGCGCAGGCCGCGCATCGGCCTGTCACGGCTGGTGTTCCCCGCCCAGGACCGGCGTACGGCGCTCGCGCACATCGGGGACGACGTCCACCGCGCGGCCCTGCGCATGGCCACGAGCGGAGCCTTCCCCGAAGGGCTGGACAGGGACGAGGCGCTACGCCGCTTCCACGCCTTCCACGGCGCCCCGGAAGAGATCGTCGCGGCATTCAAGCAGGAGCAGGTACTCCCGCTCGCGACCGACCTGATCACCCAGTTCAATCCCGCCGTCCCCGACCACGACGCCACGATCCGCGCGCTGGAACTCATCGCCACCGAGGTGGCACCCGCCCTGGGCTGGAGCCCGGCGCCCCGCGACGAGCCCGCAAAAGCAGGAGTCCGCACATGAGCGACCACACCGACCACCACGCCCCCGAAGGGCTGCGCACCCGCGGCACCGTCATCGTCGTGCCCGGCCGGGGCGAGACCCGGTCCACCTACGGACGGCTGGCGGCACGGCTCGCGGCCGACGCTTACCGCGTCCGGGTCGTCGACGCCCCCGACACCGGTGCCGGCGATCCCGCCGAGGTCCTCGGCAGCTTCGGGGCCCGGCTGACCGACGCGGTGGAGGGGGCGGTCACCGATGGGGACGTGGCGAAGCCGCTGGTGCTGCTGGGGGCCGACGCCGGGGCCGCGGTCCTCGCCGCGCATCTCGGCCGGGCGGCGCTGCCCGCCGGCGGCCGGGCCGTCGACGCGGTCGTCCTGGCCGGGCTGCCGGGCCGTGGCGCCGCCGCTGTCGGCAGCTGGGACGAGGAACTCGACGTACGCACCTCCTGCCCCACCCACCGCGGCACACTGAGTGCCGACACCCGGGTGCGGCGGGGCTCGCTGAACGAAGCGCTCCCCGCGGCCCTGCTCGACGCGGCCCACCAGGCCCAGCTCACCGTTCCGGCCCTGTTCCTCGTCGGGGACGCCGACCCGCTCGCGGACCGCGACGCCCTCGGCCGCAGCTCCGTCTCCCTGCCCCGCGCCCGCCTGTCGGTCGTCCGGGGCGCGCACCACGACGTCCTCAACGACGTGCAGCACCGTTCGGTGGCCGCCGAGATCATCGCCTTCCTGGAGACCGTGCGCAACGAACTGGTCCCCGTGGTCACGGTGGAGTCCAGCGCCTGGTGACGTCCACGCCGGGCCGGTGCCCCTCGCACCGGCCCCCCGCCGAAGTCCGATCGTGAAAGGTGCCCCCATGGCCGCCATCCTGTCCGTCTCCGGAAGCCCCTCCCCCACCTCACGGACCGCTCGCCTCCTGCGCCACCTGGACGACCGGCTCCGGCTGCACGGCCACCAGGTGACGCCCCTCGACGTCCGCACCCTGCCGGCCGAGGCGCTTCTGGGCGCCGACTTCCGTCATCCCGCGATCACCGGCGCCGCGTCGCTCTTCGAGCGGGCGGACGGGGTGGTCGTCGGCACTCCCGTGTACAAGGCCGCCTACTCGGGCCTGCTCAAGTCCCTGCTCGACCTGCTGCCGCAGTACGCCCTGGCCGGCAAGACGGTGTTCCCGCTGGCCACCGGTGGCAGCACGGCTCATGTCCTCGCCATCGACTACGCGTTGCGGCCGGTGCTCAGCTCGATGGGCGCCCTGCACGTCGTGCCCGGCTGGTTCACGCTCGACCAGGACATCACCGTCGACGACAACGGGGCGACCCTCGTCGCGCCCGGGGCCGCCGAGGCTCTGTCCCAGGTGACGGACCAGTTCTCCGCGGCGTTGAGCGCGCGTACGGCGGCGTTGGCGCCGACCGGCTGAGTCGCTCGGCCGGCTTCCGGTCGACTCGAAACGGACGCCCGTGCACGTGCCCCGGTGGGGCAGGCGCACGGGCGTCGTCCCGGCCCTGGCGGCGGTGACCTCAGTGGCGTCGGCGCCATTCCTCGGCGAGCAGTTGGTAGGAGCGGACCCGGTCGGCGTGGTCGTGCGTGATCGTCGTGATGAGCAACTCGTCCGCGTCCGTGGCTTCCTGGAGTTGCTCCAGCCTGTCGGCCACGTGTGCCGGTGAGCCGACGAACTGCGTGTCGACGCGGTCCCGCACGAGCGCCCGGTCCTCGTCGCTCCACACGTGGGCGCGCGCTTCATCGGGTGTCGGGAACTCGATGGCGCCCTCGGCGGTGCGGATGCTGCGGACCCACAGGCTGTAGCCGGTGGCGAGTTCGCGGGCGGTCGCGTCGTCCTCGGCGACGACGACGTCGGCGGAGACGGTGACGTAGGGCTTGTCGAGGAACTCGGAGGGCTGGAAGAAGGACCGGTAGCCGTCCACCGCTTCCAGGACCGTGGCGGGGCTGACGTGGTAGTTCGCGGCGAAGCGCAGACCGCGGGCGCCTGCCGCCCCGGCGCTCTGCCCGCCGCTGCTGCCCAGGATCCACACGTGTACGTCGGCGCCCTCGCCGGGCACGACGTGTGCCTCGACGCCCTCCGGGGAACGGTAGTCGCCGGCCAGCAGGGCGAGGATGTCGTCGATCTGCTCGGCGTACTCCTGGGACTCGGCGCCGGGGAGCATGAGCAGTTTGCGCTGCAACGACACGCGGGGTGAGCCGAGCAGGTGTGCGAAGGAGAAGGGGGGCGGGATGAGCAGGCCGCCCGGTGTGCGGCCGTCGGCCACCGGGGTGGCGGCCGGCGCGGTGGTCTTCGCTGCCGGAGGGCGGCCGCCCGAGCGGCCGAGGCCCAGGTCGAGACGGCCCGGGTGCAGGGCGTCGATCAGGCCGAACTCCTCGACCGTGGACAGCGCGGTCCGGTGGCCGAGCTGCACGGCGCCGGAGCCGAGCCGGATGGTGGAGGTGGCGGCGGCGGTCAGGGCGAGGACGACCGCCGGGGACGTGCCCGCCACCCCCGGGTTGAGGTGGTGCTCCGCGAACCAGTAGCGGGCGTAGCCGAGGCGCTCGGCCTGCCGGGCGAGGTCGATGGAGTTGCGCAGGGCGGCGGCCGCCGTCGAGCCGGAGGAGATCGGGACGAGGTCGAGGACGCCGAGGGGGATGTCAGGCATGGACGGTCTCCTGGGGGTGGGCGGTGGCGGGGAGCACGGGTTCCCAGGCGAACGGGGGGTCCGGGATCTCGCGGCGCAGTACGGGGGCGACCTGGGACTGGAACAGCTCCAGTGAGGCCCGGTGCCGGGAGGCCGTCAGTCCGGCGGCGTCCGCCTGGAGGTGGAGGACGGTGTGCCCGAACCGTTCGTGGTAGCGGTGCACCTTGTCGATGACCTGCTGGGGGCTGCCGATCAGTGCGGAGCTGCGTTCGGCGAAGTCCTCCAGGGTCTCGAAGACGACCGGCAGGCCCGCCTGCTCGGCGAAGGCCCGGTTGGCCTCGAACACCGGCCGGTACGCGGCGAGCACCTCCTGGGACGTCGGTGTCACGAGGATGCCCGCCGTGCCGGCGCCGACCGCGATGCGCGTCGGGTCGTGGCCGTAGTGCTCCCAGCGTTCGCGGTAGTGGCGGATCAGCTCGGCATAGGGCTCGATGGGGTGGGTGACGTTCGCGGAGAACAAGGGGTCGCCGTAGCGCGCGGCGAGGTCGACGGAGTCCTCGCTGGTGGCGCTGCCGTGCCAGACCCGGATGGGCCGCTGGAACGGGCGGGGCCACACCTCGGCGTCTCGCAGGGGCGGACGGAAGCGGGTGCGCGCGGTGACCCGGTCCTGGCACCATAGCCGCCGGAAGACTTCGTAGCTCTCGGCGTTGCGGTCCCACTGGTCCTCGGGGGTCACGTGGAACAGGTCGCGCTGGGCGGCGCCGTTGCCCTTGCCGATGATGAGATCGAGGCGGCCCTCGGAGAGGTGGTCGAGGGTGGCGTAGTCCTCGTAGGCGCGCACCGGGTCGAGGAGGCTGAGCGTGGTGACGGCGGTGAAGAGGCGGATGCGACGGGTGACGGCGGCCACGTGGCTGAGGACGACGGTCGGGGAGGAGGAGATGAACGGCCGCTCGTGCCGCTCCCCCACGCCGAAGCCGTCGAAGCCGAGTTCCTCCGCGAGCCGGGCGCTGTCGAGGACCTCGCGGAACCGCTCGTGGGTCGACGTGCGCACGCCGGTGACCGGGTCCGGCCGGTGCGCGACGAGGGTGATGGCGAGGAACTTCACGAGGCCGCCCGTACGTCGCGTGCGG
The DNA here is from genome assembly GCF_055582785.1 of Streptomyces sp. NPDC107500. NCBI lineage: Bacteria > Bacillati > Actinomycetota > Actinomycetes > Kitasatosporales > Streptomycetaceae > Streptomyces > Streptomyces sp. NPDC107500. The sequence continues at coordinate 794,794 of NZ_JBVJPF010000004.1, forward strand.
TGTCCGGGTGGACGAGGCCGAGGTGGTCGCGCAGGGTGGTTCCCTCGTACTCGGTGCGGAAGACGCCCCGCTCCTGGAGCAGCGGGACCACCTTGTCGGCGAAGTCGTCGAGGCCGCCCGGCGTGACGTGCGGCACGAGGATGAAGCCGTCGCACGCGTCGGCCTGGACGAGGTCGTCGATGGCGCCGGCGATGGTGGACGGGGAGCCGATGAAGTTCTGCCGGTTTCCGGTGTGGATGACCAGGTCGCGGATGGACCAGCCGTGGGCGGCGGCCAGTTCGCGCCATTCGCGGGCGGTCGCCGTCGGGTCGCGGTACATGCGGACCTGGGCGCGGCCCTGGGAGATGTGGGCGCTGCCGGTGTCGGGGTCGATGTCGGGGAGGGGGCCTTCCGGGTCGTAGGCGGAAAGGTCCCGGTTCCAGACGAACTCCAGGTGTTTGAGGGCGGTGGCTCCGCTGACCTGTTGGCGGCGGATCTCGCGGGCGAGCTCCTCGGCCTCGGCGTCCGTGTCGGCGAGGGCGAAGGTCGCGGCGGGCAGGATGAGCAGCTGGTCGGGCCGGCGGCCGTACGCGGCCAGACGGGACTTCACGTCGGTGTAGAAGGTCTGGCCCTCCTCCAGGGTGCCGTACCGGCTGAAGATGGCGTCCGCCTCCGCGGCGGCGAACTCGCGGCCCTCGTCGGAGTCGCCGGCCTGGAAGACGACGGGACGTCCCTGCGGGGAGCGGGGGACGTTGAACCGTCCGTGGATGTCGAAGTGCCGCCCGGTGTGGACGAAGGCGCCGGCCTTGGCGTCCCGCAGGAAGGTACCGGTCTCCTGGTCGGCGAGGATCTCGTCGCCGTGCCAGGAGTCGAAGAGTTCGTTCGCCGTGGCGAGGAACTCCCTGGCCCGGAAGTAGCGCTCCTGCTGGGGCAGGAAGCCGCCCCGGCGGAAGTTCTCACCGGTGAAGGCGTCCCAGGAGGTGACGACGTTCCAGGCCGAGCGTCCGCCGGAGAGGTGGTCGAGACTCGCGAACTGACGGGCGACCTCGTAGGGCTCGTTGAAGGTGGAGTTGATCGTGCCGGTCAGGCCCAGGCGCTCGGTGACGGCGGCCAGTGCGGCGAGGACGGTGAAGGTGTCGGGGCGGCCGACGACGTCGAGGTCGTAGATCTCGCCGTCCTGTTCGCGCAGCCGCAGACCTTCGGCGAGGAAGAGGAAGTCGAACTTGGCGCGTTCGGCCGTGCGGGCGAAGTGGGCGAAGGAGCTGAACTCTATGTGGCTGCCGGCCTTGGGGTCGCTCCACACGGTGGTGTTGTTGACGCCGGGGAAATGCGCGGCCAGATGGATCTGCTTCAGGGGCTTGCCGGTCATGTCGGTACGGTCCTCCCGTCTCAGGCGGCGGCATAGCGGTTGGCGGGGCGGGCCAGCCCCAGCAGCCCGCGCAGGGTGTCGGCTTCGTAGGCGGTGCGGAAGGCGCCGCGGCGCTGGAGCTCGGGGACCAGGCGGCGCGTGATGGCGGGCAGGTCGTGTCCGGCGACCGCCGGCCGCAGCCGGAACCCGCTCAGCCCTTGGGCCGCCCACTCCTGCAACAGGTCGGCGAGTTGTCCGGCGGTTCCGGCGAAGATCCGGGCGTCGCCGGTGTACGGCTCTCCGGCGAGGGCGTCGAGGCGGGCGCGACGGTCTTCGGCGGCGGCCTGCTCGTCGTCCAGGAAGACGACCAGGTCGCCGAAGACGTGCAGGACTTCGTCGGCGCGGCCGGCCGCGGACTGCTCGGCGCGGATCTCGGCGACGACGGCGCGGACCTGCTCGCTGTCATGGGGGGTGACGTAGCCGACGTCGCCCTGGCGCGCCACCAGCCGGTACGGGACGCTCTGGTGGGCCAGAGCGGTGACCGGAGGCCGGCCCTGCGGCGGGCGCGGTGTGATCGAGGGGCCCTTGACGCTGAAGTGCCGGCCCTTGAAGTCGATGTGGTGCAGCTTGTCGCGGTCGATGAAACGGCCGGTGGCCGCGTCCCGGATCTCGGCGTCGTCCTCCCAGCTGTCCCACAGGCGCCGCACCACCTCCACGTAGTCGGCGGCCTCGTCGAAGAGGTCGGCCACCAGCTCCCGGGTGTCCGGGTGGTCGTATGCCTCGATGCGCGGGAGGGTACGGCGGCCGAAGTGTGCGGCCTCGTTCGGGCGGGCGGTGATCTGCACGCGCAGGCCGGCACGGCCGGCGCTGACGTGGTCGAGGGTGGCGATCGCCTTGGAGATGTGGAACGGCTCCGTGTGCGTGCAGATCACCGTGGGCACCAGACCTATCCGCCGGGTCACCGGTGCGACGCGGGAGGCGATGAGGACGGCGTCGAGGCGGCCGCGGACCTGGTCGGTACGCTCGTCCGGGTCCAGGAAGTGCGAGGACTGAGGGCCGAGGCCGTCCTCGATGGTCACGAAGTCGAGCAGACCGCGCTCGGCCTCGACGACCAGCTCGGTCCAGTAACCGGCAGTGACCAGGTCGCGCGGGCGGGCCACCGGTTCGCGCCAGGAGGCCGGATGCCAGCCGGTGCCGTCCAGGGCGACGGCAAGGTGCAGGTAAGAAGCGGGTGTCGAGGACACGAGTGGGTGCCTTCCTGGAAGTCCGTGACGAGAACCTGTACGAGGCGGGGCGTGCGGGCGCCCTTCGGCGGCCGGTACACCCCCGGGCCGGCTACTTGTTGGTCCTGGGCAGGCCGGGCGGGTTGATCTCGGACTTGGTCACGGCCTCGTCGGACAGGCCCCAGCGCTCGAGCACCTTCGCGTACGTTCCGTTCTCGATGACGTGGTTGAGGGCGTCGGCGAGCGGCTTGGCCAGGCCGCTGTCCTTCTTGGTGGTGGCCGCGATGAGGCCCTGGAGGGTGGTGCCGGCACCGGAGTAGGTGCCGACGACCTCGGTCCTGCCGGTGGTGGCCGCGTGGTAGGCGGCGGTCGGGTTGGGGCCGAGGTAGAGGTCGATGCGGCCGGACTGGAGGGCGAGGTAGGTGTCGCTGTCGTTCTGGTAGTACTTGATGTCCACCGGCTTGCGGCCGGCCTTCTCGTTCTCCTTGCTCCACTCGATGAGCAGCTTCTCCTGGTTGGTGCCGCTGCTCACGGCGACCGTCCTGCCCGCCACGTCCTCGGGCCCGGTGACCTTCAGCCCGCTGTCCTTCTTCGCCTCGAAGCCCAGGTTGTCCTCGCGGTAGGTGGCGAAGTCGTACTTCTCCTTGCGCTCCTCGGTGACGGTGATGTTGCTGAAGCCGACGTCGTACTTGGCGCTGTCGAGGCCGACGAAGATGTTCTCCCAGGAGACCGCGTTGGTCCGCAGTTCGAGGCCGAGCACGTCGGCGACCAGAGAGGCGATGTCGGGCTCGACGCCGATGACGGTCTTGTTGTCGGTGGCGAAGAAGGTCAGGGGCGCCGCGGAGCCGGAGGAGTCGACGATCTCCAGGGTGCCTCTCTCCCGGATCCTCCGGGGGACCTGGGCGGCTATGGAGTCGACCTTGTCGGTGGTGACGCGGTTCTGGTCCGGACTGGTGTTGATCTTCGTCTTGCCGCCCGACGTGGCCGCGACCTCGGTCGTGCCGCCGTCGTCGGGGTTGCCGCACGCGGCGAGGAAGAGGGCCGCGGCGAGTCCGAGTGCGGCCGCGGTGGTGCGGCGGGCGATCGAGGTGGACATGCTCGTGCTCCTTGCTTGCGGAGAGGGGTGAGGCCGGTCAGAGGACTTTGGCGAGGAAGGCGCGGGTGCGCTCGTGCCGCGGGGCGTCCAGGACTGCCGCGGGCGGGCCCTGCTCCACGACGGCGCCGTCGTCCATGAACACCACGGTGTCGGCGATCTCGCGGGCGAATCCGATCTCGTGGGTCACGATGATCATGGTGGTTCCGGTGCGGGCCAGGTCCTTGATGACGTCGAGGACTTCGCCGACCAGTTCCGGGTCGAGCGCCGAGGTGGGTTCGTCGAAGAGCAGCACCTTCGGTTGGAGGGCGAGCGCGCGGGCGATGGCCACCCGCTGCTGCTGGCCGCCGGAGAGCTGCCGGGGGTAGGCATCCGCCTTGTCGGCGAGGCCCACCCGGTCGAGGAGCCGGCGGGCGGTCTCCTCCGCTGCCCTGCGCGGGCGGCGCAGTGCTGCGACGGGGGCCTCGATCAGGTTGTCCACAACGGTCAGGTGCGGGAAGAGGTTGAAGTTCTGGAAGACGAACCCGATGTGGGTGCGCTGCTTCAGTACGTCCTTCTCCTTCAGCTCGTACAGCTTGCTCCCGGAGCGGCGGTAGCCGATGAGTTCGCCGTCGATGCTGATCCAGCCGCTGTTGACCTTCTCCAGGTGGTTGATGGTGCGCAGCAGCGTGGACTTCCCCGAGCCGGACGGGCCGAGGATCACCGTGACTTCGCCGGCCCGGACCTTCAGGTCGACTCCGCGCAGCACCTCCAGCGGGCCGAAGCTCTTGTGGACGCCGTGGACGTCCACCATCACGTCGTCGACCGCCGGCGTCGCTTCCTCGACGGCGTCCGCCACTTCGCTCATCGGCTCTCTCCCATCGACTTCAGGGGTATGACGGGCTGGTTGCGCTGGGCGGCGGCCGCGCGCAGGGTGCGCAGGAACCGACGGGCACGCTGGAGCGGGGTGGGCGGCGGGGTGCGGTTGGCGCCCCGGGCGTAGCGGCGCTCCACGTAGTACTGCGCGACCGAGAGCAGGGAGGTCAGCACCACGTACCAGGCGGTGGCGACCAGCAGCAGCGGGATCACCCGGCCGTTGCGGCCGTAGACGACCTGAACCTGGTAGAAGAGTTCGCCGATGGACATCACGTAAACCACGGAGGTGCCCTTGAGCAGGCCGATGATCTCGTTGCCGGCGGTGGGCAGGATGGCGCGCATGGCCTGCGGCAGCACGATCCGGCGGATCTGCCGCAGCCGGGGAATGCCCAGCGCGGCCGCCGCCTCCAGCTGCCCGTCGTCGACGGCGATCACGCCGCCGCGCACGATCTCGGCGGCGTAGGCGGCCTGGTGCAGCGTCAGCCCGATGATGGCCGCGCCCATGGTGCCGATGATGCTGTTGCTGTCGACGGACCAGAACACCGGTCCGAAGGGGAGGCCGACGCCCAGCCTCTCGTACAGTGCGCTGAGGTTGAACCAGAACACCAGCTGGACGATCATCGGGATGGACCGGAAGATCCAGATGTAGGTCCAGGCGACGGTCTGGAGCACGGGACTGCGCGACAGCCGCATGAAGGCCAGGACGGTGCCCAGCAGGAAGCCCAGCACGGTGGCGTACGCGGTGAGCTGAAGGGTCACCCACACCGCCCGCACGATGGTCTCGGACAGCACGTAGTCGCTGAAGACACCCCATTCCCAGACCGGATTGGTGGCCAGCCCGTGCACGAACTGGGCGGCCAGCACCGTCACGGCGACGGCAGCCGCCCAACGGGCGTAGTGACGGGCGGAAACGACCTTGAGGGAGGCCGGATCGTGCGGGGCCCCGCGGCCGGTGCCCGGGGTGGCCGCGCCGGGCGGCGCGACGTCGGTGGTGGATGCCATCGTGGTGTTCCTGCTCAACTCTCAGGAGTGCTCGGACGGGTTGATCCGCGCCGTGTCGATCGCGGAGGCGGAGGTCCCCCACTTCTTGAGGATCCGGGCGTACGTGCCGTCTTCGATCAGTTCGTTGACGGCGGCCTGGAAGGCTTTGGTGAGGGGGGAGCCCTTCTTGAAGGCGAAGCCGACGTCGAGCCGGTGGAACTCGCCGAGGAAGGTGGTCCGCGACGCGGGCTGGGCCGCCTGGTAACGCAGGCCGTTGATGGTCGACATGATCACGTCGATGCGGCCCTGCTGGAGCGCGGTGAGGGTCGCCGCGTTCTCCGAGTAGACCTTCACGTCGTACGGCTTCCTGCCCGCCTTGGCGCACACCCCCTTCTGCGCGGTGAGGGTCGCTTCGAAGGTGGTGCCGGCGCCGGTGCCGATGGTCAGCCCGCACAGCTGGGTGAGGTCGGTGACCTTCTTGCCGAGGACGGTGTTGCCCGTCTTCACCGCGAAGCCCTGGCCGTCGTTGACGTAGGTGACGAAGTCGATGGTCTTCAGGCGTTCGGTGGTGACGCCGAAGTTGCCGGTGCCGAAGTCGTACTTGCCGCTGCCCAGGGCGGGCAGGATCGTCTCGAAGGAGGCGTCCTGCCGTTCCAGCCTCGTGCCGAGGACCTTGGCCACCGCGTTGGCGATGTCGATGTCCTGGCCCGCGGGCGGCTTGTCCTGCCCGTTCGGGTAGTACGCCCCGGGGGGAAATCCGACCGAGCTGCCGACCCGCAGCGTGCCCGATTCGCGGACGCCGGCGGGCAGTAGGGCGGCGGCGGAGTCCACCTTGCGTACGGCGGCGACCGGATCGTCGGTCGGCGCGGGGGACTGGGCGCCCGCCGGTGCGGCGCCGGAGGTGCCGGAGCCGCAGGCGGACAGCGCGAGTACGGGCAGCAGGGCGCCGGCCACGACGGCACGCGGGCGGGTCCAGATCGGGCGGGGGTTCACAGGTTGGCTGCCTTTCCCGAGCGTGCTGTGCGTGTTTCGGCCGGCAGATGCTTCTCGAAGGGCAGCGGGCCGATGGATTCCAGGTCCGTCTCGGTGTCGAACAGCGGTGTGTAGCCGCAGGCCAGGTACAGGCCGCGGGCCTCGGGCTGGCGTGGACCGGTGGTCAGGTAGATCCGCCGGTAACCGCGCGCGCCCGCCTCGCCCTCCAGCTCGGCGACGACACGGCGAGCGAGGCCACGCCGCCGGTGGGCCGAGTGGGTCCAGATCCGCTTCAGTTCGGCGGTGGTCGCGTCGTACCGCCGGAAGGCGCCGCCCGCGACGGGCTCGCCGCGCTCCAGCAGCAGGAGCAGCAGGCCGCCGTACGGTCCGGTGAACTCCTCGTCGGGGTAGCGGGAGATCTCGGCGTGGGCGTCCTTGCCGTAGCGCGTGGAGTACTCGTGACCGAGTTCGCGCAGCAGGGGCCTCACTCGCGGGTCCGAGACGGGGACATGAAGCACTGTCACATCCAGTGCGGCACGCCCTGATGGTCGCGCTACGGAGGTCATTCGCCCACCGCCGCAAGGGTCTGCGTCCCGCGTGCCGCCCGCTCTGCGTCGCGCTTGGCGACCTCCTCGCGGACGATCGGAATCACGTGGCGGCCGAAGTCGATGGCGTCGCCCAGCAGGTCGTAGCCGCGGGCGGAGAGGACGTCCACGCCGAGGTCGTAGTAGTCGAGCAGCGCCTGAGCCACGGTCTCGGGAGTGCCGACCAGGGCGTTGGAGTTGCCCGCGCCGCCGGTCGCCGCGGCGGTCGGGGTCCACAGGGCGCGGTCGTAGCGCTCGCCGGCCTCGGCGATGGCGAGCAGCCGCTGCGATCCGGTGTTCTGCGGCCGGGTGTGCCCGTGGTGGCGCCTGGTGATCGCCTCGCCCTTCTCCTTGCGGGCCTTGATCGCGCCGACCGTGCGGTGGGCCTTCTCCCAGGCCAGCTCCTCGGTCGGGGCGATGATCGGACGGAACGCCACCTGTAGGCGCGGCACGTCGGTGCGGCCGGCGGCCTTGGCGGCGGCCTTCACGTTCTCGATCTGCTCGGCGGTCTTCGCGAGGGGCTCGCCCCACAGGCAGTAGATGTCGGCCTCGGCAGCTCCGGCGGCGAGGGCGGCGGGTGACGAGCCGCCGAAAGAGACGTTCGGACGCGGCAGTTGGACGGGGAAGACGTCGCTGACGAAGTCGTGGAAGCGGTAGTGCTCACCCTCGTGGTCGAAGGGTTCGTGGGTGGTCCAGATCCTCTTGACGACGCTGATGTACTCGCGGGTGCGGGCGTAGCGCTCGTCCTTGGTGAGGGTGTCCCCCTCGCGTCCCTGCTCGTGGTCGCTGCCGCCGGTGATGAAGTGCACGGTCAGCCGGCCGTCGCTGATCCGGTCGAGTGTGGCGAAGGTCTTGGCCGCGAAGGTGGGGTAGGAGACGTTGGGCCGGTGGGCGAGCAGGATCTGGAGGCGCTCCAACCTGCTCGCGATGTACGCCGCGGCCGGGGCGGGGTCGGGGGACCCGGAGCCGTAGGCGAACAGCACCCGGTCCCAGCCGTGGTCCTCGTGTGCCCGGGCGAGCCGGATCGTGTACTCCTTGTCGAACGCGGCGCCGGAGCGGGGCGTGGTTTCGGAACCGTCGTTGGTGGCGGCGATGCCGAGGAACTCCACGGGCATGGGCGTGGCCTTTCAGCGATTGCGGCGGCACGCGGGCATGGCGGAATCGCCCTGCGTGCGGGCATGAGTGAACAGACCGTCAGGCGGACGGGTCGATGCAGTCGTGACGACGTCGAGCGTCGGGAGAAGCAGAGCTGCGGCAGCGCGCGTGGAGAGAGAACTCGGCCCGCGACGGGGTCACCGAGGGAGGGAAGGGCCGGTCAGACGGCCCGCTGCCGAGTCAGGCGCAACACGCGGCGGACCACACCCGACCGAAGTCGATGTGATCGCGCGAGACCAAGCGCTGCTGGGCAGTCATGCGACTAATTGAGCAGTACGTCGTGGCGCTCGTCAAGCAGCGCCCGGATGCCGGACCGTCTGACTCGGTGCTGCCCCGGGCGCTGTTGACACACCGACGCCCTGGGCACATACGATCCGCAGTGGATCGGCCGCCCCGCCCGGCGGCCTTCCCGGCCGTGTTGAGGGACGCGGCGAATGTGACGACGCCGAGCCCCGGCCGCACCGCATGCGCGCAGCGCCTGTGCCTCGGCGCTCCTTGCGAGTGCCACCGGGTGGTCACCCACACCCGCGATCCCTCCCCCGGAGAACCCCTCGATGGTCATGCCTTTTGAAGTCACGCCGGCTCCTGCGACGCGACCCGCGAAACCGGCGGGCACGCCTGGCCCCGACCTGCCGCGGATCGTGCCGCGCCGGCACGTCGGCCGGTGGCTGACCGCCGCGGTCGCCCTGCTGCTGTTCACGCTGGTACTCAACTCCGTCGCCCGCAACGACGCCTTCCAGTGGAACGTGGTCGGCCACTACTTCACGACCGCCGCGGTGCTCGACGGACTGCTGCTCTCCCTTTGGCTGACGGCTGTGGTGATGGTCCTCGGCTTCCTGCTCGGCACCGTCCTCGCGGTGATGCGGCTGTCCGCCAACCCCGTGCTGCGCACGCTGGGCTGGGGTTACGTGTGGATCTTCCGGTCCACTCCGCTGCTGGTGCAGCTGCTGTTCTGGTTCAACATCGGCGCCCTGTATCCGACGCTCGGCCTCGGGATCCCGTTCGGCCCGCAGTTCCTCACCCTCGAGACGGTCAACCTGCTCGGTCCCACCCTGACCGCCGTCGTCGGACTGACCCTGCACGAGACGGCCTACGCCGCCGAGGTGGTGCGCGGCGGCATCCTCTCCGTCGAATCCGGCCAGATCGAGGCCGCCCAGGCCCTCGGGCTGAGCAGACGCCGCACCCTGCGCCGGATCGTCGTCCCCCAGGCGATGCGCTCCATCGTGCCCACGGCCGGGAACATGCTGATCGGCACACTCAAGGGCACCAGCATCGTCAGTGTGCTGGCCGTGCACGACCTGCTGTACTCGGTGCAGCTCGTCTACAACCAGACCTACCAGGTCATCCCGCTGCTGATGGTCGCCACCCTCTGGTACATCGCGGTCACCACGGTGCTCGGCGCGGGCCAGTTCTACGTCGAGCGGTACTACGCACGCGGGGGCTCCCGCGCCCTGCCGCCGACACCGCTGCAACGGCTGCGGGGCCACCTGAGTGCCGTGCGCCATCGCCTGAGCGCGGCCACGGCCGTCAAGGCCCGCCCGGCGATCGGCGGTGACCGGTGAGCGGCGCCGCTTCGCCGGCCGTCCTGGTCTTCTTCGGCGCGGAGCGCAGGAGGGGCGGCGGCCCCGGGTTCAGCCCCTGTGCGGGGGCCGAACCCGTTCTCTCAGGCCGGTTCGGCGTTGAGGGCGCGGCCGGCCGGGGTGCGGGTGTGGGTCCAGGCGGGCAGCGCGGTCAGGGCTCCGACGGCCAGGAGGACGCCGAGTGCGGCGGCGAGCAGCCATGTGGTCGGGGGCATGGCCATCTCTGGGCTGACCAGCCAGTACACGAGCAGTCCGCTCGGCATGCCCACCACCAGCCCGGGCAGCGCGGGCAGGAGTTGGGCGGCGCACAGGGCCGTGACCACCTGGCGGGGGGTGGCGCCGAGGGTGCGGGTGATGGCCAGGGCGCGCCGGGCCTGCACGGCGGTGCTCCAGCCGAGGAAGATCGTGTTGAGCGCGGACAGCGCCACCAGGACGAGGGTGACGCCGTGCAGCGCCTGGCTGGTCACGAGGTTGCGTGCCGCGAGGGGGTTGTCGGGTGCGTAGGCGGTACTGGTGTCGGGTGCCGCGTGGAAGGCGAGCACGGCGGTGATCAGGAGGGTGGTGGTCGCCGTACCGATGGCGGTGAGGGCGGCGCGGCCGGGTCGGCGGGCCAGCAGCCGGATGCCGAGCAGGAGGGCGGTGGGCAGGTACGCCGTCATGGCGTTCAGCCGTGGGTGGTGGGTGGACAGATGCGCCGAGTCGGCCAGGGAGTGGACGGTGCTGGAGCGGGCGGCGCGGACGACGGGGCCGAGCGTGCCGGCCAGCGAGACCAGGACGGCGAGGAACACGGCGGCCACGACGGTGTCGGTGGTCGGGCCGCTGACGGTGTTGAGCAACCCGGCGCCGGGATCGGCCAGTTCGGGCGCGGCCAGGGTCCCGGCGGTCAGTCCGAGGGCGGTGGCCACCACCGTCAGCAGCAGGTACTGCGCCAGCAGGACGGCGGCGACGTGGCCGGGGCCCGCGCCGACGGCCTTGAGCAGCCCGGCACGACGGTTGTCACGGGTGGCGCGTACGGCGGCGAGCGCGGCGAGGGTGACGAGGGCGGCCGAGGCGAGCAGCCAGCCGCCGACGACCAGCGCGGGCTGAGCGAACTTGATCATGCTCGCGTCGGTGCGGAGGATGCCCTGCCAGTGGTGGGTGTTGACCCATTCGGGGCCCCTGCGCTCGTCGGTGAAGACGGTTTCCCGCCATGTCAGGGTCGCGGCCGGGTCCTTCAGCTTCAGATGGAACAGGTACACGCCCGACGTGTCACCCGCGGCGGCGCGGGTGTCGGCGGCGGTGAGCCAGATCCTGCCGCCGCCGTAGTCGGACGTCCCGGGCCCCTGGGCCCAGTCGTTCCAGGGATAGACCGGGGTGGCCGCGCTGATCGCGAGGCCCACGACGGGGTAGTCGCGCCCGCTGATCGTGACGCGGTCGCCGACGTGCAGGTCGAGCGTCTGCGCGAAGCCCCGCTCGACCACCGCGCCGCCGGAACGCACCCAGGAACCGGAGGTCACCAGCGGCTGGTCGACCTTGGCCGGTTCGTCACCGCGCGCCTCGATCGCGGAGCGCGCGGTGTGGCCGTTCGTCCGGATCTTGGTCTCGAAGGCGAAGACCGGATCGGCCTGCTCGGCCACCCCGGGGGTCCGCTCCAGCCGTCCGGCCAGGCCGGAGGGGTCCTTGGCCGTCGTGATGGCGACGATGTCGGGGCCCTCGGTGGCCTCGCGCGTCTTCAGGTAGGCCGTGGTGACGGCGTCGTTGGTCGAGAGCCCCAGGGTCAGCGAGGCGATGGCGGCGGTGACGGCGACCACGAACATCACGGACTCACCGGGACGGCGGCGCATGTCGCGCACGGCCAGACGCCAGATCAGCAGCAGGCGTCCCACGGTCAGCCCTCCCAGCTCAGCAGTGCGCCGAACTCGTTGCCGCTGCCACCGCCGCCGCCCAGCTGGGTGTCGCCGGCCAGCCTGCCGTCGCGCAGGGAGACGACGCGGTCCGCCGTGGCGGCCACCCGCTCGTCGTGGGTGACCGTGATCAGGGTCTGCCCGCCGGCGCGCAGTTCGTCGAAGAGCCGCAGGATGTCGTGGGTCGCGGCGCTGTCCAGGTTGCCGGTGGGTTCGTCCGCGAGGACCACCAGCGGCTCGTTGACCAGGGCGCGGGCGATGGCGACCCGCTGCCGCTGGCCACCGGACAGCTCCGAGGGCAGATGCCGGGCCCGGTCCGTGAGCCCGACCCGGTCCAGGAGACCGACGGCGCGGTTCCGGGCGGCGCGCGGCGAGGCGCCGGCCAGCAGCGCGGGCAGCTCGATGTTCTCCGCGGCGGTCAACTCGTCCATCAGGTGGAAGTCCTGGAAGACGAAGCCGACGGCGCGGCGCCGCAGCCTGGCCAGCGCCCGCTCGCCGAGCTCGTCGATACGCCGGCCGCCGAGCCAGACCTCGCCGTCGCTGGGCCGGTCGAGCCCGCCGAGGAGCTGGAGCAGCGTCGACTTGCCGCAGCCGCTGGGTCCGGTCACGGCGAGCGTCTGCCCGGCTGGTACGTCGAGGTCGACGCCGTCGACCGCCCACACCGCGCTCTCGTCCTCACCGTAGACCCGCGTGAGACCGAGGGCCCGCAGTACCGGTGCGCGCACGTCGCCCCCGACGCCGGACCCGTGCCCCACGGGTGCCTGGCCCGGACCGTCGTCCGCGCCCCCGCGCCGTGACCGGCCCCTGGCCCGCCGACCGTCGTTCGTCATCCGAATGATCCGCCTTTCCCACGCGGGGCGCGGATGGACCAGGTCCGCTCGCACGCCTCCAGCCAGCGCAGATCGGCCTGCAACCGGAGCGCGATGCCCTCCAGAAGCAGCCCGGCCTCTGAATCCGTGTCCTCCAGGAGAGCGGCGTGCTGGGCCTCGGCGAGGCTGCGCAGCAACTCTCGCCGCCGTGCCTCGACGAGCGCGACCGGGTCGGCCAGACCCGAGACACCGGCGGCCACCAGCTTCAGATGGAACTCCGCCACGTCCGCTTTGGGCCCTCCGCCCTCGGTCATCCACGCGGCCGCCCGCTCCTGCCCGGCCGCGGTCAGCGCGTACACCTTGCGTCGCGGGCCGCGCACCGGCACGTCCTCACGTTCCTGGACGACCAGTCCGGCCTTCTCCAGCCGGGTGAGCGTGACGTAGATCTGCCCCGCGTTCAGTGTCTCTCCCAACGGTCCGAGCGCCGCCGCCAGCCGCCTGCGCAGGTCGTAGCCGTGCGACGGCTCCTTGACCAGCAGCGCCAGCACCACGTCCTGCACCAGACCGCCCTCCTCAACGACCACCAATAGATAGCGGTTATACAAAGAGGCGTCAAACCAATCCGGTCAACGCCACCGCAGGCGGCCGGCACTCGGGGATGTCGATCCGAAGCCCCGGACGGGGAGCGGAAGGAGAGCGGGTATGGGAGGGAGCGGGCGGGGCGGAGACGGGCCGCGAACAGCCGCCGAGGCGCAACTGGAGTACTACGCCATGCTCCAACGCATGGGCGACACACTCTAGACACGAAAGCCAACAGGTCTCAACAATGGTCTGTACCCCCGTTCGTCGTAACGAGACGGCACCGTGCCCCCGGCGGTGGGAAGGCGCTCATGGTTCACCCGTGGCTCAGTTCTGCTGTCAAACCACCGGCACCGTCCCGACAGTTACGGCTTCGCGCCGCCGGCGCCGACAGAGACACGGTCCTGTCAAGAGCCGACCGTCGCTGACTCTCTCCACGCCTTGCAAGCGTCAAGACGCCCTTCAAGCGTCAAGACAGAGCTGTGTCCTGAGTGATTCCTCCGTGGGAGTGAAGAAACTTGAACCAGGCACGTACCGGACTACTAGACGAAGCGGACAGCGGAACGGCCGGCGATTCGATTCGGGCCACCAACGGGGTGGGGCCGTACGCACCGGGAGTTCAGACGATTCACATCTCCTCCTTACTGCCCGGCGACTCACCGCGTTCGACGGGGCAGAGCGAGGAACACGTCACCCGGCTGGCGGAGTTGGACGAGCCGCTGCCTCCCATCCTGGTCGATCGGCACAGCATGCGGGTGATCGACGGCATGCACCGGCTGCTCGCCACGCTGTTACGGGGGCAGGAGAGGATCGAGGTCGAGTTCTTCGACGGGACCCCCGAGGACGCCTTCCTCCGTGCCGTCACGGCCAATGTGACACACGGTCTCCCCTTGTCTCACGCCGACCGCAAAGTGGCGGCGGCACGCATCATCGCCTCACACCCCCACATGTCCGACCGCGCCATCGCGCGCGCCTCCGGCCTGGGGACGAAGACGGTCGCGGCCATCCGGCGCGATTCGGCCGACCCGTTGACCCAGGTGAGCGCCCGGGTCGGCAGCGACGGCAGGACGCGCCCGCTCAACCGGGCCGAGGGGCGCCTCAGGGCCGCGGAGGTACTGGCCCGGCGTCCGGACGCCTCGCTGCGAGAGGTGGCGCGGATCGCCGGAATCTCACCGGCGACCGTGAGCGACGTACGCAAACGCCTGGCGGTCGGCGAACTGCCCGTGCCCGAGGGATGCGCCACTCCCGGCCGCCGGGAGGACGGAGCGGAAGCGGGCTCGGGAACCGGCGCCGGCCCGGAGCAGGACCTCGGTCACGACGCCGGGCGGAAGCTGCGGCGGCTGGAGCAGGTGGATCCCACACCGGTCCTCAGAAAGCTGCTGCGGGATCCCTCCCTACGCCACAACGAGGACGGCCGGAACCTGCTGCGTCTGTTGCAGCAGAACGCGATGACCATGTCCTCCGAACTGAGCGTCGCCGTACCGGCCCACTGCCGGGAACTCGTCGTGAAGCTGGCCCGGCAGTATGCCGAGGCCTGGTACGAGTTCGCCCGGGAACTGGACGAGCGGACACAGACCAGGACACGCAAACAGGCGTGAACTGAGCCTTGACGCAGCGGACTTCACGCTGAGAGGGGGGCGGCAGCGGGGCCTTCGCCATCGGGGGGCGGACTGATCGACCGGAGTGTCGCACGGGTTGATCAAGAGGTCGCCCGGTGGATGGTCGCCAGCCAGGCGTGGGCCTCGCCGCCGAACCGCGGGGCGATCGCGAAGGTCGTCCCCGCGATGTCGGCCACCGTCCATCCCTCCGCGAAGGCCTCGACCAGTTCCTCCTGCCGTACCCGGCGCGGGCCGAGCGCACCGGCCTGGCGATCACTGAAGCACATCAGATAGCACGTGCCTCCCGGCTCCGTCACCGACGCCAGGCTCTCCACGTAGCGTCGGCGCTCCTCGTCGTCGAGGACGTGGAACATCCCGACGTCGACGACCGTGTCGAAGGACGTCCCGAGGCCGGCGAGGTCGAGCACGTCGCCGACCTCGAAGCGCGCGGACACCCCGCGCTCCCCGGCCTTCCGCCGCGCCCTGCCGATGGCGGTCGCCGAGCAGTCCACGCCCGTGGCGTCAGCGCCCCGGAGAGCCGCCAGCAGTGTGTGGTCCCCTGTGCCGCAGCCCGCGTCGAGCACCCGCCCGGACGACAGCAGACCGGCCTCGGCGAGACGCACCACCGCCGCCTGCGGGCGGCCGACCTCCCACGGCGCGAGTTCCGCCGCACGGTATATCGACTCCCAGTCGGCCGAGCGTGTCGCCATTGCCGTCGCCTCCGTCTGTCGTTCGGCTTCGTCTGTCGTTCGGCTTCGTCTGTCGTCCGGCCTCGTGGGTTGTCCGACGCCCTTCTAGCGGCCGAGGTCTTCCGGGCCGTCGGTGTTCTCCAGGCCCAGCCAGTCGGAGATACCGCGCCAGACCTGCGCCAGCACCTCCGGGCGGGCCATCTCCGTGTGCTTGCAGGGGAGATGGACCTCCGTCACCTGGCCGGCCACGTTCTCCTCCCAGGCCGCCGCGCCGGGGGCGGCGGCCTCCGGCTTGCCTTCACCGGCGGACAGAAGAAGCAGGTCGCCGTCGAAGACGCCCAACTCGTGCTGGCGCAGGAGCCTGGCGGCGTTCTGGAACATGCGCAGGTTGCCGGGCCTGCGGTGCCTCTCCTCACCCTCGAACTCCGCCTCGGACTCCGCCTCGACCTCCGCCTTGTCGCGATCCGGGCCGGGCGCGGCCTCCCTCGCTTCGTCGCCGGACCGCTGTTCGTCCTGCTTCGGTGGCACCGCGTCCAGGGAGACCAGCGCCCCGACCTCTTGGCCGGCCGCCCGTAGCTGTACCGCGATCTCGTGGGCGATGATGCCACCGAACGACCAGCCGAGCAGGTGGTACGGGCCGGTCGCCTGTACCGACCGCATGTACCGGATGTAGTCCGCCGCCATCTCCTTGACCGAGCCCGCCGGGTCGCCGGTTTCCCGGACGCCCCGGGCCTGGAGCCCGTAGAGCGGATACTCCTCCGGCACGTACTGGGACAGCGGCATGTAGCACCAGCTGAGTCCACCGGCCGGGTGTACGCAGAAGAACGGCGGCTTGCTTCCGCCGGGCCGGATGGGGAGGAGCACGTCCAGTTCGTTGCCCGCGTAGGGCAGGTCGAGGCGGGTGACGAGGCCGGCGGGGGTCGGGGCCTCGAACACGGCGCGGACCGAGAGGTTGAAGCCACGCAGGCGCAGTCGTTGGACCAGCGCCACGGCCAGGAGTGAGTGTCCGCCGAGGTCGAAGAAGTTGTCGTCGACGTTGACGCGTTCGACACCGAGGACTTCGGCGAAGGCCTCGCACATGGCGTCTTCCGCGGCTGTCGCGGGGGCGCGTCCGGTGTCGGCTGTGGCGTTTTCGGGGGTGGGGAGTGCGGCTCGGTCGAGTTTGCCGTTGATGGTCAGGGGGAGTTCGGGCAGGGCGACGAAGGCTGCGGGGATCATGTAGGCGGGCAGGAGGGCGGCGGTGTGGGCTCGCAGGTCGGCGGTCAGGGTTGTGGTGTCGGGGACGGTGGTGTCGTGCCGGCTGGGGACGGTGGCGTCGTGCCGGCTGGGGTCGATGGTTGCTGTGGCCGGGTCGGTGGTGGTGGTTTCGGGGACGATGTAGGCGGTCAGTCGGGTGTCTCCGGGAGTGTCCTCACGGGCGACGACCGCGGCCTGGGCCACCCCGGGATGCGCGGTCAGCACCCCGGCGATCTCACCCGGCTCGATCCGGTGCCCGCGCACCTTCACCTGATCATCCGCCCGCCCCGCGAACACCAGCCGGCCCTCCGCCGTCCACCGCGCCAAGTCCCCCGTCCGATACATCCGCTCACCCGCACCCCCGAACGGACACGCCACGAACCGCTCCCCCGTCAACCCAGACCGCCGCAGATACCCACGCGCCAGACCATCACCCGCCACATACAACTCACCCACCACCCCCGGCGGCACCGG
>NZ_JBVJPF010000005.1:0-453241 GCF_055582785.1 Streptomyces sp. NPDC107500
AGGTTCTCGCTTTCGCGTTTCCCTTTCCGGCGGTTCCGACTGTATCAGATCCTTTCGGGCTCTGATTCCCCGTCAGAGGGGGTTGTCTTCCCGGCGGTTGGGCCGTTCCGACGTCTCAAACCTTAGCGGACTGTCTCGGTGTTTCCCAATCGGGGGCTACCGGGCCGTCGAGCGACAATCGGAATTGAATTCGGACATGCCGAAGTCATTCCCACTGGGGGCTCGTGCTGGTGGTTTGGGTGCCGCTGCTGCGGCGGAGGTGCTGCCGCAGAACCGTTACGGTGACGTGGCAACCCGAAGAACTGTACGGACCCCGCAGAGGGCTGTCAAGCATCTCTGTCAAGATCTTTAATCGAGGTCACTGAGCCGGCCGCCCGCGTCTGGCTGGGCGTGCTCGACCCGGCGCAGGAGGCGGGTGAGCACCTCGCCGAGCGCGGTCCGGTCGTCCGGGGAGAGGTCCTGGAGCAGGTCCTCCTCGAAGACCGAGGCGAGGCGCATGGCCTCCAGCCACTTCTCGCGCCCCTCCGACGTCAGCTCGACGATGACACGGACCCGGTTCGACTCGTCGCGCTCCCGGGTGACCAGGCCCTCGGTCACCATGCGGTCGATGCGGTGGGTCATCGCCGCGGGGGTCAGGCCGAGACGCTTGGCGAGGTCGCCGGGACCCAGCCGGTAGGGGGCGCCGGAGAGGACCAGCGCCTTGAGCACTTCCCAGTCGGTGTTGCTGATGCCCAGCTCGGCGGTCTGCCGGCCGTACGCGACGTTCATGCGGCGGTTGAGGCGGGACAGCGCCGAGACGATCTTCTCGACCTGGGGGTCGAGGCCCTGGAACTCGCGCTGGTAGGCGGCGATCTGTTCTTCGAGTGGCGGTTCGCCGGCGCCGGAGGTGTCGCCCATGGCCGCAGTATGGCACGCCGCTCCTTTGCCTTGAAGTCCTTCGCTATGTACTCTTTACCTTCGAACTTTAGCTTCTAAGTCTTCAGCTCTAACGGCTGGAGCGATCGACCCAAGAGAGGGTGAACGTGACCAGGGCAATGGGCGCCGCGATGCGCCGGATTCACGTGGGCAACGCACTCAGCGCGTTCGGACTCGGCTTCACCGTCCCCTACCTGTACGTCTATGTGGCGCAGGTCCGGGGGCTCGGCTCCATGACGGCGGGCCTCGTGCTCGCCGTCTTCGCGGTGGCCGCGCTGATCGTGCTGCCGTTCGCCGGGCGGGCCATCGTCCGGCGGGGCCCGCTGCCGGTGCTGCTCATGGCCCTGGTCACCGCCGCGCTCGGTGCGCTGAGCCTGGGGCTCTCGGCCTCGGCGGCCACCGTGCTGCTGTCCGCCGCCGCGCTGGGCGCGGGGCAGGCCGTGATGCAGCCGGCGCTCGCGACGATGATCGTGGACTGCTCCACGACGGAGACCCGGTCGCGGGCCTTCGCCATGCAGTTCTTCCTGCAGAACCTGGGACTCGGCGTCGGCGGACTCATCGGCGGTCACCTGGTCGACGCGACCAGCGCCTCGTCCTTCACCCTGCTGTTCGCCATCGAGGCGGCCATGTTCCTGGTGCTGGTCGCGGTGATGGCGACCGTGCGGGTACCGCGCGCCCCGCGCGTGGAGGCCGTTCCGGGCCAGGCGTCCGGGGGCAGCTGGAAGCAGCTGCTGGGCAACCGCGCGATGGTGCAGCTGTGCGTGCTGGGCTTCGTGCTGTTCTTCGCCTGCTACGGACAGTTCGAGTCGGGGCTGAGCGCGTACGGCGTCGAGGCCGCCGGGATCACCACGTCCGCGCTGGGGACGGCGCTGGCCGCGAACACGCTGATGATCGTGATCGCGCAGTTCGCGGTGCTGAAGTTCGTGGAGCGGCGGAAGCGGTCGCGCGTGATCGCCGCCGTGGGTCTGATCTGGGCCGTGGCGTGGGCCGTGGCCGGGTACGCCGGGCTCGGGCACGGCAGCCAGACGATGGCGACGGCCGCCTTCATCTCGACGTACGCGCTGTTCGGTCTGGGTGAGGCGATGCTGTCGCCGACGCTGGCCCCGCTGGTGGCGGACCTGGCGCCGACCGGGCTGGCCGGGCAGTACAACTCCGCCTTCGCCCTGGTGAAGCAGCTCGCCCTGGCGATCGGGCCGGCGGTCGGCGGCCCGCTCGGGGCCTCGCTGCACGCGCCGTACATCGTGGCGTTCCTGTTGTTCTCGCTGGGCATCACGGTGCTGGCGGTGCGGCTGGGGCGGCAGCTGACCGACGTACAGAACCAGCCGTCGCTGGCTCGGAGCCGGGTGGTCACGCAGGGCCGGGCGCCCGCGGACGCGGTGGCGGCCGCGGAGGCGTGAGCCGGGTGTGAGGCCGTGGCGGACTCCGGTCCGTCACGCCTTCGGCAGGACGAACTCGCACCAGACGGCCTTGCCGCCGCCGGGTGTGCGCCGGGACCCCCAGTTGGTGGCGATGGTCGCGACGATGGCGATACCCCGGCCGGACTCGTCCCCGGGCTCCGCGCGGCGGCGCCTGGGCAGGTGGTCGTCGCCGTCGGTGACCTCGATGATCAGGCGGCGGTCGGTGCGGCGCAGGCGCAGCCGCATGGGTGGCGTGCCGTGCTGGAGGGAGTTGGCGACCAGTTCGCTGGTGGCCAGGACGCCCAGGTCGTGCAGGTCGGTGGGGAAGCGCCAGCTGGTCAGTACGCCGGAGGCGAAGGCACGCGCGCGTGGGGCCGCTTCCACGCCGCCGAGCAGTTCGAGGGCGGCGTTGCGGAACAGTTCGGCGTCCGCGCCGGTGCGGGCGGGGTGCTGGAGGACCAGCACGGCGACGTCGTCGTCGTGGTCCGGGGTGACCCCCGCGGAGCGGACCAGGCGGTCGCAGATCACCTGCGGGGTGCCGGTCGCGCCGGACAGGGCGCGCTCCAGGGCGGCGATGCCCTCGTCCAGGTCCTCGTCGCGGCGTTCCACCAGGCCGTCGGTGTAGAGGACGGCGGTGGAGCCGGGGGTCAGGGAGATCGAGCCGGAGGTGTGCACCCAGCCGCCGGTGCCGAGCGGCGGGCCGGT
This sequence comes from Streptomyces sp. NPDC107500, assembly GCF_055582785.1. Classification (NCBI taxonomy): domain Bacteria; kingdom Bacillati; phylum Actinomycetota; class Actinomycetes; order Kitasatosporales; family Streptomycetaceae; genus Streptomyces; species Streptomyces sp. NPDC107500. Next base: position 3,018 of record NZ_JBVJPF010000005.1, read on the forward strand.
GGGCTCGTCGGCGCGCTGGACGGTGCCGTTCTCGTCGCGGACCAGGATGGGCAGGTGCCCGGCGGACGCGTAGACCAGCCGTCCTTCGTTCGGGTCGTGGATGGCGTAGACGCAGGTGGCGATCTGGTTGGCGTCGATCTCGGTGGCGAGGCCGTCGAGGAGCTGGAGCACCTCGTGCGGGGGCAGGTCGAGGCGGGCGTAGGCCCTGACCGCCGTACGGAGCTGGCCCATGACGGCGGCCGCGCGGACGCCTCTGCCCATGACGTCGCCGATGACCAGGGCGGTGCGGCCGCCGCCGAGGGTGATCACGTCGTACCAGTCGCCGCCGACCGCGGCCTCGGTGCCGCCGGGGTGGTAGGTGGCGGCGACGCGCAGGTCGTCGGGCTCCTCCAGTTCCTGCGGGAGGAGGGAGCGCTGGAGGGTGACGGCGGTTTCGCGCTGGCGGCGTTCGCTCGCGCGGAGGCGGGCCGCGGCCTCGGCGTGGTCGGTGACGTCGGTGGCGAAGACCAGGACGCCGCGGTCACCCCGGTCTCCGCCGCCGCCCTCGGTGACCGGGGTGCAGGTGAAGGTGTAGGAGCGGCCGTCGGAGGCCTTGCGGGACTTGAGGGTGCGGGGTCTGCCGCTGCGCTGGACCTGGTCCAGGAGCAGGAAGAGACCCGGTTCGTCCAGCTCCGGGAGGGCTTCACGCGCGCGTGCGCCCAGGTCGCGCATGCCGAAGGCGGCGACGTAGGCGTCGTTGACGTAGGCGAGGCGGTGTTCGGGGCCGTGCACGAGGGCGACGAGGGCCGGGACGCGGTCGAGGACGTCGCGCACGGGCAGCTCGTCCACGGCGGGGACGGGCGGGGCCTCCTCGGTCAGCTGCTCAACGCGGGCGGCGGGTACGGAGCCGTCGCTCCGCCGGTCGGGGGAGACCGTCGTGTCGGTCCGCGCTGCGGCGCGGCGCTGCGTTCCGGGGAGTCGGGCGCTCCAGCGCGTGAAGTTCACGAATCCTTGCCTCGTGTAGTTGTCGGCGGCCGGAGACCGGGACGGCCGGGACCGGCCGGGGCCCCGGGGGCCGCGCGGGGCGAGCGGCGGCTCGCCCGCGGTGGTGGACCAGTCTGGCAGGGTGCCGGCCTGGCCGACATCCGTCAGACGCCTCAGTCGGCGGAGGAGTTCCGGACTCCGCTCAGGACGACCCCTTCGGGTTGTGCGGCGGTTCCTGGGAAGGCTTTCCACCGGCCGCGAGTTCGAACTCCGCTCGGGGATGTTCGAGTGAACCCAGGGAGACGATCTCCCGTTTGAAGAGTCCGGCGAGGGCCCATTCGGCCAGCACGCGCGCCTTGCGGTTGACGGTGGGGACGCGGCTGAGGTGGTACGCGCGGTGCATGAACCACGCGGGGTAGCCCTTCAGCTTGCGTCCGTAGACGTGCGCGACGCCCTTGTGGAAGCCGAGGGAGGCGACGGAACCGGCGTATTTGTGCGCGTACATGTCTAGGGGCTCGCCGCGCAGGGTGTGCGTGACGTTGTCGGCGAGGACCTTGGCCTGGCGGACGGCGTGCTGGGCGTTGGGGGCGCACTCCCGGCCGGTGTCGGGCGCGGTGACGTCCGGGACGGCGGCGGCGTCTCCCGCGGCCCACGCGTGCGGGGCGCCGTCGACCGACAGGTGGGCGGTGCAGGTGAGGCGGCCGCGGTCGTCGAGGGGGAGGTCGGTGGCGGCGAGGACCGGGTGGGGTTTGACGCCGGCGGTCCAGACGACCGTGCGGGTGGGGAAGCGGGAGCCGTCGCTGAGGACGGCGACGCGGTCGGCGCAGGAGTCCAGGCGGGTGTCCAGGCGTACGTCGATGTTGCGGCGGCGCAGTTCGGTGACCGTGTAGCGGCCCAGGTCCTCGCCGACCTCGGGCAGGATGCGGCCCGATGCCTCGACGAGGATCCACTTCATGTCCTCGGGGGTGACGTTGTGGTAGTACCGCGCGGCGTAACGGGCCATGTCCTCCAGCTCGCCCAGGGCCTCCACGCCCGCGTAGCCGCCGCCGACGAACACGAAGGTGAGGGCGGCGTCGCGGATGGCGGGGTCGCGGGTGGAGGAGGCGATGTCCATCTGTTCGAGGACGTGGTTGCGCAGGCCGATGGCCTCCTCGAGGGTCTTGAAGCCGACGCCGTGGTCGGCGAGGCCGGGGACGGGCAGGGTGCGGGAGACCGAGCCGGGCGCGAGCACGAGTTCGTCGTAGGTCAGCCGGCGGGCGCCGGTGCTCTCCTCGTCGGTGGCCAGGGTGGTGATGGTGGCGGTGCGTGCCGTGTGGTCGATGGACCGGGCCTCGCCGATGACGAGGCGGCACTGGCCGAGGAGGCGGCGCAGGGGCACGACGACGTGCCGCGGGGAGATGGAGCCGGCCGCCGCCTCCGGCAGGAAGGGCTGGTACGTCATGTAGGGGTCGGGGGTGACGACCGTGATCTCGGCTTCGCCCCGCCGGAGTTCGCCCCTGAGGTTCCGCTGTAGACGCAGGGCCGTGTACATCCCGACGTAGCCACCGCCGACAACGAGAATGCGCGCACGTTCCTTCACCATCCCATGACGCACCCGGCGCTTGCGTTTGTCCACAGGCTCGTCGATTTGTGTGACCGGAGATCGCGTAGGCGCGGTCACGGCCGCGGGACCGTGGTGAGGCGCGGTCGTGCAGGTCAGCGGGGGTGGAGAAGGGGGCGGGGGGCGGCACATTCGGGGCGTATGTGATCCGTGCTCCGATCGGGGGGCGCTCCGTGCGGAACGTGCCCCTTCTGAATTGACCCTCGCTCAACTATGTTCTTTCCGACGGGGTGCAGGGGGATGCGCTCACCGGGTCCGCGACGGGCGGACCGCGGCAGGGGCCAGTTCCGCGCACTCCGGCTTTCGATGGCGGGGAGAGTCTCCGGGGGGAGACGTCATTACCGGGGGATTGTCTATGCATGTTCAGGACTCTCATTGGTCGTCCGCGTCGGCTGTCGCGCCCGGTGGCGCGATGAGTGCGGCGGCGGGTGGCGCACGCGGGGACGCGGCACGGAACGCTCCGTTGCGCGTGGACGCCCAGCGCAATCTGGAGCACGTCCTGCGCGCGGCCCGCGAGGTCTTCGGCGAGCTGGGTTACGGCGCGCCCATGGAGGACGTGGCGCGGCGCGCCCGGGTCGGTGTCGGCACCGTGTACCGGCGCTTTCCGAGCAAGGACGTGCTGGTCCGGCGGATAGCCGAGGAGGAGACGGCGCGGCTGACCGACCAGGCCCGGACGGCGCTCGGGCAGGAGGACGAACCGTGGTCGGCGCTGTCCCGCTTCCTGCGTACGTCGGTGGCCTCGGGCGCCGGCCGGCTGCTGCCGCCGCAGGTGCTGCGGGTCGGGGTGTCGGACTCCGCCGGCGACGGTGCGGGCGGTGACGGCGCCGCCGTTCCGGGCGGTGAGCCGCGGGTGCCGCAGCAGCGGATACAGCCGGGCTCGGGCGAGCTGCGGCTGGTGTCGGAGGAGCACGGTGCCGCCGGTGCGGCGGCCGATGCCGCGGTGTCCGTGGAGGTCGATCACGGTGCGGCGGCGCTGCTGGAGGTCGTGGGCCGGCTCGTGGAGCGGGCCCGTGCGGCGGGCGAACTGCGGCCGGGCGTCTCCGTGTCGGACGTGCTGCTGGTGATAGCCACGGCGGCGCCCTCGCTGCCGGACCCGGCGCAGCAGGCGGCGGCCTCGGCGCGGCTGCTGGACATCCTGCTGGAGGGGCTGCGTTCGCGTCCCTCCTGACCGCGGCGGCCGTCGGGGCGGGGGACCGAGGTACTTCTCCTTCCCCGAACGGCTGAGCGTCATTACCGCCGCAGGGCAAGTCCCCACGGACGAGTGGTGATCGGCCCGCGGAGGTCCTGAACAAAAGCCAATATGGCACTCTGGCGCCGTGTTCGGACTGGCTGGGCAGGCGGCGGGGGCTTTCCGCGATGAGCGTTGACGGGCGGGGCGGGTCACTCGGTGACGGCGAAGGCGGGCCCGGTGACACGGGTCCCGCCGGCTCACCACAGGTGCCGGGCCAGGGCGGACGGGCCAGGTCCCCGTGGGGCGGCGGTCCGACGGACGCGAGTCGGCCCGGCCAAGGCGGGGGTGCGGCCGGGGCCGGCTCTCCGGCGGGGTCCGGCGTCCCGGCCCAGCGCGAGCTGCACGAGGACAGCGTCCTGCCGCCGCCGCGCGAGGTCCCGTCGTCCGACGCCGAGCTGATCGAGGGCATGCGCGCGGGCGACGACACGGCCTACGAGGAGCTGTTCCGGCGCCACGCGGACGCGGTACGCCGGTACGCGCGCACCTGCTGCCGCGACGCCCACACCGCGGACGACCTCACCGCCGAGGTCTTCGCCCGCATGCTCCAGGCGGTGCGCGGGGGGTCGGGGCCCGAGCACGCCGTGCGCGCCTACCTGCTCACCGCGGTCCGGCGGGTCGCCGCGGGCTGGACGCGCTCGGCCGGGCGGGAGCAGTTGGTCGACGACTTCGCCGTGTTCGCCGCCCAGTCCGCGCGGACCGCCGAAGGCCCGGACGACGACACCCTGGAACTGGGCGCCGAGGTCCGGGCCATGCACCAGGCCGAGCAGTCGATGGCGATGCGGGCCTTCCGGTCGCTGCCGGAGCGGTGGCAGGCCGTGCTGTGGCACACCGAGGTCGAGGACGAGTCGCCGAGCGAGGTGGCCGTGCTCTTCGGGCTGGACGCCAACGGCACCCGGGTACTCGCCAGCCGCGCCCGCGAGGGCCTGAAGCAGGCGTACCTCCAGGCCCACGTCAGCGACACCCTCACCGGCGACGAGGAGTGCGCCCGCTACGCCGATCAGCTCGGCACGTACGCGCGCGGCAGGCTGCGCGTGCGGGCCGAACGCGGGCTGCGCAAGCACTTGGAGGAGTGCGCGCGGTGCAGGCTGGCCGCCACGCAGATCGAGGAGGTGGCGAGCGGCATCCCCGCCGTGGTGCCGGTCGCCGTCATCGGCTGGTTCGGCGCCGCCGGGTACGCCAAGGCCGCCGGGATCGTCGCGGGCGGCGCGGGCGTCGGCGCGGCGGGTGCGGCGGCGGCCGGCGGTACGTCCGGCGCGGGCGGCGGCGGTGCGGGCGGCGGTGCCGCGGCCTCCGAAGGGCTGGGCGCGCCGGTGAAGGCGGGCATCGCGGCCGGTGTGGTGGCGGTGGCCGCCGCGGCGGCGCTGGTCTTCGCGCTGGCCGGCGACGACGAGCCGGAGGACCGTCCCTCGAAGGCCGCCCCGCCCGCCTCCTCACCGGTGGCACAGCCCGCCCCCGACTCCCCCACGCCCTCACCGCGCCCACCCCGCCCCCAGCCCCCGGCGGCCGCGCCCGAGCCGACCCCGACCCCCACCCCGACACCCGAACCGCCCCGGACACCGAAGCCGACGCCCACCCCGAAGCCCACCCCCAAGCCGACCCCGCCCCCGTCACCCCCCGCGCCCACGCCCTCCCCCACACCCCCGCCGCCCGCGTCACCGCCCCCACCCGCCCGGACCGTCTACCAGTGGAACGAGCTGGCGTACGACGTGACCGGTGACGGCACCCGGCCCGAGATGCGGCTGGCCGGGAGCAGTTGGGTGTGGCAGCGCTCCGCCCTGTCGATCGACGGCGTGCGGTACGCGCACGGCGTCACCGTGCACGGCCGCTCCTCCGTCACCATCGACCTCAACCGCTCCTGCTCGTCCTACGACGCGCTGGCCGGCGTCGACGACCTGACGATGAAGTTCGGCAAGGTCCACTTCTCGGTGTTCGCCGACGGTGTCCGGCTGTGGAACTCCGGGCCGGTCGAGGGCGGTGACCCGGCGGTGCCCGTCCATGTGGACGTCTCGGGGCGCGAGACCGTACGCCTGGTGGCCGAGCCGCACGGGCCGCTCGACTCGGCGGCGCTGGCCGACTGGGCGCAGTCGCGCTTCACCTGCGGGTAGCGCCCCGCACCACCCCGCGCGCTACGGGACCGGCTGCCGCGGCCGGAGGTCGCGCACCGCCTCGTCCAGTTCGGCCAGGACGTCGCCCCGGTCGAGGGCGGCGCCTTCGGCCTGCTCGGCGGCGTACCGCTCACCGCCGAGGGCGGTCCGGGCGGCGGCCCCGGCCCGCTCGGCGTGCGCGCGGTCGGGCATGGGGCGCGGGCGGCCGCCGCGCCAGTGTGCGGCCGCGCCGAGCAGCCGTGCCGACCGGGCGTGGTCGCCGAGGCGGCACAGCAGTTCGGCCGAGCCGTCCACGAGGGCCGCCACGACCAGGTCGGCGCACCGCTTGTGCACGGCCGTACGGAAGGTCTCCACCAGCAGCGGCAGACCCTCGCGCGGCCCCGACTCGCCCGCCGTAACGAGGGCGTCCACCAGCCCCAGCGTCGCCAGGAACTGCGGTGGAGGCGTCCCGCGCACGCACTCCTCGCGCGCCGCCTCGCACAGGGCACGCCCGCGCGCGAAGTCCGCGTCCTCCACCGCGAGTCCAGCCCGCAGCATCAGGACGAACGCCTTGGAGTCCACCACGCCGTACCGGTCGGCGGCGGCGCCGGCCCGGTCGAGCACGGTGAGCGCCGTGTCTCGGTCGCCCGCGCGGTAGGCGATCTCGGCGAGCCTGGCGATCAGGAAGGGCGACTCCGCGAAGGCGCCCACCTCATCGGCGAACCTCAGGGCCTCCTCGTACTCGGCCCTGGCCTCCTCGTAGCGGCCGAGGGCCATGGCGTGCTCGCCGAAGGCGCTGCACACCTGCGCCTCCACCAGGCGGTCGCCGATCCGGCGGCTGAGCACGCGCAGTTCCGCCAGGTCCTCGTCGACGCCGGCCAGACCTCCGGAGGAGTCGACCACCGTGTGCGTGCGGAACATGAGGCTGGCGGCGATCTCCCACTCGCCCCCGTGGGCGCGGCAATTGGCGACGGAGGCGTCCATGACCTCGCGTACGTCGTCCGAGTCGCTGACGAAGAACTGGGTCAACGGCCAGATGAGGCCGGGTACCCGGGCCGCTTCGGGGCCACCGGCGGCGAAGTGGTCCCGCAGCCGGACGACGTAGCGCCGCATCCGTTCGTCCAGCCGCCCCTCCCCCGGCCCGGACTCGAAGGTGAGGAGGAGGTGCATCATGCGCACCCGCATGCGCAGGGAGTGCAGCGGGTGCCGGGTGTCGCCCTCCGGTACGGCGAGGAGGGCGGCTACGGGGTCGGCGGCGGCCGTACGACGGGCGAGGACGTCCGGCGCCGGCACCTCCCCGCCGCCCGCGTCCAGGGCGGCTCCGAGACGCAGCGTCCGGTCGAACCACCGGACGCCCTCGTGCCGGTAGTTGCGCAGCCACCAGAACCAGCCCATGGCGAGGGCGAGGGCGGCGGCCTCCCGTTCGTCACCGGCGCCGAGGGTGCGGTCGAGGGCCGCGCGGATGTTGTCGTGCTCGGCCTCCAGCCGGGCGATCCAGGGCAGCTGCCCGGCGGACCGCAGCTGGGGGTCGGCCTCCTCGACCAGCGCGCGTACCCACGCGCGGTGGGCCTCTTCCGCGCGGGCGCGCAGCTCGGGCAGCTCGGCGGCGCGTTCACCGGCGTACTCGTGGATGGTCTCCAGCATCCGGTAGCGCGTGCCGGCGCCGTGGGTGCCGGGGGCGGCGACGACGAGGGACTTGTCGACTAGGGCCCCGACGAGGTCGGCCGCGGGCCCGGTGCCGACGGCCTCCGCGGCGTCCAGCTCCCAGCCGCCGGCGAAGACGGACAGCTCGCACAGCATGGTCCGTTCGGCATCGTCGAGGAGGTCCCAGGACCAGTCGACCACCGCGCGCAGGGTCTGCTGGCGGGGCAGGACGGTGCGGCTGCCGGAGGTGAGCAGGCGGAAGCGGTCGTCGAGCCGGTCGGCGATCTCCCGGGGCGTGAGCACCCGCAGGCGGGCCACCGCCAGCTCGATCGCGAGGGGGAGCCCGTCCAGTCGGCGGCAGATCTCGGCGACGGCGGTCTCGTCGCGCAGCACGGTCCCCACGTCGGGCCGTGCGGCGGCCGCGCGGGCGGCGAAGAGGCGCCGGGCCTGATCCGGGGTGAGCGGCTCGACCGGGCGCACCGACTCCCCCGGGACACCGAGGGGTTCACGGCTGGTGGCGAGGACGGTGAGGCCGGGACAGCGGGTCAGCAGCGTCTCGGCGAGCCGGGCCACCTCCTCGATGACGTGTTCGCAGTTGTCAAGGACGAGAAGCAGGTCGCGAGCCGCGCAGTACTCGACGAGCAGGGCGACGGGGTCGTGCGGGACTGCGGCCCGGTCGCTGCTCACCAGGACGGTCTCGCGCAGCCCGAGCGCGTTGACGACCGCGCCGGGCACGGCCTCGGGCCGGTCGAGAGGGGCCAGTTCGACCAGCCAGGCCTGCGGGAGCGCGGCGGCTGCCTCCTCGGCGAGGCGGGTCTTCCCGGAGCCGCCGGGGCCGGTGAGGGTGACCAGCCGGGCCGTGCGCAGGTCGGAACGGATGGCGTCGAGTTCGCGTTCGCGTCCCACGAAGGAGGTCAGCCGGGGGCGGATGTTGCCCGTCCGGGCAGGGGGCGCCGGCCGCCGTTCCTCGACGGGCTCGGCGAGCAGTTCGGCGTGCAGGGCGCGCAGCCGCGGCCCCGGTCCGGTCCCGAGTCCCTCGTCCAGAGCGCGCCGGGCGTCCTCGTAGGCGGCCAGGGCGTCGGCGTCGCGGCCCGCGGCGCGCAGGGCGCGGACGAGGAGGGCGTGCAGCGGTTCGTCGTACGGGTGCGCGGCGGTCAGCTCCCGCAGTCGCGGTACGGCGTCGTGGGCGTCGCCGAGACGCAGGCCGGCCTCGATCCGGGCCCGGGTCGCCTCCAGGCGCAGGGCCTCGGGGCGGGCGGCGGCGTCGGGGAGGTCGGCGAGGGCGGGCCCGCGCCAGAGCCCGAGGGCCTCGTCCAGCTGCCGGGCGGCGCCCGCGGCGTCACCGCGCTCTAGGGCGGCGGTGCCGTGCCGTACGAGGCGCTCGAAGACGTACAGGTCCACGTCGTCCCGGGTCGCGGCGAGCCGGTAGCCACCGGGGGCGGAGGCGACGGCGTCCTTGCCGACGGTACGGCGCAGACGGCCGACCAGTGCCTGGAGGGCGGCGGGGGCGTCCTTCGGCGGGTCCTCCGCCCAGACCTCGTCGATCAGGGTGGCGGGGGTGACGATCTGGCCGGGTCGCAGGGCGAGGGCGGCGAGCAGCGTACGGAGGCGGGGCCCGCCGGGGGTGACGACGGTGCCGTGGTCCTCCGTCTGGGCGACGCCCAGGATTCTGTACCGCACGGGTTCATTGTCGCCGGAGGCGGGCGGTGGGGTCTCGGCGTTCACGTGGCGCGGCGCGGGTCGTGTCCCGGGGTGGGTCTGCGCGGCCCGTGCGACGGGGGCGAGTACGAGGTGGGTTCCGCGTCCCGGCACAACGCGGTGCCCGGCGCGGGTGCGGGCCGGGGGTGGGTGTCGCGGGCCGGCGCTTGCCGGGTGCCGCTGCGCCCACCCGTGCCGCCCCTGGGGGTACCTCCCAGGCCGTTCAGGCACTGGGGGAGGCACGACTGCCCGCAGCTACGCGGGAGAGCCGCGTACGGCGCGACCCCGACCCACCACCGAACCCAACGCGCTACGCGCACCCCCACCGAAGCAGCCACAGGCCGCCGCAGGCATCCCACCCGCCGCGCCACGCGCACCCCCACCCGCACAGGCCGCCGCCGCATCACCCCCGCCGCACCACCGCCCCCGCCCCGCCCAGCGCGCCCCGCTCCGGCGCGATCCCGCCCGGTACCGCGCGTTGGCGGGCCGGCGTGCCCGTCCAGCACGTGCCCCGGCGGGCCAGCAGGCGCCGCAGCCACAGCTCCAGGGAGACCAGGTCGGCCACGCCGTCCAGCGGCAGTGCCTCGCCCGCCGCCACCGCGCGCACCGCCTTGCGCACCACCCGCGCCTCCACCAGCCCCGCCTGCGCGAGCAACGGCGTGTCGAAGAGGCCGAGCAGGGAGTCCGCGGAGACCCGCAGCCCCGCCCGTGCGGCCGACGCGGCCAGCGCCTGCGTCGGCGCCCCCCACCCGCTCGGCAGCTCGCTCACCCCCGCCCCCTCCAGGACCGTCCGCAGGATCGACGCCCGCGCCCCCGGCTGCACCCGCAGCGCCTCCGGCAGGGCACGGCACGCGCGTACGACCTGGTTGTCGAGGAACGGCGCGTGCAGCCGCTGGAAGCGGATCTCGGCCGCCTGCTCCAGTACCCGTACGTCCGCGGCCTGCCGGGCCAGCGCCGTACGCGCGCGGAAGTCACCCGGCCGCTGCCCGGGACCCACCCCCGACCGCTGCGACGAGGTCTGGAGGCGAACCGATACTTCAGCCAGCGCCTCTCCGGTCAGCCACCGCGCCGCCGGCCCGGGCCCGGCCCAGGTCAGCGCGGCCAGGGACGCGTCCATCGCCCCGTCACCGAGCGCGTCGAACCGCCGCCTCAGCAGCCGCTCGGCGAGCACCTCGAGACCCGTCCGGTACGGCGTCCGCGCCAGCCGCCGCGCCGCCCCGTACACGCGCGCGGGGACCAGCACCGACCCGTCGGCCTTGGCCAGTGCCGCGACCGGCCGCACGAGATGGCGCCGTTTGCGGTCCATCAGCAGGTCGGCCAGGCGCGCCGGATGGGCGTCGAGGACCTGCCGCGCCCCGTACCCGGTGAAGTGGTCCGCGCTGCCCGCCGCCAGCCGCGCCCGGTGCCGCGCGGCCGCGACCAGGGACGAGCCCGGTTCGTCGGTGAGCGGCCCGTCCAGGTCGGCGTAGGGCAGCATGTCCTCCCCGCCGGTGACCACCACGTGGTGGAGCCGCGGGTTGGCCGCCAGCGCGCCCGCCCGCGCCAGCTCGGACTCCTGACCGCCCACGGCGAGGTCGTTGAAGGTGACGGCCAGCAGCCGCTCCCCGGCCCCGGTGCCGTGCCCGAGCACGGTCCCCGGCATCCCCGGCAGCCCGGCGGCCAGCAGCGCCAGCGTGCCCGATGCCGGCCCGCCGGACAGGTCGGCCCCGATCCCCGGAACGGGCATCCCGCGCGCGGCACGCCGTTCCGCGGGTCCCATGCCCGGGACGGGCCCGGGGTCGATGCCGTCGCCGGGTACGTGCCGCGGCGCGGCGAGCCGGGTGCGCACGGCCTCCACGAGCGCGTCCCGCACCCCGTCCACCGCGCGGTCGGGGTCGGCGGAGGGCGCCGCGACGGCGAGCGAGGCCACCGGTTCGTACCCGGCGATCTCGCGCGCCCCGGCGCGCAGGATCAGCGCATGCCCCGGCGGAACGCGCTTGACGCCGTCGTACGGGGTGGAGTCGTCCAGCGCGGCGGGCACGTCGGGCGCGGCGAGCAGCGCGGCGAGGTGGCCGAAGTCGAGGTTGGCCTCGACGAGGTCGGCGAGGGGGAGCGCGGCGGTCGCGTAGGCGGTGCCGCCGGACCAGGGGGTGTGGAACACCGGCCGCGCGCCCGCGAGATCGCCGCAGACGGTGATCCGTCTCCCCACCTGGACGACGGCCGTGTAGCTGCCGGGCCACGCCGTCAGGTGCCGGAGGGCGCCGCCGCGCGCGGCGAACAGGGCGACCCGCAGCTGCTCGTCGGAGGCGCCGCAGATGCCGAGGACGGCGATCCGGGTCTGCGGATCGGCGTCGACGACGCGGACCTCGTCGGGGCGCCAGTCGCCGACCGCCCACAGAGGGTCGGGGTCACCCCACAACGGCTGGGCGCCGACGGGCTGCACGGTCTCGCCGTCGTACCCGGTGGCGCCCGCGGAGCCGGCCGCGCCGGTGATCCCCGCGGCTCCCACGGCGGCGCTGCTCCACCCCACCAACCACCGCATCGACGCCTCCACAGGCTGGGGACAACCAGTGCACCGTACGAACTGGTTCCCCATGCTGCCATGAAGGGCGCGCCACAGAGCAGCGGCGGAGCCGCACTGGCTCCCGTGAATGCGTCCTCGCGGTCACTCGCGCGAGGACGTCAACTCCCCTTCCGCTTCCGCTCGGCGGTCGATCCGCGGTCGGTCCGCGCTCTGTCCGTGGGCGTGAAGACGACTCGAATGCGCCCCCACAACGCGCCGTTTGGCTCCCCAACGCGCCCTCAACTCCCGTGGTGAGGACGGATGTACGCCCGAAATACCACGAACGATTTTCAGCCAAATCGACGACACACGGACAGACTCGAACACGCTGCGTACAGGCCCCCGCCCCACTCGCCGGCGTTCGGCCCGGGAGGCGGGACTCGCCCCCCGGGCCGGTCCGCCGCCCGCGGGGATGTAGGCGGCGGTGTCCCCCAGCCCACTGGATCCAGTACAGCGGGCCGACCCACGCACCGCCCATGGAATCGCTCCCGCGATGGCCGGAGAAGAGCGCACGGACGGGCGCACGGCCACACAACGGGAGCACGCCGCAACGGACCGTGCACGCACCGCACTTGAGTACGGACCACAATCCCGCCATCCGGAACAATGCCTCTTAACGCCTGGGATCCGGCGAACTACGCTGGGTTTACGAATGCCGCGTGGTTATGCCAGCGCGGCAGCCGTCTGTGTCGAGGGGTGGCGCATGTCCAGGGAGCAACGCGGGCCGAACGAAAAGCTCGGCGCCGTTCTCGCCCTCGCGGGAATCAGCAACGCAGGACTCGCACGGCGCGTCAACGACCTCGGCGCCCAACGCGGGTTGACACTGCGCTACGACAAGACGTCGGTGGCGCGCTGGGTGTCGAAGGGGATGGTGCCGCAGGGTGCGGCGCCGCACCTCATCGCCGCCGCCATCGGCCAGAAGCTCGGCCGCCCGGTGCCGCTCCACGAGATCGGCCTGGCGGACGCGGACCCCGCCCCCGAAGTGGGCCTCGCCTTCCCGCGGGACGTCGGCCAGGCGGTGCGGTCCGCCACCGAGCTGTACCGTCTGGACCTCGCCGGCCGCCGGGCCGGCGGCGGCATCTGGCAGTCGCTGGCCGGTTCGTTCGCGGTGAGCGCGTACGCGACGCCCGCCTCCCGGTGGCTGATAACCCCGGCCGACAGCTCGGTGGCGCGCGACGTGGGTCCGGCCGAGGGCTCCGGCGCACCGCTCAAAGTCGGCCACAGCGACGTGCAGAAACTGCGGGAGGCGGCCGAGGACGCCCGCCGCTGGGACTCCAAGTACGGGGGTGGCGACTGGCGTTCGTCGATGGTCCCCGAGTGCTTACGCGTCGAGGCGGCGCCCCTGCTGCTCGGCTCCTACTCCGACGAGGTCGGCCGCGCCCTGTTCGGCGCCTCGGCCGAACTGACCCGGTTGGCCGGGTGGATGGCCTTCGACACCGGCCAGCAGGAGGCGGCCCAGCGGTACTACATCCAGGCCCTGCGCCTGGCCCGCGCGGCGGCCGACGTCCCCCTGGGCGGCTACGTCCTCGCCTCGATGTCCCTTCAGGCCACCTACCGCGGCTTCGGCGACGAGGGCGTGGACCTCGCCCAGGCAGCCCTGGAGCGCAACCGGGGCCTGGCCACGGCCCGCACCATGAGCTTCTTCCGCCTGGTGGAGGCCCGGGCCCACGCGCGCGCGGGCGACGCACCGGCGGCCGGCGCCGCGCTGAAGGCCGCCGAGAGCTGGCTGGAGCGCGCCCGCCCCGGCGACAGCGACCCGTCGTGGCTGGGTTTCTACTCCTACGACCGGTTCGCCGCCGACGCGGCCGAGTGCTACCGCGACCTGAAGGCACCACGCCAGGTGCGCCGCTTCACCGAGCAGGCCCTGTCGAAGCCGACGGAGGAGTTCGTACGCTCGCACGGCCTCAGGCTCGTCGTCTCGGCGGTGGCCGAGCTGGAGTCGGGCAATCTGGACGCGGCCTGCGAGCAGGGCGAGCGGGCGGTCGAGGTGGCCGGCCGCATCTCCTCGGCCCGCACCACCGAGTACGTGAAGGACCTCCTGCACCGTCTGGAGCCCTACGGCGACGAGCCGCGCGTGGTCGAGCTGCGCGAGCGCGCGCGGCCGCTGCTGGTGACCCCGGCCTGACGGGGCCGGCCCGATGCACCGCCCCTTCCGGGTTTGAAGGCATTGTCAGTGGCGCAGTGCACTATCGAAGCCGGGAGGTGGACCGGGAGATGGAACGAGTGTTCGACTGCGATGTGCTGGTGATCGGCGGCGGCATCGTCGGCCTGTCGACGGCGTACGCGATCACGCGCGCCGCCCCGGGCACCCGGGTCACGGTGCTGGAGAAGGAACCGGGCCCGGCCCGGCACCAGACGGGCCGCAACAGCGGCGTCATCCACAGCGGGGTCTACTACCGCCCGGGCTCGCTCAAGGCGCGCTACGCGGTTCGGGGCGCCGCCGAGATGGTCAAGTTCTGCGCCGAGTACGGCATCGACCACGCCGTCACCGGCAAGCTGATCGTCGCCACCGACCGCGCCGAGCTGCCCCGCCTGCACGCCCTCGTCCAGCGCGGCCGGGAGAACGGCATTCCGGTACGCGAGCTGGGCGCCGCCCAGATCCAGGAGTACGAGCCCGAGGTCAGGGGCCTCGCCGCCATACACGTCGGCACCACCGGCATCTGCGACTACGTCGCCGTCGCGCGCCAGCTCGCCCAGGCGTCCGGCGCGGAGCTGCGCTACGGCGCCGAGGTACGGCACATCGACCGCCGCCCCGGTCTCGGCGTCGCCGTCCGCACCCGCTCGGGCGAGGTCCTCCGCGCCCGCGTCCTGGTCAACTGCGGCGGGCTGCACTGCGACGAGATCGCCCGCCTGACCGGCGACGACCCGGGGATGCGCATCGTGCCGTTCCGGGGCGAGTACTACGAGCTGGCCCGTCCCGAGCTGGTGCGGGGCCTGGTGTACCCGGTGCCCGACCCGGCGTTCCCGTTCCTCGGGGTTCACCTCACCCGCGGCATCGACGGCGGCGTCCACCTCGGGCCGAACGCGGTGCCGGCGCTGGCCCGCGAGGGCTACGGCTGGGGTGTCGTCCGCCCCCGCGAGCTGGCCGCGACGCTGGCCTGGCCCGGCTCCTGGCACATCGCGCGGCGGCACTGGAGGTACGGCACCGGCGAGCTGCGCCGGTCCCTGTCCAAGGCGGCCTTCACCACCGCCGTACGCAGACTGCTGCCGTCCGTGACGGAGAGCGACCTGGTCGCGGCCCCGGCCGGCGTGCGGGCCCAGGCGGTGCTGGCCGACGGGACGCTGGTGGACGACTTCCTGATCAAGGAGGGCCCCCACGCGGTGCACGTGCTGAACGCGCCGTCGCCCGCGGCCACCGCCGCCCTGCCGATCGGCCGGGAGGTGGGCCGCAGGGCACTGACCCTGCTGGGAGGCTCGTGAGCCCGGCCCGGGCGGGCCGTAAAATTGGGGGCACTGTGTCTGATTTCCCCAGCGCCCCCGACGCTCACCAGCCAGCCGCCACCCACACCGGCACCCCCCTGAGGCACACCCGTGCCAAGGGGGAGCCGCGCTTCCCGGACGGGCCGAAGGCCGATCCCGCCGGATCGCACTTCGAGCGGCGGATCCGCAGTTTCCAGCCCCGGCGCAGCCGCGTGACGGCCGGCCAGGCGGACGCGCTGCAAAGGCTGTGGCCCCTGTGGGGACTGGACATCGACGGGCAGCGCGACCTCGACCTCGGTGAGCTGTTCGGCGACGCGCGCCCGGTCGTCCTGGAGATCGGCTTCGGCATGGGCGAGGCCACCGCGCAGATGGCCGAGGCCGACCCCGGCACCAACATCCTCGCCGTGGACGTCCACACCCCGGGCCAGGGCAACCTCCTCGGTCTCGCCGAGCGCAACGGCCTGTCCAACATCCGGGTGGCCAACGGCGACGCGATCATCCTGCTCCGCGAGATGCTCGCCCCCGGCTCGCTCGCCGGACTGCGCGTCTACTTCCCCGACCCGTGGCCGAAGAAGCGCCACCACAAGCGCCGCCTCATCCAGGAGGAGTTCCTCACCCTGGCCGCGGCCCGGCTCGCGCCGGGCGCCCTCGTGCACTGCGCCACCGACTGGGAGCCGTACGCCGAGCAGATGCTCGACGAGCTGACCGCGCACCCCGACTTCGAGAACACCGCCCCGGACGGCGGTTTCGCGCCGCGTCCCGCGCACCGGCCGCTGACCCGTTTCGAGGGCCAGGGGCTGGACAAGGGACATGTGGTGAACGACCTGCTCTTCCGCCGCGTACAGCTCCGCGATCCCCACGAAGAGCAGCCCCCCACCGGTTAGGGTCCATGCCGTGGCCAGTCCCCCGTGTCCGACGCGTCAGCCCACGTTCCCGCGTACGCATCCGCACTGGTGGCAGCGGCCCTGGGTGCGGTACGGCGCGCTGATCACGCTGCTCGCGCTCTCCGGCCTGGTGATCCTGGCCCTGGTCCGCGAACAGACCGGCACGCGGGGGTTCCTGGTCGGGCTCGGCCTCGCGGTGCTGCCCGTGCCGCTGCTCGTGGCCGCCTTCCGCTGGCTGGACCGGGTCGACCCCGGCCCCTGGCGCAACCTGGTGTTCTGCTTCTCCTGGGGCGCCTGCGCGGCGGCGCTGATAGCGATCGTCGCCAACAGCTTCGCGACCAGATGGATAGCGACCGCCACCGCGGACCCGGCGAGCGCGGACACCCTGGGCGCCACGGTGATAGCGCCGGTCGTCGAGGAGTCCGCCAAGGCCGCCGCGGTCCTCCTGGTCTTCCTGTTCCGCAGGCGCGACTTCACCGGCATAGTCGACGGGGTGGTGATCGCCGGGGTCACCGCCACCGGCTTCGCCTTCACCGAGAACATCCTGTACCTCGGCACCGCGTTCGGCACCGACCAGCTGACCGGCGGCAGCGGCATCGCCTCCGTCACCGCGGCGACCTTCTTCGTCCGCGTCGTGATGTCCCCGTTCGCGCACCCGCTCTTCACCGTGCTCACCGGCATCGGCTTCGGCATCGCCGCGCTCTCCGCGGGCCGCCACCGCCTGGGCCGCGCCCTGCTCCCGCTGTCCGGCCTGCTGCTCGCGATGGGCGTGCACGCGCTGTGGAACGGCTCGGCCGCGTTCGGCGAGTGGGGCTTCTACGCCGTGTACGCGGCTTTCATGGTGCCGGCCTTCGGCCTGCTGACGTGGCTGGTGATCTGGACCCGGCAGCGCGAACTGGGCACCGTGCGGGCCGAGCTGCCCGCGTATGTCCTGGCCGGGTGGCTGACGCCCGCGGAGCCGCACGCGCTCGGCTCGATGCGGGCCCGCCGCGTCGCCCGGCAGCACGCCCGGCGGCAGGGTGGGAAGGAGGCGGCACGCGCGGTGGCCCAGTACGAGGCGTACGCGACCTCGCTGGCGTTCCTGCGGCAGCGCGGCCGCCGGGGCCGGGCGGGCGCCGACTACGCCGTGCGGGAGCGGGAGATGCTGGATGCCCTGTGGCACCGGCGCGGCGCGGCCCGCCCGGCCCTGGACCACGCCGCCCGCTCGACGGCACCGCCCGTACCCCGGCCCGCGCCGCCCTGGGCGTACCCGTACGGCCCGTACGGCGGCGGCCCTCCGGCGCCGTACCAGGCCCAGACGCCATACCCGGCCCAGACGCCGTACGTCCCGTACGCCCACCCGTACGCGCCGCCGGGCCCCTACCGCCCGTAGGCGGGCACCGGCGGCGTCACGCTCAGGCCGAGGCCCGCGTCAGCCGCGCGACCTCGTCGTCCGTCAGGCTCAGCTCCGCGACGCCCAGCAGCGCGGGCAGCTGCTCCACCGTGCGCGCGGACGCGATCGGCGCGGCCACCGTCGGCTGCGCGGCCAGCCAGGCGAGGGCGACCGTGGCGACGGGGGCGTCGTGGACCTCGGCGATCTCGTCCAGGGCGGCGAGCACCCGCCGGCCGCGCTCGGTCTCCAGGTGCTTGGCCGCACCGCCCGCACGCGGGCTGTCCACGCTCGCGCCGGGCCGGTACTTGCCGGTGAGGAAGCCGGCCGCGAGGGCGTAGTACGGCACGGCGGCCAGGCCCGACCGCTCGGCGAGGTCGCGCAGCCCGCCCTCGTAGGTGTCGCGCGAGACCAGGTTGTAGTGCGGCTGGAGGGCAACGTACCGGGCGAGGCCCTCGCGGTCGGAGAACTCCAGGGAGGCCGCGAGCCGCTCGGCGGAGATGTTGGAGGCGGCGATGTGCCGCACCTTGCCCGCCTTCACCAGTTCGTCCAGCGCGCCGATGATCTCCTCGACCGGCACCTCGGGCTTGTCGAAGTGCGTGTAGTAGAGGTCGATGTGATCGGTGCCCAGGCGGCGCAGCGAGGCGTCGGCCGCCGCCTTGATGTTCGCGGCGGACAGGCCCGGGTACTCGGGGTGCTGGCTGACCTTGGTGGCGAGGACGACGTCGTCACGGTTGCCGCGGGCCGCGAACCACCGGCCGAGGACGGTCTCGGACTCGCCGCCGCTGTTGCCGTCGACCCAGGCGGAGTACGAGTCGGCGGTGTCCACGAAGTTGCCGCCGGCCGCCGTGTAGGCGTCCAGGACGGCGAAGGACCGGTCCTGGTCGGCGGTCCAGCCGAAGACGTTGCCGCCGAGGGCGAGGGGGAAGACCTCCAGGTCGGAGGAGCCGAGCTTGCGCAGAGAAGTCATGTAGTGCGTCAACGAACGCACCGGATCAGGTCATTCCGGCGCAGACGCAAAAACCCCGCAAACCGGCAGCCCTGACGTCGGGGGGTTGTCGTCAGGACCGCCGGGGACCAGCGGGGAAGCGGATGGGCCGCGGCTCAGGGGGTGAGGCCCTTGCTCTGGAGCCACGCCATCGGGTCGATGCCGGAGCCGCCGCCGGGGTGGACCTCCATGTGGAGGTGGGCGCCGGTGACGTTGCCGGTGGCGCCGACGCGGCCGATGACGTCACCGGTGGTGACCTCCTGGCCGACGCTGACGCTGATCGACGACTGGTGGGCGTACCAGATCTCGGTGCCGTCATCCAGGGTGAGCACGGTCTTGTAGCCGTACGACCCGTCCCAGCCCGCCGACGTGATGGTGCCGCTGTGCACGGCCTTGAGCAGCGTGCCCGTGGGCGCGGCGAAGTCGAGGCCGGTGTGGTGGCCGGAGGACCAGTAGGCGCCGGCCTGACCGAAGGTCGAGGAGATCGTGTACGAGGAGGTCGGCAGCGTGAACTGCTTGGCCAGCTTGGCCAGGCGCTCGGCCTCGGCCTTCTTCGCGGCCTCCTCCTCCGCCTTCTTCTTGGCGGCGGCGGCCTTGGCCTCGGCCTCCTTCTCCGCCTTGGCGGCGGCTTCCGCGGCCTTCTTCTCGGCGGCCGCGGCGGCCTCGGCGGCGGCCTTGGTCTCGACCTGGGCCTGCTGCTGCTCGGCCTGCGCCATGATCCGGGCCCGCAGGGACTCACCGGCGCCGGCGGTGTCGGTGCCCTCGGCGGTGTCGGCGGCGGCGGTCACGCCGATGCCGCTGAGCGGGGTGCTGGAGCCCTCCGGCTCCGGCGCGTCGTCGTCGGAGATGAGCGAGCCGACGTTGGGCAGGTCCGGCATGGAGATCGACACCGGCGGCTTGCCGGTCTGCGCGCTGGCCATGCCGCCCGCGCCGACGGCGGCTATGACACCGACGCCGAGGACGGTGGAGCTGCGGGCGAGCCCGCCACGCTGCTTGGCGACGCGGTGCCGGCCGCGTACGGGGCGGATGGAGTCCTCGGTGGGATTCCACTCCTCCCAAGGACCCTCTTCGGTGCGGTGGTTCTCGTAACCGAAGGTGTCGGTGTCGTGCCGACTGGGCACGAACGGGGCCTCGGGGGCAGGCCGGTTGGACGCCACGTGGGCGTACTCCTTTCCTTCCTTTCGCCTACCGGGTTAGCTGACGGGTTCGGAGCAGGAAGGTCTCCTACGCGCGCATGCAACCGTGTCGCCACGGCGTCAAACGCCCGATTCACCCCAATGTGGTGGTTCCCCGGTTCCCTTGCGGGATTCGGCGCGTGCGCACGGAGCCGCCTTCTGTGACGGCTGGGACGACCGCGCTGCGTTATCGAACGTTAATAGACCCGGGGGCCGGATTCCAAGCCGTTCCTCTTGATCATTAACGAATACGGCCGGGACGTACGCCTCAGGATCGGTGAAAATCGGGCGAGTTGACCGCTGCTCGGTATTCCCCTTCACGTCACTTCTTTCTGACGGTGCGTCAGTTGTTATGCGGAGGGACGCCGACCCGTCACGGCTCGTGACAATGATCATGGTCGCCGTGCCGTGGCCGCCGGACGGCGAGCAGCGCCATGTCGTCCGCCATCCCGCCCCCCGAGTGGCGGCGCACGTCGCGGGCGAGGGTCTCGAGCAGCTTCGCCGGATGGCGGAAGACGCGACCGGACAGCCGCGCGTTCGGATCGTAGAACTCCCCCCGCTCGTCCCGGGCTTCCGACAGTCCGTCGGTGTACAGCAGCAGCGTGGCCCCACCGGGGAAGGCCGTCTCCTCCGCGCGGTCGGGCCACACACCCAGCTCGCCCATGCCGAGCGGCAGCGCCGACTCCCGGGCGGGCAGCGGCCCCACGGTGCCGTCGCCGTGGAGCAGCAGGGGCGGCGGATGCCCGCGGTTGACGATGCGTACGGTCCCGGCGCCGTGCGGGAGTTCGGCGAGGACGGCGGTGGTGAAGCCCTCGAAGGCGTCCAGGCCCTCGCGCCGGGTGCCCTCGCGGGCCAGCGCCCGCTCCAGGCGCTGCGCCACCGCCTCCAGCGTCGCCTCCTGTTCGGCGGCCTCCCGGAAGGCGCCGATCACCACGGCGACGGCGGCCACCGCTCCCATGCCCTTGCCCCGCACGTCCCCCACGATGAGCCGGACGCCGCGCGCGCTGTCCTGCACCGCGTACAGGTCACCGCCGATGAAGGCGCCGGCCTGCGCGGCCTCGTAGCAGGCGGCGATCTCGAAGCCGGCGATCCGCTCGGCCGGCTCGGGCAGTACGGCGCGCTGGGCGGTCTCGGCGATCTCCCGGGCGATGGCGAGGCGCTCGTCGGTGCGGCGGACGAAGGCGTTGACGAAGACGGCGAGCGCGGCGACCGTCGCGATGGTGATCAGCTCGGTGAGGGAGTCGACGTAGTGGATGACGCCCTTGCCGAGTTGCAGCCCGACGACCGAGGCGACCACGGCGATCCCGGTGAGCGCGGTGCCCCGCCGGGAGTAGATCGGGGCGGCGACCAGCGGCGCGGCGGTGTAGAGGGGCCCGGCGGTGAAGTAGCGCGGGGTGAGGATGTCGTACAGGACGGCGACGACGATCAGCAGTACGGGGAGCGAGCGCGCGAGGGCCCGGCCGTAGGACGTGCGCCACGGCCGCGGCTGCCCGGCGGTCGGCACGGGCGCCGGCTCGTCGCCGAGGCCCGGGTCGGGCACGGGATCGCCGGGGAGCCGGCCGCCGGCCCTGGCGTACGCTCCCTCGTCCTCCACATCGCCTGCCCGCACCACTGGTCTCCCGCCGCCCCCTGTCCGCGCCGCTTGCCGTGCGTACTCCAGGTTTCCCGCGACGGGGGTGGGCGGCGAGTGGTGAGGGCCGAGCGGGTGAACGCACCGAGGGCCGGAACCCTTTCGGATTCCGGCCCTCGGCCTTCAGTAGCGGGGACAGGATTTGAACCTGCGACCTCTGGGTTATGAGCCCAGCGAGCTACCGAGCTGCTCCACCCCGCGTCGTTGTGTCACCAGTGTACGTCATGTCGGAGGCGGAACGCACACAGGTATCTCAGGCACCCCACAGGTGACCGTTGGGGGCCTTCGCCCGCTCCTCGTACTCCGGCAGTAGGACGACGGCGGCGCCCCCGGCGGCGAGCACCCCGCCGCCGTCCGCGCCCGGCACGAAGGTGTCCGGCTCCCGCCAGGCCGTGACCACGCGACGCACCCCGGCGTCGAGGATCAGCCGGGCGCAGGGCGCGGGCCGGGAGGCGCGGCGCGCACAGGGCTCCAGGCTGCTGTACACGGTGGCCCCCGCGAGCCGCGGATCGGAGCGGTCGGCCTTGGCGAGCGCGGCCTCCTCGGCGTGCACGACGGCGTCGCCGCCCTCCCGCGAGTACCCCCGCGCCAGCTCGCTCCCGTCGGCGGCGACCACGACCGCGCCCACGCTGAACGCCGTCCGGGACGGCGGGCACAGCTCCGCCAGCTCGCAGGCGAGCGCAAGCCAGTGCCGGTCGGCGGCGCTCACGCGGTCGCCGGTGCCGGGTGCGGTCGGCAGGTACCGCGTCAGCACGACGTCCTCGATCCGCCGCGACTCCACCAGCCGCAGCCGCCCGCCCTGGTAGGCGCCGGGCCCGAAGAGCCGGGGCGCGGCCGGGTCGCCGACGAACAGGGGCGCGAGTACGAGTTGCAGCTCGTCGGCGAGTTCCTGCTGGAGCAGCTGCGTGTGGACGGTCCCGCCCCCCTCCACCATGAGCCGCCGCACCCCGCGCCGGTCGTACAGGTACTCGAGCACCGCCCGCCAGTGGAGCGCGTCGCCGAGCGGGACGACGACCTCGCCGGCGATCCCCGCCGCCCGGGCCCGCCCGGCCCCCTCGTCCGTGGTCAGCAGCGCCTTCTCCCCGCCGGTGTGCCAGAACCGCGCCGCCGGGTCCAGCTCGCCGCTGCCGCTGACGGTGACCTTGAGCGGGTACTCGGCCTTGCCCTCCGCCACCCGCGCCGCCCGCCGCTCGGCGGAGTTCACCAGCAGCCGCGGATTGTCGGCCCGGATCGTCCCGGCCCCGACCAGGATCGCGTCGACCGACGCCCGCACCTCGTCGACCCGCTCGAAGTCCGCGGGGCTGGACAGCAGAAGCCGGTCGGGCCCGGTGTCGTCGAGGTAGCCGTCCAGGGAGACGGCGGCGGAGAGAAGGACATAGGGGAGGGGCCTGCCGGCCCTCTCGTGGGCGGTCATGTCCGGACGTGCTCCTTCGTGCTTCGGCCCCGGTCGCGGAACCGCCCGGCGGGCCGTACCCGCCGGGGCCGTACTCGCCGTCACGGTAGCCGTCCCACGCCGGCGTGGTTCGGTTACTCGCGGGCCTGCGCGTTCACGGACGAATGCGCGTCGTCGCCGTCCGCGCCCAGCCCCGCGAGCAGGCGCAGCCCGTCCTCGGTGGGGCTGCCGGGGGGCGCGGAGAGCACCAGCAGTTCCATGCCCGACGCGTCCGGCAACGAGAAGTTCTCCTGGTGCAGTTCCAGCAGTCCGACCAGCGGGTGCTGGTAGGCCTTGCGGCCGTGGGTGCGGGCGCAGACGTCCGCGCGGGCCCAGAGGCGGCGGAAGCGCTCGCTGCCCATCGCCAACTCGCCGATGAGCGAGGCCAGGCGGGGATCCTCGGGGTACTTGCCCGCGGCCAGCCGCAGGTGCCCGACCGCGTCGAGGGTGCAGTTCTCCCAGTCGGCGTAGAGGCCCCGCTCGGCCTCCTCCAGGAAGATGTGCCGGGCGGTGTTCAGTCCCGGCAGCGGCCGGCCGTAGAGGAGCCCGGCGAGGCGGTTCCCGGCGAGCACGTCCAGGCGGTGGTTCATGATGACCGCGGGTGCGTCGGCGACCAGGTCGAGGACGCGCAGCAGTTCCGGCCGGACGCGGGAGGCCGGTGCCTTCGCCCGGCGGCGGCGCTGCCGGGCGAGCCGGTGGAGGTGCCCTCGTTCGGTCTCGTCGAGGCCGAGGACGCGGGCGAGCGCGTCGAGGACCTGCTCGGAGGGCTGGGTGGCGCGGCCCTGCTCCAGGCGTACGTAGTAGTCGACACTGACTCCGGACAGGTGCGCCACCTCTTCGCGGCGCAGCCCTTCGACCCGGCGGCGGCTGTCGGTGGGGATGCCGGCGGACGCCGGGTCGACGCGGGAGCGCCGGGTCCGCAGGAATCCAGCGAGATCGTCCATGCCCCCAGTATGGCCACGGGCGGGGACCGTGAGGGTGGCCCTGCCGGTACCAGGAAGTCCCGTCCGACGGTCGAGGCGTCCCTGAACGACGGGCGCCGCGGCGTCCAGGATCGAAGGCATCCGATCCGAAGGAGTCCCCGTGAAGACGCTGATCGTCCACGCCCACCCGGAGCCGAAGTCGCTCAACGGCTCGCTGAAGGACCTCGCGGTCTCCACCCTGGAGGCCGCCGGGCACGAGGTACGGGTGAGTGACCTGTACGCGATGGGCTGGAAGGCGGTCGTCGACGCCGCGGACTACGGCCCCGAGGCCTCCAGTCCGCTCAAGGTCGCCCGGGACTCGGGCCGGGCCTTCGAGGGCGGGACGCTCACTCCGGACGTGCGTGCCGAGCAGGAGAAGCTGCTGTGGGCCGACACCGTCGTCTTCCAGTTCCCGCTGTGGTGGTACTCGATGCCCGCGATCCTCAAGGGCTGGGTGGACCGGGTGTTCACCTTCCGCTTCGCGTACGGCGTCGGCGAGCACAGCGACACCAAGTACGGCGAGCGCTACGGCGAAGGCACCCTCGCGGGCAGGAAGGCCCTGCTGTCGGTGACCATCGGCGGCCAGGAGTCGCACTACGGCGCCCGCGGCATCAACGGCCCCATCGAGGATCTCCTGTTCCCGATCCACCACGGCATCCTCTACTACCCCGGCATCGAGGCCGTGCCGCCGTTCGTCGTGTACGGCGCCGACCGGATGACCGTCGAGGACTACCCGGACGTCGCCAAGGCGTGGGAGCAGCGCCTGCTCACACTGGAGTCGACCGAGCCGATCGCCTTCCGGCGGCAGAACTTCGGCGACTACGAGATGCCTTCGCTGCGGCTGAAGGAGGGGCTGGAGCCCGCGGGCCGCACGGGTTTCGGGCTGCACGTGCGCGGGTGACCGCCGTGCGACACGAACAGGACCCCAGCTCGGTCCTGCCGTGAGCTGGGGTCCAACGCGTAGGCCCTGTGGGACTCGAACCCACAACCAATGGATTAAAAGTCCACTGCTCTGCCAATTGAGCTAAGGGCCCAGGGGGTACCACGCGGTGCTGCGTGATGTTGCCACACCGAGCATAGCCCGACGCGGCCGGGACGCCGATCGGGTATCGGGGTCACGGCCGCGTCGGCGGGCGGTGGGAGCGCCGGCCTACGGATCCACCGGCTCGGGGGCGTTCGCGCGGGCGGCCGCGCGGGCGCGGGTGCGGGCGTGGTCGGGGTTGAGGAACCAGTGGCGGGCCGAGGCCAGCCACCAGGTCGCCGCGAAGCCGAGGACGACCAGGACCGCGATCGGCGCGTAGTTGAAGGTCTCCCAGGTGACCGGGGAGACCTGGGGCAGCATGAACAGCACCGTGATGACGCCGACCCACGTCACCGCGACCACGCCGATCGCCCGGGACCAGCGGCCCAGGTGCCACGGGCCGCGCTCGAAGGCGTCGCCCTTGCGGACCCGCAGCAGGGTCGGGATGACGTACGCGATGTAGAGGCCGATGACGGCGATCGACGTCACCGCCGCGTAAGCCGTGACGTTGATCAGGTACGGCAGGCCGAGGGCCAGCGCGGACAGGGCCGCCAGCCAGACCGCCGCGACCGGCGTGCGGGTGCGCGGGTTCACGGTGTGCCAGACGTGGGAGAAGGGCAGCGCGCCGTCGCGGGAGAAGGCGTAGATCATGCGGCTGTTCGCCGTCACCGACGCCATCCCGCAGAACAGCTGGGCCCCGATGACGACCAGGAGCAGCAGCTTGCCCGCGGTGGCGCCGAGCGCGTCCAGGAGGATCTGGGCGGGCGGCGCGCCGGTCGGGGAGGTGAGGGCGCCCTCGTAGGACTGGATGGCGAAGGTGAAGCCGAGGAGGAGGACGAAGCCGGCGATCCACGACGTCCAGATGGAGCGGACGATGCCCTTCGGCCCGGCGGTGGACGCGTCGTGCGTCTCCTCCGTCATGTGGGCGGAGGCGTCGTAGCCGGTGAAGGTGTACTGGGCCATCAGCAGGCCGATCAGGACGACGTAGACGCCGCTGCCCCAGCCGGTGTTGTTGACGAACTCGCCGAAGACGAACGACGCCGACTGGTGCCGGTCGGGGGCGAAGGTCAGCGCGCCGACGATGACCGCGACGCCGAGGACGTGCCACCAGACGCTGACGCTGTTCAGCAGGCCGACGATGCGGACGCCGAAGGTGTTCAGCAGGCCGTGGAGGACGAGGATGCCCGCGAAGAGCAGGATCGTGCGGCCCGGTGTGACCTCGAAGTCGAACTGCAGGTTCAGGTACGCGCCCAGGAAGGACGCGGCACCGAAGTCGATGCCGGCGGTCACCGCGACCTGGCCCAGCACGTTGAACCAGCCCGTGAACCACGCCCAGGCCGCCGCCGTACGGGGCGGCGCCAGGCGGTGCGCCCAGAAGTACAGTCCCGCCGAGGTCGGGTACGCCGAGCAGATCTCGGCCATCGCCAGGCCGACGAAGAGGGTCATCAGGCCGACGGCGACCCAGCCCCACGTGATGACGGCGGGGCCGCCCGTGTTCATGCCGAAGAGATACAGGGTCAGGCAGCCGGAGAGGACCGAGATGATGGTGAAGGAGACCGCGTAGTTGGAGAACGCCGACATGCGGCGGGCCAGAACCTGGGTGTAGCCGAGCTGGGCCAGCCGTTCCTCGTCCGACAGCCCACTCACCTTGGCGTCATCTGTCATGACCCCAGCAATTCCCTCGGGGCGGGCGTGACATGCGTCACCACGTGGCCGAAACGAGAGCGCCGCGGCCCCCAACCCGTCAGGGCAGGGGCCGCGGCGCGCAAGGACGTTCAGGCGTCAGCCGTTGCGCTTCCAGCGGGGCTTGTCGTCACGGCGGCCGAAGGACGAGCCGGACGAACCGCGGTGGTCGTCGCGGCGGCCGTACGGGCGGTCGTGGCCGCCGGACCGGAAGCCGGGACGGTCGCCCTGGCGGTCGCGGTTGAACGGGCGGTCGCTGCCGCGGTGTCCGCCGCGCTCACCGCGGTCGTCACGGCGGAAACCGCCACGGTCGTCACGACGCTCGAACGAACGGCCACCACGGTCGTCACGGCGGTCGTCACGGCGGAAACCGCCACGGTCGTCACGACGCTCGAACGAACGGCCACCACGGTCATCACGGCGGTCGTCACGGCGGAAACCGCCACGGTCGTCACGACGCTCGAACGAACGGCCACCACGGTCATCACGGCGGTCGTCACGGCGGAAACCGCCACGGTCGTCACGACGCTCGAACGAACGGCCACCACGGTCGTCACGACGGTCACCGCGGTCGCCGCGGTCGGCGAAGCGGTCGCGGCCGGCCGAGGCGCCGCGCTCCGGCTTCTCCACCTTCTCGACGTCGCGCGCGCCGGGCTGCTCGGGCAGCGAGACCTCGGTCGCGGCGGCCGCCACCTCGGCCAGCACCGTCTCCGGGTCCTCGCCGCGCTCCCGCGCGACCCTGGCGACCAGGCGGTCCGCGTCCTCGCGCAGCTCGGTGGCGCGGCGCTGGGCCCGCTCCAGCTCCTTGGTGAGCTGGGCGACCTCGCGCTCGGCCTGCTGCGCGGCGTTGCCCGCCGACTCGGCCTGGACCTCGGTCATCGACCGGGCGCCGGTGATCTCGGCGACCTCCGGCTCGAAGGCCGCGCCGCCCTGGATGATGTGGCGCGTGGCGTCGACGCCCGCGTCCTCCATCAGCCGGAAGATCTGGCGGCGCTGGTGCGGCAGGGAGAGCGAGACCACGGTGCCGGTGCGGCCGGCGCGGGCGGTGCGGCCGGCGCGGTGCAGGTAGTCCTTGTGGTCGCCGGCCGGGTCCACGTTCAGGACCAGGTCGATGCCGTCGACGTGGATGCCGCGCGCGGCGACGTCGGTGGCGACCAGGACGTTGACGTAGCCGTCCTTGAAGTCGGCCAGCGTGCGGGTGCGCGCGCCCTGGGTCATGCCGCCGTGCAGCGCGTCCGCCTTGGCGCCCGCGTCGCGCAGCTGCTCGGCGACGCGGTCGGCGCCCAGCTGGGTGCGGACGAAGATGATGGTGCGGCCCTTGCGGGAGGCGATGGCCGCGGTGACCGGCGCCTTGTCCTTGGGCTTCACGACCAGGATGTGGTGCGACATGGTCGTCACGGCGCCCTGGGCGGCGTCGACCTCGTGGCTGACCGGCTTGTCCAGGTACCGGTCGACCAGGGTCTTGATCTCGTTCTCCATGGTCGCGGAGAACAGCATCCGCTGGCCGCCCGCCGGGACCTGGTCGAGCAGCTCGGTGACCTCGGGCATGAAGCCCAGGTCGGACATCTGGTCGGCCTCGTCGAGAACGGCGATCTGCACGTTCTCCAGGGAGCAGGCGCCGCGGTTGATGATGTCGCGCAGGCGGCCCGGGGTGGCGACCAGGATGTCGACGCCGCGCTCGAGGGCGTAGATCTGGTTGCCCATCGAGGTGCCGCCGCAGACGACCTTCATCTTCAGGCCGAGGACGTCGCCGTACGGCTGGAGCGCGTCGGCGACCTGCATGGCCAGCTCACGGGTCGGGGTGAGGATGACGGCACGCGGCTTGTGCTTCTCGGTGCGGCCGCCGGCCAGCGTGGCCAGGGTCGGCAGACCGAAGGAGAGGGTCTTGCCGGAGCCGGTGCGGCCCCGGCCGAGGATGTCCTTGCCCGCCAGCGCGTCCGGAATGGTCGCGGCCTGGATGGGGAAGGGGGTGGTCACGCCGTTCTGCGCGAGCTTGCGCACGACGCCCTCGGGCAGGCCCAGCTCGGCGAAGGTCACCTCGGGGGTGGCGGGGGTCTCGGCGGCCTCTACGGCCTCCGTCGCGCCCTCGACGCCTTCGGCGTTCTCGGGCATGACGGCGTGATCGGTACTGGTGATGGACATGCGAATGCGAAACCTTCCGGAGTCTCTCGTCGGCACGCGCCCGTCAACTCCGTGAATCGCGATTCGCAATACGACCGCCTCAATGCGGTCCACCACGGCAGGGGGAGAGAACGCGCCACACGGCGCGCTCTGCGGTGGCGCCGGGCAAATGGGATCAAACGATCTACCACCATACGCACCTCACACCCCCGAAGGCAAACTGGCCCGCAATGCCCAGGTCAGCCGGGGGATGCGGCTAGGCCGGCGCACCGGCCTCGGGTGCCGGCTCCCGCTGCGCGAGCTGGGTCCCCGGCGGCTCGTGCGCCGACGAGGACGGCTCCGCCACCGTCGGCTCCGGGGCAGGGGTCGTCGGCGGCTGCTCGGTCGGCGTCGGCTCCGGCTCCACCGTCCGGGAGGGCTCAGCGGGCGGCGTCCAGGTGGGCCCCGGCCCGGCGCCCCCGCCCTTCGGCGGCGGGGTCCCGGGTGCGCCCTCCTCCGGCCGCTCGGGCGCGGACCCGCCCTTGCCCTTCGCGTCCCCGGCCTTCCCCTTGCCGTCGCGCTTCTCCCCGCCCTTGGCCCGCTTGCCCCTGCCGTCCCCCTTGCCGCCGGCCGCCGCCTCGTGTCCGGCGCTCCCTCCCGGGCCCACGGGGCCGCCCCCGGGCGCCTCGCCGCCCCGCTCCCCGGCGGAGTGCGACGGCCTGACGCCCCCTCCGGACTGGTCGTCGCCGACGCTCATGCAGCCGGTCGCGGCGACGACGGCCATGGCCGTGGCGGCCAGACGGACGGGTACGTACAAGGGGCGCACGGGCGGCCACCTCCGGGGTTCAAGGAGTCGCCGTGCCCAACTCCCTTCACCCACAAGAGGACACGCGCCCGGCGAGGCGGACTTGACCCGAGCGCGTCACCCGTACCCGCGGACGTTCACCCGCGCCCCCTAAGGCTCACCCGTACCCGAGCGCGTGCAACCGCTCGTCGTCGATCCCGAAGTGGTGCGCGATCTCGTGGACCACCGTCACCTCGGTCTCCGCCACCACGTCCTCGCGCGTCTCGCAGAACCGCAGCGTCGGCCCCCGGTAGATCGTGATCCGGTCCGGCAGCACCCCCGCGTACCACTCCCCGCGCTCCGTCAGCGGCGTCCCCTCGTACAGCCCGAGCAGCTCGGGATCCTCCGCCGGCGGCTCGTCCTCGACGAACACCGCGACGTTGTCCATCAGCCGCGTCAACTCCGGCGGAATCCGGTCCAGCGCCTCGGCGACCAGTTCCTCGAACTCCTCGCGCGTCATCTCCAGCACAGACCCATTGTCGGGTACGACCTAGCGGTACGACCCGCATATCCGCCCGGGGCCATGGGCATACGGGACCAATGGCCCGCGTCCCAGCCGCAGCCCCGCACGCCCTGGCCCAGGTGATGAACTCCATCCGCAACGCCCCGCGCGCCCTCTCCCGCCGACTCCGCCCCCGCCGGACGCCCACCACCACACCCGAACTGGCCGGCCGCCCCCGGCCCTGGACCCGCGCCGCCGGCCTCGTCGCCGTCGTCCTGCTCGGCGCCTGGCTCGGCCTGCTGGTCGTCGGCAACGTCCGCGTCCCCGTCGGCCCCATGAACACGACGATGACGCTGCGCCCGTCCGTCGCCGGCGGCACGAAGATCAACGTCTCTCCGCTGGGCGCCCTCCAGCTCGACAGCCACATCGCCCCGGTCCGCCTCGACGTCAACGTCGACCAGCTCGACCCCGACCGCGCCCAGGCCCTCGTCGACCACCCCGAACGCCTCTCCGGCCTCCAGGACGAGGTCGCCCGCGACGTCGAACACGGCACCCTCGACCTCGCCGTCCGCTCCTGCGTCGCCGTCGTCACCGGCGCCACCGCCCTCGGCCTCGCCGTCTACCGGCGCCCCCGGCGAGCCCTGACCGCGGGCGGGCTCGCCCTCACCCTCCTGGTCGCCTCCGGCGGCACCGCCTACGCGACCTGGAACCCCGACTCCGTCCTGGAACCCAGGTTCTCCGGCCTGCTCTCCTCCGCGCCCTCCCTGGTCGGCAACGCGCGCAGCATCGTGACCGAGTTCGACGTCTACCAGAAGGAACTGGCCCGCCTGGTCACCAACGTGACCAAGCTCTACGACGTCACCTCCACGCTCCCCGCCTACCAGCCCGACCCGACCACGATCCGCGTCCTGCACGTGTCCGACATCCACCTCAACCCGGCGAGCTGGAAGATCATCGCCTCGCTGGTGCAGCAGTACAAGGTGAACGTGATCGTCGACTCCGGCGACACGATGGACCACGGCACCGCCGCGGAGAACGGCTTCCTCGACCCGATCGAGGACCTCGGCGCGCCCTATGTGTGGGTCCGCGGCAACCACGACTCCCGGGAGACCCAGAAGTACCTGCGGAGCCTGAAGAACGTGCACGTCCTCGACGACGGCCGGGCCCGGAACGTCGCGGGCCTGCGCTTCGCCGGCATCGGCGACCCCCAGTTCACCCCCGACCGCTCCCAGTCGGACGGCGCCGAGGCCTCCCAGGAACTGGCCGGCGCCCGCCTGGCCTCCGCCCTGCGCGACCAGAGCACCGCCGGCACCCCCGTGGACGTCGCCATCGCCCACGAGCCGTCGGCCGCCCGCGAGGTCGACGGCGCGGTGCCGCTGGTCCTCGCCGGCCACCTCCACCGCGAGGACATGGAGGTCATGAAGTACGGCACCCGCCTGCGCGTGGAGGGCTCCACCGGCGGCAGCGGGCTGCGCGCGGTCGAGGGCAAGTACCCCGACCCGATCCAGGCGTCCATCCTCTACTTCGACCGGGACACCCGGCGCCTCCAGGCCTGGGACGAGATCAAGCTGGGTGGTCTGGGCCTGACGACGGCCGAGGTCAGCCGCCATCTCCCCAAGGAGAACCAGCCGGGCGCCACCCCTTCCCCCAGCCCCTCGTAAACCGTTTTGGCGATACCTCCCGCCAT
The DNA here is from genome assembly GCF_055582785.1 of Streptomyces sp. NPDC107500. Lineage (NCBI taxonomy): Bacteria > Bacillati > Actinomycetota > Actinomycetes > Kitasatosporales > Streptomycetaceae > Streptomyces > Streptomyces sp. NPDC107500. Next base: position 34,417 of record NZ_JBVJPF010000005.1, read on the forward strand.
CCCATATGCTTCTCACGTCCCCGACGCGCTGCGAAGCGCCCAGGCGGGCCGATAGCCCTCATCGTCTAGCGGCCTAGGACGCCGCCCTTTCAAGGCGGTAGCACGGGTTCGAATCCCGTTGGGGGCACGCAGTACATGTGCGACACTGTCGTACGAAGCTTGGTCCTGTGGAGCAGTTTGGAGTGCTCGCCACCCTGTCAAGGTGGAGGCCGCGGGTTCAAATCCCGTCAGGACCGCTGAGGTTTCGTTTCACGTGAAACCTCGCGGCTGGGTAGCTCAGTTGGTACGAGCGATCGCCTGAAAAGCGATAGGTCGCCGGTTCGACCCCGGCCCCAGCCACATATGAACCCCCGTCGAGATCTTCGACGGGGGTTCTGTGTTGCCCGGACGGAAATCGTTCGCCAGGTTTTTCCCGGGGATGAGATCCTGGAACCCGTATGTCTACGCATCCCGCCCCCGCCCTCGGTTCCCTCGCGCCCCGGCTGGCCGAGCTGTCACTGCGCGACGCGCACCGGCTCGGCCGGCGGCTCGAAGGTGCGCGGAAGATCCGTAAGCCCGAGGCCCGCGCCGCCGTTCTCGCCGAGATCGAGACGGAGGTGGCCAAGGCCGAGCAGCGCGTCGGGGAGCGCCGGGCGCGGGTGCCCGTCGTCAGCTACCCCGAGCAGCTCCCGGTCAGTCAGAAGAAGGATGAGATCGCGGCCGCCATCCGTGATCACCAGGTGGTGATCGTGGCGGGCGAGACGGGCTCCGGCAAGACCACCCAGATCCCGAAGATCTGCGTCGAGCTGGGCCGGGGCGTCCGCGGCATGATCGGCCACACCCAGCCCCGCCGGATCGCCGCACGCACCGTCGCCGAGCGGGTGGCGGACGAGCTGGACACGCCGCTCGGGGAGACGGTCGGCTGGAAGGTCCGGTTCACCGACCAGGTGAACCCGGAGTCCACCTTCATCAAGCTGATGACGGACGGCATCCTGCTCGCCGAGATCCAGACCGACCGCGAGCTGCGCGCCTACGACACGATCATCATCGACGAGGCCCACGAGCGGTCCCTCAACATCGACTTCCTGCTGGGCTATCTCGCCCAGCTGCTGCCCAAGCGGCCGGACCTGAAGGTCGTCATCACGTCGGCGACCATCGACCCGGAGCGCTTCTCCCGGCACTTCGGGGACGCGCCGATCGTCGAGGTCAGCGGCCGGACCTACCCGGTGGAGGTGCGTTACCGTCCGCTACTGGAGGAGGAGGGTGACGACGCCGACCGGGACCAGATCACGGCCATCACCGACGCCGTCGAGGAGCTGATGGGGGAGGGCAAGGGCGACATCCTCGTCTTCCTCTCCGGTGAGCGGGAGATCCGGGACACGGCGGACGCGCTGGAGAAGAAGAAGTACAGATTCACCGAAGTGCTGCCGCTGTACGCGCGGCTGTCGCACGCCGAGCAGCACCGGGTGTTCCAGCAGCACACCGGGCGCAGGATCGTTCTGGCCACCAACGTCGCCGAGACCTCGCTGACCGTGCCGGGCATCAAGTACGTGATCGACCCCGGCTTCGCCCGGATCTCGCGGTACAGCCACCGCACCAAGGTGCAGCGGCTGCCGATCGAGCCGATCTCGCAGGCCAGCGCCAACCAGCGCAAGGGCCGCTGCGGGCGGACCAGCGACGGCATCTGCATCCGGCTCTACGCCGAGGACGACTTCGAGGCGCGCCCGGAGTTCACGGACGCCGAGATCCTGCGGACCAACCTGGCCTCCGTCATCCTTCAGATGACCGCGGCGGGCCTCGGCGACATCGAGAAGTTCCCCTTCATCGACCCGCCGGACCACCGCAACATCCGCGACGGCGTGCAGCTCCTCCAGGAGCTGGGCGCGCTCGACCCGGCGCAGAAGGACGTACGCAAGCGGCTGACCGACACCGGCCGCAAGCTGGCCCAGCTGCCCGTGGACCCGCGGCTGGCCCGGATGGTGCTGGAGGCCGACAAGAACGGCTGCGTCCGCGAAGTCATGGTGATAGCCGCCGCGCTGTCCATCCAGGACCCGCGGGAGCGGCCGTCGGACAAGCAGGCCCAGGCCGACCAGCAGCACGCCCGCTTCAAGGACGAGACCAGCGACTTCCTCGCCTTCCTCAACCTGTGGCGGTACGTCCGCGAGCAGCAGAAGGAGCGGGGTTCCTCGTCCTTCCGCCGCATGTGCAAGCAGGAGTACCTCAACTTCCTGCGGATCCGCGAGTGGCAGGACATCTACACGCAGCTTCGTACGGTCGCCAAGCAGATGGGCATCCACCTCGACGAGCAGGACGCTCCCGACGACCGCGTGCACGTCTCCCTGCTGGCCGGACTGCTCTCCCACGTGGGCATGAAGGACGTGAAGGAGGGCGCGAAGAACGAGTACCTGGGCGCCCGGAACGCCAAGTTCGCGATCTTCCCGGGATCGGCGCTCTTCAAGAAGCCCCCGCGGTTCGTGATGTCCGCCGAGCTGGTGGAGACCTCCCGGCTCTGGGCCCGGGTCAACGCGAAGATCGAGCCGGAGTGGGTGGAGCCGCTCGCCGGCCACCTCCTCAAGCGCACCTACAGCGAGCCGCACTGGGAGAAGGACCAGGCGGCGGTGATGGCGTACGAGAAGGTCACGCTGTACGGCGTGCCGATCGTGGCGCAGCGCAAGGTGAACTACGGGCGGATCGACCCCGAGGTCAGCCGCGAGCTGTTCATCCGCAACGCCCTCGTGGAGGGCGACTGGCGCACCCACCACAAGTTCTTCGCGGACAACCGCCGGCTGCTCACCGAGGTCGAGGAGCTGGAGCACCGGGCGCGGCGCCGGGACATCCTGGTCGACGACGAGACGCTGTACGACTTCTACGACCAGCGGGTGCCCGAACACGTCGTCTCGGGTGCGCACTTCGACTCGTGGTGGAAGCACAAGCGCCACGAGCAGCCCGACTTCCTCGACTTCGAGCGCGAGATGCTCATCAACGAGAAGGCGGGGGCGGTCACCAAGGACGACTATCCGGACTCGTGGCGGCAGGGGCCGCTGAAGTTCCGGGTGACGTACCAGTTCGAGCCGGGGGCGGACGCCGACGGCGTGACGGTGCACGTGCCGCTCCAGGTGCTCAACCAGGTCACGGACGAGGGATTCGACTGGCAGATCCCGGGGCTGCGGGAGCAGGTGGTCACGGAGCTGATCCGGTCCCTGCCCAAGCCGATCCGCCGCAACTACGTACCGGCCCCGAACTTCGCGCAGAAGTTCCTGGAGCGGGCGGTGCCGCTCCAAGAACCGCTCACGCTCACCATGGCGCGGGAGCTGAAGCGCATGGTGGGGGTGCCGTTCGACGCCGAGGACTTCGACTGGGCGAAGGTCCCCGACCACCTGAAGATCACGTTCCGGATCGTCGACGAACGGCGCCGCAAGCTGGCCGAGGACAAGGACCTGGAGGCGCTCAAGCTCCAGCTGCGGCCGAAGGCCCGCAAGGCCCTGTCGCAGGCCGCGGCGGCCACCGCCGAACGCAGCGGCGGTGAGTCGCTGGAGCGTTCGGGCCTGACCGACTGGACGATCGGCAGCCTCTCCCGGGTCTTCGAGACCCGCCGGGCCGGTCAGCCGGTGAAGGCGTACCCGGCGCTGGTCGACGACGGCGACACCGTGTCCGTGCGCCTCTTCGACACCGAGGCCGAGCAGGCGCAGGCGATGTGGAAGGGCACGCGCCGGCTGATCCTGCGCAACATCCCGGTCAGCCCGGCGAAGTTCGCGTCCGAGAAACTGACCAACCAGCAGAAGCTGAACCTGTCGGCGAACCCGCACGGTTCGATCCAGGCCCTGTTCGACGACTGCGCGACCGCCGCGGCCGACAAGCTGATCGCGGACTTCGGGGGCCCGGCGTGGGACGAGGAGTCCTACCGCAAGCTCTACGAGCGGGTCCGCGCGGAGATCGTCGACACCACCGTCCGCACGGTGGGCCAGGTACAGCAGGTACTGGCGGCCTGGCAGGCCTGCGAGCGGCGCCTGAAGTCCGTACGGAGCCCCGCGTTGCTGGCGAACCTCCAGGACGTACGGGGGCAGCTGGACGCCCTCGTGAAGCCCGGCTTCGTCACCGAGGCGGGGATCAGGCGGCTGCCGGACCTGATGCGCTACCTGGTCGCCGCCGACCGGCGCCTTCAGCAGATGCCGACCGGTGTGCAGCGGGACACGTCGCGCATGGAGAAGGTCCACGAGATGCGGGACGAGTACGCGTGGCTGCTGGAGCAGCTGCCGCAGGGCCGGCCGGTGCCGCAGCAGGTGCGGGAGGTCCGCTGGATGATCGAGGAGCTGCGGGTCAGCTACTTCGCGCACGCGCTGGGCACCGCGTACCCCGTCTCCGACAAGCGGATCGTGAAGGCGATCGACGCGCTCGCACCGTAGCGCCCGGCTGGTAACGGAGCCTGTGCGGAGGGTGAGTTCGACCCGGGCGCAACCCTCCTGTACAGTCTCTTCTCGCAGCGCAACGCAGAAGAGGCGCCGCGAAACCTGGTCCTGTGGAGCAGTTTGGAGTGCTCGCCACCCTGTCAAGGTGGAGGCCGCGGGTTCAAATCCCGTCAGGACCGCATCGAGAGGCCCGCACCGTTTGGTGCGGGCCTCTTTCGTGTCTCCAGGCGCATCCCGCCCCACACCCCCCAGAGGCCCTCAGCGCCCCTCTCCCGGCCTTGACGGGGTCACATTCGGTCGGTACTTCAAAAGGACAGGGAACGTCCCGTGCAGGGCCCCGGAGGTGGCATATGGCGGCATCGGTCAGGCACGAGACGCGAGCCCTGCTCCGCGCGCATCTGTCGGCCGCGTCGTCGTACCGCCACGCGACACGCCACTGCGCGATCTGCCACCGGCTGTTGCGCCTGGCGCTGGACGCTCCGGGGCCACAGTCTCCGACCGGACGTCAAGAGGGCCTCGACGACGAGAGCGTGCCCGTGGCGTGATCCCCGGAGGATCCCAACACCCTTGCCACGCAGACCTCCTGGAAGCGATGCCTCCACTAGCGCACGGGCAGGGCGGCCAACAACCACCGTGCCATGTGACGGGTGTCACCGCATGAGTTTTTGAAACCGTGGCACTTATGGCTCTCCTACAACTGGTCAATTTAATATGTGCAATTGCACTGGGTCTCGCAGTGCTCGCACAGCCGATCCGACACCCCTCCCCAGACTCCGACAAGGCCGCTCACAGAACCGACCGACGCCCCGCCGCGGCGCACAGGTCCGGACACAAAAAGATCGCGCTGGACCCGGCGGAGTCCAGCGCGATCAACGACGCACCCCCTGTTGGGGCAGGAACGGCGTCACTTGGAGCTGTGGTTCCGAGCGCCTCGACAGGTTGGGGGACCTGCCGTTCTGCCCGGTTATTCAGTTGTTTCAGGCCTCGCTGCGCTGCTGCGGAATGCCCGCGAGCAGAGCGCGGACCTCGGCTTCGCGGTAGCGGCGATGCCCGCCGAGCGTGCGGATCGACGTGAGCTTGCCGGCCTTCGCCCAGCGCGTGACCGTCTTCGGGTCGACGCGGAACATGGTGGCGACCTCAGCCGGGGTCAGCAGCGGCTCGGCATCAGGGGTGCGAGCGGTCATGAGCGGCCTCCTCGGGAGAACCGAACCTTCTCGGTTCATTCCTCTAAATTCTGCACCTTGACCCGCGTTGCCCGAAATGGCGGACGCGAGTCGAGTCGGTTATAGGACGAACGGCTTGTCCTCGGCACTACAACTACACCATCTGTCCAGCCGCGTCGGCCAAACCGATGGAATTGCCCTCCCAGGTGTTCATCAGCGACGGAAGCCGATGGACCATGCCATAGCGGACAGTCACGCCACTGTGACGATCAGTCACAGGGCGATCAGGAGTCACGAGACCCCCCAAAGCGTGCAATGCTGAGATTCCGCCCACAGTGCATCACAGCAGGACGGAAGGAGCCCTCCCCGGGCTCCTTGTCCTATTTTGGCATGAGGAGGGGGAAGCGGCGCAAGAGTGATGTACGTGCGGTCCGTCACGCTTGACGCATACGCCCGGATCGGGACCTACGTCCCTTGTTGACAAGGCATCAGCACATCCGTGACGGGTGTCGGATCGGAAGACGAAACCTCAAAACGGGCGGTACGTCAAACGTCAGTTCGCCGAGCGCCGGTCCCGCACGGCCCGCCAGCGCTCCACCAGTCGCCCGTACGCCTCCCCCGCGGTGGCCGGGTCGCCCTCGCGCAGCGCCTCGATCCCCTCGGCCACGTCCGCCGCGGAGTGGTCGTCCTCCAGCTCCCCGGCCGGCACGGCGTGCACGAGCCCCCCGTAGTCCAGCTCCACGAGGGAGCGCGGGTGGAACTCCTCCAGCCAGCGCCCGACGTCCATCAGCCCGTCGATCAGCGGGCCCTCGTCCACGGCCTCCTTCAGCGCCCGCAGCCCCCGGGCCACGCGCCGCCGGGCCTGCACCATCGGCGTCCGGTAGCGCAGTACCGGCGCGGTCGGCCCCTCGTCGTCGCCGCCCTTGTCGTACTCCCGCTCCGCGTCGGAGACCAGCACGAACCAGTTGATCGGCACCTGCCAGGTGGCGGTACGGATCCAGGGGCGGGCGTCGGGGTTGCGCTCCAGCCAGCGCTCGTAGTCCTGGGTGGTCTCCCGGCGTACGACCGGGGGGATCAGGGCGTCCAGGACGGGCTCCGGGTACTCCCCGGCCAGTTCTCCCAGGGCCTGCCACCCGCGCAGCCGGGTCCGCCAGGGGCAGACGCAGACCACTCCGTCGACCTCCGCCACGAAGGCGTCGGCGCTCTCGTGCACCGGCACCGCCACCGGCGGGGTGGGCAGCAGGTCGGCCAGGGAGCGGCGCAGCTCCACCTGGTAGGAGGGGAGGTCGGGGCGGCGGGCGTAGCGGGCCCAGTGCTCGCGCTCCGGCTCGCGGAAGGCGGCCAGCGGTTCGTACACGCGCAGGTACGCCGCGTAGGGGACGATCACCGAGGACACCTTGGGCACGCCTGCTCCCTCCCCCGCGCTCCGCACCGAAAACCTGCCGGAGCCGATCACAAACGCGCGGGAATCTCTGCAAATCGTCGCACGCCCGTACTCCGTGCGGTGGTGATCCTGAGCACGGTGCGGCGGGGAGACCCCGCCAGGCCCTAATCTCGTGCCACAGTCCCCGCCACCCGCACGGGGACAGGTCTCCACCCGCCGAACCTACACAGGAGTCACCACCGTGACCGACGTAACCGGCGCACCTGCTGATGTACTGCACACCCTGTTCCACTCGGACCAGGGGGGTCATGAGCAAGTCGTGCTCTGCCAGGACCGGGCCAGCGGCCTCAAGGCCGTCATCGCCCTCCACAACACCGCACTGGGCCCCGCGCTCGGCGGTACCCGCTTCTACCCCTACGCGAACGAGGCGGACGCCGTCGCCGACGCGCTGAACCTCGCGCGCGGGATGTCGTACAAGAACGCCATGGCCGGTCTCGACCACGGCGGCGGCAAGGCCGTGATCATCGGCGACCCGGAGCAGATCAAGAGCGAGGAACTGCTCCTCGCCTACGGCCGGTTCGTCGCCTCGCTCGGCGGCCGCTACGTCACCGCGTGCGACGTCGGCACCTACGTGGCCGACATGGACGTCGTGGCCCGCGAGTGCCAGTGGACCACCGGGCGCTCCCCCGAGAACGGCGGCGCCGGCGACTCCTCCGTGCTCACCGCGTTCGGCGTCTACCAGGGCATGCGGGCCTCCGCCCAGCACCTGTGGGGCGACCCGACGCTGCGCGACCGCACCGTCGGCATCGCGGGCGTCGGCAAGGTCGGCCACCACCTGGTCGAGCACCTGCTCGCCGAGGGCGCGCACGTGGTCGTCACCGACGTGCGCAAGGACGTCGTGCGGGCCCTCACCGAGCGGCACCCCTCGGTGGTCGCCGTCGCCGACACCGAGGCGCTGATCCGGGTGGAGAACCTCGACATCTACGCGCCGTGCGCGCTCGGGGGCGCGCTCGACGACGACTCGGTGCCGGTGCTGACCGCCCGGGTGGTGTGCGGCGCCGCCAACAACCAGCTCGCCCACCCCGGAGTGGAGAAGGACCTCGCCGACCGCGGGATCCTCTACGCGCCGGACTACGTGGTGAACGCCGGCGGTGTCATCCAGGTCGCCGACGAGCTGCACGGCTTCGACTTCGAGCGGTGCAAGGCGAAGGCGGCGAAGATCTTCGACACCACGCTGGCCATATTCGCACGTGCGAATGAGGACGGTATTCCGCCGGCCGCCGCGGCCGACCGGATCGCCGAGCAGCGGATGGCGGAGGCACGCCCGCGGGGGTGATCCCGCGGCGGTCCTCCGGTGATCGGGCAGGGCCCTCGCAGGTTTGACCGGTACCCGTCGGGGGGAGTTGGAGAGAACTCTCACTTATCCCGGCGGGTCGACCGTCGAAAGGTGGTTAAAATCGCCGTTGACCAGCGAGGACGGGGCGCCTCGAGGGTCCTGGGGATGGCCACGTGCTGCGGGCGACGTACCGTATGGGCGTGGGCTCAGGTACCGTGGAAGCCCTACGGACCGGTCTCTCCACGGAGAGCCCGTTCCGGACCATGAACGCGTGTCAAGACTCTGGGGCCGTCGAGCCCCGTCGTTGAGGGGGTCGAGCCATGGGGCGCGGCCGGGCCAAGGCCAAGCAGACGAAGGTCGCCCGCCAGCTGAAGTACAACAGCGGTGGGACTGATCTCTCCCGCCTGGCCGAGGAGCTGGGCGCATCGCCGTCGAATTCGCAACCGCCGAATGGCGAGCAATTCGAGGACGATGAGCAAGACGATGACGTGTACGCCAAGTACGCCGACCTCTATGAGGACGACGACGAGGACGAGGACGGCCAGTCCCCGGGCCAACAGCGACGCGGCGCTTGACCTTGCACTGAGCAGGTTCCCGGTCGGTGACGTATGTCACCGGCCGGGTTCTGTGCTACCCGCGGGGTCTCAGCCGGCGTAGTCGCCCACCAGTGCCGCGCCCGTCTCGTGGTCCGTGCGGTCGGTGATCTCGCCGGCCACCCAGGCGTCCACGCCGCGGTCGGCCAGGGTCGTCAGGGCCACGTCCGCCGATTCCTCGGGCACGATCGCGATCATGCCCACGCCCATGTTCAGGGTCTTCTCCAGCTCCAGGCGCTCGACCCGGCCGGTACGGCCGACGAGGTCGAAGATCGCGCCCGGGGTCCAGGTGGAGCGGTCGACGACGGCGTGCAGCCCGTCGGGGATCACACGGGCCAGGTTGGCCGCGAGGCCACCGCCGGTGACGTGGCTGAAGGCGTGGACCTCGGTGGTGCGCAGGAGGGCCAGGCAGTCCAGGGAGTAGATCTTGGTCGGCTCCAGCAGCTCCTCGCCGAGGGTGCGGCCCAGACCGTCCAGGTGGGCGTCGAGGGCCAGGCCGCCCTCGTTCAGCAGGACGTGCCGGACGAGCGAGTACCCGTTCGAGTGAAGCCCGGAGGACGCCATGGCGATCACCGCGTCACCCGTACGGATGCGATCCGCGCCGAGAACCCGGTCGGCCTCCACGACGCCCGTACCGGCGCCGGCGACGTCGAAGTCGTCCTCGCCGAGCAGGCCGGGGTGCTCGGCGGTCTCGCCGCCCACCAGGGCGCAGCCGGCCAGTACACACCCTTCGGCGATGCCCTTGACGATCGCGGCGACGCGCTCGGGGTGGACCTTGCCGACGCAGATGTAGTCGGTCATGAAGAGCGGCTCGGCGCCGCACACCACGATGTCGTCCATGACCATGGCGACCAGGTCGTGGCCGATGCTGTCGTAGACGCCCAGCTGCCGGGCGATGTCGACCTTGGTGCCCACGCCGTCGGTGGCGGAGGCGAGCAGGGGGCGCTCGTAGTTCTTGAGGGCGGAGGCGTCGAAGAGGCCGGCGAAGCCGCCGATGCCGCCGAGGACCTCGGGGCGGCGGGTCTTCTTCACCCACTCCTTCATCAGCTCGACGGCGCGGTCGCCCGCCTCGATGTCGACGCCCGCGGCTGCGTAGCTGGCACCAGTTGTGTCAGGCATGACGATTAAGACCTTCGTGTCGTACGGCAGGTATTGCGGACGGACGGCTACGGGCGACGGATGGCGTCGGCGGCGGCCGTACCGGCGGGCCCGGCGGCCAGCTCGGTCTCCAGGAGCTGCTTGCCGAGCAGCTCGGGGTCGGGCAGCTCCATCGGGTACTCGCCGTCGAAGCAGGCGCGGCACAGGTTCGGCTTGGCGATGGTGGTCGCCTCGATCATGCCGTCGATGGAGATGTAGGCGAGCGAGTCGGCGCCCATGGAGGTGCCGATCTCCTCGACGCTCATGCCGTTGGCGATGAGCTCGGCGCGGGTCGCGAAGTCGATGCCGAAGAAGCAGGGCCACTTCACCGGCGGGGACGAGATCCGGATGTGGACCTCGGCGGCGCCGGCCTCGCGGAGCATGCGGACCAGGGCCCGCTGGGTGTTGCCGCGGACGATGGAGTCGTCCACGACGACCAGCCGCTTGCCCTTGATGACTTCCTTCAGGGGGTTCAGCTTCAGGCGGATGCCCAGCTGGCGGATGGTCTGCGAAGGCTGGATGAAGGTGCGGCCGACGTAGGCGTTCTTGACCAGACCGTTGCCGAAGGGGATGCCGGAGGCCTCGGCGTACCCGATGGCGGCGGGCGTGCCGGACTCCGGGGTCGCTATGACCAGGTCGGCCTCGGCGGGGGCCTCCTTCGCCAGCTTGCGGCCCATCTCGACGCGCGAGAGGTAGACGTTGCGGCCGGCGATGTCGGTGTCCGGGCGGGCCAGGTACACGTATTCGAAGACACAGCCCTTGGGCTTCGCTTCTGCGAATCGCGACGTGCGCAGGCCGTTCTCGTCGATGGCGACGAACTCGCCCGGCTCGATCTCCCGGACGAAGCTGGCGCCGCAGATGTCGAGGGCGGCGGACTCGGAGGCGACCACCCAGCCGCGCTCCAGCCGCCCGAGGACCAGCGGGCGGATGCCCTGCGGGTCACGGGCGGCGTAGAGGGTGTGCTCGTCCATGAAGACGAGGGAGAAGGCGCCGCGCACCTGGGGCAGCACCTTGGCGGCCGCCTCCTCGATGGTCAGCGGCTTGCCGTCGTCGTCCACCTGGCCCGCGAGCAGGGCCGTGACCAGGTCGGTGTCGTTGGTCGCCGCGACCCGGGTGGAGCGGCCGTCCTGCTTGGGCAGGTCGGCGACCATCTCGGCGAGCTGGGCGGTGTTGACGAGGTTGCCGTTGTGCCCGAGCGCGATGGAACCCTGCGCGGTGGCACGGAACGTCGGCTGGGCGTTCTCCCACACGGAGGCACCGGTGGTCGAGTAGCGGGCGTGACCGACCGCGATGTGACCCTGGAGCGAACCGAGTGAGGTCTCGTCGAAGACCTGGGAGACCAGGCCCATGTCCTTGAAGACGAGGATCTGGGAACCGTTGCTTACCGCGATACCCGCGGATTCCTGGCCTCGATGCTGGAGGGCGTAGAGCCCGAAGTAGGAGAGCTTTGCGACCTCTTCGCCCGGAGCCCAGACACCGAAGACGCCGCATGCGTCCTGGGGGCCCTTCTCGCCTGGAAGCAGATCGTGATTGAGTCGACCGTCACCACGTGGCACGCCACCGAGTGTAGGCGAGATCGACCACTGGTCCGAATTTGGGATTTCGGCTCACCAGTGGGTCACCGATCGGCCACGGCTCGCACGGTCTTCCCGTCTTCGCTGGTCAGGGTGAGGGTTTCCTGATCGATCCGGTAATCGACCGGACCCTTGAGGAAGCTCAGCATCCGCTTCTCGGCGTCCATGAGTGAGCCTTCGCACATCATTCGGGTCGTGGAAGGGGCGCCGACGGTGATACGGCCGTCGCTGACGGTGGCCTTGGCGTTGACGCGGTTGCAGGGGAGGCGGCCGGAGACGGTCTTGGCCTCCGGGTCGAAGGTGAGGTGGGCGCGGTCCTGCTGGGCCGGGCTGGTGACGGTCCACTTGGTGCCGTACAGGGACGCGTCCTTCGCCCGGCTCAGCTCGACGGTGTCGCCCCCGGAGGTGGTGAACGTCAGGCCGTCGCCCTCGCTCTCGGTGGTGAGCGTGCCGGTGGTGAGGGCGCGGCCGAGGGACTTCTCGAACTCGACGGGCGTCTTGTCGCAGGCCTTCTCGGTGAACATGGCGTCGGTGAGCCGGACGCTCTCGCCCTTGACGTCGGCGCGCGCGCTGAAGGTGTTGCAGCCGGTGCTGCCCTCCGCCTCGCCGGCGTCGTCGATCCGGACCCGCGCCTCGTCCGGTGCCTTGTGGGTGGTGCCGTCGACGGTGACGCTGTCGATGCTCCACTGCACGCCGGTGATGGGCTTTCCGGCGCCTACGGAGGCGCTGCCGTCGTCCGCCTTCTCGCTGCCGCAGGCCGCGGCGAGCGGGACGAGCGCGGCGACGGCCGCCACGGTCAGGGTCTTCCTTCGCTGCTGCTTCTGCCTGTACATGGCGATTCGACGGAGGACTGGAGGATCTGGTTCCCCCCGCTCTCCCCGTGGCCGGCGGCGGCCGTCGCCCGGTCAGGCGAGCAGGGGCAGCAGCGCACCCAGGTCGGCCCGCTCGCCGCTCGCGCTCAGCTTCGCCTCGGCCACGGCGTCCTTCCAGGTCAGCCGCCCGGTGGCCAGCCGGACCCAGGTCAGCGGGTCGGTCTCGACGACGTTGGGCGGAGTGCCCCGGGTGTGCCGGGGGCCCTCGACGCACTGGACGACTGCGTAGGGCGGGATCCGCACCTCGGTCGAGGCGCCGGGCGCCTTCACGGCGAGCGCGTCGGCGAGCAGCCGGGTGGCGGCGGCCAGGGCCTGCCGGTCGAGGGGGATCTCGAGGCCGGGCACGGCAGCGGTGAGGTCGTCGGTGTGCACGACGAGTTCGACGGTGCGGGTGACGACGTAGTCGGCGAGCGGCAGCGCGCCCGCGCTGGTGGGGAGCAGGCGGCTGCCCGGGTGGGTGTCGAGGCGCTCGGTGAAGCGCCGTTCGACGTCGGAGAGGTGGGCGTCGAGGTCGGGGTGGTCGGCGGCCAGCCGCCGGGCGGTGCCGGCGATGGCGTCCGCGTCGGCGGCGATCGCGAACGGCCAGTCGAGCAGCCGCCCGTCCTGCCGCGCGGGCTCGGGCTCGCCGAGCAGCCGGTCCACGGCGGTCAGCGCCATCCCGACGTGCGCGACCAGCTCCCGCACGGTCCAGTCCCCGAGCCGGGTCGGCAACGCGAGCTGCTCGGCCGTGAGGCCGCGGACGGCCGCCCGCACGTTCCCGAACTGAGCGAGAACGGCGGCACGGGTGCGGGCGGGGTCGTAGGCGCGGGGGCGTCTTCTGGCGGGCGGCATGGGGCGAGCCTATGCGGATGCGCCGGTCGGCGAGGGGGCCTCGAAGACCTCGCCGTTGCGGGGGACGCCGAGGTCGTGCCAGGTGAAGGGGACCCCTCGGGCGGTGTCCGGGTCGGGGCCGTCCATCAGCTGGAAGTGGACGTGCGGCTCGGTGGAGTTGCCGGAGTTGCCGCAGCGCCCCAGGACCTGACCGGCGGTGACCCGGTCGCCCTCGCGGACGGCCAGGGAGCCGCGCCGGACGTGGGCGTACAGGGCGTGGATGCCGTCGCCGAGGTCGAGGACGACGTGGTTGCCGATGATGCGGCGGACGCCGGCCATTTCGCGGACCGAGCCCTCCAGGATCATCAGGTACAGCAGCGCGGGCAGCGAGGTGCGGCTCAGGTGGTCGCGCTGGGTGTCGCAGACCCGGACGACGGTGCCGTCGGCCACCGCGAGCAGCGGGGCGCCGAACGCCGGGAAGTCGCGGTTGCGGCGGGCGATCGGCCACAGCGCGCGGAAGCCGGGGCGGGCGCCGGGCTCCGGCTCGGCGACGAGGTCGATGGCGAAGGTCTGCCCGTAGGCGTGGATGCCGTGGCTCGGGGTGCGGTCGGCCGGGCTGTTCAGCGCGGACCAGCGGCCGGTCACGGGCGGGCCGACCTCGACGGGTTCGCGGGCGGTGCCGGGGGCGTCCGGGGCGCCGCCCCAACGGTTGACCACGGTGATGAGGACGTACGCGAGGACCAGCGGCAGGAAGGTCCACCACCAGGGGTGTTCGAGGTCGAAGAGCACACTGGCCGCGACCGCGCCGACGAAGGCCAGTTGCAACATGCGGAAGGCCGTCATGGCGAGCTTGCGTCCGGACATGGTTCCCCCTTGGTCGCGGTGTTCCCGGTCAGTGCCGGGTCGTCGAGAGCGCCACGAGCAGCGGTACGACCCGCCCCGGCGGCACCTCGTGGCGTCCCCGGCCGGTGGTGTGCAGCCAGCCGGCGCCGGTGAGCTGGCGCAGGTGGTGGTAGATCTGGCCGGTCGTGCCGACGCCGTCCAGCTCGGCGAGTTCGGCCGCGGTGCGCCGGCCGCCGAGGATCTCGCGGAGCAGCCGCAGCCGTACCGGGTGGCCGAGCGCGGCGAACACCTCGGCGGACTCGGCCCAGTCGGCGTCCAACAGTCCCTCGGTGAGCGCTCCGTGCTGCCAGGCGTACTGCTCCCCGGTCGCGAGGCGGACGGAGCCGGTGAACAGGACGCCGCCGTCCGCCGCGCCCAACTCGGTGAGCTGCGCCTTCAGTCCCTCCAGGGCCCAGAAGTCGCCCTCACCGGGTCGGGGAGCGGGACGCTCCCCGACCTCCTCCAGTGCCGCCAGCCGCCGTTCGAGATCGGCGACGCGTTGTTCCAGTTGCTCCACTCGTTTGAGATTACGTAACTACGTAATCTCGCGCAAGGCCCGCGGTCCGCGGCCCGGCGCCGCCCGGACATGCGGAAGGGCCGCCCGGAAGGTTCCGGACGGCCCTTTCACCTGGTGCGACTCCTAGGCCAGCAGCCCCGGGATCGTCCCCTCGTGGACCTCGCGCAGGTCGGTCAGGGAGAGGGAGAACTCGCCCTGGACCTCCACCGCGTCGCCGTCGACCACGCCGATGCGGGTGACGGGCAGGCCGCGCGCGCCGCACATGTCGTTGAAGCGGACCTCCTCCGAGCGCGGGACGGCGACGACCGCGCGGCCCGCCGACTCCGAGAAGAGGAAGGTGAAGGCGTCGAGCCCGTCCGGTACGACCAGACGCGCGCCCTTGCCGCCGAGCAGCGCCGACTCGACGACCGCCTGGACCAGACCGCCGTCGGACAGGTCGTGCGCGGAGTCGATCATGCCGTCGCGGGAAGCGGAGATCAGGATCTCGCCGAGCAGCCGCTCGCGCTCCAGGTCGACCTTCGGGGGCAGGCCGCCGAGGTGGTCGTGGACCACCTGGGACCAGGCCGAGCCGCCGAACTCCTCACGGGTGTCGCCGAGGAGGTACAGCAGCTGGCCGTCCTCCTGGAAGGCGACCGGCGTGCGCCGGGCCACGTCGTCGATGACGCCGAGGACCGCCACGACCGGGGTCGGGTGGATGGCCGCCTCGCCGGTCTGGTTGTAGAGCGAGACGTTGCCGCCGGTCACCGGGGTGCCGAGCTGGAGGCAGCCGTCGGCCAGGCCGCGCACGGCCTCCGCGAACTGCCACATGACCGCGGGGTCCTCCGGCGAGCCGAAGTTGAGGCAGTCGGAGACCGCGAGCGGCTTGGCGCCGGTCGTCGCGACGTTCCGGTACGCCTCCGCGAGGGCCAGCTGCGCGCCCGTGTAGGGGTCGAGCTTGGCGAAGCGGCCGTTGCCGTCGGTGGCGATGGCGACGCCGAGGCCGGACTCCTCGTCCACGCGGATCATGCCCGAGTCCTCGGGCTGGGCGAGGACGGTGTTGCCCTGCACGAAGTGGTCGTACTGCTGGGTGATCCACTGCTTGGACGCCTGGTTCGGCGAGCCGACCAGCTTCAGGACCTGGTCCCTCAGCTCGTCGGACGACTGCGGCCGGGGCAGCTTGTTCGCGTCGTCGGCCTGGAGGGCGTCCTGCCACTCGGGGCGGGCGTAGGGGCGCTCGTAGACCGGGCCGTCGTGGGCGACGGTGCGCGGGTCGACGTCGACGATCTTGCCGCCGTGCCAGAAGATCTCCAGACGGTCGCCGTCCGTGACCTCACCGATCACCGTGGCGATGACGTCCCACTTCTCGCAGATCTCCAGGAAGCGGTCGACCTTCTCCGGCTCGACGACCGCGCACATGCGTTCCTGCGACTCGCTCATGAGGATTTCCTCGGGAGAGAGGGTCGAGTCGCGCAGGGGTACGTCGTCCAGCGTCACGCGCATGCCGCCGGAGCCGTTGGACGCCAGCTCGCTGGTCGCGCAGGACAGGCCGGCCGCGCCGAGGTCCTGGATGCCGACGACCAGCTTCTCGGCGAACGCCTCCAGGGTGCACTCGATGAGCAGCTTCTCCTGGAAGGGGTCGCCGACCTGGACGGCCGGGCGCTTGGACGGCTTGGCGTCGTCGAAGGTCTCGGAGGCCAGGATCGACGCGCCGCCGATGCCGTCGCCGCCGGTGCGGGCGCCGTACAGGATGACCTTGTTGCCCGCGCCGGACGCCTTGGCGAGGTGGATGTCCTCGTGCCGCATGACGCCGATGGCACCGGCGTTGACCAGCGGGTTGCCCTGGTAGCAGGCGTCGAAGACGACCTCGCCGCCGATGTTGGGCAGACCCAGGCAGTTGCCGTAGCCGCCGATGCCGGCGACGACGCCGGGCAGCACGCGCTTGGTGTCGGGGTGGTCCGCGGCGCCGAAGCGGAGCGGGTCCACGACGGCGACGGGACGCGCGCCCATCGCGATGATGTCGCGCACGATGCCGCCGACGCCGGTCGCCGCGCCCTGGTAGGGCTCGACGTACGACGGGTGGTTGTGCGACTCGACCTTGAAGGTGACCGCGTAGCCCTGGCCGACGTCGACGACACCGGCGTTCTCGCCGATGCCGACGAGCATCGCGTCGGACTGGGGGGCCTTCTCGCCGAACTGGCGCAGGTGGACCTTGCTGCTCTTGTACGAGCAGTGCTCGGACCACATGACGGAGTACATGGCGAGTTCCGCGCCGGTCGGGCGGCGGCCGAGGATCTCCACCACCCGCTCGTACTCGTCCTTCTTCAGGCCCAGTTCGGCCCAGGGCAGCTCGACGTCGGGGGTCGCGGTCGCGTGCTCGACCGTGTCCAGAGGCGTCCGGCTCATGCGTTGACCAGCTTCTTGAGGATCGAGGTGAAGAACGGGAGGCCGTCGGTGCGGCCGGTGCCGATCAGCGGCTCGACGGCGTGCTCGGGGTGCGGCATGAGGCCGACGACGTTGCCCGCGGCGTTGGTGATGCCCGCGATGTCGTTGAGCGAACCGTTCGGATTGAAGTCCACGTAGCGGAAGGCGACGCGGCCCTCGGCCTCCAGCTCGTCCAGCGTCCGCCGGTCGGCGACGTACCGGCCGTCCATGTTCTTCAGCGGGATGTGGATCTCCTGGCCGGCGGTGTAGTCGCTGGTCCAGGCCGTGCCCGCGTTCTCCACCCGCAGCTTCTGGTCGCGGCAGATGAAGTGCAGGTGGTCGTTGCCGAGCATGCCGCCGGGCAGCAGGTGGGCCTCCGTGAGGATCTGGAAGCCGTTGCAGATGCCCAGTACCGGAAGACCGGCCTTCGCCTGGTCGATGACGGTGTCCATCACCGGCGAGAAACGCGCGATGGCGCCGGCCCGCAGATAGTCGCCGTAAGAGAAACCACCGCAGAGCACCACGGCGTCGACCTGCTTGAGGTCCTTGTCCTTGTGCCAGAGGGCGACGGGTTCGGCGCCGGCGACGCGGATCGCGCGCTGCGTGTCCCTGTCGTCGAGACTGCCGGGGAAAGTGACGACGCCAATACGAGCGGTCACTTCACGGCCTCCGCGACTGCGTCTTCCGACTCGACCTTGACGGTGAAGTCCTCGATCACGGTGTTGGCGAGGAAGGATTCCGCAAGATCAT
The DNA here is from genome assembly GCF_055582785.1 of Streptomyces sp. NPDC107500. Taxonomy (NCBI): domain Bacteria; kingdom Bacillati; phylum Actinomycetota; class Actinomycetes; order Kitasatosporales; family Streptomycetaceae; genus Streptomyces; species Streptomyces sp. NPDC107500. The sequence continues at coordinate 52,220 of NZ_JBVJPF010000005.1, forward strand.
GGATGCGGGCGAGGGCGGCGTCGTCGACGGGCCCATCCACTTCCAGTTCGAATCGCTTTCCCTGGCGGACGTCCGAGATCCCTTCGAAACCCAGCCGCGGCAGTGCGCGCTGCACCGCCTGGCCCTGGGGGTCGAGGATCTCCGGCTTGAGCATGACGTCGACTACGACGCGTGCCACTGGCACTCCCGGTGTGTGGTGCTGAGCAGGTCCCTTCAGACTACCCGTACAAAATTTCTACGCGCGTAGCCTTGGAGGAAACTACGTGAGCCCGATCACGATTGGGCATCGGCGGGGGACGCCGGAGAAAAGCTTCGGGAAAGATCCCGGATCGGCCCCGGACACCTATTGCGCGGCGGACACGCCAAGAGATTTAGTCGGGCTTCCCATTGCAATGCCGGGCACTGTACAAATGAAATGTCATTAGCCGATACTTTGCCCAATTACAGGCGAACAGTCGGCATCATCGCGGCGTCCTGGCACGTCATCGCGGAGATGCCGCACGAAGGGACCGATATTCGTGGCGCAGCGTGTCGTGGTCACTCTCTTTGACGACATCGACGGCTCGGAAGCGGCGGAGACGATCGCCTTCGGTGTGGACGGCCGGATGTACGAGATCGACCTGAACGAAACCAATGCCCGGAAACTGCGCAAGGCCCTGGAGCCGTACGTGTCGGCCGGCCGCAAGCGGTCGAGGTCCGGCAAGGCGTACCGGCAGACGGAGGTCGCGCCGGACCCGGCGGCGGTCCGGGCCTGGGCCCAGGCCAACAAGATGGACGTGCCCGCGCGGGGCCGGATCCCGAAGAAGGTCTACGAGGCGTTCGCCGCGGCCCGGTGAGCCCGGCGGCGGCCGACGGCCGCTCAGTCGCCCCTCGCGGCAACCGACTTGCGCGGCACCCCGGGTGATCAGCTAAAGTCTGGAGCACGCCGAGGGGCGAGGCCGAAGGGCCGGGCCCACGGAACATGCGGGTGTAGTTCAGTAGTAGAACATCCCCCTTCCAGGGGGAAGGCGCAGTGTGCAATTCCTGTCACCCGCTCTGCACAGCCGTACCGATGACCCGATTGGATCAGGTAGGCTGGTGCTCGCACCGATCGGTGAAGGCCGGTCGGCGGCAATGCGGACGTAGCTCAGTTGGTAGAGCGCAACCTTGCCAAGGTTGAGGTCGCGAGTTCGAGCCTCGTCGTCCGCTCGGGAATCAGACCCCGGTCCTCCACGGACCGGGGTCTTTTCGTGCGCCCGGTGACACCCGGCGACATCACCCCTGACATTTGTCATGTCCGGTGATGACGGCCCGCACTGTTACGCGGCCCGGATGCCCGGAAGGCTTGAAGCATGCAAACCAACGGACACGAACACGTGATTGAGGTCACCGACCTGCGGCGGGTGTACGGGGGCGGGTTCGAGGCCGTGCGCGGTATCGACTTCTCCGTGCGCCGCGGCGAGGTCTTCGCGCTGCTGGGCACCAACGGCGCCGGCAAGACCTCGACGGTCGAACTGCTGGAGGGGCTCGCCGCCCCGGCCGGCGGCCGGGTACGCGTCCTCGGGCACGACCCCTACACCGAGCGTGCCGCCGTACGCCCCCGCACCGGGGTCATGCTCCAGGAGGGCGGCTTCCCCTCCGAGCTGACCGTCGCCGAGACGGCCCGCATGTGGGCAGGGTGCGTGAGCGGCGCCCGCCCGCCGGCCGAGGTCCTGGGGCTGGTCGGACTGGAGTCGAAGACCGGCACCCGCGTCAAGCAGCTCTCCGGGGGCCAGCGGCGCCGGCTCGACCTGGCGCTCGCGCTGCTCGGCGACCCCGAGGTGCTCTTCCTCGACGAACCCAGCACCGGACTGGACGCCGAAGGCCGCCGGGACACCTGGGAGTTGGTGAGCGCGCTGCGCGACCAGGGCACGACCGTGCTGCTGACCACGCACTACCTCGAAGAGGCCGAGAACCTCGCCGACCGGCTCGCGATCATGCACGAGGGCCGGATCGCCGCCACCGGCACCCCGGCCGAGGTGACCGCCGCACAGCCGTCCCGGATCTCCTTCGAACTGCCCGCGGGCTACTTCGTCGGCGACCTGCCCCCGCTCGACGGCCTGGGGGTCAGCGGCCACGAGGTCGAGGGCCGGATGGTGAGGCTGCGCACCCACGAACTCCAGCGCGCGGCCACCGGTCTGCTGGTGTGGGCCGGCCAGGCCGGAGTGGAGCTGCGCCGCCTGGACGTCCGCTCGGCCTCCCTGGAAGAGGCCTTCCTGAGCATCGCCAAAGAGGTGTCCGCGAGGACCGCCGACGGGGCGTCCGACCCAACCGCCCCGAAGACGACGAAGGAGTACGCGACATGAGCGCCACCGGCACCCGGGCCGCGGCACCCGCCGTGAACACCCCCGTCAGCACGCCGAGGACGCGCATGGCCGCCCTCGCCCGCGCCGAACTCACCCTCCTCGGACGGAACAAGGGCACCCTCTTCGCCGCCCTGTTCGTGCCGCTGGTGCTGCCGTTCAGCGTGAAGTCGGCGGCCAAGGAGATGGACCTCGCCGGGGCCGGTCTGACCACCGGCACGCTGGTCCTGCCCGCCGCGATCGGCTTCTCCCTGCTGTTCGCCGTCTACTCGGCGCTCGTCGGCGTCTTCGTCGTCCGCCGCGAGGAACTCGTCCTCAAGCGGCTGCGCACCGGTGAGCTGCGCGACGTCGAGATCCTCGCCGGATCCGCGACGCCGGCCCTGCTCAGCGGGCTCGTGCAGTCCCTGCTGCTCGCCGTGGGCTGCGCCGTGCTGCTCGACCTGTCCGCGCCGTCCGCGGTCCACCTCTCCGTCCTCGGGCTGCTGCTCGGTCTCGTGCTGTGCGCCGCGCTCGCCGGGGTCACCGCGAGCTTCACCCGGACCGGTGAGAGCGCGCAGGTCACGCCGCTGCCCTTCATGTTCGTCTCGATGCTCGGCTCCGGCATGTTCGTGCCGCTGGAGCTGCTTCCCGACCGCCTGGCCGCCGTCTGCGAACTGCTGCCGATGACGCCGGTGATCACCCTGGTGCGCGGCGGCTGGACCGGCGACCTGTCGGGCGGTGAGGCACTGGGCGCCGTGGTGACGGCGGTGGCCTGGATCGTGGTCGCGGTGTTTGCTGTACGACGGTGGTTCCGCTGGGAGCCACGGCACTGACGTACGGGACGGGCGAGACGTACGGGATGAGCGGGAGCGGCGGGCGGATGCGCAGGCCAGGCGGATGGTGGCGGCGGAAGAACACGCCGGAGAAGGTGGAGACGTACACGCGGTGGTCGTTCCACTTCTTCGGGGTGAGCGAGATCGGCGGCATCGGCCTGGCGACCTTCAGCCAGGTCGGGCCGGGGTTCGCGACCTTGCTGTCCCTGATGGTCGTCACCCACGCCGCGGCGTGCATGGCGACCGCCTCGCGGGCCCTGGACTGGACGCTCGGCCGCCGGCCGCCGCCGATGCGTCAGCTGTGGGGGCTCGGCGTGCTCACCGCCGTCGTCGCGGTCGTCGCGATCGCACTGGCGGAGCACGGTCCGGCGGGCGAGGACGTGGACGCGGCGGCCCTCGGGGTCTTCGTGGGCGTCCAGGGCTTCGGCGTCGGTGCGCTGGCCCTCGGGGTGCACGACCGGCGGCGGCGCGTCATGGCGCTGGTCGCCGGGTTCGCGGTGGGCGCGGGACTCGTGGCCTTCGCGGTGGGCCTGTCCTGGAGCGGCGCGCTGGCCACCGGAGGCGTTCTGCTGCTGGCCGGGGCGTTCCTCGCCGCCACCGCGGTGTTCTCCGTCTGGCTGCTCAAGGCGGTCTACGCGCTCGACGACGCCAAGGAGACCCGGGCCCGGCTGGCGGTCGCCGAGGAACGGCTGCGGTTCGGCCGGGACCTGCACGACGTGATGGGGAGGAACCTGGCGGTGATCGCGCTCAAGAGCGAACTGGCCGTCCAGTTGTCCCGGCGCGGGCGGCCGGAGGCGGTGGAGCAGATGATCGAGGCGCAGCGCATCGCGCAGGAGTCGCAGCGCGAGGTCCGGGACGTCGTACGCGGCTACCGGGAGGTCGACCTGGAGGTCGAGCTGGCCGGTGCCCGGGGTGTGCTCTCGGCGGCGGGCATCGTGGCGGAGGTCACCGGTAAGACGGCCGGGCTGCCCGCCGAGGTGCAGTCGGCGCTGGGGTGGGTGGTGCGGGAGGCGACCACGAACGTGCTGCGGCACGGGGACGCCAAGAGGGTGGCCGTGGCGGTGCGGATGTCGGAGGGGCGGGTAGTGCTGACGGTGGAGAACGACGGGGTCCCGGACGGGACCGGTCCCTCGGCGGACGCGGACGCGCCCACCGGGTCCGGCGGTTCCGGGCTGGCCGGGCTGCGGGAGCGGCTGTCCGTGGTGGACGGGGCACTGGAGGCGGGGACCGTGCGCAAGGGCGTGTTCCGGGTGACGGCCGAGGTGCCGCTGCCACCGCACACCCCGGCCGCGCGGGAGGTGACGTCGTGACGGACCCCGTGCGCGTGCTGCTCGCCGACGACGAGCACCTGATCCGCGGCGCCCTGGCCGCCCTGCTCTCCCTGGAGGACGACCTCGTCGTGGTCGCCGAGGCGGCCACCGGTCCCGAGGCCCTGGCGATGGCGCGGGCCCACAGGCCGGACGTCGCCGTACTGGATCTGCAGATGCCCGGCGCCGACGGTGTGAAGGTCGCCACATCGCTGCGGGCCGAGCTGCCCGCTTGCAAGGTGCTGATCGTGACCAGTCACGGCCGGCCCGGGCACCTGAAACGGGCGCTCGCGGCGGGGGTGCGCGGGTTCGTGCCCAAGACGACCAGCGCCCAGCGGCTGGCCGAGCTGATCCGCACGGTGCACGCCGGAAACCGTTACGTCGACCCGGAGTTGGCCGCCGACGCGATCTCCGCCGGGGACTCGCCGCTGACCGCGCGCGAGACGGAAGTACTGGAACACGCCGCCGACGGAGCACCCGTGTCGGAGATCGCGGAGCGTGCCGCGCTCGCCGAGGGGACCGTGCGGAACTACCTGTCGTCGGCCGCCGGCAAGCTCGGGGCGGAGAACCGGCACGCGGCGGTGCGTCTCGCACGGGAGCGGGGTTGGGTATAGTGGCTGACGCGCCACGGCGCAGTGCGAACGTAGCTCAGTTGGTAGAGCGCAACCTTGCCAAGGTTGAGGTCGCGAGTTCGAACCTCGTCGTTCGCTCCGTGTGAGAAGCCCCCGGCTCCGGCCGGGGGCTTCTTCGTGTCCGCGGGGCCGCGGCCGCTACGACCAGCTCAGGCCGGTCAGGAGTTCGTACGCCTCGATGTACTTGGCGCGGGTGGCGTCCACGACCTGCTGCGGCAGCGGCGGCGGGGGCAGCTCGCTCCCGCGGTCCCAGCCGGACTCCGCCGAGGTCAGCCAGTCCCGCACGAACTGCTTGTCGTACGACGGCTGCGCGCGGCCCGGCTGCCACTGGTCGGCCGGCCAGAACCGGGACGAGTCCGGGGTGAGGACCTCGTCGGCGAGGACCAGGTCGTCCCCGTCGAAGCCGAACTCGAACTTGGTGTCCGCGAGGACGATGCCGCGCTCGCGGGCGATGTCGCGGGCGCGGGAGTAGACGGCGAGGGTGGCTTGGCGCAGGGCGGCGGCGGTGTCCGCGCCGACCTGGCGGGCGACCTCCTCGTAGGAGACGTTCTCGTCGTGCTCGCCGACCTCGGCCTTGGTGGCCGGGGTGAAGATCGGGGCGGGCAGCTCCGAGCCGTCGACGAGGCCCTCGGGGAGGGCGAGGCCGCAGACGGTACGGGTCTGGTCGTACTCGGCGAGCCCGGAGCCGGTGAGGTAGCCGCGGGCCACGCACTCCACGGGGACCATCCGCAGCGACTTGCAGACCAGGGCGCGGCCCTCCCAGTCGGCGGGGGCGCCGGGGGGCAGCTCGGTGCTCAGGACGTGGTTGGGGGCCAGGTCGGCGAGCTGGTCGAACCACCACAGGGAGAGCTGGGTGAGGACCCGGCCCTTGTCCGGGATCTCGGTCGGCAGCACCCAGTCGTAGGCGGAGATGCGGTCGCTGGCGACCATCACGAGGTCGCCCGCCTCGTTCCGGTACAGCTCGCGCACCTTTCCGGTGTGCAGGTGCACCAGACCCGGAACCTGGATCGGCTCGGGCTTTTCAACGAATCCGGACACGGTTCCTCCCCGTGGTTCTGTCCAAGTACGTCGATTGTCCCGTACGCCGCGGGGAGGGCGACCGGCGGGGCGGCCCCCGTGTGCGCGGGTCAGTCGCGTTTGCAGATGCGGTCCAGGAGGTTGGCGGTGGCGCGCTGGACGCGTGGGTCGACGTGGCCGGGGCGGTCCAGGGCCGGGGACCACGCGAACGTCCCGGACGCGAAGACCCAGGCGCCCGACGGGGCCCGGTACAGCGAGGTCTCCTGGTGGCGCCGGGCGCCGTGCGCGTCGGTGTACGGGGAGTGGGCGAGCAGGACCCGCTCGTCGTGCGCGGGGAGCGCGGTGCGCGGGAAGTAGCGGTCGGCCTCGCCCGCCACCAGGTCCTCGATCGGGTCGCCCTCGTGGGCGCCGGTGGCTTCCCAGAGCCAGTGCCCGGCGTTGCGGACGATCATCGGGTGCGGTTCGGGGACGCGGCCGGCGTACTGGATGCCGAGCAGCTGCTGCTCGGGGCGGTCGATCTCCCGCCACAGCGTCGGCCGGCCCGGGCCCCGGCGCTTGCGGCAGGTCAGCAGGCGGTCGAGGGCGCCGGACGGCGACGGGGCCAGCTCCACCTGCCAGTACATGGTGTTGGCGGAGAGGAAGACCAGGGACGTGCCCCGCTCGCGGGCGAGTTCCGTGGTGCGGCGCATGGCGGCGGACCAGTACTCGTCGTGGCCGGGGAAGACCAGGCCCCGGTAGCGGGCCGGGTCGATCCGGCCGGAGTGCAGGTCGCGGGCGTCGGCGTAGGCGAGGTCGTATCCGTAGCGCTCGGCGAAGCGGATGAAGTCGTAGGCGTGGCCGACGTGCAGCGGCAGCCCCGCGCCCGCGTACGGCCGGTCGAAGGAGACGGTCGTGGCGGCGTCCGCCTCGCCGAGCAGCCGGCCCTCCTCGTCCCAGGCGTGGTAGAGGCTGGCGCCGGTGCGGCCGTCCTCCGGGTACAGGTTGTACGCCTGCCAGGTGATGTCCGGCAGCAGGAGCAGCAGGTCGGCCGGGTGGCTGTCGCGGACTGTGAAGGGGACGTGGGAGCGGTGGCCGTCGGCGGTGGTGAGGACGGCGACGTAGGCGCCGATGCTCCAGTACGACGGGATCTGGAGCCGCCAGGACAGCCACCAGTGGTGGCAGGAGACGGTGCGGTCGGCGGTGAGCGGCGGGGGCTGGACCATGCCGGACAGGCGGGGGCTGGTGGTGATCTTGGCGGCGCCGTCGCCGCCGTAGTGGCCGATCCGGTAGACGTCGACACTGAACTGCTGCGGCGGGTCGACGGTGACGTGGAAGTCGATGGCCTCGCCGGGGGCGGCGGCGCCGGTGGCGGTGAAGCCCTTGATCTGGCGGCGGACGTCGTCGGCGGCGCGCGGGCCGCCGCGCTGGGCGGGGACGGTGTCCTGGTCCGCGTACCAGGCGACGACCCGGCCGTTGTCGCCGAAGTACGTCTCGCCGCCGCGCAGCCACGGGAGCGGCCCCTGTCCGAAGGGGTCCGTCACGGCGTGCGCGAGTGCTCCCGACTCCCAGCGGCGGATCTGCTCGGACCCCATGGAACCGCCCCCTCCCTCGTGCCCCCGTGGTCATGCGTATGACGAACGCCCTTGCCATGTGCTCGATTCGGTCCCAGCACATCACATGTGGCACGCGTGCGGTCACTGTTCGTCGCGAAGCGGCCGAAAGTGGAATTGGGGGGTCCGATTCGGCGGGACGGTCCGTCCGGGCGCGTCAGACCAGGCGCACCGGCTTCTCCGGGCGTATGCCCAGGTCGGTCATCCAGGCGCGCAGGGGGCCCGGGTCGCCGGACTCGACCAGGCTGAGCACGCTGGGGGCCAGGTCGGCGGCGCGGGCTCCGTCGAACAAGAGCGACGGTCCGTCCAGCCAGTCGAGGCCCGGGGCCGCGCCGGCGGTGTCCATCGCCGCGCAGCACACCATCGCGGTGATGTGCGCGGTGAGGATCTCGCGGCCGGTGCGCGGAGGTTGCAGGGGGAACAGGGGGAGCGCGCGGTCGTCCCAGAGGGCGGCGTCGGGTCCGGCGGCGGCCGAGGGGGTGGCGGCGGCTCCGGCGCCGGCTCCGGTCGGCTGTGCGGCGGCCTCCTCGCGGGCCAGCTGGGCGCTGAGTCCGGCGGCGAGGGCGGCGCCGCGGGTGGTGGTGCCCGCCAGATCGTCGTCGTCCTCGGGGTGTGCGGGGCCGGTGGCCGCCGGGTGCGGGTCGGGTTCCGGGCCCACCTGGGCGGTCGGGGCGGTCGCCGGGAAGGGTGCGTCCCTGTCCCCGGTGGGCCGGGGGTCGTCGGCGGGCGTCGCGGTGTCCGTCGTGAGGTGGTCCAGGACGCGGGCCAGGGTCGGGCCCTCGGTGCCCGGTGCGGCGCCGTCGGCGGCGCGGCGGACGCCCAGGGTGTCCAGGACGCGGTGGAGGCGGGCCGCGTCCGTCCGCCAGGTGCGGTCCACGACCTCCTCGGGATACTCGTCCCAGTCCACCGGCGACCAGTCCGGGCCGGTCTCGGGCCCGCCGTGGAAGAGGCGCGCGGTGAGCAGCGAGACCGCCTCGTCCATCGCGCCGGGCTCCTCCAGCAGGTCGCAGGCGGGGCGCTCCCCGAGGCGCGAGGCGAAGCCCTCGGCCAGCCGGTCGCGGCGGGACAGCTCGGTGAGGGCGGCGACGACCCCCACGTCCAGCCGGGAGGGCCAGCGGCCCATCCGCCAGGCGGGCAGCGCCACCCGGGTCAGCAGCCGGTCCCAGCCCGCGTAGGCGAGCCCGACCTGCTCCTGGGCGACGATCCGCAGGCCGTAGTCCACAGCCTGTGCACGCTCGGCCGCCGCCGACGCGACGCCGCGCTCCATCTCGGCCGCGTGCACCCGGCAACCGCGCAGCAGCAGCCGGGACACCCGGCCCAGGCCCGCGCAGGCCGCCCGGGAGAGCGGGTCGCGCCGGTCCGCCGAGGCCACGGCCACCGCGGCGTCCAGGCCGCGTATGAAACGGCGGGCGGCGGCTATGTCGGGGTGCGCCGAGGGTCCCGTGCCGGCGACGACCGGGGCGAGGACGGCGCGCAGCTCGCCCACGCGCATCCACCACAGGAAGGGCGAGCCGATGACGAGGACGGGCGCGGTGGCGCCCCGGGGGCGGGCGGAGCCGCCCGGGACGGCCGGGGCGTCGCGCTCCGCCGCCCGGGCGGGCGGTCCGTGGGCCGGGTGGGTGCGGTCCTCCAGCCAGCTGTCGCAGTCCGGCGTGAGCGCTATCGCGGAGGGGGCGGGCACGTCGAGCCGGTCGGCCAGGTCGCGCACCATCCGGTAGAGGTCCGGCGCCGACTCCTCGGCGATGGTGACGGTGGGGGTGACGGCGGGCCGGGAGCGGGCCACGACGAGGGCCACCGCGGCCGCGGCCACCAGCACGAGCACCGCGAGGACGGAGACGGCCCAGCGGGCGGCGTCCCAGCCCGCGCCCGCCAGGCGCCCGGTGGAGCCGCCCACGAGCAGGATCACGGCGAGGGCAGCGGGCAGCAGGGCGACGGCCAGCGCGCGGCTGCGGACGCGCAGCACGGCCAACGCCCGGGAACGCGCGGCCCGCGCGCCCATCTCCTCACCACCGGTACCGGTCACGGCCGGACCTCACCCCCTCATCGACGTCCTGTCTGTCCTGGCTCGTCCACTGCTCGTCTGCTGGTGCTCACTCCCCCACTGTGGCACCCGCCACTGACATCGCAATGTCGGTGGGCCATGTGCCGGAACGCCTGCGCGGCACCATAGTTGGGGCCTTCGCGCCCGTCAGCCGTATGGCCTATCGGTCACTCGATGGAATGGCTTTGGGGAAAGGTGGATGACGGATTGCAAGGATCAGGCCCCGGTTCCTGGGACGGAGCCGGGGCCTGTCGGGTCGCAGTGCGCGGGCGGGTCCCGCGGGGCCGGTCAGGCGCCCGCGGCCGCCTTCGCGGCGATGTCCGTACGGTGCTGCGAGCCGTCGAGGCCGATGCGGGCGACGGCCCGGTAGGCCCGGTCGCGGGCCTCGGTGAGGTCCGTGCCGGTGGCCGTGACGGACAGGACGCGGCCACCGGCGCTGACGACGGCGTCGCCCTCGGCGCGGGTGCCGGCGTGCAGGACGTAGGCGTGCGGGGCGTCCTGGGCGGCCACCTCGGCGAGGCCGGTGATCGGGTCGCCGGTGCGCGGGGTGCCCGGGTAGTTGTGGGAGGCCACGACCACGGTGACGGCCGCGTCGTCGCTCCAGCGCAGCGGCTCCAGGTCGGCGAGGTTGCCGGTGGCGGAGGCCATCAGGAGACCGGCCAGCGGGGTCCGCAGGCGGGCCAGCACGACCTGGGTCTCGGGGTCGCCGAAGCGGGCGTTGAACTCGATCACGCGGACGCCGCGCGAGGTGATCGCCAGACCGGCGTAGAGGAGCCCGGAGAACGGGGTGCCGCGCCGGCGCATCTCGTCGACGGTCGGCTGAAGCACGCTCTGGACGACCTCGTCGACCAGCTTGGGGTCGGCCCACGGCAGCGGCGAGTAGGCGCCCATGCCGCCGGTGTTGGGGCCCTCGTCGCCGTCGAGGGCCCGCTTGAAGTCCTGGGCGGGCTGGAGCGGGCGGACGTTGTCGCCGTCGGTGATGGCGAAGAGGGAGACCTCGGGGCCGTCCAGGAACTCCTCGATGACGACCCGGTCGCAGGCCGCGGCGTGCTCCCGGGCCGCCTCGATGTCGTCGGTGACGACGACGCCCTTGCCGGCGGCCAGCCCGTCGTCCTTGACGACGTAGGGGGCGCCGAAGGCGTCGAGGGCCGCGTCGACCTCGGCCGGGGTGGTGCAGACGTACGAGCGGGCGGTGGGGACGCCGGCGCCTGCCATGACGTCCTTGGCGAAGGCCTTGGAGCCCTCCAGCCGCGCGGCCTCCCCGGAGGGGCCGAAGACCGGGATGCCGGCCTCGCGCACGGCGTCGGCGACCCCGGCGACCAGGGGCGCCTCCGGGCCGACCACGACCAGCTCGGCACCGAGGCGTTCGGCCAGCGCGGTGACGGCCGCGCCGTCGAGGGCGTCGACCTGGTGCAGTTCGGCGACCTCGGCGATACCGGCGTTGCCGGGTGCGCAGTGCAGCGCGGTCACGTCGGGGTCGAGGGACAGGGAACGGCACAGGGCGTGTTCGCGGGCGCCGCCGCCGATGACAAGGACCTTCACGGGGCCAGCCTAATGGGAAAGGACCCGGGCCCCTTGTGCGGGCTTCCGAAGGACGGGGCGGCACGGCCTTGTGGATTCCTCCAGGCCGAGCGCGGCGTGACGCACCCGCGCCCCGCGCCCCGGCTGCTACTCGTGCGCGATCTCCTCGACGACCGTCGCTCCCAGCTCCCGTACCAGCAGATCCCTGCCGGAGAGCGCGGACTCGTCGAGGTCCGGGTCGTCCTCCTCGGGGATGTCGTCCTCGGGGGAGACCTGGCGCGGCTCGGGCGCCGGCGGGCGGGGCGCGGGTGCGGACGGCGCCGAGGAGCGGCCGGAGTCCGGAGCGGGCGCGGCGGGCGGCGCGGCGGCGGGCGCGGGCGCCGACGGCCGCGGGGCGGGCGCGCCGCCCCCGAAGCCACCGCCGGTGCCGCCACTTCCGCCGGCTCCACCGAAGCCGCCGCCCCCGCCCCCGGAACCGCCGTGGCCGCCCGATGGCCCGGCGGGAGGCGGAGGTGCCGAACCGCCCGAGGGGTCGACGACCGCGTCGATCTTCCACTGCACGTTGAACTGCTCGGCCAGGGCCTGGCGCAGCACGTCCTCGCTGCCGCTGCTCACGAAGTTGTCACGAGCACCGGCGTTGACGAAGCCGATCTGGAGGGAGGTGCCGTCGAAGCCGGTCACCTGGGCGTTCTGGCTGAGCAGGATCCAGGTGAACCGGCGGCGGTTCTTGACCGCCTCCAGGATGTTGGGCCAGAGCGAGCGGGGGTCGACCCCTCCGCCCGGCGGTGGTGAGGCGGGCGCCGGCGTGGAGGCGGCCGGTGCGGGCGCCGGCGTGGAAGCGGCCGGTGCGGGCGCCGAAGCGGCGGGCGGGGCCGCGGCCGGGCCGGGAGCGGCCGGTGTCCGGGCCTGTCCGCCGCCCGCCGGTGCCGCCGTGGGCCACCCTCCCGGCCGTCGCCCGCCACCGGCGGGTGCCGCGGTCGGCCAGGCACCCGGCGTGGATGCGGGACCGGGCTCGGCGGCGGGGGCAGGGGCGGGAGTGGGAGTGGGAGTAGAGGTTGGAGCCGGAGCCGGAGCCGGAGCCGGGGGTTCGGGAGCGGGTGCCGGTGCCGGTGCGGCAGGCGCCTGCCCACCACCGTGGGGACCGCCGCCCTCGCCCTCCCCGGGACCGGCACCGGTCGCCGGAGCCGTCATGCCACCCGGTGCCCTTACGGCCGCCCGGGCCGCCGCGGGCCCGCCGCCCGGCGCGACCGGAGCGGCGGCCCCCCCGCCACCGCTGTGCGCCTCCGGCCCCGGCACGTACCCCATGGCAGGAGCGCCCGCGCCCGCGGAGAACTGCACCCCGCGCTCGATCCGGTCCAGGCGGGCCATCACCGACCGCTCGTCGCCGTACGCGGCGGGCAGCAGCACGCGCGCGCAGATCAGCTCCAGCTGGAGACGGGGCGACTGGGCGCCGCGCATCTCGGTGAGCCCCTCGTTGACGATGTCGGCGGCGCGGCTCAGCTCGGCGGCGCCGAAGGACCGCGCCTGCGCCTGCATCCGCTCGATGACGTCGGCGGGGGCGTCGATGAGCCCCTTCTCCGCCGCGTCGGGCACGGCGGCGAGGATCACCAGGTCGCGCAGGCGCTCCAGCAGGTCGGTGACGAAGCGCCGCGGGTCGTTGCCGCCCTCGATGATCCGGTCCACGACCCCGAAGGCGGCCGAGCCGTCCCCTGTGACGAACGCCTCGACGACGGAGTCGAGCAGCGAGCCGTCCGTGTAGCCGAGCAGCGCGGTCGTCATGTCGTACGTCACACCGTCGGCGCCGGCGCCCGCGAGGAGCTGGTCCATGACGGACATCGAGTCGCGGACGGATCCCGCGCCGGCCCGGACGACCAGCGGCAGCACCCCGTCCGCGACCGGGATCTGCTCCTTGCCGCAGACCTCGGCGAGGTAGTCGCGCAGGGTGCCGGGCGGCACGAGGCGGAAGGGGTAGTGGTGGGTGCGCGAGCGGATGGTCCCGATGACCTTCTCGGGCTCGGTCGTCGCGAAGATGAACTTGAGGTGCTCCGGGGGCTCCTCGACGACCTTCAGCAGGGCGTTGAAGCCCTGCGGGGAGACCATGTGGGCCTCGTCGATGATGTAGATCTTGTACCGGCTCCGGGCGGGCCCGAAGAAGGCCTTCTCGCGCAGGTCGCGGGCGTCGTCCACGCCTCCGTGCGAGGCGGCGTCGATCTCGATGACGTCGATGGACCCCGGCCCGTTCCTCGCGAGGTCCTGGCACGACTGGCACTCGCCGCAGGGGGTCGGGGTGGGGCCCTGCTCGCAGTTCAGACAGCGGGCCAGGATCCGGGCGCTGGTCGTCTTGCCGCATCCGCGCGGACCGCTGAACAGGTACGCGTGATTGACCCGGTTGTTCCGCAGCGCCTGCTGCAGCGGGTCGGTGACATGCCCCTGCCCGATGACCTCGGCGAAGGACTCCGGGCGGTAACGGCGGTAGAGCGCGAGAGACGACACGCATACGAGGTTATAGGCGTCCACTGACAACCGGATTCGCCCGCGAACGCGAACGCCCCCCACGCACCCGCCAGAGCCAACCTACCCTTGCTGCCTTCCGGCCCTGGGGGAGTTCAGTCAGATAGCGCCGCGTGAGGGGCTGGGCCACACGTTACCCGATGTGGGGCGCTCAGAACGAGTTCGCAAGCACTCCTCGGCGTCATGTAATGTTCTCGGCGGAGGATTCGCCTAGAGGCCTAGGGCGCACGCTTGGAAAGCGTGTTGGGGGCAACCCCTCACGAGTTCGAATCTCGTATCCTCCGCCAGTGCCTCACCGGGCACGAAGTCGAAGGGCCCCACCGTTCGCGGTGGGGCCCTTCGACGTTGTGGCCGGCCGCCCGGGACGGCCGCCCGTCATCGTTCGATCCGGATCCGCCGCTCCACGCTCACCTGGTCGATCTCCGAGACGCGGACCGTCGTGCGCATGGTCCAGGTGCCGGGGAGGGGGAGGGCGAGGGTGTTGGCGCTCCAGTAGCCGCCCCGGTCGACGAGCCGCGCTTCGATGGGGCCGACATCCTTGTCGGGGAGGGTGAAGGAGAGGCGGAGTTCGGGTACGGCGGCCAGGGCGCCGTCGGGGCCGAAGACCACGGCCTGGACGGCGTTGTCGCCGGTGCGGCCGGGGTCCAGGGTGATCTGGACCGTGCCGCGGCCGGAGCCGCCGAGGTCGAAGGGGATCGTGGTCACGGACGCGGGCAGCACCCCGCCGGCCGGCACGGCCCGCGCCGCCTCGTCCGCCGCCCGGCCCGGCAGGGTGCTGGTGAGCACGGTCGTGACCACCAGGACGACGGCGGCGACGACCGCCTCGGCCAGGACGGAGCGGCGCAGTCCGCGGCGGAGGTCGTCCGCGGCGGTGGAGGGGGCCTCGGGGGCGGGCGGAGCGGGTTCGGCGGCCTCCGGCTCCGGTTCCGGCTCCGGAGTGGGCGGGCCGCCGGCCGGGACCGGTTCCGGTACCCGCTCGCGCTCCCGCTGCCGTACCGGTGTCCGGGCCGTCGCCAGTGCGGCCGTCCAGCGCCGGGACACGGCCGCCGCGGCCAGCAGTACGGTCACCAGGGCCACCTTGGCGAGCAGCAGCCTGCCGTACGTCGTCCCGGTGAGCGCCTGCCAGGAGCCGAGGCCGCGCCAGGACTGGTAGACGCCGGTGGCGACCAGGACGGTCACGGAGGCCAGGGCGACGCGCGAGAAGCGCGCGACCGTGGCGGCGTCCGGGGCCGAGCGCAGGGTGACGAGCAGGGCGACGAGGCCGCCGAGCCAGACCGCCGTGGCCAGCAGGTGCAGTACGAAGGACGTCACCGCGAGCGGCACCTGGATGCCGGCGGAGGCGTGTTCGGCGGCGCCCCAGGTCGACGCGAGGGCGAGGGCGAGTACGGCCCCCACGGCGGCGGTCACCGGGCGGCGCTCCCGGTGGCGGTCCGCGCGGCCCGCGCGCACCAGGAACAGGGCCACCGGCGCGAGCAGCGCCAGCCTGGCCAGCAGCAGTACGCCGGGGCGGGTCGTGAGGGTGTCGGCGAGCGCGCCCGCGTCCAGGGCGTCCGCCGGTCCCGTGCCCGCCTCGTACGGGGCGCGCAGCACCAGCAGGGCGAGCGTCGCGCCCAGCAGCGTCCACCAGCCCGCGACCAGAGGGCGGCGCAGGGCGCAGACGTGGGGCGGGCGGCACAGGACGGCGAAGGCGGCGACCCCGATGAGCAGGGCGGCGGCGAGGTAGGAGAGGTAGCGGGCGACTTTGTGGAGGGTGGCCGTCAGGGGGTCCTCGGTGGGGCCCGTGTCCACCGCCGCGGTCGTCGTGGAGGGCTGCCCGACCGAGAAGGTGAAGGCGCCGGATATGGGGTGGCTGTCGGCCGACACCACCCGCCAGGCCACGGTGTAGGTGCCCTCCCCCAGCTCGGCGGGCAGGCCGACGCGGGCCGTGTCGGAGCGGCCGTCGGCGTGACCGGCCTCCCCCGTGCGCACCCGGTGGCCGCCGGGGTCGAGGACGCGGAAGGAGTCGTCGCGCAGGCCGACGGACTCGCTGAAGGTCAGGGTGACGTGGCGGGGGGCCCGCTGGAGGACGGTTCCGTCGCCGGGGTCGGCCGAGCCGAGGGCGGCGTGGGCGGACGCGGGGCCCGCGCCGCCGAGGAGGAGCAGGACCAGCACGGCGCCCAGCAGCACCAGCCGCCGGACTCCTCCCCGGTCCGGCCGGCGGTCCCGGCGCTCCCCTCCCGCCCGTCCGTCCGGCCTGCCTCCCCGTCCTCGGGCTCCAGCGCGTGCACCGCCCACACACCTCACGTCGCATCTCCGTCGTCGGGACCCACTGCCTCGGGGATACGTACGGACACGGAGGCCGCCCCGCTCACCCGCCCGCCGCGCGGATCCTCACCACGACGGGCGGGCCGTCACCCCGCCGTCCACCACGAGGTCGTGCCCGGTGATCCAGGACGCCAGCCGGGAGGCGAGGAACACGCACGCGTCGCCCACGTCCTCCGGGCGTCCCAGCCGTCCCGTGGGCGCCGCCCGCCGCCACCGCCGTACGCCCTCCGGCCACGCCTCGTCGAGCCCTGCGCGGTCGATGAGGCCGGGCGAGACGGAGTTGACCCTGACGCCCCACGGGCCGTACTCCAGGGCCGCCGAACGGGCGTGCATCACCACCGCCGCCTTGGAGGCGCTGTAGTGCGCGTGGGCGGGCGCGGGGGCGGACGCCTCGATGGAGGCGATGTGGGTGACCGAGCCGCCGCCGTCCTGGGCCCGCATGAGCCCGGCCGCGGCCTGGGTGCAGGCGAAGACGCCGGTGAGGTTGGTGTCCACGACCGCACGCCACTCGGCGGCCGTCATGCCGGGCAGGTCCCGCAGCGGCTGCACACCCGCGTTGTTGACCAGCGCCGTCAGCCGTCCGCCGCCCCAGTCGGCGGCCTCCTCGACCAGGCGCCGGGCGGCGTCCTCGTCGGTGAGGTCGGCCCGCAGGACGGTGGCGCTCCCGCCGCGTTCCCGGACCCGGCCGGCCGTCTCCCGCGCCGCCGCGACCGACGTACGGCAGTGCAGCGCGACCGCCGCGCCCTCCTCGGCGAGGCGCAGCGCGATGCCGCGGCCGATGGAGCCGCCGGCGCCCGTGACGAGCGCCACCTGACCGTCGAGGAGCCGCGTGTGCGGGTTCATGGGCGGCACAGTTCCACGATCCGCGCGGCCCGGTCGGGATAGCGCGCCGTGAGGCCGGCCGCGTCGCCGTGCTCGTAGTCCCCGTAGGTGAATCCGGGCGCCATCGTGCACCCGAAGAGCGTCCACGCGCCGCCGGCCGCCACGCGGGCGCCCATCCAGGTGCCGGCGGGGACCGTGAACTGCACGTGCTGGCCGCCCAGGACGTCCGGTCCCAGTACGGCCGTACGGGTGCCGCCGTCGGGGGAGAGGAGCAGCAGTTCCAGCGGGTCGCCGAGGTAGAAGTGCCAGACCTCGTCGGTGGGCAGGCGGTGCAGGGCGGAGAAGTCGCCCGGGCGGGCGGTGAGCAGGGCGACGATGGCCGATCCCGCGGGGTGTCCGTCCGGGCCTTCGGGGCCTGCCCAGGTACGCCGGAACAGGCCGCCCTCGCGGGGGATGGGCTCCAGTCCGTAGTGCGCGATCAGGTCTTCTGCGGTGGGCGGCGAAGTCACGCCGGGAACGCTACCTCCCGGCGGAGGAAGGCGAGTTGCGCCTTCTTCTCGGGCAGGTGGACGTCCGGCAGGTCGACCACGGGCAGGACGACCGCGGGTCCGGCGGTGAAGCCCTGCCTCAGGAAGCGGGCGATCGCCTTCTCGTTGCCGATGTCCGGGTCGACCACGATCCGGGTCCGGTCCAGGCCGAGCAGTACGTACGCCATGAGGGCCCCGGCCAGTGCGGCGGTCCAGCCGGGCCGGGCGCCCCGTGCCCCGGCCGGGGCCAGCAGCAGGTGGACGCCGATGTCGCCGGGCTCGACGTCGTAGCACTCGCTCACCCGGTCGGCCCCGGGGTCGTAGGTCTGGAGCAGGGCGACCGGTTCGCCGTCCTTGACGACCAGGCGGGCGTGGTGGGTGTCGAGGGTGTCCATGTGCGCGTAGACGGCCTCGACCTGGTCCCGCGTCAGTTCCGTCATCCCCCAGAACGCCGCCCGCTCCTCGCTCACCCAGCGGTGGATCACGCCGGCGTCCTCGGCGGCGTCGAGGGGGAGGACGCGGACGGTGCCGAAGCCGTCGAGGTGCTGCTCGTGGAGGGAGGTGCGGGTGGCGTACGAGGGGGTGCGCGGGTCAGGCATGTGATTCCTTCGTGAGCTGGTCGAAGTCCGTGATCACGGGGGCGAGGTCCCCGCCGAGCCACAGGCGTTGCTGGTCCTGGTGGTGCGGCGAACCGGGGGTGCCGGAGGCGCCGTGGGGCACCGTCCAGCGGCTGTTCCCCCGGTCGGCCAGGTCCCAGACGTAGCGGGCGGCGGGGCCGCGGGCGGCTCGGTCGGTGACGCCGGGCACGGGGGACGTGCACAGGACGCAGTCGTGGTCGCCGGAGAGCCGCGGGCCGGGTGCGGGGGTGGACGTGGTGTCCGGCAGCGCCCGCCAGGCGGCGAGGCGGTGGGTGTCGCCCCAGGTGCCGGCCGGGGGCCGCGCGGCGACCTCCTCCAGCGCGGCGCGGACGGCGGCGGCGCGGTCGATGCCGTACAGGTCCTCCGCGCGCAGCAGGTGTTCGAGGGCGTGTCCGACGCGCGGCACGAGCGCGAGCCACGGCTGGAGCACCTCGGGGTAGGCGGGCGGCACGGACGCCGGGGCGAGGACCGGGTGCGCCGCCAGCCGCCGTACGACGGCCGTGCGCACGGCGGCGTAGCGGGCCGCGTCGGCGCTGTCGGCGTCCATGTGCCGGTCCCAGGCCAGGAGGCGGTCGCGGAGGGCGGCGGCCTCGGGGGTCAGGCCGTCCAGGCCGGCGAGGCGGTCGAGGAGGGCGGCGGCCGAGCCGAGGTGGGTGTCCATGTGGATGGCCGGCATGTCCGCCGCCGACCAGCGCTCCCGTGCGGCGAGCAGGGCGGTGATGCGGTCGGCGCGGTGCGGCGGGGCGAACTCGATGCCGAGCGGGGTCGCGGGGCCGCGCTGGTTGGCCATCACGGCGACGCCGTCGGTGAGGCCGGCCCGGGGCGGGGTGTGCCAGCCGTCCCACTCGTGGCCGGGCTCCCAGGCGGGTACCGGGCGCAGGCGGTTGGCGTCCGGTCGTACCGGGACGCGTCCGGCCACCCGGTGCAGCAGCCCGCCCTCGGTGTCGGCGGCCTGCACCACGTTGACCGGCTCCGCCCACGCGTCCAGGGCCCGGTCCACGTCGGCGACGCCGCGCGCGCGGAGCAGGGGCAGCAGGGCGCCGAAGCCGAGGTCGGCGGTGACGCGGGGCGGGTAGCGGAGGCTGAGGGCGGCCGGGGTGCCGTCGTCGAGGCCCTCGGGGCCGCCGGCGATCACCGGGCCGCGGTCGGTCTCGATGACCTCCACCTCCACGGTCTCCCCCTCCGTCCCCTTCTCCCCCGCGACCCTGATGAGTTCGGTGTGCCGGGCGGCGCGGTGCCAGGTGCCGTCGGGCCCCAGGGCCTCGACGCCGGCGCCGGTGCGGCGCAGTCGCTCCTGGTACAGGTCCTGGTAGTCGGACATCGCGTTGGTGATGGCCCAGGCGACCGTTCCGGTGTGGCCGAAGTGGGCGATGCCGGGGATGCCGGGGACGGCGAGGCCGACGACGTCGAACTCCGGGCAGGACAGGTGGATCTGCTGGTAGACGCCGGGGTCCTCGATCCAGCGGTGCGGGTCGCCCGCGATGACCGCGTGCCCGGTCGTGGTCCGGTCGCCGCCGACCAGCCAGCCGTTGCTGCCGGCGGTGCCCGGGCCGTCGGTGGCGAAGAGGGCGACGGCCTCCGGGCCGAGGTGGGTGGTGATGTGCTCGCGCCAGAGCTTGGCGGGGAAGCCGGCGAAGAGGATGTGCGTGGCGAGCCAGACCGCGAGCGGAGTCCAGGGTTCCCAGCGGCCCGGGGTGAGGCCGGTGCGGGTGAATTCGGGGGCGTGGGGGCGGGCCGTGTCGTGGGTGGTGCCCACTTCGGCGAGGCCCTCGTTCACGCCGTCGACGTAGGACCGCACCCACGCGGCCGTCTCCGGGTCCTTCTCCTCCAGGGCCGCGTGGCAGCGGCGGGCGGTGTCGGCGAGGCGCGCCCGCCGGGCGAGGCGGTCCCACGAGAGGGCCTCGGGGCCGAGGAAGGACGCGGAGGTGCCCTGGGCGCGGTGCCGTTCGACCTCCAGCTGCCAGGCCCGGTCCAGGGCGGTGACCCGGCCCTGGGCGCGGGCGAGTTCGTCCGCGCTGTCCGCGCGCAGGTGGGGGATCCCCCAGGCGTCGCGGTATGTCTCGGCGCTCACCCCTGTGCCTCTACTTTCCTTTAGGTTAGGCTCACCTAAGTATTGCCGTGGTGGCCGAATAGTACGTGAAGGGTGAAGAAACGATGGGGCAGGGGCGGGGTTGGGAGGGCGCGGTCCTCAAGCTGATGCGCGCGAAGGACTTCGAGTTCACGGTGACGGACGCGGAGGACGTGACCCCGGAGTTCCGGCGGCTGCGGCTGACCGACGGCGGCATGCTGGCGGCGACCGGGGTGCATCCGACGATGTGGGTGCGGCTGTGGTTCGAGAACGCGGGCAAGCCGCACCAGCGGGGCTACACGCTGGTCGACCCGGACGCGGCGGCCGGCACCTTCAGCATGGAGTTCGCCCTGCACGAGGGGTGCGCGAGCGACTGGGCGCGGGCGGCGAAGCCGGGGGACACCATCGAGGCGACGGTCCAGGGAACCGGGTTCGACTTTCCGGAGCCCGCTCCCTCGCGCGTGTTCGCGGTCGCGGATCCGGCGTCGCTGCCCGCGCTGAACTCGCTGCTCGACGCGCTGGGGCCGGTGCCGGCGACGATCTGGTTCGAGGGGGACGCGGACGACGGGCTGCCCTTCCGTACCGATCCCGGGCGGCACGAGGTGCGTGCGGTGCCGCGCCGGGACGCGGGGGCGCATCTGGTGGCCCGGGTGAAGGAGGAGCTGCCGGAGCTGGTGCGGAGTGCCGGGGGCGAGCCGTACGTCTGGATCGCGTGCGACACGGCGACCACGCGTGCGCTGGCCTCGTACGCCCGTAAGGAGCTGGGGCTGCCCAAGCAGCGGGTGAACGCGCTGGGGTACTGGCGCGCGTCCTGAGCCGGTACGCGCGATCATCGGGGCATGGACGTCACACTGCACCTCGCCCAGGACCCCGAGGCCGACGAACTCCTCGGCCGCAGTCCCCTCGCCGCGCTCGTCGGCATGCTGCTCGACCAGCAAGTGCCGATGGAGTGGGCGTTCAAGGGGCCGTCGACCATCGCGCGGCGCATGGGGGCGGAGGACCTGGACGCGCACGACATCGCGGCGTACGACCCCGAGGGGTTCGCGGCGCTGCTCTCCGACAAGCCGGCCGTGCACCGGTACCCGGGATCGATGGCGGGGCGCATCCAGCAGCTGTGCCGGTACCTCGTGGAGACGTACGACGGTGACGCCGAGGGAGTCTGGCGGGGGGTCGAGACGGGGGCGGAGCTGCTGAAGCGGCTCCAGGCGCTGCCGGGGTTCGGCAAGCAGAAGGCGCAGATCTTCCTGGCACTGCTGGGCAAGCAGCTTGGCGTACGGCCCGAGGGGTGGCGGGAGGCGGCCGGCGCGTACGGGGAGGCGGACGCGTTTCGCTCCGTCGCGGACATCACGGGGCCGGAGTCGCTGACGAAGGTGCGGGCCCACAAGCAGGAGATGAAGGCGGCGGCCAAGGCGAAGGCCGCCGGCAAGTAGGGGTGGGCCGCCTGCGGCGGCCTGTGGCTGCTTCGGTGGGCGTGCGTGTAGCGCGGTGCGTTGCGGGTCGGGCTGCCGGCTGCCGCTTCCGCCTCAGCTGCGGGCAGTCGTGCCGCTGGGGCGGCACCCGTCGCACCCGGCAAGCGCCGGCCCGCGACACCCACCCCCGGCCCGCATTCACGCCGGGTGCCGTGTGGGCGGCGGACAGGTAGCCGTGTCAGTCCCGTGGACCGTCTCAAGTGGCGGGAGCGGCGGGGGCGTTCCCAGCATGGAGCATGACCGAGCCACCGAGTGGGCCTCCCGGAGGGACGCCGTACGACGATCGCGGGGTGCACGCGCGGCACGGTGCGCGCGGCACCGACGGCGGTCGGTCCGAGCCTGAGCCCGCGTTCGAGGGGCCCTTGCAGCTGCTGTCCCGCGCCGCATGGCGGACCGTGCTGTTCACCGGCATCGCCTCACTGGTCCTCGGTCTGCTCGTCCTCGTGTGGCCCAGCGCCTCGCTGCGCGTCGCCGGCGTGCTCTTCGGGCTCTACCTCGTCTTCAGCGGCGTCCTCCAGCTGGCCGCCGCCTTCGGCACGCACCGGACGACCTCGCTGCGGGTGCTGGCGTTCATCAGCGGCGCCGTGTCGATCCTGCTGGGGCTGTTCTGCTTCCGCGGCCCCCTCCAGTCCGTGCTGCTGCTCGCCCTGTGGATCGGCATCGGCTGGCTGTTCCGCGGCGTCACCCAGATCGTGGCCGCCGTGCACGACCCGGCGATGCCCGCGCGCGGCTGGCACGTCTTCCTCGGCGTCGTCACCGTGGTGGCCGGCATCGTCCTGATCGACTCGCCCGTCGAGTCGGCCTCCGTCCTCATGCTGGTCGGCGGCTGGTGGCTGGTCGTCGTCGGCCTCGTCGAGACCGTCACCTCGCTGCGGCTGCGCGGACGCGCGCGTCAGGCCCCGCACGAGCTGTGAACGGCGCCCGCGCCTACGCCGAGCGAGCGGTTCTCATACCCGACGCGATGGACCGCGTACGCCGGGCGGGGACACGAGTGACGTGAGCCCCGCACCGCACGCCGCCACCGCACGCGCCGGGCGCACCGCCTGGCTGCGGGTGCTCGTGCTGCTGCTCGCCCTGGCCGTGCCCTGCGCGCACGCCACGGCCGAGGCGGAGGCGGTGTCCACCGCGACGGTGGCCGCCGGGGCGGTGGGGGAGTACGACCAGGCCGACAGCGCGCTCCGCGCTCCCGTGCGCCGTGAGCGGCGGGCCGGGCCGGAGCGGCGCGTGGTCCGGCGGGCGGCACGCCGTGCGCGCCGCGCACCCTCTGTTCCCGCCGTGCCCGCGTCCCGCGCGCGCGGGAGGCGCTCCGTGGTTCTGCGCTGCTGACGGGACCGGGCTCCAGCAGCACGGAATCCCGTACACGGAGACAGGAGCAGTCATGCCCAACGACCCCTACGCCGTCCTGCGCGCCCTCCTGCGTGCCGAGGCCGCCCGCAGCACCCCCAAGTCCGGCCACGCGCCGCAGGCTCCGGCCGAACGGCCGCTCCCCACGCGGGAAGGGAGCCGCGGCTGAGGCGACGGACCGGGCGGTGGAGGCGGGTTCGGGACCGCCTCCACCGCCGGCGGCGCGCCCGCCTTCCCGATTGATCCCCTTTACGGCGTCATTTCCAGCGCCGCACTAGGGCGCCATGGCTGCGCCCGCAACGTCCGGGCCGGTAGGCTTTCCGTGTGATCTTCAAGCGCATCGGAAACGGCCGGCCGTACCCCGACCACGGCCGGGAAAGCACCCGGCAGTGGGCGGACGTCGCTCCGCGTCCGGTCCGCCTCGATCAGCTCGTGACGACCAAGGGCCAGCTCGATCTGGAAACCCTCCTCGCCGAGGACTCCACCTTCTACGGCGACCTCTTCGCGCACGTCGTGAAGTGGCAGGGCGACCTGTATCTGGAGGACGGTCTGCACCGCGCGGTGCGCGCCGCGCTCCAGCAGCGGCAGGTGCTGCACGCGCGGGTTCTCGAACTCGACTGACCCTTTCGGGTTGCCTTGCCGCGAACCGCGGAACGTCTACTGATCATCTAATAGGCATCGCCGTTCCGGCGCACTACGCTGCGCCCATGAGCATGCTGACTCCTCCCGGCATGGGTGGCCAGTACAAGATCACGGGGGACAAGTACCCCCGGATGCGCCCGGCCCGGCGACGCGGCAGGCTCGCGTTCCTCGGCGTCGCGTGCGTCACCGTCCTCGGCGTGCTCGGCTGGGGCACGCTCCAGCTCGTGGACGTCTTCACCGGCGGTGACAAGGCCTCGGCGGCCGGTGCCGCGGGGTGTGTCACCGCGTCCGCGAGGACGAGCGCGGCGCCCGCCGCGGCCAAGCTGCCGAAGCCCGGTCAGGTCACCGTCAACGTCCTCAACGCGACGACCCGCGGCGGGCTCGCGCAGAAGACCGCCGACGAGCTGAAGAAGCGCGGCTTCCGCATCGGCGACGTGAGCAACGCGCCCAAGGAGTACGACAAGAAGGTCGACGGCACGGGCCTCCTGCTCGGCCCGGCCGCCTCCCTGAAGAGCTCGCTCACCGTGCTCGGCACCCAGTTGGCCGGTGCCGAACCCCGCGTCGACGCGGCCCGCAAGGGCGCCGAGGTCGACCTGATCATCGGCAACGCCTTCAAGGGGCTGGCGAAACCGGCGGACGCCGACGCGGCGCTCACCCGGCTGAGCGCGCCGCAGCCGACGCCCACCGCGGAGAAGAAGAGCTGCTGAGCGGCGCTGGGGAGTGGCTGCCGGGCGGCCTTGCGGGGTAGTGCTCGGCCGCTCGGTCTCCGCGGGTGCTACTCGGCCGCTCCGTACATGCGGTCGCCCGCGTCGCCGAGGCCCGGGACGATGTAGCCCTGCTCGTTCAGGCGCTCGTCCACCGAGGCCGTCACCACGGTCACCGGGGTGCCGGCCAGCTCGCGCTCCATCAGCTCGACGCCCTCGGGGGCCGCGAGCAGCACCACGGCCGTCACGTCGTCGGCGCCGCGCTTGATCAGCTCACGGATCGACGCGACCAGGGTGCCGCCGGTGGCCAGCATCGGGTCCAGGACGTACACCTGGCGACCGGACAGGTCCTCCGGCATGCGGGTCGCGTAGGTGGAGGCCTGGAGCGTCTCCTCGTTGCGGATCATGCCGAGGAAGCCCACCTCCGCGGTCGGCAGCAGCCGGACCATGCCGTCGAGCATGCCGAGGCCGGCCCGCAGGATCGGCACCACCAGCGGGCGCGGGTGGGAGAGCTTGACGCCCGTGGTCTGCGAGACAGGCGTGCGGATGTCGACCTGTTCGGTGCGCACGTCGCGCGTGGCCTCGTAGGCGAGCAGGGTGACCAGCTCGTCGGCGAGACGGCGGAAGGTCGCGGAGTCGGTGCGCTGGTCGCGCAGCGTGGTGAGCTTGTGGGCGACCAGGGGGTGGTCGACGACGTGGAGACGCATGTCCCCCACAGTAACCGGGCCCCGTGGGGCCGTCGTCCCCGCGGCGGGCAAGCCACCGGACACCCGCGCCACTCATTCGCCGGAGTCAAACCGCCCGGGCGGGGGAAGGTGGGAGGGACGGAGACTGGGTGGTGAGACTGTGCCTGACCGGAACTTCCACGACATGCCGGCCCGCGGCGAGGAGCCCGGGGCCCGACGCGGTACGGAGACGGAGCGGGACCGGGGAGCCGAGCGGCGACGGCGCCGGGCCCAGTTCCTGCGCGACCTCGCGGAGGCCCGTGAGCTGCGGGACCGCGTGCAGCCGCGCCGCGTCAAGGTCGCCCGGCTGCGGCACGCGATGCGCATGCGCACCTTCCGCTGGTGACTTTCCGCCCCGGCCGGGGAAGATCGCGCGCCGCGCCGACGTTGGTCGGAACGGGCGTATGCGGGGAGTCGGAAGAATCCGCGTACGATCCGCACGTGGCGGCGGCAGGGCGGCTGCCCGGGTACGCAATTCCCGGGACGCCGGGCAAAACTGCCGGACACAGGGCTCCGAAGACGTCCCCTCAGCGCCTTGTTTCTGCCACGATTCCGAGTGGGTGGGCTCGGAGCACCGCTCCCCCGCCCACAGCCTCCGCCGGGGGGACCCCCAACCGGCACGCCTATGACCAGTGGGAGAGTCACGGTGTACTTCGCCGCACTGCTCGCGCGCACCGAAGACGGGTGGGAAGCGAGCGACACGGAGCTCGACGATGTGGAGACCCTGTCGGATCTGGCCGACCTGGCCCGGGAGGCCTCACCCGACGAGGACACGGTGCTCGTGCTGATCGAGCAGGAGGACGCGTGGTTCGGAGTCGTCCGGGTGGACGGCGAGGAGGACCCGCGCATCTACGTATCGGACGCCGCCGCGGCCGCCCGCAGCAGCTACGGCGAGATCCTGCTCACCGACGAGTTGCTCGGCCGGGACCCCGGTGACGACGACGACCTCGACGCCCTCGACCTCGACGGCACCGAGGACGGCGAGTCCGACGACGACGACGAGGACGGTGCCGAGGGCTCCGACGGTGCCGCCGGCGCCGGCGAGGCCGTGCCGCACGGCCCGGTCGGTGACCCGGAGGTCCTCGACGACCTCGGCGTGAGCGAGAAGGAACTGCGCTCGATGTCCGGGGACGCGGTCGGGGAGATCGCCGAGGCGCTGGGCGCCTCCGACGTGCTGGAGACCGTCCGCTGACCGGACCGGAGCAGGAGCACGACACGGACCCCGCCGTACCGCCCGACCCGGTGCGCGACCGGTGGCGGACCGCGATGCGGCTCGCCCTGGCCGAGGCCGGGCGGGCCGCGCGCGGCGGGGACGTCCCGGTCGGCGCCGTCCTGCTGGCGCCGGACGGCCGGACCGTCCTGGCGGCCGGGCACAACGAACGCGAGGCCACCGGCGACCCGACGGCCCACGCCGAGGTGCTCGCCGTCCGGCGGGCGGCCGCGGTACTCGGAGAGTGGCGGCTGGCCGGCTGCACGCTCGTCGTGACCCTGGAGCCGTGCACGATGTGCGCGGGCGCGCTGGTGCAGTCCCGCGTGGACCGCGTCGTCTACGGCGCGCGCGACGACAAGGCGGGGGCGGCCGGCTCCCTGTGGGACGTCGTGCGCGACCGCCGGCTCAACCACCGTCCCGAGGTGATCGAGGGCGTGCTCGCGGACGACTGCGCCCTGCTGCTCACGGACTTCTTCCGGGACCGCTGACGGCCCCGTGCCGGGCGTCCAGAACCGATTTCAGACCAGGCCGCACTCTGTTGTAAGGTCTCTCTCGGTAGCGTGTCCGAGCGGCCGAAGGAGCTCGCCTCGAAAGCGAGTGTGGCGCAAGTCACCGAGGGTTCAAATCCCTCCGCTACCGCTCTTGAAGGGCCCCGTCGAAAGACGGGGCCCTTCGTGCGATCATGTTCGACCGAAAGGCGTGCGTCGAAAGGGACAGGGGAGGCCGCGGTGGCGGTGAACTCGAAGAAGATCGCCGTCTACGTGCTCGTGGTCTTCGTGCTGTATGTGATCATCACCGATCCGGCGAAGGCCGCCGACTACGTCCAGATAGGTTTCCAGGGCATATCCGACGCGGCGGGCGCCGTGGGCGACTTCATGACCTGGGCCGCCAATGGAGGAGAGTGATGATCCGCCACCTCGTGCTGTTCAAGCTGAACGACGGCGTCGAGCGCGACGACCCGCGCGTCGTGAAGGGCGTCGAGGCCTTCCGGGCGCTCGGCGGCCGGATCGAGGAGCTGCGCTTCTGGGAGTGCGCCTGGAACATCAGCGACCGGCCCATCGCCTACGACTTCGCCATCAACTCGGCCGTGGACGACGCCGACGCCCTCACCCGCTACCTCGAACACCCGGCGCACCAGGCCGGCGTCGCGCTCTGGCGCGAGTTCGCCACCTGGGTGATCGCCGACTACGAGTTCTAGCGGTCCGAGTTCCACCACGGACGGGCTCCGGTACGGCCCGCGCGCTCCCCGGCCCCGCACCCACTCGGTGCGGGGCCGTTCCGCTTTCACTCAACACGGCACTATGCGGTGCTTGCACACAGTGGACATGTCTTGTGATGCTATGACCGCTTTTGACGGATGAGTTGACGGAAGAGCTGACTGATCACGAGGTGGAGTTGACCGTGCCGGCCAGTACTGCGCCTCAAGCACCGCCCGCACCACCCGCCCAGGCCTCGACCGAGGCCCAGCCCCAGGAACCGGAGGCACCCGCGCCGCCACGCAGCCGGGGCGCCGACACTCGCGCCCTGACCCAGGTGCTCTTCGGTGAACTCAAGGACCTCACCCCGGGCACGCCGGAGCACGACCGGGTGCGCGCGGCGCTCATCGAGGCCAACCTCCCGCTCGTGCGCTACGCCGCCGCCCGCTTCCGCTCCCGCAACGAGCCGATGGAGGACGTCGTCCAGGTCGGCACCATCGGGCTCATCAACGCCATCGACCGCTTCGACCCGGAGCGGGGCGTGCAGTTCCCGACCTTCGCGATGCCCACCGTCGTCGGCGAGATCAAGCGGTACTTCCGCGACAACGTCCGCACGGTGCACGTGCCGCGCCGGCTGCACGAGCTGTGGGTGCAGGTCAACAGCGCGACCGAGGACCTGACGACCTCCTTCGGGCGGTCCCCGACGACCGCCGAGATCGCCGAGCGGCTGCGCATCACCGAGGACGAGGTGCTGTCCTGCATCGAGGCGGGACGGTCGTACCACGCCACCTCGCTGGAGGCCGCCCAGGAGGGCGACGGGCTGCCCGGCCTGCTCGACCGGCTCGGCTACGAGGACCCGGCCCTCGACGGCGTCGAACACCGCGACCTCGTACGGCACCTGCTGGTCCAGCTCCCGGAGCGGGAGCAGCGGATCCTGCTGCTGCGCTACTACAGCAACCTCACCCAGTCGCAGATCAGCGCGGAACTCGGCGTCTCCCAGATGCACGTGTCGCGGCTACTGGCGCGTAGTTTCCAGCGATTGAGGTCCGCGAACCGGATCGACGCGTAACCTCGGAACCGACTCGGGACGCGGTCGAAAGCACGAGCGAGACGTCACCGGGGCGAGCGAATCGCTCACCAGGGCCGTTGCTCGCCAAATCGGGCTGAAAGGCCGTCAGACCCCCTGTTTCCAGGGGGTATTCGCGTCTCGGATGTCGACATGTCACTACAGCGCGTTGCCGACATGTGACATTCTTCCGGAGACGCGTTTGCCGGAGCCCCGGCTCCGGTATTCAGGTGAAGGCTGCGTTCCCGGCGTGGGAGCGTGTGCCGCGACCGTCCCGCGACCCAAAGGGGGTGGCATGTCCGCAGACCAGGGCAGCTCGAAGGTGCTCGCGCTCGCGGAGAGCGAGACCGCGCCCGACACGATCGAGGCGCTCGGCCCCGTCGATGACGTCCAGGCCATCGAAGCCGTTCCGACCCTCGACGCCGTGCCGGCCCAGACTCTCCCGGCCACGGAGGCCATCGACACCCGCACCCTGTCCCGCTCCCTGTTCCTGCGGCTCGCCGCCCTCGACGAGGACAGTCCGGAACGTGGCTACGTCCGGGACACCCTGATCGAGCTCAATCTCCCGCTGGTGCGCTACGCCGCCGCGCGCTTCCGCTCCCGCAACGAGCCGATGGAGGACATCGTCCAGGTCGGCACCATCGGCCTGATCAAGGCGATCGACCGCTTCGACTGCGAACGGGGCGTCGAGTTCCCGACGTTCGCGATGCCCACCGTCGTCGGTGAGATCAAGCGGTTCTTCCGCGACACCTCGTGGTCGGTGCGCGTCCCGCGCCGCCTCCAGGAGCTGCGGCTGGCGCTGACGAAGGCCAGCGACGAGCTGTCCCAGAAGCTGGACCGGTCCCCGACGGTCGCCGAGCTGGCCGCCGTGCTGGGCGTGTCCGAGGAGGACGTCGTCGACGGCCTCGCGGTCGGCAACGCCTACACCGCCTCCTCGCTGGACTCCCCCGCCCCTGAGGACGACGGCGGCGAGGGCTCGCTGGCGGACCGCCTGGGCTACGAGGACACGGCGCTGGAGGGTGTGGAGTACCGCGAGTCCCTCAAGCCGCTGCTGGCCAAGCTGCCGCCCCGGGAGCGCCGGATCATCATGCTGCGCTTCTTCGCCAACATGACCCAGTCGCAGATCGGCGAGGAGGTCGGCATCTCGCAGATGCACGTCTCCCGGCTGCTCACCCGGACCCTGTCGCAGCTGCGCGAGGGCCTCATCTCCGACTGAGCGCCGTCCCTGCGGCGCCTCGGCCAACGGCCCGGCGGTCACCGCGGCACCTCGGGGGTGCCACGGCGACCGCCGTCGCACGCCGGGGGTCGGTCCCGGGTGCCGGGCGTGGCCCTGCGGGGCGCGGGTGTGGTGCCGGGGTGCTTGTCCCGGCCGGGCGCGGGGGTGCCGACTGCCGCCGGGTGCGGGTGTTTGCGCCGGGGGCCTGTCCCCGCGGGGCGCGGGTGTGGTGCCGGGTGCTAGTCCCTGCCGGACGCGGGGGTCGCCGGGTGCCATTGCGGCCGGGTGCGGGTGTTGCGCCGGGGGCCTGTCCCTGCGGGGCGCGGGTGTGGTGCCGGGTGCTAGTCCCTGCCGGACGTGGGGGTTGCCGGGTGCGGTGCTGTGCCGGGTGCCTGTTGCGGCCGGGGTGCGGGTGCTGTGCCGGGCGCCTGTTCCCGACCCGGGCGCGGGTGCGCGTCCCACTCAGGGTGCGGGTGCTGTGCCGGGTGGGTGCCTGGGACCGGTTCCGGGGGTTGGCTGCCCCGCCCGGGTGCCGAGTGCCGGGCCGAGGGCGCCGCCGGTCGGCCGAGCCGCGGTGACACCCGGGCCACGGTCCGTCGGGCCACCAGGGTGCCGAGGCTTCCGTATGCCTATGCGCTCGGCCGAGAAGACACCGAGCCCATCCGGATGCCGGTCCGCCCGGCCACCCGGACGATGAGCCCGCCGGGCCATTAGGAGCCGACCCCTGGGCTGGACGGATGCCGAGCCCGCCGGGCCGCCGGGTGACCCGGTCAACCGGAGGCCGACCCGCTGGGACAAGGGGACACTGGACCAGCCCAGGTGCCGGCCCCAGGGCCACGGGACCGAGCCGTCCAGCCCGGTCCGCCGGACCACGGGCACGCCGAGCCGCCACCTGACGCCGGCCGCCAGGTCAAGGCGGCGCCGAGGCCACGGGCACGCCGAACCCCGTGCCCGTGCCCGTAGGGATACCTGCCCGCCCGAGGGCCGCCCCCGTGCCGTCTAGCCCAGCGCCAGCCAGGCCACCGCCGCGACGACGATCACGGCGGCGACGATGCCGACGATCAGGCCGATGCGGGGCCCGGAGGAGGCGGCGGGGGCCGCCTGGCGGGTCTGCGGGGCGTCGTCGACGAACGCGCGGAACATCTGGGTGCTGCCTGCGGGGTCGTTGGTGCCCTGGGGGCCCTGGTTGTTAGCCATGGGCCGAGACACTAGCGAATCCGCGGGTACCGCCCAAGTGCGGGGCTCCCGACCGGCCTTGTCCCGGCCCACAGGCCGCCACCTGCGTGTTTACTTTCGTAATACTTGCCTTTGCCAACTTTTTATGGCGCAACGACCGTTTTTGTTTGCCTGTAGCAACCAACGGAACTTATCGTTGCCCTAAGCAACGAATCGGGAGGTGCGCGCATGGCCGGGAAGGCGCAGTACGAGGAGCTGATCCGTCAGTTCAGTGCCTTCGGCGCCGTGAAACGCGAGATGGGCCGGCTGCTGCCGGCCGACTGCCCCGGCGGATCGGCGGCCGTGATGACGCTGCTCGGCCGGCACGGGGACATGCGCATGAGCAAGCTCGCCGAGCTGCTCGCCGTGGACATGTCGGTGACCAGCCGCCATGTCGCCCATGTCGCGGACCGGGGCTGGATCGAACGCTTCCCCGACCCCGCCGACAAGCGCTCGCGCATCCTGCGCCTGACGCCCGAGGGCCACGCCCAGCTCGACGACATCGCCGAGCGGACCACCCAGCTGCTCGCCCACCGGCTGAGCGACTGGTCCGACGACGAGGTCGGTCAGCTCTCCCGGCTCATGGCCCGCCTCAGGGCCAGCTTCGACGACTGCCGGGCCCCCGCGGTCCGGCCTCCCGCACTGTCCGGGGACGAACAGTCCACCCGTACACCCGCGATCACCACGTAAGCAAAGGAAGTCCATGGCAACGACCACACCAGCCGGTGTGCGGGCTCATGCCAAGCACGGGGGAGGCTCCACCGGAGACGCTCCGATGACGCACCGGCAGATCATGGAAGCGCTGTCCGGGCTGCTGCTCGGCATGTTCTGCGCCATTCTGTCCTCGACCATCGTCACCAACGCGCTGCCCGAGATCATCGGCGACCTCGGCGGCGGCCAGAGCGCCTACACCTGGGTCGTCACCGCCTCGCTGCTGACGATGACGGCCTCGACCCCCCTGTGGGGCAAGCTCGCCGACCAGATCAGCAAGAAGGCGCTGGTCCAGACGGCCCTCGTCGTCTTCGTCATAGGCTCCGTCATCGCCGGTCTGGCGCAGAACCCGGCGATGCTGATCACCGCCCGCGCCATCCAGGGCCTCGGCGGCGGCGGTCTCTCCGCCCTGGCGCAGATCATCATGGCCGCGATGATCGCCCCGCGTGAGCGCGGGCGCTACTCCGGCTACCTCGGCGCCACCTTCGCCGTCGCCACCGTCGGCGGCCCGCTGCTCGGCGGCGTCATCACCGACACCAGCTGGCTCGGCTGGCGCTGGTGCCTCTACGTCGGCGTGCCCTTCGCGATCATCGCGCTGATCGTGCTGCAGAAGACGCTGCACCTGCCGGTGAACAAGCGGAAGGTCAAGGTCGACTGGACCGGCGCCTTCTTCATCACCGCGGCCGTCTGCCTGCTGCTCGTCTGGGTCACCTTCGCCGACGACAAGTACTCCTGGGCCTCCTGGCAGACGGCTGCCATGGTCGGCGGCGCCGTCCTGCTGACCCTGATCTTCCTCTTCGTCGAGTCCAGGGCCAGCGAGCCGATCATCCCGCTGCGCCTGTTCAAGAACCGCACCATCACGCTGGCCTCGCTGGCCTCGCTGTTCGTCGGTATCGCGATGTTCGCGGGCACCGTCTACTTCAGCCAGTACTTCCAGCTGGCGCGGGACAAGTCCCCGACGATGTCCGGGCTCATGACGATCCCGATGATCGGCGGCCTGTTCGTCTCGTCCACGGTCTCCGGCATCGTCATCACCAAGACCGGCAAGTGGAAGCGGTGGCTGCTGGCCGGCGGCGTGCTGCTCACGGCGGGCCTGGGCCTGCTCAGCACCATGCGCTACGACACCCCGTACTGGCACATCGCGATCTTCATGGCGCTGATGGGTCTCGGCGTCGGCATGATGATGCAGAACCTGGTGCTCTGCACGCAGAACCAGGTGGCCCCGAGCGACCTGGGCGCGGCCTCCTCCACGGTGACCTTCTTCCGGTCCCTGGGCGGCGCGGTGGGCGTCTCGGTGCTCGGCTCCGTGATGTCCAGCCGGATCAGCCACTACGCCTCCGACACCATCGGGCAGCTCAGCCCGCAGGAGCAGGCGGCGGCCGCCAAGGCCTCCGGCAGCGGCGCCATCCCCGACATGGACATGCTGCCCCACGGCATCCGCGAGTGGCTGGAGAGCGCCTACGGGCACGGCATCGCCGACATCTTCCTGTACGTCGCCCCGATCGCCCTGATCGGCTTCCTGGTGACCCTGTTCATCAAGGAGGTCCCGCTGCGCACCTCGGGCGCCCTCGCCCAGGCCGCGGAGGCCGCCGCCGAGGCCACCCCGCCCACCGCGGGCGCCCCCGCCGAGGCCACCCGGATCGCCGGCGAGCCGGTTCCGGCCGCCGCGATGGCGGCCGTGGCGGCTCCCGCCGCACCGTCGGCCGTCTCGGACACCCAGGTCGCCGCGAGCGCGGCCACCCAGCGGCTCGGTGCCGTCGCCACGGCGGCCGGCTCCGGTGAGCCGACGGCCTCCGTCGCCGGCGGCATCGCGGTCCGCGGCTTCGTCCGCGGCGCCGAGTCCGCCCCGGTCCCGCAGGCCGCCGTCACGCTGATCTCGCTGGCGGGCCGGCAGCTGGGCCGGTCGGTCGCCCAGGCCGACGGCTCCTACGTGCTGGACGCGCCGAGCGCGGGATCGTACGTCCTGATCGCCTCCGCCGACGGTTTCCAGCCGCAGGCCTCCACGATCGTCGTCAACGACGAGCCGGTCGCCTTCGACATCCTGCTCAGCGGGACCAGCGGTCTGACCGGTCTGGTCCGGGCGCTGGAGAACGGGCTGCCGGTCAAGGACGCCATGGTGATCGTGACCGATGTGCGCGGCGACCTGCTGGCCAGCGCCGCCACCGGTGAGCAGGGCGAGTTCTCCTTCGCCGAGTTGGTGCCGGGCACGGTGACCGTCGCGGTCAACGCCGTCGGCTACCGGCCGCGCGCCCTGCCCATCGAGGTCGGCGGCACCGGGGTCACCCGGGTCGAGGTCGACCTCCAGGCCGGCGCCCGGGTCCAGGGCGTCGTCAAGGCGCCGCACGGCGCGCTGGCCGACGCCCGCGTCACCCTGGTCGACGCGGCGGGCAACGTGGTCGGCACGGCCACCACCGGCGCGGACGGGGCGTACGCCTTCACCGACCTGGACGCCGGTGAGTACACCGTCATCGCGACCGGCTACCCGCCGGTGGCGACGGCCCTGACGGTCGCCGGCCCGGGTGCCGACGGCCACGACATCGAACTCGCCCACCCCGGCGAGTAGCGAGACCCCGGCCCGTGGTGGCGTGCGCGCTCTGAGCGGAGGTGCGCCCGCCCACCACGGGCCGGCTTCTTTACGACCACTTTCTGAGCCTTTGCAGGGAGAAAACGGGATGGGACTGACCGCGAGGATCCGAACGCGGGACGGATGGGCCGTGTCGCACGCGGTCGTCACGGTGACCGACATGACCGGCACCCAGGTGCTGCGCGCCGAGGCGGACACCGAGGGCACCGTGCGGAACGCCACCCCGCTCGCGCCGGGGGCGTACACCGTCATCGTCACGGCCGTCGGGTACGCGCCCGCCGCGTCCAGCGCGATCGTCACCGCGAGCGGCCGGGCCGAGGTCGGCACGGTGACGCTGGCCCGGCACGGCGGCACCGAGCTGCCGCCGCCGGGACCGTGGACGGTCGACCCGGCGCACTCCGCCGTCTCCGCCGTCGCCCAGCACCTCGGCATCTCCAGCGTGCGGGGCCGCTTCACCGACTTCGCCGCCCTCGTGGAGATCGCCCCGGACGACGTCGCCAAGTCCCGGGTCGAGGCGGTGATCCGGGCCGCCTCCATCGACACCGGCAACGGCATGCGCGACACCCACCTGCGCTCGCCGGACTTCCTGGACGTCGAGCGGTTCCCGGAGATCACCTACCGCTCCACCGGGGTGTCCGAGGCCGGCCCCGACCGCTGGACCGTCCACGGCGAGCTGGGGCTGCACGGCGTGGTCCGCCCGGTCGACCTGGACCTGGCCTACCTCGGCACCGGAGCGGACCCGTGGGGCGGCACCCGGGCGGCGTTCCGCGCGACGACCGAGCTGCGCCGCGAGGACTTCGCGATGAACTACAACCAGGTCGTCCAGGCCGGCATCGCCGCCATCGGGACGACCCTCAGGGTCGAACTGGACATCCAGGCGGTCCAGGGGGAGTCACTGCCGGCCGTCTGAGCCGTCGCGGGGCGCCCGGGCCACCAGTTCGGCGCAGAGATCCCGGAGCTTGACGTTCCGGTTCTGCGAGGCCCGGCGCAGCCGCTCCATGGCCTGGTGGGCGTCCACCCGCTCCCCGGCCATGACCATGCCGACCGCCTGGTCGATGACGCTCCGGGAGAGCAGGGCGGTACGCACGTCGGCGGCCGACGCCTGCTCCCGTTCGATGCGCAGGGCCTCGTTCACGGCCGCCGCCGTCCGCTCCACGAAGGCGCGGGCGGCGTCCCGTCCGTCGGCGAGGGCGTCCGGTTCGAGGCCGTAGAGGTTGAGCGCGGCGTCCGGCTCGCCGTCGACGGGCAGCGGCAGCGCCAGCACGCAGCGCACGCCGGCGCCCAGCGCGTACTCGGTGTACGCGGGCCAGCGGGTCTCCGTCGCCAGGTCGGCCGCGTACTGCGGGGTCTGCGTGTCGGCGGCGTCCACACAAGGGCCCGAGCCGTTCTCGTACTGGCGCAGGTCCAGGCCGCTGGGCAGACCGGTGCTGCCCGCCAGGGTCATCAGCCGGTCGGACCGGCGCACGGTGATGGAGCAGGCGGCGGCGCCGGCCACCTCCGCGACCGCGCGGTCGGTCACGTCACGCAGCAGGGTGTCGAGACCCTGGCTGCGCGCCAGCGCCCGGTCGAGGGTGTCGGGGGTCTGCGAGGTCATGCCCCTACGTCTGTCCCGTCACCGCTCGTTGACTCCTCGGCCGCCCGAACCCGTGTTCGCGTCGACGATGCGCCGGGCCAGATCGCGCAGTTTCACGTTCTCCCGCTGGGACGCCTTGACCAGGGACTCGAAGGCGCCGGCCGCGTCGATGTCCAGGCGCTCCATGAGGATGCCGGTGGCCTGGCCGATCAGGTCCCGGGTGCGCATCGCCTCGGTGAGCTGCTCGCGCACCGTCGCCGAGTCCAGGGCGAGCGAGACATGGGCGGTGAACAGCCGTCCGACGCGGGTGGCGTCCTCGTCGAAGGCCTGCGGTTTACGCGCGTACGCCGTCAGCACGGTCAGGCGGCGCCGGTCGGCGCGCAGCCGCAGCGAGAGTGCCGAGCGCAGGCCGAGGCCGGACAGGGCGTTGTGGGCGCCGTCGGCCTCGCTGTCGGCGGTCCGCACCACGGGCGTGGTCCACAGGCGCTCCCAGTCCGGGTGCGGGGTGTGGGCGCCGCCGTGGCGGGGCTCGGCGGCGAACCGTACGGTCTCGTCGGTCCAGGCGAGGGTGCGCAGCCGGCCGCTGCGCTGGATCTCCGCGATGCCCGCGTGCTCCGCGTCGGGGAGCAGGCGCACGGCCAGCTCGACGGCGGCGTTCATGGTGTCGTCGGGGGTGGCCGTGCCGTGCAGGTGGCGTGCGACCGCCGTCAGGGACTCGGCCAGCTCGAAGCCCACCGGAAAACGCGGCAAATCAGGAAATTCGGACGCAGCCACCACGAACCTCTTCGGCATGCCCGGCCAAACGGCCGTGCGCAGGAGAGCTCCGCAGCACATTCCCGACTGCGAGCACAGGACGAACAGCACTTTAGCTGCTTGGTTGCGTGCCGGTGACGCCCGGCCGAAGGAGCGGGAGGCCGCCTTCCGTACCGCCCGGCCGCGTGGTGGAATGGACAGCGGGTCAGGAAGCGGCCCGGCCGGATGCCGGACGGACGTCTGTCAGGTGAGTGCTGTGACCTTCCTCCCCCAACCCTGCGGGCGGCGCGAGCCGTGTGACCCACCCGGCTGCGCGGTGCTCGACATGCCCGGAGAGATCGACTTCTGCAACGCCTCGGGGCTGCTGCCGCTGATCATGGCCGCCGTGGACCAGCGGTCCGCCGGCTTCCGCCTCCTCGTCCTGGACCTGTCCGCGACCCGTTTCATGGACTCCCAGGGCGTCCGCCTCCTCACCGCGGTACGCCACCGCCTCCCCGCCGAAGCCCGCCTGCGGGTGGTGGCCGTGCCGAAGACCGTACCGAGCCGCGTCCTGGAACTCTCCGGCCTGCGCCGCGACGTCCCGGTGCACGACAACCTCGCGGAGGCGTTGCGCGCGGGGGCTTAGGGCCTGCGCGACGGCGCCCCGGCCGGCGGGACGGCGGGCCCCTCGCCGGGGCGTGGCGGCCTAGGCTGGTCGTATGGCACCGAACATCGCGACGAACACCCGTGTCTCCCTCGCCGAGTTGCTGGACTTCGTCCGCCCCCGGCACCGGGCGATCCTGCTCACCCGGCGGGGCGACGGCGGCCCCCAGGCGTCGCCGCTGACCTGCGGGGTCGACGACTCCGGCCGGATCGTCGTCTCCACCTACCCGGAGCGGGCCAAGACCCGCAACGCGCGCCGCGACCCGCGGGTCGGTCTCGTCGTGCTCAGCGACGAGTGGAACGGCCCCTGGGTGCAGATCGACGGCACGGCGGAGGTCATCGACTCGCCCGACTCCGTGGAGCCGTTGGTGGAGTACTTCCGCAACATCTCCGGCGAGCACCCCGACTGGGACGAGTACCGGGAGGCCATGGTCCGGCAGGGCAAGTCGATCGTCCGGGTGACGCCGGAGCGGTGGGGGCCGGTGGCGACGGGCGGCTTCCCGGCGCGGCTTGCGGCGGACGACTGAGAGTGCCCGGGCGCCACGGCTGACGCGGGGTCAGCCGCGTTCGACCATCGCGTCGATGCCCGCGACCAGCAGGTCGAGCGCGAACTCGAAGTCCCGGTCGAGCATCTCCGCGACGGTGCCGCCGCCGCGGGCCGCCATGATCTCCTGGGCCTCCCCGACGACGTCCGCGGAGTCCGGCACCTCGGTCGCCGCGTCCATCGAGTCCCGGAAGTACTCGTCCGGGCTCCGGCCGTGGTCCGCCGCCCGGGCGAGGAAGCGGCCCTCGACGGTGCCGTAGCCGTTGACGAACTGGAAGACGGCGGAGATGGCCCCCGTCAGCCGGTGCTCGGGCAGGCCGCTGCCGCGCATGACGGTCTGCACGGCCCGGGAGAACGCCAGCGAGTGCGGCCCGATGTTGAGGTACGTGCCCAGCAGCGGGGCCAGCCACGGGTGGCGCACCAGCAGCGCGCGGTTCTCCCTGGCCAGCGTGCGCAACTGCGCGCGCCAGTCCCGGCCGGCCTCCGGGTCGGGGTGGCGCAGCTCGCCGAAGACCGCGTCCAGGGCGAGTTCGAGCAGCTCGTCCTTGGTGTCGACGTACCAGTAGACGGACATCGCGGTGACGTTCAGCTCGGCGGCCAGGCGGCGCATGGAGAAGCCGGCCAGTCCCTCGGCGTCCAGCAGCCGGACCGTGGCCGCGGTGATGCGCTCCCGGTCCAGCCCCGACGGCTGCCCGCCGCGCCGCCCGCCGCGGCGCTCCGCGTCCGCCATCCAGACACTGGCCCGGGGCCCCTGCCGCCCTGCCTTCGCCATGCGCGTCTTCTCCTCGACTCGTCGAACGCCGGTCAGCCGCACGCCCCATGAGGGGCGCGGGGAACGGCGCGACCAGCCACGACGGGCCGGCAGCCGCACGACTACCCTGCCACCCCGCCCCTCAGGCGGCCAGCTTCTCCGCCCGCCGCAGCAGCACCGCCGCCACCACCCCACCGAGCAGCACGGCCACCGCCCCCACCAACTGACTGCTCTCGAGGCCGGAGGAGAACGCGCCGGTCACCCGCTCCCGCTCCGCCTCGCCCTGAGCCGCGGCCAGAGCGCCCGGCAACGACGTCGCCGCGACGGGCACCAGCGCCGCGAACCGCGAGTTCAGCACCGCCCCCAGCACGGCCACCCCCAGCCCGTTGCCGAACTCCGCCAACGTACCGTTCACCCCCGCGCCGACCCCGGCCTTGGCCGGCGGAATCGCGCTCATCAGGGCGTGTGCCATGGCCGGGTTGCCGAGCGCGCACCCCACGCCGATCAGCAGCAGCCCCAGCAGCGTGCCGGCGTAGCCCTGCCCGGCCAGGGTGGCGATGCACACCAGGCCCGCCGACATCAGCACCATGCTCAGCAGCACGGCCACCGGCGTGCCCAGCCGGGCCAGCCACTTCGCCGCCACGCCGGAGAAGTTGAGCAGCACCACCGTCAGGGCGAGCGGCGCCGTCCGCAGCCCCGCCTCCAACGGGCCGTAGCCGAGCACGAACTGGAGGTGCTGGGTCAGCAGGAACAGGGCGCCGCCCATCCCGAAGGTGATCAGCACCAGACCGGCCACCGCGCCGGTGAACCGCAGGTCGCGGAAGAACTGGAGGTCGAGCATCGGATACGGGACCCGGCTCTCCCAGTACGCGAAGAGACCGAGCACCCCCACCGCGAGGGCGGCCGTGGCCAGGACTCTCCCCGACGACCAGCCGTGCTCGGGGCCGGAGATGATCGCGTAGACGAGCGCGGCCATCCCGATCGTGGAGAGGACGGCGCCGAGCAGATCCGGGCGGTCGCCCCGCCGGTCCTTCGACTCGGGGACCAGGGTCACGACCGCGACCAGACCGAGGGCGACGACCGGCAGGTTGATCAGGAAGATCGCGCCCCACCAGAAGTGGTCGAGCACGAACCCGCCGATCAGCGGACCGCAGGCGAAGCCGAGCGCGCTGACCGCGCTCCAGATGCCGATGGCCTTCGCGTGCTCGGCGGGTGCGAAGATCTGCATGACCACGGCGAGCGTGGTCGTCAGCAGCATGGCGCCGCCGACGCCCATCCCGGCCCGTGCCGCGATCAGCTGACCGGTGGTCTCCGCGAGCCCCGCGGCCAGCGAGCCCAGGCCGAACAGGGCGAGGCCGGTCGCGAGCATCTTCTTGCGGCCGTAGCGGTCGGCGGCGCTGCCCGCGGTGAGCAGCAGGCCGGACTGGACCAGCGAGTAGGCGTTGATCATCCACTGGATGTCGGAGGTGGACGCGCCCAGTTCGCCGGTGAGCGAGGGGATGGCCACGTTGAGCACGGTGTTGTCCAGGACCACCGTGAGCTGGGCGAGGCTGATGACACCGAGGATCAGCCAGCGCTGCGGGTGGCCCTGGACCGTGGGGGCGGCCTTCTGTTCCTGGGAGGACGTCGTCATGTTGTACAGCGTATAGGTCTCCCATACGCTGTACAACACGATGGTCTCAGCTCGTCGGCCGGGTGAGGTCGTAGAACGTGGCCGAACCGGCCGTGACCTCCTTGAAGTTGGCCTCGACCCAGGAGGTGATCTGCGACGCGGTGCCGGAGTCGCCTCCCATGCCGCCTCCCATGCCGCCGCCGCCGATGAAGTAGTGGATCCTGCCGTCGGCCACGTACTTCTTGAACTGGGCCAGCGTCGGTGACGGGTCCGTGCCGTTGAAGCCGCCGATCGCCATCACCGGGTCGCCGGTGCTGAGCTGGTAGCTCGCGGCGTTCTGGGAGCCGATCGCGGCGGCCGCCCAGGTGTAGTCCCCGGCGTCCGTCTCCAGGAGCTTCTTGGCCTCGGAGTCGACCTGGGCGCCGTTGAGCAGCCCGCCCGCGCCGCCGCCCGTCCCGCCGGCGCCCGTGCGGCCGCCCTCGCCGGTCCGGCCGTTCGGTGCCGTCTGACCGTTCGGGGCCTGGCCGCCCGGCATCTGGCCGTTCTGGCCCGGCGCGCCGCCCGGGAAGCCACCGTTGCCGGTACCGCCCTGGCCCTGGCCTTGCCCCTGGCCCTGGCCTTGCCCCTGGCCCTGACCTTGGCCGGGCATGGTTCCCCCGCCGGGGAAGTCGCCGCCGCCCGGGAAGCCGCCGCGGCCGCCGCCCGGGCCGCCCATCATGCTCGCGCCGGACGGACCGGCCGTGACGATGGAGCCGCTGTGCCCCTCCCGCACGGTGCTCAGCGTGTACGCCGTCGGCGCCGCCAGCGACGCCGCGAGGCCCAGCCCGGCGACCGCGAGGACGATCCGGCGCCCCAGCCGCCCGGCGAAGACGAGCCCGAGCGCGGCGACCAGGCCGCCGACCAGGACCAGCCACTTCAGCCACGGCAGGTAGTCAGGCGTGCGGTTGAGCAGCACGTATCCCCACGCCGCGGTCGCCGTGACCGCTGCCGCGAGGGCGAGCGAGGCCCAGATCCGCTCCCGCCGCTCCCACAGCGCCGCGGCGCCCATGCCGACCACGGCCGCCAGGTAGGGCGCGAGGGCCACCGTGTAGTACTGGTGGAAGATGCCGGCCATGTAGCTGAAGACGGCCGTGGTCATCAGCAGCGAACCGCCCCAGACCAGGAGGGACCCGCGTGCGGTGTCCGTGCGGCCCGCGCGGCGCGTGGCGACCAGGCCCGCGACGAGCAGGATCAGGGCGGCCGGCAGCAGCCAGGAGATCTGGCCGCCGATCTCGGAGTTGAACATCCGGTCCCAGCCGGTCTCGCCCCACATCCCGCCGCCCGCGCCACCGGGACCCCCACCGCCGCCGACGCTGCCGGTCTCCTCGCCGTTGAGCCGCCCGAGGCCGTTGTAGCCGAAGGTCAGCTCCAGGAAGCTGTTGTTCTGCGAGCCGCCGACATAGGGGCGGGACGACGCGGGCCACAGCTCCACGACCGCGACCCACCAGCCGCCGGAGACGACGATCGCGAGGGCCGCCAGCGCGAGCTGCCCGAGCCGCCTGCGCAGCCGCACCGGCGCGCAGACGCCGTAGACGAGGGCGAGCGCGGG
Organism: Streptomyces sp. NPDC107500; assembly: GCF_055582785.1. Taxonomy (NCBI): domain Bacteria; kingdom Bacillati; phylum Actinomycetota; class Actinomycetes; order Kitasatosporales; family Streptomycetaceae; genus Streptomyces; species Streptomyces sp. NPDC107500. The sequence goes on from NZ_JBVJPF010000005.1 coordinate 93,875, forward strand.
CAGGATCAGGAAGGCCTGGAGGGTCTTCGCCAGGAACGCGAAGCCGATCGCGGCCCCCGCCCACACCAGCCACTTGGTCCGGCCGTCCTCCAGCGCCCGTACGACGAGGTAGCAGGCGACGGACATCAGCAGCGCCAGCAGCGCGTCCGGGTTGTTGAAGCGGAACATCAGCGCGGCGACCGGCGTGAGCGCCAGCACCGCACCGGCGATCAGGCCGGCCGCGGGGCTGAACCGGCGGCGCACGGCCGCGTACACGACGGCGACCGTCCCGACGCCCATCAGCACCTCGGGGACGAGGATCGACCAGGAGGAGAGCCCGAAGATCCGCACCGCCAGCGCCATCGGCCACAGGGCGGCCGGGGGCTTGTCGACGGTGATGGCGTTGCCCGCGTCGAGCGAGCCGAAGAAGAACGCCTTCCAGGACTCGCTGCCCGCCTGCACGGCCGCCGAGTAGAAGGAGTTGGCGTAGCCCGAGGCGCTCAGGTTCCAGAGGTAGAGCAGCGTGGTGGCCAGCAGCAGGCCGAGGAAGGCCGGGCGGACCCAGCGGGGGTCCTCGGGGCGGCCCCGCCACAGTCCGTGCACCCGGGAGTGGCGGGTACCGCGGTGCGCGGACGGTGCGCGGGACGGCGGCTCCCCGCCCTCGGCGCCTGGGGTCCGGGTGTCCCCCGCGGGCGCGGGCCGTTCGTAGTGCGTCGTCATCGTCCGTCCCTCGGGTCGGTGTCGGCGGCGGGGTGGACCGGCTGGAGGCGCGCGGTCGCGTCGCTCCAGACCAGGTACTGATCAGGAACCCCGGGCTCCGGTACATGGCCGGCGTCGGTGGCCGGCGTCTCCGGGAACACCCAGGCGCGGAAGAGCAGGAAGCGCAGGACGGTGGCCGCGAGGTTGGCCGCGATCAGCACCGCCAGCTCGGTGGAGTGGTCCGGGTCGGTCGTCGCCGCGCTCAGGGCGGCGAGCGAGCCGCTGGTCAGCGCGAGGCCGATGCCGAAGACGACCAGCCCCTGCGCCTGGTGCCGCACGGCACCGCCCCGGCCCCGCACCCCGAAGGTCAGCCGCCGGTTGGCGGCGGTGTTGGCGACCGCCGAGACCAGCAGGGCGAGCGCGTTGGCGACCTGGGAGCCGGCGAAGTGGCGAAAGCCGCTGTAGAGGAGCAGGTAGAAGAGGGTGGACAGGACGCCCACGACGCAGAACCCGACGAGCTGCCGGGCCAGCCCCTGCGGTACGCCCGTCAGCTCACGGTCGCGCGGGTCGTCGCCGAAGGGCCGGGCCAGCCGGTCCAGCGGCAGCGATCCGGTGGCCAGCGCCCTGCCGACCCGCCACACGCCCTTGAGGTCGTCGGTCGCGGTCCGGACGATGTGCACGGTGGAGTGGGGGTCGTCGACCCAGTCGACCGGCACCTCGTGTATCCGGCACCCGGCACGCTCGGCGAGCACCAGCATCTCGGTGTCGAAGAACCAGCCGGTGTCCTCCACCAGCGGCAGCAGCACCTGGGCGACGTCCCGGCGGATCGCCTTGAAGCCGCACTGGGCGTCGGAGAAGCGGGCCTGGAGGGAGCCGCGCAGGATGAGGTTGTAGGTGCGGGAGATGAACTCCCGCTTGGCGCCGCGCACCACCCGCGAGCTGCGGGCGAGCCGTGAGCCGATCGCGAGGTCGGAGTGCCCGGAGATCAGCGGCGCCACCAGGGGCAGCAGCGCGTTGAGGTCGGTGGAGAGGTCCACGTCCATGTAGGCGAGGACCGGGGCGTCCGAGGCGGACCAGACGGTGCGCAGGGCCCGTCCCCGGCCCTTCTGCTCGAGCCGTACGGACCTGACCTCCACGAGGTCCGCCGCCAGCCGGGCCGCGACGTGCGCGGTGGCGTCGGTGGAGGCGTTGTCCGCGACGGTGATGCGGAAGGCGTAGGGGAACGTCCGGGTGAGGTGCTCGTGCAGCCGCAGGACGCACGGCCGCAGGTCCTTCTCCTCGTTGTAGACGGGGACCACTACGTCCAGGACAGGCGTACCGGCTCCTGTGGCCGGGAGATGCTCCCGCGCCGGCAGGGAGCCGGGAGAAGAGTCGGTTCGCATGGGACCGACTCTTCTCAACTCCCCTGTCGCACCCGTGTGGTGAGGCTGTGCCGCGCCTGTGAGTGCGCCCCCGTGTCCGGCCGGTCGTGAACGGCGGGCAGACGCACGGTGAAGACCGTCCGCCCCGGCACGCTCGCGACCGTCACACCGCCGCCGTGCGCGGTCGTCACGGCGTGCACGATGGCGAGCCCGAGCCCCGTCGAGCCGGTGGCCCGGGAGCGCGCGGAGTCGCCCCGCGCGAACCGTTCGAAGACGTGCGGCAACAACTCCGCCGGGATCCCGGGCCCGTTGTCCTCGACGTCCACGCACAGCCACCCGCCGCTCGCCCGCACCCGCGCGGTGACGGTGGTGCCGGGCGGGGTGTGGTTGCGGGCGTTGCCCAGCAGGTTGACCAGCACCTGCTGGAGACGGGCGGCGTCCGCCGGGACCGGTGCCGGTTCCTCGGGCAGGTCGAGCCGCCAGTTGTGGCCGAGCCCGGCCGCGCGGGCGTCGCTGACGGAGTCCACGACCAGCGGTACGAGGTCGGTCCACTCGAACCGCAACGGCCGCCCGGCGTCCAGGCGGGCGAGCAGCAGCAGATCCTCGACCAGGAGGGTCATCCGCCCGGCCTCGGACTCGATGCGGCCGAGGGCGTGCCGGGTGTCGGGGCCGACCTCTTCGCGTCCCCTGCGGGTGAGTTCGGCGTACCCGCGGATGGAGGACAGCGGGGTGCGCAGCTCGTGGCTGGCGTCCGCGACGAACTGCCGTACCCGCGTCTCGCTCTCCTGCCGTGCGTGCAGCGCCCCGTGCACGTGGTCGAGCATCCGGTTGAGGGCGGACCCGACCCGGCCGACCTCGGTGTGCGGGTCGCACTCGGACTCCGGGACGCGTTCGTCGAGGTTCACCTCGCCCGCGTGCAGGGGGAGTTCGGAGACCCGGCCGGCGGTGGCGGCGACCCGGCGCAGGGGGCGGGTGGCGACGCCGACGATGACGGTCCCGGCGAGGGAGGCGGCGATGAGACCGGCGGCGGTGACGCTGGCCTCCACCAGGATCAGGGTGTTGACGGTGCTGGTCACCTCGGAGGTCGGAACGGCGGCGTAGTAGCCGTCCTTGTACTCCACGCGGTAGTCGCCGAGGTCGCCGATCTCGACGGTGTGCCGGCCGCCGTCGCGGGGAACGGACGCCAGCGCGGCGCGCTCCGCCTCGGTGAGGGCGACCGGGCTGGTGCCGCTGAAGTTGGTGCTGTCCTCGTCCTTCTCGCCGTACTTGGCGTCGACGACGGCACCGTCCCGGACCTCGGCGACGATCGTGTCGCGAGGCTGCGGTCCGCGGGTGACGAACTCGTCGAGGTCCATCCGCTGCGGCACCCCGCCGCCCGGCCGGCCGTCGCCGGGCGGCCCGAACCCGGACACCCGCATCGCGACCTCGTCCACCTGCTTGTCCAGCTGCTCGTACAGATGGGAGCGCAGCGCCACCGTCGTCACGGTCCCGATCACCGCGCAGACCACGGCGATCAGCGCCACCGACGCGACGACGAGCCGGGTGCGCAGGGTCCGCGGCCGCGGTCGTCGCCGTCGGGTCATGAGGAGGCGGGCTTGATCAGGTAACCGGCTCCGCGCCGGGTGTGGATCATCGGCTCGCGTCCGGCGTCGATCTTCCGCCGCAGGTACGAGATGTACAGCTCGACGACGTTGGCCTGACCGCCGAAGTCGTACGACCACACGCGGTCCAGGATCTGCGCCTTGCTCAGCACGCGCCGCGGGTTGCGCATCAGGAACCGCAGCAGCTCGAACTCGGTGGCGGTGAGGTGGATGCCGTCGCCGCCCCGGGTGACCTCGTGGCTGTCCTCGTCCAGCGTGAGGTCGCCGACGACGAGGACGGACTCGGAACGCCGGTCGGCGGCGCCCGAGCGCCGGATCAGGCCGCGCAGCCGGGCGACGACCTCCTCCAGGCTGAACGGCTTGGTGACGTAGTCGTCCCCGCCCGCGGTCAGCCCGGCGATACGGTCCTCGACCGCGTCCTTGGCGGTCAGGAACAGCACCGGCACGTCCGGCAGGTCGCGGCGCAGCCGCCCCAGCACGCTCAGGCCGTCCATGTCGGGCAGCATCATGTCCAGCACGACGGCGTCGGGCCGGAAGTCCCGCGCGGACTGGACGGCGCCGTGGCCGTCCCCGGCGCTGCGGATCTGCCAGCCCTCGTAGCGCAGGGCCATGGAGAGCAGCTCGGTGATGGACTGCTCGTCGTCCACCACAAGCACCCGGACGGGGCTCCCGTCCGGCCTCAGCAGTTCGGTGCGCCCCTGGGGCGAGGTCGTGGTCATACCGGAGACGATGGCGGGACGCCCTGAGAACGCCCTTGCCCCAAGCTGTGAATTCTCTGAGAAACCCCGGGGCGCCTCAGCCCTCCGCCAGGCCGAACAGCCGCGCCCCGTTGTCGTGGCACACCCCCCGCAGCCAGGCGTCGCCCAGGTCCAGCCGCTCCAGGGCGTGCAGCTGGTGCAGGTAGGGGTACGGAATGTTGGGAAAGTCCGAGCCGAGCAGGATCCGGTCGCCGAGGTCCGCGAGCCTGGGCAGCGCCCGGCGGGGAAAGGGCGCGAGGCGTTCGCTGAAGTCGGTGAAGGCCATGGTCGTGTCCAGCCGCACCTCGCCGTACCGCTCGGCGAGGTCGAGGAAGTCCTCGTACTCGGGCATCCCGAGGTGCGCGACGATCAGCCGCAGCCGGGGGTGCCGGGCCAGCACCCGGGCGATCGGCTCGGGCCCGGTGTGCTTGCCGGGCGCGGGCCCCGACCCGCAGTGGACGACGACCGGGACCCCCGCCTCCGCGAGCACGCCCCAGGCCGCGTCGAGCAGTTCGTCGGCCGGGTCGTACGCCCCCACCTGCACGTGCGCCTTGAAGACCCGCGCCCCCGACTCGACGGCCCGCCGGACGTACGCCTCGACGCCCGGCTCGGGGAAGAGGGTGGAGGTGTGCAGGCAGTCGGGTGTGCGGCGGGCGAAGTCCACCGCCCAGCCGTTCAGCCACTCGGCCATCCCGGCCTTGTGCGGGTACAGCATCGCCGTGAAGGCCCGCACGCCGAACTCCCGGAGCAGCGCCGCGCGTTCGTCCTCCTCCTGCCGGTAGGTGATCGGCCATTCGAATCCGCCGGTCAGCGGGCCGAGGCCGTCGAAGTAGGCCCAGACCTTGGCCAGCACCCGCTCGGGCATGAAGTGGGTGTGCACGTCGACCAGCCCGGGCAGCCCGAGCCCCTCCCAGAACCGCCGGACCTGCCCGGCCTCGTGATCACTCATGGGGCCACGATCGCGCCCGGCCCGCCCCCGGACAAGAGGGAGTGGGAAGGGGGGTGGGAGGGCTCTCAGAACAGCTCGTCCTGGACCCCGGCCGCCTCTCTGTACTCACGCACCGGCACGGCACAGGGCTCCCCGCCGGCCGACACCAGCTCCCACCCCGTCATCAGCCGGGTGTCGAGGACGACGACCCCGCGCTCCGTCGCCAGATGCAGATCCGGCCCGGCGGCCGCCACCAGCGCGCCCCCGATCGCCCCGCCCGCCACCAGCTCGGCCACCTCTCCCACGGCGGCCGGGCACCGGTCCGGACCCTCGATCCCGAAGACGCCCGCGTGGTCCACACCCCGGAACGGCTCCGGCGTCAGCGACTCCGGCCAGCCGCCGAGCGCCACCGCCCGCGCGTGCAGCTCCGCGATCTCGGCCGACCGCTCCGCCCCCGTCCCGGGCAGCGCGGCGCGCACCGCCCGCTTGTGCGCGTACGGAATCCGGTCCGGGACGCCCAGCGCCGCCCGCAGCAGCTCCTCGGTCCGCCGCGCGGCCATCAGGGGCCCGCGGCCCAGCCAGCTGAAGCAGACGGCGCCCTGCTCCAGCAGCCGGGCCGGGCCCCGCGCCTGCGCGGTGATCCCCACCTTGACCAGGCCGGGCCCGAACCAGGCCAGGTAGACGCGGTACGGCCGCGGGTCGTCCGCGATGGTGTCGGCGGCCACGGAGTGCGCCCGGTCCAGCCGCGCGCACTCCTCGCACCGCGCCCCCGTGCTCCGCCGCGGCACACCGGCGCGCACCGGGCACGCGTTCCCCCGCGCTCCCACGCATGTCCGGACACCCCCCTCGGCGACCGCGAAGGCCACCCGTCTCCCCCGGGCCAGGGCGCTGCTCCGCCCCCCGGCCCACGTCAGCACCGGGCCCTCGCCCGTCCAGCGCAGCCCCGCGCACTTCCATGCCTGTGCCATCACCGTCGAGACTAGAGGCCACCACTGACAACGGCGGAAGTACCGTATGGACATGGCAGACATCGACCCGCTGTGCCCCGAGCGCCTGGTCATGGAGCACGTCACCAGCCGCTGGGGCACGCTGGCCCTGATCGCGTTGCTGGAGCGCCCCTACCGTTTCAGCGAGCTGCGCCGCGAGATCGGCAGCGTCAGCGAGAAGATGCTGGCGCAGACCCTGCGCACCCTGGAGCGCGACGGCCTGGTCCACCGGGACGCCAAGCCGGTGATCCCGCCGCGCGTCGACTACTCCCTGACCGGCCTCGGGCGGGAGGCCGCCGAGCAGGTCAGGGACCTGGCGCTGTGGACGGAGCGGCGGATGGCGGCGGTCGAGCGGGCCCGCGAGGCGTACGACGCCGCGGGAGCCTGAACCACCACCGCCACCACCGCCTCCGGCGTCACTGCTGGAGGACCGCCTTCATGACGCTCTTGGCGATCGGAGCGCCGAGACCGCCACCGGAGATGTCCTCACGGGAGATGTCCATGTCGGTCGGGTCGATGAAGACGGCCACGGCGACGGAGGACCCGTCGTCCTTCTTGCCGTAGGAGACGAACCAGCCGTAGGGCACCTCGTCGTTGACGTTGACACCGCGCTGCGCGGTACCGGTCTTGCCGCCGACCGTGATCCCGTCGATCTGGGCGCGACGGGCGCTGCCCTCCTTGGCGGTGAACTCCATCATCTCCTGGACCTTCTGCGCGGTCTCGGCGGAGACGGCCTCGCTCATCACCTTGGGCTCGGTCTTCTCCAGCGTCCCGAGATCCGGTCCCTTGACCTCGTCGACGATGTACGGCTGCATCACCTTGCCGTCGTTGGCCAGCCCGGCGGTGACCATGGCCATCTGCATCGGCGTACTGGTCAGGCTGCCCTGGCCCATGCCGGTGAGCGCGGTGCCCGGCGCGTCGAGGTCCTCCGGGTAGAGGCTCTTGGAGGCGAGCAGGTCGCCGAACTCCTCGGAGTAGACGTTCTCGTTGAACCCGAACTTCTGCGCCGTCTCGCGCATCTTGTCCTGCCCCAGCTTGGCGGCGGCGTCCAGGAAGACGTTGTTGCAGGAGTACTGCATGGCGGTCTTCATCGAGGCCTTGTTGCAGACCGCGTCGCCGGCCTCGCTGCCGATCTTGTTGCTGGCCTGCGGCAGCTGGTACGGGGAGGCGGCGTCCGTGCGGGCGTCGACGTCCGAGACGATCCCGTGCTCCAGGGCGGCGGCCGCGGTGAGGATCTTGAAGGTCGAGCCGGGCGGGTAGGTCTCGCGCAGCGCGCGGTTGGCCAGCGGCTTGTTCTTCTGCTTGTCCAGCGCCACGAAGCGGTCGGACTCCTTGAAGGTGCTGCCCGCGAACTTCGACGGATCGTAGGAGGGCGCAGAGACCAGTGCCAGCACCTTCCCCGTCTGCGGGTCCAGCGCGACCACGGCGCCCCGGGCGCCCTTCAGGTCGGTCAGCCCGTCCCAGGCGGCCTTCTGCGCCTTCGGGTCGATGGTGGTGACCACCGAGCCGGCCCGCCGTCCCTCACCACTGACGACGTCGGCGAACCGCTGGAAGGCCAGCCGGTCGTCCTTGCCGGTGAGGATGCCGTCGTAGGTCTTCTCCAGCAGCGTCATGCCCTGGGCCTGCGACGCGTATCCCGTCACCGGGGCGTACATCGGCCCGTCGGCGTAGGTGCGCTTGAACTTGAGGTCGGTGCCCTTCACCTCGGCGGAGCCGGTGACGGCCCGGCCGCCGACGACGATGTCGCCGCGCGGGGTGGCGAACTGCTCGATCTGGACCCGTCGGTTCTTGTCGTCGGAGGCGAGCTCCGGGGCACGGACGTACTGCAGCCAGTTCGCCCGGATCAGCAGACCGAGCACCAGCAGCCCGCAGAAGATCGCCACGGCCCTCAGCGGCTTGTTCACCGGGTGCCTCCGTCGAGGCTCGGCCGGTCGGATATGAAGAAGATGCGTCCTCGCAACATGCGCACACCCTAGACACACTTGCGAAAGACGATCACGTCGACCGGAAAACACCGAAGGCCCGTCGGCGATTCGACGGGCCTTCGACAGATGTGCACTCGGCAGGATTCGAACCTGCAACCTTCTGATCCGTAGTCAGATGCTCTATCCGTTAAGCTACGAGTGCTTGTGTTCTTCAGTTTAACCGCCGCTCCCGGCCCTTCCGGCCCGCTCGCGGCGACAGGAAGAACATTACATGACTGCCGCCGCCATGTGAAATCCATTGGCCGCACCCGTTGTGAGCTGCGAAAACGTCCTTCAGGGCCGGGTGCCCGACCCCGGACGACAGCGAAGCCCCGGCCTGTGGGCCGGGGCTTCGGTGATCGGTGCGGAGGCGGAGGGATTTGAACCCTCGATGGGCTTTAAAACCCAAACCGCATTAGCAGTGCGGCGCCATAGACCGGACTAGGCGACGCCTCCAGACAACATCACCATCTCGCGGGCGAGCGCGAGTGGCGCGTGCCGATGATGACACAGTTGAGCGCGCTGTCACCAATCGACCCCTACGGTACTAGGCGCGCGGGCCGCAGGGCAAAGCCCTTCCGGCGCGGTCGGCGGGCCGCCGCGCAACGTCCGGCGCGCCCGCGCGTTGGGCAGGGCATGTTCCAGGTCTCCCGCATCCCCGCCGCCCGCCTCCTCGGCGCCGCCGCCCTGTCCTTCGCGTCCCTCGCCTCCCTCTCCGCCGCCGACCCGGCCGCGGCCGTCGGCGCCGATGCCGGTGCTGGTGCCCGTGCCGGTGTCCCGCACGGCGACCACCTGACCGTCACCGTGCGGAACGCCGGTCCGGCCGCCGACGGGACGTTCGAGCTGTACTGCCACCCGGCCGGCGGCAGCCACCCCGACCCGGCGGGCGCCTGTGCCGTGGCCGAGCGCGACACCCGCTGGGGCCAGGACACCTTCGCCCCGGTCCCGGAGAGCAGCATCTGCACCATGCAGTACGGCGGCCCGGCCACCGCGCACGTCACCGGCATCTGGGCCGGACGCCCCGTCGACGTGACGTACGACCGGCGCGACGGCTGCGAGATCTCCCGCTGGAACCGCATGGTGCCGCTGCTGCCCGAGGTGGGGGCGCCTGGACGGTCGTAAGGGGCGCGGAATTCGGTCGCGGGCGCCCGCCCGGCGGTCGCCGCTCACACGTTCTACGTCACTTCCTCGTGCGACCTCCGTCGCATCCCACGCCGCCCGCCGGGGCCCAACCCTTAGACTCCCTCGCGTGACACCCTGGGGGCCGGTTGGCAAGATGGCCCAGGCGGTCGGCAAGTGCGGTAACAGGAGGGAAGCGTCTCGTGAGCAGCAGGCCATCCCGAGGCACTGCTCGCCTCGCAGCCATACTGGACGCGCTGCCCGACGCGTTGGTACTGGTCAACGCCAACGGCACCGTGGTCAACGCGAACACCATCGCGCTGGAGGCGTTCGAGACTCCGGGCACCGCGCTGGTGGGCCGCGGACTGCTGGACCTGCTCCCGCAGTTCGACTCGCGGCTGATCCCCGGCTCCATGCGGCGGCCCGACCACGTCGACCCGCGGGCGCGGACCAAGCCGACCCGGATGGTCGCCCGGCGCACCGACGGCGCCGAGTTCCCCGTCGAGGTCACCAGCGCCAACCTGGAGACCGGCCAGCAGGCCTACGACACCTACGGCTACACCGGCGACGAACTGCTGATGCTCGTCGTCCGCGACCTCTCCGGCACCGTCGACACCGAGGCCGAGCTGGCCCGTTCGCAGCGCCAGACCGAGATGATCCTGCGGGCCGCCTCCGAGGGCGTCGTGGGCACGGACACCGACGGGCGGATCGTCCTCGTCAACCCGGCCGCCGCCCAGATACTGGGCTACCGGGCCGGCGAACTCGGCGGCCGTGAGCTGCACACCCTCGTCCTGCACTCGCGGGCCGACGGCTCGCCCTTCCCGTACGACGAGTCCCCGCTCGCCGACACCCTGCGCTCCGGGCGCAAGCACCGGGTGCGCGGGCAGGTGCTGTTCTCCAAGAACGGCGACCAGGTGTCCGTCGACCTGACGACGGCGCCCGTGCGGGACGGCGACCAGCTCGTCGGCGCCGTGATGACCTTCACCGACCGCCGCCCCCACGAGACTCTGGTCAAGGAGCACGAGGAGGCGGAGCAGCGGCACGCCGAGGAACTGGAGCGGCTCGCCGAGGAGCACGCCTCCGAGCTGACCGCGCTGCGCCGGCAGCACGAGGCCGAGCTGGCGGAGCTGCGCGAGAAGCACGCGGAGGAGACCGCCGCGGACGCCGACCGCTACGCCGCGCTCGGCGAGCGGGAGAAGGACCGGTACGAGGCGATCGCGGCCCGGCACGAGCAGTTGCTCACCCTTCTCGGCGGCTCCCTGCGCGGGCCGCTGGACGAACTGCGCCGGGAACTGGCCGCGCTGGCCTCGGACGACGCCGGGCAGCTGTGGCCCGAGGCCAACCAGGTGCTGCACCACCTGTCGGCCGGCTACTCCCGCATCACCACGCTCATCGACAACGTCCTCGGCTTCCAGCGCCTCGACGTCGGCAGCGAGCAGGTCGCCCGTACGAAGGTGATGCTCGACGCCGTCGTCGCCGCCGGTGTCGACGGGGCCGTGGAGCTGATCGGGCCCGGGCGGGTGCAGTTCGCCGTGCACGCGCCGCCCATCGAGGCCGAGGTCGACGTCCGGCTGCTGGCCACCGCGCTGGCCCACCTCGTCGCGGACGTCGCGGGTGTCGACGCCACCGGCAACTCGCCCGTGTCGGCGACGGGCGGCTACCTGGACAACACCGTCGTGGTCGCGGCGGCGCAGCGCGGCGCGGTCGTCCGCATCGAGGTGCGCGGGCCGTACGCCGGGGGAGACCCGGTGCACGAGCCGATCGTGCGCGGGATCGTGCGGGCGCACGGCGGCGTGCTCCAGACGCACGAGATGCCGGGCATGAGCGGCAGCGCGTACGTGCTGGAGGTGCCGATCGGAGGCGGGGCCGGGGCCGTGGCGGCCCAGGCGCCGGACGCGGATCCGGCGGCGGCACGGATTCCGGCGCAGGGCGGCGGGGGCGAGGGTGCCACGGGTGCGGACAGCGCGCTCGCCGTTCGCGAGCCTGCTGCCGGGGGCGGGCGGCGGCGCGCTCGACGGGCGGCGTCCTCCGTGGACGCGTTCCTGGAGAGCGAGGTCGCCGGCGGCGAGGAGCCCAGCGGCCCCGAGGGCGAGGGCACCGCACCGACCGGGCGGCGCAGGCGGCGCGCGGCCCAGACGCAGGAGCAGACCGGGCCGGAGCAGGCCGCGCGGGAGCAGGTCGGGCACGTCGCCCAGGTGCCGGGCGCCCAGTCCCCGGCCCAACTGCCGGTGCCCGCGCAGGCGGCGTCGGGTGACGGGTCCGGGTCCGGCGGTACCGGGCGTCGGCGCGGGCGGCCCGCAGAGACCGCGGGGACCGACGTCGCCGAGTTGCCGCCGGGAGCGCAGGCGGGGGTGTCCGAGGGCGCCGTCGTCATGGCCGGTGACCGGGGCGGGGCCGCGGCCTCCAACACCGGTCTGGGCGGGACCGTACCGCCGCAGGGCGTGCCCGCGCCCGCGGGAGGACGTGCCAGGCAGGACGGCGGTGAGCAGCAGGCGCTGCCCCCGGCGCTGCCCGCGCAGGCCGGCGAGTCGGACCCGGCGGACGCCGACCGGCCGACCGGCCGCCGACGGCGTGCCCTGGCCTCCGCGAACGAGCGGGCCGCCGCCCAGGAGGCGGCGCCGCGTCAGGTGTTCGCCCTGCCGCCCGCCGACGCGGACCGGCCCGCCGACGCAGCGACGGGGCAGGGACCGGCGCAAGGCCCGGCGCAGGGCGCTCCGGCGGCCGGTCACGTCGGGCAGGTCCAGGCACAGGACCGGGTCGCGGAGCACGCCCAGGCACACGCCACGCCACAGACGCAGGCGCAGACACAGACTCAGGTGCCCGGCCCGGCCGCCCCCGGTGACGCCCCGCTCGACGAGGGCCGCCACGACGCCGTACCGCACGACCAGGCCGAGGACCACACGCCGCCCCAGCCGCACCCGGCCGACGCACCCACCGGGCGCCGCCGTCGGGCCGGGGCCGCCCGTCCCGACGGCGAAGCGGCGCCGGTGCCGGCGCAGGGTGGCCCTGCGCAGGCCCAGCCGCCCGTGCCGGACGCCCCGGTGCCGCCGCAGCACCCCGCGGGTCAGGGCGTACCCGACGCCCCGTCCGCACCCGACGCCCCGCAGCCCTGGCCCGCGACCGCCGCGCCCCAGCCCGAGGGCGCCCCGGCAGCGGCCGACGGCGCCACCCCGACGCCCCCGCAGGGCGTCCCCGGCTCCACGCCGAGCCAGGGCACGCCGCTGCCGCCCGAGAACGCGCCGGCACCCCGCGCGGCGCAGCCCCTGCCCGCCGAGACGTCGGCGTCCGTCGACCCGAACTCGACCCAGGGACGGTCGATCAGCGTCCGGACGCTGGGCCAGGGCGTGCCGTTCAACCGGCAGGCGGTCCAGGTGCAGCAGCCGTCGGCCGCCCCCGCGCCGCAGCAGCCGGGGCGGCGCCGCAAGCTGGGTACGCCGCCCGACCCGCGCGCGGACCAGGCGGCGCGCCCGCACCCGGCGACCGAGCAGCCGACCGCCGCCACGCAGCCGAAGCAGCAGCCCCAGCCGCAGCCGCCGGGACAGGAACACGCCTCGCTGGGCGGCGGACAGCAGCGGCTCGCGCCGGTCACCGAGGGCGCCGGACGGTCGTACGCCATAGGAGCGCCGGACAAGGACGCCGCCGAGGGACCCGAGCCGCTGGACGGGCCCGGCGGAGCCGTGGAGGTGGCGGACTCGCCGCGTCCGCAGCCGATGGACGACGAGCTGCCGCCGGAGCCGCTGGACAACCCGCGCCGGCTGCTGGTGTGGCCCGCGCCGGACGTCTCCACGCAGCAGGCGCTCAGCGACCGCGGCTACCGGCCGGTGATCGTGCACTCGCGCGAGGAGGTCGACGCGCAGATCGCGGCGTTCCCGGCCGCGCTGTTCGTGGACCCGCTGACCGGGCCGATCACCCGTACCGCACTCCAGTCGCTGCGGCAGGCGGCGGTGGCCGCCGAGGTGCCGGTGCTGGTCACGGCCGGCCTCGGACAGGCCTCGCGGGACGCCGCCTACGGCGCCGACCCGGCCGTACTGCTGAAGGCGCTCGCGCCCCGGGACACCGAGCAGCACCCGCCGCGCGTGCTGCTGATCGAGGAGCACGCGGAGATCGCGCTGGCGCTGACCTCGACGCTGGAGCGGCGCGGGATGCAGGTGGCGCGCGCGGCGAGCGACGCCGACGCGGTGGCGCTGGCCGGGCAGTTCCGGCCCAACCTGGTCGTGATGGACCTGATGCAGGTGCAGCGGCGCCAGGAGGGCTCCGCCGGGATCGTCGGCTGGCTGCGCGCGAACGGGCAGCTCAACCGCACCCCGCTCGTCGTCTACACCGCCGCCGTCGACCAGGCCGACCTGCCGCGGCTGGCCTCGGGCGAGACGGTGCTGTTCCTGGCGGAGCGTTCCACCAGCGACGAGGTGCAGGGCCGGATCGTCGAGCTGCTCTCGCGGATCGGGACCAACTGACGCCGCGGTGCCCGGGCGCTACCGGTCGACGATCCGGCGCGCCGCCTCCTTGATCGACGCGCGCAGGCGGTCGGCGTCGGCGTCCGCGCCGCCCACCATGATGCGCTTCATCTGGGGCACGACGATCGCCCAGTTGGCCATCGCGACCAGCAGGAAGAGGAGATCGGGCGCCGGGATGGCGTCGGTGACCACGCCGCGTTCCTGGCCGTCCCGTACGGCGGCGACCTTGCGGACGTAGTGGGCCTGGCGTTCGGCCTCGTGGGGCAGCTCGGCCGTGCCGTACTCCATGCCCTCCCAGAAGAGCAGACGCAGCAGCTCGGGGTGGGCGGTGTGGTAGTCGAGCAGGCGGTCGATCCAGCCCTCGATGTCGTCGGGGTCGACGGGGACCGAGACCGCCAGGTCGAGCATCTTCTTCTCGAGGACGGACGCGAACAGCTCGTTCTTGTTGCCGTAGTAGGCGTAGATCAGCTGCTTGTTCGCCTTGGCCTCGGCCGCGATGCGGTCGATGCGCGCGCCGGCGATGCCGTGCCGGGCGAACTCGGTGACCGCCGCCGCGAAGATCCGGGCCTTGGTGGCCTCGGGGTCCCTTGCTCCCATGGGGACAGGGTATGCCGGGGGAAGCAGGTAACCAACTATTTGGTTGACAGAGTCCCGGGGGCGGGCGCAGACTCGGCCGCGTCAGTCCAACCAACCAGTTGGTTATTAGTGTGCGCTCGAAGGAGTCGCTCCGCTCATGCCGTCATCGCCGTCCCGAGCCGCAACACCGGCGGAAGCCGCGGCCGACACCGTGCCCGGCTCCGTGCCGGTGCCCGCGTCCGCGTCCGCGTCCGCGTCCGTATCCGAGTCCGCGTCCGCGTCCGCCGAGACCAAGCTGCCGACCCGGCCCGCCGGTGCCGCGTCCCGGCTCTTCCTCCCCCTGATCGCCCTCTGCACCGCCGTGACGGCCGCCAACATCTACCTGGCGGCGCCCCTGCTCCCCCTCATCGCCCACGACATGGGCTCGACGCCCTCGGGGGTGGCGTGGCTCGCCTCCGTCGCCCAGCTCGGGTACGCGGCCGGCCTGCTCTTCTTCGCCCCGCTCGGGGACAGCGTGAACCGGCGCCGCCTGGTCGCCGTCCTCGCGCTGGTCGCCACCGCCGCCCTGCTGGCCGGCGCCGCCTCGGCCGGGACCGGCGCGCTGGCGGCCGCCGTCCTGGTCGCCTCGGCCGCGACCGTCGTTCCGCAGCTCCTGGTCCCGCTGGTCGCCGAACGCGCCCCCGCCGACCGCCGGGCCCGTCATGTGGCGGCCGTCATCGCGGGCCTGTTCACCGGTGTGGTGGCGGCCCGCGTGCTCGGCGGACTGGCGGGACAGGCCTTCGGCTGGCGCGCGGTGTTCGTGGGCGCCGCCGTCCTGACCGCGGTCCTGGGCCTGGCGACCGCGTACATACTCCCGGCCGAGCGGCGGCGCCGGCAGGGCTCGCTGTTCGCGGGTCTGGCCGCGCTGCCCGGCGTACTGCGCCACTCGCCCGACCTGTGGCGCGCGTGCGTGCGCCAGGCGGGGATGTACGGCGCGTGGAGCGCCCTGTGGACCTCGCTGGCGCTGCTCCTCGCCGGGGACGACGGCTACGGCATGACGACCGCCGCGGCCGGGCTGTTCGGCCTGTTCGGGCTGGCGGCGAGCGTGGTCGCGCCGCTCGCGGGCGGCCTGGTCGACCGGTTCGGCGCCGCGAAGGTCGTACGGTCCGCGTATCTGCTCGCCGCCGTGTCCGTGCCGCTGTTCTGGCTGGGCGGGCAGGTGATGGCGGCCCTGTGCGCGGCGGCGGTCCTGGTGCACGCCGCGCTGGTCGCCTCCCACGTCGCCAACCAGACCATCGCCCTGACCACCACGTCCGCGCCGGCCACCGCCAACACGGCGTACGTCGTCTCCGGCTTCGCGGGCGGCGCCCTGTCCTCGGCCCTGGCGGGTCCGGCCTTCGGCCAGTGGGGCTGGGGCGGCGTCTGCGCGGTGGCGGGGGCGGGTCTTGTGGTGGGGTGGATGGGGACGGTCGTGCGGGGGAGGTGAGCGCGGCGGCCCGGGCGGCGCACGGCTGGCGACCCCGATGCCCGGGTGGTGGGCGCCGGGGTCGCCTTCGGGTCGATCCCAGGGTCGATCTCAGCGTGGCCCTCGGGATCGCCCTAGGGGCCCGCCCTCGGGATCGCTCTCAGGATCCGCCCTCGGGGTCGCCCGGCCTCTGCCTGACGGTCAGAGCCGCGTGACGTCCAGCCCACCCTCCGCGTACTGCCTGCGCAGCACCTTCTTGTCGAACTTGCCCACGCTCGTCTTCGGCACCGTCTCGATGACCGTCCACCGCTCCGGCAGCTGCCACTTGGCGATCTTGCCGTCCTCGGCGAGGAAGGCGCGCAGTTCCTCGAAGCCGACGCTCGCGCCCTCCTTGAGGACGACGGTGGCCAGCGGACGCTCGCCCCACTTGTCGTCCGGGACGGCGACCACCGCGGCCTCGGCGACGTCCGGGTGGGACATCAGGGCGTTCTCCAGCTCGACCGACGAGATCCACTCGCCGCCGGACTTGATGACGTCCTTGGCCCGGTCGGTCAGGGTCAGGAAGCCGTCGGGGGAGATGGTGCCGACGTCACCCGTCTTCAGCCAGCCGTCCTCGCTGAACTTGTCGTCGGGACGCAGCGGCTCGGTACCCGGCCCGTTGTAGTAGGCGCCGGCGATCCAGTTGCCGCGCACCTCCAGCTCACCGGCGGACTCGCCGTCCCAGGGCAGCCGTTCGCCGCCGGGACCGGTGAGGCGCGCCTCGACGCCGGCCGGGAAACGGCCCTGGGTGAGGCGGTACGCGAACTCCTCCGGCGTGCCGATCGCCTGGGCCGGCGGCCGGGCGATGGTGCCGAGCGGGGAGGTCTCCGTCATGCCCCAGGCGTGGCAGACCCGCATGCCGAGCGAGTCGAACGCCTCCATCAGGGACGGGGGACAGGCGGAGCCGCCGATGGTGACCTGCGTGAGGGAGGAGACGTCGCGGGGCTTGGCGGTCAGCTCCGCGAGCAGCCCCTGCCAGATGGTGGGGACGGCGGCGGCGTGCGTCGGCCGCTCGCCCTCGATCATCGCGGCGAGCGGGGCGGGCTGGAGGAAGCGGTCCGGCATCAGCATGTTCACGCCGGTCATGAAGGTGGCGTGCGGCAGTCCCCAGGCGTTGACGTGGAACTGCGGGACCACGACCAGCGAGGTGTCCTGGTCGGTCAGGCCCATCGACTGGGCCATGTTGACCTGCATGGAGTGCAGGTAGATGGAACGGTGGCTGTAGACCACGCCCTTGGGGTCACCGGTGGTGCCGGAGGTGTAGCACATGGCGGCGGCGGCCCGCTCGTCCAGCTCGGGCCAGTCGTACGTGGCCGGCTTCCCCGCGAGCAGGTCCTCGTACTCGTGCACCTGGGCCGACGCCCCCTCCAGCAGGGAGCGGTCGCCGGGGCCGGTGACGACGACGTGTTCGACCGTCTTCAGGTGCGGCAGCAGCGGCGCGAGCAGCGGCAGCAGCGAACCGTTGGCGATCACGACGCGGTCGGCGGCGTGGTTCACGATCCAGGCCAGCTGCTCGGGCGGGAGGCGGAGATTGAGGGTGTGGAGGACCGCGCCCATGGAGGGGATCGCGAAGTAGGCCTCGACATGCTCGGCGTTGTTCCAGGCCAGAGTCGCCACCCGCTCGTCGTCGCCGACCGCGAGGTCCTCGCGCAGGGCGTGCGCGAGCTGGGCGGCGCGGGCGCCGATCTCGGCGAAGGAGCGGCGGTGCGGCTCGTCCTCACCGGTCCAGGTGGTCACCTGCGAGCTGCCGTGGATCGTCGACCCGTGGGTCAGGATCCTCGAGATCAGCAGCGGTACGTCCTGCATCGTGCTCAGCACGGTGTCCTCCCGGGGCGACATTGCCTACGCGGCGGTAAGGGTTGCGCTGATTCTGCGCACATACCGCGCGGTATGTCACTACTCCCGGGTGATCGATCAGTACGGGTTCTCCGAGGAACATCCCCAGGGACACCCGGAGGGGTCACCCCCAAAGGCCCCGTTGGTTCTCATTTCCTGACAATCCCCAGCTCAGGATCCTCGCGGAGTTTGCCGAGCGCTCGGGAGACCGCCGACTTCACGGTGCCCACGGAAACGCCGAGCACTTCGGCCGTCTGGGCCTCGCTGAGGTCCTCGTAGTACCGGAGGACGACCATCGCACGCTGCCGCGCGGGCAGCTTCATGATCGCCCGCCACATCGCGTCGTGCAGCGCCTGCCGCTCCGCCGGATCGTCACCGGCCGGCAGGGGCTCCGGCTCGGGCAGCTCGTCGCAGGCGAACTCGTCGACCTTGCGCTTGCGCCACTGCGACGTCCGGGTGTTCAGCAGGGCCCGGCGCACGTAGCCGTCCAGGGCGCGGTGGTCCTCGATGCGTTCCCAGGCGACGTACGTCTTGGTGAGCGCGGTCTGCAGCAGGTCCTCCGCGTCGCTCGGGTTCGCGGTGAGCGACCGGGCGGTACGCAGCAGCACCGGCTGGCGTGCCTTCACGTACGACGAGAACGACGGGTACGGGAAGGTCTGCGCCCTTGCTGGCGCCGTGGCTGTGGCGGCTTCGGAAGCGCTGGTGCAGACGGGTGTGGTCATGGCTCCACGCTATGAGCGAGGGGGTGTCCGGCGGATCGGCCGCAGGTCCCGAAGCAGAGTCCGCCTCAGGTTGTAGGGGTGGTGCCAGGTGCACCTCCTGTAGGTGGACGAGAGGAGGAGGGACACTGCGGGTTCCCCCTTGGGGGCTTCCCCGCGGGCGGCCCCGGGCCCCCGCGGCCGCCCGCACCCGCCCCGGGCCGCTGACGACCGGAAACGCCTGGGCGGCGGCACCGAAGCACCACCGCCCAGACGCACTGCGACCCCTTGAAGCACACCCGCGAGCGATCGAGGGCCGGCGCGGCAGCGCTCCCGCGCCGGCACCTCAGCTCACCACCACAGCGGGGAGAAGGTGACGGCCACGTTCTCGTTGCCCTGCTGGATGGCCGTGAACGCGGAGCCGTCGACCTGCGCGGTGTTGCTCTGGTTCGAGGCCCCCGAGCCGACGGCCTGCTGCTGGGTGGTGGACGAGTTGCCGTTGTTGTTGCCGCCGACGCCGCTGCCGAGGATGCCGGCGTTGGCGCTGGCGGCGGTCGCGCTCGATCCGTCGTCCGCGAAGGCGCCGTTGTCCGCCGCCGCCACGCCACCGAGGAGCGCGGCTGCGAGCGGAAGGGCGGCGACGGCGGCGACGACACGGGCGGTACGGATGCTTGCCATGTTTGTTCCTCCAGGACTGAAGCTGCGTGACCCTGCGTGAAGCTGCGTGAAGCACTCTGAACTTCGGCTGTTGCCAAGGCAGTTGGCCGACCGCCCCGACGTTGTGCACGACGTCGCGTGATCAGAGTTGCCCACCGAATCCCCGGCGAACCACCCCGGAAGCCCCGATTCGCCCTCAAGCGTGAGGACAAGTCGATAAACCCCTTTGACCGCCTTCGCCGCTCACCTCGGGGCGGTACGGACACTCCCACCCCAAGCACGACAACGGCTGAAGCGTTCCGCCACATCCACGAACTCCATCCCCTCCCCCGGCGCGTCACCCTCCCTTGCCCTTCCCTTTCTCGAACATACGTACGAACATGGATCCATGGCCACCACCGACCGGAAGGCCACGACGCTGGCCCTCGCACACGCCCTGTCCGCCGCGGAACGCGGACTGGCGGTCATCCCCCTGTCCCGGACGAAGCTCCCGGCCCTGCGCTCCCCGCACCGCGCCGGCGCACCGGCGGAACCGCTCTCCTGCCACGGCGAGTGCGGCCGCTTCGGCCACGGTGTCCACGACGCCTCGACCGACCCGGTCCGCATCCGCGAGCTCTTCGCCGCCGCCCCCTGGGCCACGGGCTACGGCATCGCCTGCGGCCTGCCCCCGCACCACCTCGTCGGCGTCGACCTGGACACGAAGTCGGAGACGGACTCCTCGGCCGCCCTGCGGGAACTGGCCCTGCGCCACCTGTTCACGATCCCGCCCACGGTCGTCGTCCTGACCCCCAGCGGCGGCCGCCACCTCTGGCTCACCGGCCCGCCCGACTCCGTGGTCCCCAACTCCGCCGGCCGCCTCGCTCCGGGCATCGACATCCGAGGCGCGGGCGGCTACCTGGTCGGCCCCGGCTCCCGCACCCGCCACGGCGTCTACACCACCGCCCCCGGCACGACCCACCTGCCCCCGGCCCCCTGCCCACCCGCCCTGCTCCGCCTCTTACTCCCCCCACCCCGCCCCCACCACCCCGTCCCCGGCACGCCCGGCACCCCCGACGGCCGGGGCCTCATCCACTTCGTCCTCGCCGCGCACGAGGGCCGGCGCAACACCCGCCTCTTCTGGGCGGCCTGCCGCGCCTACGAGAACGGCATCGGCCCGGCCCTCCTCGGCCCCCTCCTGGAAGCCGCGCAGGCCACCGGCCTGACGGAACGCGAGGCCCGCACGACCATCGCCTCGGCGGCCCGCATGACCGGCCACCGCCCCTGACCCACTCGGCACGAGAACCGAAAGACCCCCATGCACAACCGCCCCAGAGTGCCGACCGCGTCACTGACCCGGGTCGCCCTGTCCTCCGGCCGCACCGTCGACCTGGCCGAACTGCACCTCACCCCGACCTACGGCACCCTGCTGGACGCCTACCCGTGCCGCCCCGTCAACGACCTGCGCATCAAGACCCTCCTCCACACCGCCGAGCGCATGTCCCCCACCACGCCGGTGCACCTGATCCCCCCACCCCGCGAATACCCCGACCACTACGCGGGCCCCCACGGCCCCGTCGAGTTCCTCCCCCTCGTCGCCTGCACGGCCCGCCTCTCCTCCCCACCCCTGAGCCCCACCAACGACCCCCTCCTCTACCACTCCACCCTCACCGTCCTCTGGTTCCAGCCCACCCCGCACATCCCCAACCCCCACGACACGACCGAGGCGTTACGGGACCTGGACTGGGCCGGCCTGGCCCGGGATCACGAGGTGTGAGACTGACGGCATGCGGTGGGGGAACTGGATACGTGGCAGACGGGCGCCGGTCGTCGTCGCGGCGGGGTGCCTGGGCGTGGCACTGGCAGCAGGCTGCTCCCTAGCCGGACAGATCAGGGACGCCCGACGGATCGACGCCTCTCCCGTACGGATCAGCGGAGTCGTCGACAGCGTGGTGCAGGTCAAAGGCGGGGCCGATGTCCGCGTGTCCTACCGCGTCGACGGCCGCCGCTTCGCCACAGAAGACCTGCCGGTGGGACAGACCACGCACCCCACGCCGGGTGCCGCAGTGTGCCTCGAGGCCGCCGCCACGGCCTCACAAACCGTGCGGCTGTGCGGCCAGAAGTACCCGAACGGCGACGACATGATCCCAGCAAAGGGACTGCTGGCCGTGGCGGGCATTGCGGGTACATCGATGGCCACGGGCTGGTTCGTGGTGCTTGGCCGACAGCGGAAGCACGCCGACCGCCAGATCGAACACCGGTGCTCGAACGGATGCGCCCATGATGACGGCCCCTGACCGTAAAGCCTGGTCGGGGGCCGTAATCACTGCGGTGGGTGTGGGATTTGAACCCACGGTGACATCGCTGCCACGACGGTTTTCAAGACCTTTCGGGGGTCGGGCGCCGTACCCGCTCCCGTGCAGGTCAGGCGAGCGAAACCGGCCCGTCTCGGTCGCCGCCCTGCTTGCCGTGCCCTCTACGTGCCCCATGGCCCGGGGCTGTGCCCGCTGAGCCAGGGCGTCCCGCGGAGCATTCAATGCACCAGCGAGGCTCGAATGCGATCGATGGCCCGCAGAACCTCGACGCGGTTCTTGGCGCTTTTGATCCACGTCGGCAGTCTGGCAACGACCGTCATCTTCCGCCCACGCGAGTCCCACGAAGGACGTTCGCGCAACGGCGCCTGAACGAACTGCCTGATCAGGTTCAGATGCTCCGGGTTGTAAGCCCACACCCGGCCGTGACGCGTCTCCGCCTGCAACCACAACGGCAGACCGTAGTACGGATCTACCGCCTCCCCCGTGCCTCGAAAGAGGCTCAGACCGCCAGAGGCATGACGGGTCAGACCGCAGGCCCGGCAGACGAGGCGTCGCGGCGCGAACAGCGAGGGGCTCGCTTCCCCAGCGATTGCGGCCGGAGCTACGTGCGCGATGCCGGCGCACTTCGGGCAGCGCACGAGCACGTGATCAACGAAGTCGTACTTCGTATGCCTGGAGTCCCGGAACCGCTGCGACGAGAGCATGACGGCAGTATGCGCCGCGTCCTGGCCGTTGCGGTGATGGAGGAGGCGCACACGGTGAAAGCCTCCGACCGATCTTGCTGGTCAGAGGCTTTCAAGCACTGCGAAGGCAGCGGAACGGGCCCGACGCTCAGGCTCGCACAAGCTCCCCGGCGGTGCCGTCATCATCGTCGTCAGTCCCGGTGAGCCAGGAGTCAGCCGCCTCGGCCACCTGATCGTCCCGACCGGCGACCGGCCGGGCGTAGTGCCGGGTGGTGACGCTCGCGTTCGAGTGCCCGAGCCGATGCGCTGCGGTCATGACGCCGTACCGGTCAGCAACCCACGTGCCGTGCGAGGCACGCAGATCATGCGGAGTGACGTCGTTCAGGCCAGCTGCCGAGACGGCGGGGTCGAAGTACGCCTTGCGCCACTGGTTGTAGCGCAGGGGCTTGCCGCCGGGAGTCGTGAAGAGGAGCGCGTCATCCCCGCCGGGCAGAGTCTCCAGGTGCCGGCCGAGCCGCCTGGCGAGGGACGGGCCCACGCGGAGCAGTCGCTTCTGATGCGACTTCGGAGTGTCGAAGACCAGGGCGCCGTTCGCCTCGGCCAGATTCTCGTCGACCAGGACGAAGCCCCCGGACACGTCGATGTCCACGCGCCGCAAGGCGAACGCCTCCCCCACACGCAGACCCGCGTACGCGAGGAGCGCGATCAGCAGGTCATGCGGCTTGGTCGCGCCCTTGACGATCCGCGACGCTTCCAGCGGCGTGAGGATGTGCGGCTCCGTCTGTGGCATCCGAGGCAGCCTCACGCCCCTACATGGTGTCTGCGGGATCATGTCGTTGTCGACGGCAGAGCGCATGATCTGCGACAGCACCCGATACGCCTGCCGGATACGCGAGGCGCTGAGCCCCTTGGTCCGCATCGCACCGACCCACTCGGTGACCGTGATGGGCCGAAGGCTGGAGAGTTCGCGGTCACCGAGTGCCGGATTGATCAGCGAGTTGATCAGCGATCGGTACGACGCCTGAGTCTTGTGCTTGAGCTGAGGCGACACGGCTGCGAGCCAGCGAGCCGCCCAGTCGCGAACAGTCGTCTGTCCCTCGGCCGGGTCGAGCCAGCGCCCCTCTTCGATCTCAATGCGCTTCCGCATGAGCCAGCGGTCAGCGTCCGTAGTCGTGGCGAACGTCCGGTCCGCAGGGCGCAGCACACCATCAGGCCCCGGATAGCGAGCTTGGAACCGGCCGGACGGCAGCTTGCGGACACGGCCGAAGCCCCGACGGGACTTGCGCTTGCCAGCCATCAGGCAGCCCTCCGGAGTCCCGTGGGCCGCAGGAGGATCGGTTCCACGGTGTTGGCGCTCACGTACGCCTCTACGGCGGTTTCAGGGATACGGACGTGCCGGCCGACCTTCACGAAGGTGATGCGGCGCTCCTCGATGAGGCGTCGAGGAAAGCGGACCCCCGTACCAAGGCGTTCGGCGACCTGGCCCACGGTGAGAAGCCGGTCCACAGTCACCACTCCCCCTCGTCTGCGGCCAGTCCGGCCAACGCGTCGCGGGCAGTTTCACGATTGGTCTGGAGCCCGCGCGCAATGGTGTTGGCGAGGACGGATTCACCCGGGCTGTGGCCGTGTCCGGCGTACTGCCAATCGGTGAGGACGAGGACGGTGTCCGGCTCACGCGCGGCGTGTTCCTGGGCGGCTCGGTAGTCGGCGCGTGTCTGGCGGAGGGCGCCGAGGGTGGTGGAGTAGCGGCGGGACTTGGAGGAGAAGTGGCCGCGGAAGCCGAGCATGTGAGCCCAGGCCCAAAGGCGCCGGTCCGGGTAGAGGCGGTCCAGGTCCCGGCATGCGGTGATGAGTCGGCGGGTGTGGTCCGGGACCTGGTGGCGGTCGAGTTCGGAGAGTTCGCCGATGCGGCGGTCAAGCGTGCCGGTGTTCTCGGCGGCTTTGGTGGAGTACTTGGCGACGTAGGAGGCGACGGCCTGTTCGGTGATGTCGGAGCCGTCACCGAAGGCCTTGACCGGGCGGACGTCGAGCTGTGTGCCCCAACGGAAGAACCGGGCCGGTTGGTCCCCGGCGGCCGGGACGGAGACGGACGTGTAGGAGTGCGCCGCAGCAGCGTGGATGGCGTCGGCGAGGAGGTCGACCGTTGCCCAGGCAGGCGGGGGCGTTCCTGGTCCGTCCGGTCCGTCGAGCCGGATCACCGCGTGGAAGTGCAGGGCGCCGCGCTTCTGGAACTCGGCGACCTTGCCGTATGAGACGCGGAGGCGGTCGGCGAGTTCTCGGCGAGTGAGGCCGGCGCGGGCGGCGAGTTCGCGGCGCAGGCGGGTGGTGAAGCGCTGCCAGAGCTGCCCTGCGTGATTGTTGAACAGGACGGCGCCCGCGTAGTCGTACGTGGTGGGGTCGAGGGCGGTGCCCAGTTCCGGGCCGTCCGGGGCGTGCTGGGTGCCGCAGCGGCAGGTGCCGTGGTCGGGCCGGTTGTGGACCGGGCCGAAGGAGGGGGCCGTGAGCGTGGCGAACACGCGCGGGTGATCCCGGACCGTGCTGGGGATGTCGCGGCGGTCGTCTCCGGCCAGGCCCGCGCGGATGAGGTGGTAGGTGTCGCCCGCGTAGGTCCAGGCGCAGGAGGGGCAGCGGGAGGCGCGGCGGTTGCCGCAGGCGAGGCGGAGGCGTCCGCCGGGCTCCACGGCGGTCGTGTAGTGGTGCAGGGTTTCGCCGGTGGTCTTGTCTTTGTGGAGGGTCCAGCCGGTGAGGTGGATGGGGTCGGAGCAGCCGCCGGTGCGGCGGATCTGGTCTTCCCAGCGGGTGTAGTCGGGGGCGGAGGCGACGCGGAGGAGGTCGCCGAGGGTGGTCGGGTCGAGCAGCGGGGCATGCGCGGTCGGGGCGCGGTGCGCCATGCTGGGTGCTTCCTTCCGGTTGTGAGATCGGTTGGGGACGGCGCCCGGGTGGCGGATGCTTGGCGGTATCGAGGCCGCCCGGGGGCCGGTCAGCGTCGCTTGGCGTCGGCGTGGACGAGGGAGCGGATCACCAGGGCGCAGACGGCGACCGAGGCGCCGGTGATGGCGACGGCCAGGAGCAGCGAGACGAGGACGGCGCCGACGACCAGGACGACGGCCGTTCCGCCGCCGACGAGGGCGAGGGCGGTGCCGGGGGTGAGCTGCACCGTGGGCCGGGACGGTGCCGGAGCGACCGGAGCAGGAGGCGGAACCTGCGCACTCGGTACGACGGCGGTCGGCTCCACGACTACGGGCGGCGTGAGGTGGCCGGCGGGCGTGGGGTTGGTCGGGATCTTCGGGCGGAGCATCGGGGTTCTCCCTTCGGGTCGTGCTACTTGACGAAGCCGTTGACGACGGGGGCCAGCACGCTGTCGGCGATGAGGAAGCCGCCGAGGAGCAGTACGGCGATGAGCCACCAGGGCGGGCGGATGAGCTTGACGCCGAGGTAGCCGACGGCCAGGAGCGCGAGCCAGAGCGGGACGTCCATCGGGGGCCTCCTAGCTGACGCGGCAGCGGTGGGTGCGGGCGGCGAGCTGTGCGGCGGACTGGCTGGAGTAGTCGGCGGACCAGCCGCAGCGGTCGTTGGTGCACACGGCGGCGTGTTTGATCTGGCCTCGCCGGTCGCGGTGGGTGCCGATCTGCACGGGGCCGATCCGCATGACGGAGTGGAAGAAGTCGCGGGCAGGCATGTCAGCCGGTCTCCTCTCGGGTGACGGTCGGGTCAGGTGAGTTGGGCGGCGATGGCATCGGCGAGATGCGGTGGGACGCCGAGGCGGGCGCGGAGGGTGTCGGTGTCGATCGGGGCGCCGGTGCGGGCGTGGTGGTCGTCGGCGACTTTGCGAGCGTGGTCCACGAGCGCGGCCGGGACCGGCACAGCCGTGGGCAGAGCAGGGGCTTCCTCGACCCTTGGGACGACGGGGGGTTCAGGCGCCGGGCCCGGCTCAGCGGCAGCCGTTTCGGGCGCGGGGTCCGGAGCCGGAACGGAGGGTGCCGGCGGAGCCGGGGAGGGGTCCGCGGGCGAGTGGGCGAGGAGGGTGCCGCCCATGAAGGCCAGGGCAGGCCAGGCCGCGACGAGGATGCGCAGCCAGGCCGGGACGTCGCCGAGGTCGAGCAGCCCGGCGGTAGCCACGTTGGCACCGAGTGAGGCGACCAGGGCGATGAGGAACCAGCACCAGGCCAGCCGGGACGGCCCATCGGCACGCAGCCGTCGCCAGGCGGCGACCAGGAGCAGATCGACCGAGACGGGATAGGCCCAGGCTTTCCAGCCGGTCTGTCCGGCAGCGGCGGCGAGGTCGTGGAGGTGGGCGAAGGACAGCGCCCCGGCGATGACGGCCTGGACAAGTACGGCGTCGATACGGAGAGCGGGGCGGGCCATCACGGCTCCTTCCTGTCATCAGGCATGGCGGGGGTAGGGACCTGGCGCGAAGGACGGTCGCGCCGACCGTGGGAGGGGAAGGAGTCAGGCGGTGGCGGGCGCTGTCTTGGACAGCGGCACGCGGGCCGAGGGCAGCGGAGCAACCGCGGGCCGGAAGGGCGCGAGGGCGGGCAGCTCGGGGGTGCGATCGGCGTGCTTGTTGCAGACGTTCACGGCCTGGCGCAGCGTGGTGTGCGGGGCGCGGATGCGGTGCCAGCCGCCGGTGGAGTCCCCGGCGATGGCGATGCCGCGTGTCTCGGCGGGAGTCTGGATGGCGGCGAGGACGGCGTCCGGGGCGATGTCGCCGAAGGCCATGTTCGCGGACGTCTCGTCGTTGACGCGGTGGGCGGTGCGGCCGGTGAGCTGGGCGCGGAGCATGGTGATGCCCTTGCCGAGTTCGGAGCCGAAGCGCTGCCCGCAGATCTCCAGGTAGACGCCGGCCGCGCGGCCGAGCTGGGCGAGACGGACCAGGGCGGTGACGATCCGGTCCCGGCGCTTCTCTTCCTCTTTGCTGGCGAAGAGCGCGAGTTCGGCGACCTCGTCGACCAGGACGACGACCGGCACCGGCCGCAGGTCCTCGGGCAGATCCCAGATGTCTGCGGCGATCTCCGCATCCGGCACGGCAACGCTGATCCGCTGCTCGGCGCGGATGAGCTGATACACGTCCTGCATGTGGGACACCAGCGCCTCCAGCAGTTCCAGCGCGGTGTCGGGGTTGTCGGCGAGCGCGGAGAACCGGCGGGCCAGCGGGAACAGCTCGACCCCTTGCTTGCAGTCGATGCCGACCAGCGCGACATAGTGCGGGGCGAGCCCGGCGACGAGGTTGCGTTGATAGACGGACTTGCCAGACTCCGTGGCGCCGAGGGTCAGACCGTGCGGGACGGCGCGGTAGTCGCGGTAGTGCACCGAGCCGTCCTCCCGCAGCGCGACCGGGACACACATCGGCCGGGTGTCGGTCTTGGCCGGCATCTGCACCCGCTTGAGCACGTCGTAGCCGGTCATCCGGATCTCGACCACACCGGAGCGCAGCTCACGGGAGGTGACGCCGTACATCCCGAAGGAGTGGCGCAGCCGGTCCGAGGCGGCGGCGACGTCGAAGGCGTCCTGTCCCGGGCGGAGTTTGAGCCGGAGGACCAGGCCGGTGTGGGTGGGCCGCAGCCGCAGGATGCGCGGCGCGCGGGACTCCGGCGCCGGGCGGTTGGCCATCCGGGCCAGCATGAGGCGCCAGCGCGAGGGCGGGACCGTCAGCCCGCAGGCCTCCATGACGGAGGCGTAGCGAACCAGGACGCGCACGACAGCGAAGGTGACCCCGAAGGTCATCCAGTACCAGGCGGGACGCCGCCACCGCAGGAGACCCGCAGCGGCGACGACCACCAGCAGTAAGACCGTCGGCCACGTCATGGCTCAGGCCGCCTTCGAGCCCGTGCCCGTGGTGGCCAGCGAGGTGACGGCGACCGCGCGGAAGGCGATGCCGTGCCGCTTCTGGCCGTTGAACTCGTTCTCCCACGGCCGGGCGACCAGCCCCGTGAGCGCGGCCGGGGTGCCCATGGTCAGGTCACCGGAGATGCCGGTCTCCGGGACGGTGACGGAAAGGATCTCGACTTCGTCGTTGGCCGCGAACATCACGTCCACGGTCATCAGCTTCGCGCCGGTGTCGGCGTCGGTGGCGATCTCTCCGGTACGGCGGTCACGCACCTTGGGCTGCGGGGTCTTGGCGACCATCACGGTCGCGGCGGAGGTGTCGACGGGGATCTGACGCACAGCAGAACACTCCTCTACAGATGCTGAACTCCGTCACTCATGTATATGAGTGACATGAAGAAGAGTGCATCACTCCTGTACATGAGTCAACCCGCTGCGGCATCGAAGTCACGACGGGTTGCGAGAAGTTGAGCGAGCGTCAGTCGGCGCCCGGGATCCGGTACTCGAAAACGAACTGGTCAGCGGCCATGAGCGTGTCGCAGACCTCCACCACGACCCCGGCCGTCGTACGGGCCTCCCGGACCAGATGAACCACCGGCGCACCCGGACTCAGCGCCAGTTCGGAAGCTTCAGCCTTCGAGGCCGGCCGCGCTTGCAGCGTCTCGACGAACTCCGCGAACTCATGCCCGTGGTCTTCGAGTCGGGCGTAGATGCCACCGCCGCCGGGGTTCTCGGCGAACAGCTCGGGGATGTCCTTGACGACGTCCCACGGGAGGTAGGAGGAGGCAGTCTCGACCGGGGTGCCGTTGCGGAAGTAGAGGCGCCGCCGGGCGAGCACCTGAGTGCCGGCGGAGACGCCGAGCCGTTGGGCGGCATCCGCGGGGGCTTCCATGGGCCCGATGTAGAGGACGCTCACCTTGGCCGTGGCACCGGACTGCGCGGACTCCGCGAGGTACGCGGCCTTGCCGCCCTGGCGGAGCGAGCGCCGGAAGCGATCGGAGGAACGGTGCCGCACCGGCGGCCGGTCCTTCACGATCGAGCCCTTGCCGTGCCGGGTCTCGACGAGCCCGCTCGCCCGCACCTCGACCATGGCCTTGCGGATCGTGCCCCCGGACACGCCGTAGCGGTCCACCAGCTCCGATTCACTCGGCACCATGTCACCGGGCTTGAGCACACCCGCCCGGATCTGCCGCACGATCTCGTCCGCGATCTGCACGTACCGAGGCCCGGACCTGCCCCCCTCTACCGCAGTTCCCATAGTCCTTCTCTGCCTCCTATGCTCCTGTACATGAGTCAACCACAGGAAGCAACGTCGCCGCCCCTGCACTCCGTATCCGTAGCCGGAGTCGTCGTGCGCGAAGACGGCCGCCTCCTGGCGATCCGACGAGCCGACAACGGCACCTGGGAACTCCCCGGCGGCGTACTCGAACTCAACGAGACCCCAGAGGCCGGCGTAGCCCGCGAAGTCTGGGAAGAGACCGGCATCCACGTCGAGGTCGACGAACTCACCGGCGTCTACAAGAACACCACCCGAGGCATCGTCGCCCTGGTCTTCCGCTGCAAGCCCTCCGGCGGCACCGAACGCACCTCCAGCGAGTCAACAGCCGTCTCCTGGCTCACACCCGACGAGGTCAGCGACCGCATGGCCGAGGTCTACGCGATCAGACTCCTGGACGCCCTAGACGGGGCTGGCCCCCACGTACGAAGCCACGACGGCAAGCACCTCATCCCAGCGGGATAAGACTTTCCCTACTTCATCAAGGCCCGCGCACGGCGCGGGCGCGCGCCGCCTCTACGGCGCGGCCCGCCTCCTGTCTTCGCCCCGGCTGGCCGCGCCCGGCGGCGCGCTCGGCGACTGCGGGCATGAAGTGGGGAGACACCCTCTGTGGCTGGGGCGGTCGGCTCCACGGCTTTAGCCACCTCCCCGGTCAGGGTCCCGCGTCGAGCAAGACCAGGGGGCCACTCGTTCAAATTCCGGGCAGGATCACAGCCTGCCCGAGTTGCCGGCCAGCGTACGGCCCCCTGATCATGCTCGACCCCAAACCGGGCAGGGCACCGGCCAAACCCGCTCCGCCGACCTAGCGTCCTGGAGGATGATGCCGTGAGGCCCAGCCCCCTATGAGACAGCTCGGGCGAGTCGTAAACTGCAGCACTGGTTGAGTCGGATGAATCGGGGGGGCGATGGCTCGCGACCTAGTGCCCAAGGCACAGGAGAAAATCGTCATCCAACGTAGCGGTGACTGCTGCGCTTACCCTAGCTGCGGTATAGCCCTCAGCATCGATGCCCAAGCAGCCGAGGACTTGCACAAGGCCGTGGGAAAAGTCGCCCACATCCGGGCAGCTAGCGTGGGTGGACCGCGGTACGACGCAAGCATGACGCCAGCCCAGCGAGGCAGCGCAGACAACCTCATATACCTGTGCGGGCCTCACCATGACGTCATTGACACCCAACTTAACTACCACACCGTTGAGTTCCTTCAAGGTATCAAGACCAAGCACGAGCGAGCCGTAGCTCGGGCAATGAGTCACGCCATGGGAAAGATCGGCTATGACGACCTAGAGCTCGTTTGTCAGTTCATCGGTATGGGTGACGAGAGGACCAACGACGACGTCGTAATCCCAATCGACATCCAGCAAAAAATTGAACTCAACGGACTCGGCACGATAGCCGAGGAAAGAATCAGGATCGGCCTCGCAAAATCTGGCGAGGTTGATGATTTCATATCCGCGATCAGCAAAATGCGCCCCAATTTCGGCAACCGGCTCGCTGCGCGATTCAAGCGAGAATACTACGGCGGCTACGCAGAAGGGCTCACCGGAGACGAACTTTTCGAGTTCATTTGCTCCGTAGCGATGACTAATGCTGGCCCCGTGGAAACCGACAAGCTGCGAGCAGCGACACTGGCGACTGTAGCTTACCTATTTCAACTTTGCGAGTTGTTCGAGCATGAGCATCCTGCTGCCTAACCGTTACCTGAAGCCTTCCGATAGTCTCGCAGTGCACGCTGCCGAGCTATTCCGGAGCATGCCACCTGCGGAGTCGGTAGGTGCTGGCTGGGCGACCTATCGAAAGCTCTTCGGTAGCCTCCCCTTCGAGCGCTTCGTCCTAACGTTGGATGTACTCGTAGGCCTCGGCGTACTGCGTCTCGAAGGCCAGCAACTCGTGAAGGTGACAAACGATGCTGCGTAGGATCTCATCCAATTTTTCATCTTTTCAACCAATCGCCTTTAAGCCAGGATTCAATGTCATCCTGGCTGAAATGGCCCCCAATGCATCCGATAGGCACAGCAGAAACGCTCGCGGTAAAACGACTCTAATTCAGGCGATAAATTATTGCCTTGGAGGAAGTCTTGCAAAGTCAATGGCCCCGCTAGGGCCGACCGGTTGGGCATTTAGCCTTGAGCTAGATCTCTTCGGAAGTACCGTAACCGTCACGCGCAAAGTCAAGGGTGGCACCAGGCTTTCGTTGGCGTACCCGGCGGAGCTGACTGGTGCTCTCCACCCCTACCTGGATGAGAACTCGACGGTCTCCGTTGACGATTGGAAGTTTCTTCTAGGACTGGGGCTATTTGCCCTCGATCGGGTGCCCGAGCAAGGCGATAGAGGAATCTCCCCTCGGACGCTTCTGTCCTACGTAATTCGCACAGAGGCAGTCAAAGATCCTCTGAAGATCATCCCTCAGCAACCCGCGTGGAGCAGTCGAGAGCACGTCGCCTACCTGCTGAATCTCAATTGGGAATTGGTGCGCGACCTTTCTCGCCTCGAAGAGGACTCTGATACATACAAGGCGATCGCAAGAGCCACCAAGAAGAATCTGCTTCCTCGTGCCCTTCGCCCTGAACCGGAACTCATGCTGGAATTGGTGGAAGCCCAGCGCACGCTTGAAGAACTTTCATCTCGCGTTAATGGTTTCCAAGTCGTAGACGATCCAGACGGCCTTATCTCACGAGCCGATAGAGTTACTGAGGAGCTCAAGGAACTTCGTAACGATGCTCTGGTTGACCGTCGAATGATCGAACTCTATGCCGAGTCAATCGAGGGTGAGCAAACAACTAATGACGAAGGCGTCGGCGAGGCAGTTGCTGGACTGTACAGCGAAATGCAGCGCGCCTTCAATCCAGAAGCACTCCAAAGCTTCGAAAAAGTGGAGGCATTTCATCAGCAACTCATGGGGAACAGAAGGAGGTTTCTCGCGTCAGAGCTAGAACGCCTCAGGGTCCAGCAGGCACAGCGAGATGAACAGATAAGAGAACTTACCGCGTCACGAAACTCCATCCTCTCAGTACTAGACGCTGGTGGTGCACTGGAAGAGCTGTCCGCTCTACAAAATGAGCGCGCGCAGGCTGCGGCGAGAGTGAGTGAAATTGAGACCTCTCTAAGCAACGTGAGGGATCTCGCTGAGGCTCAAGAGGGCATTCGAGTTCAGAAGGCGCAGCTCAGGCAAGAAACAGCACGCGACCTCAGCACTAATAGGCATAAGCTTGATTCTGTTGCGACGCGTTTCGACGGCATGATGCAGGATCTGTATAACGTAGGAGGGGTACTAACAGCAGAGGTTGATGACCTAGGTTTCAAATTCTCTATCCGGGTCTCTACATCTGCCAGTGGTGGCGTCACCCGTATGCAACTCCTGTGTTTCGACCTAACTTTGATGGCCGAAAGCGATGAGCTGCATCACCCAGGTTTCCTAATTCACGATTCAGTTGTATTCGACGGCGTAGATCCGCGACAGGTTGCGGCCGGTCTGCGACTGATCAATGAGACGGTAGAAAATGTCGGCGGCCAGTACATCTGCACAATGAACAGTAATGATGTTCCGGATCTTGTCCGGGATGAGGAGTGGTTCGTCCAAGGCACCCGTAGGGTCGTCTTGGACACTGAGCAAGGAGGAATCCTCGGAACGTCCTTCTAGCAACACCACGGCCGGCTCCGACACCGTCGTCATGCTGCGGCCGTCGTGGCTCGTTCTGGTCAACTGCCAGCAGGGCGAGGGCCAGAAGACGTTAGGCGAGGCATATGCATGCGTGGTCAGTCGGCGCACCCGTCATCGGGGCGGAATGTCGTCGGGTGAGGCTCAAGCGGGGGCGAATCGTGGGTGCCAGTCCTCAGTCGCAGCCGGCAGAGTTGGGTCGTCTCCGGGCCGTCTAAGGTCAACCGAGGCGGACCAACCACGACAGAAGCCCACGGTGTTTGAGCTAGTCAGCGCCGTGGGCTTCGTCAGACCCTCTGGTCAATAGGACCGGTGACCGCGACTGGTTGCTACGCGGAGCACGTCTCGCAAGGCCCCGGTCAGTTCGGTCAGCATGCGGCGCAGGTCTTCTGAGTCAGCGTCCCGGTCACCGAGTACTGCCGAAACCTGCTCCATGAGGTCAGTCGCCATCCCGAGCTGTACCGCCTCGATGTTGTCTGCCAAGCGGGACATGTATCCGCCGCTGTCATCGGTGCTCAGGTAGCACGGCTTGCCGTCTGGGCCCGACCACGGGAGGAGTCGCAGTTCGTTCTGCAGCGTCATCTGTGCGCCTGCCTTCCTTCGATCGCGTGGTGGGTGTTGAAGACGGCGTCGACACGATCCCCCGGGAACACCAGTAGCGCCGCCTCAATGACTCGTCCGGCGTTGTCTGCCGCTACGCGAGTGATCGCGAGAACGGCCACGGCCGTGTTGATCCGCAGGGTTGACGCCTCATCCGGCGTTGGGAGCCGGGCGGATACCGTCTCCTGTACCTCGGCCGGCGGCGGGTCCGGCACAGAGAGACTGGCTTCCGCCCACTCCCTTGAGGACCGGTTGCTGAGCGCCGTGGTCAGTGTCAGGTCTCGCGGTACGTAGACGCGGGCCAGGCTGTGTGGCGACTCTCCCTCGTAGCTGAGTCGCAGGATTTCGGTCATTGGGCTGCCGTCATCCACCTTCAGAAGATCTGCCAGGTGTCCCCTCGCGGGCATCGCGGTCGAGCGGACCGTCACGCGCAGGTCCACGTCTGCGGCAGTCCGAGGATCCAGCGTGCCCCACCCACCGACGTACGTGATCTTGCGCCGTGGGCGGCGGACGAAGTTGCCCTTGCCGTGGATCTTCTCGATGAGGCCTTCTCGCTGGAGTACGGCGAGGGCGCTTCGCAGTGTGGCCGTGCTGACCTTGTACCGGTCCGCTAGGTCGGATTCAGACGGGAGCCGATCACCAGGCCCGAGGCGGCCAGTCGTCATCTTTCGTCTGAGGTCATCGGCGACGACGAGGCGGCGAGACGTCATAGACCGCGTCACCGCCTTCTCGTCATCCGCACGGCGACGAGCCGGGTCCGCCCGTTTATGGTCAGCAGTTCTCCCGACTCGAACAGGAGTTGCTTGGCGCCCTGGCGCAACTGGAAGAGATCGCTAACCCGGCAGGCTCGACCGCCGACTTGGATGATGTCGCCCCGCAGAACGGTGGCCGCCGTGATCTCGACGTTGGATACCAGCGCACCCCCGGGGGCCCAGTCGCTCACCGCTTCACCGCCGGTCGCGTGGAGTGGTCCAGCCCGGGGTGGCAGGGACCGGGGTGGCAGGGGCAGACGCACGTCTCGTAGATCACCGGCAGATCGACCGGCGCAAGGGGTGGCGACGCTTCCGCACAGGTTGCGTGAGTGCCCAACCGGCATGCGGTCGACCGGTAGGCGGCAGCCGCGGTTTCCGAAACGTGGAGGCGTTGACGTGGAGGCATCAGCGAACACCTGCCAGAGTCGAGAACGCCTCATCCGACAGTCGCGGCGCGATGATCATCGAGCGCTGGCGCGCACGCTGCCGCTCCCAGGCCAGCACGTACGGGCGGACGAGCACGTTGTCCTCGCCCAGGAGCAGCTGAAGGCGGCCAGCGGTGTCCGGCATCCATTCCGGGACGGCCGGCGGTTCTACGGCGAGCACGGGAGGGGGCGCCACAGCCGTCCGGGACGGCGTTAAGGCTCGGCGGTGCCTGCCCTTGGGGAAGTACCGCGCTCTGGCGAGCGAGACGGCACGGCGGATACGGTTGAGCACGCTGCTCAGCTCCTATCGCTGATAGCTCGGTCCCCCGACATCGCCCGTCGTGGGGGCCGCTTTGCGTACGACCGCCCAAAGGGTGCGGCCGTTCAAGCTGGTGGCGTGGAGCCCGAATCGATCGGCCTCCGCCAGCACTTCCAGGACCTCCCGCCATGACTCGGCGGAGAGCGATTCCGGCACCTCCGCCTCGACCGACGTGCACCGGTCGCGCTCTTCCACGCGTGTGGTGAGCCCGACCGCCGATAACCGAGCGGCGATGTCCTCCGCGCTCACTCGCGAAGCGGGCACAGGGAAGCCTCCGTCACTCGGCGATCACTTTGAGTGAAGCTAGTTAACTAGATTAGAGCTAGTGGACTAGATTTTCCATATGCCTGAGCAGCCGCCCTATCTCCGCATCGCCGACGAGCTACGGCGGCGGATCGCGGAGCACGTGTGGGAACCGGGGGACCGGCTCCCCTCCCGCGCGCAGATCGGCCAGGAGTGTGGCGTGGGCGAGAACGTCGTCCGCAGGGCTCAGGAGCTGCTGATCTCCCAAGGCGTGTTGGAGGGCCGAGCCGGTTCGGGCACCTACGTCGCCGATCCCCGGCAACGCGTGCGCGTCGTGCGGTCGTCGGCGCGCGAGCAGCCCGAAGGGTCTCCGTTCCGGGCGGACATGAAGGCCGTCGGCAGGCAGGGCGACTGGGAGAGCAGGACCGACGCCAAGGTGCCGGCCCCGGCGGAAATCGCCGCTCGGCTCGGGATCGCCGAGGGCGAGCTGTGTGTCCGGAGCGCGTATGAGTTCCTGGCCGACGGCAGGCCCGTGCAGCTCTCCACCAGTTGGGAGCCGTACGACCTCACCGCCGGTAGCCTCGTCGTCCTCCCCGAGGGAGGACCGCACGCAGGGGCAGGCGTCGTGAATCGGATGGCCGCCATCGGCATCACCGTCAGCCATGCCGTGGAGCAGCCCGAGCCCAGGCAGGCGACCGCCGAGGAGGCGTCGCTACTTGGCATCCAGAAAGCCGCGCTCGTCACGCACATCCGGCGGACGTACTACAGCGACCAGGGACGGCCCGTCGAGACGGCGGACATCGTGGTCCCCGCGGCTCACTGCGAGATCGTGTACGAGATTCCGATCAGTCGCGCGTAAGCGACCATGCGGCAGGGCCCCTCAGGGCATGCCCCAGCCGTGCCCCTTCCGTGCCCGATCGGCCGGGAAACCGCGGGGAACAGCGGCGCTCGACGGGTAGCGCACACGCCAACGGCCCCCGACCGTAAAGCCTGGTCAGGGGCCGTATCACTGCGGTGGGTGTGGGATTTGAACCCACGGTGACATCGCTGCCACGACGGTTTTCAAGACCGTTCCCTTAGGCCGCTCGGGCAACCCACCCCGCGCCGGTCGTGATCGTGGCGCGGGACCAGGGTAGCGGGTCGGTCCGGGGGTGTGGGTCAGTCGTCGCCCAGCTTGGAGCCGAGGGTGAGTTCGGTGGTGTGCTGCTTGCCGCCGCGCTCGTAGGTGACCGTGACCTCGTCGCCGGGCTTGTGGGTCCAGATCTCGCCGATCAGGGTCGGGCCGCTGTCGATCACCCGGTCGTCGAGCTTGGTGATGACGTCACCGGGCTTGAGGCCCGCGTCGGCCGCGGGGCCGCCCGCCTCGACGGGGTCGGAGCCGCCCACGCCCTGCTCGGTGAGCTTCGCGCCGTTCGTCGCCTCCTCCAGGGAGACCGAGGCGCCGATCTTCGCGTAGACCGGCTTGCCGGTCTTGATCAGCTGCTGGGCGACGAACTTCGCCTGGTTGACCGGGATCGCGAAGCCCAGGCCGATGGAGCCGGCCTGGCCGGTGCCGAAGCCGCCGTTGCTCGTGGACTGGATCGCGGAGTTGATCCCGATGACGTTGCCCTGGGCGTCCAGCAGCGGGCCGCCGGAGTTGCCCGGGTTGATCGACGCGTCGGTCTGGAGGGCGCTCATGTAGGACGCCTTGCTGTCCGCGCCGCCGTCGCTGGAGGCCACGGGACGGTTCTTGGCGCTGATGATGCCCGTGGTGACCGTGTTGGACAGGCCGAAGGGGGCGCCGATGGCGATCGTCGAGTCGCCCACGGCCACCTTGTCGGAGTCGCCGAGGGGGAGCGGGTTCAGGTCGGAGGGAGCGTTCTCCAGCTTGATGACCGCGACGTCGTAGCCCTGCGCGTTGCCGACGACCTTGGCGTCGTACTTCTTGCCGTCGGGGAAGGTCGCGCTGAGCTTGCCGCCGTCGACCGCCTCCGCCACCACGTGGTTGTTGGTGACGATGTGGCCCTGCTTGTCGAAGACGAAGCCGGTGCCGGTGCCGCCCTCGCCGTTGCTTCCCTCGGCCTGGATGGTGACCGTGCTGGGGAGCGCCTTGTTGGACACACCGGCCACCGTGCCCGCCTCGCGCTTGACGGAGCCGCCGGTGTCGGACGCGGAGACGGTCGTGGAGCCGCTGTCGTCGTTGTTCTTGGCCAGGGTGTAGCCGAGGCCGCCGCCCAGACCGCCCGCGACCAGCGCCGCGATCAGGATCCCGGCGAGCAGGCCACTTCGGCCGCGGCCCGGCTTGGGCGCGGGGGGCTGCTGGTACGAGGCTCCCCAGCCGCCGCCTCCCGTACCGTCGCCCGAGCCTTGGCCGAAGCCATGCCCGCCGTGACCGTATCCGGCGTGACCACCGTCGCCGGCGCCTCCGCCGTACGACGGGGTGCCGGGCGGCGGCGGGGGCGGGGGCCAGGAGGCGTCGGGCGGCGTGTGGCCCTGCGGCGCCGCCGCGGCCGGTGCCTGGGCGGGCGGGGCTGCGGCCGGTGCCTGGGGAGTGGCGGCCGGGTCCTGGGGCGGGGGAGCCGAAGCCTGCTGCGGGGCAGGGGGCTGGGCGGAGGCAGCGGGAGCGTCCACCGGCACGGGGGGTGCGGACGGGGCCGGGGGTACCGCGGTGCCCTCGTTCTCGGTGCTCACAGCTTCTCTCCTAGTTCCACGGCAGTGTGTCGGTCACCCTGGTCGCGCTCGGCCGCGCTCAGGCGGTGGTCCACGGTCCGGCGCGATGCGGATGTGCGGATGTGCCGGCCTTTTTGTATGCCATCAGCTTTTCCCACGGGCCGTCAGAGCACCATAAGCGGTTGCTGTGCGTCCCGGACCATCCCTTATATGGGATTTTTAAGGCTAAACGGACGCGTTGTCGATTCGACCCGATGGCACGTCTACCCGCCCGCGGTGGCACCATGACGCGGTGACCCACGCACGCCAGCACCGGATTCAGGTCGTCGCCCACCGTGGAGCCTCCGAAGAGGCCCCCGAGCACACCCTGGCCGCCTACCGGAAGGCGATCGAGCACGGGGCGGACGCCCTCGAGTGCGATGTGCGCCTGACGGCGGACGGTCATCTCGTCTGTGTTCACGACTGGCGCGTCAACCGTACGTCGAACGGCCGGGGCGCGGTGTCCGCGCTGGAGCTCGCCGACCTGGCCGAGCTGGACTTCGGGGCCCGCCGGACCCGCGAGTTCTGGCGCACGCGCGACGAGCAGCCGGACTGGGAGCACCGGCCCGAGGACCGGGAGGACACCTCCGTCCTGACCCTGGAGCGGCTGCTCCAACTGGTGGCCGACGCCGGACGGCGGGTGGAGCTGGCGATCGAGACCAAGCACCCCACGCGGTGGGCGGGGCAGGTGGAGGAGCGGCTGTTGCTGCTCCTGAAGCGGTTCGGACTCGACGCCCCGGCCTCGGCCGCGGATTCCCCGGTGCGCGTGATGAGCTTCTCGGCACGTTCGCTGCACCGGGTGCGGGCCGCCTCGCCGACGCTTCCGACGGTCTATCTGATGCAGTTCGTCTCACCCAGGCTCCGCGACGGGCGGCTGCCCGCGGGTGTCCGGATCGCGGGCCCCTCGATCCGGATCGTGCGCAACCACCCCGCCTACATCGAGCGCCTGAAGCGCGCCGGACACCAGGTGCACGTCTGGACCGTGAACGACACCGACGACGTGGATCTCTGCGCCGACCTGGGCGTCGACGCCATCATCACCAACCGGCCGCGCGCGGTACTGGACCACCTCGGGCGCTGATCGGGCGCTGACCGGGCGCTGAATCGGGGGTCGATTCGTCCACAGGCCTTGACCCGGAGGCCCGTCTGCCGCATTCTCCGGTCTCGGCCACACCGACGAAATCCAGCCACGTGATTACAGGGAGTGCTCCGGCGCGTTCGTTGCGTGTTCGACCGTGTCGAATGCGTCACTGGGCGAGGACGGTCCGGTTTCCGGTTCAGGCCAGAGGGGCATCCACACCGTGGCGTGGGGCGAAGGAGGTCTCGGGGGTGGCGTTGGTGGTGGCACAGGAAGTGCCCACGTCGTCGAGCATGGCCGTTCCCCATGGCCCTGCGGGCGTGGGGAGAGCAAGGCACCGGATGCGCGAGCAACTGCGCAGCGGCGGTGTGGCGGAACCGGTCATCGACGACGCCGTACTGGTCCTTTCCGAACTCTTGAGCAATGCGTGCAAGCACGGCCGCCCGCTGGGCGACGCCCTCGCCGGCGACGGCGACGTGCGCGCCGCGTGGCAGGTGGACCCGCGCGGCCGGCTGGTCGTGGAGGTCACGGACGGCGGCGGTCCGACCCGACCGACGCCGGCGACCCCCTCGGTCACCGCGCACGGCGGCCGCGGGCTGAACATCATCACCGCGCTCGCCGACGACTGGGGCGTACGGGACGACGCGCGCGGCGAGGTCACGGTCTGGGTCGTCGTCCACGACGACGTGCACGACCCGGACGCCGGACATCGGCGGGACGACTTCGCCACCCGCATCGCGGCACCGGCGGTGTCGGAGATCCCCGGTCTGGACTTCGCGGACGTCGTCGAAGAGGCGGGCTGACCCCCGCCGACTGCGCACGGTGCCTTTTGCCCCTGCGAGGCAGGGAGACCCGGTGGCGCGGTGGCGAGTAGGCGTGGTGGCGCGCGACGGCGTTCGGCGCAGAGGCGGCGAGCCAGGACACGGGCCGGGCCGACTCCCGTTGTCGGCCTCGCAGGGTCCCCGACTTCGCGCAGCCGCCCGTCGCGATTCCCCCCAGGGCCGCCCAGGCCCATCCGGACCTGTCCAGGCCCACAGGCCCATCCCCTGTCCACAGACGCCCCGTTGTCCACAGGTTCCCGTCGGTCCCCGCGCGAACGGCTAGGCTCGCGCCGTACGAGATGAGCCGCCCACCGGGAGACACCCACGATGGCCAAGAAGCGACCCCAGACGAAGGCCAAGCGCCCGCAGGCCACCGCCGGAGAGATCCCGGTCGTCGGTGCCCGCGAACCCTGCCCCTGCGGCAGCGGCCGCCGCTACAAGGCGTGCCACGGCCGAGCGGCCGCGCAGGCCACGACCGCGCTGGTGCACCGCCCCTTCGAGGGGCTGCCCGGCGAGTGCGACTGGGTGGCCCTGCGGGAGCTGGTCCCGGCGGCCACGGTGGAGCTGACCCTGCGGGACGGCCTGCCCGAGGGCGTCCCCTCCGTCACTCTGGCCACGGTGCTCCCGATGGCCTGGCCGGCCTTGCGCCGCGACGACGGCTCGGTCCTGCTCGGCCTGCAGAACGACACGGCTTCGGGCGACATCAGCCGCGACCTCGCCGACACCCTCAAGCAGGCACTGGAGGCCGCGCCGGGCACCCCGGTGCAGGGCCGCCGCGCGCCGGCCGAGGGTCCCAGGCTGCAGGACCTGCTCGCGCCCGAGGGGGCGTTCGAGCCGGAGGTGCACACGGGCTTCGAGTTCTGGGTGCCGGACCCGGACAACGCCACGCCGGAGGTGACCGCCTCCCTGGAGCGGGCCAACGCCGCGGCCATCCCGACCGTCCGGTTGCAGAGCGTGGACGCCGCGTACTGGTGCGAGACGCCGGACAAGAACCACCTGCGCTGGGTCATGCCGCACGAGGAGGAGCGGCTTCTGGACGCTCTCGCGCGGCTCCACGCGGCCGGCCGGTCGTCGCTCGGCGAGGGCACGCGCCTCGTCGGCTCCTTCCGCGCCCACGGGCTCACCGTGCCGGTGTGGGACCTGCCGAGCGAGGTCACCGCGCAGGACATCGAGAAGCCCGCCGCCGAGTTCGGTGAGCGGCTCGCCGAGGCCCTGTCCGCGGACGCTCCGCTCACGCACGACGAGCGCCGGGCGCGCGGCGGCCTGACCAACCGGCAGGTGACCCTCAGCTGACGCGCGGCGGCACGGGCCGGCCCGGCTGACCGACCGGTCAGCCGGAGCGCCCGCCGTGGAGTGGGTGACTCCAGTCACAACTCATGGCGCGGACAAGCCAGTCGGTGACCGGAAAACAGGAGATCGAATTTGCTAACAGCCGATCTCTTGTTACCGTTCGAGTAGCCCGGTTGCTGGTGCATCCCCCGTCGCCAGCAACCGGGTCTTTCCATGTCCCGGGTCGCGCACGCACCGCGACCGGCGGTCAACTCCCCGTTTCCGCAGGTGAGTTGCTCCTCCCGCGGTCGGGGTTCCCGACGAACGCGTTGCTTCCGCTACTCCCGGCGCCCGCGTCGTCCTGGCTCTCCGCGTCGCGTCCGGTGTCCCTGTTGCTGCCGGTGCGCAGCAGCAGCGGCCCGTACCCGGCCCGGCTCGCGAACTCCGCGACCGCGGTGTATCCGGCCAATCCGCCCCGGGCGCGTTCCCGGGGTGTCTCGCAGGTGCCCGGCGCGTCCTCGGCGCTCACGGCGCACCGCATCCGCAGGCTGCGCCCGTCGGGCCCCATGAGGCTCAGCACGGCTTCGAGCCGGTCACCGGTGGCGTTGCGGTAGTAGGTCCGCGCCCAGGTCTCCGGCCCCTGGGCCAGGACGCAGGTCTGCGCCTCGACGCCTTCGGGCGAGGTGAGTTCGGGCCCGCAGCGCACGGCCGTGGCCGGGCCGGGCGGCAGCGGCGAACGCGGAGCGGCGGCCCCACTCGGCACGGCGGCGCCGACGGCACCGTCGGACGCCTTGGAGTCACCGCCCTGCGAGAGGAGCCGGACGGTCGCGGGGGTGTCGGACCCGGGGTCGGGCGGCGGCCCCGCGGACGCCACGGCGAACGGCAGCACCACCGCGCAGACCACGACGCCGGCGATGCCGTACAGACGGACGCGCCGCCGGTCCAGCCCTCCACGGCGCGGCCCGGCGCGGTGCAGGCCGACGCGGTGCGGCGCGGCGGCACGGTGCTCCCCTGCATGAAGCGGCATGGTCCGGACGATAACGACGAAGGCCGGGCAGACCCTCCGCGCGCGCCGGAGACCCCTACAACTCGGGCGCGCTCACACCCGTACGAGTGAGGGCGTCGACGGCCGCGTCCACCATGGCCTCCACGTCGGGCACCCAGGGCGAGGCGGAGCCGGGCAGCGGTGCCCGCTCCCAGCGGACGGCGCCGCCGCCGGTCTCGGACGGCGGCAGCGCGAGGTAGCCGCCGTCGCCGTGGAAACGCAGGGATCCGGGGACGAAGTCCTTGGCGTAGAGCAGCTCGCCCAGCTGCTCCATGGAGTAGGGCCGCACCAGCAGCGACCAGCGGGTGGGCGAGGCGACGACCGGGCCGACCCGCAGGCCGGCGCGGTCGAGGGCGGCCAAGGCGTGGGCGGCCGGCAGGGCGGGCAGCGAGACCGCGCACGGGGCGGCGCCGCCGGTGGCCAGGACGATCGGCGCGGAGGGCCGGTTGCTCCACCACCAGCGCACCATGCGCGCGTCGGTGGTGGCCGCGAGGAGACCGGGGTCGAAGGGATGCGCGCCCGGCACCGTGCACTCGGGATCGGGGCAGCCGCAGCGGGTCCGCGCCTGCGGGTCCGCCGCCACGCCCGGGAGGACGGGCCACTGCCATTGCGTCGCGTAGGTCAGGGCCGCGCCGATCAGCTCAGGCCGCCCGCCGTCGTGCCGGGACAGGAGCCTGCGTCGCCTTCCGAGGATCTCGCGCATGAGCGCTCGTTCCTTTCCGTTGCACGCCTGGCAACACCGTGGTCACTCACACCATGTGTCGAGCATTCGCTGTGCGTAGCTTGGTGGCGCATCACATCCGTGCCGCGGGACGACCCCCACACCAGGGCGCGCTCCCCCGAGCGGCACCCTGCCGGGGAACGCCACTGCCAAAGGCAGGGGAAACCCCTGTGGGTCGAGCACTGACTGCGTCCGTGACGGTCCGTCCACACTGCGTCTGGCTAAAGCATGGGCGTGGCGCGGGGGTGGCGAAGTCTGGCGTTTGCCGTTCCGCGTATTTCTCTCCGCCTCCGCCACGGGAGGATGGGGCACGGTCGTCGGTGGATAGGACGCCCGGGTCCGTCGCCAGGTTCCGGGTGGCCCCCAACCACCCCCGGCCTTCTCCGAGTACGTACCCATCACGACCGCTGTGACGCTCCGTGAAGCACCCCCAGTCGACCGCAACAAGCCGTCCTCTGGGGCAGTTTCAAGCCAATCTAGCTTTTCCGCAAGAGTTCCGGAAGGAGGCCGCTCGCACCCCACGGACACCAGGAATCCCGGCAGGACAATGCTGGACATCCCCTTACGAGTGCGTGTACATGTGGAGACACTGCTAGCGGCGCAGAATGACATGGGGGTTTGCGATGCTTTTGAGCAGTAAGCGCCGGTCGGAAAGCCGGACACCATGAACGCCCCGCACCCTCCGAAAGTGGCCGGAATCGATTCAGTGGTCCCGCCCCCCGCACACACTGTCGCGCCCGCCGCCCCCGACGCCGCCCCGCCGGACACCTCGGAAGCCGCTGCCGCCGCCGACGCCCCGGGCAAAGGCTCCGCCCCCGGCCTCCTCCTCCAGGACCGGCTGGCCGGCTGGGTCTCGGACCTCACGACCCTGCACGAACTGACCGAACGCCTGGTCCGTACGGACACCCTCTCCGACGGCCTCCAGGAGTTGCTGCGCGCCGGTGCCGCCCTGGTGGGCGCCCGGCGCGGTC
The DNA here is from genome assembly GCF_055582785.1 of Streptomyces sp. NPDC107500. Classification (NCBI taxonomy): domain Bacteria; kingdom Bacillati; phylum Actinomycetota; class Actinomycetes; order Kitasatosporales; family Streptomycetaceae; genus Streptomyces; species Streptomyces sp. NPDC107500. The sequence continues at coordinate 137,616 of NZ_JBVJPF010000005.1, forward strand.
TCGTCATCCTGGAGCCGGCCGACGGACTCGGCCCGGACACCACCATCGGCCTCGGGCTGGCCCGTGCCGACCTCGGCCACATCGAGACCGTGCCCCGGACCTCCCTGTCCTACGGGCGGATCCTGGACGGGCTGCCGGTCGACGAGGACGGGGTCGCCGAGCCCGACCTGCTGGCCGAGAAGGGCCTCGACCCGCGCCACCGCGAGGTCGCCGCCCGCCTCGGCTACGCCGCCAGCTACGCGCTCCCGCTCTCCGCCGAGGGCACCGGACGGCTCGGCGCCGCCGCGTGGCTCTACGACGAACCCGCCGAACCGGACGAGCACCAGCGCCACCTGGCCGGCCTCTACGTCCGGTACGCCGCGCCCCACCTGACCCGCCTCCTGGAGGTCGAGCGCACGCGCGCGTGCATGGCGACGATGGCCGAGGAGCTGCTGCCCTCCCGCCTGCCGCGGGTGCCCGGCGTCCAGCTCGCCGCCCGGCACCGCACCGGCCCGCGCGGCGGCGGCGACTGGTACGACGCGCTGCCGCTGCCGGACGCCGCGCTCGGTCTCTCCGTCGGCTCCGTCACCGGAGCCGGGCCCAGCGCGGTCGCCGCGATGGGGCGGATGCGCGCCTCGCTGCGGGCGTACGCCGTGATGGAGGGCGAGGACCCGGTCGCCGTCCTGTCCGACCTGGAGCTGCTGCTGCGCCTGACCGAGCCCGCCCGTTCGGCCACCGCGCTGTTCGGCTACTGCGAGCCCGCGCTGCGCCGGATCACCCTGGCCGGCGCCGGGCACAGCCCGCCGCTGCTGATCGGGGAACGGCGCACGGAGTTCGTCGAGACCTCCGTCTCGGCGCCGCTCGGCATGCTCGCCTGCTGGGAGGCGCCCAGCGTGGAGGTGCAGGCCGAAGCGGGAGAGACGGTTCTGCTGTACACGGACGGGCTGCTGCACCGCACGGGGGACCGGGCCGACCGTGCCTTCGCCCGGCTGCACGCGGCCGCCGCCGGTGTACCGAGGGCCGCGCGCCACGATCCGGACGCGATCGCCGACCACGTCCTGCGCACCGTGCTGCCGGACGGGAAGGCCGACGCGGACTCCGAGGAGGACGTCGTCCTGCTGGCCGTCCGGTTCGAATAACGGACAATGACGCCTCGGAGGCCGCGGATAACGGACGGTAGCGACCTCCCGGTAACAGGCCCTTCGCCCCTGGGCCCCCTTCCGTACGACCGTACGATGGGGGTGGTCCAGTGCCGTATCGAGGAGGATGACCGTGGCGGAGGAGCTCACCCAGGAGAACCCGGAGATCCCGGAGACCCCGGAGGCCGTGCTTGAGGACGCCGCTGACGCGGACGGCGACGAGCCGGTCAAGCAGCGCAAGAACGGCCTGTACCCGGGCGTGTCCGACGAGCTGGCCGAGAACATGAAGTCCGGCTGGGCCGACACGGAGCTGTACGACCTGGAGCCCATCGCCCAGGCCGCCGAGACCGCCACCCGCCGCGCCGCGCTGTCCGCCCGCTTCCCGGGTGAGCGCCTGGTGATCCCCGCGGGCAACCTGAAGACCCGGTCGAACGACACGGAGTACGCCTTCCGCGCCTCGGTCGAGTACGCGTACCTGACCGGCAACCAGACGGAGGACGGCGTCCTGGTCCTGGAGCCCAGGGGCGACGGCCACACCGCCACGATCTACCTCCTGCCCCGCTCCGACCGTGAGAACGGCGAGTTCTGGCTCAGCGGCCAGGGCGAGCTGTGGGTCGGCCGCCGCCACTCCCTCACCGAGGCCGGGAAGCTGTACGGCATCCCCGCTTCCGACGTCCGCGAGCTGCCGGACAGCCTGCGCGAGGCCACCGGCCCGGTGCGCGTCGTGCGCGGCCACGACGCGGGCATCGAGGCCGCCCTCACCGACAAGGTCACCGCCGAGCGCGACGAGGAACTGCGCGTGTTCCTCTCCGAGGCCCGCCTCGTCAAGGACGAGTTCGAGATCGGCGAGCTGCAGAAGGCCGTCGACTCCACCGTGCGCGGCTTCGAGGACGTCGTGAAGGTCCTCGACAAGGCGGAGGCGACCAGCGAGCGCTACATCGAGGGCACCTTCTTCCTCCGCGCGCGCGTGGAGGGCAACGACGTCGGCTACGGCTCCATCTGCGCCGCAGGACCGCACGCCTGCACCCTGCACTGGGTCCGCAACGACGGCCCGGTCCGCTCCGGCGACCTGCTGCTGCTCGACGCCGGCGTGGAGACGCACACGTACTACACGGCGGACGTCACGCGCACGCTGCCGATCAACGGCCGCTACAGCGAGCTGCAGAAGAAGATCTACGACGCGGTGTACGACGCCCAGGAGGCCGGGATCGCGGCCGTGAAGCCGGGCGCCAAGTACCGCGACTTCCACGACGCGTCGCAGCGCGTGCTGGCCGAGCGGCTGGTCGAGTGGGGCCTGGTCGAGGGACCGGTCGAGCGGGTGCTGGAGCTGGGCCTCCAGCGCCGCTGGACGCTGCACGGCACCGGTCACATGCTCGGCCTGGACGTGCACGACTGCGCCGCCGCGCGGGTGGAGTCCTACGTCGACGGCACCCTGGAGCCCGGCATGGTGCTCACCGTCGAGCCGGGTCTGTACTTCCAGGCCGACGACCTGACCGTGCCCGAGGAGTACCGGGGCATCGGCGTCCGCATCGAGGACGACATCCTCGTCACCGCGGACGGCAACCGGAACCTGTCCGCCGGGCTGCCGCGCCGGTCGGACGAGGTCGAGGAGTGGATGGCGGCGCTGAAGGGCTGACGCACGAACGACGGCCGGGCACCTTCACGGTGCCCGGCCGTCGTCGTACCGCCCGGTCGTGTCGTCTCCTCGTTGGGTCGTGCCGTCGGGTCAGACCGCCACCAGCGGCGCGTCCTCCCGCCACTTGAGGATCTTGTCGAAGCTCACCACCGCGCCGTTGCGCCCCGGCTCGCTGCCGATCTGGACGTGGTCCGCCAGTTCCCGGATGAGACACAGGCCCCGTCCGCTCTCGGCGTCCGCGGAGACCGGGCGGCCCACGCTCCCCGGCCGGCCCGGCGCGGCGGCGGGGAACCCGGGGCCGGTGTCGGAGACCTCGATGTGGCAGCGCTCGCCGTCCAGGTAGGCCGTGACCCGGTAGGCCTCCGTGGGGCCGCCCGCGCCGTCGTCCCCGCCGTGCTCGACGGCGTTGGCGCAGGCCTCGCTCAGGGCTACGGAGAGATCGAAGGAGATGTCGGGGTCGACGCCCGCGCTCTCCATGGTGCCGATCAGCAGGCGGCGGGCCAGGGGCACGCTCGCAGCCTCGCGCCGCAAATGGAGTGACCACCAGATGCTCATGCTCCAGCCTCCCGGCCGCGGCTCGACATACCGTTACGTATTGCCCCTCACACCCCGGTGTAAGCACGCCCGGGCCGTGACACCGCTCATCTGGCGGATGTGGCGCCGTCGTGCGCCGGTGTATGCGGCACGGCTCACACCAGAGAGTGATCTTCCGGTTCACTTCGGGGCGTACCGCACCTTGTGGACCTGCCGTACGGCGCCGGGGGCGTCAGTGCGATGATGAGCCCGCCATGACTGCCCCCCACCCGCCAACGGCGCGCTCCGGGAACGATCTCCGGGTCCTGCGGGCCGCGGTGTTCGCCGCGGTCTGCGTCGTGCTGGCCGCGGCCGGGCACACCCTCGCCTCCTGCGCCACGGTTCCGCTGTGGTCGCTGGGGGCCGGATTCCTCGGGGCGGTCGTGGTCGCCGCGCCCCTCGCCGGCCGGCTGCGCTCGCTGCCGGGCATCGTGGCGCTGCTCGCCGTCGGACAGACCGCGCTGCACGTCCTGTTCGGACTGGGCCAGCACGGAACCGCCGCGGTCACCGCATCCGGCACGGCCGCCGGGGCCGGCGCCGCCGGAGCGACGGGCGGGCTGTCCGACGCCTCTCTGGTCCAGCAGGCGGCACGGCTGGTCTGCGGGACCACGGCCGCGGCGATCAGCCCGGCCCAGGCCCAGCGGATCCTCGACGACGCCCGGGTCGCACCGGACGCCTCCGCCGGCGCCACGCACCATCCCGCCGACGCGCTGGCCGGCGCCGGCGACCCCGCCGCGCTGCTGCCGTCCCTGCCGATGCTGCTCGGCCACGTCCTCGCGGCCCTGGCCGCCGGCTGGCTGCTGCGCCGCGGGGACCTGGCACTGGCCCGGCTCGTCGAACTGTCGGCGCACTCGGCGCACTCGGTGGCCGAGGGAGCGTTCGTACGCGCCCTGCGCGCGGCGCTCTCCCTGGTGCGCGCCCTGCACGCCGGGCTCGCCGGCGCCCCCGGTACGGGCCCGCGCCCGCCGCGTCCCGCCCTGCTGGCGCCGTCGAGGCCCCGTACCACCGCACTCCAGCACACGGTGATCAGGCGCGGTCCGCCGAGCGACGTGTTCGCCCTCGCCGCCTGACACGACACGTCCACCACCCCGCTTCCGCCCAGGGAGTACGGAGGGGGCCGTCGTCGTGCGGCACGCGCGCGTGCGCGCATCCCTCTCCTCACCCGCACCGGTGCAGTACCGGTGCCCACTCGAAGCGGAGTGCTCCGTCCATGAAGGCTATGAAGGCTTCACGTCTCGCCGCCGCCTGCGCCGTCTCCGGCATCGCCGTCCTCGCCCTGTCCGCCCCCGCCTTCGCGCACGTCAGCGTGCAGCCGGAGGGCACGGCCGCCAAGGGCGGCTACGCGACCGTCAACTTCAAGGTCCCCAACGAGCGCGACAACGCCTCCACCACCAAGCTGGAGATCAACCTCCCCACTGACCAGCCACTGGCGTCCGTCATGCCGCAGCCGGTCCCCGGCTGGAAGGCCGAGGTCACCAAGTCCAAGCTGGAAAAGCCGATCGAGTCGCACGGCAAGCAGCTCACCGAGGCCGTCTCCAAGGTGACCTGGACCGCCGAGGGCAAGGGCGTCGAGCCCGGCTACTTCCAGAAGTTCCCGCTCTCCATCGGCGCGCTGCCCGAGGACGCCGACCAGATGGTGTTCAAGGCCATCCAGACGTACTCCAACAAGGAGGTCGTGCGCTGGATCGAGGTGCCGCAGGAGGGCCAGGAGGAGCCCGAGAACCCGGCGCCCGTGCTGGAGCTGGCCGCCGCCGAGGACGACGCCCACGGCGCCGCGGACTCGTCGGACGACAAGGCCGGGGCCGACGCCGAAGCGGCCGCCAAGGACACCGCCGCCGAGGCCTCCGCCGACGGCGGCTCCGGTGACGGCAGCGACACCACCGCCCGGGTCCTCGGCATCGTCGGCATCGTCGTCGGCGCGGCAGGCGTCGGCTACGGCGTGCTGGCGGGCCGCCGGCGCGACTCCGGCGCGTCGGCGTAACGACGCCCGCGCCGGTGCGCCGACGCCACCCCGTCGGCGCATCCTCACGTCCGGTGCGCGCCGTTCCGTCGGTCCGACGGCCCTCGGCGCGCACCGGTGCACCTCACATCTGGGACATTTTTCTATGCGCAAGAAGACGTTCGCCGCGGCCGCCCTGCTCGCCGCCGCCTCCCTGACGCTGTCCGCCTGCGGCAGCGGCGCCGACAGCGACAAGCCGGTCACCGTGGTCTCCGAGGACACCGCACAGCAGGCCGCCACCGTCCTCGACAAGCCCTTCGAGAAGCCCGATCTCGTCCTCACCGACACCCAGGGCAAGAAGTACGACTTCCGCGAGCAGACCGCCGGACGGCCCACGCTGGTCTACTTCGGCTACACGCACTGTCCCGACGTCTGCCCCCTGACCATGAACAACATCGCCGTGGCCAAGAAGCAGCTGTCGCAGGCCGAGCAGGACAAGCTCCGGGTCGTGTTCGTCAGCACCGACCCGGAACGGGACACCCCGGCCGCGCTGGGCAAGTGGCTCAAGGGCATCGACCCGCAGATCGTCGGGCTGACCGGCGACTTCGACACCATCCAGGCCGGCGCCCGCACCCTCGGCATCTCGATCGACCCGCCGGCCAAGGACAAGAACGGCAAGATCGTCTCGACCCACGGCACCCAGGTCGTCGCCTTCTCCCCGAAGTCCGACGCGGGCTATGTCCTCTACGGCGAGGACGCCACGGTCGACGACTACACCAAGGACCTGCCCAAGCTCGTCAAGGGAGAGAACCCGTGAGCGGCCGCGGCACCCGCCCCGCCCTCGCCGCGTTCGCGGTGATCGGCACGCTGGCCCTCGCGGGCTGCGGCGGCGGGGACTCCGGCGCCGCGGACTCCGGCGCCTCCGGTGCCTCAGGGGCCGAACTCTCGGTCGGCGCGGCCTACATACCGCAGCCGGTCTCCGCCTCGATGGCCGCCGGGTTCCTCACCATCACCAACAAGGGCGACTCGGACGACGAACTGACCTCGGTCACCAGCGGGGCCGGCGACGTCACCGTGCACGAGACCGTCGACGGGACGATGAAGGAGGTGGACCGCCTCAAGATCCCCGCGGACGGTCAACTCGTGTTCAAGAGCGGCGGAAACCACCTGATGTTCGAGAACCTGAAGCAGCAGCCGAAGCAGGGCCAGTCGGTCACCGTCGAACTGCACTTCGCCCAGTCCGACCCCGTCACGGTCAAGGTGCCCGTGAAGGCGGCCACCTACCAGCCCGCCGACGGACACTCCGCACACACCGGAAACTGACCGGACACCGAGGGAGGGACCACCTTGACGCAGACCATCGCCCCACGCTTCCGGACCCTGGTGCTGCTGCTCCTGGCCGCGGCCTGCGCCCTGCTCGCCGGCGCCGGACCGGCCTCCGCGCACGCCGCCCTGACCGGCAGCGACCCCCAGCAGGGGGCGGTGGTCGACCGGGCTCCGGCCCAGGTGTCGCTCACCTTCTCCGAGTCGGTCTCCGTGGACGACGACTCGCTGCGCGTCCTGGACCCCAAGGGCAAGCGCGTCGACGACGGCAGCCCGTCCGGCACGGGGGGCACGACGTACTCCGTGAAGCTGCACACCGGGCTGCCCGACGGCACCTACACGGTGACCTACCAGGTGGTCTCCGCCGACAGCCACCCCGTCGCCGGCGCGTACACCTTCTCCGTCGGAGCCCCGTCCGACACCTCGGTCTCCGCCTCCGTCCAAGAGGCGGGCGGCGGGTTCGTCGGCGCTCTCTACGGCTTCGGCCGGTACGTGTCGTACGCCGGGTTCGCCGTAATGGTGGGCGGCGCCGCGTTCGTGCTGGCCTGCTGGCCGCGCGGCTCCGGGGTCCGCGTCGTCCAGCGGGTCGTCGTCTCCGGGTGGCTCGCGCTGACCGCGGCCACCCTCATGCTCCTGCTGCTGCGCGGCTCCTACACCGGTTCCGGGAAGGCCGGTGACATCCTCGACCTGAACCTGCTCGGCGAGGTACTCCAGACCAAGACCGGCGCCGCCCTGGTCTCCCGGCTGCTGCTGCTCGCGGCCGCCGCGCTGTTCGTCGCCGTGCTCTTCGGCGCCTACGACAAGCGGGAGGACGAGGAGAAGAGGGACCTCACCTTCGGGCTCGCGGTCGGCGGGGCCGTCGTCGCGTCGGGTCTCGCGGCGACCTGGGCGATGTCCGAGCACGCCTCCGTGGGCCTCCAGGCCGGGCTCGCCATGCCGGCCGACATCGTCCACCTGCTCGCCGTGGCCACCTGGTTCGGCGGACTCACCGCCCTCCTCGCCGCGCTGTACCGCGGCCCCGCGGACACCCCGGTCCCGGCCGTCGCCGTACGCCGGTTCTCGCGCGTCGCCTTCGGCAGCGTGGTCGCGCTGGTGGTGACCGGTACGTACCAGTCCTGGCGCCAGCTGGGCTCCTGGACGGCCTTCACCGAGACGCGGTACGGACAGCTGCTCCTCGTCAAGATCGGGCTCGTCGCGGTGCTGGTCGGCATCGCCTACCTCTCGCGCCGCTGGACGGCGCAGCTGGCGGGGACCGCGAGCCCGGGCGTGGTCCGGCAGCGGGAGCAGGGGGAGAAGCGCGAGAAAGGCCAGAAGGGGGAGAAGGCGGAGAAGGAGCGGGTGGGCGCGTCGTCCGGCCGCGGGAACGAGAAGGCGAAGGGTTCCGAGAAGTCGGCGGCGTCCGGCAAGGCGGTGACCTCCGGCAAGGCGACCGGTGGCTCGAAGGGCTCCGGGGGTGCCAAGGGGGCCGGTACGGGTGCCAAGGGGGCCGGTACGGGTGCCAAGGCGGGCGCCAAGGGGGTCGGAGGCGGGAAGGGTTCCGGGTCCTCGAACGGCTCCGGTGGCTCCCAGCGTGCCGCTCAGCTCGCCCGGCAGCGCGCCGCCGTGGACGCCGCCCGGCAGAAGCGGCAGCGGGACGCCGACCCGAACCGCTTCGGACTGCGCCGCTCCGTGCTCGCCGAGGCGGGCGTCGCCGTCGTCCTGCTGGCCGTCACCACCGTGCTGACCCAGACCGAGCCGGGCCGGACGGAGCAGGAGGCCAAGGCCACCGGCGCCTCCTCCGCCACCACGCCCGCACCGTCCACCGGCGCGGTGACCCTGGACATGCCCTTCGACACCGGCGCCCAGAACGGCAAGGGCGTCGTACGGGTCGAACTCGACCCCGCCCGGGTCGGCGCCAACGAGATGCACCTCTACGTCGAGCGCCCGGACGGGACCGCCTTCGACCTACCCGAGGTGAAGGTCGCTCTGACCCAGGAGGCCAAGGACATCGGGCCGCTGCCCGTCGCCCCGGACCACATCACCACCGGCCACTGGTCGGCGAGCGGAGTGCAGATCCCGATCGGCGGCGACTGGGAAGTCTCGGTGACCGTGCGGACCTCCGACATCGACCAGGTGACCGTCTCCAAGAACGCGCAGATCGGCTGAACCGCACCATGTCTGACCAGTCCACTCCGCAAGCCCCGAACGCCGAGACCGCCGACCGCGAGGGCATCTCGCGTCGGCGGCTGCTCGGCACCGCCGGTGCCACGGGGCTCGTACTCGGCGCGGCCGGCGGCGCCACCGGCTACGCCGCCGCCCCCTCCACGGCGGCCGCCCCGCTCACCTCGCTGGGCAGCGGGCGGGCGATGTTTCACGGGAAACATCAGCCCGGCATCACCGACCCCATGCAGGCCTGTGGCCATCTCGTCGCCTTCGACCTGGCGGCCGGCGCCGGACGCAAGGAGGCCGCCGCGCTGCTGCGCCGCTGGTCCGACACCGCACGCCGGCTGATGGCGGGTGAACCGGCAGGCACCCGTGACACGGACGTGGCCCGGGACTCGGGGCCCTCCTCGCTGACCGTCACCTTCGGCTTCGGGCACAGCTTCTTCGGCCGGACCGGCCTGGACGGACAACGCCCGGTCGCCCTCGACCCGCTCCCCGACTTCTCCTCCGACCACCTCGACAAGAACCGCAGCAACGGCGACCTGTGGGTGCAGATCGGGGCGGACGACTCCCTGGTCGCCTTCCACGCCCTGCGCGCCCTCCAGCGGGACGCCGGAGCCGCCGCCCGTGTCCGCTGGCAGATGAACGGCTTCAACCGGTCACCGGGCGCCACCGCCCGCCCGATGACAGCCCGCAACCTCATGGGACAGGTCGACGGCACCCGCAATCCGAAGCCGTCCGAGGCCGACTTCGACCGGCGGATCTTCGTCCCCGAACAGCCCGCGAAGAACGATCGGACCTGGATGGCGAACGGCTCCTACGCCGTCGTACGCCGGATCCGCATGCTCCTCGACGACTGGGAGAAGCTCTCGCTCAAGGGCCAGGAGGACGTCATCGGCCGCCGCAAGTCGGACGGGGCGCCGCTGTCCGGGGGCGGTGAGACGACCGAGATGGACCTGGAGAAGACGGACGAGGCGGGGAACCTCGTCGTCCCGATCAACGCCCACGCCCGCATCACCCGGCCCGACCAGAACGGCGGCGCGGCCATGGTCCGCCGCCCCTTCTCGTACCACGACGGCTTCGACGCCGACGGTGTCCCGGACGCGGGCCTGCTCTTCATCTGCTGGCAGGCCGACCCACTGCGCGGCTTCGTACCCGTGCAGCGCAAGCTGGACCGGGGCGACGCCCTCTCGCAGTTCATCCGGCACGAGGCGAGCGGTCTGTTCGCGGTGCCGGGCGGGGCCGCGGAGGGTGAGTACGTGGGCCAGCGGCTGCTGGAGGCGTGACCCGGCGGCCCGGGAGCAACCGGGTCCCACCCGTGCGAGGGGCCGGTGCAAGACACGTGAGCCGCGTCTCCCCGGGCCCATTAGGGTGAGGTTCATGCCAGCCAGTTACGCGTATCTCGGCCCTGAAGGCACCTTCACCGAAGTCGCCCTGCGCACACTTCCGGAAACGGCGACCCGGGAGCTGGTCCCGTACGTTTCGGTCCAGTCCGCGCTCGACGCGGTGCGCACGGGCGAGGCCGAGGCCGCGTTCGTGCCGATCGAGAACTCCGTCGAAGGCGGCATCACCACCACCCTCGACGAGCTGGTCGCCGGACAGCCGCTGATGATCTACCGCGAGGTGCTGCTGTCCATCACCTTCGCGCTGCTGGTCCGGCCCGGCACCAAGCTCTCGGACGTCAAGACGGTCACCGCCCACCCGGCCGCCCAGCCCCAGGTCCGCAACTGGCTCAAGGCACACCTCCCGGACGTCGCCTGGGAGTCCGCCGCGTCCAATGCGGACGGCGCCCGCCTGGTCCAGGAGGGGCGGTACGACGCCGCCTTCGCCGGCGAGTTCGCGGCGGCCCGATACGGTCTTGAGGTGCTGGAGGCCGACATCCACGACGCGGAGAACGCGCAGACGCGCTTCGTGCTGGTGGGCCGTCCGGCCCGGCCCGCGGCCCCGACCGGCGCGGACAAGACGTCCGTGGTGCTCTGGCAGCGGGACGACCACCCCGGTGGCCTGCGTGATCTGCTGGGCGAGTTCGCCACCCGGGGCATCAACCTGATGCTGCTCCAGTCCCGGCCCACCGGCGCGGGCATCGGCAACTACTGCTTCTGCATCGACGCGGAGGGGCACATCTCCGACCGCCGGGTCGCCGACGCGCTGATGGGCCTGAAGCGGACCTGCCTCCAGGTGCGCTACCTGGGCTCGTACCCGCGCGCAGAGGTCGGGGTCGCGGATGTGGACGCACTGCTGCCGGGCACCTCGGACGAGGCGTTCGTCGCGGCCGCGGACTGGGTGGCGCGCTGCCAGGACGGCCGATTCTGACTGCCGGTTCTGACTGCCGGTTCCGACAGCGGGTTCTGACTGCCGGTTCCGACTGCCCCGTCCGACCGGTCCTACCTGCTGATTTTCGTTATCCACAGGAGTTATCCACAGGTCTGCTTCTCGACCTGGGGACAAGTCGACAACGTAACGGCATTCAGTCGATATATCCCCCTACAGCCCCCCACTTCGTCCACAGCGGCTCAAGCCACCCTTCGTCCACCTGTTTCTTGCACCCCATCCTCCGGAGTGACACCGGGTGCCCCGTTTCCACTCGAAAGTGCAGGCATGGAGGGTTTGGACGAGCCGCCTCCAGAAATTGGGAATGATCACTCCCGTGAGTCCACAGATCTTTCGCACAGCCTGTGGATAACTTTTTCGGGCTGTGGATTCCTGTGGACAGCCACGCCCCAAGTCCCGTCCCCCACAAGGAAATCCGGTCAACCCGTCGTCCCCGAGGTGCCTCGTTCCAGGGATGCCGCAGCATTTCATTGACCGGCCGCACGGAACGTGAGACGGGCGTTCGGCAATAGTGGGTCGAGACCCGTCACCGCACACCGGTAGCCTTGACCGCGTGATTGACCTTCGCCTGCTCCGTGAGGACCCCGACCGTGTGCGCGCCTCTCAGCGTGCCCGTGGAGAGGACGTCGCGCTCGTCGACTCCCTCCTGTCCGCCGACGAGCGACGCAGGTCGTCCGGCGTGCGCTTCGACGAGCTGCGCGCCGAGCAGAAGGGCCTCGGCAAGCTCATCGGCAAGGCCTCCGGGGACGAGAAGGCGGAGCTGCTGAAGCGCGCCGAACAGCTGAAGACCGACGTCAAGACCGCCGACGCCGAGCGCGACGCGGCCGACGCCGAGACCCAGCAGCTGCTCCAGCGGCTCGGCAACCTCGTCCACCCCGACGTCCCCGTCGGCGGCGAGGAGGACTTCGTCACGCTGGAGACCCACGGCACGCACCGCGACTTCGCCGCCGAGGGCTTCGAGCCCCGCGACCACCTGGAGCTGGGCCAGCTGCTCGGCGCCATCGACGTCGAACGCGGCGCCAAGGTCTCCGGCTCGCGCTTCTACTTCCTGACCGGCGTCGGCGCGCTCCTGGAGCTCGCCCTGGTCAACGCGGCGATCGCCCAGGCCACGGCCGCGGGCTTCACCCCGATGCTGACCCCGGCGCTGGTCCGCCCCCAGTCGATGGCCGGCACCGGCTTCCTCGGCCAGGCCGCCCAGGACGTCTACCACCTCGACAAGGACGACCTGTACCTGGTCGGCACCTCCGAGGTCCCCCTCGCGGCGTACCACATGGACGAGATCCTCGACGCCGACCGCCTGCCGCTGCGCTACGCCGGCTTCTCGCCCTGCTTCCGCCGCGAGGCGGGCTCGCACGGCAAGGACACCCGGGGCATCTTCCGCGTGCACCAGTTCGACAAGGTCGAGATGTTCTCCTACGTCCTCCCCGAGGACTCGCAGGCCGAGCACCAGCGCCTGCTGGAGTGGGAGAAGCAGTGGCTGACATCGCTGGAGCTGCCGTTCCGCGTCATCGACGTGGCCTCGGCCGACCTGGGCTCCTCGGCGGCGCGCAAGTACGACTGCGAGGCGTGGATCCCGACCCAGGGCAAGTACCGCGAGCTGACCTCGACCTCGGACTGCACCGAGTTCCAGTCCCGCCGGCTGTCGATCCGGGTCCGCGAGGACCGGAAGGTGCGCCCGCTCGCCACGCTCAACGGCACGCTGTGCGCCGTCCCGCGCACGATCGTGGCGATCCTGGAGAACCACCAGCAGGCCGACGGCTCGGTGCGCGTGCCCGAGGTGCTCCGCCCGTACCTGGGTGGCCGGGAGGTCCTGGAGCCGGTGACCAAGTGAGCGACACCGCCTCCGCCACGGCCGCCGACGCCGGTGGAGCCGGGACGTTCCCGTACCGGCTGATCGCGACCGATCTCGACGGCACGCTGCTGCGCGGCGACGACACGATCTCGTCGCGCACCCGGGACGCCCTGGCCGCCGCCACCGCGGCGGGCGCCGCCCACATCGTGGTGACCGGCCGCGCGGTCCCGTGGACCCGGCACATCCTCGACGACCTCGGCTACGACGGTCTCGCCGTCTGCGGCCAGGGCGCGCAGGTCTACCACGCCGGGGAGCACCGGCTGCTGACCTCGGTCACGCTGGACCGCCAGCTGGCCGGGGTGGCGCTGGCCAAGATCGAGGCGGAGACCGGTCCGCTGTACCTGGCGGCGAGCCGGGACGGCCTGGACGGCGACGTCCTGGTCGGCCCGGGGTACGAGGTCGGCGGCGATCTCCCCGCGGTGCCCTTCACCGACGCCTCGGACCTGTGGTCGGCGCCGCTGAACAAGATCTACATCCAGCATCCGACCCTGTCGGACGACGAACTGGCCGAGGCGGCCCGGCGCACCGCGGGCGGCTTCGTCACGGTCACCATGGCCGGCGCGGGCATTGTCGAACTGCTCCCCCTCGGCCTGTCCAAGGCGACCGGGCTGTCGCTCGCGGCCCGTCGGCTCGGCCTGAAGGCGGCCGACACGATCGCCTTCGGCGACATGCCCAACGACATCCCGATGTTCGGCTGGGCCGCCCGCGGCGTGGCGATGGCCAACGCCCACGAAGAGCTGAAGGCGGTGGCCGACGAGGTGACGTCCTCGAACGACGAGGACGGCATCGCGGTGGTCCTGGAGCGCCTGTCGGGCTGATCCGCCCGGCACGGAGCCGACGAGCCGGACGGCGCCGACGTCCCCGTCGGTCGGCCCACGCGGGGCATCCCGCGTGCTCGAAGCGGCCGCCCGATGCGCCGGCGCCGTCCGGCCTCGTGCATCCACCACAATGCCGCCGCGGAAAGCCGGGCGCCACCGAATAAAGGCGGACATACGCCGCGTCAGCTCCGGCGCCACCTGCGGCGTCGGCCCTTGCTGAAGAACCAGCCGGCGGGCGGCTCGTCGGAGCGCCACGGCTGCGGCTCCGGCTTCTCGCGGCGCCAGCGGGCGGCGAGCATCCGGGCGCGGGCCGAAGGCTCGGAGGTGCCGGCCTCGCGAACGAAATCCTCGTCCAGGACGAGGCCGTCCCAGCCGTCGTCACCGGCGCTGTGTCCCGCGCCGCCCCTGGCGGCTTCCTCGCCGCCGTCCCGCGGCCGTCCGTGGCCGTCCTGCTGAGGTGTCTGGCCCGCCATCCCGGTCCTCCCAGCCCCGCGTCCCCCGTGTGTTCCCCGTTCTCTTCCCGGCCCAGTGTGCCCGGGCCGGGGTGAAGGCCCCGTCAGGGCGAGGCCCCGTCGGTCCGGGGCCCGCTCACTCCTCCCCGGCGAGCGTCAGCGACCTCAGCTTCTGGCCCGCGTACCAGGTGGCGAGGACGGTCACGCCCACCAGCAGCACCGTCGCGGTCGGCAGGCCGACGTCGGAGGTCACCAGGTTTCCGTCGGCGACCTTCTGGGCCACCGCCAGGGACCACTGCTGGACACTCAGCGTGCGGGCGCCCGGCACCAGCGAGCCGAACAGGGCCTCCCACACGAGGGCATAGACGAGCCCGAAGACCACCGCGTGCCGGGACACCGTGCCCAGCAGCAGGAAGAGCGCGGCGTAGGCGATGGAGGCGACCAGCGCGGCGATCGTGTAGGCGACGGCGACCTGCTGGCCGTTGCCGTTCAGGATCAGGCCGGCGAGGAACGTGGGTACGGCGGAGAAGACCATCGTCACCGCTATGGCGACGATCAACTTGGTGAAGATGATCGTCGGCCGTTTGATCGGCTTGGACAGCAGGTACACCACCGAGCCGTCGTCGATCTCCGGACCGATCGCACCGGTGCCGGCGATGACGCCGATGATCGGCACCATGGTGGCCAGGGCGAACCCGCCCAGCACGTCCGCCGCGGTCTGGTCGTCGACTCCGGCGAGCGCGCGCACCGCGACGGCGATGACGAGCAGCAGCAGGGGCAGCACGCCGAGGATGAGGGCCCGGCGGCGGCCGAGCAGGGCTCGGTAGGTGAGCCGGGCGACTGTGGGGTCGTACATTCTTCGGCCTCCTACGCCGCGACGAGGTACGAGAAGACGGACTCGAGGGACTCGTCGGACGGCGAGACCGTGAGCAGCCGGATGCCGTGGTCGCGGGCGACCTTGGGCAGCAGGGCCGTGAACCGTCCGAAGTCGACGGCCTGGATGCGCAGCGCGCCCTCGGCGAGGTCGACCTCGATGCCGGACGTGGACGGGTCGGCGATCAGCGCGGCCGCGAGGGCACGGTCGTCGCTGGAGCGCACCAGGTAGCGGTGCGGCCGGTCGGTCATCAGGCGGCGGATCTTGCGGAAGTCGCCGCTGGCCGCGTGGCGTCCGGCGACGATCACCTCGATGTGCCAGGCGAGCTGTTCGACCTCTTCGAGGATGTGCGAGGAGAACAGCACGGTGCGGCCCTCGTCGCCCATGCGCCGCAGCAGGTCCATCAGCTGCATGCGCTGGCGCGGGTCCATACCGTTGAACGGCTCGTCGAGCAGGAGCAGGGACGGCTGGTGGACGAGGGCGGAGGCCATCTTCACGCGCTGCCGCATGCCCTTGGAGTACGTGGCGATCTTGCGGTCCTGCGCGTACTCCATCTCCACGGTGGAGAGCGCCTCCTGGGCCGCCTTGGCGCCCAGGCCGTGCAGTTCGGCGTTGGCCAGGACGAACTCGCGGCCGGTGAGGAAGTCGTACATCGCCTCCCGCTCGGGGACGATGCCGATGTGCTTGTAGATGGCCTCGTTGCGCCAGACCGGCCGGCCGTCGAGGGTGACGCTGCCGGTGGAGGGGGCGAGGAAGCCGCCCATCATGTTGATGAGGGTGGACTTTCCCGCGCCGTTGGGGCCGAGGAGGCCGGTGACGCCGGGGCCGATCGTCATGGTGATGTCGTTGACGGCGACCACGTTGCCGAACCAGCGGGAGACGTGGTCGATGCTGAGGGTGCTCACAGTCCCACCTTCTTGTAGCGGCGCATCAGCAGGCCGTAGGTGCCGGCGATCAGGCCCAGGGTGACGAGGACGAAGACCAGGCCCTCGCCGTTGCTCGGGCCGACCCCGCCCGGGAAGGCCGAGGTGGCGCCGAGGAAGGCGGACTGCACCCCGTCGATGAGGGTGATGGGCGAGAACAGGCCGATCCAGGAGACGGCGCCGGAGCTGCCCTGGACGTCGGCGATCGCCTGGAGCGTGGAGACCGCGCCGTAGGTGATGGTCAGGACGGCGATGACGGCCGCGATGCCGAAGCCGCGGCGCGGGGTGACCGAGGCGACGACCAGGCCGAGACCGGCGAAGAGCAGCGAGAGCAGTGCCACGGAGACGAGTCCCTGTGCGAACCCCTTGGTCTGGTCCGCGAAGTCGAGTTTGGCGAGCAGCGCGCCCACGTAGAGCACCAGCAGGGGTGCGGCGGTGAGGATGAACAGGGCCGAGGACAGCGCCGCGTACTTCGCGCGGACGTAGTCGGAGGTCTCGATCGGCCGGGAGAAGTACAGCGGGACGGTCTTGAAGCGCAGGTCGCGCGAGACAGACTGGGGGGCCTGCGAGGCGACGTACAGGCTGATGACGGCCTGGAGGACGATCGCGTAGCGCGTGTAGTCCACGGGCAGGTCGTTCGCCTTGGTCGCGACGGCGACGGCGACCATGATGGCCGCGGGCAGGCACATCACCACGAACAGCAGCATCGGCAGCACTTTGGACTTGGCCGAGCGGCCGAGTCCGTAGGCGCCGCGCAGGGACTGCGAGTACAGCGAGCGGCGGGCGTAGGCGCGGCCGAGGCGGGGGCCGTCGTAGTTGCGGTAGCCGATGTTGTGGATACGGGTCTGGTCACCCGGGACCGTGGCTGTGGGCTGTTCAGCTGCCATGGCCGACCGCCTCCTTCCGTGCTTCGTCGCTGTCCTTGAAGACCTCCGAGATGTGGTGCCGGCGCTGTTCCATCCGGACCAGGCCGAGGCCGAGGTCGGCGATGACGTCCCGGACCAGGTCGTAGGTCTCCTCGCCGGTCGCGGTGAGCAGCAGGACGTGGCCGGCGCCGGGCAGGCCGCTGCCGTCCTGGACGGCCACTCCGCGCGCGTCGAGCGCGTCGCGCACCGCGCGGGTGCCGTCGGGGTGTTCGTCGGTGTCGGTGACCTCGATGGCGAGGGTCGTCGTGTTCTGCGTGAAGTCCGTGGTGGAGCTGGAGCGCAGCAGCTTGCCGCCGTCCACGACGACGACGTGGTCGCAGGTGCGTTCCAGCTCGCCCAGCAGGTGTGAGGTGACCAGGACGGAGATGCCGAAGTCGGTGTGGATGCGGCGGATGAGGCCGAGCATCTCGTCGCGGCCGACCGGGTCGAGGCCGTTGGTCGGCTCGTCGAGGAAGACCAGCTGGGGGTCGTGCACCAGGGCCTGGGCGAGCTTCACGCGCTGCTTCATGCCGGTCGAGTAGCCGCCTATGGGCCGGTAGCGCTCTTCGTAGAGGCCGACGTGGCGCAGGGTGTCGGCCGTACGCTCGCGCGCGGCGGTGGGCGGCAGGCCGGACATGCGCGCCATGTGGACGACGAACTCGGTGGCCGAGACATCGGGCGGCAGGCAGTCGTGTTCCGGCATGTAGCCGACCCGCTCGCGGATGGCGGCGCCCTTGGTGGCGACATCGAGTCCGAGCACTTCGGCCCGGCCCTCGGTGGCGGGAGACAGACCCAGAAGGATCTTGATCAGAGTGGACTTGCCGGCGCCATTGGCACCGACGAGTCCGGTCACACCGGGTCCGACATCCACGGAGAGCCGGTCGAGCGCGGTCACCCGGGGGAACCGCTTGCTCAGGCTTTCGGTCGCGATCACAGTCACATCCACGACAGTAGTGACGCGCGCCACTGAGGTCGTCAGACCGCAGAGCCGTCTTGGAGTCAGACTCGAGTAGTACGGGCCCGTAGGGGATGCCGTACTTGAGAGCCACGAAGAGGGGTTTGGGGACCTGCGTCGGCCGCCCTATTGACGTTGGGTCTAACAACTGGGAGATTCGGCGGCGTCACGTTACGAGCGAGTAGCACCGTCGGCGCGGACCGCGTCCGGACGGCTGGAACGGGGTGGCATGGCGACGGCAGTGGCGGCGGAACTCCGTACGGAGCTGCGGGGATTCCGGGAGGTGCAACGTCTCGCCTACGAGTGCGCCGAGGCGGTGGCGGCCCGGCTGGCGCCGGGGGTGACCGAGCGCGAGGCGGCCCGGATGCAGCGCGAGTGGCTGCGGGAGCGGGGCGTGCGGGACTGGTTCCACCTGCCCTTCGCCTGGTTCGGCGACCGCACGGCGTTCACGGACTTCCGCGTTCCGCTCCAGTTCTTCCCCACCGGCCGCCGCCTGGAGCCGGGGATGCCCTTCATCCTGGACATGGCCCCGGTGTACCGGGGTTTCACCGCCGACATCGGCTACTCCGGATCACTCGGCCCCAACCCGGTCCAGCACCGGCTGGCGGCCGACCTGGCGGCTCACCGCGAGCTGATCCTGCGCGAGGTGCGCGAGCGCCGTTCGCTGCGCGAGATCTACGAGGACGTGGACCGGCTCATGGTCCGTCAGGGCTATGCCAACCGGCATCGCGCCTATCCCTTCGGCGTCATCGCCCACAAGGTGGACCGGGTGCGGGAACGGCGGCTGTCGCCACGCCTGTTCGGCTTCGGCATGCAGTCTCTCAAGGGCCTGGCGGGCGACGCGCTGCACGGCCACCGCGAGGGCTGGTCCCCGCTGTGGTCGCCCTACCGCTTCTCCGACCACCCGCCCCGCCCGGGGCTGTGGGCGGTCGAACCCCACCTCGGTTTCCGGGGTACCGGCGCGAAGTTCGAGGAGATCCTGGTCGTCACCGACTCCACGGATCCCGCGGAGAGCGCCTTCTGGCTGGACGACGATCTGCCGCACGTGCGGCGCTGGGCGGAGGCGAAATGACGGTGCTGGACGGAGCGCGGGAGCGCTGGGTGCGCACGGGCGGGGTCGAGCTGTGCGTGGCCGAGCTGGGCGATCCGCGGCAGCCCACGGTCGTCCTGGTGCACGGCTATCCGGACAGCAAGGAGGTCTGGTCCGAGGTCGCCGGCCGCCTCGCCGACCGCTTTCACGTGGTGCTCTACGACGTCCGGGGCCACGGTCGGTCCTCGGCGCCGAGCCCGCTGCGCGGCGGGTTCACCCTGGAGAAGCTGACGGACGACTTCATGGCGGTGGCGGACGCGGTCAGCCCGGACCGGCCCGTGCACCTGGTGGGCCACGACTGGGGTTCGGTGCAGTCCTGGGAGTTCGTCACGGTCGGACGCACCGAGGGGCGCATCGCCTCCTTCACCTCGATGTCCGGTCCGTCCCTCGACCACTTCGGGCACTGGATCAACAAGCGCCTCAGGCGCCCCACCCCGCGCCGGGTCGGGCAGCTCCTCGGCCAGGGCGCCAAGTCCTGGTACGTCTACCTGCTGCACACGCCCGTGCTGCCCGAACTGGCCTGGCGCGGCCCCCTCGGCAAGCGCTGGCCGCGCATCCTGGAGCGCGTGGAGCAGGTGCCCGGCGGTGACTACCCGACCGCGTCCCTGCCGACGGACGCGGCGCACGGGGCATGGCTGTACCGGGACAACGTCCGGCCCCGGCTGCGGCACCCGCGCGACGACGCCCACGCGCACGCGCCCGTGCAGCTCATCACGCCCCTCGGCGACGCGTTCCTGTCGGAGCGGCTCTACGACGGGCTGGAGGAGTGGGCGCCCCGGCTGACCCGCCGCACGCTGCCCGCCAAGCACTGGGTGCCGCGCACCCGGCCGGACCAGCTGGCGGACTGGATCACGGACTTCGTCACCTCCACCGAGGACGGACGGCCCGAGACGGCGCCGAAGGGCAGGCACGCCGACCGGTTCGGCGGACAGCTGGTGCTGGTCACCGGGGCGGGCAACGGCATCGGGCGGGCGACGGCGTTCGCGTTCGCCGAGGCCGGGGCGCGCGTGGTGGCCGTCGACCGGGACGCCGAGTCCGCCGCCCGCACCGCGGAGCTGTCCCGGCTGATCGGCGCGCCGGACGCCTGGGCCGAGACCGTCGACGTCTCCGACGAACAGGCGATGGAGAAGCTGGCGGCCAAGGTCGCCGCCGAGTACGGCGTGCTGGACGTGCTCGTGAACAACGCCGGGATCGGGCTGTCGGGCTCCTTCTTCGACACCACCGCGGAGGACTGGCGGAAGGTCCTCGACGTCAACCTGTGGGGCGTGATCCACGGCTGCCGCCTGTTCGGCCGGCAGATGGCCGAGCGCGGGCAGGGCGGCCACATCGTGAACACCGCGTCGGCGGCCGCCTTCCAGCCCTCCCGGGCCCTGCCCGCGTACAGCACGTCCAAGGCGGCCGTGCTGATGCTGAGCGAGTGCCTGCGGGCCGAACTGGCCGGGCAGGGGATCGGGGTCACGGCGATCTGCCCCGGCCTCGTCAACACCAACATCACCTCGACGGCGCGCTTCGCGGGTGTGGACGCCGACGAGGAGAGGCGGCGTCAGCAGCGCAGTGCGCGGTTGTACGGGATGCGCAACTATCCGCCGGAGAAGGTGGCCGAGGCGGTCCTCGAAGCCGTCGTGCACAACAGGGCCGTCGTCCCCGTGACGCCGGAGGCGCGCGGAGCACACCTCATGTCCCGCTTCGCCCCACGGGTGTTGCGGCGTCTCGCGCGGGTGAAACCACCGCTGTAGTTTCCACAGGAACGCCCAACCAGCCTGTGGATAACCAGACTTGGCTGTGGATCAAACCTCGGAGGCTAAATCGATCGCGTGAAGCGTGTCGCTCTCGGCAGGCTGGTTCCATGGAACACGAACACAGACCCGAACGCAGCGGCGAGCACAGCGACGACAGGCGCACCGTCAAGGTGTCCAAGTACCTGTCGAAGCATCTGCGCCACCAGCCGGAGCGCATCGGGCTCACCCTCGACGAGGCCGGCTGGACCGAGATCGACACGCTGATCGCCGCGGCGGCCGCGCACGGCTTCCGGTTCACCCGCGAAGAGCTCGACCACGTGGTGGCCACGAACGACAAGAAGCGCTTCGCCGTCGAGGGCACCCGGATCCGCGCCAGCCAGGGGCACAGCGTCGACGTGGATCTCGGACTGCCCGCGGCGACTCCGCCGCCGTACCTCTACCACGGGACCGTGGCCCGTCACCTGGACGCGATCCGGACCGAGGGACTGCGGCCGATGAACCGGCACGACGTGCACCTCTCGGCGGACCGCCAGACCGCCACCCGGGTGGGCTCCCGCCGCGGCCGCCCGGTCGTCCTCTCGGTGGACAGCGCCGCCATGCACCGCGACGGCCACGTCTTCCATGTCAGCGCGAACGGCGTCTGGCTGACGCGGACCGTTCCCCCGCAGTACCTGCGCTTCCCCTCCGGCCACTGACCCCGCGTCGCGTGTGGTGACAGCGGGTGATGTTTCACGTGAAACAGGGTCGGCCGCTTAGGCTCGGGGGCATGAGTCTGCGTCTGAGCACCGTGATCCTTCCGTACCGCCGCTGGCACGAAGGCGGACGTTCGTCCTGGACCCGTGCCGAGCAGCTCGGTTTCCACACCGCGTACACCTACGACCACCTGTCCTGGCGGAGCTTCCGGGACGGCCCGTGGTTCGGCGCCGTACCGACGCTCACCGCCGCCGCGGCGGTCACCGAGCGGCTGCGGCTCGGGACGCTGGTCACCTCCCCGAACTTCCGGCACCCGGTGACGCTGGCCAAGGAACTGATCTCCCTCGACGACATCTCGGGCGGCCGGATCACCCTGGGCATAGGAGCAGGCGGCACCGGCTTCGACGCCACCGCGCTCGGCCAGGAGCCGTGGACGCCGCGTGAGCGGGCCGACCGGTTCGGCGAGTTCCTGCCCCTGCTCGACCGGCTGCTGACGGAGGACGCCGTCTCGTACGAGGGCGACTTCTACTCGGCCCACGAGGCGCGCAACATCCCCGGCTGTGTGCAGCGGCCCCGGCTGCCGTTCGCGGTGGCCGCGACCGGTCCGCGCGGGCTGCGGCTCGCCGCCCAGTACGGACAGGCGTGGGTGACCACCGGCGACCCGAAGCTCTACGAGAACGGCACTCCCGAGCAGTCCGACCGGGCCCTGCGGCAGCAGAGCGACAAGCTGGCCGACGCCTGCGCCGCGATCGGCCGCGACGTGGCCGAACTGGACCGGGTCCTGCTCACCGGCTTCACCCCGGACCGCAGCCGCCCGCTGGAGTCCGTCGACGCCTTCGTGGACTTCGCCGGCCGCCACCGCGATCTGGGCTTCACCGAGCTGGTCGTCCACTGGCCGATCGCCGACTCGGACTTCACGGCCGACGAGAAGATCTTCGAGCGGATCGCCATGGAGGCCCCGGCACAGCTGAAGGGCTGAGAGCCGTAGCTCACAGATGTGCGGACCGCCGCACGGGCGTGCACGCATGTGCGTGACAATGACCCGGTGACCTCAGCGACCCGACAGCCCGATCCCCCGGCCGCCGCCACCCGCCCGCGGCTCATCGCCACCGACCTCGACGGCACACTGCTGCGCGACGACAAGTCGGTCTCCCCGCGCACGGTCGCCGCACTGGCCGCCGCGGAGAAGGCGGGCATCGAGGTCTTCTTCGTCACCGGCCGCCCCGCCCGCTGGATGGACGTCGTCAGCGCCCACGTCCACGGTCACGGGCTCGCCATCTGCGGCAACGGCGCCGCCGTGGTCGACCTGCACGGCGGCCCCGGCGCCCACCGCTTCGTGAAGGTGCGGGAGCTGGCCCGGGAGAACGCTCTGGACGCCGTACGCCTGCTGCGCGAGGCCGCGCCCGGCACGGTGTACGCGGTCGAGCAGACGTACGGCTTCCACCAGGAGCCCGCGTACCCGAAGCTGCACATGGAGGTGCCCGACGACCTCCTGCCCGCCGAGGAGATCCTGGCCCCCGGCGGCCGCGCCGCCGACGAGCCGGTCCTCAAGATCCTCGCCTTTCACCCCGAGCTGGACCCCGACGGCTTCCTCACCGTCGCCCGCCTCGCCATCGGCGACCGTGCCAACGTCACCCGCTCCAGCCCCAGCGCCCTGCTGGAGATCAGCGGGCCGGAGGTGTCCAAGGCCAGCACGCTCGCCCTGTGCTGTGCCGAACGCGGCATCTCGCACGAAGAGGTCGTCGCCTTCGGAGACATGCCGAACGACGTGGAGATGCTGACCTGGGCGGGACAGTCGTACGCGATGGGCAACGCGCACCCGGACGTGATCGCCGCCGCGTCGGGGCGGACGGTCGCCAACAACGAGGACGGCGTGGCGGTCGTCATCGAGCGGCTGCTGGCCGGCCTGGACTGACGGCCGCGCCCGCGTCAGGTCAGAGGGGCACTCCACGCTGCGACAGCCAGGGCACCGGGTCCAGCGCGGAGCCCATCTCCGGCGTCACCCGTACCTCGAAGTGCAGGTGCGGTCCGGTGGAGTTGCCGGTACTGCCCGACTGACCGATCCACTGACCCGGACGGATCCGGTCGCCCTGGTCGACGGCGACCGAGGCGAGATGGGCGTACTGCGTGTAGTAGCCCCCCGCGTGCTGGACGACGACCTGGATGCCGAAGGCGCCGCCGCAGGACACCTGCACCACCCGGCCCGTACCGACCGAACCCACCGGCGTCCCGACCGGCACCGCGAAGTCCTGGCCGGTGTGCCGGTGCGCCCACCGCGAGCCGCCGCTGCCGAAGGACGCCGACAGCTCGTACGCCTCCACCGGCGCCACCCAGGACCGGCCGACGGGCAGGTCCTGCTGGTCGAGGCGGACCGCGCCGGGGCACGAGCCGGCCGCCACGGAGGCGTCCGCCCGTCCCTCCAGCCGCGCACGCGCCGCCTCCAGCTTGCCCTCGACCCCGGTCTTCAGCGCCGCCAGGTCGGCGTTGCGCTTCTCCAGCGCCTGCCAGGCAGCCTGCGCCTTCGCCTCGTCGGCGGCGAGCCGGGCCTCGGCCCGCAGACTCTTGCCGATGGCCTTGTCGACCGCCAGATCCGCCCGGGTGAAAGCCCGCTGACCGCGCATCAGCTCGTCCGGGTCGTCCGCGAGGAACATCCGCGCGGTCAGGGGGAGCCCGCCGCCTCCACCCCGGTACTGGGCACGGGCGATCCGGCCCAGGTCCGCGTGCATGGCGTCGATCTTCTGCCGCTGCTGGTCCAGCCGCTTCTCGTACGCCAGCGCCTTCGACCGCTGCGCCTCGGCCGCGCGCCGTCCCTCCTCGTACCGCTGCGTCGCTTTGGCCGCGTCCTCGTACAGGCGTGCCACCTCCGGGCCCGGGTCGGCACCCGATCCGGCGTCCGTGCCGTCGGCGGGGCGGGCCGCGAGCACGGCGAGCGCGCACAGCAACACCGGAACGAGCAGCGGATGTCGGCGGGATGAGCGCATGTCAGCGATCGTGGACCGTGCGGGGCCGCCGGGTCTCCTTCACGTCGTACGAGTGGGGGAACCGTTGCTGCACACGGCGCAGCGCGGCTGCTGCAACCGGGGCAACCGCGCCCCGGCGACGTTCAGTACGGCGCCTCCCACCACACCGTCGTACCGCCGCCGTCCGCCCCGATGCCCGGGCCGATCCCGCTGGTGCCGCCGACCGTCTCGGCGCGGCGCTCCAGGTTGTGCAGGCCGCTGCGCCGACCGCCCTCGGGGATGCCGACACCGTCGTCCGCGACGGTCAGCCGCACGCCGGGCCGCCCGTCCGGCAGGGTTGCCGTCGCGTCCACGGCCACCTCGATCCGGGTGGCGTGGGCGTGCCGGAAGGCGTTGGACAGGGTCTCGCGCAGCGCGGCGATGAGGTTCTTGCCGGTCAGCTCGCCGACGGCGGTGTCGACCGGGCCGACGAAGCGGTGCGCGGGCGTGAAGCCCAGCGGTACGGCGGCCATGGTGATCTCGCGCAGCAGGCGGGTCCGCAGCCCCGCGGGTGCCTCGGCGGGCTGCCGCAGGGCGAAGATCGCCGAGCGGATCTCCTGGATGGTGACGTCGAGTTCGTCGACGGCGCCGCCGACGCCGTCGCGCACCTCGGGCGCCGCCGCCCTGCGCTGTGCGCTCTCCAGCATCATCCCCGTCGCGAACAGCCGCTGGATGACGAGGTCGTGCAGGTCCCGGGCGATGCGGTCCCGGTCCTCGTACACGGCGAGCCGTTCCCGGTCGCGCTGGGCGTCGGCCATCATCAGCGCCAGTGCGGCCTGCGCGGCGAACTGGTCGCCGAGCGCGCGCTCCGTCCGCGTGAACGGGCGCTCCCCGCGGGCGCGGGGCATGACGAGGCCGCCGAGGATCCGCCCGTCCCGGCAGAGCGGCAGCAGCATGATCGGTCCGTAGGCGCGCACCGGTCCGGCGTCCAGACGCGGGTCGGTGGCGGCGTCGTCCACGAACACGGGACGGCCGGCGAGGAGTTCGGCGACGATGCCGTTCTCCGGTGGAATGACCTTGCCGAGGGCGTTCGTGCGGTGCGGCGCGGCGACCGCCACGATCTCCAGGCCACCCCCGTCGGCGGGCAGCAGCACGATGCCGGCGGCCGCTCCGGAGAGCCGGCGGGCCTGCTCGGCGACGGTCTGGAGGGCGTCGTCGGTGTCTCCGCCGGACAGCAGCGCGGTGGTGACGGCGACCGACCCGTCGATCCACCGCTCCCGCTGCTGTGCGGCCTCGTACAGTCGCGCGTTGCCGATGGCGATGCCGGCCTCGGTGGCCAGGACCCGGACCATGGCGAGGTCGTAGTCGTTGAACGGCTCGCCCGTGTGCTTGTCGGTCAGGTAGAGGTTGCCGAAGACCTCCTCCTGCACCCGGATGGGGACCCCGAGGAAGCTCCGCATCGGAGGGTGGCCCTCGGGGAAGCCGCACGCGCGCGGATCCTCGGTCAGGTCGGCGAGCAGGACCGGCTCGGGGTCGGCGATGAGGGCGCCGAGCAGCCCTTTGCGGCCGTCGGGGAGGTGGCCGACGCGCCGGACGGTCGCCTCGTCGAGGCCGTGGTGCACGAAGTCGGCCAGTCCGTCCCCGTCCTCGTCGACGACTCCGATGGCCGCGTACCGGGCGTTCGCCAGGTCGGCGGCCGTCTCGCAGATCCGGTTCAGCGCGGAGTGCAGCTCCAGTCCGCTGCCGACGGAGCGCATCGCCTCCAGCAGCTTCGGCACCCGGGCCAGCAGCTCGGCGGAGGCACCCTCGCGGGGCGGCGGGGGGCCGGGGGGCGGCGCTGGGTGCATGAACCGAGCCTAATGAGACCCCTTTGTTCAGGAAAGTCGGATTACCGAAGATTTTCCGACCGTGCTCACACCCGTGCTCATGCCCACGCCGGTGACCGCGCCTACGGCCGCGTCTGTGGCACCAGCAGCTCCGCCGCCGCCTCGCGCCCGGCCATCTCCCGCAGCGGACCCGGCACGGCCGCCAGTTCCGCGTACGTCCCCCGCTGCACGACCCGGCCCCGGTCCAGCACGAGCACCTCGTCCACGGCCCGCAAGCCCGCCAGCCGGTGCGTGATCAGCAGGGTCGTCCGGCCCTCGGTTGCGGCCAGCAGATCGGCGGTGAGTGCGTCCGCGGTCGGCAGGTCGAGGTGTTCGGCGGGCTCGTCGAGCACCAGGACCGGGAAGTCGGCGAGCAGCGCCCGGGCCAGGGCCAGCCGCTGCCGCTGGCCGCCGGACAGCCTGGCCCCGTGCGCACCGACCAGGGTGTCCAGGCCGTCGGGCAGGCTGTCGGCCCACTCCAGCAGCCGGGCCCGGGCCAGCGCGTCCCGCAGTTCGCCCTCGGTGGCGTCCTTCCTGGCCAGTAGCAGGTTCTCGCGCACCGAGCTGTCGAAGAGGTGCGCGTCCTGGGCGCACAGCCCGACGAGGCGCCGCACGTCGTCACCGGCCAGGGCGTACGCGTCCACCCCGGCCAGCGTGTAGGAGCCGGCGTCCGCGTCGAGGAAGCGCAGCAGCGTCTGCGCGAGGGTGGTCTTGCCGGAGCCGGACGGCCCGACCACGGCGACGCGGCGGCCCTCGGCGAGCGTGAGGTCCAGGCCCGCCAGGGCGTCCCGGTCCTGCCCGGCGTGCCGTGCGGACAGTCCCCTCAGGACGACCGGGAACGGCGAGGAGGGAGCCTGCCGGGGTGTCTCCGGTTCGCGTACCGGCTCGGGTGCGTCGAGGACCTCGTACACGCGCTCGGCGCTCCTGCGCACCCGCTGCCGGTACTGCACGGCCAGCGGCAGCCCGAGTACGGCCTCGAAGGCGGCCAGCGGCGTGAGGACGACGACGGCCATGGCCACGCCGGCGAGCCGGGCGTCGGCCACCGCCTGGGCGCCGACGAGGGCGGTGCCCGCGACGGTCAGGCCGGAGATCAGCGCGGTGAGTCCGTCGCCCAGCGCGGTGGCGGTGGCGGCGCGGGAGGCGATCCGGGTGAGCGTGCCGTCGGCCCGGCGTGCCTCCGCGGCCCGGCCGGGCAAGGCTCCGGCGACGGTCAGCTCCGCGGTGCCGGTCAGCAGGTCGGCCACCCGGGTGGCGAGCACGCCCCGCGCGGGGGCGAGCCTGCGTTCGGCCCACCGGGCCACCGCCCCGGTCACCAGCGGGACACCGACCCCGGCCGCCAGCAGACCGGCCGCGAGGACCGCACCGGCCTCCGGCAGCAGCCAGGCCGTGAATCCGACCGAGGCGGCGGAGACGACGACCGCGCCACCGGCGGGCAGCAGCCACCGCAGCCAGTAGTCCTGCAGGGTGTCGACATCGGCGACGAGCCGGGACAGCAGGTCGCCCCGGCGGGTGCGGCGCAGTCCCGCGGGCGCCAGCCGCTCCAGCCGCCGGTACACGGCGACCCGGGTGTCGGCCAGCATCCGCAGCACGGCGTCGTGCGTCACGAGCCGCTCCGCGTAGCGGAACACGGCCCGCCCGATCCCGAAGGCGCGCGTCGCCGTGACGGCCACCATCAGGTACAGCACCGGCGGCTGCTCGGAGGCCCGTGAGATGAGGTACCCGGAGGTGGCCATCAGGCCCACGGCACTGCCCAGTGCCAGGCTGCCGAGCAGCAGCCCGAGGGTGAGCCGTCCGCGCCGGGCGGCGGACATGGCACGGACCCTGGCGAGGACACCGCCCCGGGCCTCCGTCACGGGCACCGGGACGTCCGGGGCGACGGGAACGGCGGATGCGGCGGTCTCCTCGGCACCACGCCCGGCCGGTACCGGAAGGGTGCCGTCGGACGGGTCGGCGGGCGCCGGCTCCGCGAGCCGCACCACCCGGTCGGCCACCTCCAGCAGCGCCGGTCGGTGCACCACCAGCAGCACCGTCCGCCCCTCCGCCAGTCTGCGCACGGCGGCCACGACCTCGGCCTCGGTGGCCCCGTCGAGGGCCGCCGTCGGCTCGTCCAGCAGCAGCACCGGCCGGTCCGCGAGGAACGCCCGGGCCAGCGCGAGCCGCTGCCGCTGCCCGGCGGACAGCCCCGTCCCGTCCTCCCCGAGGACGGTCCCCGTGCCGTCGGGCAGCGCGTCCACGAACTCCAGCGCGCCCGCGTCCCGCAACGCCCGGCATACTGCCAGGTCGTCGGCGTCGGGCCGGGCCAGGCGTACGTTCTCCGCGATGGTCCCGGCGAACAGGTGCGGGTGCTGCGGCACCCAGGCGACCTGGGCGTGCCACTGCCCCGGGTCGAGCGAGGAGAGGTCGGTACCGCCGATCCGGATCCGCCCCTCGCTCGGGGTCACGAAGCCGAGGAGGGCGTTGAGCAGTGTCGACTTGCCCGCCCCGCTCGGGCCGACGAGCGCGACGGTCTCCCCGGGCTCGACGGTGAGGCTCACGTCCGTGACGGCGTCCACGGAGCGTCCGGGGTAGCGGACCGTGACGTCCTCGAAGGCGAGGGCGCCCCGGGCCGGAACCGGGGCGTTCCCGGATGCCGGTACGGGCCGTTCCAGGACCTCGAAGATCTCCTCGGCGGCGGCGAGCCCCTCGGCGGCCGCGTGGTACTGCGCCCCCACCTGCCGCAGGGGCAGGTAGGCCTCGGGTGCGAGGACGAGGACGACCAGGCCGTCGTACAGGGCCATGTCCCCGTGGACGAGCCGCATGCCGATGGTGACCGCCACGAGGGCCACGGACAGGGTGGCGAGCAGTTCCAGCGCGAAGGACGACAGGAAGGCGATCCGCAGCGTCCGCATGGTCGCCTGCCGGTACTCACCGGTGATGCGCTTGATCGACTCGGCCTGGGCCTTGGCCCGTCCGAAGACCTTCAGCGTCGGCAGTCCCGCGATCACGTCCAGGAAGTGTCCGGACAGCCGGGACAGCAGGCGCCACTGGCGGTCCATCCGGGACTGGGTGGCCCAGCCGATCAGCACCATGAAGACCGGGATGAGCGGCAGGGTCCCGACGATGATGGCCGCCGAGACCCAGTCCTCGGTGACGATGCGGGCCAGCACCGCCACGGGTACGACCACCGCGAGGCCCAACTGCGGCAGATAGCGTGAGAAGTAGTCGTCGAGGGCGTCGACGCCCCGGGTGGCCAGGGCGACCAGCGAGCCGGTCCGCTGTCCGCTCAGCCAGCCGGGGCCCAGCGCGGTGGCCCGCTCCAGCAGCCGGCCCCGCAGCTCCGACTTCACCGCCGCGCTCGCCCGGTGGGCGGCCAGTTCGGTGAGCCAGCCGACCAGCGCGCGGCCGCAGGCCACGGCGACCAACAGGAGCAGGGGAGTGCGGAGTTCGGCTGCGGTCATGGAGTGCTGGAAGGCGCCCACCACCACCTCGGCGATGAGCATCGCCTGCGCGACGAGCAGTCCCGCCCCGACGGCTCCCAGGACGACGACGGCCGTGAGGAAGAACCGGGTCGCGCGGGCGTACCGCAGAAGACGTGGATCGATGGGTTTCACGTGAAACAGTCCTCCCCGGCACTCAGTGCTTGGCGTCGGCGAGGTGCTGGGTGCCGATGCGCTTGCGGAACACCCAGTACGTCCAGCCCTGGTAGAGCAGGACGACCGGTGTGGCGATCACGGCCAGCCAGGTCATGATCTTCAGCGTGTAGGCGCTCGAGGACGCGTTGGTGACGGTGAGGCTCCAGTCCGGGTTGAGCGTGGACGGCATGACGTTCGGGAAGAGCGTCAGGAAGAGCATCGCCACCGCGGCGACGATGGTGCCGCCGGAGAGCGCGAACGACCAGCCCTCACGCCCGGCCTGGTTCGCCACCAGAGCCGCGACCAGAGCGGCGACGGCCACCACGAGGGCGACCAGGCTCTTGCCGTTCCCGCTGTGGGCCTGCGTCCAGATCAGGAAGACCAGGGCCAGCACGGCCGTGACCAGCCCGACCCGCAGCGCCAGGACCCGTGCGCGCTCTCGGATCTCACCGACGGTCTTGAGGGCGGTGAACACCGTTCCGTGGAAGGTGAACAGGGTCAACGTGACCAGTCCGCCCAGCAGCGCGTACGGGTTGAGCAGCTCCCAGACGGTGCCGACGTACTCCAGGTCCCGGTCGATCTTGACCCCGTGGACGATGTTGCCGAAGGCCACGCCCCACAGGAACGCCGGGATCAGCGAGGTCCAGAAGATCGCGGTCTCCCAGTTGCGCTGCCAGCTCTCCTCGGGCCGCTTCACGCGGTACTCGAAGGCGACGCCCCGGACGATCAGGCAGACCAGGATGACCAGCAGCGGAAGGTAGAAGCCGGAGAAGAGCGTGGCGTACCACTCGGGGAAGGCGGCGAAGGTGGCGCCGCCGGCGGTGAGCAGCCACACCTCGTTGCCGTCCCACACGGGGCCGATGGTGTTGATCAGCACCCGCTTCTCGGGCCGGTTCCGGGCGAGCAGCTTGGTGAGCACGCCGACCCCGAAGTCGAAGCCCTCCAGGAAGAAGTAGCCGGTCCACAGGACGGCGATCAGTACGAACC
Source organism: Streptomyces sp. NPDC107500 (assembly GCF_055582785.1). Taxonomy (NCBI): domain Bacteria; kingdom Bacillati; phylum Actinomycetota; class Actinomycetes; order Kitasatosporales; family Streptomycetaceae; genus Streptomyces; species Streptomyces sp. NPDC107500. Next base: position 168,381 of record NZ_JBVJPF010000005.1, read on the forward strand.
AGACGTCGTGCAGTTCCATGACTGTGCAGCTCCCTCGGCCTAGTACGAGAAGGCCATCGGCTTGTCGGCGTCACGGAGGTCGCCGCCGATCTTCTTGGGCGGGTTGAGGTCGGCCTCGGACAGCTCGGGCGGGCCGGCCTTGACGTACTTCACCAGCAGCTTGACCTCGATCACGGCCAGGACGGCGTAGAGCAGGGTGAAGACGGTCATCGAGATGATGACCTCGGTGGTGGAGACACCGGGGGAGACCGCGTCCCGGGTCTGCATCACGCCGTAGACCACCCAGGGCTGGCGGCCCATCTCGGTGAAGATCCAGCCCCACGAGTTGGCGATCAGCGGGAAGGCCATCGTCCAGACCGCCAGCAGCCAGTACCACCGGGTGAGCCTCGCCCCGAGCGGCTTCCTCAGCAGGACCAGATGCGGCACTTCGTCCTCGCCGGTGCGCAGCGGGGCCGGCAGGAGGAACCTCTTACGGGTCAGCCACAGGCCCAGCAGGCCGAGGGAGAAGGACGCCATGCCGAAGCCGATCATCCACCGGAAGCCCCAGTAGGCGACGGGGACGATGGGCTTGTAGTCGCCGGGGCCGTACTTCTCCTGGAGGGCCTTGTTGGTGTCGTTGATGCCGGGCACGTAGGACTCGAAGTCGCTGTGCGCCAGGAAGGACAGCAGTCCGGGGATCTCCAGGGCGACCTTGTTGTGCCCCTTGTCGACGTCCCCGTAGGCGAACACCGAGAAGGGCGCGGGCTTCTCGCCGTCCCACAGGGCCTCGGCGGCGGCCATCTTCATCGGCTGCTGCTCGTACATGACCTTGCCGAGGGTGTCGCCGCTGACCGCGGTGAGCAGGCCGCCGACCGCCAGGGTGACCAGGCCGAGCCGCAGCGAGGTCCGCATCACCGGGATGTGCTTCTTGCGCATCAGGTGGAATGCGGCGATGCCGACCATGAAGGCACCGCCCGTCAGGAAGGCCGCCGAGAAGCTGTGGAAGACCTGGTTGAGGGTGGTGTTCTGGGTGAGGACCTGCCAGAAGTCGGTGAGTTCGGCGCGGCCCTTCTCCTCGTTGATCCGGTAGCCGACGGGGTGCTGCATCCAGGAGTTGGCCGCGAGGATGAAGTACGCCGACAGCAGGGTGCCGATCGAGACCATCCAGATGCAGGCCAGGTGGATCTTCTTGGGCAGCTTGTCCCAGCCGAAGATCCACAGACCGATGAAGGTGGACTCGAAGAAGAAGGCGATCAGCGCCTCGAAGGCGAGCGGGGCGCCGAAGACGTCGCCGACGAAGCGCGAGTAGTCGGACCAGTTCATGCCGAACTGGAACTCCTGCACGATGCCGGTGACGACACCCATGGCGATGTTGATCAGGAAGAGCTTGCCCCAGAACTTGGTCGCCCTGAGGTACTTCTCCTTCTCCGTGCGGACCCATGCGGTCTGCAGCCCGGCCGTCAGGGCGGCCAGTGAGATCGTCAGGGGGACGAACAGGAAGTGGTAGACGGTCGTGATGCCGAACTGCCACCGCGCCAGGGTCTCCGGCGCCAGAGCCATGTCCACGTCGTCACTCTCCTTACCTCGCCACATCGCCGTGGTCAGCGGCGTTTTGAACGTGTATGTCACACCCAACGCGGGCGTAACCGGGACACGCTTGTGAACGCGTTCACATTCACAAGCAATTATGACCTACCGCTTTTCGGCATCGGAAGGGGGGTCCCCTGTGACGTCAACCCCTTGGCAGGGACTTCAACATATTGTTGAATCCGCGGCATGCAGATTCGGATCTCATGGCCTGCGGGACACCTCACCGCGACACTCGACGACACCCCGACCACGCAGGCGCTTCTCAAGGCCCTGCCGCTCACCGCCTCCGCCCACACCTGGGGCGAGGAGGTGTACTTCGACACAGGTGTGTCGGTTTCACGTGAAACGGACGCCCGGGAGGTCGTCGAGCCGGGCACGGTCGCCTTCTGGACCGACGGGGACGCCCTGGCCCTCCCCTACGGGCCCACACCGATCTCGCGAGGCGACGAGTGCCGCCTCGCGAGTCCGTGCAACGTCATGGGCCGCCTGGACGGCGACCCGCGCCTACTGGCCACGGTGCGCAACGGCGACCCGGTACGCGTGGAGCGCGTCGACGCCTGACGGTCGTGTCCCGGTCCGCCGCCTGACAGGAGCGCCCCGGTCCGCCGCCTGACCTGCGGCTCCCTCCGGCCTACAGCTCCTTGCGGAACGCTTCCGACACCTTCAGGAAGATGTCGTTCGCCTCGCTCTCCCCGACCGTGACCCGCACACCCTCGCCCGGGAACGGTCGGACGACCGCGCCGGCCTGCTCGCACGCGCTCGCGAAGGCGACCGTGCTCTCCCCCAGCCGCAGCCATACGAAGTTGGCCTGGGTCTCCGGCACCGTCCAGCCCTGTGCGCGCAGCGCGTCGACCACGCGCGTGCGCTCGCACACCAGCGACCCGACCCGGCCGATCAGCTCGTCCTCGGCGCGCAGCGAGGCGATCGCCGCCTCCTGCGCGATCTGGCTCACCCCGAAGGGCACCGCGGTCTTGCGCAGCGCCGCCGCCACCGGCTCGTGCGCGATCGCGAAACCGACCCGCAGCCCCGCGAGGCCGTACGCCTTGGAGAAGGTGCGCAGGACGCAGACGTTGGGCCGCTTCCGGTAGATCTCGACGCCGTCCGGCACCTCGGGGTCGCGGATGAACTCGCGGTAGGCCTCGTCCAGTACCACCAGCACATCGCTCGGCACCCGGTCGAGGAAGCGTTCCAGCTCGGCCCGGCGCACCACCGTGCCGGTCGGGTTGTTGGGGTTGCAGACGAAGATCAGCCGGGTCCGCTCGGTGATCGCGTCGGCCATCGCGTCCAGGTCGTGCACGTCGCCCGGGGTCAGCGGGACCTTCACGGAGGTCGCGCCACTGATCTGGGTGATGATCGGGTACGCCTCGAAGGAGCGCCAGGCGTAGATCACCTCGTCGCCCGGGCCCGAGGTCGCCTGGATCAGCTGCTGCGCCACGCCGACCGACCCGGTGCCGGTGGCCAGGTGGGTGAGGGGCACACCGAAGCGGTCCGACAGCTCGCTCATCAGGGACGTACAGGCCATGTCCGGGTACCGGTTGAAGGACTCGGCGGCGGCCGTCACCGTCTCCATGACGCCCGGCAGGGGCGGATAGGGGTTCTCGTTGGAGGACAGCTTGTAGGCCACCGGGCCGTCGGCCGCGGCGGGCTTGCCCGGCTTGTAGGTGGGAATTCCCTCCAGCTCGGCGCGCAGCTTGGGGCTCGTCTCGCTCACCGCAGTCCTCCTCGTGACCACCACCGGCATCGAATACTTCTCACCTTATGAGGATTCGCCGCCGCTGCGTATAGGTGAGGCCGGACCTCCTCCGTCACACTGGCAACAGGGGCATCTGGGCACGAAGGCGCACGATTCAGGGGGCGCGCCGCACATATATCTACGCGCCGGTGGCTTGCGCCGTGGCGCGCATCACCCGTGCAGGTGAGTTGAGACCTCTTCGCAACATCCGCCCCATGGCAGGCCCTCACTGGTCGACACGCCAGGTACTGGCATGACTGGGCCCAACTAGCTTGCTTTCCAAGGCTGTTCTGCGTTAATGATCATGCAGAAACGTGACTGTCAACGCGTGCATATGCGTCCGCCCTACCCCACCCCATGAGCCCTACTATCGGCTCGCCATGACAGCAGCAGGGAAGCACCAGGTGAGCCGCGCGGAAACCTCACGTCGAGGCAGCCGGCCGGGCCGGGCGGGCATCAGGGACGTGGCCGCCGCCGCCGGAGTATCCATCACTACCGTCTCCGACGCACTCAACGGCAAGGGCAGACTCCCGGATGCCACCCGGCGCCATGTGCGCGAGGTCGCCGACCGTCTGGGCTACCGGCCCTCGGCCGCCGCCCGCACACTCCGCACCGGCAAGTCCGGGCTCATCGGCCTGACCGTGACGACGTACGGGGATGAACCTTTCACCTTCACCGAGTTCGCGTACTTCGCGGAGATGGCGCGCGCCGCCACCTCCGCCGCGCTCGCCCGCGGCTACGCCCTCGTCATCCTCCCGGCGACCTCCCGTCACGACGTGTGGTCCAACGTCGCACTCGACGGGACGGTCGTCATCGACCCATCGGACCACGACCCGGTCGTCACCGAACTGGTCCGCCAGGGCTTACCGGTCGTCTCCGACGGCCGCCCGGCCGGCACGCTCCCCGTCACGGCGTGGGTGGACAACGACCACGAGGCGGCCGTCCTCGGCATCCTCGACCACCTCGCCGACGCCGGCGCCCGCAGGATCGGCCTGCTCACCGGCACCACGACGGACACGTACACCCACCTGTCGACCACCGCCTACCTGCGCTGGTGCGAGCGCGTCGGGCAGGACCCGGTCTATGAGGCCTACCCCGCCCACGACCCGTGCGCCGGCGCGGTCGCCGCCGACCGGCTGCTGGCCCGCCCCGACCGGCCCGACGCCGTCTACGGCCTGTTCGACCCGAACGGGACCGACCTCCTCGCCGCCGCCCGCCGCTACGGACTGCGCGTCCCCGAGGACCTGCTGCTGGTCTGTTGCAGCGAGTCCACCGTCTACGCCAGCACCGAGCCGCCCATCACCACCCTCTCGCTCAAACCCCGCCGCATCGGTACGGCCGTGATCCAGGTGCTGATCGACGCGATCGAGGGGCTGCACTCGGACCAGCCGGTCGAGCAGGTCATACCGACCGAACTGATCGTGCGCACGTCCTCGCAGCGCCGCCCGCCCCGGACGACGGTCAGCCCGCCGCGATCACCGGAGAGCGACTAGGAGCGCGCCGGTCCACACGCTCGGCGCGTACGGCGGCGCGCCCCGGTCCGAAACGGGGCGCAAAGGGGCGGCGCACCGGGCGCGCGAAAGGCGGCGAACGCCACACCCGGCCCGCCCGCAACACGGCCGGACGGCATTCATGGACGGGCGAAGACCGGCCCAATCGGGGCGAAAGCCGCGGTGAACCGGAGTCCTGTTCTGATTCACCACCCCTGGGTCATCACACAGCGCGATCCGCATTCCTATGATGGGCCCACACACCGCGGGCCGCTGCGACCAGGCAGTCCGAAGCGGTGCAGATGCGGCGCGATGGTGGAGGGGTCAATGACTCAGGGGGCCGGTCAGGGACCCGAGGTGGAGCGGACCGCGACGGTGCGCGACTTCCGGGTGCCCGCTTACGTCCACGAGACCGCTCCGTATGCCGGCCCCGGCACACAGGCGGGCGAGCCCGCGCCGCCCTCCGAGGAGGGGGCCGAGGAGCCCTACCCGGAGGGGTACACGCCCACGCAGCGGGATCTGCCCGTCATCCGTCGGGGTGACACGGTTCAGGTGCCCGTCGACCCCGAGCCGATCCAGGTGGGGCAGTCCGTCACCGGCCAGGGTCCGCTGTTCGTCGTGGGCGACGTGCACGGCTACCTCGACGAGCTGCTCGCCGCGCTGCGCGAGAAGGGCCTCGTCGACGCCGACGGCCAGTGGTGCGCGGGCACCTCACGCCTGTGGTTCCTCGGCGACTTCACCGACCGCGGCCCGGACGGCATCGGCGTCATCGACCTGGTGATGCGGCTGTCCGCCGAGGCCGCCGCGGCCGGCGGCTACTGCAAGGCGCTGATGGGCAACCACGAGCTGCTGCTGCTCGGCGCCAAGCGGTTCGGCGACACACCGGTCAACTCCGGCGCCGGCACCGCCACCTTCCAGGCGGCCTGGCTGCTGAACGGCGGCCAGAAGACCGACATGGACCGTCTCCAGGACCACCACCTTCAGTGGATGGCCCGCCTCGACGCCCTCGAAGAGGTCGACGACCACCTCCTGGTCCACTCCGACACCACCACCTACCTCGACTACGGCCGCTCCATCGAAGAGGTCAACGACACCGTCCGCGAGACCCTCACCCGTAACGACGCGGAAGAGGTCTGGGACCTGTTCCGCAAGTTCACCAAGCGCTTCTCCTTCCGCGACGAGGGCGGCGCCGAGGCCGTGCGCTCACTGCTGGATACGTACGGCGGCACCCGGATCGTTCACGGACACAGCCCCATCCCCTACCTGCTCGGCGAGGTCGGCTCCGAGGACGGCGAGGACGACACCCGTACGGCGGTCGAGGGACCCCACGTCTACGCGGACGGGCTGGCCATCGCGATGGACGGCGGCGTGACCATGGCCGGAAAGCTGCTGGTCCAGCAACTTCCGCTGGACGCCTGACCGTTCGGCGGTTGAGCGTTTCGACGGCGGGACCCGTACGGGACGGCACCCAATTTCTGGAAACCCCCTGTCACCCTCCACCGTCACCGCTCTACCATCGGCTTATCCGTAGCAGGCTCCCCTCCGTTTCTGCCCGACGGCTCGTTGGCATGCGAGCCCCAAGCCCTACGGAGCATCGGGGGATGCACATGAACAGCGTTCCGCAGCACCTGTCCAACGAGGACCGCCAAGAGTACGAGCGGATCCTCGACGAGGCGCTGCGCTCCGCACCACACCGCCCGGAACTGGCCGCTGTCGGACAGCGGCTCAACTCCGAACAACTGCGCACCATGGCACTCAACGCGACCGCCCTCATCACGGCGGCGGCCACCACCGAGTACCAGCACTACGTGAAGGCCCGCGAGGAACTGCGCCACCCCGCGTCCTCCGCCACGTCGCCCGCCACGCGCGAGTCCGGCTCCGACGAGCAGGGCGGCAACGCGGTGGGACTCGCCGCCACCATGGGGGAGGTGGCCGAGGCGACCGGTGCGGGGGCCGTCGCCGTCGTCGCCGTCCTGGCACCCGTCCTGGCCGGCACCGCCGCGGCGATCTTCCTGCTCGTCGGCTACATCCTGAAGATGCTGGATCCGGAGCAGGCCTTCGCGCAGACCATGCTCACCACGGGATGGATGTTCGGCGCCGTGACCGCGGTGGCGATCCTCGTCGCCGCGGTGGGGCTGCTGATCACCGCGCTGCGCAACCGGCCGTCCGCCGAGTCCGGCTCCTACGGCGTACTCGACGAGGAAGTGGCCCGGGCCAGGGACGCCTGGCACGACGCCCTGCTGGAACGCGGCATCCTGCCCTTCCTGCAGGAGGCGCTGGGCAATCCGGGCACCGCGGCACTGCACCGCACGGGACCGAAGGCCCCGAGCAGCCGCATGCCGCACCTCGGATACGGTCGGCCCGGGTTCACCAGTCCCGACGGCGGCCCCGAGACCGGTCACCGTCCGAGCTACTCCAGCCCGGACTACAGCAGCCCGGACTTCGGGGGTCCGGAACACCGGCCCGAGTAGCCACCGGTCCGGGCGGGCGGCGCGTCAGAGGATGCCCGCCCGGCCGGCGGCTGTGATCCAGGACGGAAACTCGGACAGCAGGCGGTCGTAGAGCTCCGGGTCCGGCACGGTGGCGATGTCGTCCACGGCGAAGAAGCCGACGTTGTCGACGCGGCGGCCCGTCAGGGTGTCGAAACGCTCCAGCACCCCGTACTTGGCCCGGCCGAGCCCCACGAACTGCCAGAAGACCGGCTCCTCCACCGCCTCCCGCAGTTCCCGCTCGATCTCGGCGTCGCGGTACACACCGCCGTCGGAGAAGAACAGGACCAGGGTCGGAACCGGTGCCGGATTCTCCCGGACGAAGTCACGGACCTGGGCGATCACCTTCTGCTCCTCGTTCTGGATCCCGACCGCCCGCATGTCGACCTGCCGGGGCTCCAGGCCCTTCTTCCGGCCGCGGCGGAAGAGGCTGATCTCCCCCACGCGAACGTGCAGCCGCAGCCACTCGGGCAGCTCGCCCAGGCGCAGGTCGGGCAGGCGGGCCGGGTTCGAGGCGAAGGTCCATGCCTGCATCTCGCCGTCGTCGTCCAACTGCGCGGCGACGGCGGCCATCCGCTCCACGACGTCCGCCACGACGCCCTTGGAGTAGAGGAACGACATGGAACCGGAGGCGTCCAGTACGAGGATGACGCGCGCGGTGACGCCGTCGGCGCCGTGCTTGCGCAGGCTGACGGCGACCTGCTCCTTGCGCAGGGACAGCCGCTTGCGCATGTCCACGGGCAGCTGTTCCTCGCCCTTGGTGAGGCGGGCCGGCCCAGTGGATGCGGTCGGCGGCGGAGACAGAGGTTGAGGGGGCGGCGTCGGCGTCGGCGTCGGCGTCGGCGTCGGCGTCGGCGTCGGCGTCGGGGGAGCGTCGTCGTCCACGGTGATGCCGAAGTCGGTGGCGAGCCCCGCGAGTCCGGCGGCGTACCCCTGCCCGACGGCGCGGAACTTCCACTTCCCCTGCCGTCGGTACAGCTCGCCGCCGACCAGGGCGGTCTCCGTCCCGGCGGTCATGTCGAACCGGGCCAGCTCGGTGCCGGAGGCGGCGTCCAGCAACCGCATCGACAGCCCCGGTACCCGGCCGAACGTCCCGCCGTCCGCCGAGGCGCACAGCACGATGCGTTCGACGGCCGGCTCCACCGAGACCAGGTCCACCTCGACCGCGTCGGTAGTGACGCCCGCGGGCGCGCCGGGTCCGCCCCGCTTGCCCAGGTGCCCCACCGCGCCGGACGCGTGCCGGGGCTGGTTGTAGAAGACGAAGTCACCGTCGTCCCGCACCCGTCCGGCCGAGGTGAGCAGCAGCGCGGAGGCATCGATCTCGGGAACCCCGGGCCCGGCGGCCCAGGCGAGTTCGACCCGCACCGCGGGGGAGTCGACGGCGAGGTTGGCACCCTTGCTCAGGGAGGTGGATGTCATGCCCCCAGTCTGCCGAGACGGACCCGTCGGCGGGGAGAGGGCGGACCGACCGTCCGCCCTCCCCACCGCACGGTGACGCGCTCGGCTGGTCAGTCCGCGAGTGGCAGGTACACGCGGTTGCCGGCGGCCGCGAACTCCTTCGACTTCTGGGCCATGCCCTCCTCGATCTCGGCCGCGCTTCCCCCGTGTTCGCGGCGGATGTCGTGCGAGATCTTCATCGAGCAGAACTTCGGCCCGCACATCGAGCAGAAGTGGGCCGTCTTGGCGGGCTCGGCCGGCAGGGTCTCGTCGTGGAACTCCCGTGCCGTGTCCGGGTCGAGGGCCAGGTTGAACTGGTCCTCCCACCGGAACTCGAAGCGGGCGTCGGACAGCGCGTCGTCCCACTCCTGCGCACCTGGGTGACCCTTGGCGAGGTCGGCGGCATGGGCGGCGATCTTGTAGGTGATGACGCCGGTCTTGACGTCGTCACGGTTGGGCAGGCCCAGGTGCTCCTTGGGCGTGACGTAGCAGAGCATGGCCGTGCCCCACCAGGCGATCATCGCGGCACCGATGCCGGAGGTGATGTGGTCGTACGCCGGCGCGACGTCCGTGGTCAGCGGGCCGAGCGTATAGAACGGAGCTTCATCGCAGATCTCCTGCTGAAGGTCGATGTTCTCCTTGATCTTGTGCATCGGGACGTGTCCCGGGCCCTCGATCATGGTCTGAACGTTCAAACGCTTCGCGGTCCGGTTGAGTTCCCCGAGCGTGCGCAACTCGGCGAACTGCGCCTCGTCGTTGGCGTCCGCGATGGAGCCCGGCCGCAGGCCGTCACCGAGGGAGTACGTGACGTCGTACGCGGCGAGGATCTCGCAGAGTTCCTCGAAGTTCTCGTACAGGAACGACTCCTTGTGGTGCGCCAGGCACCACGCCGCCATGATCGAGCCGCCGCGCGAGACGATGCCGGTCTTGCGGTTCGCGGTCAGCGGCACGTACGCCAGGCGCACACCCGCGTGGACCGTCATGTAGTCCACGCCCTGCTCGGCCTGTTCGATCACGGTGTCCTTGTAGACCTCCCAGGTCAGCTCCTCGGCCCGGCCGTCGACCTTCTCCAGGGCCTGGTAGAGCGGCACGGTCCCGATGGGGACGGGGGAGTTGCGCAGGACCCACTCGCGGGTGGTGTGGATGTTGCGGCCGGTGGAGAGGTCCATGACCGTGTCGGCGCCCCACCGGGTCGCCCAGGTCATCTTGTCGACCTCCTCCTCGATGGAGGACGTCACCGCCGAGTTGCCGATGTTGGCGTTGACCTTCACCAGGAACCGCTTGCCGATGATCATCGGCTCGATCTCGGGGTGGTTGACGTTGGCCGGCAGTACGGCACGGCCCGCCGCGATCTCCTCGCGGACGACCTCCGGCGAGACGTTCTCCCGGACGGCCACGTACTCCATCTCGGGCGTGATCTCGCCCCGGCGGGCATACGCGAGCTGCGTCACCGGAGTGCCGCCCCGGCCCCGTCGGGGCTGCCGCGGCCGTCCGGGGAAGACGGCGTCGAGGTTGCGCAGCCCGCCGCGTGGCGAGGTGTGCTTGATGCCGTCGTCCTCGGGACGGACGGGACGGCCCGCGTACTCCTCGGTGTCGCCGCGGGCGATGATCCAGTTCTCCCGAAGCGGCGCCAGTCCCCTGCGGACGTCGGTGTCGACGAGCGGATCCGTGTACGGGCCGGAGGTGTCGTACAGCGTGACCGACTGCCCGTTGGTGAGGTGCACCTGACGGACCGGCACCCGCAGGTCGGGGCGCGAGCCCTCGACGTACGCCTTGTGCCAGCCGATGGACTTCCCGGCCTCCGCGGTCTCCTCCGGGGAGGAGTTCTGCGTGGAGGCAGGCGTGCGTGCGTCCTTGATGGTCATGAGACCTACTCCCTACGCCGGCATTACCCGGTAACAGGTTCGGCGGTCGACGCAGCGGATTCCGTCCGCCGACGCTTCGTGGGATACATCACTCGACTTCGGTGACGTTTCCCGTGAAACATCGCTGGGACGGAGGTCAGCGCCCTCTCAGCCCGGTGCTCCGAGCTCCCGCGTGTACAAAGGTGTGTCCACGCTAACGCCCACTCGGGCGCGGTGAACAGAGGGCCCCCCTTGTTCTTGCGATGATCGGTCGGTGACCACACCGCAGCATCCCCCCTTTCCGCCGCACGATCCCCGCCGCGGACCGCACGCCGAAGAGGGCGCCGCCCGTGGCGCCGGCGACCACGGACACGGCCACGGACCCGGAGGGGGCGGCGGCCACGGACCCGGAGCGGGCGGCGGCCACGGACCCGGAGAAGGCGGCGGCCACGGGCCCGGAGGAGGGCACGGGCACTCGCACAGTCATGGCCCCGCGGCGCCCGTCTCCCGGCATCTGCGGAAGGTCATCGCCGCGATCCTGATCCCGTTCACCGCGGCGGTCCTGATCGGGCTCGCCGTCCTGTGGCCGGGCGGCGCGCCGCCGCACGAGCGCACCGGCGTCGGCTTCGACCGGCAGACGCAGCAGGCCACCGTGACCAAGGTGGTGGAACTGAGCTGCCAGTCCGTCAACGCCTCGGGCTCCACCCCCACCGGCGACACCTCCACCGCCGAGGGCTCCTCCGCGGTGCAGCAGGCGAACGGCGAGTGCAAGCGGGCGACGATCCGCGTGGACAGCGGCAAGGACAAGGGCCGCACGTTCGAGGAGATCGTGCAGCCGGACCAGTCACGGCAGTTGCACGAGGGCCAGGAGGTCGTGGTCGCCTACGAGCCCTCCGCGCCCCGGGACCTGCAGTACTCGGTGACCGACATCAACCGCCGGCTCCCCCTCGCCCTGCTCGCCGGCATCTTCGCGCTGGCCGTGGTGGTCGTCGGAAGGCTGCGGGGCCTGATGGCGCTGATCTCCCTGGCCATCAGCTTCCTGCTGCTGAACTTCTTCATCCTCCCCGCGATCCTCCAGGGTTCGAATCCGCTGCTCGTCGCGGTGATCGGGTCCAGCGCCATCATGCTGATCGCGCTGTACCTGTGTCACGGCCTCTCCGCGCGCACGTCCGTGGCGGTGCTCGGCACGCTGATCTCCCTGTTGCTGATCGGCGTTCTCGGGTCGCTGTTCATCGACTGGGCGGCGCTGACGGGCAACACGGACGACAACACCGGCCTCATCCACGGCTTGTATCCGTCGATCGACATGAGCGGTCTGCTGCTCGCCGGCGTCATCATCGGTTCGCTCGGTGTCCTCGACGACGTGACGGTCACCCAGACGTCGGCGGTCTGGGAGCTGCACGAGGCCAACCCGACGATGGGCTGGCGCGGGCTGTACCGCGCGGGCATCCGCATCGGCCGCGACCACATCGCCTCGGTCGTCAACACGCTCGTGCTCGCCTACGCGGGCGCCGCGCTGCCCCTGCTCCTGCTGTTCTCGATCGCGCAGAGCGGGGTGGGGACGGTCGCCAACAGTGAGTTGGTCGCGGAGGAGATCGTGCGCACCCTGGTCGGCTCGATCGGCCTGGTGGCGTCCGTGCCGGTCACCACGGCCCTCGCCGCGCTCGTCGTCTCGGCCGACCGGACGCCGGCACAGTCCGCCGGGGCGACGCCGGGCGGGGACGCGGCTCCCGTACGCGGCGGACGCGGCCGTCGCCGCAAGCGCTGACGCGCCCCGGGCGAAGCGTTTCGCCCGCACCGGGCCTGCCGTAACGGTTCAGCCCGCGCTCTGCTCCTCCGCCAGGATGCGGTCCAGCGCCTCGTCGAGGTGGGTGTCGAAGTCCTCGAGCGCGCCCTCCTGGCCCAGGGGCACCAGCTTGTCGGTGCGGTCGAGGAACGCCACCAGCGGCGCCGCCGAGGAACGGAACAGTGCCTGGTCGCAGCCGACCTGGAGGCGGATCAGCACCTCGGCCAGCGGCTCCGGCTCTACCGGTGCGATGCGCACGTCCCCGTCACCGCACGGCCGGCCCACCCCGTCGACCAGTAGCTCCCGGCCGAAGGCCCAGGTCACCGGGGCGTCCCCGGGGAGATGGAAGGTCAACCGCACGGCGTAGGGATCACAGGTCGCGTAGCGCAGTTCCACCGGAATGCGGAACGAGAGCTCCTCGGACACGAGAAAGCTCATCATGACCTCTGCCTGTACGGACTCGCCCATCGCACACCCGTCATTCGCCGTCGACTGTCCGGGAATCAAACCTCTAACACTGATGGCATCTTGCTCAACGTACACACCAGATCACAAGGAGTGAGTTTTCAGATACTGATAGAGATCGCGAGTGACCCCAGGAGCCGCCCCACCTCGTCCTGCAACCGCTCCGCGGCCGACAGCAGCCGGTCGGCCTGGTGAAGGGGCAGGGAGACGGCCATCGTGGCCACCGTGGTGCCGACGGTGATGGGGATCGCGGCGCACACCGTCCCCAGGGCGTACGCCTGGCGTTCGGTCACCGGAGACGTCCGCCGCATGCGCTCCAGGCGTCTCAGCAGGGCATTGCCATCACGGACCGTGTACGGCGTGAGCGACTGCACCGAGTAGCGGTTCAGGTGGTCCCGGCGGGCGTCCTCGTCCAGTTGCGACAGCAGGCACTGCCCGACGGCGTGCGCGTGCCCGGTCTCGCGGAAGTCCGCCCACTCCTCGACTGCCGGGTTGCCCGGGGTGTCGGAGACGCACATGACTTCGATCTCGCCGTCGCGGTACATGGCGTAGTACACGGGGGCGCCGATCGCGTCGCGCACCTGCGCGAGCGCGTCGACCACCGTGCTGCGACGTTTCTGCGCGGCCCCGCTGCCGCCCAGCCGCTCGGCGGCGTCACCGAGGAAGAACAGCCCCTTCTCCCGGCGCAGATACCCCTCGTGCACCAGGGTGCGCAACAGGTGGTACGCCGTGGGGAGCGCCAGCCGGGTCTCCCGAGCCAGCTGCTTGGCGGGGGCTCCGTACTCGTGTTCCGCGACGCATTCCAGGAGACGCATCGCCCGCTGCACGGAGCCGATGAGGGTCGCCGAGGGCGGATCGGCGGACGGGGGTGGGGGCGGGGGCGTCGAGTAGGGCTGCACGGGCAGGGCGTGCAGCGGTGCGAATGCGGTGTCAGCCGTGGCCAAGGTTCACTCCCGGGAACGCGAGGAGGCCGTCCGTGCGGGGAACACGGGTGGGGTGGGCGCCGTTCGCGAGGTCGCCCCCGCGTGGAGTTCCGGACTCTAATCGCCGGTCACCGCCCGCCGACGGCCCGTCCGGGAAACTTCCCCCGCCCGAGGGAACCGGTGGTTCCCGTTACCGCCACCCTTGTCCCACGGCGCTCACCAGTCGCTGCGCGAGGACGAACTCGACATGAACTTGCGCACGACGTAGATCAGTCCGCCGACGAGCGCGACGAAGACGAGCAGCTTGAACAGCAGTCCGATCACGAACCCGACCACGCTGGCGATGAGTCCGCCGAACACGACCAGGGCGATGACCGGCACCGCGATCCACTTCACCCACCACGGCAGTCCCGTGAAGATCTCTCGCATGGCCCTCGTCCTTACCTTCCACCCGTTCGAGGACCGGGCCCTGCGTGGGCCCGGTCTCCCGCTGGGAATGCTCTGATGTCCTGCACCCGATGCTAGGGCCGCGAAGGTCCCCGCAGGGCGCACGCACCCCTTGTCTCCCCCTGACCGTTCCCCTAGGGAACCCCGGGGTGGAGACTCAGCTCTCCGGCGGAGAGAACACCACGAGAACCCGCAGATCCTCACTGATGTGGTGGAACTTGTGGGCGACCCCGGCCGGGACGTAGACCACACTGCCGCGGGCGACCTGGGTGGTCTCCATGCCCACGGTGATCGCTGCCCGTCCGCTCACCACGAAGTACACCTCGTCCTGCGCGTGCGGGTTCTGTGGATCGGACGTGCCCGCGTCGAGGGCGTACAGGCCGACCGACATGTTCCGCTCACGCAGGAACTGCAGGTAGGCACCGTCGTTGGCGGCGCGTTCCGCCTCCAGTTCGTCCAGCCGGAATGCCTTCATCGCCTCGTCCGCCCCTGCCTCACCGTTCGTTTCCGATCGCGTCTGCCACGATCAGACACATGAAGAATTTCCTAGTCAAGACGATCGCCAACGCCGGCGCCCTCGCGGTCGCCGTATGGCTGCTCGACAAGATCACCCTGACTGGGGGCAGCACCGGTGAGAAGGCCGTCACGCTGATCGTGGTGGCGCTGGTGTTCGGCCTGGTGAACATGGTGGTGAAGCCGATCGTGCAGGTGCTCACCTTCCCGCTGTTCATCCTGACCCTCGGTCTGTTCACACTGATCGTCAACGCGCTCATGCTGCTGCTCACCTCATGGGTGGCCGACAAGCTCGACGTGAGTTTCCACGTCGACGGCTTCTGGACCGCCGTCCTGGGCGGACTGATCATCTCGATCGTCTCCTGGGCGCTCAACGCGTTCCTGCCCGACGGGGACCGTGTGCGATGACCTACCGCGTCTGCTTCGTGTGCACGGGCAACATCTGCCGTTCCCCGATGGCCGAGGCCGTCTTCCACGCGCGCGTGGCGGACGCCGGGCTCGACGACCTGGTGACGGTCGACAGCGCCGGTACCGGGGGCTGGCACGAGGGCGACGGGGCCGACCCGCGCACCGTGGCCGTCCTGGCGGAGCACGGGTACGACCTCGGCCACACCGCCCGGCAGTTCCATCAGTCCTGGTTCTCCCGCCTCGACCTCGTGATCGCCCTCGACGCCGGCCATCTGCGAGCCCTGCGCCGCCTGGCGCCCACGGAGGAGGACGCGGCCAAGGTGCGTCTGCTGCGCTCCTACGATCCCGCCGCCGACGACGGTGACCTGGACGTTCCGGATCCGTACTACGGGGGCACGGACGGCTTCGAGGAGTGCCTTGAGATGGTGGAGGCGGCGAGCGGAGGACTGCTCGCCGCGGTACGCGAGCAAGTGGAGGGACGGGCGGCATGAGTGATTCCGCTACGAACGACGAGCACGGCGGGCACGGGCCGGGGACGCCCACCGGCACCGGCGACGGCACACGCGCGGTACGGGCCGGGCTGCCCGAACCCGTCAAGCACGAGCCGACCCTGCCCGGTCCGGTGTTCGCCGCCCACTTCCATCTGCCCGGCGAGCCGACCGGCCCGTACACCTACGGCCGCGACGAGAACCCGACCTGGACGCACCTGGAACAGGCCATCGGCGAGCTGGAGTCTCCCGGGCGGGACGGCGTCGAGACGCTCGTGTTCGCCTCCGGCATGGCCGCGATCTCGTCGGTGCTCTTCTCGCAGCTGCGCGCCGGGGACGTGGTCGTGCTGCCCAGCGACGGCTACCAGGTGCTGCCGCTGGTCCGTGCCCAGCTGGAGGCGTACGGCATCGAGGTGCGCACCGCGCCGACCGGCGGGGACGCCCAGCTCGACGTCCTGGACGGGGCGAAGCTCCTGTGGATCGAGACGCCGTCCAACCCCGGTCTCGACGTGTGCGACGTACGACGGCTCGTCGAGGCGGCACACACGCGCGGCGCCCTGGTCGCAGTCGACAACACCCTCGCCACACCGCTCGGACAGCGCCCGCTGGAGCTCGGCGCCGACTTCTCCGTCGCCAGCGGCACCAAGCAGCTCACCGGCCACGGAGACGTCCTCCTCGGATACGTGGCGGGCCGCGACGCCGAGGCGATGACCGCCGTACGGCGCTGGCGCAAGATCGTCGGCGCGATCCCCGGCCCCATGGAGGCCTGGTTGGCGCACCGTTCGATCGCCACCCTCCAACTGCGGGTCGACCGGCAGAACGCCACCGCGCTCCGGGTCGCCGAGGCGCTCCGGGCGCGGCCCGAGGTCACCGGTCTGCGGTATCCGGGGCTGCCCGACGACCCCTCGCACAAGATCGCCTCGCAGCAGATGCTGCGCTACGGATGCGTCGTCTCCTTCACGCTGGCCACGCGCGCGCGGGCAGATCGTTTTCTCGACGCGCTGCGGCTGGTGGAGGGTGCGACGAGCTTCGGCGGGGTGCGGTCCACGGCCGAGCGGCGCGGGCGCTGGGGCGGCGACGCGGTGCCGGAGGGCTTCGTGCGGCTCTCGGTCGGCGCGGAGGACCCCGAGGACCTGGTGGCCGATCTGCTGCGCGCACTGGACGAGACGGCGGACTGAACCGCCGTACGACGGCCGTACAACGGGCGGTCCGAGCCTCCCCCCTCGTGGCTCGGACCGCCCTCCGGTTCCGCGTTCGAAGAACCGCGCGACCAAGGCTAGTTGACTGTGTGTCAGTGTCCAATCACAGTAGCGACAGCGACCTATCGACATATTTATAGTTGGCCACGCCGGGGGCCGGAGTCGTTCGCAAGAGGGGGCATGCCGTGGATCTGGCCTTGCTGCGCACCTTCGTCACCGTGCACCGGGCCGGTTCCTTCACGCGCGCGGCAGCCCTGCTCGGTCTCTCACAGCCCGCCGTGACCTCGCAGATCCGCACGCTGGAGCGCCAGCTCGGCCGCCCGCTGTTCCTGCGCCAGGCCCGCGGCGTGACCCCGACGACCATCGGCGACGAACTCGCGCACAAGGCCGCACCCCATCTCGATGCCCTCGTGGAGATCGCCGAGACCGGTGTCCAGGACGACTCCTCGCTGCGGACCCTGCATCTCGCCGGGCCGCCCGAGTTCACCGCCGAGCGGGCGCTGCCCGTCCTCACCGAACTCACCGGTGAGGACGGACAGGGCTTCGCGCTGCGCGCCTCGTTCGGGAACGCGGAGGAGACACTGGACGGGCTGTCCGCCGGACATCATGATCTGGCCATCGGCACGGCGCGTCCCCGGGGCGTGCTGCTCACGGCGACTCCGCTCTGCGACGAGGAACACGTCCTGGTCGCCGCGCCGAGCTGGGCGGAGCGAGCGGGCATCGACAAGCCCCACAGCACCGACGCGCCCGCGCTGGAGCGCGTACCCGTGGTCGAGGTGCACGAGTCGCTGCCTTTCGTCGCCCGCTACTGGGCCTCCGTCTTCGACGCCCGCCCATCCGCCCCCGGCACGATCGTCGCCCCCGACCTGCGTGCCGTTCTCGCCTGCACGGCCGCCGGCGCGGGTCTCGCCGTACTGCCCCGCTATCTGTGCGCACCGGCGCTGGAGCGCGGCGACGTGGTCGCACTGCACGACCCGGCGGTACCACCGCTGCGGACGTACTTCCTGGTGGTGCGGACCGGCACGTTGGCGATGCCGCACATCGCCCGGGCCCATGAGTGGCTGCTGCGCGCGGCGGCCGACTGGAACTGAGCCGACGGGCTCGCGAGCTGTGGGTGCGCGGCAATGTTTCACGTGGAACCAACCGGGCCACATTTCTCCCATGACCGTCCGACCCGTGGTCAAGCGCACCGCTCGCGCCGTTCTCCTGGACCGCGAGCACTTGATCCTGATCAAGCGCACCAAGCCCGGCGTCGATCCCTACTGGGTCACACCCGGGGGCGGGGTCGAGCCCGAGGACGCCACCGTGGTGGACGCACTGCACCGCGAGGTGTACGAGGAACTCGGCGCCAAGATCACCGACGTCGTCCCCTGCTTCGTGGACACGGTGGAGCACATCGGCGAGGACGGCGGCGCGACCGGCGTGAAGGTGCAGCACTTCTTCGTCTGCCGTCTGGGGTCCATGGACCCGGCCCTGCGGCACGGCCCGGAGGTCGACGAGCCCGCCGGCGAGTACGAGATCGTCCGGGTGCCGTTCACCCGGGTCGGGATCGCCTCGGTCCACTTGGTGCCGCTGTCGCTGCGGCACTACCTGGACGGCAACATCGAAGGGGTGCGGGCTCTGCACGCCCCCGATCTCGGCTGAGCCGCTCGGGCACGACATGGCCAAAAGCTTGCCCGTTCCCCCGGAAACGGGTGGACGCGGGCACCCGCTGTCGGACAGCCTGACCTGCGTGCCGACACCTTCCTCCGCCTCCGCTCCGATCCGCCGTCTGACGCTCCGCGATCTCACCGCCTGCGCCGACCTGTCCGAGGACCGGGGGTGGCCGCGCGAGGAGCACAAGTGGGGGTTCCTCCTCACCGCCGGGACGGGGTACGGCATCGACGATCCCGGAGGCGGCCTCGTCGCCGCCTGCACCGTCACGGAGTACGGTCCGCACGGCCGGCCCTCCCTGGCCGCCATCGGCATGGTGCTGGTGGCCGAGCGCCACGCCCGCCAAGGCGTCGGCCGCAGGCTGATGCGCCGCGTCGTCTCCGGACTGGGCACCACCCCGCTGACCCTGCACGCGACCCCGTACGGCCGGCCGCTCTACGAGGAGCTCGGTTTCAAGGTCACCGGCCGGGCGGAGATGGTCCGCGGGCGTTTCACCCCGGTGGGGCCCGAGCCCGCGATCGCCACGCGGGCGGCCACGGCCGAGGACCTCACCACGATCCTCCGGCTCGACGAGGAGGTGTTCGGCGCCGACCGCACCCCCATCGTCACGCGCCTGCCCGCCTTCGCGGATCAATTGCGGGTCGCCGAGGAGGACGGCCGGATCATCGGGTACGCCGCGGCCTGGCCGAACATGGACACCCACGTCGTGGGTCCGCTGATCGCCCGGGACACCGAGACGGCGAAGGCGCTGATCGGTTCCCTGGCCGCCCGCACCGACCGTCCGCTGCGCACGGACATCGACGTGCGCCACGAGGAACTGCTGGCCTGGGTGCGTGAACGCGGCCTGGCGGTGGTCGCCTCGAACGCCGTGATGACGTACGGCATCACCGAACTGCCCGGCGACTGGAGCCGGCGGTTCGCGCCGCTGACGGTGGCGGCGGGCTGACCGGGGCGTCCTGACCGCCTGCCGTCAGGCGAGGGCCTTCACGGCGGCGGAGGCGAAGCCGTGGTCCTGGTCGGGTGCGCCACCGCCCACTCCGATCGCGCCGATCAGCCGGCCCTCACGGTGCACGGGAACGCCGCCCGCGATGAACAGCAGGGGGCGGTCGAGCGCCGTGGGCAGGGTGTGGAAGAGCCCTCCGGGCTGAACGGCGTCGACGAGGTCGGCGGTGGGGGCGTTCAGCTGGAGCGCGGTGTAGGCCTTGCGGGTGCTGGTCTCGCCGGAGATCAGGACGGCACGGTCGTCGCGCCGGAAGGCGAGCAGGTGGCCGCCCGCGTCGAGGACGGTGACGCTGACGGTCACCCCGGCGGCCTCGGCGGCGCGGTGGGCAGCGGTGACGAGGGACTCGGCGTCCTCGATCGTCAGCGGGGCGACAGCGGTGGTGCTCATGGGGTTTCTCCTTGATCGGTGCCCGGTGAGGGCGGTGGGTGGCGCGGTGCCGGTGCGGGAGTGCGCCGGCGGTGCGGTGCGGTGCGGCGCCTGGGCCGGTGCTTCGGTGAGCGCCGGGGCGGAGTGAGCCGCAGGACGCGGGGACGGCCCTGGCCCCGCACTCCGCGGCCCGGGTCGGTCAGTGGTGGACGGCTGCGGTGCGCTGATCCGCGGGCGTGGCGCCCGCGACGACCGCGGCGGGCGCGCCCTCGCGCCGTTCGAGCGCGGCCGAGAGGACGGCGAGGAGCAGGGCGGCGGCGGCCAGCACGGCACCGACCCAGTTCGGGGCGGTGTAGCCGAAGCCGGCGCCGATGACCACGCCGCCGAGCCAGGCGGAGAGCGCGTTGCCGAGGTTGAAGGCGCCGATGTTCACGGCCGAGGCCAGCGTCGGGGCGCCGTGCGCGTGGTCCAGGACGCGCTTCTGCAGCGGCGGCACGGTGGCGAAGCCCAGGGCGCCGATGAGGAAGACGGTCACGGCCGACGCGATCTTGTCGTGCGCGGTGAGGGTGAAGAGGGCCAGTACGACGGCCAGGGCACCCAGGGAGATGTACAGCATCGGCATCAGGGCGCGGTCGGCGAACTTGCCGCCGACGAGGTTGCCGCCGACCATGCCGAGGCCGAAGAGGACCAGCAGCCAGGTGACGGAACCGTCCGCGAACCCCGCGACATGGGTCATCATCGGCGCGATGTAGGTGATGGCCGCGAAGACGCCGCCGAAGCCGAGGACGGTCATGGCCATCGCCAGCAGGACCTGGACGTTCTTGAAGGCGGCCAGTTCGTGGCGCAGCCGCACGCCCTCGGGCTTGGGCACGTCGGGGACCAGCTTGGCGACACCGGCCAGACCGACGACGCCGAGCGCGGCGACGACGGCGAAGGTGACGCGCCAGCCGGCGGACTGCCCGATGAGCGTGCCCAGCGGGACGCCGACGACATTGGCGACGGTCAGACCGGTGAACATCATCGCGATGGCACCGGCCTTCTTGTGCGGGGCTACCAGGTCGGCCGCGACGACCGAGCCGATGCCGAAGAAGGCTCCGTGGGCGAGGGACGCGACCACGCGGCCGATCAGCATGACGGAGAAGGCCGGCGCGAGGGCGGAGAGCAGGTTGCCCACGATGAACAGGCCCATCAGCAGCATCAGCATCCGCTTGCGCGGGACCTTGGTGCCGAGGACGGTCATCAGCGGGGCGCCGAACATCACGCCGAGCGCGTATCCGGTCACCAGGAAGCCGGCGGTGGGGATGGAGACCCCGTAGTCGCCGGCGACCTCGGGCAGCAAGCCCATGATCACGAATTCGGTGGTTCCGATACCGAAGGCCCCGATCGCGAGGGCCAGAAGCGCGAGAGGCATGGAGGGGTACACCTTCCCAGAAGATTGCAGGAGCGCTTTGCGTGCGTTCACAATAGTTGCGCGCGCGGGCTATATGCAAACGCGGACTATCGCGGGCCTGGTCTACCCTGGTCTCAATCACTCCGGGACGGAGGAACCACATGACAGCGACGGACCCCGCGCTCACCGCCCTCTCCCAGGGCTGGTGCGCACTCTCCCTGCTGCACGGGAGGATCGAGGCCCACATCGAGCGCGCGCTGCAGGCCGGGCACGACCTGAGCGTGCGCGAGTACTCCCTGCTCGACGTGCTCAGCCGGCAGCACGACGGCGACGGGGGGCACCTGCAGATGAAGCAGGTCGCCGACGCGGTCGTACTCAGCCAGAGCGCGACGACCCGCCTCGTCACCCGGCTCGAGGACCGCGGGCTGCTCGAGCGCTACCTGTGCCCCACGGACCGTCGCGGCATCTACACCAACGTCACAGCGGCCGGCCTCAAGCTGCTGGACGAGGCCCGGCCCACCAACGACGCCGCGCTGCGCGAGGCCCTCGACGAGGCGGCCGCCAACCCCGACCTGGCCCCGCTGGTCCGGGCCGTGGAGACCCTCAAGGCACCGGTGCCCGCCTAGCCCGACCCGGAGCGCGACCCACGGACATAGGGTGCGGTCATGGCAGATCTTGAAATACGCCGGACCACCGCAGCGGACCTCCCGGCGGTCGTCGCGATGCTCGCCGACGACCCCTTGGGCGCCCAGCGTGAGTCACCGGACGACCTGGAACCGTATCTGGCCGCGCTCGAACGGCTCGACGCCGATCCGAACCAGCACGTGGTCGTCGCCGTCCGCGACAGCCGTGTCGTCGGCACCCTCCAGCTGACGATCGTCCCCGGCCTGTCCCGGCGTGGCGCCACCCGGTCGATCATCGAGGGTGTACGCATCCACGCCGACGAGCGCGGCAGCGGCCTGGGCACACAGCTCATCGAGTGGGCGATCGACGAGTCCCGTCGACAGGGGTGCCGGCTGGTGCAGCTCACGTCCGACAAGACGCGAACCGACGCCCACCGCTTCTATGAGCGTCTGGGCTTCTCGGCCTCGCACACAGGGTTCAAGCTCCAGCTGTGAGCAGCACCGCCATCCGGAGCGCTCAACGGCTGGGGGTCCTGTTTCACGTGAAACAAGACCCCCAGCCGTTGGACAACGCCTAACCGATCCCTCGCCAGCCCTCCGGGTCCACCCCGCCCGGCACGGGGGAACCCGCGTCGTACGGCTGCCGAGTGAAGACGAACGATCCCAGGTCCAGGTGGCTCACACTTCCGTCCGGACGTCGTACCGCCTCCAGCAGCTCCCCGGCGTAGTAGCCCTCCAGGCCCGTCCAGGTCCCGTCACCGTTGGCCCGGAAGCGCGACCGTCGGCCCTGACCCGACAAGGGCTCCAGCGACACTCCCCCGTCGGAGATCAGCCGCAGGGCGAAGGCGTGCGTCCCCCAGTACCACTGCCCGGCCAACTCCAGTACGGAGGCGTCCGCCTGCGGCAGCGGACGCCACGGTTCGGGGATCCGGGGTTCCGCCTCGGCGACGATACGCACGAGGTCGGCACCCACCCCGCCGAGCAGCGGTCCAGAGGTGCAGTTGGTCAGCACCACCGCGGCGACGTCGTCCTCCACGGCGATGGTGAGGTTGGCCAGGAAGCCCGGGAGGGAGCCGGAGTGCCCCACGAGCAGCCGCCCGTCCCGGTGCTGGATCTGCAGTCCCAGGCCGTACGCCGCTCCGTCCGCGACGTCCGCGGCCTCGACCGCTGCCGCGGGGGCCCGCATCTCCCGGACGGTGTCCGCGCACAGGACCCGGTCGTCCCCCGTGGTCAGAAAGACGGCGAACCGCGCCAGGTCCCCGGTGGTGGACCAGAGTTGTCCGGCGGGGGCCATCCTGCCGAGATCCTCGGCAGGCTCGGGCAACAACACGTCGGCCCACGGATGCACCGCCCAGCCACCCGCGTGCGGAGCGCTCGGGCGCGCGGCCGTGCGCTCCAGGCCCAGCGGTTCCAGCACCTCACGCCGCAGCACGTCCTCCCACGAGGCACCGCGGACCTCCTCGACCAGCGCACCGAGCAGGGTGTAGCCGGGGTTGGAGTAGTGGTGCCGACGGCCCACCGGGTGCAGCAGCGGCCGCTTGCCCAGCACGTCGGCCAGTTCGGGCCGCAGTGATCCCGGCGTCCGCTCCCACCACGGCGCGGGCGACTCGGCGGCCAGTCCGCCCGAATGGGCCAGCAGTTCGGCGATCGTGGCCTCACCCGCCCCGGTACCCGGCAGATGCTTCTCCAGAGGGTCACCGAGGTCGAGCAGACCCTCGTCACGCAGCCGCAGGACGAGGACAGCCGTGAACGTCTTGGTGATCGAACCGATGCGGTACTGCACGTTCTCGTCGGGGCCGTGCCCGTCGACCGAGGTCCGCGCACCGTGCCACACGGTCCGCCCGCCCCGGACGACCGCCGCCACCAGCGAGGGCGTGCGCCCCTCGGCCTGTGCCACGGCGATCCGGTGCAGCAGCTGCCGACGGGTGGCGGGGAGCAGCTCATCCTGAGGTGTCGTCATGCCCCCCAGTCCACCCTCCCGGGCTGTCCACGTCGAGCCGATTACGCCGCGGCCCGGGCCCGCGGCCCGTTCGGCGAGCGCGTCACCTCGAGAGACGGGCTTCGATGCCGTCGAGCAGGAAGTCCAGGCCCATCCGGAAGGTCTCGTCGGCGTCCAGGTGGGCGGCATCGCGCACCACCGTGGCCAGCGCGGGGAATCGGCCCGTGGCAAAGGTCCGTTCCAGATAGGGCCCCAGTGAGGCCTGCCAACGGCGCTCGTCCATCCCGGTGTCCCGCTCCGCACGCCGGTCGGCGATCTCCCGGCGCACCGCCCCGATCACGTAGGCGTCGACCGAGGTGACCACCGGCATCACGGCGTCCGTGTCGACCTCGTCAAGCGCGGCCACCACGGCTTCGCCCCTGGCCAGCGCGTGCGGCCCGAGCTGCGGTCGCCCACCGAGCAGGTCGGCGAGCCATTCGTGCTCGTGAGCCGCCCGCCGAGTCGTCTCGGCAAGGGACCGCAGCACCTCCCGCCAGCTGTCTCCGACCGGCCGGATCTCGGCGTAGACCGCGTCGACCATCAGGTCGAGCAGCTCCTCCTTGCCGGCGATGTAGCCGTACAGCCGCATCGGTCCCACGCCCAGCGCGGTGGCGACCTTGCGCAGCGAGACAGCCTCCAGGCCGTCCGCGTCGGCCAGCCGGATCGCGGCCCGCACGATCTTTTCCCGGTTCAGCGGGGCCGGAACTGGTCGTTCCGGCGGCTCCGGCCTCTCCCACACCAACATGCCGCCAACCGTACAACGCATGGAACGATACAGTGTATCGATCAGTACGGCGTATCGATCAGAGGGAGGGACAACCAATGGCATCCACGACCATCGCCATCGTCGGAGCCGGTCTCGGCGGCCTCGCGCTCGCCCGTGTGCTGCACGTGAACGGCATGGACGCGGTCGTCTACGAGAGGGAATCGTCACGCGTCGCGCGCGGTCAGGGCGGCATGCTGGACATCCACTCCGGCCAGCGGGCGCTGCGCGAGGCCGGTCTGATCGACCAGTTCCACGCGATCGCCCGGGGTGAAGGCCAGGACATGCGCCTTCTGGAGCCGGACGGCACCCTGCTCCTCCAGGAGGACACACCCGACGACGCGCCACTCGACCGGCCCGAGGTGGACCGGGCCGCTCTGCGCGACCTGCTGCTGGACTCCCTCCCCGAGGGCACGGTGCGCTGGGGACACGCGTTCCGGACCGCCGATCACGGCCTGCTGCACTTCGCCGACGGCGGCAGTGCCCCGTACGACCTGCTGGTCGGCGCCGACGGCGCGCAGTCCCGGGTCCGCTCGCTGCTCACCGACGCCCGCCCGTCGCACATCGGCCAGAACATCGTCGAGGTCGGCATTCCCGACATCGACCGCACGCATCCCGGCCTCGCGGCCATGATCGGGCGCGGCAACTACTGGGTGCTCGGCGACGGTCTGTCCCTGGCGGCGCAGCGCAACGGCGACGGCCGCGTCCGCATCGGCCTCAGCTTCTACAACACCGGCGAGGGCTGGCTCGCCACCAGCGGGATCCCGTTCGACGACCCGCCCGCCGCCCGGGCCCGGCTGATCGAACTGCTCCCCGGCTGGGACGCGCGGTTCACCGCGCTGATCGCGGCCTGCGACGACACGGTCGTGCCGCGACCGATCACCACGCTCCCGGTCGGGCTGACCTGGCAGTCGAGGCCGGACATCACGCTGCTCGGCGACGCCGCACACCTGATGCCACCGGTGGGAGAGGGCGCCAACATGGCGCTGCTCGACGGCGCCCTGCTCGGCCTCGGGCTGGCCGCGCGCCCGGACGACGTGGGCGCCGCCGTCAGCGCGTACGAACGCGAGATGTTCGAACGCACCGGCGCCGCCGCCCGGATGTCCGCCGGCATCCACGAACTGCTGACCTCACCGGACGCCGCCCAGAAGATGCTCGCGTTCTTCCAGCCGGGCTGACGGACCCGCGCTCAGGTCTGCGCCATGTCCACGAACCGCGAGTAGTGGCCCTGGAAGGCGACCGTGATCGTCGCCGTCGGGCCGTTGCGGTGCTTGGCCACGATCAGGTCGGCCTCGCCCGCGCGCGGGGACTCCTTCTCGTAGGCGTCCTCGCGGTGCAGCAGGATGACCATGTCGGCGTCCTGCTCGATCGAACCGGACTCACGCAGGTCGGAGACCATCGGCTTCTTGTCGGTGCGCTGCTCGGGACCACGGTTCAGCTGGGAGAGCGCGATGACCGGGACCTCAAGCTCCTTGGCCAGGAGCTTGAGATTGCGGGACATGTCCGAGACCTCCTGCTGACGGCTCTCGGCGCGCTTGGAGCCGCCGGACTGCATCAGCTGGAGATAGTCGATGACCACGAGCCTGATGTCGTTGCGCTGCTTGAGACGGCGGCACTTGGCCCGGATCTCCATCATCGACAGGTTCGGGGAGTCGTCGATGAAGAGCGGGGCCGCCGAGACGTCCGGCATCCGGCGGGCCAGGCGGGTCCAGTCGTCGTCCGTCATCGTGCCGGACCGCATGTGGTGCAGCGCCACGCGGGCCTCGGCGGACAGCAGACGCATCGCGATCTCGTTGCGCCCCATTTCGAGCGAGAAGATGACGCTCGGAAGATTGTTCTTGATCGACGCCGCGCGGGCGAAGTCCAGCGCGAGCGTCGACTTGCCCATGGCGGGACGGGCGGCGATGACGATCATCTGACCGGGGTGCAGGCCGTTGGTCAGGGAGTCGAAGTCCGTGAAGCCGGTGGGCACGCCGGTCATCTCGCCGCTGCGCGAACCGATCGCCTCGATCTCGTCGAGCGCGCCCTCCATGATGTCGCCGAGCGGCAGGTAGTCCTCGCTGGTGCGCTGCTCGGTGACGGCGTAGATCTCGGCCTGGGCCCGGTTGACGATCTCGTCGACGTCGTCGTCGGCCGCGTACCCCATCTGCGTGATCCGGGTGCCGGCCTCCACCAGGCGGCGCAGGACGGCCCGCTCGTGCACGATCTCCGCGTAGTAGGCGGCGTTCGCGGCCGTCGGCACGGTCTGGACGAGGGTGTGCAGATACGAGGCGCCGCCGACCTTGTTGATCTCACCGCGCTTGGTGAGTTCGGCCGCGATCGTGATGGGGTCGGCCGGCTCGCCCTTGGCGTAGACGTCGAGGATGGCCTGGTAGACCGTCTCGTGGGCGGGCTTGTAGAAGTCGTGGCCCTTGAGGATCTCGACGACGTCGGCGATGGCGTCCTTGGACAGGAGCATGCCGCCGAGGACGGACTGCTCGGCGCCCAGGTCCTGCGGGGGGACACGCTCGAACGACGGTCCGCCGCCGTCCCACGAGCCGTTGTCCGAGCCGCGCTCGTGCTGGTCGTCGCGGCCCCGGCCCCCGTCACCGCGCCGACGGGAAGCAGGCAGACGATCACTGGGACCGCTGTCGGCCCACGGGTCGTCCAAGGGCTCGGAAATGCTCACCGAGCCACCTCCTCCCGTCCGCCGAGCGGACCTCGCCGTGCCCCTCAGTTCTACGGCACGGCACTGACAAATAAGACGCCCAACTCCGGTTCTGGCGCGTCGGTTTTGTGATGGTTCACAGGCCGACGGACGGAGCGGGCGCCGGACCACCGTAGGCCCGTCGGCACCGTCAGCCAATCTGGTTATCCACAGGCCATGTGGACGACGGGCCAGATGCTGTGGAGAACTCCGCCAAACCTGTGCACGACCCGGTGGACAGCCCTGTGAACAAGCCCGCACCCAGATCATGGAAACCACCCTGACCTGCAACTACACCGTCCACGGCCTGTGCAGAAGAAAAACTTGCCCGGTCAGCTCAAGATCACTTCGAACGGTGCCCAGAAGTACACGGGGTGAGACGATGCGTAAGGGTCTCAAAAGCTTTGCATCTCTTACCTGTGGACGATTAGATTGGTGCTCATGACACAGGCCCCCGTGCGTCCCCGAACCGTCCGGCGCCGGCACGACCGAGAGATCGTCGCGCTGGCCGTTCCGGCCTTCGGCGCGCTCGTCGCCGAGCCCCTTTTCGTGATGGCCGACAGTGCGATCGTCGGCCATCTCGGCACCGCGCAACTCGCCGGACTCGGGATCGCCTCGGCCCTGCTCACCACAGCCGTCAGCGTGTTCGTCTTCCTCGCCTACGCCACCACGGCGGGCGTGTCCCGACGCGTGGGCGCGGGCGACCTCCAAGCCGCGATCCGCCAGGGCATGGACGGCATCTGGCTGGCGCTGCTGCTCGGAGCCGCCGTCATCGCCGTCGTCCTGCCCACGGCCCCGTCGCTCGTGGAACTCTTCGGCGCCTCCGACACGGCGGCCCCGTACGCCACCACCTATCTGCGCATCTCCTCCCTCGGCATCCCCGCCATGCTCGTCGTCCTCGCCGCGACCGGTGTCCTGCGCGGACTCCAGAACACCCGGACCCCGCTCTACGTGGCCATCGGCGGCTTCGTCGCCAACGCCGTCCTCAACGTCCTGCTCGTCTACGGCGCCGACCTCGGCATCGCGGGCTCCGCCTGGGGCACCGTCATCGCTCAGTACGGCATGGCCGCGGTGTACCTGTGGGTCGTGGTGCGCGGGGCACGACGCCACGGAGCGTCCCTGCGTCCGGACGCCGCCGGCATCCGGGCATCCGCTCAGGCCGGGATGCCGCTGCTCGTACGCACGCTCTCGCTGCGGGCGATCCTCATGATCGCGACGGCCGTGGCGGCCCGCCTCGGCGACGCCGACATCGCGGCCCACCAGATCATTCTGTCCCTCTGGAGCCTGATGGCCTTCGCGCTCGATGCCATCGCCATCGCCGGGCAAGCCATCATCGGCCGCTACCTGGGTGCCGGGGACGCCCAGGGCGCCCGCGAAGCCTGCCGCAGGATGGTGGAGTGGGGCGTCGCGGTCGGCGTCGTACTCGGACTGCTCGTGGTGGTCTCCCGCCCAGCGTTTCTGCCCTTGTTCACCGGTGACTCCGCGGTCAAGGACGCCGCGCTGCCGGCGCTGGTGATCGTGGCCGTCGCGCAGCCGATCTGCGGAGTCGTCTACGTCCTGGACGGTGTCCTGATGGGTGCGGGTGACGGCCCGTACCTGGCCTGGGCGATGCTGCTGACCCTGGCGGTCTTCACTCCCGCGGCCCTTCTCGTCCCCGCCGTCGGCGGAGGGCTCACCGTGCTGTGGGCGGCCATGACGCTGATGATGGCGATGCGTCTGGTGACGCTGTGGCTGCGCACCAGGTCGGGCCGCTGGATCGTCACGGGCGCGACGCGGTGACCGTTTCACGTGAAACACAATGAAGAGGGGGCCGTATCTCCCGGTCGGGAGATACGGCCCCCTCTCACATCGCTTCAGCGAGAGCAGAGCGCTCAGGCAGCGACGACCTCGACGCTGACCTTGGCGTCAACCTCGGGGTGCAGACGCACGGACGTCTCGTGAGCGCCCAGGGTCTTGATCGGCGAGCCCAGCTCGATGCGGCGCTTGTCGACCTCGGGGCCACCGGCAGCCTTGATCGCCGAAGCGACGTCGGCCGGGGTAACGGAACCGAAGAGACGACCGGCGTCGCCGGAGCGGACGGCCAGACGGACCTTCACACCCTCGAGCTGGGCCTTCACCTGGTTGGCCTGCTCGATGGTCTGGATCTCGTGGATCTTGCGAGCGCGACGAATCTGCTCGACGTCCTTCTCGCCACCCTTGGTCCAGCGGATCGCGAACTTCCGCGGGATCAGGTAGTTGCGAGCGTAACCGTCCTTGACGTCGACGACGTCGCCCGCGGCACCGAGGCCGGAGACCTCGTGGGTGAGGATGATCTTCATTGTTCGGTCACCCTTCCCTTATCGCGCGGTGGAGGTGTAGGGCAGCAGCGCCATCTCACGGCTGTTCTTCACGGCCGTGGCGACGTCACGCTGGTGCTGGGTGCAGTTGCCGGTCACGCGGCGGGCACGGATCTTGC
Organism: Streptomyces sp. NPDC107500; assembly: GCF_055582785.1. NCBI lineage: Bacteria > Bacillati > Actinomycetota > Actinomycetes > Kitasatosporales > Streptomycetaceae > Streptomyces > Streptomyces sp. NPDC107500. The sequence goes on from NZ_JBVJPF010000005.1 coordinate 198,088, forward strand.
CGCGGTCGGAAATGAACTTCCGCAGCATGTTCGTGTCCTTGTAGTCCACGTACGTGACCTTGTCCTTGCAGAACGCGCAGACCTTCTTCTTCGGCTTGCGCACAGGCGGCTTAGCCATGATGTTTCTCCTGTGTGATCAAGAAGTGTGGGGTGGAGCCCGCCCTAGAAGGGGGGCTCGTCCGAGTAGCCGCCACCGCCGCCGGAGCCGCTGGAGCCACCGCCCCAGCCGCCGCCCTGACCGCCGCCACCCTGCTGGCCACCGGCGGGAGCGCCGGTCGCCCAGGGGTCGTCGGCCGGAGCGCCGCCGCCCTGCTGGCCGCCACCGGGGCCGCCGCCCCAGCCGCCGCCACCCTGGCCGCCACCGCCGCCGTAACCGCCCTGGCCACCGCGGCCCTGGCCCGAGGTCTTGGTGACCTTGGCCGTGGCACTGCGCAGGCTGGCACCGACCTCGTCGACGTCCAGCTCGTAGACCGTGCGCTTGACGCCCTCACGGTCCTCGTAGGACCGCTGCTTCAGCCGGCCCTGCACGATGACGCGCATGCCTCGCTGGAGCGACTCGGCGACGTTCTCCGCCGCCTGACGCCAGACCGAGCAGGTGAGGAAGAGGCTCTCGCCGTCCTTCCACTCGTTGGTCTGGCGGTCGAAGGTGCGGGGGGTCGACGCGACACGGAACTTCGCGACGGCCGCACCGGACGGGGTGAAGCGCAGCTCGGGGTCGTCGACAAGATTGCCGACGACCGTGATGACGGTCTCGCCTGCCATGGGGGTACCTCTCGGCGGGTTTGCTGCTCTGGCTGCTTGGTTGCTGCTACTCGGATCCCGGGATCAGCTGAGCGGAAGCTCAGTGCATCTCGGGACGGAGGACCTTGGTCCGGAGGACCGACTCGTTCAGGTTCATCTGGCGGTCGAGCTCCTTGACGACCGCAGGCTCGGCCTGCAGGTCGATGACCGAGTAGATGCCCTCGGGCTTCTTCTTGATCTCGTACGAGAGACGACGACGGCCCCAGGTGTCGACCTTCTCGACCTTTCCGCCGCCGTCACGGACGACAGAGAGGAAGTTCTCGATCAGCGGGGAGACAGAACGCTCCTCGAGATCGGGGTCGAGGATGACCATCACCTCGTAGTGACGCATGTGGAACCCACCTCCTTTGGACTCAGCGGCCACGGTCGTTCCGTGGCAGGAGGGTTGCGATGCGTTGGCACCGGCATCAGCGAGTAAACCAGGACCCACTGACAATCGGGCCTCCTCCAGGAAGGCGGCCCGGCCGTGGGAGGCAGCGGACACCAGTGCAGAAGCTACAGAGTACCCGGCCGCGCGCTTGCGGTTGAAATCCGCCCCTGAGGGGACACAATCGATACCCAGCGGATGTGATAGGGCGACGACGCACTGCCTTCGGCAGGAGGTTCCCCATGGCACAGATCATGCGACCGGCAAGGCCCCGGACCGGGCTGCTGGCCACCGACGGCAAACCGCACCCCCTCCAGCACGCGCTGCTCGCCGCGACCGTGGTGCTCGGCGTGCTCGCCCTCGCCACGGCGAGCTTCCGGGGTCTGCACGTCCTGACCTCCTGGGCGGGACTGCTCGGTGTCCTGACCGGCGGATACGGCCAGTACGTCTCCGAGACGACGCGGGAGCGCTTCGGTCTGATCCTGGGCCTGGGAGCCTCCGCGGCCGGACTCTTCTTCGGCATCTACCACGGCGGGCTCATCGGCTGATCCGTTCGCCGCCCGACCGCCGGACCACACCTTCCAGCCGGACGCCGGACGGGGCGCGCACAGGGCGCAGTAGGCTTCGCGCGAGAGCCGGAGCCCCTGTACCCATGGGGACACACCAGCCCGAGGAGCGCCCCGAATGAGCCTGACCCTGAGGACCATCAGCCGCGAGCAGCATCTGGCCTACATCCAGAGCCTGCCGGCGGCCAGTCACATGCAGGTCCCCGCATGGGCAGACGTCAAGGCTGAATGGCGCTCGGAGAACCTCGGCTGGTTCGACGAGCGGACGGGTGAGCTGGTCGGCGCGGGTCTGGTGCTGTACCGGCAGCTGCCCAAGATCAAGCGCTACCTCGCCTACCTCCCCGAGGGCCCGGTCATCAACTGGTTCGCGCCGAACCTCCAGGAGTGGATGGAGCCGATGCTGGCGCACCTCAAGCAGCAGGGCGCCTTCTCGGTGAAGATGGGTCCGCCGGTGATCATCCGGCGCTGGGACGCCACGTCCATCAAGAAGGGCATCCAGGACCCCGACGTCAAGCGCCTGCGGGACATAGAGGCCGACCACATCGAGCCGCGCGCCTTCGAGGTGGCCGACAAGCTGCGCCGCATGGGCTGGCAGCAGGGCGAGGACGGCGGCGCCGGCTTCGGCGACGTGCAGCCCCGCTACGTCTTCCAGGTGCCGCTGGCCAACCGGTCGCTGGAAGAGGTCCACAAGAACTTCAACCAGCTCTGGCGCCGCAACATCAAGAAGGCCGAGAAGGCCGGCGTCGAGGTCGTCCAGGGCGGCTACCACGACCTGGAGGAGTGGCAGCGCCTGTACGAGATCACGGCCGTGCGCGACCACTTCCGGCCGCGTCCGCTGTCGTACTTCCAGCGCATGTGGGCGGCCCTCAACAACGAGGACCCCAACCGCATGCGGCTGTACTTCGCCCGGCACAACGGGGTGAACCTGTCGGCGGCGACGATGCTGGTGGTCGGCGGGCACGTCTGGTACTCCTACGGCGCCTCCGACAACATCGGCCGCGAGGTCCGGCCCTCGAACGCCATGCAGTGGGCCATGCTCCGCGACGCCTACGCGCTCGGCGCGACCGTCTACGACCTGCGCGGCATCTCCGACTCGCTGGACGAGAGCGACCACCTCTTCGGTCTGATCCAGTTCAAGGTGGGTACGGGCGGTCAGGCGGCCGAGTACCTCGGCGAGTGGGACTTCCCGCTGAACAAGCTGCTCCACAAGGCGCTCGACATCTACATGTCGCGCCGCTGACCGCGCACCCACCCCTCATCCCGCACCTCTGACAGCCACGAGAAAGGTTCCAGGTCCGGCCATGGCGCTCACGCTCTACGTCGACACCGCGCGCTGGCGGGCGCACCACAAGCACGTGCAGGAGCAGTTCCCGGGACTGGTCCCGGTCTGCAAGGGCAACGGCTACGGCTTCGGGCACGAGCGGCTGGCGGAGGAGGCCACGCGGCTCGGCTCGGACGTCCTGGCCGTCGGCACCACGTACGAGGCCGCCCGGATCAAGGACTTCTTCGGTGGTGACCTGCTGGTCCTGACGCCGTACCGGCGCGGCGAGGAGCCCGTGCCGCTGCCCGACCGCGTCGTGCGCTCGGTGTCGTCCATCGACGGCGTGTACGGCCTCGTCGGCGCCCGTGTGGTCATCGAGGTGATGTCCTCGATGAAGCGGCACGGCATCAGCGAGCAGGACCTGCCCCAGCTGCACGCCGCCATAGAGAACGTCCGGCTGGAGGGCTTCGCCATCCACCTGCCGCTCGACCGTACCGACGGCTCGGACGCCGTCGAGGAGGTCATCGGCTGGATGGACCGGCTGCGCGCGGCCCGGCTGCCGCTGCACACCATGTTCGTCAGCCACCTCAAGGCCGATGAACTGGCCCGGCTCCAGCAGCAGTTCCCGCAGACCCGGTTCCGCGCGCGGATCGGCACGCGGCTGTGGCTCGGCGACCACGAGGCGACCGAGTACCGCGGTGCGGTCCTGGACGTCACGCGGGTCGCCAAGGGCGAGCGCTTCGGCTACCGGCAGCAGAAGGCCGCCTCGGACGGCTTCCTGGTGGTCGTGGCGGGCGGTACGTCGCACGGTGTGGGTCTGGAGGCCCCGAAGGCGCTGCACGGCGTCATGCCGCGAGCCAAGGGCGTCGCCCGGGCCGGCCTCGCCACGGTCAACCGCAACCTCTCGCCGTTCGTCTGGAGCGGCAAGCAGCGCTGGTTCGCGGAGCCTCCGCACATGCAGGTGTCGATCCTGTTCGTGCCCTCGGACGCGGCGGAGCCCACGGTGGGCGACGAGCTGGTGGCCCATCTGCGGCACACCACCACGCAGTTCGACCGTATCCTCGACCGCTAGCGCGTCAGTCGGGGCAAGGGCCGTACACGGCGTTTCCGTGTACGGCCCTTCTCCATGGACGGCCCCCCACGCGTTCGCTCAGAGCGAAGTGCCGGTCGGCCGTCGCGTGCCCCACTTCACCCGCGGGCCCTCGAAGCGGGCCGTGTGCTGATCGGTCTGAGCGGCGGGGCCCAGGACGAAGACGTCCTCGGCGCCGTCGAGCACGCCGCCCGACGGGTCGTCGTCACCCGCCCGCCGGACCGGGTCCCGGTCCGGCATCAGGATGTCGCGCACCACCATCACGCAGAGGAACAGCGTTCCCAGCAGGTGAACGGCGATGGCCCAGTGGTAGCCGTCCGTGGGCAGGCCCTTGTGGGCGTCGCCGCTGGTCGTGTACGCGAGGTACATCCAGATGCCCAGGAAGTAGGCCACCTCGCACGCCTGCCAGATCAGGAAGTCCCGCCACTTCGGCCGGGCCAGCGCGGCCAGCGGCACCAGCCACAGCACGTACTGCGGTGAGTAGACCTTGTTGGTGAGGATGAAGGCCGCCACGATCAGGAAGGCGAGCTGGGCGAACCGCGGACGCCGGGGTGCGGTCAGTGTGAGCGCCGCGACGGCGCCGCAGCACAGCAGCATCAGCAGGGTGGCAAGGGTGTTGACGGTCTCGGTGCTGGGCGGGCTGTCGGTGTTCTGGACCAGGATCAGCCAGAAGGAACCGAAGTCCACACCGCGTTCCTGGCTGAACGTGTAGAACTTCGACCAGCCGTCGAAGGCGAACAGCATCACCGGCAGGTTCACCACGAGCCAGGCGCCGGCCGCGCCTCCCAAGGCCTTTCCGAACTCCCGCCATCTACCCGCGCGCCAGCACAGGACGAGCAGGGGGCCGAGAATCAGGAAGGGATAGAGCTTGGCGGCCGTGGCGAGGCCCAGCAGCACGCCGAAGGCCACGGGGCGCTCCCGTGACCACATCAGCATCGCGGCGGCCGTCAGGGCGACCGCCAGCAGGTCCCAGTTGACGGTGGCCGTCAGCGCGAAGGCGGGCGCCAGGGCGACGAGGAGACCGTCCCAGGGGCGCCGGGCGTGCGTGCGGGTGACGCAGACCGCGATGACGGCCGCGCAGACCATGAGCATCCCGGCGTTGACCATCCAGTACCACTGCTCCTGGTCCTGGATCGTGCCGCTGCCCGGCGTGAGCCAGGTCGCCACCTCCATGAACACACCGGTCAGCACGGGGTACTCCAGGTACTCCATGTCGCCGGGGAGCTTGTCGAAGTACGGCACGAGTCCGTCGACGAAGCCACGCCCCTGATAGAGGTGCGGAATGTCCGAGTAGCACGCGTGCGTGTACTGGGAACTGGCACCGAAGAACCAGGCCCCGTTGTAGCAGGGTGCCTTCTGGATCAGACCGAGGGCGAACATGCCGATCGCCACGAGTGCGATCACGCGCACGGGGGTCCACCAGGACCTGCCGAGCAGGGCGCGTCGGCCCACGGGGCCGCCGATCAGCTCGCTGCCGGCCGCGGCGACCGTGTCCTCCCTGGTCGGCCGCACCGGGTCCGGCTCGTGCACGCTGGCTGGCGTCGATTCTGCACTGGGCATGAGGCACATCCTGCCGTACGCACCTGGGAACGCGCGGGGGCCGCCGCACCCTGCTGGATGCGGCGGCCCCTGTTTCACGTGAAACTTGCGACTGTTCCCCGTGTTTCACGTGAAACAGTCAAGCCGGACGTTTTGGCAGCTAGCCGTTCGGACCCCGGATGAACCCTCCGTCGTCCTCTTCGCCGCCCGTTTCACTGGGTGATGTCGAGGGCGATGGACTGTTCCCTGTCCCCCCTGCGTCGTTGCCACCGTTCCCGTTGCCGCCGTTGTTCCCGTCGTCGCAGTTGAAGTCGAAGGGACCACAGGACTCGGTCGGCGTGGGGGAGGGGGTGACCTCCGTCTTGCTGGGCGACGGCGTCGGGGACGGACTCGGCTTCTCCTCCGTCACCGAGGGCGAGGGAGTCGGGGTCGGCGACGGGGCGTCGTTGATGACCTCGCCGATGGGCTCGGGCTTCGGGAACTTCTCGACCTTCTCGCCCTTCATCGCGTCTTCCATGTAGTCCTGCCAGATCACGGACGGGAAGGACGCACCGTGGATCTTCTCCTCGCCACCGGTCCCGTACATCTCCAGGAACGAACGGTTCTTGATGGTCTCGTCGTCCGGGTAGCGGAACATGCTGATCGCGGTCGACAACTGCGGGGTATAGCCGACGAACCAGGCCGACTTGTTGCCGTCCGTCGTACCGGTCTTGCCCGCGACCTCGCGCCCTTGGAGCTGGGCGTTGGTACCCGTGCCCTTTTCGACGACGGTCTTGAGGACGTCCGTGACGTTGTCCGCGACCTTCGCGGTGAACGCCTGCTTGGTCTCCACCTTGTGCGAGAAGAGCGTGCCGTCCTTGTTCGTCACCTTGGTGACCGAGAACGGATCACGCTGCTTGCCGCTGTCCGCGAAGGTGGCGTACGAGCCCGCCATACGGATGGCACTCGGGTCCGAGACACCGATGGAGAACGAGGGGTAACCCGCTCCCGCCAGGCTGTCCTCCAGGAGTCCCGCGTCGACCGCGGACTCCTTGACCTTGTCCAGCCCGACGTCCATGCCGAGCTGGACGAACGCGGAGTTCACCGACTCCCGCATGGCCTCGCGAAGGTCGATCTTGTAGTCGGGCGCCTCACCGACGGAATCCTTGCCGTCGTTCTCCTGGCGCCACTGCTCGCCCTTCTCGTTCTGCCAGATCGACCCGTCGAAGTTCTTGATCTTGAGATTGTTCTTGCCGCTGTACAGGCTCTTCGGGGAGACGACCGTGCGCTCGTCCTGGGCCTGGGTCTCGGCGCCGTCGGGATCACGCACGCCCCACTTCATCGCCGCCGCGAGTACGTACGGCTTGAAGGTCGAGCCGACCTGGGCGCCGGTGACGTCGGCGTTGTTGGTGAAGTGCTTGGTGGCGTCCTCACCGCCGTAGATGGCCTCGATGGCACCCGTCTCGGGGTTCACCGAAGCCCCGCCGAACTGGACGTGGGTGTCCTTCTCGGGGCGCTTCTTGGGGTCGATGTTCTTCTTGTAGACCTTCTGCACGGCCTTCTCGAGCTCGTCGACCTTCTTCTTGTCGAAGGTCGTGTAGATCGAGTAGCCACCCTTCTCCAGCTGCTGCTCCGACACGTCGGTGTTCTTGATCACGGAGGACTTGGCGAGCCTGACGAGGTAGCCGATCTGGCCGCCCAGCTGGGCGTTCGACTCCGGGTTCTTCCACTTGGGAAGTTCGGTGTACTTCGCCCGGTCCGCCTGGCTCAGATGCCCGTACTCCACCATCTTGTCGAGGGTGTCCTGCATCTGGTTCCTGGCACGGTCCTGGTTGGCCTCGGGCGTGGCCGCCGGGTCGATCGAGGTCGATCCCGCCGGGTCGTAGTACGTGGCGCCCTTGAGGACCGCCGACAGGAAGGCGCACTGCCCGGCGTTCAGGTCGACGGCGTCCACGTTGAAGTACGCCCGTGAGGCGGCCTGGATGCCGTAGGCGCCGCGGCCGTAGTACGCGGAGTTGAGGTAGCCCTCAAGGATGTCGTCCTTGGACACATCGGTGCCGACCTTGATCGAGACGAAGATCTCCTTCACCTTGCGGGAGATCGTCTGCGACTGGTCGTTCAGCATCGCGTTCTTCACGTACTGCTGGGTGATGGTGGAGCCACCCTGCGTGTCACCGCCCTTGGCCATGTTGAACACGGCGCGGGCGATGCCCTTGGGGTCGATGCCGCTGTCGGAGTAGAACGTCTTGTTCTCCTGGGAGATGATCGCGTTGCGCATCTCCTTGGGAATCTGGGAGAGGTCGACGCTCTGCCGGTTGCGCTCACCACCCGTGGCGACCATCCGGCTGCCGTCGGCCCAGTAGTAGACGTTGTTCTGCGCCGTGGCCGAATCGTCGACGACGGGGACGCTCACCATGGCGTAGGCGATGCCCGCGGCGGCCACCATCGTGCCGAAGAACCCGATGCACAGCCCGGAGACGAGCTTCCAGGAGGGCACCCAGCGGCGCCACCCGTCCCGGTCGTAGCGCGGATAGTCGATCATCCGCTTCTTACCGGCCACGGCGGCGGCTCGCCGGCCACCGCGGCCCGGCTCGGCCGCTCTGCGGCGGCCACCGCCCCGTTGTGCCGCGCGCCGGGCTTCGGCGCGACTGCCGTACTGACGTTCCTCGCTCTCCGGACCGTACGAGCCGGACGGAGACCCTGTGGCGCCTCGCGGCGCCGCACGGCGGCCGGAGGACGAGCCGGACTGACCGCGTCGGGCCGCGGCACGTCCGCCTCCCTGCGGCTGCGGCGCTTTGCGACGGTGCTCGCTCATCGAACGACTACTCCTCGGGCAGGCGCACCTTTGCGCACCTGGAAAAGGCGGCTGGTTTCCGGTCCCCCCGAAGTACGGATGCGGCCCCTTCCGCATTCACCCGTACTGCACCAGGGACAGGGACGCCCCCATGCGTCACGCGGTTCCCGGTGATTTGCATGGCGCACAGACTACGCACCGCCAAAACCCCCGAGTCCCGAAGTTCACCTCAAATCAGGCAACTTGCTCACGATGAAACCCTGATGTGATCCCGTTCACCACGCCCGCTCTTGTCGCACGCGCCACCTCGTTCTATCGTGCTGATGTATCGACTCGATACATCAGAGCGGCATAAGGGCGAGAGGAGGCGACGATGAGCCGGCGATCCGGCATCCTCGAGTTCGCCGTACTCGGCCTGCTCCGCGAGTCCCCCATGCACGGCTATGAGCTGCGCAAACGGCTCAACACATCACTGGGTGTGTTCCGGGCGTTCAGCTACGGGACGCTCTATCCCTGCCTCAAGACGCTGGTCGCCAACGGCTGGTTGATCGAGGAACCCGGGAACATCGGCGAGGCCGCGGCCTCCCTCACGGGACGTCGGGCCAAGATCGTCTACCGGTTGACGGCCGACGGTAAGGAACATTTCGAGCAGCTCCTTTCACAGACGGGCCCGGACGCGTACGACGACGAGACGTTCGCCGCTCGCTTCGCGTTCTTCGGGCAGACGTCGCGTGACGTGCGCATGCGCGTGCTCGAGGGCCGGCGCAGCCGGCTGGAGGAGCGCCTGGAGAAGATGCGGGCCTCCCTGGCCCGCACCCGGGAGCGGCTCGACGACTACACGCTTGAGCTGCAGCGCCACGGAATGGAGTCCGTGGAGCGCGAGGTGCGCTGGCTGAACGAGCTCATCGAGAGCGAGCGGGCGGGGCGGGACCTGCGAGGTCCCGCCGCCGAGGGGACCGCACATCAGGACACGACATCTGGAGCGACGGGCGGCCTGCCCCGGCCGGGGGACGACCCCCTGCCGGACACGCCCGGCGACACCGCCACGTGAGCGCCCAGTCAGGGCCTCACTCGTACACACAGGGAGCAACCGGAATGGGTTCGGTTCGCGTAGCCATCGTCGGTGTGGGCAACTGCGCCGCATCGCTGGTTCAGGGCGTCGAGTACTACAAGGACGCCGATGCGGAGTCCAAGGTCCCGGGCCTGATGCACGTCCAGTTCGGCGACTACCACGTCCGTGACATCGAGTTCGTCGCCGCCTTCGACGTGGACGCCAAGAAGGTGGGCCTGGATCTCGCGGACGCCATCGGCGCCTCCGAGAACAACACCATCAAGATCTGCGACGTGCCGAACAGCGGCGTCCAGGTCCAGCGCGGCCACACGCTCGACGGTCTCGGCAAGTACTACCGCGAGACCATCGAGGAGTCCGCCGAGGAGCCGGCCGACATCGTCAAGGTCCTCAAGGACAAGCAGGTCGACGTTCTGGTCTGCTACCTGCCCGTCGGTTCCGAGGACGCGGCGAAGTACTACGCCCAGTGCGCCATCGACGCCAAGGTCGCCTTCGTCAACGCCCTCCCGGTCTTCATCGCCGGCACCAAGGAGTGGGCGGACAAGTTCACCGAGGCCGGTGTCCCGATCGTCGGTGACGACATCAAGTCGCAGGTCGGCGCCACCATCACGCACCGCGTCATGGCGAAGCTGTTCGAGGACCGGGGCGTCGTCCTGGACCGCACGATGCAGCTGAACGTCGGCGGCAACATGGACTTCAAGAACATGCTCGAGCGCGACCGCCTCGAGTCGAAGAAGATCTCCAAGACGCAGGCCGTCACCTCGCAGATCCCCGACCGGGACCTCGGCGAGAAGAACGTGCACATCGGCCCGTCCGACTACGTCGCGTGGCTGGACGACCGCAAGTGGGCCTACGTCCGCCTGGAGGGCCGCGCGTTCGGCGACGTCCCGCTGAACCTGGAGTACAAGCTCGAGGTCTGGGACTCCCCGAACTCCGCGGGTGTCATCATCGACGCCCTGCGCGCCGCGAAGATCGCCAAGGACCGCGGCATCGGCGGCCCGATCCTGTCGGCGTCGAGCTACTTCATGAAGTCCCCGCCGGTCCAGTACTTCGACGACGAAGCCCGTGCCAACGTCGAGAAGTTCATCGCGGGCGAGGTCGAGCGCTGACGCGCGAGGACTCAACTCCGCAGAAGGTCCCCGGGTCGCGTGACCCGGGGACCTTTCCCGTATGTGAGGCTGTGCCCCATGCCCGTCGTCCGTGACCTGCGCGTCCTGCTGCGCCTGAAGGGCTTTCGGCGCCTGCTCGCCGTGCGCCTGCTCTCCCAGGGCGCCGACGGCGTCTACCAGGTCGCGCTCGCCACCTACGTCGTCTTCTCCCCGGAGAAGCAGACCTCGCCCGCCGCCGTCGCCTCCGCGATGGCGGTCCTGCTGCTCCCCTACTCCCTGGTGGGCCCCTTCGCCGGCGTCCTGCTGGACCGCTGGCGCCGCCGCCAGGTCTTCCTGTACGGCAACCTGCTGCGCGCCGTGCTGGCCTCGGTGACGGCGGTACTGATGATCGCCTCCGTCCCGGACTGGCTCTTCTACGTCTCCGCGCTCTGCGTCACCGCCGTCAACCGCTTCGTCCTCGCGGGACTGTCCGCCGCGCTGCCCCGGGTGGTCGACGCCGAGCGCCTGGTGATCGCCAACTCACTCTCCCCGACCGCCGGCACCCTGGCCGCGACCGCGGGAGGCGGCCTCGCCTTCGTCGTCCGCCTCGTGATCGCGGACTCCGACGCGGCCGTGGTGCTGCTCGGCGCGGCCCTGTACCTGTGCGGGGCGCTCGCCTCGCTGCGCATCGCCGTCGAGCTGCTGGGCCCCGACCCCGGGCGCATCCCGCCGCGGGTCGCCTCCGCGCTCGCCGGCACCGCCCGCGACCTGGTGGCAGGGGTACGCCACCTCGCCGCACCCGCTCGCCGGGAGGCGGCCTGGGCGCTCGCGGGCATGACCCTCATGCGGTTCTGCTACGGCGCCCTGCTGGTCATGCTGCTGATGCTGTGCCGGTACGCCCTGTCCTCGGACACGGAGGAAGGGCTCGCCCTGCTGGGGCTGGCTCTCGGCGTCTCCGGGGCGGGCTTCTTCGCGGCCGCGGTCGTCACCCCCTGGGCAGCGGGGCGGCTGGGGCCTGGCCGCTGGATGGCCGTCTGCGCGGCCACGGCCACGGTGCTGGTGCCGGTACTCGGCCTGCCGTTCGCCACGGTGCCGCTGCTCTCGGCGGCGTTCGTGCTGGGCCTGACGACACAGGGGGCGAAGATCGCGACCGACACGGTCGTGCAGTTCTCGGTCGACGACTCCTTCCGCGGCCGGATCTTCGCCGTCTACGACGTGCTGTTCAACGTCGCCTTCGTCGGCGCCGCCGGGGTGGCCGCGCTGATGCTGCCACCGGACGGCCGGTCGGTCCCGCTGGTGTTGACGGTCGCCGTGATCTACGGAGCGGTTACTGCGGCTATGACCCGGTTTGAGAGCCAGTAAGTGTCACATCAGTGACACAGAGCCCTACCGGAGTACGGACTTGTCAGTGGGACCCGATAACTTACGTGCGTCTTATCTCGCGGCATGTCCGCGACACGTGCCTATTTTCCAGGGGGACCCCCAGTGACCACTCAGCCGCCGCCGCAGGGCAACCCGTTCGCCCAGGGCCAGCCGCAGGCTCCGCAGCAGCCCCAGGGACAGAACCCCTACGCGCAGGGGCAGCAGGGCTTCCCGCAGCAGCCCGGTCAGCCCGGCGTCCCCCCGCAGGGTGCGCCGTACGCGCCGGTCCCGCCGCAGCCGGCCCGGCGTAAGCCGAGCTTCAAGATGATCAAGAACATCGTCATCGCCGTGGTCGTCGTGGGTGTCGCGGTGGGCGGGTACATCGCCAGCCGTGACGACGCCGACCAGGCAGGCGTGGGCGACTGCCTGAAGTCCGCGTCGTCGTCCTCGGACCGCATGGAGGTCGTGGACTGCTCCTCCTCGGAGGCCGAGGGCAAGGTGCTCGAGAAGGTCAAGGGGCACTTCACCTCGATCAGCGCCGAGACCGAGTGCCGGAAGGTCGAGGGAGCCACTGGCTTCTACGCCGAGACCGGCGACGGAGAAGAGTTCCTGCTCTGCCTCGGCGAGGCCTGAGGAATCCAGGGCTCAGCCCGACCACTGCTTCGGGGTCATGTTTCACGTGAAACATGACCCCGAAGCAGTGCGACGGCGGCACAGCGGCAGCGCCTCAGAGAGGAGAGGGCGCTACGTTTCACGTGAAACGTAGCGCCCTCTCCTCATGCGGACTCCGCGCGCTGCGCCCACCATTCCTTGAGCGCAGCCACCGCCGCGTCGTGTTCCATCGGTCCGTTCTCCAGACGGAGTTCCAGCAGGTGCTTGTAGGCCTGGCCGACGGCCGGACCGGGGGGAACTCCGAGGACCTCCATGATCTGGTTGCCGTCCAGATCGGGGCGGATCGCGTCCAGTTCCTCCTGCTCCTGGAGCTGGGCGATCCGGTCCTCCAGGCCGTCATACGCGCGTGCGAGAGCCGATGCCTTGCGCTTGTTGCGGGTGGTGCAGTCGGACCGGGTCAGCTTGTGGAGCCGGTCGAGCAGCGGGCCGGCGTCACGGACGTACCGGCGGACCGCGGAATCGGTCCACTCGCCGGTGCCGTAGCCGTGGAAGCGCAGGTGCAGCTCGACCAGGCGGGAGACGTCCTTCACCAGGTCGTTGGAGTACTTGAGCGCGGTCATGCGCTTCTTGGTCATCTTGGCCCCGACCACCTCGTGGTGGTGGAAGGAGACCCGGCCGTCGCTCTCGAAGCGGCGCGTGCGGGGCTTGCCGATGTCGTGCAGCAGGGCGGCCAGGCGGAGGATCAGATCGGGACCCTCACTCTCCAGGGCCATCGCCTGTTCCAGGACGATGAGCGTGTGGTCGTAGACATCCTTGTGCCGGTGGTGCTCGTCACGCTCCAGACGCAGCGCCGGCAGCTCGGGCAGGACCCGGTCGGCGAGGCCGCTCTCCACCAGCAGGGTCAGTCCCTTGCGGGGGTGCGAGGAGAGGACGAGCTTGTTCAGCTCCTCCCGGACCCGCTCGGCCGAGACGATGTCGATACGGCCGGCCATGTCCTTCATGGCGGCCACCACCTCGGGCGCGACCTCGAAGTCGAGCTGCGCCGCGAAGCGCGCGGCACGCATCATCCGCAGCGGATCGTCCGAGAAGGAGTCCTCCGGAGTGCCCGGCGTGCGCAGCACACGCGCCGCGAGGTCCTCGAGCCCGCCGTGCGGATCAATGAACACCTTCTCCGGAAGCGCGACCGCCATCGCGTTCACCGTGAAGTCGCGCCGGACGAGGTCGTCCTCGATGGAGTCGCCGTAGGACACCTCCGGCTTGCGCGAGGTGCGGTCGTACGCCTCGGAGCGGTAGGTGGTCACCTCGATCTGGTAGCCGTCCTTCTGCGCCCCGACCGTCCCGAAGGCGATCCCGACCTCCCAGACGGCGTCCGCCCACGGGCGCACGATCGCCAGTACGTCCTGGGGACGGGCATCGGTCGTGAAGTCCAGATCGTTGCCGAGCCGTCCGAGCAACGCGTCCCGGACCGAGCCGCCGACCAGGGCGAGAGAGAACCCGGCCTCCTGGAAACGGCGGGCAAGATCGTCGGCGACGGGGGCGACCCGCAGCGGTTCGCCCACCGCGGGGGACGGCTCCGGGCTCAGGGCGCTGGGGCTGGCTTCGTTGACGTTCGGCACAACAGGACAGGGTACGTGGCCCGGGCGGAGCCAGGCGCCCCCATTGATCGCCGCCCGAATCCCCCAGTCCGGCCCTGCTCCCTCTATAGGCGCACATACGGGGCGGCCCGCCCCCGCGGGCGATCTTGTGGTGTACGCCGCGGCACTTCCTCTCGGCGCACATCGTTACCATGCGTGGACGCACATTCCGACGACCACTGATCACGACGAGGGACGGGCGAGCGCGTGGCCGAGGCGGCAGACTTCCAGGGGACCAGTCCCTCACCTGCCCGCCGGTGGCGCCGGCGCACCACGGCACTGCTCGCCGGGGCGCCGCTGCTGGCCGGCCTGGTCCAGCTGCCCGCGGCCGGCGCGGCACACGCCGACGGCAAGCCGCCCGCCCGGGCGGACGCCGATTCGGGCCCGGTGGCCGTCGCCGTCGACTCGCTCACCCCCTCGGCACCCACGGACGGGGACACGGTGACCGTGTCCGGCACCGTCACCAACAACGGCAAGCAGGCCGTCACCGACGCCCACGTGGGCCTGCGCGTGGGCCCCGAGGTGGACACCCGCTCGTCCGTCGACTCGATCGCCAAGGAGAGCGACGACCTCCAGGGGTCCATCGCCCCGGAGATCGAGAACAAGTACACCGAGAAGTTCTCCAAGCTGGTCCCGGGCGTGGCCGAGCACTTCAACATCTCCGTGCCCGCCGACGACCTGAACCTCGGCGAGGACGGCGTCTACGAGTTCGCCGTCTCGCTCTCCGGGCAGACCTCCGCGCAGCCCTGGGAGCAGATCCTCGGCATCCAGCGGACCTTCCTGCCGTGGCAGCCCGGCGGGGCCGACACCAAGACGAAGACGACGGCCCTGTGGCCGCTGATCTCCACCACGCACATGGCCGCCGAGACGGGGCCGAACGAGGAGCAGACCCCCGTCCTCCTCAATGACGACCTGGCCAAGGAGATCTCCCCCGGCGGCCGGCTGAACCAGATGCTGGCGCTGGGCAAGGATCTCGACGTCACCTGGGTGGTCGACCCGGACCTGCTGGCCTCCGTCGACGCGATGACCGGCAGCTACCGCGTCCGGGACGGCGAGAACACCGTCGCCGGAACCCATCAGGACGTCGCCAAGCAGTGGCTCGCCGACTTGCAGGACGCGGTGGCCGACAAGGAGGTCGTCGCCCTCCCCTTCGCCGACCCCGACCTGGCGTCCCTGGCCCACAACGGCACGGACGTCACCGGCTCGCTGAGCCAGCTGAAGAGCGCCACGGACGTGATCGAGGACACGGTCGGGACCATCCTCCACGTGAAGCCGAGCACCGAGTTCGCCTGGCCCGTGGACGGCGCCGTCGACCGGTCGATCGTCAAGGTCGCGACGTCCGCCGGCGCCGACAAGGTGATCGCCCGCAGCGACAGCCTCCAGGAGGGCAACGGTCTGTCGTACACGCCTTCCGCCGCCCGCCCCGTCGGCGGCGGCACCACGGCCGTCGTCGCGGACGCCCGGCTGTCCACGGCGTTCGAGGGCGACCTGACGAAGGCGTCCTCGTCCACGCTGGCGGTGCAGCGGTTCCTCGCCCAGAGCCTGGGCCTGGGCCTCCAGACCGGGAAGCAGCGCAGCGTCGTCATCGCACCGCAGCGCATGCCGTCCGGGAGCCAGGCACGCGCGATGGCCGAGGCACTGCGCGCCCTGCAGGGGAGCACCTGGTCCGAGTCCCAGAAGCTGGGGGCCGCCGCGGCGGCCAAGCCGGATCCGGACGCCACCACTGAGGTGCCGGGGACCTCGTCGTACCCCTCGAAACTGCGCAGGAACGAGCTGCCGCGGTCGGCCTTCGAGGAGATCGCCCGGACCCAGGGCACGCTCGACAACTTCCAGGTCGTCCTGTCGAACCCGTCCCGCGTGGTGACGCCCTTCGGACGCGCCCTCAACCGGGAGATGTCCGTCTCCTGGCGGGGCCGGGCCACCGAGGCGGAGTCGTTCCGCGACGGCGTGAAGCGTTACCTCGACGGGCTCACCGGCCGGGTCAGACTGATCGACAAGTCCGAGACCAAGCTCTCCGGGCGCAGCGCCACCATCCCGGTGACGGTGCAGAACAACCTGGTGCAGGACGTCGGACCCCTGGTCCTGCGGCTCACCTCGACCAACCCGACGCGCCTGGAGATCGACGGCGCCCGGTACGAGGAGCAGCCGATCTCGGTCTCCGGCGGCCACAGCCAGTCGGTGAAGTTCCCCACGTCCGCCAATGCCAACGGCCGGGCGACGGTGATCGCCCAGCTGTACACGATGGACGGACGCAAGTACGGCGAGCCCGTCACCTTCGACGTGAAGGTCACCGAGATCACGGCCACCGTGATGCTCGTCATCGGCGGCGGTGTCCTGCTGCTCGTCCTCGCCGGCTTCCGGATGTACACGCAGCGCAAGCGCGCCGCGGCCCGGGACGCCGAGAAGAACGGGTCCGACGGGTCGGAGGCGTCCCAGGACCCCGAGGACGGACCGGAGAACCCGGACGGCACCGAGGGGCGTCTCAAGAAGGAGTCCGAGGCACCGCCCCGGGCAGGCGACCCCGAGCAGCCGAGTGACCCGACACCAAACGCCGCAACGGAAAGCACGGACCCGTCCGGCACGGGTGAGAGAGTGGACCGTTGAGGATGTCGTGGCCGGTCGGCCCGGGACGATGAGGTGGGGTAGCGATGAACGCGCCGTACGACGGTGACCGCGGTCGGTCCGCGGACGGCTCGGGCCACCCCGAGGGCCCGCCGCAGGACCCCCGTCAGACGCCGCCGCAGCCGCCCGCGGACATGTACCTCCAGGACGCCTACGACCAGGATCCCTACCGGGCACAGGACCTCTCCGCCCAGGACCCGGTCTCCGAGGCGCTCTACGACCGCGCCGCGCACCCCCCGCCGCCGCCGGCCGCGTACCCGCCGCAGCAGCCGCTGTACTCCCAGCCCGCGCAGTCGCCGCACGCCCCCGACCCGCGCGTCTGGGGGCAGACCCCGGCCCCCGAACCGGAGGGCCCGACGCAGTACCTGCCGTACGGCGACGACCCGCGGACCACCCAGTTCGTCGGCGTGGACGACCTGGTCACCCAGGCCGGTGACCAACGGCACGAGCCGGACGCCTTCGCGCACCTCTTCCGCGACCAGCAGCAGGGCGGCGGCCACCCCTCGTACGACGACCACGCCGGCGTACCCGCCCCCGCCCAGGCACCGGGGCCGTACGGCGCTCCCCAGGGCCCGGCCCAGTACGGCGGCCCACAGGGCCCGGCGCAGTACGGCGCACCCGAGGGCCCCGCCCAGTACGGCGGCCCACAGGGACCTGCGCAGTACGGCGGCCCACAGGGACCTGCGCAGTACGGCGCCCCGCACGGGCCCGCCCCCTACGGAAACCCTGCGGCACCCGGCCATTACGGCGGCCCTGCACCGGGGCACGAACAGCACGCGCCACCCGCTCCCGGCCAGTACGCGGTCGCCCCGACCCCGGAAGCGGCCGAAGCCCCCCTCGTGGAGCCCGAGCCGGGTCCCGCGACTGCTCCGGCCGGCACCGCCAAGAAGGGCGGGCGCGCGGGTGGCCTGCTGAAGTCGAGCGCCGTGATGGCCGCGGGCACGATGGTGTCGCGACTGACCGGATTCATCCGATCGGCGCTGATCGTCTCGGCTCTGGGAGTCGGGCTGCTCGGAGACACCTTCCAGGTCGCCTACCAGCTGCCCACGATGATCTACATCCTCACCGTCGGTGGCGGCCTCAACTCCGTCTTCGTACCGCAGCTCGTCAGGGCGATGAAGGACGACGAGGACGGTGGCGAGGCCTTCGCCAACCGTCTGCTGACCCTGGTCATGGTGGCGCTGGGCGCCCTGACCGTGATCACGGTCTTCGCCGCACCCCTGCTGATCCGGCTGCTGTCCAACCCGGTCGCCAGTGACCCGGCCGCGAACGAGGTCGGCATCACCTTCGTCCGCTACTTCCTGCCCTCGATCTTCTTCATGGGCCTGCACGTGGTGATGGGGCAGATCCTCAACGCCCGCGGCAGGTTCGGCGCGATGATGTGGACGCCGGTCCTCAACAACATCGTCATCATCGTGACCCTGGGGATGTTCATCTGGGTCTACGGCACCGCGGAGAACTCCGGGATGAAGGTCACCAGCATCCCGCCGGAGGGCGAGAAGCTCCTCGGTATCGGGGTGCTGCTGGGCCTCATCGTCCAGTCCCTGGCCATGATTCCCTACCTGCGAGAGACGGGGTTCCGGCTCCGGCCACGCTTCGACTGGAAGGGCCACGGACTCGGCAAGGCCGTCACCCTCGCCAAGTGGACGGTCCTGTTCGTGCTCGCCAACCAGGCCGGCGCCATGATCGTCATTCAGCTCTCCACCGCGGCCGGCAAGGCCTCACCCGTCGACGGCACCGGCTTCGCCGCCTACGCGAACGCGCAGTTGATCTGGGGCCTGCCCCAGGCCATCATCACCGTCTCCCTGATGGCGGCCCTGCTGCCCCGCATCTCCCGCTCGGCGTCCGAGGAGGACGGCGGAGCGGTGCGGGACGACATCTCCCAGGGTCTGCGCACCACGGCCGTCGCCATCGTCCCTGTCTCCTTCGCATTCGTCGCGCTCGGCATTCCGATGTGCACGCTCATGTTCGGTTCCTCGGGCACCGGCGAGGCCACCAACATGGGCTACATGCTGATGGCCTTCGGCCTCGGACTCATCCCGTACTCCGTCCAGTACGTCGTCCTGCGCGCCTTCTACGCCTACGAGGACACCCGGACGCCCTTCTACAACACGGTCATCGTGGCCGCGGTCAACGCCGCCGCCTCGGGACTCTGTTTCCTCCTGCTGCCGGCGCGCTGGGCCGTGGTCGGCATGGCCGCCTCCTACGGCCTGGCCTACGTGATCGGTGTGGGCATCGCCTGGCGCAGGCTGCGCAAGCGGCTCGGCGGCGACCTCGACGGCGCCCGGGTGCTGCGGACGTACGCCCGGCTGTGCATCGCGTCCGTCCCGGCCGTCCTGCTCAGTGGCGCGGCCTGCTACGCCATCACCAAGTCGCTCGGTCAGGGTGTCGTGGGATCCTTCGCCGCGCTGCTGGCCGGCGGGCTGCTGCTGTTCGGTGTCTTCTTCGTCGCCGCCCGCCGGATGCGCATCGAGGAGGTCAACTCTTTGGTCGGCATGGTGCGCGGACGCCTGGGACGCTGAGACCCGGGGTAGGCGCACAACCATCGTCCGCCGCCGTGTGTCGTGCATAGCGCCGGACTGTGGGCACAATTGGGTTCGGCGTCGGACGCGCACATCGGGAGTCGGCCGACGCGCATCGAATGGGGAGGCAGGAACGACGGTGGCGGAACGGAGCACAGCTGCCGTCGACGTGGCAGACAACAGCGGTGATGAGCCGCTGACCGCACAGGCGGACCAGTCCACGGCCGACGGGGTGGCCAACAACCGGGAGCGGGACACGGACAGCGACGAGGCACAGGGGACCCCCACGAGCGAGGAAACCGGCAAGGCCTCGCCGCCCGAACTGCACAGCGGGCACAAGCTCGCCAGACGCTACCGCCTCGAGGAGTGCGTCACCCGTCTGGACGGCTTCAGCAGTTGGCGGGCCGTCGACGAGAAGCTCCGCCGCGCCGTCGGAGTCCACATCCTGCCGAGCGACCACACGCGGGCCCGCTCCGTGCTGGCCGCGGCACGCTCCTCCGCGCTGCTCGGCGACCCCCGCTTCGTCCAGGTGCTGGACGCCGTCGAGGACAACGACCTCGTCTACGTCGTCCACGAGTGGCTCCCCGACGCCACGGAGCTGACCGCGCTCCTCGCCTCCGGCCCGCTGGAGGTGTACGACGCCTACCAGATGGTCAGTCAGGTGTCGTCCGCCATGGCGGCCGCCCACCGTGAGGGCCTCGCCCATCTGCGGCTGAGCCCCAACGCGGTGCTGCGTACGTCGTCGGGCCAGTGGCGGATCCGCGGCCTCGCCGTCAACGCCGCACTGCGCGGCATCAGTTCCGCGTCCCCCCAGCGCACCGACACGGAGGCCATCGGCGCCCTGCTGTACGCCACGCTCACCCAGCGCTGGCCGTACGAGAGCGACGCCCACGGTCTGGCCGGTCTGCCCAAGGACATCGGGCTGATCCCGCCGGACCAGGTCCGCGCGGGCGTCCATCGCGGTCTGTCCGAACTGGCCATGCGGGCGCTCGCCAACGACGGCGCGACCGCTTCCCGGCACGAGGCCCCGTGCACCACGCCGGAGGAGCTGGTGAAGGCGATCGGCGAGATGCCCCGCATCCGCCCACCGGAGCCCTCGTACACCGCACCGCCCGACTACCAGCGCACCGCCTACCAGCAGGGCGCGTACGGCCGTCCGGCACCGCGCCCCGGCGCCACCCAGGCGGTGCAGGCGCCGCCGCCCCCGCTGCAGAGCCGTACCGGCAAGGCACTGAAGTGGAGCGTCTCCGCTCTGCTGATCGCCGCCCTCGGCCTGGGCAGCTGGCAACTGGCGGACGCGCTCATGGAGCGCGGCGGCAAGTCCGACGACCAGAACCAGACGCAGACGACGGACGGCGACGACAAGAGCCCGAAGAAGCCGGCCGCCGGCGGGCAGCCGGTCGCCATTACGGGCGCGCGTGACTTCGACCCCCTGGGTGACGGCTCCGAGAAGCCGTCCGACGTCGGCAATGTCTACGACGGCGCTTCCGGTACCTACTGGCAGACCGACTACTACAGGAGCGCCGACTTCGGGCGCCTGAAGTCCGGGCTCGGCGTCGTCCTCGACCTTGGCAAGGTCCAGCAGGTGGGCGAGGTGACCGTATCGTTCGTCGGGAACACCTCCGTCGAGCTACGGTCCGCCGGAACGGACACCACGGAGCCGCAGAGCATCGGGGGGTACACGAAGGCCGCCGAGGGCACCGGTACCACGGTGACGCTCAAGCCCGGTGCGCCGCTCCAGGCGCGCTACCTGCTGGTCTGGCTGACCCAGCTGCCGCCGACTGACGACGGCAATTTCCGCGGGAGAGTAGTGGACGTCAAGGTGACCAGCTGACGCGTTCGTAAGTTGCCCGCGGAGGGAGGGGAGTCGTGCAGGAAGAGCCTTCGCTCGGCGACATGAGCGATCAGGACCTTCTGGCCAGCCATGTCGACGGCCATCCCGACGCCTTCGGTGAGCTCGTGCGCCGTCACCGCGATCGGCTCTGGGCCGTGGCTCTGCGGACGCTGGGAGACCGGGAGGAGGCGGCCGACGCCGTTCAGGACGCGCTTGTCTCCGCCTACCGGGCCGCCCACACCTTCCGCGGACAGGCGGCCGTCACGACGTGGCTGCACCGGATCACCGTGAACGCCTGTCTGGACCGGGCACGCAAGGCCGCTTCCCGGAAGACCGCCCCGGTCGACGACACCGAGCGCCTGGAGCAGCTCCTGGAGCCGCACGAGTCGGCCTCCGCCCCCGCCGAGCGCAACGACCTGCACCGCCAGCTGCTGAAGGCCCTGGGCACCTTGCCTGCCGACCAGCGGGCAGCCCTCGTCCTGGTGGACATGCAGGGCTACCCCGTCGCCGAGGCCGCCCGGATTCTCGACGTACCGACCGGCACGATCAAGAGCAGGTGCGCCCGGGGGAGGGCCAGACTCCTGCCGCAACTCTCCCATCTGCGCCCGGAGGGCAGCGGCGGGAGCGGTGAGGACAGGAAGTCCGGCGCCGAGCGGAACCGGACGCCGGGGACATCCGTCCCACCGGCAGCGGGACCGCACCGCGCGGGTCCGCCGGAGAACGGGTCGAGCGATTCAGCCGCAGTGAAGGGCGGAGGTGGACGAGCGTGACGTCGTCGACGACAGACAGGGCCGGGCACCCGGACGTCGTGGAGATCTCCGACCTCGCCGAAGGCCTCCTCCCGACCACCCGGACGACCGACATACGGCGGCATCTGGAGGGGTGCGACCTCTGCTCGGACGTCTACGCCTCACTGGAGGAGATCCAGGGACTGCTCGGCGCCCTGCCGGAGCCGGAACGGATGCCGGACGACGTGGCCCAGCGTATCGACGCCGCCCTGGCAGCCGAGGCCGAGGCGGCGCTGGGGGCCACCACAGAGGAAACCGCGTCCAGCGACGGCAGCGCGCGCGTTTCACGTGAAACATCGGCACCACCCTCGGCATCGGCGGCAGCCGACCGTCCCGCCGGGCACGCCCGTCCCTCCTCCACCGGCCCGGGCCGCAAGGACCGCCGTCGTGGCGGCAGGCGCAGGATCGCCGTACTCGGCGCCGTGGCCGCCGCAGCCGCCATCGGCCTCGGTTCGGTCGTCGTGTCCTCCCTGACCGGGGGGAGCCCATCGGACGAAACCGCCCACGGACAGCAGTCGGCGCCGGCGGACACCTTCTCCGAGGGCAAGCTCCAGGACAAGGTCACCGGCCTCCTCGCGGGCGGGCAGCCCAACGAAAGCGGACCGCGTACCCCGCGCACCTTCGGCACGGAGTCCGAGAACGGCAACGAGACTGGTGCCGAGAACCATGTCTTCAAGCAGCCGACGATCCCGGAGTGCATCGAGAAGGGCATCGGCCGCGACGACGCTGTGATCGCCACGGAGAAGGGCATCTACCAGGGCAAGGACGTCCTGCTCGTGGTCCTGCCCGACGCCTCCAACGACTCGCGGGTCACCGCCTACATCGTCGACTCGTCGTGCGTGCGGGAGCCCGCCGTCAGCAAGGCCGAGATCCTCTTGAAGCACTCCTACGCACGTTCGTAGAGATCAGACTCTTCGCGCCCGTACCGCGCCCCGGCGCCGTTCCCGTGTGCCCGGGCACGGCGGGAATGCGCGCCCCGTAGGATCCGTTAGGTCGGGTGAGAGTTCCGAGTGCAGCTTCACCCGGCCCCGAAGAAGCTAGTCCAGAGACGAGGAATGCAGCCGTGAGCGACGTCCGAAACGTGATCATCATCGGCTCCGGGCCCGCCGGCTACACGGCGGCTCTGTACACCGCGCGCGCTTCGCTGAAGCCGCTGGTATTCGAAGGAGCCGTCACCGCGGGCGGAGCACTGATGAACACCACCGAGGTGGAGAACTTCCCCGGCTTCCAGGACGGCATCATGGGCCCTGAGCTCATGGACAACATGCGGGCCCAGGCCGAGCGCTTCGGCGCCGAGCTGATCCCCGACGATGTCGTCGCCGTCGACCTCTCCGGCGAGATCAAGACCGTCACCGACACCGCGGGCACGGTCCACCAGGCCAAGGCCGTCATCATCACCACCGGCTCCCAGCACCGCAAGCTCGGCCTGCCGAACGAGGACGCCCTCTCCGGACGCGGCGTCTCCTGGTGCGCGACCTGTGACGGGTTCTTCTTCAAGGACCAGGACATCGCGGTGATCGGCGGTGGCGACACGGCGATGGAGGAGGCCACATTCCTCTCCCGCTTCGCCAAGTCCGTGACGATCGTCCACCGCCGGGACACCCTGCGCGCCTCCAAGGCGATGCAGGAGCGCGCCTTCGCCGACCCGAAGATCACGTTCGTCTGGGACAGCGAGATCGCGGAGGTCCAGGGCGACCAGAAGCTGTCCGGCCTGAAGCTGCGCAATGTGAAGACCGGCGAACTCTCGGACCTGCCGGTGACGGGCTTGTTCATCGCGATCGGCCACGACCCGCGCACCGAGCTCTTCAAGGGCCAGCTCGACCTGGACCCGGAGGGCTACCTGAAGGTCGAGGCTCCGTCGACCCGCACCAACCTGACCGGTGTCTTCGGCGCCGGTGACGTGGTCGACCACACCTACCGCCAGGCGATCACCGCGGCCGGCACCGGCTGCTCCGCCGCTCTCGACGCCGAGCGCTTCCTCGCCGCGCTCAGCGACGAGGACAAGGCGGAGCCCGAGAAGACCGCCGTCTGACCCCCCATCCCCCGCACCAACCAGTTAAGGAGCCCGCCGTGGCCGGCACCCTGAAGCAAGTGACCGACGACTCCTTCGAGCAGGACGTCCTCAAGAGCGACAAGCCCGTCCTGGTGGACTTCTGGGCTGCCTGGTGCGGTCCGTGCCGCCAGATCGCGCCGTCCCTCGAGGCGATCGCCGCCGAGTACGGCGACAAGATCGAGATCGTCAAGCTGAACATCGACGAGAACCCGGGTACGGCCGCCAAGTACGGCGTCATGTCCATCCCGACGCTGAACGTCTACCAGGGTGGCGAGGTGGCCAAGACCATCGTCGGCGCCAAGCCCAAGGCCGCGATCGTTCGCGACCTCGAGGACTTCATCGCCGACTGACGTTTCACGTGAAACACGAAGGGGCCGACCCGGATGGGTCGGCCCCTTCGTGTACGGCGGCTTCCTCGTCCCGGCCCACCGCTACAGCGGACGCAGCGCGGGTTCCTTCTGAACGGCTCCGAGCAGACGGTCCAACGCCAACTCCACGTCTTCCTTCCAGGACAGCGTGGACCGCAGGTCCAGCCTCAGCCGCGGATGGCGTGGGTGGGGCCGGACCGTCTTGAAGCCCACGGCCAGCAGATGCTCCGCGGGCAGGACACAGGCCGGCTCCTTCCAGCGTGCGTCCCCGAAAGCCTCGATCGCCTTGAATCCCCGGCGCAGCAGATCCTTGGCGACCGTCTGGACCATCACGCGCCCGAGCCCCTGTCCCTGGTAGCCCGGCATCACGAACGCCGTGATCAACTGCACCGCGTCGGACGAGACGGGGCTGGTGGGGAACGCTGTCGAGCGGGGCACGTAGGCCGGCGGGGCATAGAGAACGAAGCCCACCGGCGCATCGTCGACATAGACCACCCGGCCGCACGATCCCCAGTCCAGCAGCACGGCGGAGATCCAGGACTCCTTCTCCAGGGCGGGCGTCCCGGCCTTTACCGCGGCTTCGCCGCTGACGGGATCCAGTTCCCAGAAGACGCACGAGCGACAGCCCTGGGGAAGGTCCTGAAGGTTGTCCAGCGTGAGCGGTACGAGCCGGCGCCCCATGAAGGCTGTTCCTCGCTTCCTTCGCCTGCCGCGTCACGAGCGGCTGTCAGAGCGCTCCGTTCCCTGAGCAGGCTGCCGATGAAGCCACCGACGGCGCCCAGCCCCAAGCCCGCGCTCACCAGTCCGGTGCGGCCCATCGTGCGCATGGCCCCTGCCTTCCTCTCAGAGGTACTGCCAGGTGATGACGCATCCCGATCGCATCGTATCCACGATGCACCGGCCCCGACACCGACGCAAAGCAAAGGGCGGGCCGTGTTCCGGTATGCACCGGACACGGCCCGCCCTGGCGGCCTGTGCTTCAGGAGTCGAGGTCTTCGTCCTCGTCGTCCAGGAGCCCCTTCTGCAGCACGGGACCTTCGCCGGGGGCGAGGCTTCCGAGGATCCGCTCAAGGTCGTCCATGGAGGCGAACTCCACGGTGATCTTGCCCTTCTTCTGTCCCAGGTCGACCTTCACTCGGGTCTCGAAGCGGTCGGACAGCCGCGTCGCCAGGTCGGAGAGCGCCGGGGAGACCAGGGAACCGGCACGCGGGCCCTTGGCACGCTGCGGCTTCTGGGGCCGGGAACCCATCAGGGTCACGATCTCCTCGACCGACCGCACGGAGAGCCCCTCGGCCACGATGCGGTGCGCGAGGCGGTCCTGCTCCTCCGGGTCGTCGACGGAGAGCAGCGCCCGGGCATGCCCTGCGGAGAGCACCCCCGCGGCCACCCGGTTCTGCACCTTCGGCGAGAGCTTCAGCAGACGCAGCGTGTTGGAGACCTGGGGCCGGGAGCGCCCGATCCGGTCGGCCAGCTGGTCGTGCGTGCAGTTGAAGTCCTTCAGCAGCTGGTCGTAGGCGAAGGCCTCTTCCAGCGGGTTCAGCTGGGCGCGGTGCAGGTTCTCCAGGAGGGCGTCCAGGAGAAGCTTCTCGTCCTCGGTGGCCCGGACGATGGCCGGGATGGCCTCCAGCTCCAGCTCGCGGCAGGCCCGGAAACGACGCTCGCCCATGATCAGCTCATAGCGACCCTGGCCGATCGGCCGGACCACGACCGGCTGGAGGAGCCCGACCTCCCTGATGGAGGTGACCAGCTCGGCCAGCGCGTCGTCGTCGAAGTCCTTACGCGGCTGCTTCGGGTTCGGCGTGATGGCGTCGAGAGGCACCTCGGCGAAATGCGCCCCCATGGGTGCCCGGAGGCCCTCCGCGCCACCGGAAGCCACCGGCTCCTCTGTTTCACGTGAAACAGGAGGCAGCGTGGCCACCTTCGCCGCGGCCACCCCGCGCTCGTTCGGCAGCAGCGGCATCGTCCCCGGAGAAGCGGAGGCCGCGTTCCCCAGCGCTGCCGAAGCCACCGACTTCTCCGTCGGGGCGTTGGGGATCAGTGCGCCCAGACCGCGGCCCAGCCCCCTCCGTCGCTCACTCACTGGATCCCCTCCACCATGTTCGGGTCATTCTGTGCGCCGAGGTGAGCGTGCGTCGCCTCGTATTGGACGCCCACGCCCTTCAGCGCCATCTCACGTGCCGCCTCCAGATAGGAGAGGGCTCCACTCGATCCTGGATCGTAGGTCAGTACCGTCTGCCCGTAGCTCGGGGCCTCGGAGATACGGACCGAGCGGGGAATGCTCGTCCGCAGCACCTCTTCGCCGAAGTGGCTGCGTACCTCGTCCGCGACCTGGGACGCGAGTCGCGTCCGGCCGTCGTACATGGTGAGCAGGATGGTCGACACATGCAGCGTCGGGTTGAGGTGACCTCGAACCAGGTCGACGTTGCGGAGCAGCTGACCCAGCCCTTCCAGCGCGTAGTACTCGCACTGGATCGGGATCAGCACCTCCTGGCCCGCGACAAGCGCATTGACCGTCAGCAGACCGAGGGAGGGCGGGCAGTCGATGAGGATGTAGTCCAGCGGCTGCTCGTACGAGGCGATCGCCCTCTGAAGCCGGCTCTCCCGGGCGACCAGAGAGACCAGTTCGATCTCGGCGCCGGCGAGGTCGATCGTGGCGGGCGCGCAGAACAGACCCTCGACATCCGGGACCGGCTGGACCACTTCCGAGAGCGGTCGGCTCTCGACGAGTACGTCGTAGATGGAGGGGACGTCGGCGTGATGATCGATGCCCAGGGCGGTGGACGCGTTGCCCTGCGGGTCCAGGTCGACGACCAGGACTCTGGCACCGTGAAGGGCGAGTGAGGCGGCAAGGTTGACGGTCGTCGTCGTCTTGCCCACACCGCCCTTCTGGTTGGCGACCACCATGACCCGGGTCTGCTCGGGTCGCGGCAGCCCTTCGCCGGCGCGCCCCAGAGCCTCCACCGCCAGTTGGGCAGCGCGACCGATCGGAGTGTCGTCCATCGGAGGCGGTGTTTCACGTGAAACATCCGCTCCCATCGACTCGGTACGGGGACCGGGGACCGGATCGGTCATCGGTCCCGCGATATTGGCGTCGGACCGCAAGGATTCACTCTCCTCGACTTCAGGCTCGCAATGAACAGAGCCTCCCATGCCTTCGGGGTCATGAACCAGTGAGGCCTGGTGTTCTGTGGAGAAATCCACCTCTGTGGACAACTCCGCCCCCTCTCCGAGCGACCCGAGAGGCTTCCGGTCGCGGGGGTCGGCCGCAGCGCGGCCGCGACTGATGATGCCGTGCAGCAGTGAGCGACGTTTCACGTGAAACACGATGCACAGCGCGCGATGCCGAACTCCCGCGACACTCCGGCATGCGTAGGTATGGCAGCTTGTGTGGAGTACGGCCGGACGCCAGGACGGGTCAGCCGCGACGCCGGCGCGTCCGCCCCGTCCGGGCCGCCTTGGCCCGCTTGGCGGCGAAGCGCACACCACCGGGGCTCTCGCCGACCTCGACCCGCACCACGGTGGACAGAGGATCCACGACGCCCTCGCCCACCTGAAGGACGGAAGTCTTCTCGGCACCCAGCTTGCTCAGTGCGGTGGCCGCCGCCTTCAGCTCCTCCTCCGCCGTGTCGCCCTTGAGCGCGAGCATCTCGCCGTACGGGCGCAGTAGGGGAATCCCCCAGGTGGCGAGGCGGTCGAGCGGTGCTACGGCACGAGCCGTCACCACATGCACCGGCGGCATCTTGCCCATGACCTCCTCGGCCCGGCCGCGCACGACGGTCACGTGGTCCAGGCCCAGCAGCTCCACGACCTCGGTCAGGAAGTTCGTGCGCCGCAACAGCGGCTCCAGCAGCGTGATCTTCAGGTCGTCCCGCACCAGCGCCAGCGGGATCCCAGGCAGACCGGCGCCCGACCCGACGTCGCACACCGTCACTCCCTCGGGCACGACCTCCGAGAGCACCGCACAGTTCAGCAGATGCCGCTCCCACAGGCGGGGAACCTCACGCGGGCCGATCAGACCGCGCTTCACCCCTGCCTCGGCAAGCAGCTCCGCGTAGCGGACCGCGTCCGCGTAGCGATCGCCGAACACGTCACGTGCCTGCTCGGGTACAGGGGGAAGCTCCGCTGCCTCCGTCACGGGGACCGTCCTTCCGTACGGCGCCCGGCGCACCAGGCGCCGGTGCCAGAACCACCAGAACTATCAGGCTGACAAAACTCGGCCCCGCCTGCGCAACAGACGGGGCCGGAGAACGAGAGAACCGATCAGGCGGGAAGCACGACGACGAAGCGCTCGGGCTCCTCGCCCTCGGACTCGCTGCGCAGCCCCGCGGCCTTGACCGCGTCGTGCACGACCTTGCGCTCGAACGGGGTCATCGGCTTCATCCGCACGGACTCGCCGCTGCTCTTTACCTCGGCCGCGGCCTTGGCGCCCAGCTCGGACAGCTCGGCACGCTTCTGGGCCCGGTAGCCGGCGATGTCGAGCATCAGTCGGCTGCGGTCACCGGTGTCCCGGTGCACGGCCAGGCGCGTCAGCTCCTGCAGAGCCTCCAGCACCTCACCGTCCCGACCGACCAGCTTCTGGATGTCGCGGCTGTTCGAGTCGCTGATGATCGAGACAGAGGCACGGTCTGCCTCGACGTCCATGTCGATGTCGCCGTCGAGGTCGGCGATGTCGAGCAGACCCTCCAGGTAGTCCGCGGCGATCTCGCCCTCCTGCTCGAGGCGGGAGAGGGTGTCTGCGCCCTCGGCAGCGGCGGAGGTGGTGCCTTCCGTCACGGGATGGACTCCTTCTTACTTCTTCGACGGGGACTTGGGCCGCTGCGGGCCCTTGCGCTGCCCGGACTGGGCCTTGCTGCGAGTGCCGCCGCCCTTCTGCTGGGCGGGCTTCTGCTGTCCGGACTTCTTGGCGGCATCGGCGGGCTTGGCGGCCTGCTTGCCGTCCTCCGGCTCGTCGGACTTGGTGAGCGAGGTCTTCGCCTCGGACTCACCGCCCGGCTTGGTGGACTGGTGGCGCTGCGACTTGCTCTGGCGCTTGGGCTGCTGCCGCTTGGGCGTGGCGGTGGCGACGGCCGTGCCGTCCTCGCTCTGGGCGGCCGCGGAGGCGTCGCTCTTGATCACGTTGCCGTCGGGCTGGGCGGCGAGACCCGCCTTGTTCAGGCCGTTGATGAACTTGCGCTCGAACTCGTTGCGGTCCCGGCCCTTGGCGACGATGGCCTTCACGACGGCCCTCTCGCCCCGGCCGCGCGTCTTGCCGTGCTCGGTGACGCTCTTGTGCAGCCGCTCCAGGTAGGAGGCCTGGGCCTTGGAACCCGGCGTCGGGTTGTTGCGGATGACGTACATCTGCTGGCCCATGGTCCACACGTTGGTGGTCAGCCAGTAGACGAGGACACCGACGGGGAAGTTCACGCCGAAGACGGCGAACATGACGGGGAAGACGTACATCAGCATCTTCTGCTGCTGCATGAACGGGGTCTTCACCGTGGTGTCGACGTTCTTCGTCATCAGCTGGCGCTGGGTGAAGAACTGCGACGCGGACATCAGCACGATCATGATCGCGGTGACGACCCGCACATCGGTCAGCGAGGCGTTGAGGGCGGCGACGTCGCTCTCGCTGCTGAAGAACTTGGAGGCCAGCGGGGCGCCGAAGATGTGGGCCTGCTGCGCGCTCTCCAGGAGCTTCTGGTTGACCGCACCGACGGTGTCACCGGACGCGATGCCGTTGAGCACGTGGTACAGGGCGAAGAAGAACGGGGACTGCGCCAGGATGGGAAGGCACGAGGAGAGCGGGTTGGTGCCCGTCTCCTTGTACAGCTTCATCATCTCTTCGGACTGACGCTGCTTGTCGTTCTTGTAGCGCTCCTGGATCTTCTTCATCTCCGGCTGGAGCGTCTGCATGCCGCGCGTCGCCTTGATCTGCTTCACGAAGAGCGGGATCAGGCAGATGCGGATGAGGACCACCAGGGACACGATGGACAGGCCCCAGGCCCATCCGGTGTCAGGTCCGAAGATCGCCCCGTACACCGTGTGGAACTGGACGATGACCCAGGAGACGGGCCAGGTGATAAAGCTGAACAGGCTGGCAATCGTGTCCACTAATCATGCTCCTTGGGCATGGGGCGAGGTCTCTGCGGCCGGGCCCGAGGGGCCGGAGGGGCTCGTGGGAGCCGTCCGTCCTTCGGTGGCCGGTTCGGCGGCGGAGGGCCCGCCCTTACGTGCACGCCAGGCGTCACGCAGCATTTCGTGCCACCGCGGACGCTTGCGCGGCGGAACATGGTCCACGCCGCCCAGCGACCACGGATTGCATCGCAGGATGCGCCATGCCGTGAGCGCCGTGCCCTTGACGGCTCCGTGCCGGTCGATGGCCGTGTACCCGTAGTGGGAGCACGACGGGTAGTACTTGCACACCGGCCCCAGCAGCGGACTGATCGTCCACTGGTAGAGCTTGATCAGAGCCAGTAGCGGGTACTTCATCGCGCGCCCCCTCCCAGTAGCCGCTCCAGGGCGGCGTCCAGGTCTCGGGCCAGCTGTGCATGGTCGGCGTCACCCGCACCGGGCAGCGCTCGTACGACTACCAGGCTACCGGGGGGAAACAGGTGGATCCGGTCGCGCACCAGATGGCGAAGCCTGCGCTTCACCTTGGTGCGCACCACCGCGCCTCCTACAGCTTTGCTCACGACGAAACCCGCACGTGTCGGGGGAGCGCTCTCCCCAGGCGCGTGCGGGTCCGTGGAACCGCTTCGAAGGTGGACGACGAGGGCCGGGCGGCCGGCCCTGCGGCCTCGTCGTACCGCGGTCGCGAAGTCCTCGCGCCGCCTCAGCCGGTTCTCGGTGGGCAGCACGACGTCATGACCTGATCGGGATCAGGCGGACAGGCGGGTGCGACCCTTGCTGCGGCGAGTCGCGAGAATCGCGCGGCCGGCACGGGTACGCATCCGCAGCCGGAAGCCGTGGGTCTTGGCGCGACGGCGGTTGTTCGGCTGGAAGGTGCGCTTGCTCACTCGGGGGCTCCAGAAAGAATCGGGGTTGGCGGGGTGCCGTCCTGGCTGTCACCGTGCGCCCACGAGTAGCTCGCGTTACGCCCGAGTGCACCGCTTTTCGATCACCTTGGACGTGACCTGTGCCCATCGGAGGCAGGCGGCAGCAGCCATCGACAACTCGACCTGGTCACGGTACGTGGGACTGCGCCATTCGGTCAAACCAACGGGGACCGGGAGACACTTGTCCACAGGCTGGGGACAACAACTTGAACCCTACCGGCCGCGCTGACTACCGTGGCTGAACTCCGATTCGTTCCCTTATCCCTGCCCCATCCGAGTTTCATCCCGACCCGTCCCCGAATCACACCTTCGAGGGACTCGTGAGAGAGCGTGCCCTGTGGCTGACGTACCTGCCGATCTTGCCGCAGTGTGGCCACGCGTACTGGAACAGCTCCTCGGGGAAGGCCGCGGGCAGGGCGTCGAATCCAAGGACGAGCACTGGATCCGGCGCTGTCAGCCGCTCGCGCTGGTCGCCGACACCGCCCTGCTCGCCGTACCGAACGAATTTGCGAAGGGCGTACTGGAGGGCCGTCTCGCCCCCGTCGTGAGCGAGACCCTCAGCCGCGAGTGCGGCCGGCCGATCCGCATCGCGATCACCGTCGACGACACCGCGGGCGAGCCCGCCGGCCCCGCCCCGCAGGCGCCGCCGAGCCGTCCCCAGCCCCGCTACGAGGAGCCCGAGCTCCCCGCCCCCGGCCAGGGCCGCGACGAGTACGAGGGATACGGCCGCCACCGCGCCGACCAGCTGCCCACCGCCCGGCCCGCCTACCCGCAGGAGTACCAGCGCCCCGAGCCCGGCTCCTGGCCGCGCCCGACGCAGCAGGACGACTACGGCTGGCAGCAGCAGCGCCTCGGCTTCCCGGAGCGGGACCCCTACGCCTCACCGCCGCAGGAGCCGTACGGCCAGGACCCGGCGCCGTACCCCCACGACGCGTACCAGCAGGACTACCGGCCGAAGTCCCCGGAGCGCCCGCCGTACGACTCCCCGCGCGGGGACTACGACAAGCAGCGCGGGGAGTACGACCAACCGCGCGGGGACTACGACAAGCCCCGCGGCGACTACGAATCCCCCCGTGGCGACTACGAGCAGTCCCGGGGCGACTACGAGACCTCTCGCGGTGAATACGACTCCCCGCGCGGTGAATACGACCAGCGCGGCCCCCGCCGGGACCTGCCCGAGCCCCCGTCCGGCTCGGGACGGGTGCACCGCGGCGGCCCCGTCGGCCCCGGACCGGCAACCGGCGCCCCGGGACCGCTCGCCGCGCAGCCCGCGCCGGCCACCGGGCCGGGCGAGCCGACCGCGCGACTGAACCCGAAGTACCTCTTCGACACCTTCGTCATCGGCGCCTCCAACCGCTTCGCCCACGCGGCGGCCGTCGCCGTCGCCGAGGCGCCCGCGAAGGCCTACAACCCGCTCTTCATCTACGGGGAGTCGGGACTGGGCAAGACCCACCTGCTGCACGCCATCGGGCACTACGCGCGCAGCCTCTACCCGGGCACACGCGTGCGCTACGTGAGTTCCGAGGAGTTCACCAACGAGTTCATCAACTCCATCCGCGACGGCAAGGGCGACAGCTTCCGCAAGCGCTACCGCGAGATGGACATCCTGCTCGTCGACGACATCCAGTTCCTGGCGGACAAGGAGTCGACGCAGGAGGAGTTCTTCCACACCTTCAACACGCTGCACAACGCCAACAAGCAGATCGTGCTCTCCTCCGACCGGCCGCCCCGGCAGCTGGTGACCCTGGAGGACCGGCTGCGCAACCGCTTCGAGTGGGGCCTGACCACCGACGTCCAGCCCCCCGAGCTGGAGACGCGCATCGCGATCCTGCGCAAGAAGGCCGTGCAGGAACAGCTCAACGCCCCGCCCGAGGTACTGGAGTTCATCGCCTCCCGGATCTCGCGGAACATCCGCGAGCTGGAGGGCGCGCTGATCCGGGTGACGGCCTTCGCCTCGCTCAACCGGCAGCCGGTCGACCTCGGCCTGACCGAGATCGTCCTCAAGGACCTGATCCCGGGTGGCGAGGACTCCGCGCCCGAGATCACCTCCACGGCCATCATGGGCGCGACCGCCGACTACTTCGGCCTCACCGTCGAGGACCTGTGCGGCACCTCGCGCGGGCGCGCGCTGGTGACGGCCCGGCAGATCGCCATGTACCTGTGCCGCGAGCTGACGGACCTCTCGCTGCCGAAGATCGGCGCCCTGTTCGGCGGCCGGGACCACACCACCGTGATGCACGCCGACCGCAAGATCCGCAATCTGATGGCGGAGCGGCGCTCCATCTACAACCAGGTGACCGAGCTGACCAACCGCATCAAGAACGGCTGACGGCCGCCGGCACCGGCCCACAGGCGCCTCCGGACACTCCGGGGGCGCCTTTCGTGTACCCGAGGACGCGTGGACGTCGTGCCCGAGGACGCGTGCGTCGTGCCCGGAGGTCGTACGCCCGTCCCAGCCGCTGTTCGATTACCTGCGGGGTTACGGCCGTCCTCCACAGATTGGGCCACTTTTTTCCGTCCACACCTTGGGGACTGGGAAGTTGTCCCGATCCTGTCCACAGGCCAGGCTGTTGAGGGATCATCAGGGCAGGTCAGCTCCCTGTGGATTCGTGGACGAACGATCTCCACAGGCTGTGGACGACGAGATGTTCCACAGGCTGTGCATCGAGTTGTCCACGGGCAACCCACAGGCTGGAGCCGGTTGTCCCCAACGATCATGGGCTTCTCCACATGCCTGTCCACTGTTCGGCAACATGACGCGCCCTGTCACCGCGTCGAGTGAAAGGCGTCACATCAAGGTGCCGGGTTGGGCTGTGGGAAACGTGGGTAAAGCTGGGGACGGCGTTGGGGAGAAGTCGCCTCTCCCTGTGCACGGAGTGTGCAGAACTTTCTGTTCTCCACAGATACGCCCGGTTGTCCACGGGCTCCACCCACAGGACCAGTGGACAAAATTCCTGCTCTGACCTGCGAAAACGCGGTTATCCACGGTATCCACAGGCCCTACTACTACTCCTGACCTTAGAGAGAGCGGAATTCGTTTCGAAGCGGGTCCTGTGCACAACTCGCTCTCGGGAGCCCGACCGTCCCTCGTCACGACTTGACCCCGAAGGGCACCTACTGTCAGTGGGGTGCGTCAGACTGGTCCCCGGTGTTCCGGTCCCGTGGGGAACGACGACACCGACCCAGACGACGAAGGCCAGGCAGGGCGAGCAGCGCCGGCAACAGCAGGAGGCGGCAACAGTGAAGATCCGGGTGGAACGCGACGTACTCGCGGAGGCCGTGGCCTGGGCGGCGCGCAGCCTCCCGGCCCGTCCGCCGGCGCCGGTCCTCGCAGGCCTGCTGCTGAAGGCCGAGGAGGGGCAGCTGAGCCTGTCCAGCTTCGACTACGAGGTCTCCGCGCGGGTGTCGGTCGAGGCCGAGGTCGAGGAGGAGGGCACGGTGCTCGTCTCCGGCCGCCTGCTCGCCGACATCTCCCGCGCCCTCCCCAACCGGCCGGTGGAGATTTCCACAGACGGTGTACGGGCGACGGTGGTCTGCGGCTCCTCGCGGTTCACCCTCCACACCCTGCCGGTGGAGGAGTACCCGGCGCTGCCGCAGATGCCGGAGGCGACGGGCACGGTCCCCGGCGAGGTCTTCGCCGCGGCCGTGCAGCAGGTCGCGATCGCCGCGGGCCGCGACGACACGCTGCCCGTGCTCACCGGTGTGCGCATCGAGATCGAGGGCGACTCGGTGACGCTGGCCTCGACCGACCGCTACCGCTTCGCGGTCCGCGAGTTCCTGTGGAAGCCGGAGAACCCGGAGGTCTCCGCGGTCGCCCTGGTGCCCGCCAAGACGCTCCAGGACACCGCCAAGGCGCTGACCAGCGGCGACCAGGTGATCATCGCGCTGTCCGGCTCGGGCGCCGGCGAGGGCCTGATCGGTTTCGAGGGCGCCGGCCGCCGGACGACGACGCGTCTCCTGGAGGGTGACCTCCCGAAGTACAAGACGCTGTTCCCGACGGAGTTCAACAGCGTCGCCGTGATCGAGACCGCCCCCTTCGTGGAGGCCGTCAAGCGCGTGGCCCTGGTCGCCGAGCGCAACACCCCGGTGCGGCTCAGCTTCGAGCAGGGCGTGCTCATCCTGGAGGCAGGCTCCAGCGACGACGCACAGGCTGTGGAAAGGGTCGACGCCCAGCTGGACGGCGACGACATCTCGATCGCCTTCAACCCGACCTTCCTGCTGGACGGTCTGAGCGCCATCGACTCGCCGGTCGCCCAGCTGTCCTTCACGACGTCCACGAAGCCGGCGCTGCTCAGCGGCAAGCCCGCGCTGGACGCCGAGGCGGACGAGGCCTACAAGTACCTGATCATGCCGGTGCGGCTGAGCGGCTGAGCCGTCCGCACCGTCGGTGGTTGTCCACAGGGTGAGGAAAACCCGCAGGTGAGGGGCGTACGTCTGAGCGCGTATGCCCACAGCTGTGCACGGGCGTCCGGGTTTAGGCTCGGCGCGGGTACGAAAGTGCCGCGGCACGCATCCGGCGGGTACGGAGGTGCCGCCTTGCCACCTCGCACACCTAAGGAAAGCAACTGATGGAGCTCGGTCTCGTCGGCCTCGGCAAGATGGGCGGCAACATGCGCGAGCGGATCCGCCGCGCGGGCCACACCGTCGTCGGATACGACCGCAATGCGGATCTCGCCGACGTCCACAGCCTGGAAGAGCTTGTGGGCAAGCTCAACGCCCCGCGCGTGGTCTGGGTCATGGTCCCGGCCGGCGAGGCCACCCAGGCCACCGTCGACCGGCTCGGCGAGCTGCTGGAGCCCGGCGACGTCGTCGTGGACGGCGGCAACTCCCGCTGGACGGACGACGAGAAGCACGCGGAGGAGCTGGCGGCCAAGGGCATAGGCTTCGTCGACTGCGGCGTCTCCGGCGGCGTGTGGGGCCTGGAGAACGGCTACGCGCTGATGTACGGCGGCGACGCGGAGAACGTCGCCAAGGTGCAGCCGGTGTTCGACGCCCTCAAGCCGGAGGGCGACTTCGGCGCCGTGCACGCCGGCAAGGTCGGCGCGGGCCACTTCGCGAAGATGGTCCACAACGGCATCGAGTACGCGATGATGCAGGCCTACGCCGAGGGCTGGGAGCTGCTGGAGAAGGTCGACTCCGTGGAGAACGTCCGCGAGGTCTTCCGGTCCTGGCAGGAGGGCACGGTGATCCGGTCCTGGCTCCTGGACCTGGCGGTCAACGCGCTCGACGAGGACGAGCACCTCGGCGACCTGCGGGGTTACGCACAGGACTCCGGTGAGGGACGCTGGACTGTGGAGGCCGCGATCGACAACGCGGTGCCGCTGCCGGCGATCACGGCGTCGCTGTTCGCGCGGTTCGCGTCCCGGCAGGACGACTCCCCGCAGATGAAGATGATCGCCGCGCTGCGCAACCAGTTCGGCGGTCACGCGGTCGAGAAGAAGTAGGCACCACCAGTTGGGGAGGTCGGCGAACGACCATGCACGTCACGCATCTGTCGCTGGCCGACTTCCGTTCCTACGCCCGGGTCGAGGTGCCCCTGGACCCGGGCGTCACCGCCTTCGTCGGCCCGAACGGGCAGGGCAAGACGAACCTGGTCGAGGCGGTCGGCTACCTCGCCACCCTCGGCAGCCACCGGGTCTCCTCCGACGCGCCCCTGGTGCGCATGGGCGCCGAGCGCGCCGTGATCCGCGCCCAGGTCAGACAGGGCGACCGGCAGCAGCTGATCGAGCTGGAGCTGAACCCGGGCAGGGCCAACCGGGCCCGCATCAACAGGTCCTCGCAGGTCAGGCCCCGTGACGTACTCGGCATCGTGCGCACCGTCCTGTTCGCGCCCGAGGACCTGGCGCTGGTGAAGGGCGACCCCGGGGAGCGGCGCCGCTTCCTGGACGAGCTGATCACCGCCCGCTCCCCGCGCATGGCGGGGGTGCGCTCCGACTACGACCGCGTCCTCAAGCAGCGCAACACCCTGCTGAAGTCGGCCGCGCTGGCCCGCCGGCACGGCGGCCGCACGATGGACCTGTCCACGCTCGACGTCTGGGACCAGCACCTCGCGCGCGCGGGCGCCGAGCTGCTCGCCCAGCGCCTCGACCTGATCGCCGCCGTGCAGCCGCTGGCCGACAAGGCGTACGAGCAGCTCGCCCCGGGCGGCGGTCCCGTCGCACTGGAGTACAAGCCGTCGGCGCCGGGGGAGGCGCACACGCGCGAGGACCTGTACGAGCAGCTGATGGCCGCGCTCGCCGAGGCGCGCAAGCAGGAGATCGAGCGGGGCGTCACCCTGGTGGGGCCGCACCGGGACGATCTGCTGCTCAAACTCGGTGCACTGCCCGCCAAGGGGTACGCCTCCCACGGCGAGTCCTGGTCGTACGCGCTGGCGCTGCGGCTGGCCTCGTTCGACCTGCTGCGGGCCGAGGGCAACGAGCCCGTCCTGGTCCTCGACGACGTCTTCGCCGAGCTGGACGCGCGGCGCCGGGAGCGGCTGGCCGAGCTGGTGGCGCCCGGCGAGCAGGTGCTGGTGACGGCCGCGGTCGCCGACGACGTGCCGCGGGTGCTGGCGGGGACGCGGTTCACGGTCGCGGAGGGCACGGTGGAGCGCGTATGAGCACCGAGGAACCGGTCCCCAAGGAGCAGCCCGGGTCCCGGGGTGGGAATCCCGAACCGTCCGGCGTCGACCTCGCGCGCGTGGCACTCAGGGCGGCGCGGGAGGCGGCACGCGCGCGTGGGGACGCGGCGCAGCAGAAGAAGCAGGCGCGGCGCGGCGGCCTGCGCTCCGGGGCGCGGGCCGACGGGCGCGACCCGATGGCGCTGGGGTCGGCGATCAACCGGCTGATCACCGAGCGGGGCTGGGAGACGCCGGCCGCGGTGGGCGGCGTGATGGGCCGCTGGCCGCAGATCGTCGGCGAGGACGTGGCCAAGCACTGTGTTCCGGAGCGGTACGACGAGGACGAGCGGGTGCTGGTGGTGCGCTGCGACTCGACGGCCTGGGCGACGAACCTGCGGCTGCTGGCGCCGACCCTGGTGGCGCGGCTCAACGAGGACCTGGGGCACGGCTCGGTCCGGATGATCAAGGTGCTGGGACCTGGCGGTGCCGGGGGTCCCGGGCGCCGTTACGGCCCGTTGCGCGCGCCCGGCAGCCAGGGTCCGGGCGACACCTACGGGTGAGCGAGGGGCGCTTCACGGGTGACGGGCGGGCACTCTGGCGCCCTGTCACACATGGGTGATGTACCTCACATATTCGGGCGTCGTTGATCGGTGTGAACCGTCGGCGACCGCTGAGGCGTACCCCTGCGCGTGATCGTGAATCACGATATGACTCCCAAGTAGCCAAGGGTTGACGCCTCGAAGCGCTGAGTGCCGTTGTGAGCCTCTTGAGGCCCCCTTCCGCATATCGGGAGTCGGGCGAGGCTGGTTGAGGGCGGCACATGCGGACTCAGGTACCGGCAAACCCCCATCAGTGTCAGTGGTACCGGTAGACTGGGAGAGAATCCCGCCCCGAACGTGGGGACCGTTCGGGACTAGCTGAGCAACGCTGATCAAGGCTTACCAACGCAACATGCCGCAGCCGCTCCGGCAACCCGCCGACGAGCCCGGCTCGTGCTGTGCCAGAAAGGGCGCTTCGTGGCCGATTCCGGCAACCCCAACGAGAACAACCCGTCCACCGACACCGGCGTGAACGACGTGGTGAGCACTTCGAACGGCGCGACCTCCGCCTCGTACGACGCCAGTGCCATCACCGTGCTCG
The DNA here is from genome assembly GCF_055582785.1 of Streptomyces sp. NPDC107500. Lineage (NCBI taxonomy): Bacteria > Bacillati > Actinomycetota > Actinomycetes > Kitasatosporales > Streptomycetaceae > Streptomyces > Streptomyces sp. NPDC107500. Next base: position 237,209 of record NZ_JBVJPF010000005.1, read on the forward strand.
AGGGTCTGGACGCGGTCCGCAAGCGACCCGGTATGTACATCGGCTCGACCGGTGAACGCGGTCTGCACCACCTGGTGCAGGAAGTCGTGGACAACTCCGTCGACGAGGCGCTGGCCGGCCACGCGGACACGATCGACGTCACGATCCTCGCCGACGGCGGTGTCCGGGTCGTCGACAACGGCCGTGGCATCCCGGTGGGCATCCACCCCGTGGAGAAGAAGCCGGCCGTCGAGGTCGTCCTGACGGTGCTGCACGCGGGCGGCAAGTTCGGCGGCGGCGGTTACGCGGTCTCCGGTGGTCTGCACGGCGTCGGTGTCTCCGTCGTGAACGCCCTGTCGTCCCGGCTGTCCGTCGACATCAAGTGCGACGGCTACCGCTGGACCCAGGACTACAAGCTGGGTGTCCCCACCGCGCCGCTCGCCCAGCACGAGGCGGTCGAGGACTCCGGTACGACGGTCACCTTCTGGGCCGACCCGGACATCTTCGAGACCACCGAGTACTCCTTCGAGACGCTGTCGCGGCGCTTCCAGGAGATGGCGTTCCTCAACAAGGGCCTGCGCATCAACCTCACCGACGAGCGCGAGTCGGCGAAGGCCACGGCGGGTGCCGACGAGGCGGGCGAGGACGAGAAGCACGAGGTCAAGACCGTCTCGTACTACTACGAGGGCGGCATCGTCGACTTCGTGAAGTACCTCAACTCCCGCAAGGGAGAAGTGGTGCACCCCACCGTGATCGACCTGGAGGCGGAGGACAAGGACCGCAACCTGTCCCTCGAGGTCGCGATGCAGTGGAACGGCGGCTACACCGAGGGTGTCTACTCCTTCGCCAACATCATCCACACCCACGAGGGCGGTACGCACGAGGAGGGCTTCCGTGCGGCGCTGACCTCGCTCATCAACAAGTACGCGCGCGACAAGCGGCTGCTGCGCGAGAAGGACGACAACCTCACGGGTGACGACATCCGCGAGGGTCTGACGGCGATCATCTCGGTGAAGCTGTCCGAGCCGCAGTTCGAGGGCCAGACCAAGACCAAGCTGGGCAACACGGAGGTCAAGACCTTCGTGCAGCGCGTGGTCTACGAGCACCTGGCCGACTGGCTCGACCGCAATCCGAACGAGGCGGCGGACATCATCCGCAAGGGCATCCAGGCGGCCACCGCGCGTGTGGCGGCCCGCAAGGCCCGCGACCTGACCCGCCGCAAGGGTCTGCTGGAGACGGCGTCGCTGCCTGGAAAGCTGTCCGACTGCCAGTCCAACGACCCGACCAAGTGCGAGATCTTCATCGTCGAGGGCGACTCCGCCGGCGGTTCCGCCAAGTCCGGCCGGAACCCGCAGTACCAGGCGATCCTCCCGATCCGCGGCAAGATCCTCAACGTCGAGAAGGCGCGCATCGACCGGATCCTGCAGAACCAGGAGATCCAGGCGATGATCTCCGCGTTCGGCACCGGTGTGCACGAGGACTTCGACATCGAGAAGCTCCGCTATCACAAGATCATCCTGATGGCGGACGCCGACGTCGACGGCCAGCACATCAACACCCTGCTGCTGACCTTCCTGTTCCGCTTCATGCGGCCGCTGGTCGAGTCCGGGCACGTGTACCTGTCCCGCCCGCCGCTGTACAAGATCAAGTGGGGTCGGGACGACTTCGAGTACGCGTACTCCGACCGCGAGCGCGACGCGCTGATCGAGATGGGCCGCCAGGCCGGCAAGCGCATCCGCGAGGACTCCGTGCAGCGCTTCAAGGGTCTCGGTGAGATGAACGCCGAGGAGCTGCGCATCACGACCATGGACCAGGAGCACCGCGTCCTCGGCCAGGTCACGCTCGACGACGCCGCACAGGCCGACGACCTGTTCTCGGTGCTGATGGGCGAGGACGTCGAGGCCCGGCGCGCGTTCATCCAGCGCAACGCCAAGGACGTCCGCTTCCTCGACATCTGAGTCGGTCTCAGCTGACCGCACCAGGAAGGATCTTCACCAGCAATGACCGACGAGAACACCCCTGTGACGACGCCCGAGGGCGACGCCCTGGCGATGCGTGTCGAGCCCGTCGGGCTCGAGACGGAGATGCAGCGCTCGTACCTCGACTACGCGATGTCCGTCATCGTCTCGCGCGCGCTGCCCGACGTCCGTGACGGCCTCAAGCCCGTGCACCGCCGCGTGCTGTACGCGATGTACGACGGCGGCTACCGGCCCGAGCGCGGCTTCTACAAGTGCGCCCGCGTCGTCGGCGACGTCATGGGCAACTACCACCCGCACGGCGACAGCTCCATCTACGACGCGCTGGTGCGCCTCGCCCAGCCGTGGTCGATGCGGATGCCGCTGGTCGACTCCAACGGCAACTTCGGCTCGCCGGGCAACGACCCGGCGGCGGCCATGCGCTACACCGAGTGCAAGATGGCGCCGCTGTCGATGGAGATGGTCCGCGACATCGACGAGGAGACCGTCGACTTCACGGACAACTACGACGGCCGCTCCCAGGAGCCGACCGTCCTGCCCGCCCGCTTCCCGAACCTGCTGATCAACGGTTCGGCCGGCATCGCGGTCGGCATGGCGACCAACATCCCGCCGCACAACCTGCGCGAGGTCGCCGCGGGCGCCCAGTGGTACCTGGAGAACTACGAGGCCTCGCACGAGGAGCTGCTCGACGCGCTGATCGAGCGCATCAAGGGCCCGGACTTCCCGACCGGCGCCCTGGTGGTGGGCCGCAGGGGCATCGAGGAGGCGTACCGCACCGGGCGTGGTTCGATCACCATGCGCGCGGTCGTCGAGGTCGAGGAGATCCAGAACCGCCAGTGCCTGGTGGTCACGGAGCTGCCGTACCAGACCAACCCCGACAACCTCGCGCAGAAGATCGCCGACCTGGTGAAGGACGGCAAGATCGGCGGCATCGCCGACGTCCGCGACGAGACGTCGTCCCGCACCGGCCAGCGCCTGGTCATCGTCCTGAAGCGGGACGCGGTCGCCAAGGTCGTCCTGAACAACCTCTACAAGCACACCGATCTGCAGTCGAACTTCGGCGCCAACATGCTGGCCCTGGTCGACGGTGTGCCGCGCACCCTCTCCCTGGACGCGTTCATCCGCCACTGGGTGAACCACCAGATCGAGGTCATCGTCCGCCGCACGCGCTTCCGGCTGCGCAAGGCCGAGGAGCGGGCGCACATCCTGCGCGGCCTGCTCAAGGCCCTGGACGCCATCGACGAGGTCATCGCGCTGATCCGGCGCAGCGACACCGTCGAGATCGCCCGCCACGGCCTGATGGGCCTCCTGGAGATCGACGAGATCCAGGCCAACGCGATCCTGGAGATGCAGCTGCGCCGCCTGGCGGCCCTGGAGCGCCAGAAGATCGTCCAGGAGCATGACGAACTCCAGGCGAAGATCCGCGAGTACAACGAGATCCTCTCCTCCCCGGCCCGGCAGCGCGGCATCGTCAGCGAGGAGCTGGCGGCGCTCGTCGAGAAGTACGGCGACGACCGCAAGACCAAGCTGATCCCGTACGAGGGCGACATGTCCATGGAGGACCTGATCGCCGAGGAGGACATCGTCGTCACGGTCACCCGGGGCGGCTACATCAAGCGCACCAAGACCGACGACTACCGGGCGCAGAAGCGCGGCGGCAAGGGCGTACGGGGCACGAAGCTCAAGGAAGACGACATCGTCAACCACTTCTTCGTGTCCACCACCCACCACTGGCTGCTGTTCTTCACCAACAAGGGCCGCGTCTACCGGGTGAAGGCGTACGAGCTGCCCGACGCCGGGCGGGACGCGCGCGGGCAGCACGTGGCGAACCTGCTGGCCTTCCAGCCGGACGAGACCATCGCCCAGATCCGCGCGATCCGCGACTACGAGGCGGTGCCCTACCTGGTCCTGGCCACCAAGGCGGGCCTGGTGAAGAAGACGTCCCTGAAGGACTACGACTCGCCGCGTTCGGGTGGCGTGATCGCCATCAATCTGCGCGAGCAGGCGGACGGTTCCGACGACGAGCTGATCGGTGCCGAGCTGGTCTCGGCCGAGGACGATCTGCTGCTGATCAGCAAGAAGGCGCAGTCGATCAGGTTCACCGCGTCGGACGACACGCTGCGTCCGATGGGCCGTGCGACCTCGGGCGTCAAGGGCATGAGTTTCCGTGAAGGGGACGAGCTGCTCTCGATGAATGTTGTTCGAGCCGGTACGTTCGTGTTCACTGCCACCGACGGCGGTTACGCGAAGCGGACCTCCGTCGACGAGTACCGCGTCCAGGGTCGCGGTGGCCTCGGCATCAAGGCCGCCAAGATCGTGGAGGACCGCGGGTCGCTCGTGGGCGCGCTGGTGGTCGAGGAGCACGACGAGATCCTCGCCATCACACTCTCGGGCGGTGTGATTCGTACGCGAGTCAGCGGGGTCAGGGAGACCGGCCGTGACACCATGGGCGTTCAACTGATCAATCTGGGCAAGCGCGATGCCGTCGTCGGCATCGCACGCAACGCCGAGGCGGGACGCGAGGCGGAGGAGGTCGACGGCGATGTCGTCGTCGACGAGGCCGCCGAGGGTCCCGAGACCACCGGCACGGACGAGGGTGAGGCGCCCTCGGCCGAGTAGCACGAGGAGAGAGTCATCGTGAGCGGAGCCACGGGCGCCGGGTCGGCCGGTACCTCCAGGGGTACGGAAACGGGCGGCGGCGGCCGTGGCTCCGCCGCGCGTGCGACCGATCCGCACACGACTCAGCTGCGCAAGATCGACGACGGCGCGACCGACTCGCAGACGTCGCAGAAGCATGGATCCCAGGGGGGAACTGTGACGGACACCCGAGGCCAGCAGACTCAGCAGGCGGCCTCGCCGCTGCCGGGGGAACGGCAGCCCCAGCAGCCCGGCGGGCCGTACCACCCGCCGCAGGCCTACCAGACCCAGGGCGGCAACGCGTCCGCCGTGCGCCGCCCGCGCACCGGCGCGCGCACCACGCCCCGGGTCCGCAAGGCGCGCCTGCGCGTGTCGAAGGCCGACCCGTGGTCGGTGATGAAGGTCAGCTTCCTGCTCTCCATCGCGCTGGGCATCTGCACGATCGTCGCGTCCGCCGTGCTGTGGATGGTCATGGACGCCATGGGCGTCTTCTCCACCGTCGGCGGCACGATCTCCGAGGCGACCGGATCCAACGAGTCCAACGGCTTCGACCTGCAGTCGTTCCTGTCGCTGCCCAACGTGCTGCTGTTCGCCACGGTCATCGCCGTCATAGACGTTGTCCTCGCGACGGCGCTGGCCACGCTCGGCGCGTTCATCTACAACCTGTCCGCCGGCTTCGTCGGGGGCGTGGAACTGACGCTCGCCGAGGACGAGTGATCGTCCCTCCGGGACCCCGCGAGAACCGATTTTGGGACTGCCCTCCTCGTGCGCTAATCTTCAGGAGTCAGCGCGCGGGACATACACCGCAGAGCGCGGCGGGGCTATAGCTCAGTTGGTTAGAGCGCATCCCTGATAAGGATGAGGCCACAGGTTCAAATCCTGTTAGCCCCACCAGCGAGAAGACCCCCAGTCGGCAACGGCTGGGGGTCTTTCGTGTGGGTGGCTCTCGGGTGGCGCCGGGTACGAGAAGGCCCGGCCGCTGGCGACGGGGGATGCGCCAGCGGCCGGGCTGTGGCCAAGGCTAACAAGGGCCGGTGCGTCATGGGTGCCGACTGGTCGGTCGGGTCTCCCGGGTGTGACCGGGATCACGTCGTCAACGGTCGCACGAGGGCTCGTAGTCCAGGCGCGGCAGGTACTCGTTCCACTTCTCCTCGGTGAGTACGTTCCGGGTGGCCGAGCAGATGCGGTCGATGGCGTCGTCCACCCCGAGGTTCCAGAGCCGGACGGTGTCCGTTCCGCTCGCCACCCCCAGCATGTGACGCACGGGGCTGAAGGAGAGGAAGCTCCCCGCCTTGGCGTTGGGGCTCATCGACTGGCCGATGGGCGCGGCCTCGGCGGGCGTCGTGACGTTCCAGAGGCGGACGGTGTTGTCGTTGGCGCCACTGGCCAGGGTCTCGCCGTCCTGGCTGAAGGTCAGTGACACCACCGAGTCGGTGTGACCGGCGAGTGTCGACTCGGCCCGGCCGGGTTCGCCGCCGCCGGGAACGGCCCAGAGGCGGACCGTGCCGTCGTCGCTGCCGCTGGCCAGGGTGTGGCCGTCAGGGCTGTAGGCGAGGGCGTTGACGGGCCCGAGATGCCCGGAGAGGGGCGCGCCGCGGGCGGTGGCGTGCGCGGGGTCGCTCACGTCCCAGAGCCGTACGGTGTCGTCCGCGCCGCCGCTGGCGAGCGTGCGCCCGTCGGGGCTGAAGGCCAGGGTGTTGACGTATCCCCGGTGGCCGCTCAGCGGCCGGCCCAGGCGGCGCGGGTGGGACGGGTCCTGGGTGTTCCACAGCTGGACGGTGCGGTCGTCGTAGGCCGTCGCCAGCGTGCGGCCGTCGGGGCTGAACGCCAGGGTGTCGGGGCCCGCGTAGCGGGTGCGCAGCCGCACCGGCGGTCCGTGGGCGGTGGGGTGGGCCGGATCGCCGACGTTCCAGAGACGGACGGCGCCCGCGGAGAGCACCGCCAGGGTGCCGCCGTCCGGGGAGAACACCAGCGACCGTATGTCGCCCTCGCCCTCGCCCGGGCTGAAGGGCTCGCTCAGTGACACCGGCCGGGCGGGGTTCGTCACGTCCCAGAGGCGGACCCGGCCGTCGCGGGCCGCCGTGGCCAGCACGTGCCCGTCCCGGCGGAAGGCGCCGATCCTGCCGATCACGTCCGACGTCGGCAGCGACCACAGGCGCACCTTGCTGTCGCCGCTGCCGGTGGCCAGGGTCCGCCCGTCGGGGCTGAAGCCGAGGGCGTACATCTCGCCGCTGCTCCCGGCCAGGTCCATGCCCACCTGGGACGGGTAGGACGGGTCGCTGACGTTCCACAGGCTCGCCGTGCTGTCCGCGCTGCTCGCGGCGAGCATGGCGCCGTCGGGGCTGAAGGCCACCGACCAGATGGGACCGGTGTGGCCGGTGAGCGGAGCGCCCGCGGATCTGGCGCGGGCCGGGTCGGCCACGTCCCAGAGCCGTACGGTGTCGTCCGCGCTCCCGCTGGCGAGGGTGTGTCCGTCGGGGCTGAAGGCCACGGAGTGGATCAGGGCGCCGTGACCGGTCAGCGGCGCGCCGACCGGCTCCGGGCGGTTCGGGTCGGCCACGTCCCAGAGCCGGACCGCGTTGTCGTCGCCCCCGGCGGCCAGGGTCCGTCCGTCGGGGCCGAACGCCACCGAGCGCACCGCCGCCTTCGCGCCGGTCAGGGTGGACAGGGACCGCGGCCGGCGCGGGTCGGCCACGTTCCACAGGCGCACCGCGTGGTCGTCGTGGGCGGAGGCCAGGGTGCGTCCGTCGGGGCTGAAGGCGAGCAGGTAGACGGTGCCGCCGTGGCCGGTCAGGGGTGCGCCGAGGGGACGGGGGCGGCTCGGGTTCCGTACGTCCCACAGCCGGATCGTGCCGTCGTCGGAGGCGCTGGCCAGGGTGCGGCCGTCCGGGCTGAAGACGGCGGTGCTGACCCAGCTCCTGTGGCCGGTGAGGGGCTTGCCCAGCTGTTCCGGACGGGCCGGGTCCGACACGTCCCACAGCCGGACGGTCCGGTCGTAGCTGGCCGTCGCCAGGAGCCGCCCGTCGGGGCTGAAGGAGGTCAGGTAGACGGCGCCGGTGTGCCCGAGGAGCGGGGTGGCGAGCGGCGCGTTCACGATCGATATCAGCCGGTTCCGGACGTCCTCGTCGTCCGGGCGCAGGCGGTGCGCCGCCAGGTCGAGCTGGGCGGACAGCGACGGGTCCGTGTCCTCGACGCGGTCCGCCTCGGCGACCACCTGTTCGAACACCGCGTCGTTGCGCTGCTGCCAGGCGATCACCGCCGAACCGACGGCGACCAGGGCGAGCACGACCAGCGCCGACACCGCGGCGCGCCGGATCAGGACGGTGCGCCTGCGCAGTCTGCTCGCGGCGGCCAGGAAATCGACCGCGCTGCGGGTCAGGAAGGTGCCGCCGGCCGAGTCCGCCCAGCCGTGGGCCTGTTCGAGCCGGGAGCCCCGGTAGAGCAGTGAGGTGTCGCGGTCCGACTCCTCCCAGGCCCGGCCGTCCTCCTCCAGCCGCTGGCGCAGCAGGTTGCCGGCGCGGTCCTCGTCGATCCAGTCGCGCAGCCTTGGCCAGGCGTGCAGCAGCGCCTCGTGGGTGATCTCCACGGCCTCCGCGTCGAGGGTTACCAGCCGGGCCCGTACCAGTGCCTCCAGGGACTCCTCGGTCTTGCCGGGGTCCCTCGACTCCTGCGCCAGCCGCCGCCGCGTGCTGCGTCTGCGGGTCGCCTGGGTGTCCTCGCCCAGCCGGACCAGCCTGAGCAGCAGCAGCCTCGCCGCCGTGCGGGCCGCCGGGTCCAGGTCGGACCAGGCCCGTTCGGCGGTTCCGGCCACCGCGCCCTGGATGCCGCCCGCCGCGCGGTACCCGGCGAGCGTCAGCCGGCCCGCCTTGCGCCGCTGCCAGGTGGCGAGCAGGGCGTGGGAGAGGAGCGGCAGGACGCCCGCGTCGTGGGTCCCGTGCGGGCCGTCGGTGCTCACCTCACGGATGATCAGCTCGGCGAGTCCCGGTTCGAGTTCCATGCCGACGGCCTTGGCGGGCGCGGTCACCGCCTCGCGCAGTTCCGCTGTGGTCAGCGGCCCGAGCACCATGTGCCGGTGCTGGAGCGCGTCGGCCAGTTCGGGGTGGCGCAGGCACTGCTCGTAGAAGTCGGCGCGGATGCCGAGCAGTACGAGGACGGGCGCCGCCTCTCCCGGACCGCCCGGCACGCAGGCGGCCTGCAACAGCGCGATGAACGCGCGCCGCTCGGACTCGTCGGGGCAGAGGGTGAAGGTCTCCTCGAACTGGTCCACGATGACGACGGGACGCGCGGACGGCGACTCCGGCTCAGGCTCATGCTCAGGCCCCGACCCCGCCCTTGATTCCGGCCCCGACCCCGTCCCTGATTCCGGCCCCGATTCCGGCCCCGACTCCGATCCCGCCCCCGGCCGATCCTCCGCGCCGGACGCCGCCCATGCCGCGAAGGCCGCCCTGACCGCGTCCTCGGTCCCGGGGGCGCCCGGCTTCCGCGTCCCGCGCACGGCGCTCACGACGGGCTCCAGTTGGGGTATCCGGCGGCCCAGCTCCCCGAGCGGATCGACGCCCGGCACGAGCTGGAGCACCCGCCTCGGCTCCCTCGGCGGGCCCGTCCCGCCGCCCGGCGTCCCCTCGCGCAGGGCGGGCACGAGCCCGGCGTTCAGCAGGGAGGACTTCCCCGCCCCCGAGGCGCCCACGAGCATGACCAGGCCGCCCGTGTCCTCGGCCGCGCGGAGCTGGGTGACGAGGGCCCGCGTGCTCCGGTCCCGCCCGAAGAACCAGTCGGCGTCCTGCCGGCGATAGGCGGCCAGCCCCCGGTACGGGCAGACCCCGCCGGCGGCCTGGGGCTCGGCCGCGGGGTGTTCCTCGTCCGCGGCGCCCGGCGCGGGGCGTTCGCCCGTCGGGTCGGCCACCGCCCGCTCCCACAGGCGCTGCCACTGGGCCAGGTCGTACAGCCCGGCGGAGACCGGTACGGGACGCGCCCGGCGCGCGAGCGGGACGAGGACGTGCAGGACGGCCGCGAGGGCGGGGAACTGGGCGGGGACGTTCTTTGCCCGCCGCCAGTCGCTGATCCGCTGGGCGGAGACCCGTACGGGACGGCCCCGTTCGTCGACCCGCTGGAGCCGGACGACGGCCTCGGACACGCGTTTCAGAGGGGGGTTGCCCGCCTCCTTGTAGAGCAGTGCGAGGCGTTCCGCGAAGGCCGTGCGTGCCCCTGAGTCGAAACTCAAGGTCTCCTCTCCTTACTTCCCCCGCACTTGGACGTCCGGACCGGAAAACTCACTCTATATGCCTGACCTGCGGCTATCTAGGTTCCGCGGGTCCGGAACCTCCTCGGCGGCGACCTCGGATGGCAGGATTCCGTCGCAGCGGCGAGTCGGCCGCGAGGCACCCTGACAGGTCAGCGGCTCAGTGTCCGCGGAGCCACCCCACGAGGCCGCACGTTCTCGGTCAGCTTTCCGCGGCGCGGCCCTCCCCGACTCGCTCCGGTACCACCCGCAGGACACCGCCGGCATGGTTCGGCACCGGTCCCCACGAGGGGAGGGACCGGTGCCAAACCCATGCCGGCGCGTATGCCGTCCGATTCGCGGGCACCGGCCAACACGCGGGCGCGCCGGGCGGGTTCGGCACCTCGATCCGCGGGCAGGCACGTCGTGAAGGTTCCGAAGCCGACCGCCGCTGGAGCGCGTATGAGGATCTCCGTCGACCCCGAGCAGTGCTACGGCTCCGGTGACTGCGTCCACCGGGCCCCGTCCGTCTTCACGCAGGTGGACGGTCTGGGTGCCGTGATACCCGGGCGGGAGTACGACATCGACGTGGACCGCGTGCGGGAGGCGGTCGAGGGGTGCCCCTCGGCGGCGATCACCGTCTCGGGCGAGTGAGCCTGCCGGGAGAACGGGGCGCGTCCGCGGCCGGGACAGCCTCCCAGGCCCTGGTCACCCTCGCCGCCCGCTACGTGCGCCACGCGCCCGGCACGCTCGGGAAGTCGGCGCTCACCACGCACTGGCTGAACGCGCGGCTGCGGGAGCGGCCCCGCCGCAGGGTCGTCCGGGTGCGCTCCGGCGGCCTGTTCGCCGTGGACACGCGGGACCTCATCCAGCGGTACCTGTACCTGTTCGGCGCCTGGGAGCCGCACCTGACGGCGTGGCTGCGGCGCCGGCTGCGCCCGGGCGACGGCTTCGTGGACGTCGGGGCGAACATCGGGGTCTTCAGCGTCCTCGCGGCGCAACTCGTCGGCGAGGAGGGCCACGTGGTCGCCGTCGAGGCCTCCCCCGACATGCACCGCCGTCTGGTGGGGCACGCGCGGCTCAACGGCCTCCACAACGTCCGCGCGCTCAACGCCGCCGTGTCCGACCGCCGCAGGACCCTGCACTTCGTGCTCGCCAGCTCACGGAACACGGGCGCGAACAGCATCGTCCCGTACGACGGCCCGGCGGAGTCCGGCTTCGAGGCCGAGGCCCGGCCGCTGCCCGAACTCCTCGACCCGGCGGAACTGGCCGGCGCCCGGGTGATCAAGATCGACGTGGAGGGCGCGGAGGGCGGCGTCGTGCGCGGTCTGGCGCCGGTGCTGGATGAACTGCGGCCCGACGCGGAGATCTGTGTCGAGGTCACGCCGGAACGCATGGCGCTGCTGGGTGACTCGGCCGACGATCTGCTGGGGGTGATGCGGGACGCCGGGTTCCACGTCTACCGGCTGGCCAACGACTACGCGCCCGGCAGCTACCCCGCGGCGCTGCGCGGCGAGCCGGGTGTGCCGGTCCGCTGGCGCGGGCCGGTCGTCGAGGAGAGCGACCTGGTCTTCTCCCGGGTGGACGCCGAGACGCTGCCCTGAGCTGCCGTTACGGCGACGGGGCGGGCGGCGGGGCGGGCGGCACGGCGGCGGGGCGGGCGTCCGTCACCGCCGCGGGTCCGCGTCCTGGGTCCGGTGCGGCGGGTGCCATCCGTAGGAGGCCAGGGCCCGCGCCCTGGCCTCCACCACCGCCATCCGGGCCTCCCGCTCGGCCGGGTCCAGGTGGGACGCCTGGCCGGTGACCTGGCCCTCCCACTTGCGGTAGAGCAGGCCCACCTCCTCGGTGAACCAGCCCCGGCTCACACAGTTCAGGGCCAGCAGGAGGCCGGTGTCCTCGGACGCCGGGAGGGCCATCCAGCCGCCGAGGGCGAGCAGCAGGTCGCGCCTGACGAGGAGCGTCGCCGGATGGACCTGGGCGCGGAATCCGTTGGCCCGCCAGAAGTCGAGTACCGCGCCGCGTTCGATCGGCCCGTGCGCGGGGTCGCCCGGGAAGCCGGTGGTCGAGCCGTCGGGCAGGAGGTCCAGGGCCCGTGAGGTCGCCCAGCCGAGGCCCGGGTCGGCCTCCAGCGCGGTCAGGTCCCGGGCCAGGGTGCCCGGCGCGAGCCGGTCGTCGGCGTCCAGGACCTTCACGTACTCCCCGTCCGCGTGGGCGAGGGCCATGGTGCGGGCGACACCGGGGCCCGCCTGCCGGTCCCCGCGGCCCTGGCGGAAGACGACGCGCGGGTCGTCGGGCACGTGCGGGCGGACGTCGTGGGTCACGCCGTCCTCCTGGATCACCCAGCGCCAGTCCCAGCCGTCGGGCAACTCCTGGGCGGCCAACGACGCGTGGGCCTCCGGCAGATAGCGCGCCGAGGGGCCGTGGACGGCCGTGACGATGACGATGCGCCGGCTCACGGGCGGCACTCACCACCTTTCCGCAGAGTGCCGTACAGGCTATGACGCGCGAAGAGGCGCCGGTGGGCGGGGCCAGGGGGAAGCCCGCCGACGAGGTGAGCCCACACACGGCGGCGGCCCGGCTGCTCTGTCGAGCGGCCGGGCCGTTTCTCGCGTGTGGTGCGGTACGCAGATCGCCGTTGTGTCGGGTCGGGCGGGGCGGGCGCGGTGCGAACCGGGCGCCGCCTCGGCCCGCTCAGCGCTGGAGCGGCGCGCTGTGCTGGGCCGGTGACCCCGCGGTGTCGTCGCAGGGGAGGCCGGTGGCGGTCTCGGTGGCCGTGGCGGTCGCGTCGCTGAGCGGACGGTGCCGGCAACTGGGGGCCGAGCCGTGCGCCTCGGCGCGGATGCGCTGCTTCATCGTGGGGGGCAGGGAGCCGGTCCGGGACCAGGACCAGGGGACCGCCGTCACGGGTGCCGCCTCGGGGGAGGCGCTCTCGCTCTTGCTGTGCGTTCCGGCCTGCGGCGCGGCCGCGGCGGCGGTCGTCGTGATGAGTCCGAGCGCCGTGCAGAGCGCGAGGAAGGCGGTGACGATGGTGGTCCACAGCGTCATGACCTTGTTCCGGGCCATAACCCCTCACTTTCAGGTTGGGCGATTTGCGTACTTTCCTCATGATGTGTATGCGGATCGCGAAGTGGTGGACCTCGGCTCGTGGCGCGTCGATGTTCAGATGAACACAACCCGAATGGCCGCAAGTGGGTGGAAAAGCTGCCAATACGGGAGAGAGGCGGGCGAAAAGTCACCTCGCGTAAGGGTGTGATCACCCTCCGATCAGAACGGGTTCGTCCGCTTCTGGAGGGCTTCGGCGCACGGCAGTTGACCGCCTACGCAGGTCACCGATCGGTATCGGCCGGTGTGTATAGTCGGGCGCCAGAGGTCCCCTACGTCAAGGAAAGACGAGGTCGCGCGGTGAAGAAGCTTCTCCTGGTCGCACTGGCCGCCATCGGCGGGCTCCTCGTGTACCGCCAGATCCAGGCGGATCGCGCCGAGCAGGATCTGTGGACGGAGGCGACTGACTCCGTGCCCACGGGTTCCTGAGCACGACCGACATCCGGTCCCGAGCAGACCCCGGCCGTCAAACGGTCGGGGTTTTCTGTTGCCCGGATCTCCACGCGGGGGCGCGGGAGCGCCGGGGCGCGCGGCAGGATGGGGCACGGTCGTTCGGGGCGGGCGGCGAGGGCCGGCGAGCGCGAGGGGTGGCGGGTCATGGGACGGTGGTGTACGGCTTGGCGGCATGCCGGGTCCGGGGGCGCGAAGCCGCAGCCGGCCGCGCCCGCGTCCGCGCCGGCGCCCGGACGGCGGAGGGCGCCCCGTCGGAGTACGGCGCCCGCACCGCGTACCGGGCCCGCGAACCGTGCGGCGGCCGGCCGTACGGGGTCCGTGCGGCGGCTGGCCGTCGTGACCGCCGTACTGGCCACCGTCGGCGCGACCGCCACGGCCCTCGCTCCGCCCGGCGGTGCCGCCTTCGCGGCCGGTGACGCTCCGGGGTACGCCTTCGCCGACGGCGCCCCGCGGATCGAGGGGACGAACGCCGCCTCGGACGCCGCGGCGCTGACGGCCGGAGCCACGTACCGCTCCTCGCTGCCGCGCGACGGCACCCTCTACTACCGCCTCGACCTCGACGCCGCCTCCGACGCCTACGTCTCCGTGACCGCCGTACCCGGCTCCGCCGGTGAGGTCACCGCCGTCGACGGGATCCGCGTCTCCGTACAGGACGCAGAGGGCGGCTCCTGCTCCTCCGACAGCGCGACCTTCGGCGCGGCGCACAGCCCCCGCCCGGTCACCGCGTGGGGCAAGCGGGAGACCGAGCCCGGCGGCAACCGGTGCCAGGAGCCCGGCACCTACTACGTCACCGTCGAGCGGGCCAGACCCCAGGACTCCCCGGCCGAGGACTGGGACCTGGAACTCACCGTCGCCACCGAACCCCGCCCCGCCCGGACGGGTGCGACCCAGGCGCCGGAAGCCTGGGACTCCGCCTCGCCCGAGGCCGTACCCGGTGAACCGGAACCCCGCACGGGCGGCAACGGCTTCGCCCACGCCACACCCCTCGGACCGGGCGCCTGGCGCGACGGCATCCGGCCCGGACAGACCCTCTATTACAAGGTGCCGGTGGACTGGGGCCGCCAGATCTCCGCGACCGCCGAACTCGACGGCGCCCGGGAGGCCTCCGGCTACGCGACCGGTGCCCTGCGCCTGGCGCTGCACAACCCGGTGCGCGGCGAGGTCGACGACGCGGCCAAGGGCTACACCGGCCGCCCGGTCACCGTCGGGCTCGCCGCCCTGCCGCCAGTGGCCTACCCCAACCGGTACGCCACGAGCGGGCAGGTCGGCGCGGTGCGCTTCGCCGGCGACTACTACGTCGTCGTGCACCTGGCGGCGCAGGTGGCCGAGGACTTCGGCGAGGGGCCCTTCGGACTGACGCTCCGCGTCGGACTGAGGGGATCCGCGCGGAGCGGGCCCGGCTACGCGGGGGAGCCGCGGCCCGAGGATCTCTTCACCGTCTCGGCCCAGGACCGGGCGGCAGCGCCGGAGACCGGCTCCCCGGAAGACGACGACCTCGCCATGAAGGCGGTCGCCGTGGGCGGCATCGGCACCGGCAGCCTGCTGCTGGCGGGCCTGACGGTGTGGACCGCGGCGGCCCGGCGCAGGGCGGGCTGAGGAGCGGCCCGGTTCAGATCCGGGTCAGCGCCCAGAAACCCACCGCGTAGCAGGCCAGCGCGAGGAGCAGCACGGGCACCGCCACCGCCGCCGGGGGACCCGGACGGCGCCGCCGTCGCGTCGCCCGGTGCTGCGCCGGGGCCTGAGGGTTGCGGGCGGTGTACGAGGCGGTGGGGGTGGCGTCGGGCGCCTGCCACGGGGGCGGCGTGAAGGACGGCGCGAGGGTCGGCGCGGGTGGTGGCTCGGCGTACGGCGGCGGGTACTCGGGCGGGTACTGGCCTGGGTGCGGGACGGGCGTCGGTGCTCCGTCCCCCGCGGCGGAGCTGATGGTCGGCTGCGGGGGCGGCAGGTGGAAGCTGCCGGTCTCCGACATGGCGGACGACGGCTCGGGCCGCGCCGACGGTGTGGCGGAGGCCGGAGGCGACGTGGGTCGCGAAGGCGCCGGCGACGCCGGGGACGCGGGCGTGACCGGGGCGGACGGGCGGCGCGGGTCGGTCGGTGGGTCGCTCCGCGGGGCTCCCGGCGGGTCGGTCGGCGGGTCTCCCGGTGAGGAGTCGTCCAGTCCGGACGCCCGCTTCAGCGGACCGTCGGCGGCGAACCCGGCGGGCAGCGGGCCGACTTGGTCGAAGATCTCGATCAGCTCGTCGTCGGGACCCGGCTCCGGCAGCAGCTCCGCCGCCGCGGCCAGCGCCTTGCGCGCCCCCGTCGCCGTACGGAACCGGGCCGGTGGATCCGGCTGCACCAGCGTCGCGACGACCTGCCACAGCGGCTCGGGTATCCCCTGCGGCGCGGCCGGTGTCCCGTGCTCGGCGAAGTGCTGGACCAGCGCCTTGGCGTCCGGCTTGGCCCCCTCCAGCAGGTACAGGGCGACCAGGCCGACCGCGAACAGGTCCGCGGCGAAGTCCGGCTCCGCGCCCATCATCTGCTCCGGCGCGAGATAACCCGGCGTCCCCACCACGAGGTTGGTCTCGGTCAGCCGGGGCTCGCCCAGCCGCATCGCGATGCCGAAGTCGGACAGCCTCAGCCGCGGCCGGCCCGTGCCGGTGGCCTCGAGGAGCAGGTTGGCGGGCTTGATGTCCCGGTGGACCACGTCCTCGGCGTGCACCGCCGCGAGGCCCGCGAGGAGCTGGTCGATCAGCGTGCACACGAAGGCGGGCGGCAGCGGGCCGTAGTCCCCGATCAGGTGGACCAGGGAGCCGCCGGTGACCAGGTCCATGGTGAACAGGACCTGGTCGTCGTCGGCGGCCCAGCTCGCGGGCGCGAGCACATGGGGATGATCGATGCGCAGCGCCTGCTCGCGGACGAACCGCAGCAGCGAGTGCGCGTCCCGCTGCTGGAGCACCTTTGCGGCCACATACCGTCGGCGGCGGTGGTCCCAGGCACGCCAGACGGCACCGACCCCGCCGCGGCCGATCGGGTCGACCAGCTCGTACCGACCGGCGAAGACCTCACCCATGGCTGTGTGTCGCTCCTCCCCTCGCGCCACTCCCGGGTCCGGCCGCGACCCCCCTGTGGCGGCCGGACCCCGGGATCAGTTCTGGTGGGACTGGTAGTGCGCGACCGCGTCCGAGGTGCGGCCCGCTCCGTACACCCGCAGGAACTCCGCCAGCTCCGGGTGCGAGGAGGACAGGGCGTCCGCCGCGTCGATGATGTCCCCGGCGGCCGCCACCGAACGCAGCAGCGACTGGATCTCGCGGACCACCCGCTTGACCGTGGGCGCACCCGAACTGCTCGTCGTCTGCGTGGTGTTGTTGAGCACCGAACCCCCCTGCGACTTCTTGATCTCGTCCATGCGCTCCGTCGCCTCGGCCGCGCTCACACTGCCGTCCGCGACCTGCCCCGCCAGGTCCTGCAACAGCTGCACCCGCTGCACCACCGCGGGATTGCCGATCTTCGCCCGCTGGCCGCTCATCAGCTGCGAGAGCATCGGTGCGGACAGTCCCAGTACCCCCGCGAGACGAGCCTGGTTGAGACCAAGATCGTCGATGAGCCTACGGAAGAGCGCCCCCAACGGCTCCCCGTACCAGTTCCGCTGCAGTTCCCGCGCTCTCGCGGTGGCTTCCTGCTGTGCGGCGTCCATTGCGTCTCCCCATCGCTTCCCCAAGAACCGCAGTTCGCTCCAGCGAACCACGCCGAGCATCTTACGGAGCGTGGTCGTTCCCCGGGAGCCCCAATCATTTGTGAGATCCGGGGCGCGACCCGGTACTCTTGTCCGCGGTGACCGTCGGCCCGCCCGAAGCGACCGGCGCCGCCTCCCGAGGGGCCTTAGCTCAGTTGGTAGAGCGCTGTCTTTGCATGGCAGATGTCAGGGGTTCGACTCCCCTAGGCTCCACTTGTCGAAGCCCCTCCGAACTGCGGGAACGTGGTTCGGAGGGGCTTTTCGCGTGCCGTGGGGCGCTTGACCGTCACGGTCGTCCCGCGGCTCGGGGCGCCGCCGGCAGCTCCACCGTGACGCTGAGGCCGCCCGTGGGGCGGGGGGTCAGGGTGAGGGTGCCGTCGTGGGCCTGGGCGATGGTGCTGACGATGGCCAGGCCGAGGCCGACCCCCGCGTGATCGGTGTGGACGCGTTCGGTGCCGCGCTGGAACGGCTCGGTGAGCGTCGAGGCCAGCTCGGGGGCGACCCGGTCGCCGGTGTTCTCGACCGTGAGCGCCACGGTCCTGGGGCGGGCGACCGTGGTGACGTGGACGGTGCCCCGTTCCGGCAGGTTGTGGACGATCGCGTTGTGCACGAGGTTCATGGTCAGCTGTAGCAGGAGCGACGGTGAGCCGGTCGTCGGCGTGAGGTCGCCGCGCGTCTCCAGGGTGACGCCCCGCCCTTCCGCGAGGGGGAGGAGCGTCTCGGTGGCCTCTTCCGCCAGGAGCGACAGATCGACGCGCTCCCGCGCGAAGGCACGCTGCTCGGCGCGGCTGAGCAGGAGCAGCGCCTCGGTCAGGTCGATCGCCCGGGTGTTGACGGCGTGCAGGCGGTCCACGAGTTCACCGGTGTCGCGGTCCGGGTCGGCGCGGGCCACGTCGAGCAGCGACTTCGAGATCGCGAGCGGGGTGCGCAGCTCGTGCGAGGCGTTGGCCGCGAACCTGCGCTGCTCGGCGACGTGCGCTTCGAGCCGGCCGAGCATGGTGTCGAAGGCGTCGGCGAGTTCGCGGAACTCGTCCTGACGGCCCGGCAGCCGGACGCGGTGGGAGAGCGATCCGGCCGCCGCCGTGCGGGTGGCCTCCGTGATGCGGTTCAGCGGGGCCAGGATGCGGCCGGCCAGGAACCATCCTCCCGCGAGACCGAACACCAGCAGGAACGCCATCGTGACCGCCGCCATCGGAGCGAAGTCACGCGCGACCGAGAGCTGGTACTCGGGCTGGAAGACGAGCCCGACGTGCGACACCCGCGTCAGGAACAGCCACCCGGCGGCGAGCATCAGGGCGCCGGCCAGCATCAGGAAGCCGGTGTAGCTGAGGGTGAGCTTGAGCCGGACGCTCGGCCCGCCCTCCCTATCCACGGCCCGCTCCCTCGTCCGCCGCGTCCGGCCCAACGTCGATGCGGTAGCCGACGCCGGGCACGGTGACGATGATCCAGGGCTGCCCGAGCCGCTTGCGCAGCGCCGAGACGGTGATCCGCACCGCGTTGGTGAACGGGTCGGCGTGCTCGTCCCACGCGCGCTCCAGCAGCTCCTCGGCGCTGATCACCCCGCCCTCGGCGGCGACGAGCACGTCGAGCACCGCGAACTGCTTCCTGGTGAGCGCGACGAAACGGCCGTCCCGGTACACCTCCCTGCGGAACGGGTCGAGCCGCAGCCCCGCGATCTCCCGCACCGGAGGCCGGCTGTGCGCACGCCTGCGGTCGAGGGCCCGGAGCCGGAGCACCAGTTCGCGCAGCTCGAAGGGCTTGGTGAGGTAGTCGTCGGCGCCCAGCTCGAACCCGGAGGCCTTGTCGTCGAGCCGGGCGGCGGCCGTGAGCATGAGGATCGGCATGCCGCTGCCGGAGTCGACGATGCGCCGTGCCACCTCGTCGCCGGAGGGGCCGGGGATGTCGCGGTCGAGGACGGCGATGTCGTACGTGTTCACACCGAGCAGCTCCAGAGCGGTGTCGCCGTCCCCCGCGATGTCGGCGGCGATCGCCGCCAGCCGCAGCGCGTCGCGGATGGCTTCCGCCATGTACGGCTCGTCCTCGACGATCAGCACTCGCATCCTCCGATGCTAGGAGCCGGCGCATGTCGTCGGCGTATCGAAAACCGCGTACACCGCGGCAACACCGCGCTCCCTTTCCTGTGGGCATGACTCGAGACGCGTCCGCACACGAGAAGCCCCACCGGCGTACCGACGTCCTCAAGATCGGCCTGCCGGTGGCCGCCCTGATCATCGCCGCCCTCGGCTGCCAGGCCCTGGCGTCCCCGTCTCCGCCCATGTCCCCGACCGCGTCACCCGGTGAGGCACGGCCAACGGAGCCCCCCGGCGTGATCGACGAGGAGGAAGGCGTCGTCCCCGACGGCACGACCGTCTTCGCCACGGACGTCCCCGCCGTCACCCGCCTCGAGCCGGCGCTCCTCGCGGCCCTGCGACGGGCGGCGACGGACGCCGAGGACGACGGCGTCCAGGCGTCCCGCGTCAACAGCGGCTGGCGCTCCGAGGACTACCAGAAACAGCTCCTCGACGACGCGGTCGACCAGTACGGCTCCAAGGAGGAGGCCGCGAAGTGGGTGGCCACTCCGGAGACCTCCGCCCACGTGTCGGGAGACGCCGTCGACATCGAGGGCTCCGACGCGACGGCCTGGCTCTCCCGCAACGGCAGCGCGTACGGACTCTGCCAGACCTACGCCAACGAACCCTGGCACTACGAGCTGCGCCCCGAGGCCGCCGCACACGGCTGCCCGGCCATGTACGACAACCCCGCACAGGACCCGAGGACACAGCGGTGACCAGCGCATTCGATGTGAAGACGAGCGACACGCACGGTGAGCGAGGGCGGCCCATGACACAGGTGGACACGGCGGCGACCGGACAGGACGGACCCCGCCGCCCGGACACCGGCTCCGGGAGGCCCGCCCCCTTGCGACGGGTGGCCCGCGCCCTCTCCCGGCCGGGACCCTGGCGACGCGGCCGGATCATCGCCGCCCTGGCGGTGCTGCTCGGCCTGCTCATGCCGCTGCACGCGCTGGTCACGGACCGGGCCGGGCTCGGCAGCCTCGTGGAGACCTTCCTGCCGTGGCTCGGCCTGGGCGTACCGCTTCTCCTGGTCGCGGCGCTGCTGCGGCGCTCCGCGACCGCGACCGTCGCGCTGCTGGTTCCGTGCGTGGCGTGGACGAGCCTCTTCGGCGGCATGATCGCCGACAAGTCCCGCCCGGGCGCCAGCGACCTCACCGTGGTCAGCCACAACGTCGGCGCCGCCAACCCCGACCCGGCCGGCACCGCCCGTGACCTGGCCTCCTCCGGCGCGGACCTGCTGGCACTCGAAGAGCTGACCGAGCAGGACCGGGCCACCTACGAGAAGGAACTCGCGGACGCCTACCCCCACCACACGGTGCAGGGCACGGTCGGACTGTGGAGCAGGCTGCCGCTGTCCGGCACGGCACCGGTCGACACCAGGATCGACTACGGGCCGCTGGCGGACACCAAGCCGGACGCCGTCAAGCTCGCCTCCACCCGGGCCCTGCGCACCACGGTGGCCACGGACCAGGGGCCGCTCGCGGTCTACGTCGCCCACCTGGGGTCCGTGCGCGTACTGCCCCGCACCGGCTTCTGGACGGGCAGCCGCGACCGCAACGCGCAGGCACTCGCCGAGGCCGTCGCCGCCGAGGAGAACGAGCGGGTGGTGCTGCTCGGCGACCTGAACGGCACCGTGGACGACGGCGCCCTCGACGGCATCACCTCGCGGATGGACTCGGCCCAGGAGCAGGCCGGCGACGGTTTCGGCTTCAGCTATCCGGCCGGCTTCCCGGTGGTACGGATCGACCAGATCCTGGTCAGGGGCGTACGGACGGACCGCTCCTGGACACTGCCGGCCACCGGCAGCGACCACCTGCCGGTCGCCGCGGGGGTCAGCTGGTGAACACGGCAGTAAGGTGGCCAGCCCGGGACCCGGCACCCGGACCACCCCCTGAGGGGGTTTCGCCCGATATGCGTGCAGGTGGCGCGGAGACGTTCCTCACCGACGGCACCCGCGCACCTCGGCCGCCGGTGGACACGCGATCCGGACGATCACCAACGACCGCACGGAAAGGCCCAGTTGACCACGGGAAACGACCGCGCGGCCCACGCGGCCCGACCGAAACGGGCCCACGGACGGCCGCCGCTCGGCACCCGGGAGGTGCTGTCTGCTCTTGATATCGTCACCCCACAGGGCACCACCACCACACCCCGGCGGGCCGGTGCCACGTGGCTCATCGCCGTCGGAGGCGTCCGGTCGCTACCGACGAGGTGGAAGGGGTAGAGCATGCGGGCGAAGGTACGGGCCGCTCTCGACGCGCTGTATATGAAGCGCCTGGTCAAGGAGTTGGAGGGACGCCCACGCCCCCAGCACATCGGCATCATGCTCGACGGCAACCGCCGCTGGGCCAAGATGTCGGGCATAGACGACCCGCGAGAGGGCTACCGGGCCGGCGGAGCGAAGGTGCTGGACTTCCTGCGCTGGTGCGACTCCGCGCAGATCGAGCACGTCACCCTCTTCATGCTCTCCGACGACAACCTGCACCGGCCCGAGGACCAGCTGAACCCGCTGATCGACATCATCGCCGAAGTCGTCGAGCGACTCGCCGCCCCCGGCAACCCCTGGCGTGTGGAAGCCGTCGGCGCCCTGGACCTGCTCCCCGCCGAGTCCGCCGGCCGCCTCAAGACCGCCACCGCCGCCACCCAGGGCCGCAAGGGCGGCACCAAGGTCGACGTCGCCGTGGGCTACGGAGGCCGCCGCGAGATCGTCGACGCCGTGCGCTCGGCCCTGACCGAGCACAGCTCCCAGGGCGGGGACATCGACGAGTTCATCGAGACCTTCACCATGGAGCACATCTCCAAGCACCTGTACTCCAAGACGCGGTCCGAGTCCGACCTCATCATCCGCACCTCCGGAGAGCAGCGCCTCTCCGGATTCCTGCTCTGGCAGTCCGCCTACGCCGAGGTCCACTTCTGCGAGACCTACTGGCCGGACTTCCGCGAGATCGACTTCCTGCGCGCCCTGCGCTCCTACTCACTGCGCGAACGCCGCTACGGCCGCTGAGCCGCCGTTTCACGTGAAACATCGCCGTGGGGCGGAAGACCCGAAGGTCTTCCGCCCCACGGCGACACCGGTCCGGAGAAAGGTCAGCGGGGCTCGTCGCCCTCCGCCGCCTCCTCCTGCGCCTGCTTGGCCTGCACCTCGGGGTCGAGAATCGCCTCACCGGTGCCGTCCACCGACATCAGCCGCCCGGACTCGGGCACCTCCGTCGCCTCCGGCGGCTCCACCAGCCAGTCCGGGTTTGCCTGCTTGTCCCACCACTTCCAGGCCGCGAAGGCGCCGCCCGCGACGAGACCCGCCACCGCCAGGACCCTGGCGATCCGGCCGGCCCTCGCACGCCGCTGGTGCTTGCGGGTCAGCTTCTCGATCTCCTTCGCCGTGACCTGACCCCGGAGCGCGGCCAGCGCGGCCGCACCCCGCGCCGTCGCCTCGTCCCGCACGGGACCGGCCGCGGCCACCGCCTGCTCGATCTTCGGCCGTGAATAGTCGGCCGCCTGCCGAGCGGCCAGACGGGTGCGGATGGCCGCCTCCTGCGCGGCGGCGTCCACCTTCGGCGGCACATGCGTAAGGGCCTGCTCCAGCCGCGGCGCGACATGCGCCCCGTACTGATGGCGGGCCTGATCTGCGGCCTGCGACACCTTGGGCGCCAGCCGTACGCGCGCCTCCTGTGCATAGTGAGCGGCCCTGTCCTTGGCCGTGTCGGCGTAGGGCGCCACCACTTCCGCGGCGTGCAGCACGCTGTCCTTCGCCGAACCGGTCGCGGCGCGCACGCTGTCGATGCGGGTCACGGGTTCCTCCTCCTCGGTGGCGTACGGTAATTCGACTTTCCACCCTTTTACGGATCATGCCTGTGGACGCAAAGCCAGGCATGCGAGGGCGGCCATCCGGGTCACCGACGATGCCCTCGGGCTCACTGGGGCAAGTGGTGATGAAGTTGCGAACAAGAGCGGAACAAGCTCAATAACGGGCGAATACCGGGCAACGCGAGCCCGTACCCGACAATGCCACGGATCGGCTCCCCGCGCTCGGACCCGGGGGTATCAGCGCCGAACGCGCCCTCGCCCGTGGGAGTATCGGTGCGCACCACCAGACGACGGAAGGCATCCCGTGGCCGAGCAGCTCTACGCCACTCTCAAGACCAGCCAAGGCGACATCGAGATCCGGCTGCTCCCGAACCACGCACCCAGGACGGTCAAGAACTTCGTCGAACTCGCCCGAGGCGAGCGGGAGTGGACCCACCCCGCCACCGGCGAGAAGACCACGGACCGGCTCTACGACGGCACCGTCTTCCACCGGGTCCTCAGCGGCTTCATGATCCAGGGCGGCGACCCGCTCGGCAACGGCACCGGCGACCCCGGCTACCAGTTCGCCGACGAGTTCCACCCCGACCTCGCCTTCGACAAGCCCTACCTGCTCGCCATGGCCAACGCCGGTCCTGGCACCAACGGCTCGCAGTTCTTCGTCACCGTCTCCCCGACGACCTGGCTCAACCGCAAGCACACCATCTTCGGCGAGGTCACCGACCCGGCCAGTCAGAAGGTCGTGGACACCATCGCCGCGGCGCAGACCAACCCGCGCACGCACCGCCCGGTCAACGACATCGTCATCGAGACCGTCCTCGTGGAAACCCGCCAGGGCTGACCTCCTCCCGCACCGGGAAGGAACCAAACGCTCCGCCCATCCGTAAAAAAGGGCGGGGCGGCGCACGCGCGCACACCGCCCGCAGGGACGACCGAGGGGAAGTCATGGACCACGCGGCAGCAGGCCCGCCGGACGCCCAGAGCCTGCCCGGCTGCTATCGCCACCCGGACCGCGAGACCGGCATCCGCTGCACCCGCTGCGAACGCCCCATCTGCACGGACTGCATGATCAACGCGTCCGTCGGCTTCCACTGCCCCGACTGCGCCTCCGGCCGCACGGGCGGTGGCCCCGCGCCCGCCGCCTCCCGGCCCCGCACCCTGGCCGGGGGCACGGTCGCCGCCGACCCGCACCTGCTCACCAAGATCCTGATCGGGATCAACGTGGCGGTGTTCATCGCCGTACAGGCGCTCCCGTCGTCCTTCCTCAGCGACATGGTGCTCATCGGACGCTGGCCCCCCGCCCCCTTCGTCCCGACCGAGGGCGTCGCGGAGGGCGAGTGGTACCGCCTGGTGACCACGATGTTCACGCACGAGGAAATCTGGCACATCGGCTTCAACATGATCAGCCTCTGGTTCCTCGGCGGCCCGCTGGAAGCCGCGCTGGGCAGATCCCGCTACCTCGCGCTCTACCTCGTCTCGGGCCTGGCCGGCAGCGCCCTCACCTATCTGCTGGCCTCGCCCACCACGGCGACCCTCGGTGCCTCCGGCGCGGTCTTCGGCCTCTTCGGCGCCACCGCCGCACTCGTCCGCCGCCTCAACGCGGACATGCGGCCGGTCGTCATCCTGCTGGCGATCAACCTCGTCTTCACGTTCACCTGGGCCAACATCGCCTGGCAGGCACACATCGGCGGTCTCGTCGCCGGCGGTGTGATCGGCTTCGCCATGCTCCACGCCCCGCGCGAGCGCCGGACCCTCGTGCAGTACGGCGCCTGTGCGCTCGTCCTGCTGGTCGTCGTGGGACTGACCCTGTTGAGGAGCGCACAGCTCACTTGAGCACGCGTTTTCCACAGTGGGTGGCGGATCTTGTGCACAGTGTGCGGGAACAGATGTGCCCCCTGTCGCTGACCAGTGTTTCCGCAGGTCAGGCAGGGGGCGAACATGCTTTCGGATCCCAGTACTTCCGTCACACCGGCGTCAACGTCCTGGGGGTTATCCACAGATCGTCTTTCTTTTTCCCCACCGTGTGGACAGCGCCTGTGGATAACTCCGCGGATAGCCCTGGGCAGAGCTAATGGGGCGCTACTTCCACTGCGTGGAGACGCCGAAGCCGGCGGCGATGAAGCCGAAGCCCACGACGATGTTCCAGTTGCCCAGGGAGTCGATCGGCAGTGAACCGTCGGTGACGTAGAAGACGACGATCCAGGCGAGGCCGATGACGAACATGGCCAGCATGACGGGTGCCACCCAGCTGCGGTTGGTCAGCTTGATGCTGGTCGACTGCTTGGCGGGCGGCGGCGTGTAATCGGCCTTCTTGCGGATACGTGACTTCGGCACGAGGGTCTCTCCTGTCGATGCGCTGCGTGGCCGCGCAGGGAACGGGGGGTCGGTCTCGGGAGCGGCGTTCGGGGGACAAGGGGACTCTGAGCGCTCCCCCGGGCGTCCGTTAGCGTAGTCCTTCCGTGGCGCCGAAGGAGATAAGGGTACGTTGAGCAATTCTGCCGACTCCCCCGGGACGGGATCCAGCCCTGCCCGCCGGCGCCGTTTCCGGCCCGTGCGCGTACTCACGGCAGCCGTCTTCGCTCTCGCGGGACTCATTTTCTTCACCAGCTTCAACACCGCGAAGGGCACCAATATCCGGACGGACGCCTCTCTGCTCAAGTTGTCCGACCTCATCCACGAGCGTAGCCAGGAGAACGGGCAGCAGGAGGAGGCGAACGCCGGCCTGCGTCACGACATCGAGTCGCTCGCCGAGCGGGACGACGGACGGTCGAAGTCGGAGGACGACGAGCTCGCCGCGCTGGAGGAGGAGGCGGGCACCCAGAAGCTGACCGGAGAGGCGATCTCCGTCACACTCGACGACGCGCCGCCGGACGCCACCGCCAAGCTCCCGGGCTACCCCGAGCCGCAGCCCGACTACCTGGTGATCCACCAGCAGGACCTCCAGGCCGTGGTGAACGCGCTGTGGCAGGGCGGCGCCAAGGGCATCAAGGTCATGGACCAGCGGCTGATCTCCACCAGCGCGGTCCGCTGCGTGGGCAACACCCTGATCCTTCAGGGCCGCGTCTACTCACCGCCGTACAAGATCCAGGCGGTCGGTGATCCGGAGCGGCTCAAGGAGACGCTGGCGGCGTCGCCGGCGATCCAGAACTACATGGTGTACGTCAACGTCTACGGACTCGGCTGGAAGGTCGAGGAGGACGGGAAGGCCACGCTGCCCGGCTACTCGGGCACGGCGGACCTGCACTATGCCCAGCCTGTGGAGTGAGGCCGTTCCGGAGGGCGCCGCGCCGCTAGTCTGGTGCGGTGCGGCGTGAGTCTGGCGCCGCGGTGCGACGGAAGGGACGGCATGTACGGCTGGATCTGGCGGCATCTGCCGGGCAACGCGTGGGTGAGGGCGCTGCTCTCGCTCGTGCTGGTCGTGGCCGTGGTCTACGTCCTCTTCCAGTACGTCTTCCCGTGGGCCGAACCGCTGCTTCCCTTCAACGATGTGACGGTGGACAACCAGTGAGCGCGCGCATCCTCGTCGTCGACAACTACGACAGCTTCGTCTTCAACCTGGTCCAGTACCTGTACCAGCTGGGCGCCGAGTGCGAGGTGCTGCGCAACGACGAGGTGTCGACGGCGCACGCCCAGGACGGTTTCGACGGCGTGCTGCTCTCTCCCGGGCCGGGGGCGCCGGAGCAGGCGGGTGTCTGCGTCGACATGGTCCGGCACTGCGCCGCCACGGGTGTCCCGGTCTTCGGCGTCTGCCTCGGCATGCAGTCGATGCAGGTGGCGTACGGCGGTGTGGTGGACCGGGCGCCGGAGCTGCTGCACGGCAAGACCTCGCCGGTCGAGCACACGGGCACGGGCGTCTTCGCGGGGCTGCCCTCCCCGTTCATCGCCACCCGGTACCACTCGCTCGCGGCGGAGCCGGGCACGGTGCCGGCCGAGCTGGAGGTGACGGCCCGCACCCACGACGGCATCGTGATGGGCCTACGCCACCGTGAACTGCCGGTCGAGGGCGTGCAGTTCCATCCGGAGTCGGTGCTGACCGAGCACGGGCACCGGATGCTGGCCAACTGGCTGGTGGAGTGCGGCGACCAGGACGCGGTGGCGAGGTCGGCGGGGCTCGCCCCGGTGGTGGGCAGGGCCACGGCGTGACCGCCGTGCGCCCCGAGCGCGAATCCGGCACCGCCGGTGACCAGGGATCCTCGTACGGACGGCCGTACGGGGATTCCGGTGCGTTCGGGGGCGGACGGCAGGAGGACTTCGCCTCGGCGGGTCCGACCGGCGGTCCGGTCGACGACGAGACGGTGGCGCTGCGGATCCCCGAGCCGCCGCCGGAGCGGACGGCCACGACCGCGACCCCGACCGGTGGCCGCGCGGCCCGCAGGAAGGCCGCGAAACGGCGTCACGGGCGCCGTGGAGCGCCGCGCGGGGCGTCGGCGGACTCCGAGTCGGCCGAGGAGTCGAAGGCGCCGCTGTCGCGCGTGGAGGCCCGCCGTCAGGCCCGGGCCCGCAAGCCCGGCGCCGCGGTGATCGCCAGCCGGGCGATCGGCGAGGTCTTCATCACCACCGGCGTGCTGATGCTGCTCTTCGTCACCTACCAGCTGTGGTGGACGAACGTGCGGGCGCACGCGCAGGCGGACAAGGCGGCCAGCAATCTCCAGGACGACTGGGCGAACGGCAAGCGCAACCCGGGGACCTTCGAGCCGGGCCAGGGCTTCGCGCTGCTGCACATCCCCGATCTGGACGTGGTGGTGCCGATCGCGGAGGGCATCAACAGCAAGAAGGTGCTGGACCGCGGCATGGTCGGGCACTACGGGGAGGACGCCCTGAAGACGGCGATGCCGGACGCGAAGACGGGCAACTTCGGACTGGCGGGGCACCGCAACACGCACGGCGAGCCGTTCCGGTACATCAACAAGCTAAAGCCGGGTGATCCGATCGTCGTGGAGACGCAGGACAAGTACTTCGTCTACAAGATGGCGTCGATCCTGCCGGTGACGTCGCCGAGCAACGTCAGTGTGCTGGACCCGGTCCCGAAGCAGTCGGGGTTCAAGGAGCCCGGCCGCTACATCACCCTGACGACCTGCACGCCGGAGTTCACCAGCAAGTACCGCATGATCGTGTGGGGCAAGATGGTCGAGGAACGGCCGCGCAGCAAGGGCAAGCCGGATGCGCTCGTCAGTTAAGGGCGGATGACCAGTGGCAGCGACCACCGACACGGAGCACGACTCGGAGCAGTCGGAGCAGCGCGAGCGGGCCGCCGCGCGCGGGCGCGGGCGGGGTCCCGGGCGGATCGTCGCGCGCGCGGTGAGCGTCTTCGGTGAACTCCTCATCACCGCGGGGCTGGTGATGGGCCTGTTCGTCGTCTACTCCCTTTGGTGGACGAACGTGGTCGCCGACCGCGCGGCGGACAAGCAGGCGGACAAGGTCCGGGACAACTGGGCCCAGGACCGCGTGGGCCCGGACGGTCCCGGCGCGCTGGACACCAAGGCGGGCATCGGCTTCCTCCACGTCCCGGCCATGGGCAAGGGCGACATCCTGGTGGAGAAGGGCACGTCGATGAAGATCCTCAACGACGGCGTGGCCGGCTACTACACGGACCCGGTGAAGGCGACGCTGCCCACCTCGGGCAAGGAGGGCAACTTCTCGCTCGCGGCCCATCGCGACGGGCACGGGGCGAAGTTCCACAAGATCGACAAGATCGACGAGGGCGATCCGATCGTCTTCGAGACGAAGGACACCTGGTACGTCTACAAGACCTACGCGGTCCTTCGCGAGACCTCGAAGTTCAACGTCAAGGTCCTCGACCAGGTCCCCCTCGAGTCCGGCAAGAAGAAGCCCGGCCACTACATCACCCTGACGACCTGCACCCCGGTGTACACGAGCAAGTACCGGTACGTGGTCTGGGGCGAACTGGTCCGCACGGAGAAGGTGGACGGGGATCGGACGCCGCCGGCGGAGTTGCGGTGACATGACTGAGTTGCTCGAAGCAACCCAGTGCTCTACCGCAGCGCCTTGAGCAGCACTCCGGCGCTCCAGGCCTCCAGCTCTTCGCGGTTCACGGTGATGACTCCGCTGAGTTTGGCGACAGCCTCTGATTCGTGGCTGAAGTTGGAGGTGGCGACGAACAGGGCGACGTCCGCCTGGTCGATGGCGCGTGCCGCGCCCGCGAACTTCTGCATGTCGGCGCTGGGTACGGTCCAGCGGCCGGACCTGTTCTTGCACTGGACGGCGACGGTGCGTCCGTCGGCGGTGCGGCCGGTGATGTCGATGCCGCGGTCGGTGCGGGCCTGCCGTACGACGACGTCGACGCAGCCGTCGCGGCGCAGCAGGCCGGCGACGTGGTGCTCGAACGCCCGCCAGGTCATCGCGTTGAGTTTCGCCCTGACGTCGTCGGCGGGGGTGTCTCCTTCCAGGGTGGCGAGGCGCTTGTGGTGCCAGCACAGTTTGCGCTCGACGTTCTCGATGTCCGCGCGGAGTTCGATGAGCTCGCGGCGGTGTTCGCCGGAGGTGGCGATGAGGGCGTTGAACATCGGTACGACGGTGCGGCCGAGGATGTGGGTGATGCGCTGGTCGATGCGGGTGTCGAGGGCGGCGGGGTCTGTCGGGGCCGGGTTTTCCACAGGCTGTGTGCGCGCCAGGTACTCCATGTCCAGGAGGTAGACACGCACCTGACGTGCGACTTCGCTGTCGCGGAGCAGCATGGCGACGTTGAGGACGGCTCGGCGGGGAAATAGGGCGAGGGACCGTGTGTGCGACCGGATGTCACTGAGTTGCTTGAAGTCACTCAGTTCCTGTCCTGTCAGCACTCGGTATCCACTCGCTTCCATCTCCGCTCGGTGATCGTGGACGAGGGCACGGACCGCTTCCACTGTGACGCTGAAGTACTTCGCCACCATCGCCGTAGTCACGTGCATGCCGTCCGGCAGCAGGGACAGTGCCTTCACTCGGTCGAGTACGTCCGTGCGTTCCAGGACGCTGCTGCGCAGGGCTGGGGATTCCAGTAGAGCCGTCTCGTTGATCATTGTCGTTCCTCCCCCTGTCGGGACGTGTGGTCAACCAGAGTCAACGAGTCATGACATATGAAGACACGATCTCCGCAGCGCCGCGCTGAGCTGCGCCGCTTTGTTGCTTGTCATGTCCCGTACGTCGGATAAGGTGCTCCCCGGGCTGACCACCTGGGGGGAAGTGATGTCCATGGATTCCGTGCTGTTGTGTGCCCGTATCTGGCGGGCCTCGCCGGACTCGTGCCGCTGAAGCGGTACTTCGCAGCGTCCCGCTCCCGCCGTCCGGTCGCGCCGGTTTCCGCCCAGTCACGCAGAAGCAGCCGCTCCGGTCTGCCGGAGCGGCTTCGGCATGCCCGAAACGTGCTCGAAAACGATGTCAAGGGGAACTCCCGCATGAACAAGAAGTCCGTGGTCGCCGGCGTCTTCGCCCTCGCCGCCGCCCTCCTGCCGCTCGGCGCGGCGCCTGCCCAGGCCGCGTCCAACCCCTGCGGCGGGCCGTACCAGACCATCGCCTACGTCGACGGCCGGCTGCCGGGCGACAGCGGCAACGACGACGGCGACATGGTCGCGTACGCCGGCGGCACCGGCTACCTGTGCGTCGTCTTCTACAACGGCACGCCCGGCGGGGCGAACGAGATGTACTTCAACGTCTGTCCGGGCAAGACCGGCGGGCCCGGGTGCGGCACCGACCACGGCGACTACGCCACCTACGCGGGCCCGATCCGCATCACCGACACGGGGTGCTTCACCGCCGCGTACATGCTGCGGAACGAGAAGGACACGACCTGGCTCATCAACGGCAAGCGCAGCTACGGCCCGCGCTGCTGATCCGTCCCCGGACCACCCGCACGTCCCAGCTCCTCCCCGTCCCGCAGAGAGGATCCCGCATGGATCAGCAAGTCCTCAGAGCCCAGAAGTGGGTCAACGAGAAGTACGGCAGCGTCGCCGGCTACCAGCGCTGCCCCGAAGACGGCCGTACCGGCTGGTCGACCATGTACAGCCTCACGATGGGGCTCCAGCATGAACTCGGCATCAGCCCCGTCGTCGCGAGCTTCGGCCCGGGGACGTACTCCCGCGTCGAGGCCCTGGGCGACATCGGGTTCGGCTGGGAGGTGAACCGCGACCTGCTGGCCTGCATCCAGTTCGGCATGTGGTGCAAGGGCTACTGGGCCGTCGAGCCGGAGAGCGAGGGCTGGTTCACCGGCGTCACCCGGGAGGCCGTCAAGGAGCTGCGCTCCAACATGGGCCTCCCGGAGGGCGACGGAGTCCTCAACGTCAAGATCATCAAGGCCATCCTCAACATGGACGCCTACGTCGTCGTCGCGGGCGGCAGCGAGGAGGTCCAGGGGATCCAGCGGTGGCTCAACGGGCGCTACTGGGACCGGAGCGCCTACAGCATCGGTCCCGCGGACGGCATCTACTCCCGTGACGTCCAGAAGTCGCTGATGGTCGCCCTCCAGTACGAGCTGGGCATCGCCGCGCCGAACGGGAACTACGGACCCGCGACGCAGGCGGGGCTGCGGTCCCACCCGGTCGCCGAGGGCGCGTCCGGCACGCTGGTGCAGATATTCTCCGCCGCCTGCGTGTTCAACTCCCCCACCTACGACGGTGAACTCAACGCGGTCCCCACCACCTGGCGTTCCACCTTCGACGGCAAGCTCGCCGAATGGGTCAGCGCCTTCCAGAAGTTCAACAAGCTGGAGGTCAACGGCGACGGCGACTTCCAGACCTGGTCGCAGCTCCTGGTCTCCATGGGCGACCCCGACCGCCCGGCCACGGGTTCGGACACGCGTTACGAGATCACCCCGTCGCGCGCGAAGTGGCTCAAGGACAACAAGTACGAGATCGTGGGCCGCTACATCTACGATCCGCCGGGTTCCACTCTGGACAAGGAGATCAAGCCGGGCGAGCTGGACACGATCTTCTCGCACGGGCTGCGCGTCTTCCCGATCTACCAGGACAACGCCCGCGAGCTGGACGACTTCACGTACGCCAACGGGTACCAGCACGGCCTGAACGCCCACGAGCTGGCCAGCGGGTACGGCTTCAACCCCGGCACCACGATCTACTTCGCGGTCGACTACGACGCCACCCAGGAGGCCATCGACGGCTCTCCGAAGGGCATCATCGTCTACTTCCACGGCGTACAGGCCGCGCTCGCCAGCAAGGGCAAGAAGTACAACCACGGCGTCTACGGCTCCCGCAACGTCTGCATCAACGTCACCAACAAGACGTTCGCCCGGTACTCGTTCGTCTCCGGCATGTCCTGGGGCTTCTCCGGCAACCTCGGCTTCCCGATCCCGCGCAACTGGTCGTTCAACCAGATCAAGGAGTTCAAGGTCCAGAACGGGTCGGACACCTTCGACCTGGACCGCGACGTGATCTCCGGTCTCGACCGCGGTGTGGGCTCGGTCAACGACCAGGCCGGACCGGCCGACGACTTCATCGCCTACGTCCAGAAGCTGTACGACCTGGCCGGTTCCTACGGGGCGACCGGTCAGAAGCGCAGCCAGCTCGTGATGGAGTACATCCGCCACTACGAGTACGGCGACAAGGACACCCTGAACAAGATCGGCTGGTGGTATCTCATCGGCGGGTTCGACCAGGGGTTCGTCGACTACTGCAACGCGCAGGGCATGTCCATCAGGAAGTCCTTCAAGGATCCCTTCACCGGCTATGACCTGGGCGCCGAGCACATGATGGCCACGGCCAACGCGCACCTCCTGACGGACCAGCCGTCCGACCGCCAGGGTGCCAACGGCGGTGACGTCGGCGGCTGGGCCGGCGACCTGATGACGTTCTGGTCGGACTGGCGCAACTCCGAGACGGAGTACGCCGATCCGCTCGCCTTCTGCCACGCCAGGCTCGCCGTCCCCGGGGTGTCGTCCTCGTTCGGCTTCAACGACCTCATCGAGGACGCCGACGGCTATCTGATCGCCCGCGCGGTCCGCGGGAACAAGACGGTCGTCGAGGCGGTCAAGGCGCTGTACCAGCAGGGGGGCGGCGGTCTGACCCGCTTCAACGACTACTTCACGCAGCGCTGGGGCAACGCCACCGACTGCAAGCAGTCCGCGCACAACGCCCTGACCGCCTCCGACACCGTCCTGGGCCCGGCCCGCAAGCAGCTGATCAGCCTGAAGGGCGCCGTGCTGCCGGCCGTGTACCAGAATGCTCCGGGTGGTTTCGACAAGCTGCAGAACTTCGAGCAGGGATTCGTGGACGCCCTTCTCGCCCGCATGGGCATGGAGAAGAAGAAGGCGGCGCAGTACCGGGCCAATCACGAGGCGTTCCTCAAGGCGGCCCGCGGCCGGGCTGCCGCGCGTTCCGCCAAGGGCTGACGGATGACCCCGGGGAACAAGACCTTCCGGCCCGAGCGGCTCGCCTACCTGGGCGGGCTGGCGGTGATGGGCGTCGCGCTGCTGTTCCTGCTCGGCACCGGTGGCATCGTTGTCGCCGCCGTGCTGGGGATCCTGTGCGTCGGGATGGTCGCCGGAGGCCGTAGTGGCGTCCGGGCCGTCCGCGAGGGCGCGTGGGCGCGGCCCCGTACCTGGCTGTCACTGGGTGTGGCCGCTCTGTCGGCCGGTGTCGTCGGGTTCGCGGCCGCCTACCTGACCGGGATCCTCTCCGGAGGGCTCGACGTCGAGGAGGCCTGTGTCCACGGTCACGGCGTCCGCTACGACGACGCCTACCGGGAAGCGCACGCGGAAGAGTTCAGCCGCTGGTTCCCGCTGCACAGCAAGTGCAACGAGAACTTCGACCTCGTTCCCTCCTGGGTCAATCCGGCCATTGTGTTCTTCGTCCTGCTGGCGGCGGCGGGCGTGCTCTGCCTCGCCGCCGCGGTGGCGACCGCTCTGAGACCAAGGAGAGACAGATGATGATGGGCGAACTGACGAGGCGCCGCTTCGTGGGGGCGACGGCCGGTGTGGCGGGTGCGGCGGCCCTGACCTCGCTGCTGCCCGCCACGGCGGCCGTCGCGGCCGAGCCGGCCGGTGCGGCCGGTTCCTGGGCCGGGGAGCGCAGCAGCAACGGCTGGCCGCTCCTGGAGGCCCCGGAGACGTTCGGCGTCGAGGGCAGTGACCAGAAGGTGAGACTCGCCGGCGGTGACGCCGCCGTGGTCCTGCTGCACGTCGCGCGGCGCTTCCACTACGAGATCGGCGAGCTGCGGGCCGGCGAGATCCACGGGTGGACGGCCGACCGCCGGGTCGCGCAGGAGTACGAGTCGAACTACCTGTCCGGTACGGCGATCGCCGTGCGGCCCCTCTCGTATCCGGCCGGGGCGCGCGACGGCCTGTACCCGAACGAGCTGGTCGTGGTGCGGGACATCCTCGCCGAACTGGACGGCGTCGTCTCCTGGGGCGGCGATCTCACGCCGGTCAAGGAGTCCCACTTCGAGATCGCCGTGAAGCCCGGACATCCGCGGCTCAAGGGTGTCGCCCGCAAGATCGAGGGCTGGCGGAGGGGCCCCGGAGACGAGGGTGCCGGGGCGACCGACGCGTTCGACCCGGCACGCCGTGAGAAGGCCCGCGCCTTCGCCCGGCGCTCGGCGTAGGACGGCGCCCGGTTCCGCTCCGGGCAGACGAGAGCCCCGGTCCCTCCGCTGAGGGGCCGGGGCTCTTCGTTGCCGGGTGCGGCGCGGGTCAGTCGTCGCCGCGGAGGCCGCCGATGATGCCTCCGTTGTTACCGCCGTTGTTGCCGCCGTTGCCGCCCACGGTGGTGAGGGTGATCGGGGTGGCGGCGGGGTCGTCGACCTCGGTGCCGGGTTGCGGGTCCATGGCGATCACGGTCGCGTTGTCATCCCCCGGGGCGTTCGGTGCGACCTGGACGTTGGCGAAGCCGCTCTGCTGCAGGATCTGCCGAGCCTCCGCGAGCGTCTTGGTGCGGACCTCCGGCACCTTCGTCTTCGCCACGGCCTTGCCGACGACGATCGTGACCTTGGAGCCCTTGTCGACCTGCTGGTTCGCCGCGGGTGTGGTGGAGATCACCTTGTCGACCTGGTTCGGGTCCTGGGTCGGCTGGTCGGTGCAGGTGGCTTCCAGGTCGTTGTTCTGCATCTGGGCCTTGGCCTCGTCGCAGCTGCGGCCGACCACGTCCGGCACCGTGGCCTTCGCCTCGGCCTTGGCGACCTCCAGGGTCACCGTGGAGCCCTTCTCCAGCTCGCTGCCCGGGTCCGGGTCCTGGCTGAGGACCGTGCCCTCGTCCTGGGAGGACTCGGTCTGCTTGGTCTCGACCTCGAAGCCCTTGTTCTTCAGCTGCTCGGTGGCCGTGTCGACGTCCTTGTCGATGACGTTCGGCACGGCGACCTTCGGGGCGCCGGTCGAGACGACCAGGTTGACGGTGGACTGCTTGTCGACCGACGTCCCCTGCTTGGGGTCCTGGTCGCAGATGTTGCCCTTCTTCTGGTCCTCGCAGGGCTTCTGCGTGAAGGCCAGCTTGAGGTCGGCGTTGATCGCCAACTGGTCGGCGTCGGCCTTGGTCTGCCCGATGAATCCTGGGACGTCGACCTTGTCGTTGCCGGGTCCGCCGTCCCCGCTGAACGCGTACTTGCCGATCAGGATGGCGCCGACGAGGACGAGGACGCCCGCCAGGACCAGGAAGATCGTGGACGTGTTCGACTTGCGCGGCTGCTGCCGGCGCCGGTCGGGGCGGTCGTCGTAGCCGTAGCCGCCGTCGTCCGGGTTCATGGGCGGCAGCATGGTCGTGGCGCCGCCGCCCCCGTCCGAGCGCAGCGCGGTGGTCGGCTGGTCGTCGGGGTACGCCCCGTAGCCCCCCGCGGCCATGGCGCCCATCGCGGCGGTCGCGCCGACCGGCTGGCCGTCGAGGCACGCCTCGATGTCGGCCCGCATCTCGTCGGCCGACTGGTAGCGGTAGTCGGGGTCCTTGACCAGCGCCTTCAGCACGATCGCGTCCATCTCGGGCGTGATCTCGGGGTCGAAGACGCTCGGCGCCTGCGGTTCCTCACGTACGTGCTGGTACGCGACGGCGACCGGGGAGTCGCCGACGAAGGGCGGCCGCACGGTCAGCAGCTCGTAGAGCAGGCAGCCCGTGGAGTACAGGTCGGACCGCGCGTCGACCTGCTCGCCCTTGGCCTGCTCCGGGGAGAGGTACTGGGCGGTGCCGATCACCGCGGCGGTCTGCGTCATGGTCATGCCGGAGTCGCCCATCGCGCGGGCGATGCCGAAGTCCATGACCTTGACCTGGCCGTTGCGCGTGAGCATGACGTTGGCGGGCTTGATGTCGCGGTGGACGATGCCGGCCCGGTGCGAGTACTCCAGCGCCTGGAGGATGCCGATGGTCATCTCCAGCGTCCGCTCCGGCAGCAGCTTGCGGCCGGAGTGGAGCAGCTCACGGAGTGTGGAGCCGTCGACGTACTCCATGACGATGTACGGGATGGAGACCCCGTCGATGTAGTCCTCGCCCGTGTCGTAGACCGCCACGATCGCGGGATGGTTGAGCGAGGCGGCCGACTGGGCCTCCCGGCGGAAGCGGGCCTGGAAGGACGGGTCGCGCGCGAGGTCCGCGCGCAGCGTCTTCACCGCCACCTGGCGTCCGAGCCGGGTGTCATGAGCGTGGTAAACCTCCGCCATGCCACCACGGCCGAGCACCGGGCCCAGCTCGTACCGGCCGCCGAGGCGACGCGGCTCTTCCATAACTACCTACCAGCCCTCTCCGTCGGTCCCGACCGGCATGCTTGTACGGTCGGAGGCTGCCGTCCGGCCTACGGTACCCGGCTCGCTCTGTGTGCCTTGGCCAAGCCCGGCAGCCGATACAGGACCGGTATCGCAACGTGCGCCGATGTGAAGGGGACGTGATCGGAGTCACGTCCCGTTCATGGTGCGATTACTTCTTGCTGTCGATGACGGCCTCCATGACGTTCTTCGCGATCGGTGCCGCGAGGCCGCCGCCGGAGATGTCGTCGCGTACGGCGTTCTCGTCCTCGATCACCACGGCCACGGCGACCGGCGCGCTGCCGTCCTCGCCCTTGGCGTACGAGATGAACCAGGCGTAGGGGTTCTCCTTGTTGTCGACGCCGTGCTGTGCGGTACCGGTCTTGCCGCCCACGGTGACGCCGTCGATCTGCGCGTTGGTTCCCGTGCCGTCCTGGACGACGGTCTCCATCATGTCCTGGAGGACCTGGGCGTTGTCCGGGGAGAGCGGCTTGCTCATCTCCTCGGGGTCGGTCTTCTCGATGGTGTCGAGGTTCGGGGCCTGGAGTTCGTCGACCATGTACGGCTTCATCAGGGTGCCGTTGTTGGCGATCGCCGAGGTGACCATGGCCATCTGCAGCGGGGTCGCGGCGGTGTTGAACTGGCCGATGGAGGAGAGCGCGACCTCGGAGGGCGCCATGTCGTCGGAGAAGACGGAGGGGTTGGAGCGGACCGGGACGAACTGCTCCTCGGTGAAGCCGAACTTCTT
The DNA here is from genome assembly GCF_055582785.1 of Streptomyces sp. NPDC107500. Taxonomy (NCBI): domain Bacteria; kingdom Bacillati; phylum Actinomycetota; class Actinomycetes; order Kitasatosporales; family Streptomycetaceae; genus Streptomyces; species Streptomyces sp. NPDC107500. The sequence continues at coordinate 274,576 of NZ_JBVJPF010000005.1, forward strand.
GGCCTCCTCCAGCATCTTCTCGTTGCCGAGGTCGGAGCCGATCTTGCCGAAGACGGTGTTGCAGGACACCCGCAGCGCCTCGCGGAGCGTGGCGTTCTCGCAGGGGAGGTCGCCCTCGTTCTTCAGCTCGGTCGTGGTGCCCGGCATGGTCCACGGCAGCGGGGTCTCGGTCTTGTCGTCCGCCGAGGTGTACTTCTCGTTCTCCAGGGCGGCCGCCGCGGTGACCACCTTGAAGGTGGAGCCGGGCGGGTAGACCTCGCGCAGCGCGCGGTTGAGCATCGGGTCGTCGGGGTTGTTCTTCTTCTGGAGCTTGTTCCAGGCCTCCCCGGCCGCCTCGTTGCTGCCGGCGATCGAGGTGGGGTCGTACGACGGGTACGAGGCCATCGACAGGATCTTGCCGGTGGACGGTTCGAGCGCGACGACGGCGCCCTTGGCGCCCTGCTTCTTCAGACCGTCGTAGGCGGCCTTCTGGGCGGCGCTGTTGAGGGTGGTGACGACGTTGCCGCCCTCGCGCCTCTTGCCCGTGACCATGTCGAGGGTGTTGCGGAAGAACAGCCGGTCGTCGTTGCCCGTGAGGATGCCGTCGTCGATGGACTCGAGCTGGGTGGCGCCGTAGGCCTGGGAGACGTACCCGGTGACGGGCGCCCACATGGCGCCGTCCTTGTAGGTCCGCTTGTACTTGAAGTCGCCCTCGGTGGTGGCGTGTCCGGTGATGGCCTTGCCGTCGACGATGATGTCGCCGCGCGGGCTGGCGTACCGCTCGATGGCGACCCGGCGGTTGTGCTCGTCCTCCTTGAGGTCGTCGGCCTGGACGTACTGGAGCCAGTTGTCTCGGATGAGCAGGGTGAGGACGAGGAGGCCGCAGAAGATCGCGATCCGGCGCAGTGGCTTGTTCACGGTCGGACCACCTGGGTCATCTCGGCGTCGGGGCTGGCGGGAGCGGCGGGTGCCGGTCTGCGCGCGGTGTCGCTGATGCGCAGCAGGATGCCGATCAGTGCCCAGTTGGCGATGACGGAGGAGCCGCCGTAGGCCAGGAAGGGCATGGTCATACCCGTGAGCGGGATGAGGCCCATGACACCGCCGGCGACGACGAAGACCTGGAGGGCGAAGGCGCCGGAGAGGCCGATGGCGAGGAGCTTGCCGAAGGGGTCCCGGGCGGCGAGGGCGGTGCGCACGCCGCGCTCGACGATCAAGGCGTAGAGCAGGAGCAGCGCCATGAGGCCGGCGAGGCCCAGCTCCTCGCCGAACGTGGCGAGGATGAAGTCGGAGTTGGCGGCGAAGCGGATCAGCTCGGAGTGGCCCTGGCCCCAGCCGGTGCCGAGGGTGCCGCCGGAGCCGAAGGCCCACAGGGCCTGCATGGCCTGTTCGGAGTGGCCGCCGACGCCCGCGCGGGAGAGCGTGTACTCCTTCATCGGGTCGAGCCAGGCGTCCACGCGCTGCTGGATGTGCGGCTCGAAGCTGGCGACGCCGACGGCGCCGACGGCGGACATCAGCAGACCGAAGACGATCCAGCTGGTCCGCTCGGTGGCGACGTACAGCATGATCACGAACATGCCGAAGAAGAGCAGCGAGGTGCCGAGGTCGGTCTCGAAGACGAGGATGAGGATCGAGACCATCCACACCACGAGGATCGGTCCGAGGTCGCGGCCGCGCGGCAGGTAGAGACCCATGAAACGGCGGCTGGCCAGCGCCAGCGCGTCGCGCTTCACCATCAGGTAGCCGGCGAAGAAGATCGCGAGGACGATCTTGGCGAACTCGCCCGGCTGGATGGAGAAGGAGCCGACCTGGATCCAGATCTTGGCGCCGTAGATGTTCTTGCCGAGGCCCGGTACGAGCGGGAGCAGCAGCAGGAACAGGGCGCCGAGCATGGAGATGTAGGTGTAGCGCTGAAGGACGCGGTGGTCCTTGAGGAAGATCATGACCGCGACGAAGAGGGCGATGCCCATCGCCGTGTACATCAGCTGGCGCGGCGCGGCGGTGCCGGCCTGCTCGATGTCCTGGAGCAGCTCCGACTGGTCCAGCCGCCAGATGGCGACGAGTCCGAGCCCGTTGAGCAGAGTGGCCAGCGGAAGCAGCAGCGGGTCCGAGTACGGCGCGAACTTGCGGACGACGATGTGCCCGACGCCGGCCAGCAGGCCGAGGCCGAGGCCGTAGCTCAGCAGGCCGGCGGGCACCTCGTCGTTGATGGCCAGACCCACGTTGGCGTAGGCGAAGACCGGGATGAGGACGGCGAACACGAGCAGAGCCAGCTCGGTGTTGCGCCGGCTCGGGGCGCCGATGGCGCCGATCGTGGACGTGTGGTGCGTCGTCGAGTTGGTAGAACTGCTCATCGTGTGACGGGGCCTCTCACGGCTTGCCTACTGCTTACCGCACAGCGAGACGACCTTCTGCTCTTCCTCCGAGAGGGTCGGGCCGGAACCTGGGGTGGGTGCGGTCGGGGACTGGGACGACTCGGGTGCCTTCTGCGACTCCGACGCGTTCGGCGACGGGTTGGGTGTCGGTGAGGCCTTGGACGTGAAGGAGGCGGGGGTGGTTCCCGTGGTGCCGCCGGCCTCGCCCTCGCCCGTCTTGGCGTTCTCCTCGGTCGCCGCGGAGCGCCGGTCGGCCTGCTTCTTGCAGGCGGAGGCCTGCACCGCCAGCTCCTCGATCTTCGCCCGCGCGTCGGCCAGGTCGCCCTCGGCGATGGTGGCCTCGACGAGTTTCTGCTGGTAGGGCGGCAGGTACTTGAGTTCGATCTCGGGGTGGTCCTTCTGGACCTTCGAGAGCGAGACCCAGGCGAGGTCCTGGCTGATGCCGCGGTACAGGGCGACGTGGTCGTCGTTGGTGCCGACGTAGTACTGGGTCTGGGTCCAGCGCCAGCCGCCGTAGGTGCCGCCGCCGATGACGGCGAGGGCGAGCACCGTGTAGAGGGATCTCTTCAGCCACCTGCGGCCCCTGCGGGGCTTGACGAAGTCGTCGGGGCCGTAGTCGTCGAAGCCGCCCGCCGGGACGTATCCGGTGGTGTCGCCGCTGCCGGGCGGGCCGAACTCGCCGCCCCCGCCGTGCTGTCCGCCTTGGCGGCCGAGGCCGGCGGCGCGGCCGGCCGGGGTCTGCATGATGCCGTTGTCGCCCATCTGGGCCTGGTTCTCGGCGACGGCGCCGACGACCACGGGGGTGTCGGAGAGCTGCCCGGCGAGGGTGTCGCCGGTGTCGAGGTCCAGGACGTCGGCGACGATGACGGTGATGTTGTCCGGGCCGCCGCCGCGCAGGGCGAGCTGGATCAGCTCCTGGACGGTCTCCTGGGGGCCCTGGTAGCTGGCGAGGGTGTCCTCCATCGTCTGGTGGGAGACGACGCCGGAGAGCCCGTCGGAGCAGATGAGGTAGCGGTCACCGGCCCGCACTTCGCGGATGGACAGGTCGGGTTCGACGTGGTCGCCGCTGCCGAGGGCGCGCATCAGCAGGGAGCGCTGCGGGTGGGTGCCCGCCTCCTCCTCGGTGATCCGTCCCTCGTCGACGAGGCGCTGCACCCAGGTGTGGTCCTGCGTGATCTGGGTGAGGACGCCGTCGCGCAGCAGGTAGGCCCGCGAGTCGCCGACGTGCACCATGCCCAGGCGCTGGCCGGTCCACAGCAGCGCGGTCAGCGTGGTGCCCATGCCCTCCAGGGCGGGGTCCTCCTCGACCATCTGCCGCAGCTGGTCGTTGGCGCGCTGCACGGCGGCGCCGAGGGAGGTGAGGACGTCGGAGCCGGGCACGTCGTCGTCGAGGGCGACGATGGTGGAGATCACCTCGGAGGAGGCGACCTCACCGGCGGCCTGGCCGCCCATGCCGTCGGCGATGGCGAGCAGGCGCGGACCGGCGTAGCCGGAGTCCTCGTTGCCCTCCCGGATCATGCCCTTGTGCGAACCGGCGGCGAAGCGCAGTGACAGACTCATGCGCACCTCGCCCGTCGGCTCCGGGTACAGCCGGTCGTGTCGAGCCACACTGCCCACCCTCCGGTCGGGAGCGCGCCGGGGCCCGGGGTGCCGGCCGCCGCCGCGTGCTCGCTCCGCTCGCGCTCTTTCATTGGTGTAGCACTACTTCCGCAGCTCGATGACGGTCTTGCCGATGCGGATCGGCGAACCCGGCCCGATCGGTGTCGGCGTCGTCAGCCGGGACCGGTCCAGGTAGGTGCCGTTGGTGGAGCCCAGGTCCTCGACGATCCACTGCCCGTTCTGGTCCGGGTAGATCCTGGCATGGCGGCTGGACGCGTAGTCGTCGTCCAGCACGATCGTCGAGTCGTGTGCCCGGCCGAGCGTGATGGTCTGCCCCTGGAGGGCAACGGTGGTGCCGGTGAGAGTGCCTTCCGTCACGACCAGCTTGGTGGGCGCGCCCCGGCGGCCGCGGCCGCCGCCGGACTGCTGGCGCTGCGGCGGAGGCGCCTGGTTCTGGCGCGCGGCCTGCTGCGGTCGGGCGGCTTCGCGCCGCGCTCCGCGCTGGGTGACCCGCGTGCCGAACAGGTCGCTGCGGATGACCTGCACGGCCACGATCACGAACAGCCACAGTACGGCGAGAAAACCCAGCCGCATGACCGTGAGGGTCAGCTCTGACATTGCCCCCGGATCACCCTTCGGCTTGCCTGTAGATAACGGTGGTGCTGCCCACGACGACGCGGGAGCCGTCGCGGAGCGTAGCGCGGGTTGTGTGCTGCCCGTCCACCACGATGCCGTTCGTGGACCCGAGGTCCTGGATCGTCGAGGGCGTTCCGGTCCGGATCTCGCAGTGCCGGCGGGAGACGCCGGGGTCGTCGATGCGCACATCGGCCTCGGTGCTGCGGCCGAGGACCAGGGTCCCGCGGGAGATCTGGTGGCGGTTGCCGTTGATCTCGACCCAGTGGCGCATGCGTCCGCCGGACGCGGGTGCGGCCGGTGGCTGCTGGCCGCCGGCGGGCTGCGGGTAGCCGTAACCGCCGGGGCGTGAGCCGGACGGCGGCGCGGACGGCATGGGCGGGGCGCCGGTGGGCGCGGCGGCCGGCGGGTAGCCGTAGCCACCGCCCGGGGCGCCGGGCGCCGGGGGGGCCGCGGGGCCCGCCGGGGCCGGGCCGCCGCCCTGGTGGCTGCTGGAGGAGGAGGCGAGCGTACGGCTGCGCACCCGGTACAGGCCGGTGTCGAGGTCGTCCGCCTTCTCCAGGTGGACCTTGATCGGTCCCATGAAGGTGTAGCGCTGCTGCTTGGCGTAGTCGCGGACCATGCCGGCCAGCTCGTCGCCGAGCTGGCCCGAGTACGGGCTGAGCCGCTCGAAGTCGGGCGTGCTCAGCTCCACGATGAAGTCATTGGGTACGACGGTGCGGTCGCGGTTCCAGATGGTCGCGTTGTTGTCGCATTCGCGCTGGAGCGCTCCCGCGATCTCCACGGGCTGCACCTCGGACTTGAACACCTTCGCGAAGGTGCCGTTGACCAGACCTTCGAGACGCTGCTCGAACTTCTTCAGGACTCCCATGGGGCACCTCCTCCGTCGCTGCCGACCTGTCCACTGCCTTGCGTACTGCTGCCTTGCGTACTGCCGGTGTGCGCACCGCTCGTCCGTGCACTGTCCACCTGGTACTGCTTACTGATCGTATCCACGCGCCGCTCGATCGGCTGGTTCCCCCTGTCGGCCCGGTCGACGGGTGTCGACGCCTCTCGGAGTTCCCGCTGGAGCCGTCCTTCGAACTCCCGGGGACCTTCGGGATGCGCTCCCTCGGGTACTCATGCCCAGGATCGTAGAGGCGGCCGCAGACCAGTGTCCCGCACCTGACTGCGGACCCCTACCGGCTCCTGGTGAGACGGGCCGTACCGGTACGAGGTTGATACGTGAACGGCTACGGGTCGAGACGAGTGCCCGGGAGCGGGGCGGGCGCCCTGCTCCCGGCCGTGAAGGGATGTGAATCCACCCCTGGCAGCGTGCTAATGTTCTCGTGTCGGAAGGGGCCAGGCCGCAAGCCAAGGCGAGGCAGGGCACCGGAAGACACACCCAATGCGCGGGTGGCGGAATAGGCAGACGCGCTGGATTCAGGTTCCAGTGCCCGCAAGGGCGTGGGGGTTCAACTCCCCCCTCGCGCACCAGCCGAAAGCCCCCCAGGTCTCGGACCTGGGGGGCTTTCGCATGCCCGGACGCGGGACGCGGGGAGTGGTCCGCGAGCGGCCTGCTGTGAGGAAGGTCTCAGGACTCGGGGCGCCACAGGGCCGGCACGTTGGGCGGCTCCCAGCCCGTCGTCGCGGTGTGCGCCTGGAGGCAGCGGTAGGCGCGGCCACCGTACGTCACGCGGTCGCCCGCGGTGTAGGAGCGGCCGGGTGCCCAGGTGCCGCTCGGCGGGTCGGTGGGCGGGTCGGTGGGGTCGGGGCCGGGACCGCCGTCCACGTTCAGGACGAAGTCGAAGGTGGCCTCCCTGCCGCCGCCCCCGGCGCGGACGTTCATCAGCAGCGCCGGGTCGAAGAGCGCGTCCGTGGCGTTGCGGGGTTCGCCGGGGAAGTAGAGCTGGGTGGTCAGCACGGGCTGGCCGGGTGCTTGCGCCTTGACGTGGAGGTGCCGGGTGCGGCCCGGGTAGAGGCCCGGGACGATCGTGCGCAGGGTGAAGGCGCCGGTGGCGTCGGTGAACTGGTGGCCGCGGAAGGCGTATCCGGCCATGTCGTAGGCGCCGGCGTTGTCCGCCTGCCAGAAGTCGAGGAGCACGCCGGGCAGCGGGGCGCAGTTCCGTCCGAAGACGTAGCCGGCGACGGTCAGCGGGGTGCCGACGGTGCCGGGTGTCACCAGGCTGGTGCGCCGCGGGGAGTTCGGCTTGAAGTACGGGCCCTCCATCTGGTCCGGCGTCGGGTCGTCGCCGTCGTCGCAGTAGGGGGTCGGCGTCAGCGTGCGGCCGGTGGAGGAGCGGGCGGCGTCCCTTGCGAGCGCGACGGAGCCGGTGGCGAGGAGCGGGACGGCGGCGCCGGCGGCGACCGCGGCCCTGAGGAGTGCCTTGCGGCTGAGGGCGCGGTCGGTGCCGCTGCCGGTGCCGGGGTTGTCGGGGGGTGTGGGGGCGTCGGGGGTCATGGGGTTCCTCGGTCTCCTCGGTGGGTGGTCCCCGGGGCGGCCGGACGGGAGGTGCGGCGTCCGGGACGTCGGGGGCCGGGGGCAGGGAGCGCTGGAAACCGTAGGCGCGCACCCTGGGCCGCGGGCACCTCCTGTTCCGCCCTCTGCCCGGCGTTATGCGAGCGGGGCCGGAGCGTGTACGGCAGGTTCGGCCGGAGGTACGGTCGGGGCGCGTATCGGCAGGCGTGGCGCGACGGACGAGTACGGGGAAGGCGGCCGGGATGAGCGGGGCGACGGCGGGGGCGGTCACGGAGTCGGCGGCCGGGGTGGTGCCGGGGGCGCGCGCGGAGGGCGCGGACGGGGGCGTGCGGGTGCCGGTCGTGCCGGGATTCGCGCGGTGGCCCGCGGAGGGCTCGCCGAAGGCGGAGGGCAAGGCCGTGCGCACCCGCGTCCCGCGCTCCGCGCACGCCGCGCTGGACCTGGACGCCGGCCGCCCGGATGTGCTCGCCGCGGTCGAGGAGTCGAACCGGGGCCGCATCCCCGGGCTCGCCCCGCTGCGGGCCGGGCGGATGGCGGCCACGCCGTTCGCCTTCCTGCGCGGGTCGGCGGGCCTGATGGCGTACGACCTGGCGCGTACGCCGATGACCGGGATCGGCGCCCAGATCTGCGGCGACGCGCACGCGGCGAACTTCGGTCTCTACGGTGACGCCCGCGGCGGCATGGTCATCGACCTCAACGACTTCGACGAGACGGTCCACGGCCCCTGGGAGTGGGATCTCAAGCGGCTCGCCGCGTCGCTCGTCCTCGCGGGCCGGGAGGCCGGCGCCGACGAGGACACCTGCCGCGGGGCCGCCCACGGCGCGACGGGTGCCTACCGGCGCACCATGCGGCTGCTGGCCAAGCTTCCGGCGCTGGACGCGTGGAACGCCATCGCGGACGAGGAACTGGTCTCCCACACCGACGCCCACGACCTGCTCGGCACCCTGGAGCGGGTGGCCGAGAAGGCGCGGGCCAACACCAGCGGGCGCTTCGCGGCCAAGTCGACCGAGGCCACCGAGGAGGGCGGGCGGCGCTTCGTGGAGGCGCCGCCGGTGCTGCGCCGGGTGACGGACCCGGAGGCGGCGACGGTCGCGGCGTCCCTGGAGCAGTACCTGGCCACGCTCTCCGAGGACCGGCTGCCGCTGCTGGCCCGGTACGCGGTGCACGACGTCGCGTTCCGCGTCGTGGGCACCGGCAGCGTGGGCACGCGGTCCTACGTCGCGCTGCTCCTGGACCACCGGGGCGAACCGCTCGTCCTCCAGGTCAAGGAGGCCCGGCCGTCCGCGCTGCTGCCCCACCTGGCGACGGCCGGCTTCGACGTCCCCGAGCCCGGGCACGAGGGCCGCCGGGTGGTCATGGGACAGAAGCGGATGCAGGTGGTCAGCGACATGCTGCTGGGCTGGACCACGGTCGACGGGCGGCCGTTCCAGGTGCGGCAGTTCCGCAACCGCAAGGGCAGCGTCGACGCCACGGCCCTGGCCGCCGACCAGCTGGACGACTACGGCCGCATGACGGGCGCCCTGCTGGCCCGCGCCCACGCGCACAGCGCCGACCCGCGGGCCGTCGCCGGCTACTGCGGCAAGAACGAGGAGCTGGACGAGGCGGTGGCCACCTTCGCCGTCGCCTACGCCGACCGGACGGAGGCGGACCACGCCGTACTGGCCGCCGCGGTGCGCAGCGGGCGGGTGGCGGCCGAGCTGGGGGTGTGAGGGGTCTCGCGGCCCGCCGGGGCGGACCCGATCGTGGCCTAGGCTGGACGGGTGACGACGCCCGAAGCTGAGCCCGAGCAGGGGGGTGCGCCGCGTCCCGAGGAACGGCTGGAACAGGCCGTACGGGCCGCCGAGCAGGCACTCATCGAGTACGAGATCGCGCTGGAGACCTTCCGGGTGGAGGTCGAGAACTTCTCGCGGCTGCACGAACAGCGGCTCGGCCCGGTGTACGCGCGTCTGGAGGAGCTGGAGGCGCAGATCCTGGAGGCCAGGGCGGCGCGCACCGGCGACGCCGCCGACCGGGAGCGGGCCGACGAGGCCCGGGCCCGGCTGATGCCGATCCCCGGGGTCGAGGAGCTGCTGAACGGCTGGATGGACGGGGACGGGCTGTTCCCGGAGGCCACGGCGATGCTCACGGACCAGGCGGTACGGCCCCCGCAGCGGGTGCGGCCGAGCGAGGAGGCCCGCAAGCTCTACCGCGAGCTGGCCCGCAAGGCCCACCCCGACCTGGCCCAGGAGGAGGACGATCGGGTCCGGCGCGAGGAGTTCATCACCCGTGTCAACGCCGCCTACGCCCGCGGCGACGCGGCGCAGCTGCGTGAGCTGGCCGAGGAGTGGGCCGCCGGGCCGGTGCCCGAGCGGCGCCCGAGCCGGGGCGAGGAGCTGTACGCCCGTCTGGAGTGGCTGGACCGGCGCAAGGAGATGCTGACGCTGCTCGCCAAGGAGCTGGAGGAGAGCGCGATCGGCGCCATGCTGCGGCTGGCCCCGGACGACCCCGACCGGCTCCTCGAGGAGATCGCCGAGCAGCTCGCCACCCAGGTGCGGGAGCGCGAGGCGGAGCTGGCGGCGGCGCTCGGCCGGGACTGAGCGGCACGGACCCGGGCGGCGGCTCGGGTAGCGTCTGGGGCATGAGTTTCGGAGCTGGTGTGCCCACGGTCGGGGTCGGAGACCTCAAGGACGGCGACTTCCTGCTGGACGTCCGCGAGGACGACGAGTGGCAGGCGGGTCACGCCGCCGGGGCGCTGCACATTCCCCTCAGCGAGTTCGTGGCCCGGTACGGCGAGCTGGCCGAGGCCGCGCCGCAGGACGGCAGGATCCACGTGCTCTGCCGCGTCGGCGGGCGTTCGGCGCAGGTCACCATGTACCTGGTCCAGCAGGGCGTCGACGCCGTGAACGTCGACGGCGGCATGCAGGAGTGGGCCGCGGCCGGCCGGGCGGTCGTGGACGAGAAGGGCGAGCCGGGGCACGTTCTCTAGGCTGTCCCGTGATCCCGCGGATGTGGTGACGGCCACGGTGCGGCCGGTCCGCCGGGGGATGTGCGGGCGGCCGGTCCTGAGTACCGTTCCCGTTCGAACGTGGCCGGGCGGCCGGGCTGTGCCGCGCGGGCGCCCCGCGGTGCGCGGGCGGATGGACGGATCGGGACCGAACGGGGCGGAATGGAAGCGTACGACACAGGCTCGGGCGCCCGGCAGGGGCGGGACGGGCAGGAGGACCCGGTCGGGTCCGACGGGGCGCCGGAGGAGACCGGCGGGGCGGCCGGGGCCACCGGTGCCTCCCAGGCCGCGGCACCCCGCACCGGAGTCGCCGCGCTCTCCCCGCGCTACCAGGTCGGTGCCGTGGTCGCCCTCGCGGTCGTCGCGATCGCCGTCTGCGCCCACATAGGCCTGGTGTTCCTGCACGTGGCGCCGTCCAACACCCTCACCAAGCAGCACGGCGAGGCGGTGGACGAGTGGGTCTTCCCGGAGTTCGAACAGAACTGGAAGCTGTTCGCGCCCAACCCGCTCCAGCAGAACATCTCGGTCCAGGTCCGCGCCGACGTGAGCACGGCGGACGGCGAGATACGCACGACCGGCTGGTACGACCTGTCCGCGGAGGACGGCCGCGCCATCGACGGCAATCCGCTGCCGAGCCACACCCAGCAGAACGAACTCCGGCGGGCCTGGGACTTCTTCGTCTCCAGCCACGACTCCGACAACCGGCCGGTGGGCATGCGGGGCACCCTCTCCGAGACCTACCTGCGGCACATCGCCGTCCAGCGGCTGGAGCGGAACGACGCCGCCGGAGAGGGCGGGACCGTCGAGCGCGTCCAGTACCGGTCGCGGACCACCAACGTGGAGCCGCCGTCGTGGACCGGTGAGAAGGTCTCCGACCGGCCGGCCTACCGCGAGCTGCCCTGGTGGACGGTGCCCGGCGGCACGGGCCCGGAGGACGGCGGCGCGGCCGACGGCGCCGTGACGAACGGGGGTGCCGCGTGAACGGCATCGCGCTCTCGGTCTCCCGCGCCATCGCCCGCGTCACCGGCGCCGCGCTCGGCCCGTACCAGACGGCCGTGATCCGTATCGGCTTCAGCGCCACCTGGCTGCTCTTCCTGCTGCGCGAACTCCCCCACCGGAGCGAGCTGTACGGCCCCGAGAGCCCCTGGAGCCACGATCTCGCCGAGCAACTGATTGCGGACAACGGTGCCTTCACGGCGCTGATGTGGTCCGACTCGGCGACCTGGTTCGAGATCGTCTACGCGCTGGCCGTGCTGAGCAGCGTGCTGCTCCTGCTGGGCTGGCGCACCCGGACCATGTCCGTGCTGTTCATGGTCGGGGTGCTCTCGCTGCAGAACCGCAGTGTCTTCATGGGTGACGGCGGCGACAACGTCCTGCACCTGATGAGCATCTACCTGGTCCTCACCCGCTGCGGCCTGGTCTGGTCGCTGGACGCCCGCCGGGCGCGGCGCGGCGCGGAGGCACGCGCGCGTGGGGAGCGAGTCCGGGACCGGGTCGGGCCGCTGCTGTGGTCCGTGTTCGGCTTCGTCCTGCTCACCGTGACGCTCGCGGGCGGGATGGACGGCGACTGGTTCGTCCCCGCGCTGCTGTGGGCGGTGTGGGTGGCGCTGGGCATCGGCTGGGTCGTCGGGCGCGCGGCCGAGGGCAGCCAGCCGCGGATCCTGCTGGACGTGGTCACCGACATCGTGCACAACGGCGCGCTTTTCGTGATCATGGCCGAGGCGTGTCTGATCTACGCGACCGCCGGGTGGTACAAGATCCAGGGCTCGCGCTGGCAGGACGGCACGGCCGTCTACTACCCGCTGCACCTGGACTACTTCTCGCCCTGGCCCGCGCTCTCGGACGCCCTGGCCGGCAACGGCACCATGGTCATGCTCATCACCTACGGCACGGTCGTCGTACAGGTCGCCTTCCCGTTCACGCTGTTCAACCGGCGGGTCAAGAACGTACTGCTGGCCGCCATGATGACCGAGCACGCGGTGATCGCCGTGACGCTCGGGCTGCCGTTCTTCTCGCTGGCGATGATCGCCGCCGACGCGGTGTTCCTGCCGACGTCGTTCCTGCGCCGCCTGGGCGACGGGGCCACGCGCGCGCGTGCGCGGCTGCTGGGCCGGCTGCCGGCCGGGTTCCCCGGCGGAGGCGGGAGCGAGGGCGGGGCGGGCCGTGCGGCCACGGTGCCGGGCCCGCGGGCCGGATCCGGCGAGGAGGGCCCCGGAGAGGGGTCCGAGGGGGACAAGCGCTCCGGGGAGGGGCCCGAGGGGCCCGAGGGCTCCGAGCAGACCCACGTAGGCTTCAAGGCATGACCGAGCCCGACCCGTTGGCCGCCTGGCGCCGGCACGCCGGGCCGTGTGTCCTGCTGGACGGCTTCCACGCGCTCAAGCACGCGCTGCGGTTCGGGGCCCGGGTGCCGGTGGCCGTCACCACCGACCGCGCGGCCGCCCTCGCCCTCGCCGGCGAACTGGCGCCCGACGTGCGCGACACCCTGGACGGTCTGCTGGCCGAGGTGCCGCCCGAGGCGTACGCGTCGCTGGTGGCGCGGCCGCACCCCACGGCGGTGGCCGCCCTGGCGGTACGGCCCTCGCGGGCGGCCGGTCTGGAGGCGCTGGCGCGCAGGCCCCGCCACGCCCCGGTGGTGGTGCTGGACCAGCCGCGCAACCTCGGCAACGCGGGCGCGGTGATCCGGCTGGCCGCCGGGTTCGGGGCGACCGGCGTGGTCACCACCGGCACGCTCGACCCCTGGCACCCCACGGTGGTGCGGGGCGGGGCCGGGCTGCACTTCGCGACGGTCGTGGAGCGGCTGGAGGTGGCGGAGCTGCCGCCGGGGCCGGTCTTCGCGCTGGACCCCGAGGGCGAGGACATCCGCGGGCTCCGGCCGCCGGACGACGCGCTGCTCGCGTTCGGCTCCGAGCGCAGCGGTCTCTCGCGGGAACTGCGGGCGCGGGCCGACCACCTGGTGGCGCTGCCCATGCGCCCCCAGGTCTCCAGCTACAACCTCGCGACCAGTGTGGCCATGACGCTGTACCACTGGAGCGCCACCGGGGGCGCACCGCGGGTGCCGTAGGAACGGGCCCTAGGCGGGCCGGCGGACCTCCACCACGCGGAAGCGGTTGGCGACGAAGGCGCCGTCGCACAGGGCCGCGTTGGCCGCCGGGTTGCCGCCGGAGCCGTGGAAGTCGGAGAAGGCGGCCGTCTGGTTGACGTACACCCCGCCCGTGAGGTTGAGGGAGAGCTGGGCGGCCTCGTCCAGGCAGACCTCGGTCACGGCCTCCTCGAACTGCGGGTCGGTGGTGTACGCGCCGACCGTCATCGCGCCCTTCTCCCGGACGCTGTGCCGCAGCAGCTCCACGGCGTCGGCGGCGGAGTCGACGGCGACGGCGAAGGAGACCGGGCCGAAGCACTCGCTGGTGTAGACGGCCTCGTCACCGGGCTTGGCGCCGTCCAGCTTGACGATCACCGGGGTGCGCACGACCGCGTCCGGGAACTCCGGGTTGGTGATCTCGCGGGAGGCCAGGGCGACCTCGCCGAGTCCGGCGGCGGCCTCCAGGCGGGCCTTGACGTCCGGGTTGACGATGGCGCCGAGCAGCGCGTTCGCGCGGGCGTCGTCACCGAGGAGGCCGTCGACGGCGCGCGCCAGGTCGGCGGTCACCTCGTCGTAGGACTTGGGGCCCTGGTCGGTGCGGATGCCGTCGCGGGGGATCAGCAGGTTCTGCGGGGTGGTGCACATCTGGCCGCTGTACAGGGACAGCGAGAAGGCCAGGTTGGCGAGCATCCCCTTGTAGTCGTCGGTCGACTCGACGATCACCGTGTTGACGCCGGCCTTCTCGGTGAAGACCTGCGCCTGGCCGGCGTTGGCCTCCAGCCAGTCGCCGAAGGCGGTGGAGCCGGTGTAGTCGATGATCCGGATTTCGGGGCGGGTCGCGAGGGTCTTGGCGATGCCCTCGTCGGGGCGCTCGGCGGCCAGCGCGACCAGGTTCGGGTCGAAGCCGGCCTCGGCGAGCACGTCGCGGGCGACCTGCACGGTGAGGGCGAGCGGCAGCACCGCGCGGGGGTGGGGCTTGACCAGGACCGCGTTGCCGGTGGCGAGGGAGGCGAACAGGCCCGGGTAGCCGTTCCACGTCGGGAAGGTGTTGCAGCCGATGACCAGGCCGATGCCCCGCGGCACCGGCGTGAACCCCTTGGTGAGCGCGAGCGGGTCGCGCTTGCCCTGGGGCTTGGTCCACTCCGCGGTGTCGGGGGTGCGGGCCTGCTCCACGTACGCGTAGGCCACGGCCTCCATGCCGCGGTCCTGGGCGTGCGGGCCGCCCGCCTGGAAGGCCATCATGAAGGCCTGCCCGGAGGTGTGCATGACCGCCTGGGCGAACTCCATGGTCCGCGCGCCGATCCGGCGGAGGATCTCCAGGCAGACCATCGCGCGCAGCTCGGCGCCCGCGTCCCGCCACGCCTTCTGGCCGGCCCTCATGGCGGGCAGCAGCACGTCGAGGTCCGCGTGCGGGTACTGGACGCCCAGCTCGACTCCGTACGGGGAGACCTCGCCGCCGACCCAGTCGTCGGTGCCGGGCTGGCCGAGGTCGAGGCGGGTGCCGAGCAGGGCGTCGAAGGCGGCCTTGCCCCCGGCCATGTCCAGGCTGCCGTTCTCCCCGTAGGCCTTGGGGTGCTCGGGGTGGGGGGACCAGTACGCGCGCGTGCGGATCGTCTCCAGCGCCAGGTCCAGGGTCGGCCGGTGCTGGGCGATCAGCTGGTGTGCGGTGAGTTCGGCGGCCATGCGGGACCAACTCCTCGTCTCCCACAAACTCGCCGTCGAGTTCGTGGACCTGGGGGAAACCTGGGCAGGAACGGGCGGACACGGTTAGAGTAACCGAACGATCGGTCGGGACAAGGGGGACCGCCGCATCTGTGGAAAACCCCGTGCGGGAGGATCGCGCACATGACAGCACTCGACCTCAGCAGCCCCGTGGCCGTCGTCGGTACCGGCACCATGGGCCAGGGCATCGCCCAGGTGGCGCTGGTCGCGGGTCATCCCGTACGGCTGTACGACGCCGTCCCGGGCCGGGCCCGGGAGGCGGCCGACGCGATCGGCGCCCGGCTCGACCGGCTCGTCGAGAAGGAACGGCTCACCGGCCCGGAGCGCGACGCCGCCCGCGCCCGGCTGACGCCCGCCGGGGCGCTCTCCGAGCTGGCCGACTGCGCCCTGGTCGTCGAGGCCGTCGTGGAGCGGCTGGACGTGAAGCAGGAGCTGTTCCGGGCGCTGGAGGGCGTCGTCGGCGACGACTGCCTGCTCGCCACCAACACCTCCTCCCTGTCCGTCACCGCCATCGCCGGCGGGCTCGGCAGCCCCGGCCGCTTCGTCGGCCTGCACTTCTTCAACCCCGCGCCGCTGCTGCCGCTGGTGGAGGTCGTCTCCGGCTTCGCCACCGACCTCTCGTCGGCCACGCGCGCGTACGAGACGGCCCGCGCCTGGGGCAAGACCCCGGTCGCCTGCGCCGACACCCCCGGTTTCATCGTCAACCGCATCGCCCGGCCCTTCTACGCCGAGGCCCTCGCCGTGTACGAGGACCAGGGCGCCGACCCGGCCACCATCGACGCCGTGCTGCGCGAGTCGGGCGGCTTCCGCATGGGCGCCTTCGAGCTGACCGACCTCATCGGCCAGGACGTCAACGAGTCCGTCACGCACTCCGTGTGGCAGGCGTTCTTCCAGGACGTGCGGTTCACGCCGTCGCTGGCCCAGCGCCGCCTGGTCGAGTCCGGGCGCCTCGGCCGCAAGAGCGGGCAGGGCTGGTACGACTACCGGGACGGCGCCGAGCGGCCCGAGCCGCACACCGCCGAGCCGGCCGACCCGCCCGCGTACGTCGTCGCCGAGGGCGATCTGGGGCCGGCCGCCGAGGTGCTCGCGCTGATCCGCGAGGCGGGCATCGAGGTGCGCGAGGAGGCCGAGGACAACGGCACGCGGCTGGTCCTGCCCGGCGGCGGGCAGCTCGTGCTCGCCGACGGCCAGACCTCGGTGGAGTTCCGGGACGTCGTCCACTTCGACCTCGCGCTCGACTACCGCGCGGCGACGCGTGTCGCCCTCGCCGCCGCGCGGAGCACCTCCCCGCGCACGGTCGCCGAGGCCACGGGCCTGTTCCAGGCGCTCGGCAAGAAGGTCAGCGTCATCGGGGACGTCCCCGGCATGATCGTCGCCCGCACGGTCGCGCGGATCGTCGACCTGGCCGTGGAGGCGGTCGCCAAGGGCGTGGCGACCGAGGAGGACGTCGACACCGCGATGCGCCTCGGTGTGAACTACCCGCTGGGGCCGCTGGAGTGGAGCCGTCGCCTCGGCGGCGACTGGGCCTGCTCGGTCCTCGGCCACCTGCACGAGTGCGCGCCCACGGGCCGGTACGCGCCGTCCCTGGCGCTGTACCGCCACGCGTACGCCGCCGACAAGCAGGAGGGCACCCCCTCATGACCACCGCCAGGCGCGACACGTACACGCCCGAGACGCTGCTCTCCGTCGCCGTGCAGGTCTTCATCGAGCGCGGCTACGACGGCACCTCCATGGAGCACCTCTCCAAGGCCGCCGGGATCTCCAAGTCGTCCATCTACCACCACGTCACGGGCAAGGAGGAGCTGCTGCGCCGCGCGGTGAGCCGGGCGCTGGACGAGCTCTTCGGGATCCTCGACGAGGAGCACGCGCGCTCGGGGTCCGCCGCCGGGCGCCTGGAGTACGTCGTGCGCCGCATGGTCGAGGTGCTGATGGCCGAACTGCCTTACGTGACGCTGCTGCTGCGGGTGCGCGGCAACACGGACACCGAGCGGTGGGCGCTGGAGCGGCGGCGGGAGTTCGACCACCGGGTCGCCGCCCTGCTGAAGGCCGCGGCGGCCGAGGGGGACGTCCGCGCGGACGTGGAGGTGCGGCTCGCGACCCGCCTGGTCTTCGGCATGATCAACTCGATCGTCGAGTGGTACCGCCCCGAGGGTCCCGACGGCCGGGCGGGCGCGGGCGAGCGCGAGGTGGCCGACGCCGTGGCGCGGCTGGTCTTCGGCGGGCTGCGCAACCCCTCCTAGGCCGTGGCGCCCGGCGCCCGCGCGCTCAGCTCTGGGGTTCCAGGTCCTCGGTCTCGAACACCAGCAGGGTGCGCGTGCTGAGCACCTCCGGGATGGCCTGGAGGCGGCTGAGCACCAGCTCGCGCAGGGCCCGGTTGTCCGGCGTGTGCACCAGCAGGAGCACGTCGAAGTCACCGCCCACCAGGGCGATGTGCGAGGCCCCGGGCAGCTGCCGCAGCTGCGCCCGGACCGTGCGCCAGGAGTTCTGGACGATCTTCAGGGTGATGTAGGCCGAGGTCCCGTGCCCCGCGCGTTCGTGGTCGACGCGGGCTCCGAAGCCGCGGATGACGCCGTCCTCGACGAGCCGGTTGATGCGGGCGTAGGCGTTCGCGCGCGAGACGTGCACCCGCTCGGCGACCGACCGTATCGAGGCGCGGCCGTCGGCCTGGAGCATGCGCAGGATGTCCTGGTCGATCGCGTCCAGCGGGCGCGGGGGCGGCGGGGGAGCGGGCTCTTCGGGGCCGCCGTCCTCCGGGCGCTCGGCCATTTGTTCAGATGCCACCTGCCCCCGCCTCCCTGTCGTGGACGTCCTGCGTCCATCTCAGGCTGTGGAGAACCGTTTGTCCACAGCCTGGGGCCGCCTGTAGCCAAAATGTGCCGGCGACCGAACAATCGGTAGGTGAGGCCCGTCACACCCGTGGCGAGTCGACAGCCGCTCCCACGAGGAGGTGCCGTCATGACGGTCATGGAGCAGCGGGGCGCGTACCGGCCCACACCGCCGCCCGCCTGGCAGCCCCGTACCGACCCCGCGCCGCTGCTGCCCGACGCCGAGCCGTACCGCGTGCTCGGCACGGAGGCGGCGGAGCACGCCGACCCCGAGCTGCTGCGCACGCTCTACGCCCGGCTGGTCCACGGCCGGCGGTACAACGCGCAGGCTACGGCGCTGACCAAGCAGGGCCGACTGGCCGTCTACCCCTCCAGCACCGGCCAGGAGGCGTGCGAGATCGCCGCCGCGCTGGCCCTGAGGGAGCGGGACTGGCTCTTCCCCAGCTACCGGGACACGCTCGCCGTCGTCGCCCGCGGCGTCGACCCCGTCGAGGCCCTCACCCTGCTGCGCGGCGACTGGCACACCGGCTACGACCCCTACGAGCACCGGGTCGCCCCGCTGTCCACGCCGCTGGCCACCCAGCTGCCGCACGCCGTGGGCCTCGCGCACGCCGCCCGGCTCAAGGGCGACGACGTGGTCGCGCTCGCCATGGTCGGCGACGGCGGCACCAGCGAGGGCGACTTCCACGAGGCGCTGAACTTCGCCGCCGTCTGGCAGGCGCCCGTCGTCTTCCTGGTGCAGAACAACGGCTTCGCGATCTCCGTCCCGCTCGCCAAGCAGACCGCCGCCCCGTCGCTGGCCCACAAGGCCGTCGGCTACGGGATGCCGGGCCGCCTGGTCGACGGCAACGACGCGGTGGCCGTGCACGAGGTCCTCTCCGACGCCGTGCGCCGCGCGCGCGAGGGCGGCGGTCCCACACTGGTGGAGGCGGTGACGTACCGCGTCGAGGCGCACACCAACGCCGACGACGCCACGCGCTACCGGGGCGACGCCGAGGTCGAGACCTGGCGGCGGCACGACCCGATCGAGCTGCTGGAGCGGGAGCTGACCGACCGCGGCCTGCTCGGCGAGGACGCCGTCCTGGCGGCCCGCGAGGACGCCGAGGCCATGGCCGCGGACCTGCGCGCCCGGATGAACCAGGACCCGGAGCTGGACCCGATGGACCTGTTCGCCCACGTCTACGCCGAGCCCACCGGGCAGCTGCGCGAGCAGCGGGCGCTGCTGCGCGCGGAGCTGGAGGCCGCGGCCGAGGCGGAGACCGGGCCGGAAGGGACGCACCGATGACCACCGTCGCCGCCAAGCCGGCCACCATGGCGCAGGCCCTCACCCGCGCGCTGCGCGACGCCATGGCCGCCGACCCGGCCGTGCACGTCCTCGGCGAGGACGTGGGCACCCTCGGCGGTGTCTTCCGCGTCACCGACGGCCTCGCGAAGGAGTTCGGCGAGGACCGCTGCACGGACACCCCGCTCGCCGAGGCCGGCATCCTCGGCACCGCCGTCGGCATGGCGATGTACGGGCTGCGCCCGGTCGTGGAGATGCAGTTCGACGCCTTCGCCTACCCGGCGTTCGAGCAGGTCGTCAGCCACGTCACCAAGATGCGCAACCGCACGCGCGGCAAGATGCCCCTGCCGCTGACCATCCGCGTCCCCTACGGCGGCGGCATCGGCGGGGTCGAGCACCACAGCGACTCGTCCGAGGCGTACTACATGGCGACTCCGGGGCTCCATGTCGTCACGCCCGCGACCGTCGCCGACGCCTACGGGCTGCTGCGCGCGTCCATCGCCTCCGACGACCCGGTGGTCTTCCTCGAACCCAAGCGCCTGTACTGGTCGAAGGACGCCTGGAACCCCGAGGAGCCCGCACCCGTTGAACCGGTGGGCCGCGCGGTGGTGCGGCGTTCCGGCCGGAGCGCCACACTCATCACGTACGGGCCGTCGCTGGCCGTCTGCATGGAGGCGGCCGAGGCGGCCCGGGCCGAGGGCTGGGACCTCGAAGTCGTCGATCTGCGCTCCCTGGTGCCGTTCGACGACGAGACGGTGTGCGCTTCGGTGCGGCGGACGGGACGCGCGGTCGTCGTCCACGAGTCGGGTTCCTTCGGGGGCCCGGGCGGGGAGATCGCGGCCCGGGTCACGGAGCGCTGCTTCCACCACCTGGAGGCGCCGGTGCTGCGTGTGGCCGGGTTCGACATCCCGTACCCGCCGCCGATGCTGGAGCGCCACCACCTGCCCGGTGTGGACCGGATCCTGGACGCCGTGGGGCGTCTTCAGTGGGAGGCCGAAAGCTGATGGCACAGGTGCTGGAGTTCAAGCTCCCGGACCTCGGTGAGGGGCTCACCGAGGCGGAGATCGTGCGCTGGCTCGTCGAGGTCGGCGAGGTCGTCGCCGTCGACCAGCCGGTCGTCGAGGTCGAGACGGCCAAGGCGATGGTCGAGGTGCCCTGCCCCTACGGCGGCGTGGTCACCGCCCGCTTCGGCGAGGAGGGCTCGGAGCTGCCCGTCGGCGCGCCGCTGCTGACGGTCGCGGTGGGCGAGGGAGCCGCTCCCGGCGGCCCGGAGCGGGCCCCTGGCGGCGCCGCCGAGGGGGCGAGGGCCGAGACGGCCAAGGCCGCGGCGACCGGGGCCGAGCAGCCCAAGGCCGAGGGCTCCGGCAACGTCCTGGTCGGCTACGGCACCTCGGAGGCACCGGCGCGGCGGCGCCGGGTGCGTCCGGTGCGTCCGGAGCCCGCCGCCCATCAGGCCGGCGCGGCGGCGAACGGGCGGCCCGTCCGCGCCGCCGAGCCGGAGGGTCCCGTCCCGGTCATCTCCCCGCTGGTCCGCAGGCTGGCCCGGCAGAACGACCTGGACCTGCGCGAACTGACCGGCTCGGGCCCCGACGGGCTGATCCTGCGGGCGGACGTGGAGTACGCGCTGCGTGCCGCCACCGCCCAGGGCGGCCGTACGGCGGTCCAGCCGGGCGTGGCGGACCAAGGGCCGAGCGCCCCGCCCACCGGGTCCCCCGTGTCCTCCGCGCCGCGCCCCGGCGGCATCCGCACCCCCCTCAAGGGCGTGCGCGGCGCCGTCGCCGACAAGCTCTCCCGCAGCCGGCGCGAGATCCCCGACGCGACCTGCTGGGTGGACGCCGACGCGACCGAGCTGATGCGGGCGCGCACCGCGATCAACGCGTCGGGGGGCCCGAAGATCTCCCTCGTCGCGCTGCTGGCCCGGATCTGCACGGCCGCCCTGGCCCGCTTCCCGGAGCTGAACTCCACGGTCGACACCCAGGCCCGGGAGGTCGTCCAACTCGACCACGTCCACCTCGGCTTCGCCGCCCAGACGGACCGGGGGCTGGTCGTGCCGGTCGTCCGGGACGCGCACGCGCGGGACGCCGAGGGGCTCACCGCGGAGTTCGCCCGGCTGACCGAGGCGGCCCGCGCGGGCCGGCTGACGCCCGGTGAGCTGACCGGCGGCACCTTCACGTTGAACAACTACGGCGTGTTCGGCGTCGACGGCTCCACGCCGATCATCAACCACCCGGAGGCGGCGATGCTCGGCGTCGGCCGCATCGTCCCCAAGCCGTGGGTGCACGAGGGCGAGTTGGCGGTGCGTCAGGTCGTCCAGCTGTCGCTCACCTTCGACCACCGGGTCTGCGACGGCGGCACGGCGGGCGGTTTCCTGCGGTACGTGGCGGACTGCGTGGAACAGCCGGCGGTGCTGCTGCGCACCCTGTGACGCGGGTGCTGCCGCGCGGACGCTGATCGCGCGGCCTCCCCCACGTTCCCTGTGATCGCTCAGGGCCCCATACTCGGGGGGTGACCGCGTACGAGCCACCGGGTGACCCCGGCGCCGGCCCCGGCCCCGCGCCGGGCCCCGGCCCCGCCGGGTACGACGCCGTCGTGCTCGCGGGAGGGGCCGCCCGGCGGCTCGGCGGTGCCGACAAACCCGGCCTGCGCGTGGGCGGGCGCGCGCTCCTCGACCGGGTGCTCGCCGCCTGCGCCGGAGCGCGCACCACCGTGGTCGTCGCCGGACCGCGGCCCACCGCCCGCCCGGTGACCTGGGCCCGCGAGGACCCGCCGGGTGGCGGACCGCTCGCCGCCCTCGCGGCCGGACTGCGGCACACCACGGCCGAGTACGTCGTCGTGCTCTCCGCCGACCTGCCGTTCCTGGGCGAACCCACCGTCGCCCGGCTGCTGTCGGCCCTCGCCGCGGGCGAGGCGGACGGCGTGCTGCTCACCGACGCCGACGGCCGCGACCAGCCCCTGGTGGCGGCCTATCGCGCCTCCGCCCTACGTCGCGAACTCGCCGCGCCGGCTGGGGAGGAGGAGACGGAACTCACCGGGCTGCCCCTGCGCCGCCTCACCGGCGCCCTCCGGCTCGCGCGGGTTCCCGACGCCGTCGCCTCCTTCGACTGCGACACCTGGGACGACATCGCCACCGCAAGGGCACGCATCAGGGAGCATGGTCACGTGTTGGATGAATGGATCTCCGCAGCCAAGGACGAACTGGGCATCGACCTCGACGTCGACACCGGCCTCCTGCTCGACCTCGCGCGTGACGCCGCCCACGGAGTGGCCCGGCCCGCGGCGCCGCTGACCACCTTCCTCGTCGGCTACGCCGCCGGGCGGGCCGGGGGAGGTCCCGAGGCGGTCGCCGAGGCAGCCCGCAAGGCCGCGGCCCTCGCCCAGCGCTGGGCGGACGAGGCCACCGACGCCCGCCCGGACGCCTGATGGCCTCCCCCGGCACATGGGCCGACGACGAAGACCTCGACGTCGAGGAGGCGCTCGCCCTCGTGAAGGAGAACCCCGGCCGCCCGCACGGCCGTCCGGGCCCTTCCCACGGTGACCCCGGCCACGCTGCGGCCCGCGCCACGGCCGGCGGCCGTCAGGGCGCCCCGAACGGCCCCGCCGAGCCCCATGAGCCCTCTGACTCCCCCGAGTCCCACCACGCGACACCCTGGCCCGAGGCCCGGTCGGCCGCCGAGCGCGCCGCCCGCTCCGCCGCCCGTGCCGCCCGCCGCACCCCGGTCTCCGTGCCGCTCGACGCGGCTCTCGGCCTCACCCTGGCCGCACCGCTGACCGCCCTCACCGACCTGCCGTCCTTCGACACCTCCGCGATGGACGGCTGGGCCGTCGCCGGGCCGGGCCCCTGGACCGTGCGCGACGAAGGCGTCCTGGCCGGACACGGGGAGGCCGCGCCCCTCACCGACGGCGAGGCCGCCCGGATCGCCACCGGCGCCCGCATCCCCCCGGACACCACCGCCGTGCTGCGCACCGAGCACGGCCGCACCGACGACCGGGACCGTCTCCACCCCACCCGCGAGGTCGTCCACGGCCAGGACATCCGCCCGCGCGGCCAGGAGTGCCGCAGCGGCGACCAGTTGCTGCCCGTCGGCACCCTCGCGACCCCGCCCGTGCTGGGCCTCGCGGCGGCCGCCGGGTACGACACCCTCACCACCGTCCCCCGCCCCCGCGTCGACGTCCTCGTCCTCGGCGACGAATTGCTCACCGGTGGCCTCCCGCACGACGGCCTGATCCGGGACGCGCTCGGCCCGATGCTGCCGCACTGGCTGCGTGCGCTCGGCGCCGAGGTCCGCACCGTCCGCCGCATCGGCGACGACGCCCAGGCGCTGGAACAAGCCGTCACGACCTGCGACGCCGACCTGATCGTCACGACCGGCGGTACCGCCGCCGGGCCCGTCGACCACGTCCACCCGATCCTGCGCCGGATCGGCGCCGACCTCCTCGTGGACGGCGTCAAGGTGCGCCCGGGACACCCGATGCTGCTGGCCCGCCTCAAGGACGACCAGCACCTCGTCGGGCTGCCCGGCAATCCCCTGGCCGCCGTCTCCGGCCTGCTCACCCTCGCCGAGCCGCTGCTGCGCACGCTCGCCGCCCGCCCGGCGCCCGAGCGGTACACGCTGCCGCTGCGGGACGCGGTGCACGGGCACCCCTACGACACCCGGCTCGTCCCCGTCGTACTGCGCGAGGACGGCGCAGCGCCGCTGCACTACAACGGCCCGGCCATGCTGCGCGGCATCGCGGCCGCCGACGCGCTGGCCGTCGTACCCCCGGGCGGAGCGCGGTCGGGTCAGGAGGCGGAGTTGCTGGACCTGCCCTGGGCCACCGCCGGAATCGGAGTGTGTTTCACGTGAAACTTCCGGGCCAGGACGCGATCGCCCGCCAGGCGGACGAGCATCTCGTGACCCACCGGGTGAAGCTCCCCAGGAAACTGGTGGAGCACCCGATCCGGCAGGTCGCCAAGCGGCTCTCCCTGGCCCTGGTGGTGCTGGTCGCGACGGCGTTCATCGTCTACGCCGACGCCGACGGCTACAACGACAACTCGGACGGCTCGGTCGATCTTCTCGACGCCTTCTACTACGCCACCGTCACCCTCTCCACCACCGGATACGGCGACATCACCCCGGTCAGCGACGCCGCCCGGCTGACCAACATCTTCATCATCACGCCCCTGCGTGTGATGTTCCTGATCATCCTGGTCGGCACCACGCTGGAAGCCCTCACCGAGCGCACTCGGGAGGAGTGGCGCCTGAACCGCTGGAGGTCCACCTTGCGCGATCACACCGTCGTCGTCGGCTTCGGCACCAAGGGGAGGTCGGCGATCCAGACCGTCTGCGCTACCGGCCTGCGCAAGGAGCAGGTGGTGGTGGTCGACCCGAGCGGGAAGGCCATCGAGGCCGCGACGGCGCACGGCTACGCGGGCGTGATAGGCGACGCGACGCGCAGTGACGTGCTCAACCGCGCCGAGCTGTTCCGCGCGAAGCAGATCATCATCGCCACGCAGCGGGACGACACGGCCGTGCTGGTGACGCTGACGGCCCGGCAGATGAACCGGGGCGCGAAGATCGTGGTCGCGGTCCGCGAGGAGGAGAACGCGCCGCTGCTGAAGCAGTCCGGCGCCGACGCCGTGATCACCAGCGCCAGCGCCGCGGGCCGGCTGCTCGGGCTCTCGGTGCTCAGCCCCGCCGCCGGCATGGTCATGGAGGACCTGATCAGCCAGGGCAGCGGCCTCGACCTCATCGAGCGGCCCGTCATAAAGGCCGAGGTGGGCAAGAACCTGCGCGAGGTGAGCGACCTGGTGGTGAGCGTCGTGCGGGGGCACCGGGTCCTGGGGTACGACGACGCGGCCGTCGGCGGGCTGGAGCTGACGGACCGGCTGATCACGATCGTGCGGGCGACGCCGACCACCCAGGTGGCGCCCGACGCCCGCCCGCTGCCCCGCGACTGAGGGGGCCCGCGACTGGCGCGGCCCCCTCGAGATCGCGGACCCGCTACTTGCGGTTGTAGAGCCGCATCGTGACCGGGCCGAAGACCAGCAGGAGCGCGCCCGCCCAGCCCAGCGTCCAGGCGATCTCGACGCCGGGCCACTCGCCCGCCATCAGACCGCGCACCGCGGACGCGAGGTGGGTGATCGGGCTGTTGTTGACGAAGGCCTGGAGCCAGCCCGGCATGGTCTTCGGGTCGACGAAGACGTTGGACAGGAAGGTGAGCGGGAAGATCACCATCATGCTGACGCTCATCACCGACTTCTCGGTGCGCAGCATCAGTCCGAACATCGTCCAGATCCAGGAGAAGGCGAACGAGAAGACCAGCAGCAGCGCGATGCCGGCGACCACGCCGACGAACCCGCCGTCGGGCCGGTAGCCGAGCAGCAGGCCCACCGCGAGCATCACGACGGACGCGATGGTGTAGCGCAGCGCGTCGCCGAGCAGGTAGCCGACCATCGCCGAGGGCCGCCAGATCGGCAGCGAGCGGAAGCGGTCGAAGACGCCCTTCTCGATGTCGACGTTCACCGAGATGCCGGTGTACATCGTGATCATCACGACCGACATCACGAGGATGCCCGGCAGGACGAACTGGATGTAGTCGCCGGGCGAACCCGCCAGCGCACCGCCGAAGAGGTACGTGAACATCAACAGGTTCATGATCGGGAACGCGGTGACGTCGAAGAGCTGCTCCGGCACGTGCTTGATCTTGAGGATCGCGCGCCAGCCGAACGTCACGGACGTGGACAGGGCACTGGGCCGGGGCGGGCGCTCCTTGGCCACCAGCAGCGCCGCCAGGGACTCGGCGCTGACCGGGGAGAGCTCCTTGCTCTCGGGGCTCGTGGCCGTGCTCATGCCGCCACCTCGTCCTTCTTGTCGGTGCCGGAGCCGGCGTCGGGGCCGGTGCTCTGGCCGGTGTCGTGCCCGGTCAGCGCCAGGAAGACCTCGTCGAGGCTGGGCTGTCCCAGGGAGAAGCTGTCGACGGTGATGCCGGCCCGCGCCAGCTCACCGAGGGCCTTGGCGGCCTGGTCGGCGGCGGTGTCGCCGGCCGCCGCGCCGAGGCGGGCGCTCAGTGCCACCGGGTCGGGCTCCTGCTGCACCTCGGCGACCAGCAGGTTCCGCAGCAGCCGCTCGGCCTCGGGGCGCTCCTCGGCGTCCCGCAGCCGCAGATGGACGGAGCCGGCGCCGACGGACGCCTTCAGCTCGCCCTTGGTGCCCTCGGCGATCACCTTGCCCTGGTCGATCACGGCGATCCGGGACGCCAGCTGGTCGGCCTCGTCCAGGTACTGCGTGGTCAGCAGCACGGTGGTGCCCTGGGCGACGACCGCGCGCACGATGTCCCACACCTGGTTGCGGCTGCGCGGGTCGAGGCCGGTGGTCGGCTCGTCCAGGAAGAGCAGGTCGGGGGTGTTGAGGATGGACGCGGCGATGTCGATGCGCCGCCGCATGCCACCGGAGTAGTGCTTGACCTGCTTCCCCGCGGCGTCCGTCAGGCCGAAGGCCGCCAGCAGCTGCTCGCCGCGCTCCGCCGCGGCCGCCTTGCCGTGACCGAGGAGGCGGCCCAGCAGGATCAGGTTCTCGGTGCCGGTGAGGTCCTCGTCCACGGAGGCGTACTGACCGGTGAGGCTCACCCGGCTGCGTACCTCGTCCGCCTCGCGTACGACGTCACGGCCGAAGACCCGGGCCTGGCCGGCGTCCGGCCGCAGCAGGGTGGCGAGCATCTTCACCGTGGTGGTCTTGCCCGCGCCGTTCGGTCCGAGGACGCCGTAGACCGTGCCGGCGGGCACCGAGAGGTCCACCCCGTCCACGGCCCGGGTCTCGCCGAACGTCTTGACCAGTCCCGCGGTCTCGATCGCGGGGTCGGACGTGTGCGTGCTCATGCTGGTGGTCCTTCCGCCTTCTTGGGCTACGCATGGGGAGACCTTTACCGTCGCGCAAACTCATCGGTCGTGCGAAGGGATTTCGGGAGGGACGGTCCCAAAGTCGCAGGGCGCTCGGTCCGGGGACCCGGGCACGGAGGACCACAGGAGTAGCGTCGCCCCATGCATGCGATCACGATTTCCGAACCCGGCGGCCCCGAGGCGCTGGTCTGGACCGAGGTCCCGGACCCGGTGCCCGGCGACGGCGAGGTCCTGGTCGAGGTGGCGGCCAGCGCCGTCAACCGCGCCGACATCATGCAGCGCCAGGGGTTCTACGATCCCCCGCCCGGCGCCTCCCCGTACCCCGGACTGGAGTGTTCCGGGCGGATCGCCGCGCTCGGGCCCGGCGTGTCCGGCTGGGCCGTCGGCGACGAGGTCTGCGCGCTGCTCTCGGGCGGCGGCTACGCGGAGAAGGTCGTCGTTCCGTCCGGCCAGCTGCTGCCGGTGCCCAAGGGCGTCGGCCTCAAGGAGGCGGCGGCGCTGCCCGAGGTGGTCTGCACCGTCTGGTCGAACGTCTTCATGGTCGCCCACCTGCGGCCCGGCGAGACGTTCCTCGTGCACGGCGGCTCCAGCGGCATCGGCACCATGGCGATCCAGCTCGCCAAGGCGGTGGGTGCGCGCGTCGCCGTGACGGCGGGCACCCCGGAGAAGCTGGAGCGCTGCGCCGCGCTGGGCGCCGACATCCTGGTCAACTACCGGGAGCAGGACTTCGTCGCCGAGCTGAAGGAGGCGACGGGCGGCGCGGGCGCCGACGTGATCCTCGACAACATGGGGGCCAAGTACCTGGACCGCAACGTCCGGGCCCTCGCGGTGAACGGCCGGCTGGCGATCATCGGCATGCAGGGCGGCCGGAAGGGCGAGCTGGACATCGGCACGCTCCTCGCCAAGCGCGCCGCCGTGAGCGCGACCTCGCTGCGGGCCCGCCCGCCGGAGGAGAAGGCGGCCATCGTGGCCGCTGTACGGGAGCACGTCTGGCCGCTCTTCGCCGGAGACGGCAGTGCTCGCGTACGCCCGGTCGTCGACCGCGAACTGGCGATGAGCGACGCCGCCGACGGCCACCGGGTGGTGGAGGAGAGCGGCCACATCGGCAAGGTGCTGCTGGTCACCGGGTCGTAGGGCCTCCGGCGGATCGGGTCGCCGGCAGGCCACGCCGCCTTGCCGGCGCCGGAGCATGGCGCAGACGCCGGTGGGCGCGCCGGGCCCCGCGTCCGGGGCACCATCCGGCGGGCCGGCCCGCCTGGCGCGGGCGGCGCTGTGTCCCGCGGGCGGGCCGTGGTCCGTCATGGCGCCGGGCTACCCCCGGCGCAGGCGCAGGCCCACGAAGGCGAGGGCCAGGCCGAGGCCGATGAGGACCAGGCCGCTGCCGAGGGGGAGCACCCGCAGCACGGGCTCGGTGGCGGCGGCACGCGTGCCGGTCCCGGGCTGGGACTGGGACGGCGCGGCGGAGGGCACCAGGGCGGCCTCGCCGGGCGGCTGGGCGGTGGCCGGGTCCTCGGCCGGCCCGTCGTGGTCGCCCCGCGCCCTGCGGTCGGCGTTCTCGTGGGCGCCGTCCCTCCCCGGCCTCCACTCCCCGGCACGGCCGGGCCGCTGCCTGCCCTCGCCCGGCACGCTCCCCGCCCGGGACGGCTCCGGCGTGGAGACGGCGGGCGCCGCGGAACGCGCCGAGGCGCCGGACTTCGAGGGCGAGGCCGTGGTGGAGGGCGTGGCGGAACCGTGCGCCCTCCCGCCCCCGGGCCGGGTCTGCCCGGCGGAGGGCGCGGCGGGGCCGGCCTCGGGACGCTCGGGGCGCTCCGGGCGGCCGGGGCGCTCGTGCCCGCTGGACTGCCCGGGGCGCTCGTGCCCGCCCCGCCCGTCCTGGTCCCCGCCGCCGTCGGGTCGGTCGGCGGCGGCCCCCGGCACCGCACCGTGCCCCGGCCCCGAGGGGGACGGCGTGAAGGCGCCCCCCACCGCCGCGAACCCGGCGACGCCGTGCGCCGCCCCCACCCCGTACGGCGACACCAGCGCGCCGAACCCCAGTGCCCCCACCAGTCCCGTCGCTCGCAGTGTGCGCAGCCATGGAGTCACGTCCGTGACCCCCTCCCGGTGTAACCAGTCGTGGAAAATCGACGGAACAAGCCTCACACCAGGCGACGATTCCGGCATTTCGGACGGGTCCGAACGCGGTGCGACACCTTTGGGCGGGGGCACCGCCCGGCCGCCGCGCACCGGTGCGAGACAATGGCGGCATGGAGATGCCGAGGAACGACAGGTCGCCGGAGAACCCCCAGATCCTGGTCGTCGGCCAGGACGGAATGGCGCTCAGCGGCGGCGGCGGGGACGACGACTCCCGCGAGATTCCGGTGACCGAGCAGGTGGAACAGCCTGCCAAGGTCATGCGGATCGGCAGCATGATCAAGCAGCTGCTGGAGGAGGTGCGCGTCGCGCCCCTGGACGAGGCGAGCCGGGCCCGGCTCAAGGAGATCCACTCCAGCTCGGTGAAGGAGCTGGAGGACGGTCTGGCCCCGGAGCTGGTCGAGGAGCTGGAGCGGCTCTCCCTGCCGTTCACCGACGACGTGACCCCGACCGACGCCGAGCTGCGGATCGCGCAGGCGCAGCTGGTCGGCTGGCTGGAGGGGCTGTTCCACGGCATCCAGACCACGCTGTTCGCCCAGCAGATGGCCGCGCGGGCCCAGCTGGAGCAGATGCGCCGCGCCCTGCCGCCGGGGGTCGTCCCGGACGGCGAGGAGCCCCCGCAGCCGGGCGGCCGCTCGGGCGGCCCGTACCTCTAGCCTCTGGTGGGGCTCCCGACCCGCGGGAGCCTCCCCCACGACAGCGCGAAGGGCCCGGCAGCGGTTGCTGCCGGGCCCTTCGCGCTGTCACGCGCTCACTCGGAGGCCGGGTTGCCCGTCGAGACCTTGAGCTGGATCTCCGGCATGTCCTCCGGGTCGACGTCCGTGCCGGCCGCCGGGAACTGGTCCCGGATCGAGCCCTCGCCGTATGTGTTCTCGTCGACCTCGACGACCTTCATCCGCCAGCCCGCGGCGTTGAAGCACTCCTTGACCGAGCCGATGTACTTGAACGTGAAGTCCGGCACCTTGATCTTGTCGGGGTCGTTGTACGACTCCTCCGGCTCGGTGCACTCGTCCTTCTCCATGGTCTTCGTCTTGTCCGGCCCGCGGTAGCCCGCCGCCTTCGACGCCGACACGGAGGCGCTGGGGGAGTTGCCCGCCTCGGGGTCGTCACCGCCGCCGCCGTTCATCAGCAGCGCGCCGACCAGTCCGCCGACGGCCACCACGGCGACCACGATCGAGCCGATGATCACCGGCTTGTTGTTCTTGCCCCCGCCCGCGCCGCCGGAGGCCGGGGCCGACGGCGTCAGGTTGTACGGCGGCGGCGTGGACGCGCCCTGCTGCCCGTGCTGTCCGTACGGGGCAGGCGTCTGGTAGCCGCCCTGCTGCGGATAGCCGTAGGCGGCGGGCGAGTGCGTGGCGGGTGCCGGGCCGCCGTACGGGTTCGGGGCCGGGGTCGGCTGGTACGGCGTCTGGACGGGGCCGGTGGGGGCCGGGGTGCTCTGGTCGACCGGCGGGAAGACCGCGGAGCCGACACCGGCGCCGCTCGCCGCGGCCGCGCCGGGCACGATGCTCGGCGGGGCGGCGTGGAAGGACTGCGCCACCCGCAGGCACTCGTCCCGCATGGCCTCGGCGCTCGGGAAGCGTTCGTTCGGGTTCTTCTTCAGGGCGCGGGCCACCAGCGCGTCCACCGCCGGGGGCAGCGACCGGTTGACCGAGGAGGGGGCCACCGGCTCCTCCTGCACGTGCGCGTACGCGATGGCCAGCGGGGAGTCCGCGTCGAACGGCAGCCGCCCGGTGACCAGTTGGAACAGCATGATGCCGACCGAGTACAGGTCGGAGCGGGCGTCCACGCCGCGGCCGAGGGCCTGTTCCGGCGAGAGGTACTGCGGGGTGCCGACCACCATGCCGGTCTGCGTCATC
The DNA here is from genome assembly GCF_055582785.1 of Streptomyces sp. NPDC107500. Classification (NCBI taxonomy): domain Bacteria; kingdom Bacillati; phylum Actinomycetota; class Actinomycetes; order Kitasatosporales; family Streptomycetaceae; genus Streptomyces; species Streptomyces sp. NPDC107500. The sequence continues at coordinate 305,373 of NZ_JBVJPF010000005.1, forward strand.
GAGGTGACGCCGGACTGCATGGCGCGGGCGATGCCGAAGTCCATGACCTTGACCACGCCGCGCTTGGTCATCATCACGTTGCCCGGCTTGATGTCCCGGTGGACCAGGCCCATCTCGTGGCTGATCTCCAGCGCCGCCAGCACGTCCGCGGTGATCTTCAGCGCCTTGTCGGCGGGCATCGCGCCCTGCTGGCGGACGTCCTCGTCGAGCACCGAGCCCAGCGGGCGGCCCTCGACGTACTCCATGACGATGTACGGCGTCGTCATGGAGTCCAGCTCGTCCTCGCCGGTGTCGAAGACCGAGACGATGTTGGTGTGCGTGAGCTTGGCCACGGCCTGGGCCTCGCGGCGGAAGCGCTCGCGGAAGGCCTGTTCCCGGCCCAGCTCGGTGTGGAGCGTCTTGATCGCGACCTGGCGGTCGAGGACCGAGTCGTACGCCAGGTGCACGGAGGCCATGCCGCCCTCGCCGAGCAAGTCGCGCAGCTGGTAGCGGCCGCCGGCGAGCGCGCGCCCCGCGTACCGGCCCTGTCCGGCGTCCTGGCTCATGTCTCTGCGTCCCCCATAGGCGCCGCGGCGCCGGTGGCAGCGGGCCGCGCGCTCGTGATCGAAAGTGCTATTCCCGGCCAAGTCTGCCCGAGGGCACTGACACGTCAAGCGCGGTGCCCGTTCCGTGACCGTACGCGAAAGAAGCGTCGCGGAAGCGTTACAGCCGCCGTACCGCCGGTACACAGAATTTGCACGACAGTAAGGAACCAGGGTTTCATGACCGGTCCGTCTCATGTCCGGTCCCGGCCCCCCATCCCGGACCGGAGGCCGCCGCGGAGCCTGTAGCGTGGCCGACGGAGACCGTAACAACACCGCGCGCACCGCGGGCAGAAACGACGGCGAGGACTGATGGCACAGCAGCAGCGCGCCCAGGGCCCGTCCGATCCCGAGGCGAATGGCGGCGGTATGGCTGACGCGCCGGAGACCTGGGGCAACGGCGGCCTTGTCGGCGACGGCCGGTACCGGCTGACCCGCAGACTCGGGCGGGGCGGCATGGCCGAGGTGTTCGCCGCCGAGGACGTCCGCCTGGGCCGCACCGTGGCGGTCAAGCTGCTCCGCGCCGACCTGGCCGAGGACCCGGTCTCCAAGGCGCGCTTCACGCGCGAGGCGCAGTCGGTGGCCGGCCTCAACCACCACGCGATCGTCGCCGTGTACGACTCCGGCGAGGACTTCGTCGGCGGCCAGTCCGTGCCGTACATCGTGATGGAGATCGTCGAGGGCCGCACCATCCGCGACCTCCTCCTGAACGCCGAGGCGCCCGGCCCCGAGCAGGCGCTGATCATCGTCTCCGGCGTCCTGGAGGCGCTCGCCTACTCGCACCAGCACGGCATCGTGCACCGCGACATCAAGCCGGCCAATGTCATCATCACCAACAACGGCGCGGTGAAGGTGATGGACTTCGGCATCGCCCGCGCCCTGCACGGCGCGTCCACGACGATGACGCAGACCGGCATGGTCATGGGCACCCCGCAGTACCTCTCCCCGGAGCAGGCCCTCGGCAAGGCCGTGGACCACCGCTCCGACCTGTACGCGACCGGCTGCCTGCTCTACGAACTGCTCGCGCTGCGCCCGCCGTTCACCGGCGAGACCCCGCTGTCCGTGGTCTACCAGCACGTCCAGGACATCCCGACGCCCCCGTCCGAGGTCTCCGACGCCACCCCGCCGGAGCTGGACGGCCTCGTGATGCGCTCCCTGGCCAAGGAGCCCGACGACCGGTTCCAGACCGCCGAGGAGATGCGCGGGCTGGTCCAGTACGGGCTCCAGATGCTCTACGAGCAGGGCAGCCACACCGGCACCTGGAACACCGGCCCGGTCACCGCGCACGACGGCCGGCAGACGCCGGCGGCCGGTCTCGCCGGCACGTCGGTGATGCCGAACCCCGGCCACGGAACGTCGGGCACCCAGCAGATCCCGCAGCCGATCCTGCCCGGCCGCTACGGCGGGGGCGACGACGGCGGCTTCGAGGGCAACGGCAACAAGGGCAGCGGCCGCGGCAAGCTGTGGATACTGGCCGTCCTCGCGGTCATCGCCATCGCGGCCGGCGTCGCGCTGGCCCTGAACAACGGCGATGACGGCAAGGGCGGCACCGACACGGACAAGAGTCCGTCCGCCAGCGTCTCGGAGAGCACCGGCGACGAGTCGCCCAGCCCGTCGCCCAGCGACGAGGAGACGCAGGAGAACACCGACCCGGGCACGGACCAGGACAACGGCGGGGGCGGCACCGGCGGTGGCGACTGGACGCCGTCGTACTCACCCTCCTACACGCCCTCCCAGAGTCAGACGGAGGAGCCGACCGGCGACCCCACCGGCGACCCGACCGGCGATCCGACGACGCCCACGGACGACCCGACGACGGACCCGACCGGGCCGACGGGCGACCCGACCGGCGATCCGACCGGCGGCACCGAGGGCGGCGGCGGGACCGGGGCCCCGGGCGGCGAAGAGGGCAACGGCTGACCGGAGCGCCGCGGGTCACAGGGTGCCGACGGTGTCCTCCGTGACGTGCACCGAACCGAACTGCGGCTCGATCCGCAGGTAGACCGGGTCGAACGGCTCGCCGTCCACCCGGCGCGGTGCGGGGCCGAACCGCTCGACCTCTGCGGCGCTCGGCTCGTGCGCCTCGCACCGGCCCACCACCTGGGCCGACCACAGGCTCTCGCCGGGCCCGGCGGTGCTCAGGTTGTCGGCGCCGTACGCGACGACGCTCCCGGCGCAGACCTGGTGGTAGCCGCAGCTGCGCGGCATGCGCAGCAGGACCCGGGCGTCGGCCACGATGTGGCGCGCGAAGGCGAGGAACGGCAGGGCGCGCATGGTCGTGGCAGCGCGGCCGTAGGCGGTGCGGGCGAGCAGGCCTACGGCGTGCTGTGCGTCGGTGGGCATGCACTCACTGTGCGCGAGCGGATGCGGCGGCGACAGAGTCGCCCGCCCCGGCAGGACGGGACGTAAGTCCCGGTTCGGGCGGCTCAGCGGCTCTCCGCCTCCAGCCGGGCCACGAAGGCAGCCGCCTGGGAACGCCGCTGCATCCCGAGCTTGGCCAGCAGACTCGACACGTAGTTCTTGATCGTCTTCTCCGCCAGGTTCAGCCGCTCGCCGATCGCGCGGTTGGTCATCCCCTCGCCGATCAGCTCCAGAATGCGGCGCTCCTGGTCGGTCAGGCGGGCCAGCCGGTCGTCGGGCTTGGCGCCGCCGTCGCGCAGTCGCTCCAGCACCCGCGCGGTGGCCGCGGGGTCGAGCAGCGACTTGCCCGCCGCCACGCCGCGTACGGCGCTCAGCAGCTCGGCGCCCCGGATGTCCTTGAGGACGTACCCGGAGGCGCCCGCCATGATCGCGTCGAACAGGGCCTCGTCGTCGGCGAAGGAGGTCAGCATGAGGCAGCGGACGGACTCGTCCCGGGAGCGGATGTCGCGGCACACCTCGACGCCGCTGCCGTCGGGCAGCCGGACGTCCAGCACCGCCACGTCCGGACGGGTGGCCATGACCCGGGCCGCGGCGTCGGCCACCGTGCCGGCCTCGCCGACCACCTCGATGTCGGACTCGCCCGAGAGCAGATCGTGCACCCCCCGGCGCACCACCTCGTGGTCGTCGAGGAGGAATACCCGGATTTTTCCGTCTTCGCGCACGCGGTCAGTGTCACACACCGACTCTTCCCGTGCCCGGGGTGGCCGGGATAACGTGCCGTTGTTCCGGCCCCCTGCGAGGCTGTGACCAGGACAACTTCCGCACTTCGCCGATTTACTTGGAAATCCGAGTAAAAACGCAGGTCAGGAGGGGTTTCACAGAAATGTGGAGCACTGGGTAACGTGCAGTTCGCAGGGCGCTCGCCGGGGCACCTGTCACGCCTGTCCCCCGATCGGGCCGCACCCACCCTCGTGCGACCGCCGGGACACAGGTGAGCCGCACTGGCTTCCGGCGAACCCGGGGGCCGGACCGACGGAGGAGCACACGTGACCGAGAGCACTGCCGCGCGCAAGCCGCGACGCAGCGCCGGAAGCAAGGCGGCCGGCACCACCGGCACCCAAGCCGAGACCACCGGCAAGCGCACCGCACGCACCACTCGCACCACCCGCACCGCTGCTCAGAAGGGCTCCGAGACGGAGCTGGTGCAGCTGCTGACCCCCGAGGGCGAGCGCGTGAAGCCCGCCAAGAACTCGCCGTACGCCGAGTACGCCTCGTTCGTCGACGGCATCACCCCCGACGAGCTGCGCGGCCTGTACCGCGACATGGTGCTCACCCGGCGCTTCGACGCCGAGGCCACCGCCCTCCAGCGCCAGGGCGAGCTGGGCCTGTGGGCTTCGCTGCTCGGCCAGGAGGCCGCCCAGATCGGCTCCGGCCGGGCCACCCGCGAGGACGACTACGTCTTCCCGACCTACCGCGAGCACGGCGTCGCCTGGTGCCGCGGGGTCGACCCGACCAACCTCCTCGGCATGTTCCGCGGCGTGAACAACGGCGGCTGGGACCCCAACGGCAACAACTTCCACCTGTACACCATCGTGATCGGCTCGCAGGCGCTGCACGCCACGGGCTACGCGATGGGCATCACCAAGGACGGCGCGGACTCGGCCGTGATCGCCTACTTCGGCGACGGCGCCTCCAGCCAGGGCGACGTCAGCGAGGCGTTCAACTTCGCCGCCGTCTACAACGCCCCCGTGGTGTTCTTCTGCCAGAACAACCAGTGGGCGATCTCCGAGTCCAACGAGAAGCAGACCCGCGTGCCGCTCTACCAGCGCGCCCAGGGCTTCGGGTTCCCCGGCGTCCGCGTCGACGGCAACGACGCACTGGCCGTCCTCGCGGTCACCCGCTGGGCGCTGGAGCGGGCGCGGCGCGGCGAGGGCCCGGCGCTCATCGAGGCGTACACGTACCGCATGGGCGCCCACACCACCTCGGACGACCCCTCCCGCTACCGGCACGACGACGAGCGTGCCGCGTGGGAGGCGAAGGACCCGATCCTGCGTCTTCGCCGCTTCCTGGAGGCCGCAAACCACGCGGACGAGGGATTCTTCGGGGAACTGGAGGCGGAGAGCGAGGCGTTGGGCAAGCGAGTGCGCGAGGTGGTCCGTGCCATGCCGGACCCGGACCGGTTCGCCATCTTCGAGAACGTGTACGCGGACGGGCACGCGCTCGTCGACGAGGAGCGAGCCCAGTTCGCCGCCTACCAGGCGTCGTTCGCCGAGGCAGAGGGGGTCTGACATGGCAGCGGAAAAGATGGCGCTGGCCAAGGCGATCAACGAGTCGCTGCGCCGCGCACTGGACTCGGACCCCAAGGTCCTGATCATGGGCGAGGACGTCGGCAAGCTCGGCGGTGTCTTCCGGGTGACCGACGGCCTCCAGAAGGACTTCGGCGAGGACCGGGTCATCGACACCCCGCTGGCCGAGTCCGGCATCGTCGGCACCGCCATCGGCCTGGCCCTGCGCGGCTACCGGCCGGTGGTGGAGATCCAGTTCGACGGTTTCGTCTTCCCGGCCTACGACCAGATCGTCACCCAGCTGGCCAAGATGCACGCCCGCTCGCTGGGCAAGGTCAAGATGCCGATCGTCATCCGCATCCCCTACGGCGGCGGCATCGGCGCGGTCGAGCACCACTCCGAGTCCCCCGAGGCGCTGTTCGCGCACGTGGCGGGCCTGAAGGTGGTCTCCCCGTCGAATTCGGCGGACGCCTACTGGATGATGCAGCAGGCCATCCAGAGCGACGACCCGGTGATCTACTTCGAGCCCAAGCGGCGCTACTGGGACAAGGCCGAGGTCAACCGGGAGGCCATCCCGGGCCCGCTGCACACCGCGCGCGTGGTGCGCGAGGGCGGCGACCTCACGCTGGCCGCGTACGGCCCGATGGTGAAGCTCTGCCAGGAGGTCGCCGACGCGGCGGCCGAGGAGGGCAGGTCGCTGGAGGTGGTGGACCTGCGGTCCATCTCGCCGGTCGACTTCGACACGATCCAGGCGTCGGTGGAGAAGACCCGCCGCCTGGTCGTGGTCCACGAGGCACCGGTGTTCCTGGGCTCGGGCGCGGAGATCGCGGCCCGGATCACGGAGCGCTGCTTCTACCACCTGGAGGCCCCGGTGCTCCGGGTCGGCGGCTACCACGCCCCGTACCCGCCGGCGCGTCTGGAGGAGGAGTACCTGCCCGACCTGGACCGGGTGCTGGATGCCGTCGACCGCTCGCTGGCGTACTGAGGAGGGGAGCGTGACGACGATGACGGACAGCTCCGTGCGTGAGTTCAAGATGCCCGACGTGGGTGAGGGACTCACCGAGGCCGAGATCCTCAAGTGGTACGTCAAGCCCGGTGACACGGTCACCGACGGGCAGGTGGTGTGCGAGGTCGAGACGGCCAAGGCCGCCGTCGAGCTGCCCATCCCCTACGACGGTGTGGTCCGCGAGCTGCACTTCCCCGAGGGCACCACCGTCGACGTGGGCACGTCGATCATCGCGGTCGCCGTGGGCGGCGCGGCGGCCGAGGCCCCCGTGCAGGAGGCGGCCCCGGCCGCGGCCGAGGAGGCGCCGGCCGACGCGGAGGAGAAGAAGCCGGAGGGCCGCCAGCCGGTCCTGGTCGGCTACGGGGTCTCCACCTCCGCGACCCGCCGCCGCCCCCGCAAGGGCGCCCAGGCCCCGGACGACCGGCAGGCCCCGGCGGCGGCCGCCATCCAGGCCGAGATGAACGGCCATGGGAACGGCCACGCGCCGGCCGCCGCGCCGGTCCCCGGCGAGCGCCCGCTGGCCAAGCCGCCGGTGCGCAAGCTGGCCAAGGACCTCGGTGTCGACCTGGCGACCGTGGTGCCCTCCGGCCCGGACGGCGTCATCACCCGCGAGGACGTGCACGCGGCCGTCGCACCGGCCCGGCCGGAACCGCAGGCGGCCCCCGCGGCGGCCGCCCCGGCACCGGTGGCGCCGGCGTCGCACGACACCGCGCGGGAGACCCGGATCCCGGTCAAGGGTGTCCGCAAGGCGACGGCGGCGGCGATGGTCGGCTCGGCGTTCACCGCGCCGCACGTCACCGAGTTCGTGACGGTCGACGTGACGCGCACGATGAAGCTGGTCGAGGAGCTGAAGCAGGACGAGGAGTACGCGGGCCTGCGCGTGAACCCGCTCCTCCTGATCGCCAAGGCCCTGCTGGTCGCGATCAAGCGCAACCCGGACGTCAACGCCTCCTGGGACGAGGCGGCGCAGGAGATCGTGGTCAAGCACTACGTCAACCTGGGCATCGCCGCCGCGACCCCGCGGGGCCTGATCGTCCCGAACATCAAGGACGCCCACGCCCAGACGCTGCCGCAGCTGGCGGGGTCCCTGGGCGAGCTGGTGTCGACGGCGCGGGAGGGCAGGACCAGCCCCGGCGCCATGCAGGGCGGCACGGTGACCATCACCAACGTCGGCGTCTTCGGCGTCGACACCGGCACGCCGATCCTCAACCCCGGCGAGTCCGCGATCCTCGCGGTCGGCGCGATCAAGCTCCAGCCGTGGGTGCACAAGGGCAAGGTGAAGCCGCGTCAGGTGACGACCCTGGCCCTGAGCTTCGACCACCGCCTGGTCGACGGCGAGCTGGGCTCCAAGGTCCTCGCCGACGTGGCGGCGGTCCTGGAGCAGCCGAAGCGGTTGATCAGCTGGGCGTAGCCGGGACGAACCGGGCCGCGCGTCCCCGTCCGGGACGCGCGGCCCGGTCCCGTCAGAGCTTGCCGAAGCCGTAGTTCATGATCTTGGTGGCGTCGGCCGCGCGCTGGTTGGACGACGTGGACGCCAGGACCGTGCCGATGACGGTCTTGCCCTTCCGGGTCGCGGCGAAGACCAGGCAGTACTTGGCCTCCGGGCCCGAGCCCGTCTTCACGCCGATCGCGCCGCTGTAACTGCTCAGCAGCGTGTTGGTGTTGGTCCAGGCCCCCATGGTGCGGGTGCCGCCCGACTTGGTGACCGTCTTCGCCGTGTACTTCTTGGTCTTGACGATCGTGCGGAAGGTCGAGCTCTTCATCGCGTTGCTCGCGAGCTTCGTCAGGTCGCGCGGCGTGGAGTAGTTCTTGCCGTTGCCGATGCCGTCGAACGAGTCGAAGTGCGTGTTCTTCAGGCCGAGGCTCTTGGCGGTGGAGTTCATCTTGCCGATGAACGACTTCACCCGGGCCGCCCGCGTGGAGCCCGTGCCGAACTTGTCGGCCAGCGCGTACGCCGCGTCGCAGCCGGACGGCAGCATCAGCCCGTAGAGCAGCTGCCGGACCGTCACCTTGTCGCCGACGATCAGACGGGCGGAGGAGGCGTTCTTCGACACGATGTAGTCGCTGTACGCCATCTGGATCGTGACCTTGGCGTCCAGGTTCAGCTTCGGCTGCGCGAGCACGACCTTGGCGGTCATTATCTTGGTCGTGGAGCCGGTGGAGCGCTTGGTGTCGGCGGCCTTGGTGTACAGCGAGGCACCGTTGGCGTCGTTCATCACGAAGCCGCCCTTGGCGGCGATCGACGGCGCCGGGGCGACGGCGACGCGCACGCGGTGGTCCTTCCACCCTTGCTCGGCGGCCTGAGCGGGTGCGGAGGCGAGGACGCCGGTCGCGAGGACGGCGCCGCCGGTCAGCGTGACGGCGGCGGCTCTGCGGGAGCGGCTGCCCAGAATGCTGTTTATCAAGTCAAATACCCCGATTGTGGTGAATTCCCCAGATATGCGGCCGGGTTGTGGTCGGTGCGGATGGGGCCGCGACTGTGCGACTCGTGAATAGCACGGAAGGTTGCCCTGCGGCAGGGGTGGGATGACGGATCCCCCTGATAGGTGACCGGGCGTCCGCATGCTGGACCGGCCCCGTCTTGCGTCCCTGTTGTATCTATCCTGTCGGCATGACCACGGCAGTGAAGCAACCCCCCGCGGCGGACCGCGTCTACACCCACGTCAAGCAGGGTGTCCTGGAGCGCCGCTACGAGGGCGGGACGCTGCTCACCGAGGGTGAGCTGGCCGAGGCCGTCGGCGTCTCCCGCACACCGGTGCGCGAGGCCCTGCTGCGGCTGGAGGTCGAGGGCCTGATCCGGCTCTACCCGAAGAAGGGCGCCCTGGTCCTGCCCGTGTCCGCCCAGGAGATCGCGGACGTGGTGGAGACCCGGCTGCTGGTCGAGGAGCACGCGGCCAGGAAGGCCGTACCCGCACCGCCCGGCCTCGTCGAACGGCTGGAGGAACTGCTCGCCCGGCAGAAGGAGCAGGCCGCCGCCGGGGACTTCGTCGCCGCCTCCGTCACCGACCGCTGCTTCCACGCCGAGATCGTCCGCAGCGGCGGCAACGAGATCCTCTCCCGCCTCTACGACCAGCTCCGCGACCGCCAGCTGCGCATGGGTGTCGCCGTCATGTACTCGCATCCCGACCGCATCGCCAAGACCCTCACCGAGCACGAGGAGATCCTCGACGCGCTGCGTGCGGGGGACGCGGAGGCGGCGGTCGGCGTCGTCGGCCGCCACGTGGGCTGGTTCTCGAACCTGGCGCGGGGGGAGGTCCGATGAGCACGGCCGGCTCGGCCGGGCGCGGCCTGCCCGGCGATCCGCCCGGCGGCCGGCGCGCGATGGCCGTCTGGGGCATCGGCGTCGCCGTCTACTTCGTCGCCGTCATCTTCCGTACGTCGCTGGGGGTCGCCGGTCTCGACGCCGCCGACCGGTTCCACGTCAACGCCTCGGCGCTGTCCACCTTCTCCATCCTCCAGCTGCTGGTCTACGCCGGCATGCAGATACCCGTCGGCCTGCTGGTCGACCGGCTCGGCACCAAGCGGGTGCTGGGCATCGGCGTGGTGCTGTTCACGGCCGGACAGCTCGGCTTCGCCTTCTCACCGTCGTACGGGATGGCGCTGGCCTCGCGGGCGCTGCTGGGCTGTGGCGACGCGATGACCTTCATCAGCGTGCTGCGGCTGGGCACCCGCTGGTTCCCCGCCCGCCGGGGGCCGATGGTCGCCCAGCTCGCCGGTCTCGTCGGCATGGCGGGCAACCTGGTCTCCACCCTCGTCCTCGCCCGGCTGCTGCACGGCGTCGGCTGGACGGCCGCGTTCGCGGGCAGCGCGCTCGCCGGTGTGGTGGTCTTCGTCCTGCTGCTGCTCTTCCTGAAGGACCACCCCGAGGGCCACGAGCCGGAGCCGATGCCGCATCAGGGGGCCGCGTACGTACGGCGGCAGATCGCGCTGTCCTGGCGGGAGCCGGGGACGCGGCTGGGGCTGTGGGTGCACTTCACCACCCAGTTCCCGGCGATGGTCTTCCTGCTGCTGTGGGGGATGCCGTTCCTGGTCGAGGCGCAGGGGCTGTCCCAGGCCACGGCCGGCACGCTGCTCACCCTCGTCGTGCTGTCCAACATGACCGTCGGCCTGGTCTACGGCCAGGTCATCGCCCGGCACCACGCGGCGCGGCTGCCGCTGGCGCTCGGCACGGTGGCTGCGACGTCGGTCCTGTGGGCGGCGACGCTGGCCTACCCGGCCGACCACGCGCCGATGTGGCTGCTGGTCGTGCTGTGCGCCGTGCTCGGGGCGTGCGGGCCGGCGTCGATGATCGGCTTCGACTTCGCGCGGCCGGCGAACCCGCCGGAGCGGCAGGGGACGGCGTCCGGGATCACGAACATGGGGGGCTTCGTGGCGTCGATGACCACGTTGTTCGCGGTGGGGGTGCTGCTGGACGCGACGGGGGACGACTACGCCGTGGCGTTCTCTTCCGTGTTCGTGTTGCAGGCGCTCGGGATCACGCAGATCCTGCGGCTGCGGAAGCGGGCGGCGCGGAGGGAGAGCGAGCGGCTGGTCGCGAGCCGGGTGGAGACGGTGCACGTTCCCGTGTAGGTCCCCGGCGTGGGTGCGGGCCGGCTGGGGGCTGCCGCCCCCAGACCCCCGCTGTCGGCCTGAACGGCCTCGTCCTCAAACGCCGGACGGGCTGGAGAAACCTACTGTGTCACCGTGAAGTGGCGCAGGATCGCGTCCGTCAGGTCCGGGTCGCCCTCCGTCTTGATGCGGTCCGCCGACGCCTGGAGGCTCACGCGGCCGCAGGCCAGGCGGAAGTAGGTCTCCCAGTCCATGGTCAGCGTCGCCGCGGGGCCGAGCGCGGGCGCCGTCTCCAGGGTGCCGCGGCCCTGGATGTCGACGCGGATGGTGCGCAGGAACTCGACCGGGCCGTGCACGTCGAAGACGACGGCGGAGCTGCGCGGCGCGTCCGCGCGTTCGGCGACGACGGCCGGCAGTTCGTCGAGCAGCACGTCACGGGCGACGTGCGCGCCCGGGGAGTCGAGGTTGCCGGGGCGGCCGAGGGCGGTGCGCAGGTCCTGCTCGTGCGCCCACACGTCGAAGGCGTGCCGGCGCATCGCCTCCTCCAGGGTCAGCTCGGTGGAGAGCGGGCCGCGCACCTTCGTACCCGGGTCCCGTGACTCGTTCCGCAGCTGGCGGTTGCGCCGGATGATCATGTACTCCAGTTCGGAGGTCATCTCGGGGGCCGTGTGGTGGCGGCGGACGTCGACCTGCATCTCCGTGTAGCGCTGGTGGTCGTTGGTGACGTGGAAGAGGTCGCGCGGCAGGGTGTGGATGGGGCGGGGGTCGCCGAGCATCTCGGAGTCCAGGCCCAGGACGTGGGAGACGATGTCCCGCACCGACCAGCCCGGGCAGGGGGTACGGCGGTTCCACTCTGCTTCCGCAAGCGGCTGGACCAGCTCGGATATCGCCTCGATGGAGTGAGTCCAGGCGTCGGCGTAGGGCTGGAGGGTGGGATGCAGACTCACGGAACGGGACCCCTCGGCGGTCGGTACACGGGCGGGCGGTGGCGGCGGTGCCAGTGGGCGGTGGCTGCGGTCGGCGGGCGTCTTGGAACGCTAAGTTACGCTGCTGTGCGGCACCCCGGCAGTGCTTTCGTGTGACGATCGTAGGCCCGTGTGGACGGCTCGAACGCCAGGACGGTGGTAGTGTGCGCGCCTCTTTGATCCAAATCGCCGTGAATGAGGACGAAACGCCCGAAGCGCGTCGAGTGCGCGCGGCGGCTCTGGTACGGGAGCAGGCGGGCGCCGATCTCGTGGTGCTGCCGGAGCTGTGGACCACCGGGGCGTTCGCCTTCGACGACTTCGAGGCGCTGGCGGAGCCGCTGACCGGCCCCACGCACGAGGCGATGGCCAAGGCGGCGAGCGACACGGGCGTCTGGCTGCACGCGGGTTCGGTGCCCGAGCGCGCTCCGGACGGAGTGCTCTACAACACCTCGCTCGTCTTCTCCCCCTCCGGCGACCTGGCCGCCACCTACCGCAAGATCCACCGCTTCGGCTTCGACAAGGGCGAGGCCGTGCTGATGGGCGCGGGGCGCGAGCCGGTGACGGTCCGTCTGCCGGAGACCAGCCTCGGTGTGGCGACCTGCTACGACCTGCGCTTCCCCGAACTCTTCCGCTCGCTCGTCGACGCCGGGGCGGAGACGCTCGTGATCCCGGCGGGCTGGCCGGAGCGCCGCCGGGCCCACTGGACGCTCCTCGCCCAGGCCCGGGCGGTGGAGAACCAGGCGTTCGTCCTCGCCTGCGGAACGGCCGGGACGCACGCCGGAGTTCCGCAGGCCGGTCACTCGATCGTGGTCGACCCCTGGGGTGAGGTGCTGGCCGAGGCCGGGGCCGGCGAGGAGGTCCTCACGGTGGAGTTCGACCCGGCGAAGGTGGCGACGACCCGGGAGCAGTTCCCGGCCCTGAAGGACCGCGTGATGGGACTGGCGGCTCCGCACCCGCGGTAGCCGCCGCCCCGTCCCCGGTGGGCCCGCTCGTTCAGTCGTCCTCGCCGTCGTCCTTCTCCCGTTCCTTCTCCGCCAGGTGGATCACGCACACCGCCAGCGCGATCAGTAGCGCGGGGTCCGCGTCGTCGCGGACGACGTCCACGCCGTAAGTGTCCCGGAGGGTCAGCCAGCGGCGCGAGACGACCGCCAGCAGTTCGCCGTCGTACTCGACGGCGAACTCCCGGTCGAGGATCTTGCCGCTGACGTCCAGCTCGGTGCCGTCGGCCAGGGCGACGCGGTAGTGGTTGCGCAGCAGGGAGAGACGTTTCCGCTTGATCCGGGCCAGGGGCTCGCCCGCCCGCTCGATCACCATCGTGTCGCGCAGGGCGAACATCTTCTGGTGGATGTCGATCAGCACGCGTCCCTGGGCGTCCTTCAGCTCCCAGGTGTCCCGCAGCCGCATCGCCTTGCCGTCGACGAGGTAGACCTTGTTGCCGGAGTCGTCCTCGATCCAGTAGTCGTCACCGATGCCGAGGAGCCGGTCGTACACGAGGAATCTCATGTCCGGACCGCTTCCCCGCCGGGCGCCGCGGAACGCGGGCGGTAGGCCGACAGGATGAGTGCGCCCGCGCGCGGTGTGCGGCCGGTCAGGCGCCGTAGCCGTTGCTGTAGCCGTCGCGCGGCTGGTGGGAGCGGTCCTCGACGACCTGGGTCGTCGGCGGCACCATGACGCGCCTGCGCCGGGCGATGCTGCTGAACGTCGCGACACCGATCAGGCCGACCACCATGAAGATGACCCCGACCAGGTCGAGGTTGACGCCCTGCATGTCCCAGTCGGTCGCGAACGTGAGGATGGCTCCCACGGCGATGAGGATGATGCACCCGCCGAGGCCCATGAGTGTCGCCTCCCTGTAGAGCCGGTCGGATCCGGGTTTCCGGTCGATCCGGTTCCGTTCGGGTACCCCGGGTGTCAACCCGCATGCCGTGGAACGCCGTTACTCGTTCCCGCCGGCTACGGGCGGAGGAACGCCACCAGCGCGTTGGCCAGCAGGTGCGGGTCGTCGGCGCCGCACAGCTCCCGGGCGCTGTGCATCGAAAGGATCGCCACGCCGATGTCCACGGTGCTGATGCCGTGCCGCGCCGCGGTGATCGGGCCGATGGTGGTGCCGCACGGCATGGAGTTGTTGGAGACGAAGGTCTGGAAGGGGACGTCAGCCCTCTCGCAGGCGGCGGCGAAGACCGCGCGGCCCGAACCGTCGGTGGCGTAGCGGTTGTTGACGTTCACCTTGAGGAGGGGGCCGCCGTTGACGCGCGGGTGGTGCGTCGGGTCGTGCCGCTCCGCGTAGTTGGGGTGGACGGCGTGGCCCGTGTCGGAGGACAGGCAGACGGTGCCGGCGAAGGCGCGCGCCCGGTCCTCGTACGAGCCGCCGCGCGCGAACACCGAGCGCTCCAGGACGCCGCCGAGCAGCGGGCCGTCGGCGCCCGTGTCCGACTGGGAGCCGGTCTCCTCGTGGTCGAAGGCGGCGAGTACGGGGATGCAGGTGAGGTCGTCCCCCGACGCGGCGGCCGCGATCAGCGCGGCCGTTCCGGCGTGCACCGACAGGAGGTTGTCCATGCGCGGCCCGGCCACCAGCTCGTTGTCACGGCCCAGGTAGGCCGGGGCCTCCACGGAGTGGGTCATCAGGTCCCAGCCGGTGACCTCCCCGCGGGCCAGGCCCGTCTCCTCCTCCAGGAAGGCGATCAGGTCGCCGTCGTGGACGGAGTCGCCGAGGCCCCAGACGGGCTGGAGGTGGCGCTGCTTGTCGAGCTTGAGGCCCTCCGCGGACACGTTGCGGTCCATGTGGATGGCGAGCTGCGGAACGCGCAGCAGCGGGCGGTCGATGTTGACCAGCCGGGTGGAGCCGTCGCGCAGCGAGAGCCGGCCGGCCAGGCCCAGGTCGCGGTCGAGCCACGAGTTCATCAGGGGGCCGCCGTAGACCTCCACGGCTACCTGGCGCCAGCCGTGCGCCCCGCTGTCCGGGCGCGGCTTGACGCGCAGGTTGGGGGAGTCGGTGTGCGCGCCGACGATGCGGAAGGGCGTGTGGGGCTCGGCGCCCTCCGGCACGTACCAGGCCACGAGCGCGCCGCCGCGCAGCACGTACTTGCCGCCGGAGGACCCCTCCCACGCGTCCGTCTCGGCGACCTGCCGGAATCCGGCCTTCTCCAGCCGCTCGGCGGCGGTCGCCACCGCGTGGTACGGCGTCGGGCTGGCCGCCAGGAAGGACATCAGGTCGTCGGTGTGGCCGCGGTCGAAGCGGGACGGTGCGCTCATGGGGTTCACCTTAACGACGTACGAGGGCCCGCTCCCGGTCTGCCGGGAGCGGGCCCTCGCGATGGTGTGTGGGGAGTGTGGAGACCGGACTCCCCGGTACCGATCGGACCGGGGAGGCGGCCCCTGACCAGAAGCGACTAGAACGCGGCCTCGTCCAGCTCCATCAGGTCCAGCTCGACGCCCTGGGCGACCTTGCGGGCCAGGGTGAGGCCGGGCAGGACGTTCGCGGCGAAGAACTTCGCGGCGGCGATCTTGCCGGTGTAGAAGGCCTTGTCCCGGGCGGAGGCGGTCGGCAGCTTCTCGGCGGCCACCGCGGCGCCCTTGAGGAGCAGGTAGCCGACGACCACGTCGCCGGAGGCGAGCAGCAGGCGGGTGGTGTTCAGCCCGACCTTGTAGATGTTCTTGACGTCCTGCTCGGTGGCCGCGAGGTCGGTGAGCATCAGGCCGACGATGGCCTCCAGCTCGACGGCCGCCTTGGCCAGGTGCTCGCGGGCGCCGGACAGCTCCTCGCCGCCGGTGGCCAGCGCCAGGAACTTCTTGATGTCCTCGGCGAGCGAGTTCAGCGCGGCGCCCTGGTTGCGGACGATCTTCCGGAAGAAGTAGTCCTGGCCCTGGATCGCCGTGGTGCCCTCGTACAGGGTGTCGATCTTGGCGTCGCGGATGTACTGCTCGATCGGGTACTCCTGGAGGAACCCGGAGCCGCCGAAGGTCTGGAGCGACTGGGCGAGCTGCTCGTAGGCCTTCTCCGAGCCGTAGCCCTTGACGATCGGCAGGAGCAGGTCGTTGAGGGCGTGCTCGGTCGAGGCGTCCTCGCCGTTCGCCTCCTTGACCTGGATCTCGTCCTGCACGGACGCGGTGTACATCACCAGCGCGCGCATGCCCTCGGCGTACGCCTTCTGTGTCATGAGGGAGCGGCGGACGTCCGGGTGGTGCGTGACGGTGACCTTGGGGGCCGACTTGTCCATGAAGTTGGCCAGGTCGGGGCCCTGGACGCGCTCCTTGGCGTACTCCAGCGCGTTCAGGTAGCCCGTCGACAGGGTGGAGATCGCCTTCGTGCCGACCATCATGCGGGCGAACTCGATGATGCGGAACATCTGGCGGATGCCGTCGTGCCGGTCGCCGATCAGCCAGCCCTTGGCGGGGTGGCGGTCGCCGAAGGTCATCTCGCAGGTGTTGGAGGCCTTCAGGCCCATCTTGTGCTCGACGTTGGTGGCGTACACGCCGTTGCGCTCGCCCAGCTCGCCGGTCTCGAAGTCGAACTCGTACTTCGGGACGAGGAAGAGGGAGAGGCCCTTGGTGCCGGGTCCGGCGCCCTCGGGGCGGGCGAGGACGTAGTGGAGGATGTTCTCCGACATGTCGTGCTCGCCGGACGTGATGAAGCGCTTCACGCCCTCGATGTGCCAGGAGCCGTCCTCCTGCTGGACCGCCTTGGTGCGGCCGGCGCCGACGTCCGAGCCGGCGTCCGGCTCGGTGAGCACCATGGTGGAGCCCCACTGCTTCTCGACGGCGAACGAGGCGATGTGCTTCTGCACCTCGTTGCCCTCCTCGAAGAGGATGCCGGCGAACGCCGGGCCGGAGGAGTACATCCACACGGCCGGGTTGGCGCCGAGGATCAGCTCCGCGTAGGCCCAGATCAGGGAGCGCGGCGCGGTGGTGCCGCCGATCTCCTCGGGCAGGCCCAGGCGCCAGTACTCGGAGTCCATGAAGGCCTGGTAGCTCTTCTTGAAGGACGCCGGGACCGGCGCGGTGTTGGTCTCGGGGTCGAAGACCGGCGGGTTGCGGTCGGCGTCGGCGAAGGACTCGGCCAGCTCGTTCTCCGAGAGGCGGGTCAGCTCCTCCAGGACGCTCTTGGCGGTGTCCGTGTCCATCTCCGCGAACGGGCCGGTGCCGTAAACCTTGTCACGGCCGAGCACCTCGAAGAGGTTGAACTCGATGTCCCGGAGATTCGGCTTGTAGTGCCCCATGGCGACGGCTCCGTTGAGAGATCGGCGAGGCACTGACTCCTCGCATCTGTACACATACCGACTGCGCGTACCAAGCAGTAGCTCAGCCTGGCTACTGATGATGCTACCCGTCGGTAATAAGAAGCAACCCCGAGCGGGCCATCTGTGACTCGTTACTCGTTACTCTTTGCGGCATGTACGGCTACGACCAGACCGCGGGTCCTCAGCAGCAGCAGTACGCCCCGCCGCCGCAGCAGCCGATGGGCGGCGGGTACGGGCAGCAGCCGCCGCTGTACCCCGAGCCGTCCCCGCCCTCGCTCGCGGACGCGGTGCGCGCCTTCACCACCGGCCAGATGTCCGCCGAGGACTTCCAGCAGATCTTCGCCACCTCGAAGGTCTACTGCCCGCGCGGCGACAACCCCGGGTTCCTCGCGCTGCACAACACCCAGCAGCCGGTGATCCCGATGTTCACCGGCCTGAAGGAGCTGCGCCGGTACGCGGGCAAGGAGTCCAAGTACTTCGTGATCACCGGGGCCGAGGTGATCGACCTGCTGCCGACCGGCTACGGCTTCGTCCTGGACATGGAGGGCGAGCACCGGATGGTCTTCGACGCGAAGGCCGTCGAACAGATGGTCGATTTCGCGATGCGCCGCATGTATGGCTAGACGCCGTCGCCACCGCTGAGCGAGCCCGGAGGGAATGTCCTCCGGGCTTTCGTGGTTCGGAGTGGCAAGAAGTTCAACGCTCAACTAAAGTGGGCGTACCCGAGGAGGTACCGACATGCCCGCAGTGACCGTCGAGAACCCGTTGACGCTGCCCCGTGTATCCGCGTCCGCAGACGCCGTCGCACGCCCCGTGCTGACCGTCACGACCGCTCCCAGCGGTTTCGAGGGGGAGGGCTTCCCGGTGCGCCGCGCGTTCGCCGGGATCAACTACCGCCATCTCGACCCGTTCATCATGATGGACCAGATGGGCGAGGTGGAGTACGCGCCCGGCGAGCCCAAGGGCACGCCCTGGCACCCGCACCGCGGCTTCGAGACCGTCACCTACATCATCGACGGGATCTTCGACCACCAGGACTCCAACGGTGGTGGCGGCACCATCACCAACGGCGACACCCAGTGGATGACGGCGGGCTCCGGACTGCTGCACATCGAGGCGCCGCCGGAGCAGCTGGTGATGTCCGGCGGCCTCTTCCACGGGCTCCAGCTGTGGGTGAACCTGCCGGCCCGGGACAAGATGATGGCCCCGAGGTACCAGGACATCCGCAGCGGCAGCGTCCAGCTGCTCACCTCCCCCGACGGCGGCGCGCTGCTCCGCGTCATCGCCGGTGAGCTGGACGGTCACGACGGCCCCGGGATCACGCACACGCCGATCACCATGGTCCACGCCACGCTGGCGCCCGGCGCCGAGGTCACCCTGCCCTGGCGGGAGGACTTCAACGGCCTGGCGTACGTGATGGCCGGCCGCGGTTCGGTGGGCGCCGAGCGGCGCCCGGTGCACCTCGGGCAGACCGCCGTCTTCGGAGCCGGCGGCTCGCTGACCGTCCGCGCGGACGAGAAGCAGGACGCGCACACGCCGGACCTGGAGGTCGTGCTGCTCGGCGGGCGCCCGATCCGGGAGCCGATGGCGCACTACGGGCCGTTCGTGATGAACACGCGCGACGAGCTCCAGCAGGCCTTCGAGGACTTCCAGAAGGGCCGGCTGGGGACGGTCCCGGCGGTGCACGGGATGACCGAGGACGGTCTGTAGGTCCTCCGGCGCCGGCGGCGCCCGGTGGGGGGCGGTGGCTACACGGATTCCGTGCCGGCCGCCGCCCCCGCCGCGATCAGGAGGGCGGCGGTCTCCGGGTGGGGGCCGTCGTTCGCCCAGTCCAGGGGGGAGCGGCCGGTTCCGTGGTCCTCCCGGAGCCCCGGATCGGCGCCGTGCGCCAGCAGTTCCCGCACGGTTTCCGCGTGCCCCCAGCACGCCGCCGCGCACAACGGGGTGCCCTCCGCGCCGACTCCGCGGCTCTCGGTGTCGGGAGCGGCGCCCGCCTCCAGCAGCAGCCGCACGATCTCGGTCCTGCCGCTCACCGCCGCCTCGTACAGGGGGAGCGTGCCCTCGCCGTCGCCCCGCTCGGGGTCGGCACCGGCCCGCAGCACCGTCCGCGCACGAGCGGCGTCCCCCAGCAGTATCGCTTCGAAGAGGTGGCGGGAAAGTTTCTTCTGCTGCCGCTGCTTCATGGGGGTGGAGGTTAGCGGAGACGAAGTGGCGTGGGCCATCCGGAGCAGGTGTCCCGCGCGTTCCATCAATGTGCAGTGATCATGGTCACCCCGTATTGACTGGATAAACTCCGTCCCCGCCACGTAACTTCTGGCACGTCCACTCACCCGGCCGACCACCGGGGACGAGTGGCATTCACGGGGGCGAGAGCAAGACTCACATCCCGCATTGGCCTTCGGGCCAAGGCGGGATTCGGTGTGCCCCCACACATTTCAAGGGGGATCAGCACTCGTGCGCAAAATGCTTGTCGTCGGCCCACTCCTCACCACTGCCATGGCGGTCGTGATTCCACTGAGCGTCGCCGCTCCCGCCGAAGCGGCTCGGGGCTGGACGGCGCACTTCCAGTGCACCAAGAAGCGCATCTCGGATGACACCGCGCATGGGTTCGTGCAGGGGCACGGCACCGGAAAGACGGCGTCGGACGCCAAGAAGGCGGCCAAGAAGAACGCCAACGACCAGATGCCCCGCGGCTATCGCGCCAAGCACTGCACCCAGAAGTCGGTCAAGCAGCTCTGACCCGAGGCCGGCCGGTCTCCTCTTCCGCCCGTCAGGGCACACCCATGCCCGTTTCAGCAGGCAAGAACGAAAGTGAGTCACACATGCGCATGAAGAACGGCCTCAAGGCCGCAGCCGCCGCGGGTGCCATCGTCATGGCTGTCGCCACTCCCGCGCTGGCCAAGTCGGTCGACGTCAGCGGCGGCCGGTGGAGCTACGACGTGGGCGCGAACTACGCCTATTCGAACTTCTACCACAGCGTCAATTACCACGCTTCCTCCGTGCACGGAAGGAGCTGGGCGTACAGCGGCTGCACCGCCAACAAGAAGTGGTCCAAGGCCTCGGTGGAGAAGTCGAGCGTCCACCCCAACAGCGCCCATTACGACGCGTCCTGCTGACGTTCCGCCGTACGCCACCGCTCACTGATCGAACACCCGGACCCAGGTGACCGATGCTGCACCGAGGTATCAAATACGTCCATGCCGCCGTGCTGGCCACTTCCGCGATGATGGCCTTTCTCTTCGTGCGGGGGCTGGACGAACAACTGGTACTGGGGAATTCGGCCCAGGTCTGGGTGTTCGAGTCCGACGATTCCGTGAGCGGTGCCCGGGTGGCCCGCGAGATCGCCGCGTTCTCCGAAGAACACGAGATCTCGGTGGCTCGCGAGGCCCCCGACGTCCGGAATCCCGACGGAATTCGGCACCTTTATCTGACGTCGGGCGCCCCGCGTTCCGACGCCGCTTCGTGGCTGCGCGACGCATATCCGGGCTTCAGCGCCCACGTCGAGACGCGCGTGCATCCCCTCACCGAGATCGGGCAGCGGGATCCGCGGGGCTTCTACTACGTGTTCGGACCGCCCGAGGCCGCCGACGCGTTGGTGGCCGAGTTCAGCGGGCTCGGACTGCGCGCGAGCGTGCAGCACCCGCTCTCGGCCGGTGAACTGGCCCTGTTCTTCTCGGGCGACGACCTCTTCTGGACCTTCTGGGTCGTGGCCCTCGCCGCGGCGGCGACGACCGGCGCGAGCGTTCTGCTGAGCGCCAAGGCGTACGGGGTGCTGCGCCTCCAGGGCCATTCCCTGTGGGACGTCCTCGCGCGTGACCTCCGGCAACTGGCGGGGTTCTGGGCGGCCGCCGTCTGCGCGGTGGCGGCCGCGACACTCGCCTTCCTCGGCCACTACAACGGTCTCGCCTGGCTGGGGCTGTTCGCGTCGGTGGCCGTAGCCCTGGCAGTACCGCTGGTCCTCCTGGTCCTGGCCGCCCACGCGGCCGCCCTCGTCCTGATCTCCAAGGTGGCGCTGGTGCGCGCCCTCAAGGGCGAACTGCCGGGGCGGGCGGCGCTCGTCGCCACCTACCTGGTGCGTGTCCCGGCGCTGCTCCTCGCGCTCGCCGTCGCCATGGACGTGGCCCTGGCCGGGCAGCACGTCATGGCGCGGCAGGACACCCGGAGCGCCTACGCCCGGGCGGGCGACGCCGTCACCATCCGCCTCAACGGCAGCCTGATGGGCGAGCAGAGGAAGGTCATCGCCCAGGTCGGCGGGTGGCTGCGACGGTCCGACACCGCGGGCGAGATCGTCGTCGCCGGGCGCCGGGACCTCCGGGACGCCTCCTCCGAAGTCCGGCTCCCACCGGGCGAGATGCTCGTCGTCAACGAGACCTTCCTCGCCCGGCAGCCGGTCCTCGACCCGGCCGGACGCCGGTACTCCGCACGGCCCCCGGACGGGAGGGACCCGGACGCCCACGCCGTGCGGCTCATCGTCCCCGACTCCCTCGCCGGCCACACCGCGGACATCCGCGCCGGGCTCCCCGACATGTTCGGGCGGCTCGCACCCGAGGTCCGCCGCGGGCTCGAGGTGACGTCGCTGCGGGCGAAGGACGGTCAGCGCCTGTTCGGCTACAACTCCGGCGCCCTGAGCCCCAACACGGCCCACCGCCCGGACGACGACCGGTCCCTGGTGCGCGACCCGGTCCTCGTCGTGGTGCCCAACGGCTCCCCGGTCCTCTCCGACGACGCCTACACCGCCTTCGCCAGTCAGGAAGGCATCGTCTTCCCCGACCCGGAGGACGCCCTGGGCGCGATCACGGCGGACCCGAGCGGACTGGGGACCTACGTCACTTCAGTGCGTCCGGTCGGACAGAGCGCCGCGCTGAAACTGCGCGACGCGGTGCACGATTTCCGGCTACAGCTCTTCAATCTCGCCGCGGCGGTGGCCGTCCTGGTCATCACCGGCGTCGGTGTCTGCATGATCCACGTGCGCAGGCGTGCCCAGACCGTCTTCGCCCGGCACGTCAGCGGCTGGAGGTTCACGGCGAACCACCGGCTCCTCCTCGCCTCGGAGGGGATTCTGGCCGTGTTCCTCGCCTGCTGGGTTCCCGTGCGGGCCTGGCGGCAGAACCAGGAGCTGGCGGAGTTCACCGGCCGCGGCATCCCCGCTCCGTTCCCGGCGGTCGAGACGACCGCGTCGGACCTGGCCGTCATCGCCGGTCTCGTCGCCGTCCAGGTGTGCGCCGTGCTCATCGCGCTCGGCGTCTTCCACCGCCGCGTCGTCAAGGAGGGGGCGGCCGACTCATGAGCCTCTCGCGGACGAGAACCCCCCACCCGGCAGGAGCACCTTTGTGATCGAGATCGTGAAACTGGCGAAGACCTTCGGCAGCCGCACCCTGTGGTCCGACGTCACCGTCGGCATCGACCGCGGCCGCATGCTGGCCCTCGTCGGCCCCAGCGGATCGGGCAAGTCCACCCTCCTCAACTGCCTCGGCCTCCTCGACCGGCCGACTGCGGGCGGGATACTCCACGACGGCGTCGACATCACCCGCTTCGGCAGGCAGGAGGCCCGGCGCTTCCGCCGCGACGTCCTCGGCCACCTCTTCCAGAACTACGCCCTGATCGACAACGCCACCGTCGCCGACAACCTGGAGGTCGCGCGCACGAAGCGGCGGGGCCGGCGGGACCGCACCGGCGTGAGCGTCGCGGACGCCCTGGACCGCGTCGGCCTGGCGGGCCGGGAACAGGAGAAGGTCCACCGGCTCAGCGGCGGGGAACAGCAGCGGGTGGCGCTCGCCCGGCTCATCGTCAAGGAACCCTCCCTGGTGCTGGCCGACGAGCCGACCGGCGCCCTCGACCAGGCCAACGCCGACGTCGTCACCGACGTTCTCCGCGAGATGAGCGACGCGGGATGCGCCGTGGTGATCGCCACGCACGACGACCGTGTCCGTGACCGGTGCGACTCCGTCTTCGCCGTCCACGAGAACGCCCACCACCACCTCCGGGGTGCCGAACGGTCCGCCGCTTCATGAATCCCTGGAAAGCCGCCGCCGTCGCCTGCCTCCGGCGGCGCCCGCCGCTCTGGTCGGTCCCGGTCGGGTGGACCCTCGCCCTCGGGCTGTGGGGGCTCTCCCGGCAGGACAGCGTGTGGCGGGACGAGGCCGCGACCTGGCAGGTGGCCCTTCGGTCGGCCGCCGACATAGGCCACATGCTGGGCCGGGTCGACGTCGTGCACGGTCTCTACTACCTGCTGATGCACGGACTCTTCACCTGCTTCGGGCCCGGCACGACGACCCTGCGGCTGCCCTCCGTGCTGGCCATGGCGGTGGCGGCCGCCTGTGTGACGGTCATCGGGCAGCGGCTGGCCGGAGCCCGGGCGGGCCTGGTCGGCGGCCTGGCGCTGGGGCTGGTCCCGGCCGTGCAGTTCTATTTGCAGGAGGGCCGCCCGTACGCGCTGATCACGGCCGGAGCGGGCATCTCGACGCTGCTGCTGGTGACCCTGCTCCAGGGCCGCGGCCGGACACCGCACTGGGCCGCCTACGCCGCCGCGCTCCTGGTGTGCGGGCTGCTGAACTGGCTGTCGCTGCTGATCCTGCCCGCGCACGCGGCGACGCTGGTGTGGGCGCGGGCGACGCCGGCCGTCCTCAGACGCTGGGCGGCGGCCTCGGCGGTCGCCGTGGCCGGTGTGCTGCCGTTGATCCTCTTCAGCCGGCGACAGTCCGGCCAGGTCTCCTGGATACCGCCGCTGACCTGGCACACGATGATCGGCCCCGCCGTCCTGCTGGCGATCGGCGCTCTCTGCGCCCTGCTGAGCCGGCCGAGGGCGGGACGGCTGTCGGTGGCGGCCGTCGGACTGCCGCTGCTGGCGGTGCCGCAACTCGCCCTGGCCGCGCTCTCCCTGGTCCGCCCCCTGTTCCTGGACCGCTACGTCCTGTTCAGCATGCTCGGTCTGGCCCTGCTGATCGGTGCGGGCCTGAGCGCCGCCGCCGCGGCCCTCGGGGCGCGGTTCCCCAGAGCGTCGTCGTGGCTCGTGCCGGTGGTGGTCACCGCCGCCGTGGTCGCGCTGCTGCCGCAGGCGCTGGCCAAGCGGTCTCCGGCCAGCCGGGTCGACGACGTCCTCGCGGCGGCGGCGGACGTACGCAGGGTGAAGCGGCCCGGCGACGCGGTGGTCTTCATACCGGCGGCCCGCCGCGACACCGCGCTGGTCTCCCCCGGCGCCTTCGCGGGACTGCGGGACGTCGCGCTGCGGGAGACGCCCGTGGAGTCCCGGACGTTGAAGGGCGAGGAGGCCGACCCGGCCCGCATACGGTCCGCGATGCTGGCGCATCGGCGCATCCTGTTGATCACCGACGCGCCCGGCGTGGCCCGCCCGCTGTCGGCGGAGCGGGACAAGGCGAAGACCGCGGTGCTGGAGGAGTACTTCACCGTGGTGGGGGACGAGCAGGTCCGCGGGCGGCGTCTGACCGTGTACGAGCGGCTCCGGCCGGCGGGCGCCGCGGCCTGAGGGCGGCGGTCCTGACGCCGTGTCACCCGGGCGGGCCGTCCGCGCAGGACAGCCCGCCCGGGGCATGATCGGCTGGGGACGTGCAGCTGCTTCCCGGCCCGATCCGTCGGCTCGCCGCCTGGTGCGCCGTCATCCTGCTCGCCAGCGGTGTCGCCTACGTCGCGATCCGGCTCTGCGTCGAGCTGCGCACCGCGGTGACGCCGGCGCTGCTCGCGCTGCTCGGCACCGCGCTGCTCAGACCACTGCACAAGCGGCTGGTCAAGGCCCACGTGCAGCGCTCACTGGCGGCCGCGCTGACCTGCGTCGCCGTCGTCGCCGTGGTCGGCGGCGCGATGTACATCGTGGTCTCCGCGCTCATCGAGACCGGCGACCAGATCGTCGCCTCGGTCCGGAACGCGGCGCGCGACATCGCCGACCATTTCGGGGCGGCGGGCACCTCGCTGGAGGACATGGCGTCCAACGCCCGCGAGCTGCTGGGCAAGTTCGGCGGCACGGCCGCCTCCGGCGTGGTGACCGGGCTCAGCGTGGTCGGCGAGATGATCGCCGTGGCGGTCCTCGCCCTGCTGCTGGTCTTCTTCTTCCTACGCGACTCCGACCGGGCCGTCGGCACCGTGCGCGCCCTCGCCCCGCCCGGCGCCGCCGACACCGTCGAGGCGATGGGACGGCGGGCCTTCGGGGCCGTCGAGGGGTTCATGCGCGGCACCACCCTCATCGCCCTCATCGACGCGCTCTGCATCACCGTCGGGCTGCTGATCCTGCGCGTCCCCGGCGCGGTGGGGCTCGGCGCGCTGGTCTTCGTCGGCGCCTACATCCCGTACCTGGGGGCGTTCATCTCCGGCACCGTCGCCGTACTGGTCGCGCTGGCGGACCGGGGGTTCGTCATCGCGCTCTGGGCCCTCGGGGTGGTCGTGGCCGTGCAGGTCCTGGAAGGGCACGTCCTCCAGCCGATGATCCAGAGCCGGACGGTGCAGATGCACCCGGCGGTCGTGCTGCTGGCACTGACCGCGGGGGCGTCGGTGGCCGGCATCCTCGGGATGCTCCTCGCCGTACCGCTCACCGCGGCGGCGTTCGGGATCGTCCACGAGTTGCAGAAGCGCTACGCCGCCGCCGAGCCGTCGGCGGGGCCGTCCTCCGGGGCCGCGGACTCGTAGACCTCGTACCAGATGCTCTTGCCCTTGCCGCGCGGGGCGACGCCCCAGGCGTCGGCGAGCAGCTCGATCAGCATCAGCCCCCGGCCCGAGGACGCCATCTCCCCCGGCCGCCGCTTGTGCGGCAGGTCGTCGCCGTTGTCCGTGACCTCCACCCGGATCCGCCGCTCGCCGGGCTCCCCGGCGACCTCGGCGACCAGCAGGGCGTCGGTGTCGGTGTGCACCAGGACGTTGGTCAGCATCTCGGAGAGCAGCAGCACCGCGGCGTCCCGCTGGTCCTCGTCGGGCCAGTCGTGCAGCAGGTCGCGCAGGTGCTGCCGGGCGGTGGCGATCCGGGCGGGCTCGGCCTGCGCGACCGAGAGCATGGTGCGGCGCACCGTCGGCCGGGCCACCGTGCTGTCGCCGCAGCCGCAGCCCTCGCCCTGCCGGCACAGCAGCAGCAGGGCGATGTCGTCCTCCCGCCGGTCGGCCAGCGGACCGGTGGTGTGGTGCGAGGACGGCCCGTGCACGGCCTGGACCAGGGCGTCGGCGAGGTCCTCCAGGCTGCCCTCATGGTCCTCCAGGATCACGCGGAGGCGGTGCCAGCCGGTCTGGAGGTCGTGGCCGCCGGTCTCGACCAGGCCGTCCGTGCACAGCATCAGGGTGTCCCCGGGCTCCAGGGCGAGCCGGGTGGTCGGGTAGTCGGTGTCCGGGTCGATGCCGAGGGGGAGTCCGCCCGCCGTGGCGAGGATCAGCGCCGTCCCGTCCGCCATCCGCACCACCGGGTCCAGATGCCCGGCGCGGGCGCTCTCCACGGTGCCTGTCTCGGGGTCGACCTCGGCGTAGTAGCAGGTCGCGAAGCGCAGGTCGCCGGGGTCCTGGTCGGACTGGGTCAGGCCGTGGAAGAAGTGCGAGGCGCGGGAGAGCACCGCGTCCGGGCGGTGGCCCTCGGAGGCGTAGGCGCGCAGCGCGATGCGCAGCTGGCCCATCAGCGCGGCCGCCCTCACGTCGTGCCCCTGGACGTCGCCGATGACGATGGCGAAGCGTTCGCCGGGCAGCGGGATCATGTCGTACCAGTCGCCGCCGACCTGGAGTCCGCCGCCGGTGGGGACGTACCGGGCGGCGATGTCCATGCCGGGGATCTCCGGGCCCAGCACGGGCAGCATGGAGCGCTGGACCCCGTCGGTCAGCTCCCGCTGGGTCTCGGCGGCACCCGCCCGGGACAGGGCCTGGGCCAGCATCCGCGCCACGGTGGTCAGCACGGACCGCTCGTCCGGCGTGAACGTGACCGGGTACGCGAAGGCCGCCAGCCAGGCGCCCATGGTGCGGCCGGCCACGGTCAGCGGCAGGTAGGCCCACGAACGGCGGCCGAAGCGCTCCGCGAGCGGCCAGGTCATGGGGTAGCGGGACCGGTACTGCTGGGGGGAGGAGAGGTAGACGGCCCGTCCCGTGCGGGCCACCTCGGCGGCCGGGTAGTCGGTGTCCAGGGACATGTCCACGAACGGGTTGACCTCGTTCTCCGGCTGCCCGTGGTGGCCGATGACGGTGAGGCGGTCGCCGGAGACCCCGAAGACCGCGAGGCCGTCCGGCGAGAACCCCGGCATCGACAGCGCCGCGGCGACCCGCAGCACCTCCTCCGTGGAGCGCGCCTCGGCCAGGGCCCGGCCCGCGTCCAGCAGGAAGGCCTCGCGCGAGCGCCGCCAGTCGCCGGTGACCGCGCTGCGCCCGGCGGGGGTGCCCGGGGTGGGCTCGGTGACCTCCTGGAGGGTGCCGGTCAGCTCGTACGCCTTGCGCAGGGGGTCGAAGGAGGGCTTGGAGCGGCTGCGGACCACACGGAGGACATGGCCCCGCTCGTCCATGATCCGGATCCGGACCTCGGCGAGGGTGCCTTCCTCGACGGCGAGCTGGACCACGCCGGTGATCTCGTTCCAGTCGACCGGATGCAGCCGGGCCCGTACCTGTGCCTCGGTGAGGCACCGCCGTTCCGCGGGCAGCCCCAGCAGGCGGGCGGCCTCCGCGTCCACCGTGACCTCACCCGTGGCGGTGTCCCAGTGCCACAGGCCGGTCGCCAGGGCGGCCAGGACGTCCCCCACGTCGGGCAGGGGCTCACCAGTGCGCATGGGCCCACTGTAAGAAGAGGTGTTCGCAGGCTGCCACCGCTCGCGGCGGGGGCCCCGGCGGCCAAAGGGGAGGAGGGCAGCCTTGGGTGCCCGGTACGCTGGGGTTGTTTCACGTGAAACGCGAAACACCATCCCCGATCCGCGAAGGCTGGATGAACGACGATGCATCGGTACAGGTCCCACACCTGCGGCGAGCTCCGCTCCTCTGACGTCGGTACCGACGTCCGACTGAGTGGCTGGCTGCACAATCGGCGCGACCTGGGCGGCATCCTCTTCATCGATCTGCGCGATCACCACGGCATCACGCAGCTCGTCGCCCGTCCGGGCACCGAGGCGTACGCGGCGCTGGACAAGCTGACCAAGGAATCGACCGTTCGGGTCGACGGCAAGGTCGTCTCCCGCGGCGCCGACAACATCAACCCCGACCTGCCCACCGGTGAGGTCGAGGTCGAGGTGGGCGAGGTCGAGCTGCTCGGCGCCGCCCAGCCGCTGCCCTTCACGATCAATACCGAGGACGGGGTCAACGAGGAGCGGCGGCTGGAGTACCGCTTCCTCGACCTGCGCCGCGAGCGCATGCACCGCAACATCATGCTGCGTACGTCGGTGATCTCCTCGATCCGCAGCAAGATGGTGGCCCTCGGCTTCAACGAGATGGCGACGCCGATCCTCACCGCGACCTCCCCCGAGGGCGCCCGCGACTTCGTCGTCCCCTCCCGCCTCCACGCGGGCCGCTTCTACGCGCTGCCGCAGGCGCCGCAGCAGTTCAAGCAGCTGCTGATGATCTCCGGTTTCGACCGGTACTTCCAGATCGCGCCCTGCTTCCGCGACGAGGACGCCCGCGCGGACCGCTCGCCGGGCGAGTTCTACCAGCTCGACGTCGAGATGAGCTTCGTCGAGCAGGAGGACGTCTTCCGTCCGATCGAGCAGCTGATGACGGAGCTGTTCGAGGAGTTCGGCAAGGGCCGGCACGTGACCTCGCCGTTCCCGCGGATCCCGTTCCGCGAGGCGATGCTGAAGTACGGCTCCGACAAGCCGGACCTGCGGGCCCAGCTGGAGCTGGTCGACATCACCGACGTCTTCGAGGGCTCGGAGTTCAAGGCCTTCGCCGGCAAGCACGTCCGCGCGCTGCCGGTGCCGGACGTCTCGGGCCAGCCGCGCAAGTTCTTCGACCAGCTCGGCGACTATGCGGTGGAGCAGGGCGCCAAGGGCCTGGCCTGGGTCCGCGTCGCCGAGGACGGCTCGCTGACCGGCCCGATCGCGAAGTTCCTCACCGAGGCGAACGTCGCCGAGCTGACCAAGCGCCTGTCGCTGGCCGCCGGGCACGCGGTGTTCTTCGGCGCGGGCGAGTTCGACGAGGTTTCCAAGATCATGGGCGCGGTCCGCGTCGAGGCCGCCAAGCGCGCCGGGCACTTCGAGGAGAACGTCTTCCGGTTCTGCTGGATCGTCGACTTCCCGATGTTCGAGAAGGACGAGGAGACGGGGCGGATCGACTTCTCCCACAACCCCTTCTCGATGCCGCAGGGCGGCATGGACGCGCTGGAGAACCAGGACCCGCTGGACATCCTGGCCTGGCAGTACGACATCGTCTGCAACGGTGTCGAGCTGTCCTCGGGCGCCATCCGGAACCACGAGCCGGACATCATGCTCAAGGCCTTCGGGATCGCGGGCTACGACGCGGAGACCGTCGAGCGCGAGTTCGCCGGCATGCTGCGCGCCTTCCGCTTCGGCGCCCCGCCGCACGGCGGCATCGCCCCGGGCGTCGACCGCATCGTGATGCTGCTGGCCGACGAGCCCAACATCCGCGAGACCATCGCCTTCCCGCTCAACGGCAACGCCCAGGACCTGATGATGGGCGCCCCGACGGAGCTGGACGAGTCCCGGCTGAGGGAGCTGCACCTGACGGTGCGCAAGCCGCAGCCGAAGTAGCCCGCGGCAGCCTTGCGACGAAGGGCCCGGAACCATGCGCTGGTTCCGGGCCCTTCGCCGTCGTCACGCCTGACCTCGGATCGGCAGTCGCGGCACCTGCCCGGCTCGGGCGCCCGGAAGGCGCGGTCGCAGGCGTCGCAGGTCTGGGAGGGGGCGGTCCGGGCGGGATCTGTCCGGGCGTGTCCGGGCTTGTCGGGGCGCCGTTCACGGGTAGGGCACGGCTGGTACGGGGCGGTACGACGGAGGGGCGCGCATGTCGGTGGACGGCGAGGTTCGGCAGCTCAGGACCGAGGCTGACGAGCCGGGGTGGGAGGTCGACCCGGACGACGAGTGGGGCGTGGCGGTGATCGCCACGGTGGGGCGGCAGTTGAGGCTGCGGCGCGAGGCCGTGGGGATGCGGGCAGGCGACTTCGGGCGGGCCGTGGGGTACGGGGAGGACCTCGTCTACAAGATCGAGGGCGGGAAGCGGATTCCCCGGCCCGAGTACCTGGAGCGGGCGGACGAGGTGCTGGGGGCGGGCGGTCTGCTCGCGGCGATGCGGGAGGACGTGGCCAAGGTCCGGTACCCGAAGAAGGTGCGGGATCTTGCTCAGATGGAGGCGCGGGCGGTCGAGATCGGGGTGTACGAGAACAGCAACGTCGCGGGTCTGTTGCAGACCGAGGGCCATATGCGGGCGCTGTTCGGCGCGTGGCTTCCCGCCTACTCGGACGAGGAGACGGAGCGCATGGTGGCCGCACGAATGGCTCGCCGCGCGGTCTTCGATCGGTCACCCGCGCCGACGCTCACCTTCGTCCAGGAAGAGTCGACGCTCCGGCGGCCGGTTGGGGGCAGAATGGTGTGGCGTCGACAGCTCGAACGCCTGCTTGAGCTGGGGGAGTTGCGGAACGTGTCGATCCAGGTGATGCCGACGGAGGTCGAGGACCACTTCGGCACGGGCGGGCTCATCGAGGAGCTGAAGTTCCCGGAAGGCACGGCGGTGGGTCGCTCCGAGGGCGCGTTCAACGGCCGCCCCGTGAGCGACCCGAAGCAGATCCGCATCCTTGACCTGCGCTATAGCATGATCCGGGCCCAGGCGCTCACGCCCCGGGAATCGCGGGCGTTCATCGAGCAGATGCTTGGAGAGACATGAGCACCAGGGACGACTCCACGCTGACGTGGTTCAAGAGCAGCTACAGCAGCAGCGGCGACGGCAACTCCTGCGTCGAGATCGCCCTCACACCCCGCACTACCCACGTCCGCGATTCCAAGTACCGCGACGCCGGGCCCCGCCTCGCGCTCGGCGCCGACGCCTGGGCGGACTTCGTGGCGTACGCCTCCGGGAGCTGACCTCTTCGGGCTACCGGGCCACGAACTGGGTCAGGATGGCCTGGACCTCGTAGATGTCGACGCCCTTGGTGAAGGTCTTCTGGATGGGGACCTGGGAGCCGGAGAGCCAGATCTTCAGTTCCGCGTCGAGGTCGAAGGTGCCGGCCGTCTCGACCGCGAAGTGCGTGATGCTGCGGTACGGGACCGAGTGGTACTCCGTCTTCTTGCCGGTGATGCCCTGCTTGTCGATCAGGATCAGGCGACGGTCGGTGAACAGGATGGTGTCGCGGATCAGCAGGTACGCGGCGTACACCTGCTCACCCTGGCCGAGCAGGCGCGCGTACTCCTGCTGCGCCTGGGCCGGGTCGATGCTGTGGGCGTTGCCGAACAGTGCCATGGGCTGGTCCCCCTCGTGATCCTCGCGGTGCGCTCGGAGTAACGGACGCACGAGGGCCCGGGAGCGGTTGCTCCCGGGCCCTCGCGTGTGGCGCTGCCTACGCGGGCTGCGGCTCGCCGCCGAAGCGCTCCTTGTACGCGTCCAGGTCGTCGTCCGTCAGCTTGGCGAAGAGGACCGGGGGAACCGTGAAGGGGGTGCCGGCCGCCACCGTCGTCAGGGCGCGGGCCTCGGCGGGGGTGATCCAGGTCGCCGTGTCCTCCTCCAGGGAGAAGGCCTGGCGCATGGCGGCGGCGGTGCCCGGGATGAACGGCTCCGAGACCACCGCGTACAGGTGGATCAGGTTCATCGCGGTGCGGAGGGTGAGCGCGGCGCCGTCCTTGTCGGTCTTGATCTCCAGCCAGGGGGCCTTCTCCTCCAGGTAGGAGTTGCCGGCCGACCACAGGGCGCGCAGGGCCGCGGCGGCCTTGCGGAACTGGAGCGCCTCCATCTGCGCCTCGTACTCCGCGAGGAGCGTGGCGATCTCCGTCCCGAGCCGGGTCTCCGCCTCGCCCGGCTCGCCGCCGGCCGGGACCGCCTCGCCGAAGCGCTTCTTCGAGAAGGACAGCACGCGGTTGACGAAGTTGCCGAGCGTGTCCGCGAGGTCCTTGTTGACCGTGGCGGTGAAGTGCTCCCAGGTGAACGACGAGTCGTCGGACTCAGGGGCGTTGGCGATGAGGAAGTACCGCCAGTAGTCGGCCGGGAGGATGTCCAGGGCCTGGTCGGTGAAGACGCCGCGCTTCTGGGAGGTGGAGAACTTGCCGCCGTAGTACGTCAGCCAGTTGAAGGCCTTGACGTAGTCGACCTTCTTCCACGGCTCGCGGACGCCCAGCTCCGTGGCCGGGAACATCACCGTGTGGAACGGGACGTTGTCCTTGGCCATGAACTCCGTGTAGCGGACGGTGTCGTCGGCGTCGTACCACCAGGACTTCCAGTCCCGGTTCTCCGGGTCCTGGTCCGCCCACTCCTTCGTCGCACCGATGTACTCGATCGGCGCGTCGAACCACACGTAGAAGACCTTGCCCTCGGCCGCCAGGTCGGGCCAGGTGTCGGCCGGGACCGGGACGCCCCAGTCCAGGTCGCGGGTGATCGCGCGGTCGTGCAGGCCCTCGTTCAGCCACTTGCGGGCGATGGACGCGGCCAGCTGCGGCCACTCCTCCTCGTGGCGGGCCACCCACTCCTCGACCTCGTGCTGGAGCTTGGACTGGAGGAGGAAGAGGTGCTTGGTCTCGCGGACCTCCAGGTCCGTGGAGCCGGAGATCGCCGAGCGGGGCTCGATCAGGTCGGTGGGGTCGAGGACCCGGGTGCAGTTCTCGCACTGGTCGCCGCGGGCCTTGTCGTAGCCGCAGTGGGGGCAGGTGCCCTCCACGTAGCGGTCCGGGAGGAAGCGGCCGTCGGCCGGGCTGTACACCTGGCGGATCGCGCGCTCCTCGATGAAGCCGTTCTCGTTGAGCTTCCGGGCGAAGTGCTGGGTGATCTCGACGTTCTGCTGAGAGGAGCTGCGGCCGAAGTAGTCGAAGGCCAGGGCGAAGCCGTCGTAGACCGCCTTCTGGGCGTCGTGCGCCGACGCGCAGAACTCGTCGACGGGCACGCCCCGCTCCTTCGCGGCCAGCTCGGCGGGGGTGCCGTGCTCGTCGGTCGCGCAGATGTAGAGGACCTCGTGGCCGCGCTGGCGCAGGTACCGGGAGTAGACGTCGGCCGGGAGCATGGACCCCACCATGTTGCCCAGGTGCTTGATCCCGTTGATGTACGGAAGGGCGCTGGTGATGAGGTGTCGAGCCATCGCGGGCTGCTCCCAAGTCGCTACGTGGAGTGACGACCCTGTGATTCCGGTCGTCCGTGGAACCTTGAAATCGTAGCCGACACGGTTGGGCCGCCTCCTTCCGTTTCAGGGAGTGGAAGGAGGCGGCCCGGGGTGCTGCGGGTGGGGTGCGCCGTGGTTACGGGCGCCAGGTGGCCAGTACGCCCTCGTACAGCTCCTCGTCGGTCAGCTCCTTCGGGGTCTCACCGGCGAGGAAGTGGGACGTGTTGCCCGTCTTCAGCTTGCGGAGGTAGTCGAAGGCCTTGTTCTCCGGGTCACCGAAGGCGACGAAGGAGAAGTGGACGTTCGGGTGGTTCTTGGCGGCGTCCGTGAGGGCCTGGGTGGCCGGGGTCTTGGCGTCCGGGGCGCCGTCGGTCTGGAAGACCACCAGGGCGGGGGTGCCGGGGGCTTCCTTCTCGTGGTGGGCGAGGACGGCCTCGACGGCGGCGTGGTAGCTGGTGCGGCCCATGCGGCCGAGCGCTGCGTGCAGCTCGTCGATCTTGTTCTCGTGGTCGGTGAGGGTGAGGTCGCCGGTGCCGTCCAGCTCGGTGGAGAAGAACGTGACGTGGACCGTGGCCTCGGGGTCGAGGTGGGCGGCGAGGGCGAGGGTCTGCTCGGCGAGGGCCTGGGCGGAGCCGTCCTTGAAGTACGGGCGCATGGAGGCGGAGCGGTCCAGGACGAGGTGGACCTTGGCGCGGGTGCCGGTGAGGTCGTGGGTCTTGAGGGTGGTGGCGGCGGCCTTGTAGGCGGTGGTGAGGGCGGGGGCGCGGGAGCGGATGCGGGCGACTGTGGTCGCCGGCTTCGGGGGCGTCCCGGCGGGTGCCTCCGGCTGGCTGTGCGTCTCCTTCTCCTCGGCGGGTGCCTCCGGCTCCGGCTGCGTGGTCTCCTCGGCGGGTGCCTCCGGCTCCGGCTGCGTGGTCTCCTCGGCGGGTGCCTCCGGCTCCGGCTGCGTGGTCTCCTCGGCTTCGCCTTCGGAGTCCTTGTTCCCACCCGCACCACCCGTGCTGCTTTCGTCGTCGGGTGCGGGTGGCCCCTGTGGGGCGTCCTCGTCGTCGGCGGCTGCGGGTTCGGGGGTGGCTTCCGGGGCGGTCGGGGGCTCCTCCGGCTCCGGCTCCGGGGCAGACTTCGCCTCCGGCTCGGGCTTCGGCTCGGCCTTCGGTTCGGGCTTCGGCTCCGGGGTCGCCTTCGCCTCCGGGGTCGCCTTCGCCTCCGGGGTCGGTTCCGCAGACGGCTTCGGGACGTTGACGTTGGTGAAGGCGGCCTTGACGAGGTCGTGTTCGTCAGGGGTGGATTCCGAGCGGGGCTCGGGGACCTGGGTGGACTCCGGCTGGGCCGTGGTCTCCGGGGGTGCGGTGGGCTGGGACGGGAGCTTCGGCTCCGGCGCGGTGACCGGCGGTGCCGTCTCCTGCGTCGCACCCTCCGCAGGGGCGGTCTGTTCCTTGCGTGACCGGCCGAACGCGTTCCGCAGGAGAGTGAGAATGCCCATGTGCGCAACCCTTCGGGTGAGTTGATGCCCGTCAATCCCTGGCCAGGACGGACACGTAAGGTTAGCGGTCCCGACTTGTGATCTTGTGCAGGGTCTGCCACGAAAGCACGGGCGCGTCAAGATGGGATCGAGACGGCGCGACAATTCCCCTCCGGCTGCCACGGGTTCACCCGCCGTTCACCGCGCCGCCCGGCTCCCGCACGTATGTGCACCTACGGTCGCGCTGACACCAAGGGCATCCAAGGGTTTCTCAGGGGAGAACACAGTGCGCAAGCTGCTGCCGTTGATCGGGACACCGTCGTCCGGCTCGCACCCGGGCGGCCGGTCCGCCATGACCTGTCGCTTCCGGTGTGGTGACGCCTGCTTCCACGAGGTGCCCAACACCAGCTCCAACGAGTACGTCGGTGACGTGATCGCCGGTGCGCTCAGCCGCCGTTCCATGATGCGTGCCGCGGCCGTCGTCACCGTCGCCGCGGCGGGTGCCGGGGCCGTGGGCGTGGCCGGGGCGCCGTCGGCGCAGGCCGCGCCGGTGGCCGGCCGGGGGCACGGGCACCCGAAACCGCAGGGTGCGCGCGGGCTGCGGTTCACGCCCGTCGTGCCCAACAAGGACGACAAGGTCACCGTTCCGGAGGGTTACCGGCAGGACGTCGTGATCCGTTGGGGTGAACCCATTCTGCGCGGGGCGCCCGCCTTCGACCCGGAGAAGCAGACCGCCAAGGCCCAGGCCGGTCAGTTCGGGTACAACAACGACTTCCTGGCGCTGCTGCCGCTGCACGGCGAGCGCGACCGGCAGGTCCTCGTCGCCAACCACGAGTACACCGACGAGATCCTCATGTTCCGGGGCTACGACCCCGAGAACCCGACGCGCGAGCAGGTCGAGATCGCCTGGGCGGCGCACGGGCTGTCCGTCGTCGCCGTGGAGGAGGAGAGGCGGAGCGGGCGGCTGACGCCCGTCTCGCGGCACCGGCTCAACCGGCGGGTCACCGCAACCACCGAGTTCCGGCTGACCGGGCCCGCCGCCGGGTCCGACCTGGTGAAGACCTCCGTCGACCGGTCCGGGCGCAAGGTGCTCGGCACCCTCAACAACTGCTCCGGCGGCACCACCCCGTGGGGCACGACGCTGCACGGCGAGGAGAACTTCAACCAGTACTTCGCCAACAGCAGCCGCGACACCGACAAGCGGTACGGGATCGGGACCGGTCCCACCGAGCGCAAGTGGGAGCGGTTCGACAAGCGGTTCGACGTCGCCCAGGAGCCGAACGAGGTGCACCGCTTCGGGTACGTCGTCGAGCTGGACCCGTACGACCCCGAGTCCACGCCGCGCAAGCACACGCTCCTCGGCCGTTTCAAGCACGAGGCCGCCACCGTGCGGCTGACCTGGGACGGCCGCCCGGTCGTCTACACCGGCGACGACGAGCGGTTCGACTACTTCTACAAGTTCGTCGGCAGCAAGCGGATGCGGCACGGCGGCAGCCGCTCGGCGCGCGAGCACAACCTGTCGCTGCTCGACGAGGGCACCCTGTACGTCGCCAAGCTCAGCGGCGACTCCCCGGCGATCGAGATCGACGGCACGGGCAAGCTGCCGCGCGACGGCGAGTTCGACGGCAGCGGCCGCTGGATCCCGCTGGTCACCGCGACCGAGGACGGCGCCGTCTCGCACGTCGAGGGCATGAGCGCCGAGGAGGTGTGCGTCTTCACGCGGCTCGCCGGGGACAAGGTCGGCGCGACGAAGATGGACCGCCCCGAGGACATCGAGCCGTCGCCGGCGACCGGCAAGGTGTACGTCGCCCTCACCAACAACTCCAACCGCGGGGTCGGGTCCAACGCCAAGCCCGACGAGGCCAACCCGCGCAACGCCAACAAGCACGGGCACGTCCTGGAGCTGACCGAGCGCTGGAACCGGGCCGACGCCACCAGCTTCGCCTGGTCGCTGTTCCTGGTCGCGGGCGACCCGCAGGACCCGGCGACGTACTTCGCCGGCTTCCCGAAGGACCGGGTCAGCCCGATCTCCTGCCCGGACAACGTGGCCTTCGACGACCACGGCAACCTGTGGATCTCCACCGACGGCAACGCGCTCGGCACCCACGACGGCCTCTTCGGCGTCGCGACCAAGGGTGACCGGCGCGGCGAGCTGAAGCAGTTCCTGACCGTGCCGACCGGCGCGGAGACCTGCGGTCCGCTCATCCAGGACCGGCGTGTGCTGGTCGCCGTGCAGCACCCGGGCGAGGTGGACGGCGCCTCCGTGGAGAAGCCGGCCTCCACCTGGCCCGACGGGCCGGGGAAGATCGTGCGCCCGGCGGTCGTGGCGGTGTGGCGGGCGGACGGCGAGGACATCGGCGTCTGAGCCCCGCCGATCACGCCGTGCGGGGCCGGTGTCAGCCGGCCCCGTGCAGCGTGAGGTCGACGACCAGCGCGCGGTGATCGGTGTCGGCCAGGTCCAGGAACCGGGCGCCGCGCGCGGCGAAGTCCTCCGACACGAGGACGTGGTCGATCTGCACGCCGAAGGCCGGGCTGGTCCGGGCGGGCCAGCTGACCGTGCGGTCGGCCCCGGACAGCCGGGCGGCGTCGCGCAGCCCGGTGTCGAGGACGCGGCGGAAGGCGGCGTGGTCCTGGGAGGCGTTGAAGTCCCCGGCCACCACGGTGGGCGCCCCGCCGTCCCCGGCGACCGCGTCCCGCAGCGCGTCCAGCTCGTCGCGCCACAGGCCCACCTGGTCCGGCAGTGGCGGCATGGGGTGGGCGAGCTGGAGCCGTACGGCGTGGCCGCGCACGTCGGCGACGGCGCCCGGCATGCCCATGGTGGCGGGGACGCCGGCGGTGGCCTTGAGCGGGTAGGTGCTCAGGATGACCGACCCCTCGGAGCCGCCGCCCTCGACCGCCTGCCGGTGGGGGTAGTCGGCGGCGAGGTCGCGGCGCAGTGCCGCGTCGCACGTGTATTCGCACTCCTGTACGAACACGAGGTCGGGCTTCTCCTCGCGGACGGCCGCGACGAGCGCGCCGGTGCCCTGTCCGAACTCGACGTTCGAGGTCAGTACCCGCAGCTCGGCGAGGGGCGGTCCCGCGGGGTCGACGGACTTGCCGTACGGCTCGATGAACCAGGCCAGCAGGCCGAGCAGCGCGACGCCCCACACCGCGCCGGTCCACCACCGCGCGAGCAGCGTCAGCAGCAGTCCGGCGCCGGCCGGCACGAGCAGCCAGGGCAGGAAGGCGAGCAGCTGCGGTACGGGGGTGACGCCGTCGGTGTCCGCGACGCGGCAGCCGACGACCACGCTCACCAGGGCGAAGAGCAGCGTCGCGCACCAGGCTCCGAAACGCCGTCCGGCGCGGCGGCCGGCCGGTCGGTCGGAGGCGTCGGTCCACTCACCGGTCGCCGTGTCGGTGTCCGTGTCCACGTACCGGCCCTTCGCTCGCGGATGCGATGCCCGAATCCTCCCTCAAAGACGGAGACGGGGCGCCGAAAGTTGCGCACCCGGACCTACGCCGGCGCGTGGAACTCCCGCACGACCTCGATACGGCCGACGATGTGCCGGTTGAACTCGGCCAGCTCCTCCGCCGGGACCCACAGCTCCAGGATCGTCTCCCCGCCGGCCCGACGCACGGGGTAGCGCTCCAGGAAGGCGGTGTCGACCTCGAAGCGGGTGACGTAGCCGGAGCCGGAGGCGGGGACGTTCCAGTCGCGGGCGATGCGGACCGCGTAGTCCTCGTTGAGGACGGGGTAGAAGATCGGCTGCTCGGGCAGGCGCGGTGGCCAGGCCGTCCAGCCGGCGGCCTCGACCAGGGCCAGCTCCTCGGGGCCCGTGGGGCGCCACAGGGTCGTCGTCTCGGGCATGAGCGGTGACGGTAGCCGACCGCGGGCGGGCGCGGCCAAGCGATTTCAGAGCCTCGTGCGGGTCGGGCCGGGGGTCGTGGGATCCGTGGTGGGGGGTGTGGGGGGTCGGCGGCGGTGCAGGAGGGGGCGGAGGCGGGTGGTGAGCCAGGAGGTCAGGGCCACCGTGAGGCCGAGGGCGACGAGGAGCCAGGAGGCCGTGCGCAGGGTCTCGGTGAGGGCGTCGTAGACGGCGCCCGCGGCGGGGCCGTCCACCGGGCCGGGGAGGTCGGCGACGGTGAGCCGGCGGCCGAGTACGACGGCGAGGGCGAGCAGCGCCCCGCCCAGGGCGGTGCCGATCCCGGCGGCCGTGAGCGCGTGGCGGCGGCAGGCGGCGACCGCGATGCCGGTGAGCGCGAAGACGACCGCCGCGAGCGGCAGCCAGAACGCGGCGACGTCGAGCACGTGGTAGCCCTTCCTGAGCCGGTCCACGTCGTGGGCCGGGAGCACGGTGACCGCGGTGTGCCGGACCGGGATGCGCCGCGCGAACGACACGTGGTCCTCGGCCAGCCGCTCCCGTACGCGGGCGGTGACGGGCGCCAGGTCGACGGTGACCGGGCGCCCCCGTGCCCCGTCGTCCCGCAGGGCGCGCAGCACGGCGACGTGGACGGCGCGGTTGGCCGCGTCCCAGCCCACGCGGAAGGCCTCGGTCCGGGCGAAGGAACGGGCCGCGTCCCGCACGAAGAGCCGCACGGCGCCGTTGCCGGGGCCGGCCGCGACCTCGTCGGCCACTCCGGCGCCCAGCGTGTCGGCGACCGTGTCCCGTACGTCAGGGTCGTCCGCGAGCGGCGCCATGGCCGCGACGTACCGCCCGGTGTCGGCCAGCCCGTACGCGACCCAGCCCGCCAGCGTGCCGCACGGTGCGAGCAGGCAGGCGAGCGAGATCAGTACGGCCGACAGGCCGCTCCGGAGTCGCGGGGCCACCCTCCCAGGCAAGCCCGCGCGGCCACCCCCGGCGACCGGGGTGACTGCATATGGCCCCTAGGTACGCGCCGCCCGCGCCTCCTCGGCGTCCTGGTGGGTGTAGTAGCGGTAGAACAGCGACGCCGTCACCGCCGCCGCCAGCAGCAGGGACACCAGGATGGACGTGAACATGGCCACGCCGCTGCCGGAGTACAGGAACCCCAGCGCGCTGCCCGCGAACGCGCCCCACAGCACCGCGTGCCCCTCCCGCGGCAGCCGCGCCGCCACCGCGCGGACCGCGACGAAGAGCACGAAGAACACGAGGACGCTCAGGAAGCCGACCAGCAGGTTCCAGCCGGTGATGGGCCCGCCGTGGCGGCGGACGGACGCGACCCAGTAGCCGTAGACCAGGCCGATCGCCAGCGGCATCGCCCATTTCATCAGAAGGTGGGTCCGCGCGCCGTAGACGTCGGGCGGTGTGTGTGTCGGTGCCGCGTGAGCCATGGAGCACTCCTCTCGCTCGCCCCGACTTCCAGGGCACACCTGGGCGGGCCGGGCGGCAAGTCAGGATGCGGGGCGCCGGGGGGCGTGCTTCGCTTGGCGCTGTGAGGGGTCGCGTGCTCAGGCCGGTGCGTGGCCGGTGGAAGTGGGGACGGCTGGTCACCGCGGCCGGCCGCGGTGACGTCGTGTCCCGGCACGAACTGCTCAGCGTGCGCGGGCACAGCGTCGCCTGGCTGATCCCGGCGGTGCTGCTCGCCGGCATCGCCCTGTCCGACCTCACCACCGACGTGTTCCAGATCATCTCCTGGACCGTCCTCGTCCCCGGCGTCGCCGCCGCGATCTGCGGAGTGCGGGCCACGGCCGTGTTCTCGTTGCTGGCGGTGGTCGTCTACCTCCTCGCCGACATGGTCTGGAGGCACCGGGAGGAGACCGGGCTGTCCGGCCTGATGCTCGTCGTCATCGGCGGCGTGGTCGCGGTGGTGGTGGCCGCGGTCCGGGTCGGCGGCGAGCAGCGCATGCTGCACATGCGGGACATCGCGGAGACGACGCGCCGCACCGTGCTGCGCCCGCTCCCGTTGGGTTTCGGCGGGCTGGAGCACGCCGCCGTCTACCTCGCCGCGGACAGCGAGGCCCGCGTCGGCGGCGACTTCTACGACATCCAGCCCGGGCCGCACGGCACCCGCGTCCTCCTCGGTGACGTGCAGGGCAAGGGCCTGGGCGCGGTGGACGCCGCCGCCGCCCTGCTCGGCACCTTCCGGGACGCCGCGTACCACGAGGCGGACCTGGCCGTGGTCGCCCGGCACCTGGAGGTCCGCATGCTGCGCCACCGCGCGCACACGGCGGCCCTGGGCCGCGCCGAGGGCGACCGCTTCGCCACGGCCCTCCTGGTGAGCTTCCGCACCGACCTGCCCGACTCCGTGGAGATCGTCGTCTTCGGCCACGAGCCGCCCCTCGCGGTCGGCCCAGGTGGCGTACGAGCCTTTCCGGTCGTGGGCGGTCTGCCTCTGGGCATGAGCGATCTCATCTCCCGTTCCGTGATGCCGGTGAGCCGCGCGGCGCTCGCCGGTGACGAGTCGCTGCTGCTGGTCACCGACGGGGTCACCGAGGCCCGCGATCCCCAAGGGCGGTTCTTCCCGCACGGCGAGGCCGTCGCCCGCGCCGTCGCCGCCGACGCCGCGAACGCCGCGCCGCACCGGCTGGTGTCCCTGGTACGGGACGGCACGCTGCGGCACTGCCGGGGGAAGCTGGCCGACGACACCACGGTCTTCGCGGTACGGCGGGTGGGGCGGCCCCCGAAGTGGCCCTGAGCGCCCCGCTTTGCGGTCGCAGCGGTTACGGTGCTGCCGTACGTGATCGACAGGGGGAGGGGACATGCCCGGAACCGTGCTGCTGCTCGCGGCGTCGCCGGTGGGCAGGGGATGCCTGGTGGACGCCGCCTCCGTGCTCCCCGTGCTCGCGGCCGTGCCGCCCGCCGTGCTGTCCGGCACCGACACGGCGAACGTCGTCGAACTCGCCGACCCGCTGGAGCCGCAGGCCGTGCTCACCCGGCTGCGCGCCGCGGCGGCGGCCCCGGGGCCGCTGACCGTCTACGTCGTCGGGCAGCTCCAGCTGGACCGGCGCCAGCGCCTGCCGCACCTGGCCCTGGCCCGCACCACCCCGGCCACCGTGCGCTACACGGCCCTGCCCTGGCACTGGATCCGCGAGGAGCTGCGGCTGCGGCCGAGCGGTGCGACGACGCTGCTGCTCGACCTGCACGCCGACCACGAGACCTGGCAGTGGCTGGGGGCGAACGCACCGAATCCGCTGAACGCGCTGGACTGCGGGCGCAACAACGCCGTCTACGGCCGCGTCGCGCCGCCGCCCGCGCGGCGGACGCTGGCCGCCCCCTCGTACATGCGGGCCCTCGCCACGATCCTGCGCAGCGGGCACCGGCCGCCCCTCGACGCGTTGCACCAGCAGGCGCTGGCCCGCACGGCGGCCGAGGCGGCGGGCAGCGGCACGGCGGTCGGCGCGGACCTGGTGCTGACGGGGCCGGGGCCGGCCGCGGGCGACCCGCACGCCGTCATCGCCGCCGCCGTGCAGGCCGGCCGGCACCCGGACGCGGACGCCCTCGCCGCCCGGCACGAGGGGGCCGCCGCGCACGCGTACGGGCCGGCCTCCGAGGAGGCGCTGCACTGGACGGAGGTCCGGGCCGACCTGGCGATGTTCGCGGGCGACCCGGTGCGCAGCTGCCGGGCCTGGCTGACGGTGGCGGAGGCCCGCCTCGGCGCCGGCCAGCCCCCGCAGTCACCCGCCGTGGAGGCGGCCGTCGACCGGGCCCACCACCAGTGGGGCCGGGTGCGCGACACCGTCCCGGCCCGGGAACTGGGCGCGGCCCTCGCCGCGCTGCGCGGCCGCGTACCGGGGAGCCGCGAGGGCGCCCTGGACCATGTGCGGCGGGAGCTGAGCCGGTTGCAGACCCAGGGCTGAGCGGGGCAGGCGGTGTGCGGCGCCTGCGGGGCTGCCCGGACGTCCCTCAGCGGTCCACGGACGCCACGTCCTCCAGTTTCGGGGCGGTCTCCCCGACGGGGGCCGGGGAGCCGGCCGTGGTCGTCGGGCCGGCGTTCGCGGCCAGCAGGAGGCAGGCCACGGCGGCGAGGGCGGCGGCGACGGCTCTGGCGTAGCGTTCGGCGGTGCGGGTGGGTGCGGGCACGGCGTCCTCTGCGGGATCCGGGGATTGTGTCAAGCGCTGTTAAGCACGCTTAATACGCGGTTTAACCTAGAGCCGTCCGAGTCGAACGGCAAGAGCCTCAAGGGGAGTTGGCAGTGGGGGACCGTGACGACCGAGGGGCCATCGGACGCCGGGTGCAACGATTGCGGGCCGAGCGCGGGATGACCCAGCGCCAGCTCGCGGAACCGGCGTACACACCCGCCTACATCTCCACCCTGGAGGCCGGCCGCGTCCGCCCCTCCGACGACGCGCTGCGGCACCTCGCCGAGCGGCTGGGCGTCGGCTACGAGGAGCTGGCCACCGGGCGTCCGGCACGGCTCGCCACGGATCTGCGGCTCAGGCTCACCGAGGCGCAGCGCACCCTCGCCGCCGGGGGCGCGGAACAGGCCGCCGGGCAGTACACCGAGCTGCTCGCCGAGGCCGAGGCGCACGAACTGCCCGAGGAACGCGCCGCCGCGCTGCTCGGGCTCGGCGAATGCGCCCTGGAGACCGGCGAACTGGCCGCCGGACAGCAGTACTTCGAACGGGCCGAGCGGTGCCTCGCCGACGCCGGAGCCCCGCTGCCCGGCCGGGTGCCCGCCCTGCGCGGTCGCGCCGTCGCGCACTACCTCGCCGGTGAACTGCGGTACGCCGTCTACCTCCTGGAGTCCACCCTCGACGAGCTGAACCGGGGCGGCCTGCACGACCCCGACGCGCTGCTGCTGCTCTACGCCAGCGCGATCGGCCCGTACATGGACATGGGCGCCCACGCGCGCGCCGCCCAGGCCGCCGAACTGGCGCTCTCCCTCGCCCCCAGCGCCGGCGACCCCGCGCTGGTCGCCCGGATGCACCGCTCGGTCGCCCGCACCCTGCTCGCCGAAGGCCGCCTGGCCGAGGCGGACGCGTCGCTCGCCAAGGC
Organism: Streptomyces sp. NPDC107500; assembly: GCF_055582785.1. Taxonomy (NCBI): domain Bacteria; kingdom Bacillati; phylum Actinomycetota; class Actinomycetes; order Kitasatosporales; family Streptomycetaceae; genus Streptomyces; species Streptomyces sp. NPDC107500. Next base: position 348,911 of record NZ_JBVJPF010000005.1, read on the forward strand.
CGCCGAGCTGTACCGCACGCTGCATCTGCGCACCGAGCTGGCCAACTGCCACTGGATGCGCGGGTACGTCTACGCCCAGAACGGCGAACTCCCGCGCGCCGAGGAGGCGATGCGCGAGGCGCTGAGCATGCTCTCCGCCACCCGTGCCGCCCTCTACAGCAGCCAGGTCGCCGTCGAGCTGGCCGACGTACTGCACCGGCGCGGCAAGTCCGCGGAGGCCGCCGAACTGCTGCACGGGGTGCTGGACGACCTCTCCTCCGAGCGCGGGGCCGTGCACTCCGCGGGCGCGCACCGGCTGCTCGGCATCATCGCCGAGGACGCCCGGGACACCGAGGCCGCGGAGGAGCACTACGTCCGCGCGCTGAGCCTGCTGGAGCGGGCGGGCGCGGCCGGTGACCTGGCCGACCTGTGCCGGCTCCTCGGCGACCTGCTGCGCCGCACCGGCCGCGTGGAGGCGGCCCTCGACGCCTACCGCACCGGCCTGGGGCACCGCACCGCGCCGGGCACGACGACCCTGGGTCCGGCACCGGCGCAGCCGCCGCTGTAGCCCGGCTCGTCACGTCCCGCCGGTTTCGCCGGTTTCCGCCGGTCGGGCAGGGGTAGTCGCCCCTCGGCCGCCGGGTGGGAAGGAGGCGGTGCGCGTGCCGCCCAGTGACGGACCCCGCGGGCTCCCGGACGGCTCCGCCGCCGCCGAGCTGATCGCCGCCGAGGTGCGCGGCGCGGCGCCGGACGAGGTGCCCGGGCGGATGTGCGCGGCGGCCGTACGGCTGCTGCCGGTGACCGGGGCGAGCGCGTCGCTGCGCGGCGAGGGCGTGCCGGTGCGGCTGTGCGCGAGCGGGGCCCGGGCGTCGTACCTGGCGGAGATCCAGGCCACGCTGGGCACCGGCCCCTGTGTGACGGCCGTCGAGGAGGGCGTGCCGGTGCTCGCCTGCGACCTGACGTCCGCCGCGGACGCCGGGCGGTGGCCGTTCTTCGCCCAGCAGGCCACGGCGGTCGGCGTCCACGCGGTCTACGCGCTGCCGCTGGGCACCGACGAGGCGTGCCTGGGCACCCTCGACCTCTACCGCGACACCCCCGGTGGTCTGAGCGCGCCGCAGTTGCGCACGGCACGGCTGGTGGCCGGGGTCATCACGGTGGCCCTGATGGCCCTGCCGCGCCGGCAGGACGCCTGGCTTGACGAGGTGGCCGGCGACCACGACGAGGTCTACCGGGCCGTCGGCATGATCATGGCGCAGCTGCGCATCGGCGCCGACGAGGCCCTGGCCCGGCTGCGCGCCGACGCCTTCGCCCGCGACCGCACGGCCCAAGCGGTGGCCCGCGAGGTACTGACCCACCGCAGACACTTCGGCCACGACGCGGACCCCGGCCCGTAGACCGCCGTCCGCGCCCGCCCCCGCCGCGGGCCGTGCCGAGCGCTGCGCGCGCGGGCCGCCCGGGTGGCGTCGTCGGTCGCCTGCCGGCCACGGACTGTCGCCTGCCGGCCGCGGACCGTGGCCTGCCGGCCGCGGACCGTGGCCTGCCGGCCGCGGACCATCGCCCGCCGGCGCGGACCGTCGCCCGGCTGCCCGCGGAGCAGGGCTCGGTCGCCCCGCCGGGGGCCCGTCCCGCACCTGCGCCCGTACCTCGACGCCGGGCGTCCGCCAAGCGTCGTGCGCGCTGGTGCGGGCGGTCGTCCAGCCGGCGTCTCCGGCCGGCCGGGGGCGTGACCGGCCGCCCGCCGACCGTGACGCGGGGTCCGGGCCCACCGCCGCCCGTCGACCGACCGCCGGCCCCGGACCGGCCCGGGCGTCCCGTCGCGGCCCGCCCTACACCTGTACCCGCCCCTGTCGGCGGACCTCCGTCAGGCGCTGGGCGCCCGTTTCGGTGGCTGTCCACGTGGGGTCGTCGGACGGTTCGCCGAGGGTGCCGATGGTCAGGCTGGCGGCGTCGTCGCCGACGCGGACGGCGACGAGGTCCACGGTGAGGACGGATTCCCCGGCGTCCAGCGTGACCCGGACGCCCTGCCGGGCCTCGCCCGCCTCCGGCAGCGGCACGGCGGTGACCCGGACGTCCCGGGCGGGGCCGTGGGCGGCGCGGGACGTGAAGTGTCCGCAGGTGTCCGGCAGGGTGCCGAGCCAGGTCAGTGTCCGGTCGAGGTCGGCGGCGCGGTGCGAGGTGACCCGGTAGTGCAGCTGGGCCCCGCCGTCCGTGTCGTCCAGGGCGGCCGTGGCGCGCGGCGCGGTGCCGGTGCCGAAGAGGTCCTCGGTGTACAGGACGTCCAGCAGGCGGCGGCAGTCCGGCCGCTCGGCGGTGGCCTTGAGCAGCTCGTCCCGCCAGGTCGCGGCGCCCCGCGTCGGCTCCCACGCCTCCCCCAGGTCGTCCTCGGTGATCAGGGCCGCCCGCGCCTGGCCCTCGGTGAGCACGGGCGGCACGGCGGCCGGTGCCGGCGCGGCCGGGGACCGCGGGGCCGTCGGTGCCGGCGTGGCGGGGTGCTCGGCCGTCCGCCCGCCACCGGCACAGGCGGCCGCCGTGAGCGCCAGGACCGCCGACAGCAGGGCGGCGAGCCGGGGACGGGCGGCGGGGGCGTGCTGCATCGGTGCCTCCTGGAGGGCCGGTGCGGCCGGCGCCGCTCCGGGCCCGGCCGCACCCCCCAGGCCACCACCGTCCCCGCCCCGCCACCAGCGCGCGCGGCCGTCCGGGTGAGGGACGGGGACGGAGACGGGGACGGTGCGCGGTTACAGCCCCAGCCAGACCGTCGTGTCCGGGCCCAGGCGGCCGCCGTCCAGCGGGCTGCTGCTCAGCAGTACCTCGCCGGCCGGGAGGTCGACCGTGGCACCGGTGATGTTGGTGACACAGCGCCAGCGGTCCGTGCGGTCGAACTGGAGGACCCCGGCCGGCACGTCGTCGGACCAGGTCAGCGACTCGCCGTCGAGCAGCTTGCGGCGCAGGCGCAGCGCCGTGCGGTACAGCTCCAGGGTCGAGTCCGCCACCCCGTCCTGGGCCTGGACGGAGTACCCCGAGAAGACCGGCGGCTGCGGCAGCCACGCCGCGCCCGCGCCGAAGCCGTACGACGGTCCCTCCGTCGTCCACGGCAGCGGCACCCGGCATCCGTCGCGGCCCTTGCGGACGTGCCCGGTCTGCTCCCAGATCGGGTCCTGGAGGACCTCGGTCGGCAGGTCGGCCACCTCGGGCAGCCCCAGCTCCTCGCCCTGGTAGACGTAGGCCGAACCGGGCAGCGCCAGCATCAGCAGCGTCGCCGCGCGGGCCCGGCGCAGTCCGGCCGCCGCGTCCACGGCCGGGGCGTGGCCGCCGGACAGCAGCCAGGCGTCGGTGTCGGTGCCCGGCGGCAGCACCAGGCGGGTGGCGTGCCGGACCACGTCGTGGTTGGAGAGCACCCAGGTCGCCGAGGCACCGGCGGCGTGCGCGTCGGCCAGCGAGCCGGTGATGATCGCGCGCAGCTCCGCCGCGTCCCAGCCGCCCTGGAGGTACTCGAAGTTGAAGGCCTGGCCCAGTTCGTCCGGGCGGGCGTACAGCGCGCGCCGGGCGCCCGGGACCCACGCCTCGGCCACCGCCATGCGGGGCGGGGTGTACGTGTCGAAGATCTTGCGCCAGTCGCGGTAGACCTCGTGCACGTCGTCGCGGTCGTAGAACGGGTGGGTGCCCGGAGCGAACTCCGCGAGCGCCGCCTCGCCGCTCAGCTCGGGGGAGCCGAGGTCCCGCAGCGGCTCGGCCAGGTCCTTGACCAGGGCGTGCGCGACGTCGACGCGGAAGCCGTCGACACCCCGGTCCGACCAGAACTTCAGCGTGGTGCGGAAGTCGGCGCGGACCTGCTCGTTCTCCCAGTTCAGGTCGGGCTGTTCGGGGGTGAACAGGTGCAGGTACCACTGCCCGTCCGGCACCCGTTTCCAGGCGCTGCCGCCGAAGACCGACTGCCAGTCGGTGGGCGGGAGTTCGCCCTGCGTGCCGCGGCCGTCGCGGAAGACGTAGCGGTCGCGGGCCGCGGAGCCGGGGCCCGCCTCCAGGGCTTCCAGGAACCACGCGTGGCGGTGCGAGGAGTGGTTGGGGACCAGGTCGACGATCACCTTGAGGCCCAGCCGGTGCGCCTCGGCGGCCATCGCGTCGAAGTCGTCCAGGGTGCCCAGGCGCGGGTCGACGTCGCGGTAGTCGTCGACGTCGTAGCCGCCGTCGGCGAGTTCGGAGGGGTAGAACGGGCTGAGCCACAGGGCGTCGACACCCAGGGCGGCCAGGTGGGTCAGGCGCTGGGTGATGCCGCGCAGGTCACCGAGCCCGTCGCCGTCGGCGTCGGCGAAACTGCGGGGGTAGACCTGGTAGATGACGGCCTGCCGCCACCAGTTGGGGTCCTTGGACGACAGGTCGGGCTTGGCGGCGGTGCTGCGTACGGTCACGCGGTCTCCTTCGCGAGCGTGCGGGCGACACGAATAGATCTGTCCACATCACCCGAAAAGCGAACCCGCGTGCCCGCGACGCGCCGAGGGCTACGGAGTCCGGCGCTCGACCGCCGAGAGATACAGCTCCACGTAGCGGTCCACGTCCACGTCCAAGGCGACGTCCACCAGGGGCTGCTCCCGGGTCCCGTCGTGGAGTTCGGACTCGCCGGGGCGGACGCGGCGGTCGACGACGGTCTGCCCGCGGGCCGGACCGGGGGCCAGGGAGACCTCGACGGGCAGCCGGTGCGTGGTCAGGCCCGCCGGGTCGAGCACCGCGCAGACCGCGCCCGCGTCACCGAGGCCGCCGCCGGGGTCCGACTCGTCGGTGGCGGGGCCGCGGTGGGCGAGCAGCTCACCGGCGAGCCGGGTGCCGGGCTCGTCGCTCGCGCGCAGGCGGCGCACGTCCGGGCCCGGGACGATCACCCGCTGGAAGACGTCGAGGCCGTACATCGTGATCGGCACCCCGGCGCCGAGCAGGATCGCGGCGGCCTCCGGGTCGTGCCAGACGTTGAACTCGGCGACCGGCGTCGCGTTCCCGGTGGTCACCGCGCCGCCCATGAACACGATCCGCTCGATGTTCCCGGTGACCTCCGGGTGGGTGCGCAGCAGCAGCGCGATGTTGGTCGCCGGTGCGGTGGGGACCAGGGTGACCGGGCGCGGGGAGGCGAGGATCTCCCGGCGCAGCAGGGTCACCGCGTCCACGTCGGCGGCGGTGCGGGTGGGCGCGGGCAGTCCGAGGTCGCCCATGCCGTCGTGGCCGTGCACGTGCCGGGCGGTGCGTACGGCCTCGATCAGCGGGCGCTCGGCGCCCCGGGCCACGGGGATGTCGGGGGCGCCGGCCTGCTCCAGCACGGTCAGGGTGTTCCGTACGACGCCCGCCACGTCGGTGTTCCCGGCCACGCAGGTGACCGCGCGCAGGTCGAGTCCGGGGTGGCGGACCGCAAGGAGCAGGGCGAGGGCGTCGTCGACGCCGGTGTCGCAGTCGATGATCACGGGGACGGGCTGCGGCCGGCTGGGGGCGGTCGTCACGGCGGGGGCTCCTTGGGCTGCGGGGGCCGGTCCCGGCGACCCTACGCGCGCCCGCCCGCGTCCCCGCGGGCCGGGCCGCTCCGCCGTGTCCGACGGGCCCCTCCGCCGCGTCCGCCCGGCGGTCCGTCCGCCGCCGGGCCGCTCAGTGGTGCCCGGAGCCGCCGCTGCCGAAGGCTCCGCTGGATCCGGGGAGCCAGCGCTTGCGTCGCTGGTCCTCGCCCCGGCGGCTGCCCGAGTGGTGCAGCTCGTAGGGCATGAGCCGTGGGCTGCCGTCCTGGTTCAGCGGGATCTCGTCGGGTTCCCGCATCTCCCGCTCCTCGCGGACGGCGCCGGTCTCCGGGAGGTGGGGCTGATCCTCGGCGCGCGGGCGGTCGGACTCCCGGTCCATGACCCGCATGCCGATCCGTACGGCGCCGATGAGCGCGCCGGCGACCACCAGCCCGAGGATGAAGGCCACTGTCACGTTGACCGCGTCGGACGCGGCCAGCAGTTCATACGTTGCCGTACTCATGTTCTGATTATGTACCCCCGAATGGGATAAAGCGCCCGATATGTCTCTTCGATCTCCGGGCCCGGCGGTTCACGGGGCCCGCAGCGCGTCCACCGCGATCCGGGCCGCCGTGCCGATGACCGCGTCCGCCGCCGGGAGTGTGGCGGCGGTGTGGGCGGTGCGGGTGAAGACCGCGACGGCGTAGCGGCCCCCGTCGGGGTACTCGACGACGCCGACCTCGTTGCGCAGGGTCGGCAGGCTGCCGGTCTTGCCGGCCACGTGGACGTCGTCGAAGGGGAAGCCCGAGGCCAGGCGGTGCGGCCAGACCTGGAGGCCCATGATCCGGCGCATGGCGGCGCCGTACTCGGGCGGGCAGGCCTCGTCCCGCCAGACCGCGGTGAGCAGCCGGGTCATGTCCCGGGGGGTGCTGCGGTTGGTGCGGGCGGGGTCCAGGGCGCGCAGCCGGGTGATGACGTGCGGGTCGGCCAGGGCCTGGGCGCCGGCGGGCCCGGCGTCCTCCCGCATGGTGCGCAGCATCTCGCCGAAGCCGTACACGGCCCGCGTCCGGTGCAGGCCGAGCCGCTCGGTGGTCCGGTTGACGGCGTCCAGACCGACCCGGCGCAGCAGCAGGTCGGCGGCGGTGTTGTCGCTGACGGACATCATCCAGAACGCCGCGTCGCGCAGGGACAGCCGGACCGGGTCCAGCATCGCCGACAGGCCGGTGGGTCCCGGGGTGCGCCCGTCGGCCGGGCACTCGACCTGCTCGGTGAGGTCGAGCGTCCCGGCCGCCGCCTGCTCGTGCAGCGTCACCAGCACGCACACCTTGTGGACGCTCGCCGTGCACACCGCCTGGTCCGCACCGGCCTCCACCTGCGCACCGGAGTCCACGTCCACGGCGTGCAGCCACCCGGTGACCCCGGCCTCGGCGAAGGCCGCGCCCAGCCGGGCCGCGGTGGCGGTGTCGGTCATGACCGGGGCTCCGATGCCGGGCGGCGGCGGGTGGGGACGGCGTACCGGGTGCGGGGGACGCGGGTTCCGGGGCGGGGGGTGGTGTGGGCGGTCCCGGGGGCCGGGAGGGCCGGGACGGTGCGCGGGCGCCCGCCCGGCCGGGGGAGGACCGCGACGGACCCGCCGGCCGCTCGGGCGGGGGCGGGAGGCGCGGGGTGATGGTCGGCCGAGGGCGCGGCGGCACCGGGCGACGGCCGGTGGGTGGTGGTGGACGCCGGACGGCGGTCCGTCGTGTGCGGAGTGGCGCGGGGCGGCGCCGGGCGCGCGGTGGTGGGGAACGCGGGGCGGTGGCCCGCGGTGGCACCGGGCGACGGTGGGTGGGGGAAGGCGGCGGGGGCCGTCATAGCCAGTACTCCGATGCCGGGCGAAGGTGCAGGGGCCGGGCGGGGGCCTCCGAGTGGGCGTCGGCCGTGGTGCGCAGGGCGTGGGTGGCCGCGTCCGTGAAGGCGCCGACGGCGGCGTCGCCGCGTCCCTTCGGCCAGGCCACGGAGTGCCGCCAGGCGGGCGCTGCCCCGGCCAGCGGGCGCCAGACCAGGTCCCGGTCGCCGGGTGTCACCAGCCGGGTGTCGCGCGGGCACAGGGCGACGGCCCCGGACGACAGCACCAGGCCGCGGACGAAGCTGGCGCCCTGGCCGTGCCGTACGGCACCGGGCGTCCAGCCGCCCCGGGCGCACGAGGTGAGCAGGTCGTCGTAGACCGCGGGGGCGTCGGCGCGCGGGAAGAGGACCAGGTCGTAGCCGGTCAGGGCGGCGAGCGGCACCTCCGCCCGGTCCGCCTGGGGGGCGCCGCGCGGCAGCAGGACGCCGAGGTCGCGGCGGAGCACCGGACCCAGCTCCAGGCCGGCGACGTCGCAGGGGTGGTGGATCAGGCCGACGTCCAGCTCGTGCGCGGCGAACCCGGCGAGCTGCTGGGCGGTGGACAGCTCGTGCAGCTCCAGCTCCAGTCCCGCGTGGCGGCGCCGGAAGTCCGCCAGCAGCGCGGCGACGGTCTCGCCGGAGATGTCGGGGGACAGGGCGGCGCGCAGCAGACCGGTCTCGCCGTCGCGGACCCGGCGCGCGGTGGCCCGCAGGGACTCGGCGCGGGCCAGCAGCTCACGGGCCTCGGCGAGCAGCAGCGTGCCGGCCTCGGTGATGGTGACCTGGCGGCTGGTGCGCTCGAAGAGCCGGACGCCCAACTCCTTCTCCAGCCGCTGGATGCGCTGCGACAGGGGCGGCTGGGCCATGCCCAGCCGGGTCGCGGCACGCCCGAAGTGTGACTCTTCTGCAACAGCCACGAAGCACTCCAGGTGCCGCACCAGGTCCACGAGCAGTAATCATATCGGGGATTGATCGATCCAACATCCATATGAATCTTGGACAAGGGCCCGGCGGGGTTGCTCTCCTCGGGACATGCGCTCCTTCCGCGACCTCGCGCCCCGCCTCCGCCGCTGGCCCGGTGCGCTCGCCCTCGGCCTCGTGCTCCCCCTGGCCGGCTGCTCGGCCGACTCCTCCCGCCCGGACGCCGCGCCACCGTCGAGCGGCGCGTCCGGCACCGGCGGTACGGCCGCCGCGGCGCCGGAGGTCCCCGGGAAGCTGCGGGTCGACGGCCACACCCGCCGCTACCTCCTGCACCGGCCCGCCGCCGACGGCCGCAGGCCCCTCGTCATCGCCTTCCACGGCCGCGGTGAGAGCGCCGCCGACCTGCGGGAGAAGAGCGGGCTGCAACGGGCGGCCGAGGAGCGCGGCATGCTCGTCGCCTTCGCCGAGGGCCTCGACCAGGGCTGGGGCGCGGGCGCGAGGGCGACCGAGCAGCGTCCCGACCCCGGGCGCGACGTGCGCTTCACCGAGGCGCTGATCAAGCACCTGGTCGGCACCGAGCACGCCGACCCGCGGCGGGTCTACGTCGCCGGGTTCTCCAACGGCGGCTCGATGGCGCTGCGCATGGCCGCCGAACGCCCCGCCCTGCTGGCGGGCGCGGCCTCGGTCTCCGGCCAGCTGGCCGCGGGCGACGGCGCGGTGAAGCCCACCGGACCCGTCCCGGTCCTGGTCGTCTACGGCGCCGACGACCCCGTACGGCCCCTGGCCGGCCTGCCCTCCCCGCCGCCGAACCCCGAGGAACCGATCCTGCCGAGCCTGTCGGCACGGGACACCGCGGAGGCCTTCGCGGACGCCGGCGGCGCGGGTGACCCGGTCACGCGGGAGCGGAAGGGCTACGACGAGACCGTCTGGCGGCCGAAGGACGGCCGAGGCGCCCCGGACGCCGGCACCGTCCGGCTCCTCGTCGTCCACGACGCCGGTCACACCTGGCCGGGGACGACCGCCGCACCGCCCGAGGGATTCGGCCCCGTCAGCAAGGACCTGGACGCCACCGGCACGATCCTCGACTTCTTCACCGCCTCGGACCGCTGACCCGACGCCACGCGCCGCGCCACCCCGGCCGCTGACCCGGCGCCGCCGACGCACCGATCCGACGCACCGGTCCGATGCACCGAACAGAAGCCACCGCCCCCCGGATGCCACCACTCCGCCGCCTCACCACCCGGCCGGCCCACCGCCCCGACAGACAGGGAACTTCCGATGTCCGACGCCTCGTACCTCCCCTCCTCCCGCCGCCGCGGCCCCCGCAACGGCGTGCGGGCCGTCGCCGCGGTGGCGGTCGTGCTCGCGATCGCCGCGGGCGGCTCGTACGCCGCCGGGCTCGGCCCCTTCGCGCGCGGCGAGGACGGCCCGGACCCCGCCGCGATGGAGCAGGCGCGCGCGTTCCTCGCGGACTGGTCCGCCGGGCGCCTGCCGAACGCGGCCGGCCGCACCACCAGACCCGGCCCGGCCGAGGAGGTGCTCCAGAGCTTCACCGCCGGGCTCGACATCGAGAAGCCGAAGCTGACGGCGGCGAAGGACGCGAAGGAGGCCGAGGACGGCACCCTCGGCGTCCCGTTCACCGCCCGGATGCCGATCAGCGGCCTCGGCACCTGGACGTACGAGTCGGAGCTGCCGCTGCGTGAACAGGACGGCGCCTGGAAGGTGGACTGGCGGCTGTCCCTGGTGCACCCGCGGCTGAGCGACACGGAGAAGTTCCGGCTGGAGCGCGCCGAGACCACCCCGCCGAAGGTCACCGACCGTGAGGGCACCTCCCTCAACGGCGCGCGGTACCCGTCCCTGGCACCGCTCCTGGGCCGGCTCGCCGGCGACTCGGGCGGCGGTGGTCCGCGCGGCGCGGTCGAGCTGGTCGACCGGGCCAGCGGCGAGACCGTGCGCACCGAGGCGTCCTTCGGCAAGAAGCCCGACCCGGCCACGGCGGACCGGCCGGTGCGCACCACCCTGGACGCCACCTGGCAGTCCGCCGCCGAGCAGGCCCTCGAGAAGGCCGACGGCAAGAACGCCGCGCTCGTCGCCCTGCGCGTCGACAACGGCGAGGTCCTGGCCTTCGCCAACTCCCCCTCCAGCGGCTTCAACCGCGCCGCCTCCGGCACCTACGCGCCCGGCTCCACCTGGAAGATCGTCACCAGCAGCGCCCTGCTGCTCAAGGGTGCGGTCGCCCCCGACGACGTCGTGGACTGCCCCAAGTACCTGACGGTCGGCAAGGAGTTCCACAACGTCGAGACGTCGGAGCACCCGGGCGCCACCTTCCGCAAGGACTTCATGGAGTCGTGCAACACGGCCTTCATCAGCCTGCGCGGCAAGCTCGAGGAGGGGGAGCTGGGCGAGGTCGCCCGCACCTACTTCGGCGTCGGCCAGGAGTGGCACGTGGGCATCCCGACGTACGACGGCTCGGTGCCGGTGCCCAAGGACGAGACCGAGAAGGCCGCGTCGATGATCGGACAGGGCCGGATCCAGGCCAACCCCCTGATCATGGCGTCGGTGACGGCGACCGCGGTCTCCGGCGAGTTCCACCAGCCGTCCGTCACCGGGGGGAACGAGGACCGTACCCGCACCGAGCCGCTGCCCGGCAAGGTCGTCGGCCAGCTGCGCGGAATGATGCGGGACACCGTCACCGACGGCACCGCGCGCGTCCTGGCCGACCTGCCCGGCGAGGTCGGCGCGAAGACCGGCACCGCCGAGGTCTCCGACGACCAGGACAACAACGGCTGGCTCGTCGCCCACCGCGGCAACGTGGCCGTCGCCGTGGTCGTCGAGGAGGGCGTCACCGGCGGCGGCTCGGCGGGCCCGGTCGTGCACAGCCTGCTGTCCGCCGTACCGGAGGACCCGTCCTGACGCTTGGGGGTCAGCCCAGACGCAACGGCAGCTCCGCCAGCCCCCGCAGCAGGGTGCTCGTGCGCCAGGTGAGCGTCGCCGGGTCGGTGGCGAACGCGAGCGCGGGGTGGCGCTCGAGGAGCAGGCGTACGGCGACGGTGGCCTCCATCCGGGCCAGCGGGGCGCCCAGGCAGTGGTGGAGGCCGTGGCCGAAGCCGAGGTGGCCGCGGGGCGCGCGGCCGATGTCGAAGCGGTCGGGGGCGGGGAAGTGGCCGGGGTCGCGGGAGGCGGCGGCGAGGGAGACGAGCACCGAGTCGCCGGCCGCGATCGGTGTGCCAGCCAGCTCCAGCGGCTCGGCCGCGAAACGGAACGCGGAGGCGTGCACCGGGGAGTTGAACCGCAGCGACTCCTCCACCGCCGCCCCGGCCAGCTCCGGCTCGGCGCGCAGGCGGTCGAGCTGGCCGGGGTGGGTGAGGAGGCTGTGGACGGTCGCGGAGATCAGGTTGACCGTCGTCTCGTGGCCGGCGACCAGGATCAGGAAGGCCGTGCCGAGCAGTTCCTCGGCGGTGAGGCCCCCGGCGTCCGCGGCGGCGGTCAGGTCGCCGAGGAGGGTGCCGTCCGGGGCGTCGCGCTTGGCGCCGGTCAGGTCGGTGAGATAGCCGGTCAGCGCGCCGGCCGCGGCTTCAGCCGCCTTTGGCGAGGTGGGCATGACCAGCTCGTTCGACCAGGTGTGGAAGACCTCGCGGTCGGCCCCGGGCACGCCGAGGAGTTCGCAGATCACCGTCACCGGGAGGGGCAGCGCGTACCGGGCGACCAGGTCCGCCGTGCCCCGGCGCTCCAGTGCGTCCAGCAGGTCCCCCGCGACGCGCTCCACGCGGGGGCGCAGGGCGGCGATCCGGCCCGGTGCGAAGTGGCCGGCCACCAGGTGGCGGAGGCGGGTGTGCTGCGGCGGGTCGCTCTGGAGCATGTTGCGGCCGATGGCGTGCCCGCCGTCGGAGTCCCAGGACGCGGAGTGCCGGATGTCGTTGCGCAGCCGCGGGTCGGTGAGCGCGGCCCGCGCCGCGTCGCGCGTGACGACCAGCCAGCTCTCCCCGCTCCCCGGCACCGACACCCGGTGGACGGCGCCCGCGGCCCGGAGGGCGGCCAGTTCGTCGAGGGTGGGCGCGGCCATGGGACCTCCTGGGAACCGGGGACGGCACTTAAACGGGGAGTGATCCCCGTTTACCCGGCCGACGATAGCATCGGCACCGAGGGCACGGGGAGCACTCCCCGGTTCGTACGATCCGGAGGGCGAGGATGACCGTCGGCGCACGCGAGGGAGCGCCCCGGCAGCGACGCGACGCGCGACGCAACCGGGAGCTTCTGCTGGAGGCGGCCCACGAGGTGTTCACCGAGCAGGGGCTGGACGCGCCGCTGGACGTGATCGCGCGCCGGGCGGGGGTCGGCAACGCGACGCTCTACCGCCATTTCCCCACCCGCGCCGCGCTGGTGGACGCCGTGTTCCGGGACTCGCTGACCGGCACGATGGAGGCGGGCGAGCGGGCCCGACGGGCGCCGGACGCGTGGGCGGGTCTCACCGGCTATCTGGACGTCGTCTTCGCGGCCCTGGCCGCCGACCGCGGCTCCAACGACCTGATGACCACGCATCTGCGGGGCGTGGACAGCCTGGAGGCCGTGCACGAGCACAACCGCCGGACCGTGGACGCGCTGCTGGCCCGCTGCCGGGACGACGGCGCGGTGCGGGCCGACGTCACCACCGAGGACGTCCTGTTCGGGCTCGCGGCGCTGGGCCGCGCGGTCCCGGCGCTGACCGCCGCGACCACGCCGGACGCCTGGCGCCGCCCGCTCGCCCTGTTCCTCGCCGGCCTGCGGACCGCGCCGGCCGCACCGCCCCTGCCGGCGCCCGCGCTCACCGCCGCCGGCCTCGGCGAGGTCCTGCGCGAACTGGGCCCGCACCGCACCCGTGCGGGCGGCCGCGGCCCCGGCGAGTGAGACCTCAGAGGTCGAACTCGTGCGGCGGCAGGTCCAGCGCGTAGCAGGCCTCCCGCACCACCGCCCGCTCGTCCTTGTCGAAGTCCCCGTCGGCGCCGCCGATCACGATGCCGATCTGCACCACGGCGCGCGCCTCGGCGGGCTTCTTCCTGGCCTTGGCGATCTCCTGGAGGATGCCGACCTTGCCGAAGGCGAAGTCGGCGGTGAGCTTGTCGAGGTTCTCCTCGAAGCGGCGGCGCAGGTCGTCGGCGGGGAAGTTCTGCAACACCTCGTTGGCCGAGATCAGCTGGGCGACGCGCTGCCGCTCCGACGCATCGACGGTGCCGTCGGCCGCGGCGACCAGCGCGCACATCGCCATGCTCGCGTCGCGGAAGGCGCCGCTCTTGAGGTCGTTCTTCTTCGCCACGAGCTGCGTCTGCATCTGCGACGCGGACTCCTTGAAGCGGTCCCACAGGGCCATGAGAACTCCGTACGGGTCGGGAGAGTGTTGCTTCTACAGTTTTGTAGAAGCTATCAGGCTGCCGTGCCCGCGCCGCCGCAGGGAACAACCGGAACCGTCCGCCCGTTCTCTACAGGCGAGTAGAAGCGCAGGGGTATGAGTACTCCCCTTCTCTTTGCAGGTCCTTTACCATGTGAGGGAAAACCTCGGGCGCCCGGCTGGTACCGGCGCCCGCCGACCCCGTTAAGGAGTCCCGTTCCGTAATGGAGCCTCCCAGTACCGGCCGTGCCACGGCCGGCCCGCCAGTGCCCCCGTATCCGCGTGAAGGAAGCGGGGTGGCACGGTGACCGAGGTCCTGCTGCTCCTGCTGGCCCTCCTGCTCACCCTGGCCTGCGCGGTCTTCGTCGCGGCCGAGTTCTCCCTCACCACCGTCGAGCGCGGTGACCTGGAGCGTGCCGCCGAGTCCGGCGAGCGCGGTGCCGAGGGAGCCCTGAAGGCCGTACGTTCCCTGACCCTCCAGCTCTCCGGCGCCCAGCTCGGCATCACGGTGACCTCGCTGGTCATCGGCATGCTGGCCGAGCCGTCGATCGCGGTGCTGCTGCGCGGCCCGCTGAAGGCGATCGGCCTGGGCGCCGCCGCCTCGACGGTGGCGACGCTGCTCGGTGTGGTGCTCTCCACCGTCGTCCTGATGGTCGTCGGCGAGCTGGTCCCCAAGAACTGGGCGATCTCCCGCCCGATGGCCGTCGCGAAGGTCGTCGCGGGTCCGCAGCGCGGGTTCACCTCCGCCTTCGGCCCGTTCATCCGGCACCTGAACAACACGGCGAACCGTTTCGTACGCCGCTTCGGCCTGGAACCGGCCGAGGAGCTGGCGTCCGCCCGCAGCGCCGAGGAACTGGTCGCCCTCGCCCAGCACTCGGCCGCCGAGGGCGCCCTGGAGGCGGACTCGGCCGAGCTGTTCGTCCGCACCCTGCACCTGAGCGAGCTGACCGCGGAGAACGTCATGACCCCGCGCGTGGACGTCAAGGCCCTGGAGGCCCACGCCACCGCCGCCGACGCCGCGAACCTCTCGCACGCCACCGGCCTGTCCCGCTTCCCGGTCTACCGCGACAGCCTGGACGAGGTCATCGGCACCGTCCACATCCGCGACGTGCTGGCCCTGGAGCCGGAGCGCCGGGCGGTCACCCCCGTCACCGAGCTGGCCGCCGCGCCGCTCCTGGTGCCGGACAGCCTGCCCGCCGACCGCCTCCTGGAGCGCATGCGCCGGGCCCGCACCATGGCCGTCGTCATCGACGAGTACGGCGGTACGGCGGGCGTGGCCACCGTCGAGGACATCGTCGAAGAGGTCGTCGGCGAGGTGCGCGACGAGCACGACCCGGTCGAGATACCGGACCTCCTGCCCGCCCCCGCGCGGACCGACGGCCGGGCGGCCTGGGAGGCCGACGGCTCGCTGCGCCTGGACCACCTGCGGCGCATCGGCATGACCGCGCCGGAGGGGCCGTACGAGACCCTGGCCGGTCTGGTCGCCACCCACCTCGCGCGCATCCCCGTCAAGGGCGACGTCGTCGACCTGGAGGGCTGGCACCTCGACGTCCTCGACGTCGACCACCACCGCGCGGACCGCCTCCGCGTCACCGCGCCCGCGCCCCTGGTGGGCGGGCAGCCGGAGCACGAGCAGCGGGAGATGGCCCGATGACCGCCGTACAGCTCTTCATCGGCGCGCTGACGCTGCTGACCAACGCGTTCTTCGTGGGCGCCGAGTTCGCCCTGATCTCGGTGCGCCGCAGCCAGATCGAGCCGCGCGCGAAGGCGGGCGACAAGCGCGCCCGGATGACCCTGTGGGGCCTGGAGCACATCTCCCAGATGATGGCCACGGCCCAGCTCGGCATCACCGTCTCCTCGCTGGTGCTCGGCGCGGTCGCGGAGCCGGCCATCGCGCACCTGATGGAGCCGGTCTTCGAGGCGGTCCACATGCCGCACGCGCTGGTCCACCCCGTGGCCTTCGCGATCGCCCTGACCCTCGCCACCTATCTGCACATGCTGATCGGCGAGATGATCCCGAAGAACATCGCGCTGGCCGCCCCGGCGAGCACCGCCCTGTTCCTCGGTCCCGCGCTGGTCGCCCTCACCCGGGCCCTGAAGCCGTTCGTCTTCGGCATCAACGCCTTCGCCAACGCCCTGCTCAAGCTGCTCAGGGTGGAGCCGAAGGACGAGGTCGAGGCGGTCTTCACGGACGACCAGCTGGCCCGCATGGTGGTCGACGCCAGCGAGGCCGGGCTGCTCACCCCGGCCGACGGCGAGCGCCTGCGCGACGCACTGGAGCTGGGCACCCGCCCGGTCGGCGAGATCCTGGTCCCGTCGCAGAAGATGCGCACGGTCCCCCACACGGTCACCCCGGCCGAGCTGGAACGCATGGCCGCCGAGGCGGGCTACTCCCGCTTCCCGGTCACCGGCCCCGGCGGTACGGTCCTGGGCTACCTGCACATCAAGGACACCCTGGGCCTCACCGACCGCGACCGCCCGTTCCCGCGCTCGGCCCTGCACCGCGTCACCCGCGTCCGCATCGACACCCCGCTCGACGACACCCTCACCGCCCTGCGCACCGAGGACAGCCACCTCGCCGCGGTCACCGGCGAGACGGGCGCCGTCCTGGGCTTCGTGACGATGGAGGACGTGCTGACGGAGCTGGTCGGACCGGCACCGGTGGGATCCTGACCCGCTGGGCAGCCTGACCGCGCGGGAACCCGACCCGCGCGGTCGGCCGCTCACCACCCGGTTGCGACCAGGTGGTTGACGAGCAGCGCCAGGACCGCCTGTGCCGCCAGCCACGCGCGGGGACGCGGGAGGAACGCGCAGGCCGGCAGGAGCCACAGGGCGAAGGGGAGCCAGATGCGTTCCGTCTCCGCCTTGCTCATGCCGGACAGGTCGGCGATCAGCAGGGTGAGCAGGCCCGCGCAGACGAGGAACGCGAGGCGGGCCTGCCCGGTGGCGTCCGCTGTGTCCGGCGCCCGGAGGCTCCCGCCGGTCGCGGGCGGCCCGCCGCGTCGCCGGGCGGCGAGGCGGGCGACGGCCCGGCGCAGGCCCGCCGCCGTCGCGACGCCCGTGATCAGCACCGTGCAGGCGAGGTTGGCCCACACCCAGTACGCGTAGGGGCGGACGCCGGCCGCGCCCTCGTAGTACCGCTCGACGAGCAGGTGGTACGCCTCCCACCAGTCGAAGCCGATCACGGTGAAGGCGACCGGCACCACCGCCATGCCCGCCAGCAGCGGCACGAACATCACCGGGCGCTCGCCAACCCCGCGCCGCCCGAGCAGCAGCACCGCCGCCCCGATCACGGCGAAGAGCGTGAGGCCGTACGAGAGGTAGCAGGTCCAACCGAAGAGGAGTCCCGCGCCCGCCGTCCACCACAGGGAGCGTCCGGTGACCGTGAGGGCCAGCAGCGCCACGGCCCACGCGGCGACCGCCGCGAAGTAGCCGTCGGCGGCCGTGCCCATCCACACCGCGGCCGGTGCCAGCGCCAGGAAGGGCGCCGCCCGCCGGGCGAGCCGCTCGCCGCACAGGGCCCGCACCGCCACCAGCACCGCCACGCACCCCGTCGCGCCCACGGTGATGGTCCAGACCCCGGCCCAGCCCCCGCCGCCCAGCCCGATCCGGTCGAGCAGCACGTAGGTGAGCGTGGCCCCCGGCGGGTGACCGGCGACGTGGGCGGGCCAGTTGTCCGGGGAGTGCAGCAGGATGTGCCCGTTGAAGTCGCGCAGGGTCGCCGGGATGTCGCGCCAGCGGTCGATGACCGTCAGGTACTCCTGGCCGGTGGTCAGCCGCCCGGCGACGCCCCGCTCCCAGCCGTCGATCAGGGCCAGCGACCAGGTCCACGCCATCGCCGCGCCCCACGCCGCGGGGAGCAGCGCGCGCCACGGCAGCCGGGCGGCGACGGCCGGCCCGTACGCCACGGTTGCCGCCGCCACCAGGACGGCCGCCGGGGTGCCGGGGCCCAGGTGCGGGTCCCAGCGGCCCAGCAGGGGTGGCCAGCCGACGATCAGGTCGTCGTAGGTGTACACGTGGCGGCCGACCAGGATGGCGGCCGCCACGAGCAGCACGGCCGCCGCGGCGGCGTACAGGTCGCGGGGGACGGAGCGGAGGCGGGTCACACCGGCACCGTAGGGCGGCGGATCGCGGGCCGGACGGCGCACACGGCGGACGTCAGCGTTTCGTCATGGGTCGTGGACCCCTTTCGGGGTCTCTCGCTGCCTACGGTCGGGACATGCGAGACCTCGCCCCACGCCTTCCCTCCTCCCCGGGCTTCTGGCGCAGCCCCCTGCGCGGCCCCCGGTTCACGTCCGTGCTCGGCATCGTGCTGCTCGCCGGCATCACCGTGCTGTTCGTGACCGGCCTGCTCTCGTACGCCGCCTACAACCCCGACCTGTCCCCGGTCAACGACAAGACCCCGGACAAGGGGCTCCTCGGCTTCTACCTCTTCGCGTGGCCGACCGACCCCACCTGGCTGTACCGCCTCAACCAGGGTGTCCACGTCACCCTCGGACTCACCCTGATCCCGGTGCTGCTGGCCAAACTGTGGTCGGTCGTGCCCAGGCTGTTCACCCTGCCGCCGGCCCGCTCGGTCGCGCACGCGCTGGAGCGGATCTCGCTGCTGCTGCTGGTCGGGGGCGCGCTGTTCCAGTTCGTGACCGGGGTGCTCAACATCCAGTTGGACTACCTCTTCCCCGGCTCCTTCTACCCGCTGCACTTCTACGGAGCGTGGGTCTTCTTCGCCGCGTTCGTCGCGCACGCCGTGCTGAAGACGCCGATGGCGCTGCGCAACCTCCGGGCGATGCGCGAGGAGCGCGACGACCTGGTGTCCCCGCGGCCCGCCGCGCCCACCGTCTCGCGGCGCGGTGCCCTGTGGTTCGTCGGCGGCGGCTCGCTGCTGATGTTCGCCACGAACGCGGGCCGCAGCTTCGACCCTCCGCTGCGGGCCACGGCCGTCCTCTCCCCGCACGGCGGACCCGACCCGGGGAACGGCCCCAACGGCTTCCAGATCAACAAGACGGCCGCGTACGTCGGCATCGTCCCGGCCGAGACCCGCGACGACACGTGGCGGCTCGTCGTCGAGGGCCGTTCCGGGACCGTCCGGCTCAGCCGGGCCGACCTGCTCGCCATGGAGCAGCACAGCGAGGCCCTGCCCATCGCCTGCGTCGAGGGCTGGTCGACGTCCGACCAGTGGTGGCGCGGGGTGCGGCTGCGGGACCTCGCCGCGCGCGTGGGCCACGAGGACGACCCGCCCGACGTGTTCGTCGAGTCCCTCCAGCGGCGCGGCGCCTTCCGCAGCGGCGCCCTGCGCGCCAACCAGGTCGCCGACCCGCGCTCCCTGCTCGCCCTGTACGTCAACGGCGAGGCGCTGAGCCCGGACCACGGCTACCCGGCGCGGATCATCGTGCCCGCCGCGCCCGGCGTGCTGAACACCAAGTGGGTGGCCCGGATGACGTTCGGAGACCTGGGATGAACCGTGTACGCGAGTCACGCGAGTCACGCGGGCCGGGCGGGCCGGGTGGCCGGCTCCGGGCGCTGACCGGCAGCCCCCTCCAGATCCTCCTGCTGGCCTGCTCCTTCGCGCTGGCGGGTTACGCGGGGGTGCGGCTGCTCGCCGACGACTGGCTGGGCGTGGCCCTGTGGTTCGTGGGGGCGGCGCTCCTGCACGACCTGGTGCTGCTGCCGCTGTACTCGGTGGCGGACCGGGCGGTCACCGGCGCGCTCGGCGCGGTCGGCCGCCGTCGGTGGGCGATGTACGTGCGCGTCCCCGCCGCCTTCTCCGGGCTGCTCCTGCTGGTGTGGTTCCCGCTGATCGCCGGCCGGGTCGACGCGGGGTACCGGGGGGTCACCGGGCTGTCGGCGGACGGCTACCTCGCCCGCTGGCTGCTGATCACGGCCGTGCTGTTCGGCGGCTCGGCGCTGCTGCTGGCGCTGCGGTCGCTGCGCAGCGCGACGAAGGGGCGGTCCCCCGACGTCCACTGAGCGACGGTCCGCCAGCCCCCGGCGGCCGCGCGGTCGAGCAGGGCGCGGGTGCCGATCCGCGCCCAGGGGAAGGGGCTGCCGGACGCGTGGCCGTCGGTGACGTCGACGAGCTGCACGTGGGCGCGCTCGTCGACGTCCACCCGCGCGGTCTCGGCGATCAGCAGGCCGCCGGGGGCGAGCAGGGCGGCGACGCGGGTGAGCAGGGCGCGGGGATCGCCGCCGATGCCGACGTTGCCGTCCATGAGGAGCACGGTGTCCCAACGGCCCTCGCCGGGGAGCGGCTCGAAGACGGAGCGCCGCAGCGACTGGCCGCCGGAGCGCACGGTGTGGGCCACCGCGGCCTCGCTGACGTCGATACCGAGGACGGTCCGGCCCCGGGCGGCGAGTTCCGCGACCAGCCGGCCGGGTCCGCAGCCCACGTCGAGGACGGCGCCCTCGCACCGGTCCAGCACCTCCAGGTCGACGGTGTCGGCCCCCGCGCACCACCGCTCCACCTCCAACGGCAGCAGCCACCCGTCGGTACGCCGCAGGAACAGCGGCCCGCGACCGGCCCGCAGCGCGGCGGCATAGGGATCGGACCCGGCCCAGGGCGCCTGCCCCGCCAGGGGGAACGCCGGCTCCGCGAGACGGCCGGGTACGGCGGCCCGCCGACCGCTGAGCGCGCGGGCGGAGCCGGTCACCGCGGCGCGGGGCGGGCCGTCGGGGGGTCCGTCTGCCGGGCGGTCGGGGGACCCGGTTGCGCGGACGCGGGGGGATCCGTTTGGCGGGCCGCCCGCCGGTCCGTTGCTCGGGCCGTCGGGCGATGTGGTTGCCCGGCTGCCCGCCGGTTCGTTGTTCGGGCCGTCGGGGGATCTGGTTGCCCGGGCGCCCGCCGGTTCGTTGTTCGGGGGAGGCCCGTCGGCGGAGCCGTACCCGGGCCCGGCGGCCGGCCCGTCCGCCGGCCCGTCCGCCGGGCCGGCCGCCCGGCCGCTGCCGAGCCGTCCACCCGCGCGCCCGTGGCCGCTCATCGGCCCACCCGCGCGTCCGCGCCCGCCGTGCACTGAGCCAGCCGGGCGGCGAAGCGGCCGTGCGGGGCCAGTGCGGCGACGGCCCGGGCGTCGGCGGCGGTGTCGACGTCGCGCAGGGGCGGCAGGTCCCGTACCCGCAGCCCCGCCGCCAGCAGGCGCTCGCGCTGCGCGGCCCCCGTCACCGGCGTCGACATCGGCACGCCCCGCGGCAGGGCCGGGTCGGGGCGGGCCAGGCCCAGCGCCCAGAAGCCGCCGTCCTCCGCCGGACCGAAGTACGCGTCGCAGCCCTCGAAGTCCACGTCGAGCAGCTCCGGCGTCACCTGCGGGGTGTCCATCCCGATCAGCAGGGCGGGCCCCGCGCACCCGGCGAACGCGTCCGCGAGCCGTGCGTCGAGGCCGCCCGCGCACTGCGGTACGACGTCGAAGCCGGGCGGCAGCCACGGCCCCGGGGCACCGTCGAGGACCAGCACCCGGCGCCGGGCGGGCGTCGCGGCGACCGCGCGCAGGGTGTCGGCGAGGGACGCCTCGGCCAGCGCGGCCGCCTCGTCCGGGGTGAACGGCGGGGTGAGGCGGGTCTTGACCCGGCCGGGGCGGGGCTCCTTCGCGATGACGAGGAGGGTGGTCATCATGCTCACCGTGTGTTCCCCTCGCGGGCCGCGTCACGCGGAATCCGTTGCTCCGGTCGCTCGGCGAGCACGCCGCGCATGTCCCGTACCGCGTGCCAGGTGCCGCGCCAGGTCCCGGTGACCTTCGAGGCCCCGGTGCGGGGCAGGTACGGCACGTCGTACTCGGTTACCCGCCACCCCGCGTCGGCGGCCCGCACCACCATCTGGAGCGGGTAGCCGCTGCGCCGGTCGGTGAGGCCGAGGCCGAGCAGCGCCTCGCGGCGGGCGGCGCGCAGCGGGCCGAGGTCGTGCAGCCGCAGGCCGGTGCGGCGGCGCAGCATCCGGGCGAGCGCGAGGTTGCCCGCCCGGGCGTGCGGGGGCCAGGCGCCGCGCCCCTGCGGTCGTCGGCGGCCGAGCACCAGGTCGGCTCCGCCGTCCCGGATCTCGCGCACGAAGGGCGTCAGCAGGCCGGGGTCGAGGGAGGCGTCGCAGTCGCAGAAGCAGACGATGTCGGCCGTGGCGGCGGTCAGCCCGGCGTGGCAGGCGGCGCCGAAGCCGCGGCGCGGCTCGGTCACGACCGTGGCGCCGAGCGCGCGGGCGATCTCCGCCGAGCCGTCGGTGGAACCGTTGTCGACGACGAGCGCGCGCCAGCCGTCCGGGATGCGGGCCAGGACCCAGGGCAGGGCTCCGGCCTCGTCCAGACAGGGGAGTACGACGTCGACGTCGGGAGCGGGCGAGGTGGTCACGGCTCTCACCCTACGAGCCGATATCGGGCGAAACGGACTCCCGCTCCTTACGAAACACGGACGTCGCGGCCGGGGGCGGCTCGCGGGGACGACGTCCGCGTGGGCGCGGTGCGAGGCTGGGCGCATGCAGCAGCCGCACCAGTCCGCTCCCGCACAGGCGTCCCCGGACGGAGTCCCTGCCGGATCCCGGGCCGGAGTCCCTGCCGGATCCCCCGCCGGGACCCCCGAGGGATCCACCGCCGACCCCGCCCGGATCCTGGTCGTCGACGACGACCCCACGGTCGCGGAGGTCGTCGCCGGCTACCTGGAGCGCGCCGGGCACCTCGTGGACCGGGCCGACGACGGTCCGGCCGCGCTCACCCGGGCCGCCGCGCACCGGCCGGACCTGGTGGTGCTGGACCTGATGCTGCCCGGCATGGACGGCCTGGAGGTGTGCAGGCGGCTGCGCGGCACCGGGCCCGTGCCGGTCGTCATGCTGACCGCCCGCGGCGACGAGGACGACCGCATCCTCGGCCTGGAGGTCGGGGCGGACGACTACGTGACCAAGCCGTTCAGCCCCCGCGAGCTGGTGCTGCGGGTGGAGTCGGTACTGCGCCGCACCCGGCCCGCCCCCGGTCTGGTGCCGCCGTCCGCGGCCGGCCTCACCGTCGACCCGGGCGCCCGGCGGGCCACGAAGGAGGGCGCCGAGCTGGCGCTCACCCTGCGCGAGTTCGACCTGCTGGCCTTCTTCCTGCGCCACCCGGGGCGGGCCTTCGCCCGGGAGGAGCTGATGCGGGAGGTGTGGGGCTGGGACTTCGGCGACCTGTCCACCGTCACCGTCCACGTGCGGCGGCTGCGCGGCAAGGTCGAGGACGACCCGGCCCGGCCGCGGCTGATCCAGACCGTGTGGGGCGTGGGCTACCGCTTCGACCCGACGGGGCGGGAGACGGACTGACATGCACGACACCCTCCTCATCGCCCTGTACTCCTTCGCCGGCGCCGCCGTCACCGGGCTGGCCGGCGCGGCCGTGCTGCGGCTGATCCGGCGGCGCTCGCTGACCGCTTCGCTCGCGGTGGTGGCGGCGGTCGCCGTCCTCGCGATGTTCGCGGGCACGCTCGTCGTCGCCTGGGCGATGTTCCTGTCCCCGCACGACCTGTCCGTGGTCACCACCGTCGCGGCGATGGCGGCCGTGGTGTCGCTGGCCACCGCGCTGCTGCTGGGCCGCTGGGTGGTCGCCCGCAGCCGCGAACTGGCCGCCGCCGCACGCTCCTTCGGCGACGACGGCGACTACGCGGCCCCCACCGTCCCGGCGACCGCCGAACTCGACGCCCTCAGCCGTGAACTGGCCGCCACCAGCGCCCGCCTCGCCGAGTCCCGGGAGCGCGAGCGCGCCCTGGAGACCTCCCGGCGCGAACTGGTCGCCTGGATCTCGCACGACCTGCGCACGCCGCTGGCCGGCCTGCGGGCCATGTCCGAGGCCCTGGAGGACGGCGTCGCGGCGGACCCCGACCGCTACCTCCGCCAGATCCGCACCGAGGTGGAACGCCTCAACGGCATGGTCGGCGACCTCTTCGAACTCTCCCGCATCCACGCCGGCGCGCTCGCCCTCGCCCCCGCCCGGATCTCGCTCTACGACCTGGTCGGCGACGCCCTCGCGGGCGCGGACCCGCTCGCGCGGGAGCACGGCGTACGGCTGGTCGGCGACGCGGTGGCGGCGGTGCCGGTCGAGGTGGACGGCAAGGAGATGAGCCGCGTCCTCGGCAACCTCCTGGTCAACGCCATCCGCCGCACCCCCGCCGACGGCACGGTCGCCGTCGCCGCCGCACCCTCGCCCGAGGGCGTGGTGCTCTCCGTCTCCGACGGCTGCGGCGGCATCCCCGAGGACGACCTGCCGCGCGTCTTCGACACCGGCTGGCGCGGCACCCACGCCCGTACCCCTCCGGCCGGCGCGGGCCTGGGCCTCGCCATCGTCCGCGGCATCGTGGAAGCCCACCGCGGCCGCACCACGGTCCGGAACATCCCCGGCGGCTGCCGCTTCGAGGTGACCCTCCCCCTGGCCGACGCCTGAGCCCCGGCGTCACTCCCCCCGCAGCCCCGCCCGGGCGAACTCCCGCATGCCCTCCCGGAAGCCGACCCGTGGCTGCCAGGACAGGTCGGTGCGCAGGCGGGCGGAGTCGGCGGTGATGTGGCGTACGTCGCCCAGGCGGTACTCGCCGGTGACGACCGGTTCGGGGCCGCCGTACGCCTCGGCGAGGGCGGTGGCCATCTCGCCCACCGTGTGCGGGTCGCCGCTGCCGGCGTTGTAGGCGGTGAGCGTGCCGGACGGGCGATCGGCCGTCAGCGCCGCGACGTTGGCCGCGGCCACGTCCCGGACGTGCACGAAGTCCCGGCGCTGGCGGCCGTCCTCGAAGACCCGGGGTGCCTCGCCGCGGGCGAGCGCGGAGCGAAAGAAGGAGGCGACCCCGGCGTACGGGGTGTCGCGGGGCATCCCGGGTCCGTACACGTTGTGGTAGCGCAGCGACACCGCCGTCGCGCCGGCCGACCGCGCCCAGGCGGCGGCCAGGTGCTCCTGGGCCAGCTTGGTCGTCGCGTACACGTTGCGCGGGTCGGTGGGCGCGTCCTCGCCGACCAGCCCCGGGGACAGGGCCGCGCCGCACACCGGGCACGGCGGCTCGAAGCGGCCCGCGTCCAGGTCGGCGACGGCACGCGGGCCGGGCCGCACCACGCCGTGCCGTGCGCACTCGTAGCGCCCCTCGCCGTACACGACCATCGACCCGGCGAGCACGAGCCGCTCCACGCCCGCCTCCGCCATCGCGGCGAGCAGGACGGCGGTGCCGAGGTCGTTGCGCGAGACGTACTCCGCCGCGTCGGCGAACCCGTTGCCGAGTCCCACCATCGCCGCCTGGTGGCACACGGCGTCCACCCCGGTGAGCGCCTTGGCGACCGCCGCGGGGTCGCGCACGTCGGCGGCGGGGTCCTCGCGGACGTCGTATCCGACGGGCTCGTGCCCGTGCTCCCGCAGTGCCGTCACGACATGGGACCCGATGAACCCGGCATGGCCGGTGACCAGTACGCGCATGCGTCCACGCTAGGCGCGTGAGGCCCTCGCGCCGGGCGTCCCGCGCGGCACGTCACGGGTCCGTAAGAAGGGGACGCGTCCGCCACCCGCCACGACTTTGCCATCCCTTTACAACCCGCCGGGGCGCCGCCTCGTCTCTCCGTCCGATCCACTCACCACCCCCCGAGAGAGAGCGACCCGATGCGCCGCACCATCCTCAGCGCCGTGGCCCTGGCCTGCACCGCCGTACTGGCCGGCACCGCGCCCGCGTTCGCCGACGACCCCAGCCCCGCGCCCACCAAGCCCCCGGCCCAGAGCACCCCGAGCCCCGTGCCGAGCGAGGCCCCGACCAAGGCCCCGGCCGCCTCGCCCAGCAAGCCGGGCCCGGCGGACGAGGCGCCCGCCCCCGCCCCGGCCGACGGCCAGGTCTCCGCCGTGCCCGAGGGCGCCCCCGACACCGGCGTCGCGGCCCCGGAGCCGGGCGGGACCGACGAGGGGCTGGTCGGCGCGGGCGCCGGTGCCGTGCTCGTCGCGGGCGGTGCGGTCCTCTTCGTCGTACGGCGTCGGCGGGCGGCGACCGGGGCATGACCCGCCCCGCCGGTCGCGCCCTCGCCACCGCGGCGCTCGCCGTGCTGCTCGCCGGCTGCGGCGGCGGCGCGGGGAACACGGGGAACACGGGCAACGACGTGGCCGCGTCCGACCGCCCCGGCACCACCGCGCCCCAGTCGCCCACCGGTGCCAAGTCCGCGCGTCCACTGGAGCGTTCCGTGCCGGTCGGCCTGCGCATCCCGGCCGCCGGCGTCGACACCCCGGTGATGCGCCTGGGGCTCGCGGCGGACGGCACGGTGCAGGTCCCGCCCGTCACGGACGACGACCGCGCGGGCTGGTACCGGCACTCGCCGACCCCGGGCCAGGTGGGACCGTCGGTCCTCCTCGGCCACGTCACGGTCGGCACCCACGGCGACGGCGTCTTCCGGCACCTCGCGCGGCTGCACCGGGGCGACCGGATCGAGACGCGCCTGGAGAACGGCGCGGCGGCCGAGTTCACGGTCACCGCCGTACGGACCGTGCGGAAGGCCGAGTTCCCGACGGACGACGTCTACGGGGACGTGAAACGGCCGGAGTTGCGGCTCATCACCTGCGGTGGCCCGCGCGTCGGCGAGGAGTACCGGGACAACGTCATCGTCTTCGCCGCGCTGAGCGCGACGCGTCCCGCTCCCTCCTGACCCGCCGTGCGCACGGCATACCCTCACGACCATGGAGAGCGTTGAAACGGTCCCGTGACAGGGCGGCGTCCGAGCTGTTCGCCGCCCTGTATCCGCGCCTCGCCGGCTGGTGCCGCCGGCTCGTCGACGACGACGAGACGGCCCACGAGATCGCCTCGGAGGCGTTCACCCGGCTCTGGGCCCGCTGGACGTCCGTGGAGGAGCCCCGCGGGTTCCTCTACGTGACCGCCGCCAACCTCGTCCGGGATCACTGGCGCAAGCTGGAGCGCGAACGCCGGGCCGTGCGCCGGGTCACCGCGGAGGTCGCCGTACGCCCGCACCCCGAGCAGACCGACCCCTCGGTGCGGCTGCTCGTGCAGTCCCTGCCGGAGCGACTGCGCGTGCCGATCCTGCTCCACTACTACGCTGACATGCCGATCCGGGAGGTGTCCGCGCTGACCGGGCGCAAGGAAGGAACCGTCAAGGCCGACCTCCACGCGGCCCGCGAACTGCTCCGCGTCCATCTGAGGAGAAGCCTTGACCACACGCCTTGAGGACGATCCCGGCTTCGGACACGACGGGGACGATCCGCTGCTGGTCGTGCTCCGCCCGGAGACCGCGTACCTGGGCCCGCCGCCCGGCCGCTACGAGGCGATCCGCAAAACCGCGTCCCGCCGGCGTCTGCTCCGTGCCGCCGCCGGTGCCGCGGCGACCGCTGCCGCCGCCGCCCTGATCGCGCTGCCGCTGAACTGGGCGTCCCCCGCCCCGCCCCCGCGTCCGACGGTCCCGCTGGCCCCGGCCCCCGCCGACCCGCCCGCGACGACCGCACCGACCCCGGCCCCGCCCCGCGACGCCTCGCAGGCGCCGAGTCCGGTCCCCGACGCGTCCACGGGGAACACGCCGACCCCGTCGGCCTCCTCGCCGTCGGCGTCCGCGCCGCCGTCCGCCCCGGATCCCGTGCCCACGCCCTCGGAGCCCGGCGGCCCGGCTGTTAAAACGGAACGATGATCTACCACGTGGTACCGCTGGCCGAGTGGAACGCCGAACCCGGCCGGCCCTTCGCCCCCGCCTCGCTCGCAGAGGACGGGTTCGTGCACTGCTCGCCCGACGAGGCGACCACGCTCGCCGTCGTCAACGCCTACTACCGCGCCGCGCCCCGTCCCCTGCTCGCGGTGCTCCTCGACGAGGACCGGCTCACCGCGCGGTGCGTGTGGGAGGCGGCGGCGCCCGCACCGCCGCCCGGGGTCGCCGAGGGCACCCTCTTCCCGCACGTCTTCGGCCCGCTCGACCGCGACGCCGTCCGGCGCGTGAGCGAGGTGCGCTGGGACGGCGCGGGCCGGGCGACGGGACTGTCCTGACGGAGGAGACCCGTCCTCACTCCTGCGGCTGGGCCGGTCCTCCGAGCATCGCCGACGCGGTCTGGACCGGCGTGGCGGTGGGCGCCGGGTCGGGCTCGGCACCGGGAGCGGGGTGGCAGGTGAAGCCGAGGCGCGTCATGGCCCGGGTGACCTCGGCCGCCGAGAAATCGCGGCTGTCCTGCCGGGTGACGACCACGCCCACCTGCTTGACCGGGTAGCGGCGGCGGCCGATGGTCACGGACTCACCCGTGACGGGCTGCGGCGTGACGCCCTTCATCGAGTCCAGCACCCCCTGCTTGGTGAGGTCGAACGGGTACCGGGCGATGACACAGCGCATGATGCCTCCAACAAGGGGGACGGAGCGGATGGGCTTGCGGTTCGCCTAGGCGGCCGAACCACCGGCGGACTGGCGCCGCGGCCTGCGCCGCGGGGCTTCGCCGGCGGAGCGGCTCTGACCGCCGCCGCGGCCCTGACCGGTGCGGGTCTGCGGGACGGAGGCCGCCTGGCCGGAGCGGGACTGGCCGGAGCGGCCGCGCCGCCCGCGGGACGAGGAGCCGCTGCCGGACGCGGCACGCCGCGGGCGCTCCACGACCGGTGCGGTGATGACGACGGGGACGCCGGAGGGAGCCTGCGCACCGGTGATGCGGGACAGCTCCGCCTCGCCCGAGCGGACCGGGGTGACCTGCGGGGTGATGCCGGCCGAGGCCATCAGCCGCGTCATGTCGCGCCGCTGGTCGGGCGTGACCAGGGTGACGACGCTGCCCGACTCGCCGGCGCGGGCCGTACGGCCGCCGCGGTGCAGGTAGTCCTTGTGGTCGCCGGGCGGGTCCACGTTGACGACCAGGTCGAGGTTGTCGACGTGGATGCCGCGGGCCGCGACGTTGGTCGCCACCAGCGCCGTCACCTGCCCGTCCTTGAACTGGGCGAGGGTGCGGGTGCGCTGCGGCTGGGACTTGCCGCCGTGCAGCCCGGCCGCCCGCACGCCGCTCTTCAGCAGGTGCTTGACCAGCCGGTCCACCCGGTGCTTGGTGTCCAGGAACATGATGACCCGGCCGTCGCGCGCCGCGATCTCGACGGTCGTGGCCTGCTTGTCCGCCTCGTGCACGTGCAGCACGTGGTGCTCCATCGTGGTGACGGCGCCGGCCGACGGGTCGACGGAGTGGACCACCGGGTCCGACAGGTAGCGGCGGACCAGCCGGTCGACGTTGCGGTCCAGGGTGGCGGAGAACAGCATCCGCTGCCCGTCCGGCCGCACCTGGTCGAGGAGGGCGGTGACCTGCGGCATGAAGCCCATGTCGGTCATCTGGTCGGCCTCGTCGAGCACGGTGATGCCGACGTCGCCGAGCTGGCAGTCGCCCCGGTCGATCAGGTCCTTGAGTCGTCCCGGCGTCGCCACGAGGACCTCGGCACCGCCCCGCAGCGCACTGGCCTGGCGGCCGATCGACATGCCGCCGACCACGGTGGCCGACCGCAGGCCCACGGCGCGGGCGTACGGGGCGAGCGCGTCGGTGACCTGCTGGGCCAGCTCACGGGTGGGGACGAGGATCAGGGCGCGCGGCCTGCGCGGTTCGGCGCGCCGGCCGGCCGTGCGGGCCAGCAGGGCGAGGCCGAAGGCGAGGGTCTTGCCCGATCCGGTGCGGCCCCGGCCGAGTACGTCGCGCCCGGCCAGCGAGTTCGGCAGGGTCGCCGCCTGGATCGGGAACGGCACGGTCACGCCCTCGCCGCTCAGTGCGGCCAGCATGCGCTCCGGCAGGTCGAGCTCGGCGAACGAGTCGACGGCGGGCAGCGCCGGAGTGATCGTCTTCGGGGGCGCGAACTCGCCCTGGGGAGCGGCGGCCGGACGGCGGCCGGGGTTCTGGGAGCGGCCGGCCGTCCGGGGGGAGCGGCGGGGGCCGCCGCCGGAGCGGCTGCGGTCATTGGTGCGTGTGCGTGCGCGGTCCATACGGAACCTTCCTTGATACGGCACGTATCAAGGGAGTCCCGCAGCGGTGGTACGGCGCGGGGAATCGCAAGAACGAGCCGGGTCCGGTCACTGTCGGCGCATCGGGGCGCGGGACCGGAGCATGGAGAAGAAAACGAGAAGAAAAAGAAAGAAACGCGAGCGGGGGCCCGCACCCCAAGGTGCGGGCCCCGACTGCGAAGTAACGCGAGTGCGTCGTGAGGTCAGGCGACCACGATGTTCTCGGCGGTCGGGCCCTTCTGGCCCTGCGCGATGTCGAAGGTCACCTTCTGGCCCTCGAGCAGCTCACGGAAGCCCTGGGCGGCGATGTTCGAGTAGTGGGCGAAGACGTCGGGGCCGCCGCCGTCCTGCTCGATGAAGCCGAAGCCCTTTTCCGAGTTGAACCACTTCACGGTGCCGGATGCCATTTTTTTCTCCTTCGGTACGGTGCTCGGCGTTCACCCTGTGTGAGCGCCGGTCGCCGTGATGATCACCCCGTCGGAAAAACCTTCAGGCAACCACAACTGCAACTTCCATCGACAGTAGCACGCCGTGACCGTGTGGACGCTCGTGATAATCCCGTCGCACTTGTGATCGCGGGGCGGCGTCCAGGCGTGGCCCGGGTCAGCCGAGGTCGGCCAGATCCCGCGGAGTGAGGACGATCGACCGGGCGGCGGTGTTCTCCTCCAGGTGGGAAAGGGAGCCCGTGCCGGGGATGGCGAGGGTGACGGGGGAGGACGCGAGCAGCCAGGCCAGGGCGATCTGCGGGACGGTGGCGGCGTGCCGGGCCGCGACCTCGGCGATCCGGGCCCCGCTCAGGTCGCCGAGGCCACCGCCCAGCGGGAAGAACGGGACGTAGGCGATGCCGGCCTCCTCGCACGCGGCCAGGACCTCCGTGTCGTCGCGCTTGTCGGTGTGGAAGTGGTTCTGGACGGCCGTGACGGGTGCGATCGCCCGTGCCTCGGCGAGGTGCCCGGCGCCCACGTGGCTCAGCCCCAGGTGCCGGATCAGACCCTCCTCGCGCAGGGCGGCCAGCGCCTCGAAGCGGGCGGCGACGGACTCGCCGTGCGGCGGCGGCGCGATGCCGCCGATGCGGAGGTAGACGAGGTCGAGGCGGTCGACCCCGAGAGTCTTCAGGTTCTCCTCGACCAGGGGGCGCAGGGCGGCCGGGTCGGTGGTCGCCTCCAGCCCGCCGTCGGGTGTGCGCAGCGGACCGACCTTGGTGGCGATCACCAGGCCGTCCGGGTAGGGGTGCAGGGCCTCGCGGATCAGGTCGTTGGCCCGGACGGTGCCGTCGCCGCTGGTGTAGAGGGCGGCGGTGTCGATGTGGTCGACGCCCAGTTCCACGGCACGGCGCAGCACGGCGCGGCCGGCCTCCGGGTCCCGGGCCGGACCGTGGAAGCCGCCGGTGGGCAGCCGCATGGCCCCGAAACCGAGCCGCCCGACCGGAAGGTCGCCGCCGAGACGAAAGTGAGTGCTCATGCCCCGAGCCTGCGCGGCGGGCCCCGCCGCGGCGACACCGTGGCAACTTGCTGCCGGCCCAAGGGGCGGCCGGAGGCCGTCGGGTCCCCGTCACGAGCCCGCGGGTGACAATGGACGTATGGCTGAGAGCGTCACGATCCACGGGGAGCTGGAGCTGCTGGCCCGCGCCGGGCAGCTGTTCTCCTCGGTCCGCGAGGAGTTCGTCTGTGCCGCCCGTGACCTCGACACCTGGCCCCGCCCGGCCGCCCGCGAGGTGGCGCGGGCCCGGGTCCGGGAGAGCGGTGCGCAACGGGTCCGCAAGCTGCTCAGCCCGGCCGCGCTGGCCGACGAGGGCGGCAGGGAACACCTGCACGCGCTGCTCACCCAAGGCGCCCGGGTGCGGATCGCGGCCGGCGCCCTCCCGCACGAGACGATCGTCATCGACCGGCGGTACGCGATCCTGGCCGGCCCGGACTCCCCCAGTGGCCGCGCCTACACCGTGACCACCGAACCCACCCTGGTCGGCGGTGTGTACGCCCTGTTCGACGCGGCCTGGGCGGCGGCCACCGACCTCACGTCCTTCCTCCGGGGCGAGCAGCCCCACCTCGACACCGCGAGCCGCACCGTCCTGCGCGCCCTTGGCTCGGGCGCCACCGACGCGGCCGCCGCCCGCGAACTGGGCATGTCGCTGCGCACCTACCGGCGCCGGGTCGCCGAACTGCTCGACGCCCTCGACGCCGGCTCCCGCTTCCAGGCGGGGGTGCGGGCGGGTGAACTCGGCCTGAGCGGCTGAGACACGCGCCGGCACGGTCAGTTTTCGAGAAGCATCTCCGACCCCGCCGCCCATACCGTCGTGGACATGAACTCCATCGACTCCATCACCCTGGAAGTGGCCGACACCGAGGCCGCCACCCGCTTCTACTCCGACGCCTTCGGACTGGACCCCAAGCAGGTCCGCGTCGGCGCCTCCGAGTCGCCGACGGCCGGCTTCCGCGGCTTCACCCTGTCCCTCGTGGTGTCCCAGCCGGGCAACGTCGACGCCCTCCTCGCCGCCGCCGTGGACGCCGGCGCCACCGTCGTCAAGCCCGCGGCGAAGTCCCTGTGGGGCTACGGCGGTGTCGTGCAGGCGCCGGACGGCACGATCTGGCAGCTCGCCACCTCGAACAAGAAGGACACCGGTCCGGTCACCCGCGAGTTCGACGAGATCGTGCTCCTGCTCGGCGTCGAGGACATGAAGGCCAGCAAGCAGTTCTACGTCGAGCGCGGGCTCGCCGTCGGCAAGAGCTTCGGGAACAAGTACGTCGAGTTCGCCACCGCACCGGGCACGGTCAAGCTCTCCCTCTACAAGCGGCGCGGCCTGGCCAAGGTCGCGGGCGTCGACGCCGACGGCAGCGGCTCGCACCGCCTCGTGATCGCCGCGGAGACCGCGCCGTTCGAGGACCCCGACGGCTTCGCCTGGCAACCCGCGCAGTAATACATTCGTCTTCTTGTGCTGACGGGTTGGTAACCCTCCCGTCGCCGAAAGGTCGTTATTTGCGCAAATCAGGAAAAAGACGCAAACAGAATAAAGATTGAGATACATGCCATCACGGATACCGTCGCGAATACGTTGGCGTCAGCCGCGCGCAAGACTCTGGGCCGTGGCGGGTGTGGCGGCTCTCGCGTTCCTCGTCGCGCTGGAGATCGCCGCGCGCCGCTACGGCCTTCCGGGGCCGATCACCAACCAGGCGAAGGAGGTGGTGTTCGCCCCCGTCTCCGGACCGCTGCTCTACGCCGGCCTGGCGCTGACGATGGTGGTCCTGACCTGGCGTCAGCGTCTCGTGGCGGCCGCCTGCGCGGTCGGTGTCGACCTCGTCTTCGCGCTGGTGCGCTGGGCGGCGGGCGCCACGGTGTCCGGCAGCCACTCCTTCGGCAACGGCGCGCTGTGGGTGGTCCTCGGCTGCGGCGTCCTCGCGGTCACGCGCCGCACCGGCCGGGAGCGGGTCCTGCTGCTGAAGGGCGTCGGGCTGGGGCTGCTGCTGGTGGCCGGCCGCAAGACCGGCGACACCTGGCTGCTGATCACCGCGAAGACCCACCCGAAGGTGCTGGACCCGTACGTCGCGGTCGCCGATCACGCGCTGGGCAGCCCCTCGTGGCTGGTGGGCCGGGCGGTGCGGGCCGCGGGCCCGGTCGGCGAGCACGTCCTCGACTGGGTCTACGTCCAACTCGCGGTGGCCGCGGTGGTCGTGGCGCTCTACCAACTGCGCCATGTGGCCGCCGAGCGCCGCTTCCCGCGCCATCACCTGGTGCGCACCTTCCTGGTGATAGGCCTGCTCGGGCCGGGTATCTACATGATCTTCCCCGTGGTCGGACCGATCTTCACCTACGGCACCGGGGCCTTCGGCACCGGCGGTGAGCAGTGGGCCGTCGCCATGCTGTGGCCGGACACGCCGCCGCCGATCAGCGCGCCCGCGGCGTTCACGTACGACGGGATCACCCCGCGCAACTGCATGCCCAGCCTGCACACGGCGTGGGCCACCGTGATCTTCCTGCATTCCCGGACGGGACCGAGGATCCTGCGCTTCGCGGGAGCGTTCTGGCTCGTCGCCACGCTCGGCGCGACGCTGGGCTTCGGCTACCACTACGGCATCGACCTCGTCGCCGGTGTGGTCTTCGCCGTCACGGTCGAGGCGGCCCTGCGCGCGTTCGACCGCGGCTGGGACCGGGCGGGAGTCCAACTGGTCGCCCACGGCGCGCTCGTCTTCGCCGCGATCCTCGCGTCGACCCGCTATCTGTCCCTGGACATGGCCCGCCACCCGCTGGTCTTCGGTCCCCTCCTCCTGCTCGCCATGGCGTCGGTGATCCACGGCTACGTGCGGACCACGAGGGGATGGCGGCCGACGGGCGCGGCAGCGCCGGCCAAGCGGCCGGAGCCCCAACTGGAGGCGGCCTGACCGGCGGTCGGTCAGTCGCGGTAGGCGTGGGTCTGGGTGGCCTTGACCGTGGCCCAGACGGTGGCGCCGGGGTGCAGGTCGAGTTCGGCCGCGGCGACCGTGGTCAGGTCGGCGGCGAGGGGCAGTTCGCCCGTGAGGTCGGCGCGGATCTGGTCGCCGTGGGTCTCCAGTCCGGCGACCTCGCAGCGCCACAGGTTGCGGGCGCTGGAGCCGGTGGGGCGGTCCCGGTGCAGGGTGACCGCGCCGGGCGGGAACGCCACGAACACCGGCCCGGTCAGCTCCTCGGTGGTCGTGATCGCCGTCCCGTCGTCCAGACGTACCGTGTGCCCCTCGGCGCGCCCCCGGTAGAGGTTGAGGCCGACCAGGTGGGCGATGTAGTCGGTGCGCGGGTGGCGGGCGATGTGTGACGGGGTGCCGTCCTGGACGACCCGGCCGTCCTCCACGACGACGAGGTGGTCGGCGAGGACCATGGCGTCCAGCGGGTCGTGGGTGACGAGCACGGCCACCGCCTCGAAGTCGGCCAGGTGACGGCGGAGTTGGGCCCGGACGTCGAGGCGTGTGCGGGCGTCGAGGGCGGCGAGCGGCTCGTCCAGGAGCAGCAGCCGGGGACGGGTGGCCAGGGCGCGGGCGAGCGCGACCCGCTGGGCCTGGCCGCCGGAGAGCCGGCGCGGCTTGGCGCCCTTGTGCCCGGCCAGGCCCATGCGGTCGAGCCAGTCCGCAGCCTGGGCCCGTGCCTCGGCCTTGCCCGCGCCGTGGCAGCGCGGTCCGAAGGCCACGTTGTCCAGCGCGGTGAGGTGGGGGAAGAGCAGGTAGTCCTGGAAGACGACGCCCACGGGCCGGGACTCCGGCGGCGTACCGTCCAGTTCGTCCCCGTCGAGGCGCAGGTGGCCGTCGGACAGCGGGACGAGGCCGGCCAGTGCGCGCAGGGCGGTGGTCTTGCCCGCGCCGTTGGGGCCGAGCAGGGCGACCACGTCGCCGGGCGCGGCCGTCAGCCTCACGTCGAGACGGAAGTCCCCGCGGTCGACGACGAGCCGCGCGTCCAGCCCGTCCGCGGGGGGCGCGGCCGGCTTCCCGGTCCCGGTCATGAGGCGGTCATCCAGCGGTCGCGCAGTCCGGCGAGTACGGCGATGGAGACGGCCAGCAGTACCAGGCTGAGGGCGATGGCCGCCTCCGGGTCGCTCTGCAGGGCGAGGTAGACGGCCAGCGGCATGGTCTGGGTGCGGCCGGGGAAGTTCCCGGCGAAGGTGATCGTCGCCCCGAACTCGCCGAGGGCGCGGGCCCAGGCCAGCACCGCGCCCGCGGCGATGCCGGGCGCGATCAGCGGCAGGGTGACCCGGCGGAAGGCGGTGAACCGGGAGGCGCCCAGGGTGGTGGCCGCCTCCTCGTAGCGCGGGTCGGCGGCGCGCAGGGTGCCCTCGACGCTGATGACGAGGAACGGCATCGCCACGAACGCCTCGGCGAGGATGACGCCGGTGGTGGTGAACGGCAGGGTGATCCCGAACCAGGAGTCCAGCCACTGCCCCACGACCCCGTTGCGGCCCAGCGCCATCAGCAGCGCCACGCCGCCCACCACCGGCGGCAGCACCAGCGGCAGCGTGACCAGGGCCCGTACGAGACCGCGCCCGGGGAACTCGACCCGTGCGAGGAGCCAGGCCAGCGGCACGCCGATCACCATGCTCACCACGGTCGCCGCCGTGGCGCAGATCAGCGACAGCCGCAGCGCCTGCCACACCTCGGTACTGGTCAGCAGCTCCGGCATGCTCGCCCAGGGGGCCCGGATCAGCAGGGCGATCAGCGGCAGCACCAGGAACGCGAGGCCGATCAGCGCGGGCACGAGCAGGGGCAGGGGAGCCCCGCCCCTCACCCGCGCGCTCCTGGGCGGTGCGGTCACGGTGCGGTGAACCCGGCCTCGGTGAGCACCTTCTGGCCCTCGGCCGACCGCACCAGCTCGATGAACGCCTGGCCCACCTCGGCGTTGGGCGCGTCCTTGAGGAGGGTGATCGGATAGTCGTTGACGGCGTCGGCCGCTTCGGGGAACTCCACGCCCTCCACCTTGTCACCGGCGGCCTTCACGTCGGTCTTGTAGACCAGCGCGGCGTCGGCCTCCTTGAGGACGACCTTGTTGAGCGCCGACTTCACGTCCTCCTCGTAGGAGACGGGCGTCAGCTTGAGCTTGCTCGCGTCCAGCGCCTTCTGCGCGGCGGCCCCGCACGGCACCGACTTGTCGCACAGTACGACCTTCAGGCCGGACCCGGTCAGGTCCTTCAGGGTGGCGATCTTGTCGGGGTTGCCCGGCAGGGTGGCGATCTCCAGCCGGTTGCGGACGAAGGTGGCCGGCGTCCCGGAGGCGGCGTCGGCGTCCGTGACGACCTTCATGGTCTTGGGGCTGGCGGAGGCGAACACGTCGGCGGGGGCGCCGCTGGTGATGCCCGCGGCGAGCGAGTCGCTGCCGCCGAAGTTGAAGACGACCTTGGTGCCGGGGTGCTGCTTCTCGAACTCCTTGCCCAGCTCGGTGAAGCTCTCGGTGAGCGAGGCCGCGGCGAAGACGTTGACCGTCCCGGAGAGCTTCTGGGCACCGCCGGACTTCTCACCGGAGCCCGAGCCCGAGCCCGAGTCGGAGTCGGAGTCGGAGGAGCAGGCACTCAGCGCCAGCAGCGCGGCGGCGGTCGCCCCCACCACCTGCACGGTGCGACGGGTCCGGCGCGCGGAACGGGTCATCACGGGTCCACTCCCTCTGGTGCTGATCCTGCTGGGCTCGCTGCGCTTACGCCGATGATAATGCCGCAGATGCCACCCGGAAGTCTCCTGTCTCTTCGCATGAGCAGGCACAACCCATCTCTGGCATGGCATGTGCGTTTGTACGGGATGCCCGGCCGGGTACCGTCACACGGGAGGTGATAGCCGTGAGTCAGTCCCTCGCAGCCGCCCGTCCGACGGCGGTCGTCGTCATCACCGGCGACCTGGGCCGCCCGGCCCGCCTGACCGTCCCCGACCTCGCGGCCTGGCCCCAGCACACGGCCCAGGTCGCCTTCGAGTGCGCCACCAGCGGCGTCCGGCACCACCGCTTCACCGGACCCCTCCTGTACGACGTCCTCGCCGGCACCGCCCCGGCCTTCGACCCCGCCCGCCGCAAGGACCGGCTGCGCTTCCTGATCGCCGTGCGCGGCGCGGACGGCCACCACGCGCTGCTGTCCTGGGCGGAGATCGACCCGGACTTCGGCCGCGCCCCCGTCCTCCTAGCCGTCACCCTCGACGGCACCGCCCTCGACCACGCAGGCCCCCAACTGGTGCTCCCCCAGGACCGCTGCGGGGGCCGTCACATCAGCGGCATCGACGCGATCCGGGTGGACGGGGGATACCCCGGGGCGGACACCGGGCGCTGAAGGGTCTCGGCGCGCTCAACCCCGGTCGACGTGCACGTTCGTCGACTTCACCCGGGCGGTGGCCTCCATGCCGACCTCCAGGCCCAGTTCCTCCACGGCCTCCCGGGTCAGCAGCGACACCAGCCGGTGCGGGCCGGCCTGGATCTCGACCTGGGCCGCCACGTCGCCGAGTTTGATCGCGGTGACGATGCCGGGGAAGGCGTTGCGGACCGAGGTGTAGGACGTGTCCTCCTCGCCGCTGCCGCTCTGGGCCAGCTCCACGGAGAACGCGGCCAGGTCCTTGCCGTCGATGAGCCGCTTGCCGCCCTCGTCGCGGTGGGTCGTCACCCGCCCCGCGTCCGCCCACCGCCGCGCGGTGTCCGGACTGACGCCGAGCAGCCGGGCCGCCTGGCCGATCGTGTATGCCTGCATGGGCGCCAAGATAGGCGACCCGCGGCGGCGCGCTGCACGGAGCCCGCGGCGCGCGCACCATGGGACCGGGGCCGTTCGAGGCGGCCCGCGCCCCACCCCGTGCCCTCTGGCTCACCGGCCACCGCGACACCCCGGACCCCGCGTGGGCGGCCGCGGCACGGCGCGGTGCCCGCGCTGCCGGCGGTGACGAGGCCCGTCCGTCCGCACACCCTGGCGGCCGGGCCCCGTCGCCTAAGATCCGGTCATGGCCCTGACCATGAAAGACGTGGAACGGTTCGAGGCGTCCAGGCCCCGTCTGGAGGCCATCGCCTACCGCCTCCTCGGCTCCGCGAGCGAGGCCGAGGACGCCGTGCAGGAGACGTACCTGCGCTGGCAGGCCGCCGACGTCGGCCGGGTCGAGGTCCCGGAGGCCTGGCTGACGAAGGTGCTCACCAACCTCTGCCTCAACCAGCTCACTTCGGCCCGCGCCCGGCGGGAGACCTACGTCGGTCAGTGGCTGCCCGAGCCGCTGCTCGCCGGGGACCCGATGCTCGGCCCGGCCGACACGGCAGAACAGCGCGAGTCGGTCTCCTTCGCCGTACTCGCCCTGCTGGAGCGGCTGTCGCCGGGCGAGCGCGCGGTGTACATCCTGCGCGAGGCGTTCGGCTACCCGCACCGGGAGATCGCCGGGATCCTCGACCTCACCGAGGCCGCCAGCCAGCAGATCCTCCACCGAGCCAGGAAGCACGTCGCCGAGGGCAGGGCCCGTACCGAGATCGACGAGGCCGCCGCCCGGCGGGTCGTCGAGGAGTTCCTCGCCGCGGCCACCAGCGGCCGTACCGAACCGCTCGTCCGGCTGCTCACCCAGGACGCCGTGTCGATCGGCGACGGCGGCGGGAAGGTCCCGGCCCGGGCCAAGGCGTTCGAGGGCGCCCGCGCGGTGGCGACGTTCATGCGGGGCCTGTTCAAGCCCGGCAAGGCCAAGCGGGCCCTGGCCGGCGGCACCGTCGGGGTCTACGCCGGCACCGCGAACGGCGACCCCGCCGTGGTGGCGGTCGTGGACGGCCGGGTCATCGGCGTCATGTGCCTGGAGATCACCCCCGAGGGCATCGCCGGCTTCCGCAACCAGGTCAACCCCGACAAGCTCGAACGCGCCACCCGGCTCTGGGCCGCCACCGACCATGGAGAACCCCTGTTCAACGCCTTCTGACCACCGCCCATGCGTATGTGACGCGCATCACACCCTGCTTCTGTCAGGAAACGGCGGGCCGTCCGGTTCAAGGGGCGAACCCGCCGACGGGCTCCGGATCCGGAGGCCGTCGTACACCGGAGGCTTCGGCCGCCGGAGACAGGAGCAGGGAAATGCAGCACCGCATCGTCGTCCTGGGCGCCGGATACACCGGTGCCGTCGCCGCCGGGCGCCTCGCGAAGCGACTGCGCCGCGAGGATGTCGCCATCACCCTCGTCAACGCCGAGCCCGACTTCGTCGAACGGGTCCGGATGCACCAGCTCGCCGTCGGCCAGGAGCTGAGGCCCCGGTCGCTCCACGAGATGTTCGCGGACACCGGTGTCGAAGTGCGGCTCGCCAAGGTCACCGGCGTGGACGTGGACCGCGGGACGGTCGCCGTCACCGACCCGGACCACCCGGGCGAGGAGAGGGAGTTGGAGTACGACACCCTCGTCTACGCCCTCGGCAGTGCCTGGAACCACCAGGGCGTGCCCGGCACCGTCGAGCACGCCCACGAGATCGCCGGCCGCCCGGGAGCGCTCCGGCTGCGCGAGCGGCTGGCAGGGCTGGACGCCGGAGCGTCCGTGGTCGTGGTCGGCGGCGGCCTGACCGGCCTGGAGGCCGCCACCGAGATCGCCGAGTCCCGCCCGGACCTGGAGGTGTCCCTCGCCGCGCGCGGCGCTCTGGGCGACTGGCTCTCGCCCAAGGGCCGCCGCCACCTGCACAAGGTCTTCGGCACCCTCGGCATCACGGCGTACGAGAACGCCGCGGTCACCGAAGTCGCGGCGGACCACGTCGCCACCGCCGACGGCGCCACCATCCCGGCCGCCGTCACCCTGTGGACCGCGGGCTTCGCCGTCCACCCCATCGCGCGGGCCACCACCCTGAACGTGACCGACACGGGCCAGATCGTGGTCGACGGGACCATGCGCTCGGTCTCCCACCCGGACGTGTACGCCATCGGCGACGCGGCCATGGCGGCCGGCCCCGGCGGCAAGCCGCTCCGGATGTCGTGCGCCTCGGGCACCCCCACCGCCTGGCAGGCCGCCGACTCCATCGCGGCCCGCCTGACCGGCGGCAAGCTCCCGAACGCGCCGCTGCGCTACTTCAACCAGTGCATCTCCCTGGGCCGCCGGGAGGGCCTGATCCAGTACGTCACCGCCGACGACCGAGCCGTGCGGGCGGCCCTGACCGGACGCTTCGCCGCCGTCTACAAGGAACTGGTCTGCAAGGCCGCCGCCTGGGGCGTCGCCAACCCGACCCTCGGCGTACCGGCCCGGCGCCGTGCCGTCACGCGCGCGGAGGTTCGTCCC
Organism: Streptomyces sp. NPDC107500; assembly: GCF_055582785.1. NCBI lineage: Bacteria > Bacillati > Actinomycetota > Actinomycetes > Kitasatosporales > Streptomycetaceae > Streptomyces > Streptomyces sp. NPDC107500. The sequence goes on from NZ_JBVJPF010000005.1 coordinate 389,077, forward strand.
GCGGCGGTGTGACGGCACGCAGGAACGCGTCGGCGAACGTGTCGCAGACGTCCTCGACGGGCGGGACGGAGTAGTGGGGCATCCGGTCCGTGGTCGGCCGCATCAGGAAGTGGATCATGAGCGGGCTGGTCATCTGCTGTATGAGCAGCAGTAGCGGCAGGTCACGGATGCGCCCCGCCTTGATCTCGGCGGTGAGCCACCGGCCGACACTGGCGAACATCCGCGGGAGGAACTGCTCGGTGATCGGCCGTACGGAGTCGTCGTGCGGCCGGGCCAGCACTTCGGCGTAGACGGCGGGCAGGAGCCGCGGCTCACGGCTCAGCGCGGCGGCCATGAGGGAGTACACGGTCCGCACGGTGCTGCGCAGGTCCGTGGACGGGGCCGCCAGCACGGCCTCGACGTCGAGGATCGGGCTGTAGCGCTCGAAGACGGCCAGCAGCATCTCGTCCCGGCCGCCGAACGCGGCGTACAGGCTGTGCACCGAGCACTGGGCCCGCGCGGCGACGCGTTCGAAGGAGAGCGCGGACAGCCCCCGCTCGCCGATGAGGGCGGCGCCGGCCTCCAGGGCCCGTTCCCGCACCGGCCGCTGCCCGCCGGGATCGACGCCGGCGGCGCGGACCGCCTCGTCCAGGGCGTGCCGGTTGCCGCCCAGCCGGCGCAGCAGGGTGCTGCGCGAGATACCCGCCTCCTGGGCGATGGCCTGCACCGAGACATCACCGACGGCCGTGTCACGCGCCCGGGCGGCGCGGAGTGCGGCCTGTACGAGTTCCTCGCGCACGGGGTCGGAGGCGGTGAACTCGACGCTTGACATAGCAATCAACCTAACATGTATCGTTGTTTCAACAGTCGATGAATTAATCTCGGTCGACCCGACCCGGTAATCCCTTCTGACGAGGATCCCGCCCATGACTCAGCAAGCCGGCACCACCGGTCCGACCACCGGTCCGACCACGGGCCCGAGCACCGGCCCGACCACGGGCCCGAGCACCGGCCCGACCGCCGGTCGGGGCCGCAAGCTCGCCGTCGTCGTGGTGGGCCTGGCCGCCGTGGTCGTCGTGATGCTGTGCGCGTTCGCCCTGCCCTCGATCAACAGCGGCCCGCACAACCTGCCCGTCGGCGTGACCGGCCCGGAGAAGGCCACGACAGCGGTGAGCGAGTCCCTGAAGGGCGACGCGTGGGACGTCACCGCGTACGAGACCGAGGCCGACCTCAAGTCGGCGATCGAGAACCGCGACGTCATGGGCGGCATAGTCCTGGCCCCCGGCCAGGTCACCGCCTACACGGCCTCGGCGGGCGGCCCGCAGGGAGCCGCGACGCTGACCGGCACGGCGACGGCGCTCGCGGGCAAGCAGCAGGCGGACATCACCGTCACCGACCTCAAGCCGTTCCCCGAGGACGACCCCAGGGGCGCGGGCTTCGCCGCGGCCACCCTGCCCATGATCTTCGGCGGCATGTTCCCCGCCGTGCTCCTCTCGCGGCTCTTCCCCGGCCACTTCGGACTGCGGCTGCGCGCGGTCGGCGGCGCCGTCTTCGCCCTCGTCGCGGGCTTCGCCGTCACCGCGTTCCTCCAGTACGGGACGGGCTCACTCGGCGGCGACTACCTGATCACCGCCCTCGGCATGTCCCTGGGCATGGCCGCCCTGGTCATGACCCTGCTCGGCCTGGAATCGCTCTTCGGGCTGCCCGGCTTCGGCCTCGGCGCCGCGGTGGTGATGCTGCTCGGCAACCCGCTCTCCGGCCTGGCCAGCGGCCCCCACTGGCTCCCCGACGGCTGGGCCGCCTTCGGTCAGCTCCTGCCGCCGGGAGCCGCCGGCAGCCTGCTCCGCGCCAACGCCTTCTTCGACGGCACGTCCGCCGGGACCCCCGCCCTGGTACTGGCCTGCTGGGCCCTGCTCGGCCTGGCCCTCCTCTTCGCCGGCGACCTGCGGGGGCGCCGGGCCACGCCGGCCGCGGCGCTCTGAGGTCCGCGCGCGGACCGGCCTGGATCAACGCACGGGGAACCCGAACGAGTACCCCTGCTCCGCCAGCCACGGAAGCACGCGGCGCAGGGCCTCGACGGTCTGCGAACGGTCGCCGCCCGCGTCGTGGAAGAGGAGCGTCGGCCCGTTGGCCAGCTCCCGCTGGACGGTCTCGACGATGGCGTCCGTGCCCGGCCGCTCGAAGTCCTTGGTGTCCACGTTCCAGCCCAGCGGACGCATCCCGTGGGAGGCGGCGAGCTTGCGGCTGTAGGGGGTGAAGGCCCCGCCGGGAGCCCGGTAGTACATCGGCCGCACGCCGCCCGACGCCTTGATGATCATCCGCTCGGCGTCGAGGATCTCCTTCGACTGGTACGCCTCGGACTTACGGTCCATGGAGGTGTCGTGCGACACCGAGTGGTCGCAGAGCCGGTGCCCGGCCGCGACGACCTGCTTCACGAGGTCCGGGTGGGCCTGCGCCTGCGTCCCCGTCACGCAGAACGTGGCCTTCACCCCGTACTCCTCCAGCAGGTCGAGCACTTGGGGCGTCCACGCGGGGTCCGGCCCGTCGTCGATGGTGATGTTCACGCCGCGCGCCCCCGCGTCGGAGGCGTGCGCGATGGTCGCGTCGACCGGTTTCACCGCACCGCCCGGCGCGGGCGACGCGGACGCCTTCGGAGCCGAACTGCCCACGGCATCGGCCTGCGCGGTCCACACCGAGGCACCGACGGCGAGCATCGTCACCCCGAGGGCGGCCCCGACCACCTTGCCGTACCAGCCCCGCCCACCACTGTGCCGCGCCATGCCCGCCCCGCCTTCCCGCAGTTCCCCGGCGAACCCCGGTAACCCGGGTCCACCTGGCATGACGACGAATGGCGGGCACGGGATCCGTCCGTTACAGATCACGGACAATCCAGGAGAAGTTCCTGGACAACTCGACGGGACGGGCGGCGGACGTAAGGGTTTCGTCATCCGCCGAACGACGTGGGAAGGCCGCGCCGTCCGTTGAATGGAGGCGATACGGAAGCGACGCGGCATTCTCCCCGGGAGGCGGACGGCATGGGACGTGGACGAAGTACGAGGGTCAGGCCGTGGATGGGCGGCGTGCTGCTGGTGGCGGTCGCCGCGGCCGGCCTCGGGCTGTACTGGTTCCAGCCGTGGAAGCTGTGGCAGAACGAGACGGTCAACGAGGCGCTGCCCGCGACCGCCGACGCCTCCCGCGCCCCTGCCCACTCGTCCGGCAAGCCGGCCGCACCTTCCGCTTCCGAGCCGGTCACCCTGGCGAGCGGCGACCTGATCAGCCACGAGCACGCGACCTCCGGCACCGTGCGACTCGTGCGCCTGGCCGACGGCTCGCACGTGGTGCGGCTGGCGGATCTCGACACCAGCAACGGCCCCGACCTGCGCGTCCTGTTGACCGACGCACCGGTCAAGGAGGGCCGGGCCGGCTGGCACGTCTTCGACGACGGGAAGCACATCGGCCTGGGCAGGCTCAAGGGCAACAAGGGCAGCCAGAACTACCCCGTGCCCACCCACATCGACCCGTCCCGCTACAGCAGCGTCAGCATCTGGTGCGACCGCTTCGACGTCTCCTTCGGCGCGGCGGAACTCGCCCGCGCCTGAGGCGGCGTGGGGCGCCGACGATGACATGGCTCACACAGAAAGTGCGGCCTACGAGGGCAACTGTGCCCGTAAGTGCCGTTTGTTCATACGTCGTGGAGGCTTTTCCGGCATGGGCGCGGGAAACCCCCTGTGGCCTCGATCAAGCAGGCCATACCATCGCCGGAGCGTCGCGGCGCGTGAAGATTCCGTGAGTGCGGCGCCCCTCGCTTCCTTTCGCCTCCCGACCAGGGGTCCATGTGATGATTCGCCGTGTTCTCGCGACCGCCGTCGCCGCCGCCGTGACCGCCCCGGTCGTCCTCCTGTCGTCGGCGCCCGCCTTCGCCGACGAGAAGCCCGCCGCGCAGACGCAGAAGGCGAAGCCGACGATCGAAGAGCTGAAGCAGGCCGTCGAACGCGCGCAGAAGGAGTACGACGCCGCCGTCATCGCGGTGAACGACGCCGTCAAGTTCCTCGAGGAGGGCTTGGAGGAGGAGACCTACCCGACCAAGGCCGCGCTCATCGAGGCCGAGAAGGCCGCCGAGGACGCCGCCAAGGTCAAGGCCGAGGCCGACCAGGCCGTGGTGGACGCCCAGGCCGAACTGGACGCGGCCACCACCGACGAGGAGAAGGCGGCGGCGCAGACGGCCCTGGACGAGGCCGAGACCGCCGCCGCGGAGGCCGCCGAGGCCAAGACCGCCGCCGACACCGCGCACACCGAGGCGCAGACCGCCCACGACGACGAACGTGTCGCCCAGGCTCGCAAGATCGACCTCCTCCAGAAGGCACGGGACGAGGCCAAGACGAAGCTGAAGGACGCCGAGAAGGCGCTCGCCGAGGCCGAGGAGGGCGAGGAGGGCGAGGAGCCGGACGGCGAGTGCGTCCCCGCGCCCGAGCTCACCGCAGTCGTCAGCGGGCTGCCGGACAAGGTCGTCGGCGGCACCACGGAGACCTTCACCCTCCGCGTCACCAACGGCACCGGCGGCACGCTGGACGAGGTGTACCCGTTCGCGTCCGCCCACGGCTTCGACACCAAGGGTTACAAGGAGCTGGACTCCTACCTCGACCTGGAGTGGTCCACCGCCGCCAACCCGAAGTGGCGCGACGCCGACCTGCTGGGCGGCACCTCCATCGGCTCCCTCAAGGCGAACGCCTCGGTCGACGTCAAGCTGCGGCTGAAGGTCGACGCGGACGTCCTCGCCGGGCAGGGCTCGGTCTACGTCACCGCCGACTACCTCAACGACGACGGCTCCTGCGGCGGTTACCCCGACCTGGACGACTACGGCTTCGAGATCCTGCCCAAGGGCGGCAACGCCGACGACCAGGGCAAGCCCGAGGACCCGAAGGACGAGCCGGCCCCCAACAGCCCCACCGGGCAGGGCGGCACCTCCACCACGCCGGTGAACACGTCCAGCACCACCACCACCACCGGCTCCCTCGCCCAGACCGGTTCGAACGACGCCCTGCCGAAGATCGCCCTGGCGGGCGGCGCGGCACTCGTCCTCGGCGCCGGCGCGGTGGTCGTCACCCGCCGCCGCAACAAGAGCACCGGCGCCTGACGGGCGGGCACGACAAGGCACGACCGGGCCCGGTTCCCCGAGGGGGACCGGGCCCGGCCCGTCGGGTCAGCTGGTCAAGGCCCGGCCCCCCGCGTCCCCCACGATGCGCGTGATCGTGACGGCGACGACGCAGCTCCCCGGAGCTTGTTGGCGCACGGCCGCCCGTGCGCGGGCGCGGACCGCGCGGGCCGTGTCGAGGGCGCGGCGGCCCTCGGTGAGGACACAGCGGACCTCGACGTGCCAGACGCCGCTGTCGCGCGCGTACCGGGCGCGGACGCCGGCGCCCGGAGCCGGAGCGGCGGTGCCGGGCGCGTGCTGAGCGTGGGCCGCGTCGGCCAGTGAGCGGCCGAGGCCCGGCTGGAGTCCGGCCACTCCGGGGACCGACAACGCGGCGCGGGCGACCGCGCGTTCCACGCTCCCCGGGTCGACGGCCGTCATGGCGCCACCCCGGGCCCCGAGGCGCGGCCGTCCGTCGGGTGCGGACGACGCTCCCACTCGGCCGACACCCGCAGGTCGATCGCGTCGACGGCGAGGCCCAGCTCGTGGGCGGCCGCGTCCGCCACGGCTCGTCGCACCTCTTCCGTCCTGCCGGGCAGGGGCTGGTCGAGGGTGACGGAGAGGGTCATGGCGACGGTCACCCGGTGCTCCGACCCCGCGGGGCCCGGGGCCAGCCGGCAGCCGGCGGCCAGCACCCCCGGAACCCGTCCGGCGGCGCGGCGGAGGACGCCCGCCGCGGTGGCCTCCGCGATGCGCAGCTCTCCGGTCGGATCGTCCAGGGGCAGCAGCCGTCCGAGTCGTAGCTCCGCGCGTACGGCGGCGACGATTCTCTCCACGAGGGCGCGGGCGCTCGGCCCCCGCGTGCGCAGCGCGTCGGTGGCGCGGTCCAGGGCCGTCAGCCCGTCGACGGCGTCCCGGCAGTACACGCACGCGTCCGTGTGCGCGTCGCCCTGACCGTGTCCGGTGCGTGCCCGCTCCCACACGTCGCTCAGCAGGCGGTCGCACGGCAGCCGCTCGTCGGCCGGGAACCGGACCTCGCCGGTGTTCCCGTGCCCCGGGCCGGGCCGGCCGGACGCGGAGGTGGCGGTGGGGTGGTCTAGCGCCATGGGGCCATCTCCTTCGTGAGCGTGCGCCGAGCCCGGAAGAGCCTGCCGCGTACGGTCTGTTCACTCACCCCCAGCACCTGCGCGATCTCCTCGTAGTGGAGTTCGTGCAGCTCCCTGAGGATCCAGCAGGCGCGTTGGCCGGCGGGCAGGTCCCCGAGCGCGCGGGACAGCGCGGCGGCCGCCGCGGCGTTCTCGGCACTGCGTTCCGGTTCGCCCGTCGCGTCGTGGGCCGAGGGCTCGGCGACGGAGTCCAGGGGGAGGGAGGGCGTGCGCCCGCGGAGGAGGTTGAGGCAGCGGTTCGTGACGATGCGGTACATCCACGTGTGGAAGGCGGCGTCCCCCCGGAACTCGGGGAGGCGCCTCCAGGCGCTGGCGAAGGCGTCCTGCACGACCTCCTCGGCGTCCGGGAGGCTGCCCAGCATGTGGCAGGCCAGCGCGAGCAGCCGGGCGGTGTGCCGGTGCACGAGCACCGCGAAGGCGTCCTCGTCGGCTTCGGAGGCGCGGACGGCGAGGACCCGGTCGTCCGCTTCGTCGAGATCGCTCCCCACATCCACTGTCCGCTTCCCACGTGACGCGGTCGCGCGCGTCCTGCTACGAGCCAGGATACGTGAGCCAGGTCACAGAAAAGTGTGACGATTTCGCCCGGTTCGTGTCGAACCTTATGAAGGGTGCCGACCAGGCGCCCCCGAACCGTCGCTCGTCGCTCAGGAGGACGTCATGACGCATACGACGTACAGCCCGGCCTCGGACCGCGCCACGCCGACCCCGGGGACCATGCCCCAGCACGACCCCAAGCGGGACGCCCGTGCGCCGGAGGGCGAGAAGCGGACCGGCACCGCCGGCGCGGAGCCCGGGGGACGGACCACGATCGCGGACGTCGTGGCGGCGAAGATCGCCGGAATGGCGGCCCGCGAGGTGCCCGGCATCCACCGCCTCGGCTCCGGGATGACGCATGCCATCGGGGGTGTCCGCGACCGTATGCCCGGTGGCCGGACGAGCGTCACCCGAGGCGTGAGCGTCGAGGTCGGGGAACGCCAGGTGGCGGTGGACCTGGACGTGGTCACCGACTACGGCTACCCCATCGCCGAGGTCACGGCGGAGACGCGCGCCGAAGTGATCGCGACGCTGGAGCGCATGACCGGCCTCGAGGTGGTGGAGGTGAACATCGACGTCAACGACGTCGCCCTGCCGGGGGCGGACGAAGAGGACGAGGACGAGGGCGACCGAAACCGGCAGCGGGTCGACTGACCCGCCCCGCCCCTCCCGATGGGGAGCCGCACACGAGATGGGGAACGAGCCATGAACACAACCACGGCGGGGCTCCTGACCGGCCTCGCACTCGGCTTCGCCGGATACTTCGGCGGGTTCGCGGCGTTCGTGGTGGTCGCCGCCCTCGGTCTGGCCGGTCTGGTCGTCGGCCACCTGGCGGGTCGCGAGACGCGCGTCTCCGACTTCGTGCGCCCGCGCGAGGGCCGGGAGGGCCGTGGGCGCCGGGAGAGCTTCGAAGGGAACCGGGCGACCCGCGGGCCCGGCTACGGAACCGGGTACGGGCACACGCGGCGCGTGCGGTGACGCCTCATCGTGAGACACCGTGAGACCGGCACCGGCGACGCGCGCAAGCGCCGCCGGCCCGGTCTCGTCTACCGCCCCTCTTCTTCCTCCTCCTCGTCCTCATCCCCGTCGTCGTACTCCTCTTCTTCCTCGTCCTCGTCTTCGTACTGGGCATCGGCGTCTTCGTCGTCCTCGTCCTTCTCGTCGTCCTCAAGACCTTCCTCGTGCGAGCGGACCACTTCGCCGTCGCGGATCTCACCGCGCCAGCCCTCCAGTTCCTCGTCGTCGGAGAGCGTGGCGTACCGCAGGAAGTGCTTGAGGTCGAGGCGCAGGCGACGTCCTTGCGCGCGCCAGATGTTGCCGGTCTTCTCGAAGAAGCCGGACGGGTAGTACTCGACCACGGCGACGACGCGCGTGAGGTCGGGAGTCAGTTCGTGGAAGCTGACGGCGCCGCGGGTGGTGCCCTTGCCCCCTTCGGAGTTCCAGACGATGCGTTCGTCGGGGACCTGCTCCTGGACGGTGGCCTTCCAACTGCGATTGGAGAAGGCGATCTTGGCCTTCCAGTCGCTCTCGACCTCGTCCGACTGCGAGACGCTCTGCACACCCTTGGTGAAGGAGCTGAACTCCTCGAGCTGGGTCCAGCGGTCGTACACGGTGCGCACCGGCTTGCCGACGTCGATCACCTCGACGATGTTCGTGACCTTGACGCTCCCCGCCTTGCCACCGCCGCCGAAGACGCCCTTCACGGTGTCGACCACCTTGTCCTTCACGTCCCCGGCCTTCTTGCCGAGGAACGCCTTGACCGGCGACTCCCCTCCGCCGAGTACGCGTTTGCCGACGTCGAGCAAGGTGCTGTTGCCGTCTCCGACGTCCCCGAGGCCCTGCGCGAGGCCGCTGATCCTCTCCCCGGCCTTGTCCGCCATCTGCTGGCCCTTCGCCGAGGCGAACGCGGCCAGCTGCTCCTTGAGCTGGTCCATGCCGGAGGTGCCGGCTGGAGTGGACTTCGACTCCGTCTTGGCCATGGCCTACCTCCTACGGCTGCCGCGGCCGGATGCCTTGCCCGCAGCGGCCTTCTTCGTCCCGGCGGGCGCCTTCTTGGCGGCAGCCTTCTTCGCGGGAACCTTCTTCCTGGGGGCGGTCCTGGGCGCGGACTTCTTCGCGGGGCTCTTCCTCGCCCGGCTCCGACGGGGCGGCGCCGCCTCCTCCTCCTCGTCGTCCTCCTCCTGGTCCTCCTGGTCCTCCGGCGTTTCCTCCTCCTCGCCCTCGTCGCCGTCGGGCGGGCCCAGGAGGGCTTCGGTGCGCTCCTGCAACGAGGTGGCCAGCGCGCCCAGACGGCGGTCGGCGGTCGCGGACAGCGCGGTGCGGGCGGAGTCCATCAGCTCGCCGCGGACCTGATCCAGCAACCGCGCCGTCTGCGGGTTCTCGGACGCCTTGCTCAGCGCCCGTGTCATCAACTCTCTCGGACCCAGCAGCCCTTGGCCGGCGAGTGCGGAGGCGACCCCGATGGCGAGTTTGCCCTTCTTGGTGCGGCCCAGGGCGTATCCGGTCGCGAGGGCCGCGACGAGAGTGGCTTGCGTTTCGGTTTCCATGAATGGCCTCGAGTGCGGTCAGCGGTATCAGGCGCGCCCCGGCTCGGCCGGGCGGCCACCCCTTCCTCCCACCCTCCTCTCACCCGCGCGGGCCCGCATCTCCCGAGAGATCCGGAACGCACCCCGGGCACCGCGAGGGGGCCGCGTGGTAGCGTCCCGTCGTATACAAGGTGTATGCGAGAGCTGGGGGCTGCCGTGACGTCCGGTCGGGAGAAGGCGTACGCGTATCTCAAGGACACGGTGCTGACGGATCCCGGGATGCAGGGCGCCTTCCTGTCCGAGCAGGAGCTCGCGGACCGGATCGGCGTCTCCCGCACGCCCATCCGGGAAGCCCTGTTGCAGCTCGCGGCCGAGGACCTGGTCGAGCTGGTGCCGAAGCGGGGCGCCCGCGTGTCCCCCCTGACGGGACGGGAGATCCGCGAGCTGATGGAGCTGCGGGGCATCGTCGAGCGGTACGCCGCCCAGGAGCTGGTCTCTGGTGGGGGAGCGCCGGTGGCGGAGCTGCGGTCCCTGCTGGAACGGCAGCGCGGGCTCACCGGTGCCGACCAGGCCCGGGAGTTCATCGCCGTGGACCACTGCTTCCACGCGGCCCTGGTGTCCGCCGTCGGCAACACCCTCCTCGACCGGCATTACGAGGGCCTGCGCAGCCGCCAGGTCCGTGCCGGGGTCGCCGCCCTCTTCAGCCGGCAGGGGCGCCAGGACGCGGTCCTCGGGGAACACGAGGCGATCCTGGACGCCCTGGAGGCCGGTGACGCGCAGGCCGCGTGGGCGGCGATCGACCATCACCTGGAGTCGACGCTCAAGGTTCTGCTGGAGGGCTGAGGACCGGGGCATACGCGTGCCCCCGCTCCCAGGCTCGTTCGGGGCCCCGGCTCCCCCGGCTCACGAATCCCCCAGCCCCTGGCCCCTGGCCCCATGGAACCCCCGGCCCCGGCTCCCTCGGCCCGCCGGCTCCCCCCCCCGGCTACCTCGGGCCCCCGGCTACCTCGGCCCTCCGGCTACCTCGGGCCCACGACTCCCTCGGCCCTCCGGCTACCTCGGGCCCACGACTCCTTCTGGCTCACGGCTCCCTCGGCCCTCCGGCTCCCTCGCCCCCGGCTCCTTCAGCCCCAGCCTCCCCAGCCCCCCGGCCCACACCGAGGCCGGCCCCGAGCCGCGCCGAAGCCTCCCCCGCCCCGTCACCCCGTCGCCCCGGTCACCCCTCAACGGGGCCGGGGGACGGCATTCACCGCCTCCACACCTCGGGACGCCGGTTCGCCAGCACGGAGATCCGTTGCCGGACCGCGGCGACCTCGTCCACGTCGAGGTCCGCCACCAGCAGCTCGGGCCCGGCGCCCAGCGCGTGCCGTACGGTCCCGTCGGGTCCGACGACGCGGCTGTGCCCGATACCGGTCGGCGCGGAGCCCGGTCCGGCGTCCGTGCCGGGATCCGCCTGGCCCACGGCGGCCAGCCACACGGTGGCGTCCAGCGCACGGGCCCGCGCCAGCAGCTCCCACTGCTCCGGCTTGCCCGGCCCCGCACCCCAGGACGCGCCCAGCAGCGTGGCGACGGCACCGGCGTCGGCGTGCGCCCGGAACAGCTCCGGGAAGCGGATGTCGTAGCAGGTGGCGAGCCCCAGCCGTACGCCGTCCACGTCGATGACCGTCGTGGCCGAGCCCGCGGCGACCGTGTCGGACTCACGGAATCCGAAGGCGTCGTACAGATGGATCTTGTCGTAGGAGGCGTCGACCCCGGCCCCGGTGGCGATCAGGGTGTTGGCCACCCGCCCTGCGCCGGCCGGGGTGAACATGCCGGCCACGACGACCGTGCCGGTGGCGGCGGCGATCCGCCGGACGCCGTCGGCCCACGGCCCGTCCAGCGGCTCGGCGAGCGGTGCCAAGGGGGTGCCGAAGCAGGCCATCGTCGCCTCCGGGAAGGCGACGACACGGGCTCCGGCGTCCGCCGCCCGCCGGGTCCACTCCTCGACGAGCAGGAGATTCTTCTCGGGGTCGGGGCCGGTGGTGAGCTGGCTCAGGGCGATGCGCACGGTGCGTCCTCCTCAGAGGCGAGTGGGTACGGTGTCCGCCTTCGGCGCCGCGAGGGCGGCGTCCTCGTCGAGGGCGGCGTCGGGGTCGCGCCCCAGCCAGACGCCGACGAGGGTGACGGCCGAGGCGAGGGCGATGTACACGGCCAGCGGCGCCCACGTGCCGTACGCGCTCAGCAGGCTGGTGAAGAGCAGCGGGGCGACGGCGCCGCCGATGATCCCGGCCAGCGTGTAGGCCAGGGACGAGCCGGTCGAGCGCAGGTGGGGCGCGAACTGCTCGGTGATGAAGGCGGCCTGCGGACCGTACAGGCAGCAGTGGATCACCAGGCCCACGACGACCCCCGTGGCGAGCGGCAGCCAGGTGCCGCCGCCGATCATCGGGAAGAACACGAAGGGCCACACACCGGCGGCCACCGTGGCGACGCCGTACAGCAGACGGCGGTTGACCCGGTCGGAGAGCGCGCCGGCCAGCGGCATGAGGAAGACCTGGATCGAGGAGCCGATGAGCACGGCCGCGAGGGCGGAGCCGCGTGACATGCCGAGTTCCTCGGTGGCGTACGTGAGGACGAAGACGGTGAACATGGCGTACAGCACGTCGGGGCCCACGCGGCACAGGATCGCGGCCAGCAGGGCGCGGGGCTGGGTGGTGAAGACCTCGCGGACCGGCGCCTGGGGCCGGGACTGCTCGGCCTCCATCGCCTTGAACACCGGGGTCTCCTCCAGCTTCGCCCGGATCCACAGCCCGAACGCGACGAGGACGCCCGAGAAGAGGAACGCCACACGCCAGCCCCACGACTCGAACTGCGCCTCGGTCAGCAGCGCGCCGAGCGCCGCCAGCACGCCGTTGGCCAGCAGGTTTCCGGCCGGTGGGCCGACCTGGGCGGCGGAGGCGTAGAAGCCGCGGCGGCGCGGGTCCCCGAACTCGCTGGACAGCAGTACGGCACCGCCCCACTCGCCGCCGACGCCGACGCCCTGCGCGAAGCGCAGCACGACCAGCGCGATCGGGGCGGCCACGCCGGCCGTCGAGTACGCGGGCAGCACGCCGATCAGGAACGTCGCCGCCCCGATGAGCACCAGCGTGGCGATCAGCACCTTCTTGCGGCCGATCACGTCACCGAGCCGGCCGAAGACGAACCCGCCCAGCGGGCGTGACACGTACCCGACCGCGTAGGTGGAGAAGGCCAGGAGCGTGCCGGTGAGGGGGTCCTCCGAAGGGAAGAACAGGTCGCCGAAGACCAGGGCGGCCGCGGCGGAGTAGACGGCGAAGTCGTACCACTCCAGCGCCGTGCCGGTCAGGCTCGCGACGAAGGCCCGGCGGACGCCGGAGTGCCGCGCGGGCGGCGTGGTGCCGTCCTTCGAGGTGTCGGGCATGGTTCCCATCCTTGCTCGGGGACGTCGGGGGACATCGACCTCCCGGCATACTTCTTGTATACAGGTCGTATGCGCAACCCTTTGCGCGAGAGATTCACCGCGGACCCGAACTCTGGGAGTGCCCTCATGGCCGTGCTGCTGACCTTCGAACTGCCCGACGGATCGACGCGCGAGGTCGACGTCGTCCAGGTCCTCAACGCCGGGTACGCCGGACGCAGCCAGGAGGACGTCGCCGCGCACGTCGCGGAACTGGCCGAGCTGGGCGTGCCCGGTCCGTCCGTGACGCCTGCCCTCTACCCCGTCTCCCCATACCTCGCCCAGCAGACCGACCGGGTCCAGGCGCAGCACGGGCACACCTCGGGCGAGGCGGAGTGGGCGCTGGTCGTGGCGGACGACGGGGAGCTGCTGCTGACCGCCGCCTGCGACCACACCGACCGCGACCTGGAGGTGCACGGCGTGGCCTGGAGCAAGAACGCCGGCCCCGACGTCCTGGCCCGCCGCGCCTGGCGGCTGGCCGACGTGGAGTCCCGCCTCGACGACCTCACCCTGCGCGCCTGGGTCACCCACGGCGACACGTCGACGCAGATCCAGCACGGCACCCTGGCGGAACTCCTCGCCCCCGCCTACTGGATCGACGTCCTGCGCTCACGCGGCGGGCTCACGCCCGGCACCGTCCTGATCTCCGGCACCATCCCCATGACCCCCGGCGTCGACCAGTTCGCCGACGGCTGGACCGTGGAGCTGGCCGACCCCGCCACCGGGGACACGATCCGCCTTCGGTACGACGTCCAGCCCATGCCGGCGCCCATCGGCTGAGCGCGCCGGCCTCGCGTCACGGGCCGCGGCGGGTGGCGGCCGGCTGGAGGAGCTGGTCGACGGGCGCGTAGTCGTCGGTGAGCGGCCGGGCGTCGCCGGTCCAGGAGGCGACCCCGTCACCACCGATGATCTTCCAGCCGGTCCGCCGGGCGTCGAGCGCCCGCTGCGCCGCGCGCAGGTCGACGGGCCGGTCGGAGGCGAGCACGACCAGGTTGCCGCCGTCGGCCCCGGTGTCCGGGTCGAGGCCGATGTCGGCGGGTTCGCCGACGAGGGCGACGTGCTCGAAGACCTCGCCGAGGGTGGCGGCTTCGGCACGCGCGAAGTCGAGTCCCCCGTGGTCGATGAGATTGGCGACGTACAGCCCGCCCTCCCGCAGCACCCGCCGTACGTCGGTCATCGCCTCCACCGTGGTGAGGTGCCACGGCACGCTGACGCCCCCGAAGGCGTCGCCGACGACGAGGTCCCGACTGCCGGCGTCCAGGCGCCGCAGACCGAGCCGGCCGTCCTCGACCCGTACGTCGACACCGGCGGCCGACCCGAGACCGAGCCGCTCCCGGTCGATCCGGACGACGCCGCTGTCGATCTCGGAGACGAGGCTGCGCGTCCCGGGCCGCGTGGCGGCGAGGTACCGGGGAAGGGTGAGCCCGCCACCGCCCAGGTGATGGGCGGCGAGCGGCTCACCCTTGGGGAACGCGGAGTCGGCCACGGACGCGATGGCGCGTACGTACGCGAACTCCAGGAACGTCGGATCGTCGACGTCGACGTACGAGTGCCGTACGCCGTCCAGGACCAGCGTGCGCCCGCCGTCCCGCTCGGGATCCGCGACGACCCGCGCGCAGTGGTAGCGGGTCTCGGCGTCGCAGCCCCCGGGCGCGACCGCGGTGGCGAGACCCCCGGCGACGATCACGAGGGCCAGGGCGGGCGCACCGCTCCACCCGCGCGTGCGCCACTCGACCACCGCCGAACCGGCCACCAGCAGCGTGCCGAGCCCGATCAGGATGCCGCTGACCGGCAACCGCGACACGAGGACGAAGCCGGTGAGGACGGTCCCGAAGATGGCCCCGACGGTGCCGACCCCCGACAGCCGTCCGACGACCGTGCCGGTCTCGGCGAGGCTGGTGAGCCGCAGCTTCGTCACCATCGGCGTCACCGCGGACAGCAGCGCGCCCGGCACGAGGATGGTCAGCGACGCGATGAACAACAGCGCCGTCGGCGCCCACTCCGCGGTGGTACGCAGCACGGCGGGGGTGAGCCCCACGACCGCCCCCGACACCCCGAGCGAGGGCCCGAGCAGCCGTCGGGGGTCGACCTGATCGGCGATCTTCCCCCCGAGCCACGACCCGACGGCGATGGCCGTGAGGGCGATGCCGATCACCATGGTGCTGGTCTCGAGGGTGAGCCCGAGATACGGAGCGAGCAGCCGCAGGGCAACGATCTCGACCACGAGCACGGCGGCGGAGGACCCGAACACGAGCGCGGCGGCGGCACGGGCACCCAACCCACGTACGCGCGACTTGCCTTCGGCGACGACTAAGGGCGACGAATCGGTCACGACCGACATCTTCCCACGCGATTCACGCCAGTTGGTCCGGAAGCGGTGAGGAAGTGGCCGGCGAGGCGGTGCCGGCGGGCCCGGCCGTCCGGAGGAAGTCCAGCAAGACGGTGTTGAAGCGCTCGGGCCGCTCGGCGCCCGGCAGGTGCCCGGCGCCGTCGATGACGCTCAGCGTGGCGTGCGGAACGAGGCGGGCGATGGCCTCGGCGTCGGAGACGGGCGTGTAGACGTCGTCCGCGCCGACCACGATCAACGTCGGCACCGCGACGGTGGCGAGGGTGTCCCGGTAGTCGGGGCGTTCGGCGCGGCCGCGCAGTGCCGCCGCGGCCCCACGGGGATCGGTGGCGCGCATCATGCCGAGCACGTGCGCGGCCACATCCGGGAGAGCGTCGACGTTGTACGAGGCGAGCATCTTGCCGATGACCTCGTCCGCGTAGCCCGCCATGCCCTCGGCGAGCAGCCGGTCGGCCAGGTGGTTGCGGTACGCCTTGCCCTCGTCGGTCTCGGCGGGGGCCGACGTGTCCGACAGGACGAGTGCCCGTACCCGCCCCGGGTGGCGGCGGCAGAACTCCATGGCGATCTGGCCCCCCATGGAGACGCCGCCGACCACCGCGCGTTCGATGCCCAGACGGTCCAGGAGGGCGGCGATGTCGTCGGCGAAGCCGGAGAGGAACACCTTGCCGGGCGTCACGTCGCTCTCCCCGTACCCCCGCAGGTCGGGAACGACCACCCGGTGCCCGGCCGCGACGAGGGCCCGGGCCTGGGGCGCCCACAGCGTGCGGTTGAACGGGTGTCCGTGGATCAGGACGACCGGCATCCCGTCCGGGGAGCCGAGGTCGTCGTAGTGGAGTGCGGTGTCGTCCACGGTCATACGGCTCATCGGGCGTCTCCCTGGCATCGGTCGTCGGCACGGCGGTCGTCGGCGGAGTGAAGGTGGCCCTGCGATTCTGCCCGGCACCGGCATCACTCGAAGTCCCTGCGGCGGCCTGCCGGGAACGTGAGCAGGTAGAGCGGCGGCAGGACCGCGGCGGCGCACACCGTCCACAGGGCCGCGTGCGTCCCGGCGTACGTGGCGAGCAGGCCGGCGGTGAGGGCGCCGAGGGGCTGGGCGCCCCAGGAGACGAAGCGGACGGTGGCCATGACGCGGGAGAGGAGTTCGGGCGGGGACGCGGTCTGGCGGTGGGTGCGGGTGGTGATCGACCCGATGGCGACCCCGAAGGCGAAGCCGGCGTTGCCCAGGGCGAACCAGTACGCGTCGGCGGCGGTCGTGGTCAGCGGGGCCAGCAGGGCGGCGGAGCCGCCGGCCAGCGCGGTCACGACGAGGCCCCGGGCGGTGCCGAACCGCCGCGTCAGCCGGACCGCCACGGCGGCACCCGCGAGTCCCCCGACTCCGTCCATGGCCAGTACCAGGCCGAGTTGTGCGGGGGTCAGTCCGGCCTCCCGGACCAGGTACAGGGGCGTGAGGGCGACCAGGGCGGCGCAGACGAAGTTGGTGGCGGTGGCCCAGAGCATGCAGGGCAGCATCACCGGGTGCCGCGTCACGTACGTCCAGCCTTCGCGGATCAGCCGGCCGGCGCCGTCGCCGGTGCGGGCGGCGGGACGGCGCTCGGGGAGTGTGCGCAGCAGCGCGGCGGAGAGCAGGTAGCTGGCGGCGTCCAGGAGGAGCGCCCCGACCGGGCCCGCGGCCTGCACGAGGAGGCCGCCCCCGGAGGGCCCGCCGGTCTCGGTGACGGCGTGCGTGCCGGACATCAGGCTGTTGCGGGCGGCGAGTTGCCGCTGCGGGACGATGGCGGGCAGAAACGTCGAGTTGCCGATGTCGAAGAGTACGGTCGCGGCGCCGGTGGCCAGGGCGGCGAGAAACAGGTGCGGGTAGCTGAGCCGGTCGAGCCACCACGCGAGCGGGAGGGATCCGACGGCGGCGAACCGTACGAGATCGAGGGTCACTTGGAGACGGCGGAGCGGGAGGCGCTGGGCGATCACTCCGGCCGGGAGGCTGAGCAGTAGCCAGGAGATCTGACCGGCGGCGGCGAGCAGGGCGGCCTGGAGCGCGGTGGCGTCGAGGACCGAGAGGGCGACCAAGGGGAGCGCGAGGGCGGTGACGGCGGTTCCGGCACTGCTGACGGTGGCGGCGGCCCAGTAGCGCCAGAAGACGGCCGAGGGCGAGGTCGCGTGGCCCGTGCCGCGGCGATCGTGCTGCGGGAGCGTCGGTGGCTCGCTCGTCGGTGGCTCGCTCATGCGGCGCCCGCCCTCCAGTGAGTCTCTTATGGGAACTTACTGCTGTGACTGAGTTCCTATCCGGAACTGACATGAGGGCGCAAGATGGTTTCCAGGACTGGAGCCGTATCCGGAGGACAGGGGAGCCATGGTCAGGGCGGTGCCCGAGCGGGACGCCGCCTGTGCGATCGCACAGGCGGCGGCGGTGGTCGGCGACTGGTGGAGCCTGCTCCTGGTACGGGAGACCGCACGCGGGCACCATCGTTTCGACGCGCTCCAGGAGGAGTTGGGGATCTCCCGCAAGGTGCTGACCGAGCGTCTCGCGCACCTGGTGGAGGTGGAGATCCTGGAGAAGGTGCCGTACCAGAGCGGCCCGGTGCGGTACGAGTACCGGCTGACGGAGAGCGGTCTCGGCCTGCTGCCGGTGCTGCTCTCGATGCAGGACTGGGCGGACCGCTGGCTGCTCGGCGACGGCTCGCTGAGCGGCACGGCCGACGAGGAGAGCGCCGAGGCGCGGAGGGTGGCGGACCTGCCGGGCGAGCGTTTGCCCCGCCTCGAACTGCCGGGGCACCGGGACGGCGACCCGATTGACCCGGTGGCCGAGGCCACGGCCACCGTCCTCTTCTGCTACCCGGCGACCGGCCGCCCGGGCCCGTTGCCGGACGGCTGGGCCGACATCCCGGGCGCCATCGGCTGCACGCTCGAGAACCGCCTTTTCCGGGACGCCTACGACGACTTCCGCGCGGCGGGCGCCGAGGTGCGCGGCGTGAGCACACAACGCCCGGACGAGCAAAGGGTGTTCGCGGTCGAGGAGGGCATCCCCTTCACCCTGCTCTCGGACGTCGACCTGCGCCTCGCCGCCGCTCTGCGGCTCCCTGTCTTCCGCGCGGGGCAGACGCTGCGACTGAAGCGGGCGGTCCTGGTGGTGGACCGCGAACGCGCGTTGCGCCTGGCCCGCTTTCCCGTGACGGACATCCCGGGGGCGGTGCGCGAGGCGCTGGCGGTGGTGCGGAGGGTGGCGGCGGAGAGCCGGGCGGCGCGCCAGTCACACCCTTGAGGGCGCGTGGGCCTGGTCACCGGGACCGCCCGCGCAACCCGCCCCCGCACGACACCGCGCGGATACGCCTCGCTCGCCGAGGCACCGGCGGACCGTCACTACAGCATGAGTGACACCGGGTAGATCTCGTCGGCGGTGTGGCCCGCCCGCTCGTGGGTCCGCTGGACCGCCTCCGCCGAGGGCCCTTCGGACAGGCACCACACGGTGCCGGAATCCGGGTCGGCCCAGGCCTGCTCGAAGTGCACGCCTTGGTCGCCCTGCACCGCCAGGTCGGCGTTGTGGGCGGCCAGGAACTGATCGCTCGTGATCCCCTTCATGCCGTGGTGCACGTCCATGAACTTCGTCATCGCTCCCACTCCTCCGGTCCCGTGACGGCACCGGGAACCGGCACCGCCGGCCCTGCCCCCTCCTTCCATGCTGCACCTGCGGGTCGCGACGGGCGACCCGCGGGAACAGGCGACCGGTCCAGGGTCTCCGCCCCCGGGCAGGCGCCGGTCTCAGTCCTCGCCCTCTCCTTCGTCGTCGCCCTCGAAGAAGTCACCGATCTCGTCGACGACTTCCGCGGCGACCATGCCACCGACCACGCCGACCGCGAGTCCGGCCGCTCCGGCGGCGATGGCCGTGCCGGCGCCGGGGCCCGAGCGGTGGTGTTCGTCGTGGTGATGACCACCGTGACCGTGCTGCCCGTGGTCGGTGAACGGGGCGCCGTGTCCGTACGCGGCCCCGGCCCCGTACGCCGCGCGGTGCTCGACGAGCCGCCGAACCCAGCCGTCCACCTCGGCCGCCCAGTCGCGGACGTCGTGGTGGCCCACGGCGAAGCGGGTGACGGTGTCCCGGCCGGGGGAGAGGAACCCGCCGCGCTTGTCGGCCTCCAGGACCACTTCGAGCCCGCCGGGTCCGGTCAGGAAGGTCACTTCGACCTCGTTGAGCTGGTGCGCGTACTGGGGGGCCGGGGCCAGCTCGATCTCCTGGTAGAAGGGCAGCTGCTGGCCCGTTCCCCCGATGTGCCCGTACTCCAGGTCGGCCGACTTGAAGCCGAAGCCGAGCTGTCCGAAGGCTTCCAGGACGGCTTCCTGGACCGGCAGGGCGGTGACGGTGAGGGGGTCGAGGTCGCCCTTGTCCTTGGCACCCGCGACCGCCAGCTCGGTGCGTACGCCGAGCACGATGCCGAGCGGCTGTCCGTACAGCTCGGTGATCGGCGTCTCCCAGGGCAGCGTGACGTGGAAGGGCACACTGTGCGATGCCTCCGCCCCGAGCCGGAAGCCGCCGCCGACGGTGAACCGGTCGAAGACGACGAAGCCCTCGCTCTCCCCGTCCTCGTGCTCCGCCTCGACCCTGGCCACGAGTTCGAGCGTGATGTGCTCGATGTCGAAGTCGGCCTGTCCGCCCTTGAGATGGACCTGCCCGGTCAGCGTGCCGCCGGGCAGGACGGGCTCCGGCTGGAGAAGCGTGTCGACCGTGGGAGCGCCCACGCCGAGGGAGCCGAGAAGCCGCTTGAACACCATCGTGGCGTTCACTCCTTAAGAGTGCTCGTGGTTCGTGAGGCGGCGCCGTCCGGCCACCGGAAGGATGCGCACGGAGGACACCTGGCCGCCGCCCAGGGCCGCCCCTGGTCTTGTTTCTACAAACAAGTAGAAGCATAGAGCTGGCCCGGCAGCCGGGAAGCCCGCCGCGGCCGACCCCGCCCGGAAAGGCCGAAAGACGCCCCTGAGTCGACTCGCCACCCCTAGCCGCAGGCGCAGCCCGCGGCGCTCGGTGCCTCCTCGGCGGCCTGGCCGGTGCAGCAGCCGTCACCGGAGGCGTGCGGGTCGGTGCTCTTGCTGAGGGTGTCGGCGTCGGCCTTCACGACGTAGACCTCCCAGGGCTCCTTGCCGGGGCCGTGCACCCACACCTTGTCCTGGAGGGCGTAGCAGCAGGAGGTGTCGTTCTCCTCGAAGGTGGCCAGGCCGGCGTCCTTGAGGCGGGTCGTGGCCGCGGAGACCTGGTCGGTGGAGTCGACCTCGACGCCGAGGTGGTCCAGTCGGGTTTCCTCGCCGGGCTCACCCTCGATGAGGACGAGCTTGAGCGCGGGCTCGGTGATGGCGAAGTTGGCGTAGCCCTCGCGCCGCTTGGCCGGTTCGGTGCCGAACAGCTTCGAGTAGAAGGTGATCGACGCCTCCAGGTCACTGACACGCAGGGCGAGCTGAGCGCGGGACATGGCAGGACTCCCATCCGGTTGTTTTGATGTCTGTCGATACAACCTTGCGCTCTGATTCGAAGGATGTCAACATAGAGAAATGTCGAATCAAGAGCTGGTGGTGCTCGGCCGGACCGACGAGGCTGGGGCCTGCTGCCCCGGGTTGCTGACCGCTCCCCTGGACGAGGGCCAGGCCCTGGAGCTGGCGAAGGTGTTCAAGGCGCTGGGCGACCCGGTGCGGCTGCGCCTGTTGTCGCTCATCGCCTCACGGGCGGGCGGTGAGGTGTGCGTCTGCGACCTGACCCCGGCTTTCGATCTGTCCCAGCCGACGATCTCGCACCACCTGAAGCTGCTCCGGCAGGCAGGCCTCATCGACTGCGAACGGCGCGGCACGTGGGTCTACTACTGGCTGGTTCCGGAGATGACCGACCAACTGGCGAGCATCTTGACCCGCCCCACCGGCGAGCCTCTGCCCGACCGCGGCACGCCGGCCGGCGCTGCTTCGTGAGTGGTCCTGCTCCTGATCGGCACGTAGCGGGGCGCCTGTCCTTCGTGGACCGCTACCTCGCTGTCTGGATCCTCGTAGCCATGGCTGCCGGGCTGGGCCTGGGCCGCTTGGTTCCGGGCCTGGGGGACACGCTGGCCAGGGTGACCGTGACGGGGGTGTCCCTGCCGATCGCGCTGGGCCTGCTCGTGATGATGTACCCGGTGCTGGCCAAGGTCCGCTACGACAGCCTCGGCACCGTCACCCGCGACCGCCGCCTGCTGCTGCCGTCCCTGCTGCTCAACTGGATCGTCGGCCCGGCGCTCATGTTCGCCCTGGCCTGGCTGTTCCTGCCGGACCTGCCCGCCTACCGCACCGGCCTGATCATCGTCGGCCTGGCCCGCTGCATCGCCATGGTCGTCATCTGGAACGACCTCGCCTGCGGCCACCGCGAGGCCGCCGCGGTGCTCGTCGCCGTGAACTCCGTCTTCCAGGTCATCGCGTTCTCGGGGCTCGGCTGGTTCTACCTCTCCGTCCTGCCCGGCCGGCTCGGCCTGGAGCAGACCGGTCTGGACGTCTCGGTGTGGGAGATCGCCCGCAGCGTGCTCGTCTTCCTCGGCATCCCGCTCGCGGCCGGCTACCTCACCCGCCGCATCGGCGAGCAGACCAAGGGCCGCGCCTGGTACGAAGCCGAACTCGTCCCGCGCATCGGCCCCTTCGCCCTGTACGGCCTGCTCTTCACGATCGTCATCCTCTTCGCCCTGCAAGGCGAGGCCATCACCTCGCAGCCCCTCGACGTCGCCCGCATCGCCCTGCCGCTGCTGGTCTACTTCGCGATCATGTGGGCCGGTTCGATGCTCGTGGGACGGGCGGTCGGCCTCGACCACCCACGCGCGACGACGCTGGCCTTCACCGCCGCGGGCAACAACTTCGAACTGGCCATCGCGGTCGCCATCGCCACGTTCGGCGCCTCCTCCGGCCAGGCCCTCGCCGGCGTCGTGGGCCCGCTCATCGAGGTGCCCGTACTCATCGGCCTCGTGTACGTCGCCCTGTACGCACGCCGCTACTTCACCACCCCGACCGCTACCCCCGCGCCCGAGAAGGACGCCGTCCATGCCTGACACCGCCACCCCGTCCGTCCTGTTCGTCTGCGTCCACAACGCCGGACGCTCGCAGATGGCCGCCGCCTTCCTCACCCACCTCGCGGGGGACCGCGTCCAGGTCCGGTCCGCCGGCTCCGCCCCCGCCGCCGGCGTCAATCCGGCCGTCGTCGCGGCCATGGCGGAGGTGGGCATCGACATCGCGGAAGAGGTACCCAAGGTCCTCACGGCCGAGGCGGTCCAGGCGTCCGACGTCGTGATCACGATGGGCTGCGGCGACACCTGCCCGGTCTTCCCCGGCAAGCGCTACCTCGACTGGCAGCTTCCCGACCCGGCAGGGCAAGGGGTCGACGCCGTCCGCCCGATCCGCGACGAGATCGAAAGGCGCATCCGCGGCCTGCTCGCCGACATCGCTCCGGCGGGCCAGGACGGCTGGAGTCGCGGTCCCGAAGGATCGCGGTGATCCTGTCAGTGGAGCGTTACTGACGTCGCACGGGCTGTGTGCGTCGGCGACCGTGCTGTACAGGAGGTGGCGGTCATGACAACGATTCCGGGCGCGACACGGCGGGGGCACGGCGAACCGGGCGACAGCGAAAGCCTCAGCGGCGCGTCCCTGTTCGCCGGCGCCGTGATGATGCTCAGCGGACCGCTCAGCATCCTCATGGGGGCGTCCGGCATCGCGAGGGACAACTTGTTCGCCGCGTCCCAGTACGCCTACCGGTTCGACCTGACAGCTTGGGGCTGGATCCACATCGCGGTCGGCCTGGCACTCGTCATTGCCGGCATGGGAGTCGTCACGAACCAGAGCTGGGGGCGTGGCGCGGGCGCAGTGGCGGCGGGGATCAGCCTGATCACCCAGTTCATGTTCGTCCCGTACTACCCCCTGTGGGCCATCCCCGTGATGACACTCGACCTCTTCATCATCTTCGCCCTGACGAGATTCCACGCCGGAACCGACGGCGGTCGGTGAACATCCTCAGCCCGCTCGCAAAGGTTCCATGGCTCTGACCAGTATTGATACCTGCCCCCCGAGGACGTCGGAAAGCGGCAGGCCGGCGCCACTCAGAGCCGCGCGGTGCCACTTTCCACCCGCTGTGCTATTTCGAATGGCATACTCGGAGTGTGACTGACGACGACGTTGACTTCCCGCCCGGCGACGGCCCCACCAGTGGTATCTCCGTCACCTTGACCGCCGGAACCCTGCAGGCCATCCGTGAGCGGGTCGGCAAGCGAGGTGTCTCGGCTTACCTGGAGAAGGCGGCGCAGCGGCAGATCGAGCGCGACAATCTGGACGAGCTGATCGCAGACTTCGACAAGGTGCACGGTCCGGCCGATTCCGAGGCCGTGGCGGCCAAGCGTGCCCGGCTGACCGGAGGCGCCACGAACGCCGGGGCGGCCGCGTGAGCGGTGTCCTGGTCCTGGACAGCGAGGGACTGGCGAAGGCCGTACACCGGGATCGGGAAATCCACGAGTGGCTGACGGCGGCGCGCGACGCGGATCTGCCCGTGATCACCTCCGCGGCCGTGTTGGTCGAGGTGATCCATCCGAAGATCAACGACGCCGCACTGAGGTGGACCCTGTCCCGTCTGAGCGTCGAGCCGGTGACCCAAGCCGTCGCGCAATCCGCTGCCGCCTTGCTGCGGGCAACGGGGCTGCACGGCCACCGATACGCCATCGACGCCATGCTGTGCGCGACCGCCCTGCAGCATCCCGGCAGGGTGACGATCCTGACTTCCGACGTAGAAGACGTCGGGATGCTCACTGCCGGGCATCCACGCGTGAGCGCCGAAAAGGTCTGAGCCGAGGCAACCGCCGGCAAGACGTGCTCTCCTATGTCTCCCTTCTCACGTTCCAGCAGTCGATCACTTCAGCAGTCTGCAAGCCCACGCGCTTGCCGCGTTGCCCTGCCCTCACCGTCGCCTTAGTGGCATTCGCATCCAGGAGAAGCCTCACCCGCTGCCCCTCGAAGCCCGTCTCCCACCGCGAGACTCGCTCAACTGCGAATGCGCGGGCGTAGTTGGCAGGCAAGGCGCGGAGAAAGACGGTCCCAGCGGTCTGGACGCGCAGGATCGCGATGGTCAGCGGGATCGAGTCCGCCGGGCTCGGACGGAGGCTGCCAAAGACGACCGACGAGCTTTCATGCACGCGACGGGTGATCGCCAAAGGACAACGAAAAAGGCCCGGGTCGATGACCTGGGCCTTAACCATGGAGCGGGTGACGAGAATCGAACTCGCGCTCTCAGCTTGGGAAGCTGATGTTCTACCATTAAACTACACCCGCGCAAGACGCCGACCACGGTCGGTGCCTGGACGCTCGCTCACTCTACCCCATCGCTGGCCCCCGGTGTTCCCGCCGCGGGGCCGCCGGTCGTTCCGGGGGGTGGGATCCGGCTGCGGGTGGGCCGAGTTGGCGCGTACGGTGGGGGCGTTGGAGTGGGTGCGCGTGAGGGCGGAGTGCCGCCTGGAGAGTCGTCTCTTTCATCCCGTACTGTGGCATTTGTCGTCAGCGTAGACAGCCTGACGCGGCTCTTGGGGAAGGGACTTGAAGGACTTGATGGAGCGCACCACCGTCGTCCGCTGTGCCGATGGGCACGTGTTCACCGCCGCCTCGTTCCCGATGCAGCAGGCCGAGCGACTCGGCCCCGGCAGGCTCGTCCGATGTCCGCGGTGTGCGCGGCTGAGGAGCGCCGTGCCGGTGGGTTCGCAGCAGCGGTAGGGCAGGATCGGGCGCGCGGTGCGGCGGCGGTTGTCGCAGCTCCGCGCGCCTTGCGTATCCTCGGTGCGTGCTTCTCTCAGACAAGGACATCCGGGCCGAGATCGACTCCGGGCGGGTGCGGATCGATCCGTTCGACGACTCCATGGTGCAGCCGTCGAGTATCGACGTGCGCCTCGACCGCTACTTCCGGGTGTTCGAGAACCACCGGTACCCGCACATCGACCCCTCCGTGGAGCAGGTGGATCTGACCCGGCTCGTGGAGCCGGAGGGCGACGAGCCGTTCATCCTGCATCCCGGCGAGTTCGTGCTGGCCAGTACGTACGAGGTCGTCTCGCTGCCCGATGATCTCGCCTCGCGGCTGGAGGGGAAGAGCTCGCTCGGGCGGCTCGGCCTCGTCACGCACTCCACCGCCGGGTTCATCGACCCCGGGTTCTCCGGGCACGTGACGCTGGAGCTGAGCAATCTCGCGACCCTGCCCATCAAGCTGTGGCCGGGGATGAAGATCGGGCAGCTCTGCATGTTCCGGCTCACGTCGCCGGCCGAGCACCCGTACGGGAGCGAGCGGTACGGGTCCCGTTACCAGGGGCAGCGGGGGCCGACCGCCTCCCGCTCCTTCCTCAACTTCCATCGGACCCAGGTATGAGCAGGACGCGCGCATGAGTGATGTTCGGGAGAATCTGACCTACGAGCAGTTCGGCGTCGCCGTGCGCGAACTCGCTCAGACGATCGCGGACGACGGGTACGAGCCGGACATAGTGCTCTCCATCGCCCGCGGTGGCGTCTTCGTGGCGGGCGGGCTGGCCTACGCGCTGGACTGCAAGAACATCCACCTCGTGAACGTCGAGTTCTACACCGGCGTCGGGACCACGCTCGACATGCCCGTCATGCTCGCGCCCGTCCCCAACGTCATCGACTTCTCCGACAAGAAGGTCCTGATCACCGACGACGTCGCCGACACCGGCAAGACGCTCAAGCTGGTCCGGGACTTCTGCCTCGACACCGTCGCCGAGGTCCGCAGCGCGGTGATCTATGAGAAGTCGCACTCGCTGGTCCAGTGCGAGTACGTGTGGAAGCGGACCGATGAGTGGATTAATTTCCCGTGGAGTGTCTTGCCTCCAGTACATAGGTCGGGAACGGCGCCCAAGGAGAACAAGGAAGCGCTCTGACCTGCGGCGGCCCTGCACAGTGTCCACGAGGGAGCCCTTCGGAGACCCTCCGGAGGGCTCTCAGGCATGGTGGTGCCTTCCGATCCGCGGTTCTAGGCGGACCAGTCAGTGACGGTCATACCGGCCGCCGCCAGTACCCCGGAAGTCAGGGAACAAGGAGAGTTGCTGGGGTTGCGGTACTGCGCTGCTGTACGGATGGCACACGCCCTCCGCGAGCTATCTGCCTGCTCACTACGCACCGCCCCGCTTAACCTCTGGCTGCTCGCTTCACCTTGCGGACTGGAGATTCGTCAGCGCTCGAGGAAATCAATTTTAGGGTGGGGCGAGGGCCTGACGTGCGGACTCCTTCGCCATCTTGAGAGGTGAGGGTAAGTCCGAAGACATACTTACTCAGCTCATCGGGTTCAATATTTATTGACTTAGCGACGTCGGCAGCACTTATGCCTTTATCTCTCAAAGCTTTAAAAACTTTGCTGAAAACCTGAGAGGTTTCTCGTTGAATTCCTCCAGGCTCGCTGGTTCGATAGCCTCTTTTGCTGAGTTCGACAATGGCACTTCGGTACTGCCAATCGGACAGCATGCCAAGATCATGCAATCGATAGGTGAGCGCCATTGCGGCCACCTTCCAAATCTTTCGCCCCTTCAGGATCTGATCAAGGAAAGGGCCTTTAGGCATATGTGCAACGACACTCTTCCTGGGCATGATAAACGCACTAGCGAAGGCGTTTGCCTCCTGCTCGGCTTCCGGGCCAGTCAAGCTGCGAACGGGGCCATGCATCACAAGGTGGCCAAGTTCGTGGGCCGCGTCGAAACGTCCACGCTCCGCAGATTTCAAGGTATTGAGGAAGATGAAGGGTTTCTCTTGATGCCAGAACGAGAAAGCGTCGATCTCGGAGTACTCAGGTGCAAGACTGAATACGCGAACACCCTTGGATTCGAGCAGGTGAACCAGGTTGGAAATGGCGGCCTGCCCCAGACCCCATCGTGATCGAATCATCTCTGCCGCCGTCTCCGGGTCCGGCTTGTCCAGAGAGGGGATGTCTGCAGCGGGAAGACGGAATCTTTTGGAGATTTCCTCATCAAGTTCGAGCGCAAGGCGCCCGACAGAGAGGGCGACGTCACGCCGGCTCGCCGTCAGTTTACTCCGAGCGCGGAAGGCTACGGAGCCCGCTGGAATTTCATCCAAGTCTGCATCCAGAAAGAAGCTCTCCGGGAAGTTCAAGGTATCGGAAAGCTTCGCCAACGTCTCTTCTGATGGATGCTGACGGCCATGCTCATAGTTGGAGAGGCTTTGCGCACTGATGCCGACTTTGCGCGAGAGCTCCACAATGGTCATCCCGCGTCGCTTACGGGCCAGGGTAATCCGCGACGGTGTAACCATGCGATCATCTCTCCGACGGTTGTAGGAGCCGCCGAGCTGGCTAGATCTCCTCTACAAGAACATCAAAACCGCCATCTTCGTCGCGGCCGTCATCGATGACTACCGCTTCGAATGTCAGGCGAGGCATGATCACTCGATCGCGCCAGTCGACAATGTACCCCGAGTCACTGACAGGCTCCGGGAGGGACAATTCGTTGTAGACCGTGATCGTGTCGCCCTGGCGTACCCGGTAGGTGAGCAGCAGCCAGAGGTCAAGGGCCTCAATCGTCTCAGGTTCGAGGACCTCGGGGTGCCCTGCGTCCTCGTTACCGAACAACGTCAGGTCTCCGCCCGCAACGGCGTTTGCGAAGGCTTGCCCCTTGGGGTACCGACTCTTCGGCTTGATGGGGGCGGGCCACCCCGTACCCGAGTCTCCCGCCAGCACGCCGACCGCGACGGCCCGCTCCGGGTTGACGACCAAGGCCATGTTCTTGTGGTTGAGGAGCGTCCACCCTTCCTCAATCACCATGGTGTAGCGCAGCATCCCTACGCGAGCGATCCAGTCTCGGAGACCAGGCGCCGTCGGGGGTTCTGTCGGGGTGGCCTCGCGCCGAGCTGCTTCCCCAGCCCGGATGGCACGCTCGCAGTACTCCACCTTCATCCCGAGCGCTGCCAGACGATCTTGAGCGGGTACCTCAACCAAGGCTCACTCCTCGCTTATGAATTTGGCTCCACATCTGAGGGGCCAAAACAATAAGCCGAGTGTACACCTGGGGCTGCCTGATGCTGTATCAGTTGTCCAAATATGACTGTGAGCTGGACTGATGACCTCCTGTGAGGCTGCGTAGGTACGCGCCGGGGGCGTGCGTCAGTCCTCCCTCCACCCACCACCAGCCCCGGCTCCCATCCCGTACGCCGTCGACCCACACACCGTGGAGCGGGCGTGGTTCAGGGCGTCCAGGTGGAGCGCGCCACTGTACGAACGACCTGGACGCCCTGGGCCGCGTCTGCTCGGCTCTGCCTGGGTCGACGGTGTACGGGATGGGAGCACCCCACGCACGCCCCAACGTGCCCGCGGCCGGCGACGGCGCCCCCTCCATCCCGGTGCCGGCCGATCCCCCGCCGGAGGCATCGTCTTTGACCGTCGCACACTATGCGGGTTCTACCCTCGGGCCGTTGCTTCGCTGCGGCCCCATGGGCCGACCCCGGCGCCGAAGGCGCAGAGGGGTCGAGCCCAAGGGGCCAGCCCGCGCCTCGCGCGGGCCCTTGATGAGGTAGAGAAACCTGTAACAGCTCTCGCTGCCGCCCGGTCAGGCCGAGGGTGTCTCGGTGGTCAGGAGTCGGCTCGTGAACCCGGATCGGCAAAGGCGCTCGTACGCCTCGACCACGTCGGCAGGTACGGGCTGGCTGATCAGGTAGCCCTGTTCCGGGTAGACCAGGAGACGCTGTAGCGCGCCCACGAGCATGTCGATCACCATGCGGGCATCGCCGAGGGAGTCGACGTACTCGTTCAGCGTCATCGGGCTGGAGGCGCTGATGATCTCGACCTCGGGCCACAACTTGCGCGCCGTGGCGTACGCCCGCCGCTCCTCGTACGGCTTGCTGATCAGCAAGACCGACGACACGTCCACGCCGGCCTCCTCCAACAGCTCTCGCGAGAAGCGGATGTTGTCCCCCGTGTTCCTCGCCCGCGGCTCCACCAGAATCGCCGAGCTGGGCACCCCGAGCTCCACCGCCCGCTCCTGGTAGTGGACCGCCTCACCGCGCGGCATGCGTTCTCGCGTCGTGGGGCTGGTCGCGCCGGTGAACACGATCAGCGGAGCCATGCCGCGCTCGTACAGCTCGGCGGCCGTGTCGGCGACGCCCAGGTCGTGGCTGCCAAGTCCGATCGCGACAGAACAGGGCCGGGGCGTGTGGCCCATCTGGTGGTACTCCCACAGGCGTCGCGTGTCGGCCCAGTTCTGCGTAGAGATCACTGCTGGTCTTCCCTGTCCTTCGCCGAGTCCGGTACCTCGAAGTCGTATTCCCAGGCGAAGCGCGATGCAGCGTGCACACCGATGGCGAACTCCACCACGGTGCCGTCCGCCGTGTAGGTGGTCCGGTGCAGCTCGACGACCGGCTCCCCGGGCGGTAGTTGCAGGAGACTCACTTCGTCGGCCTTCGCCGCGCGGGCAAAAATCCGCTCTCGCATGTGATCGATTTCGTATCCCGCGTCGTACAGCACGCGAAAGCCGCCACCCCGGCCGGCGGGGCCTGGTGTCGGGTCAACGATGCGGGTGCCCTCAACGTGCTCGGGCCGGTAGTAGCTGGTGAGGGTGTGTGTCGGCTGGTCACCCTCCTTGACGAGCCGGGCGCGGGCGTAGACCGGGGCGCCCACTGGTAGGCCGTGTGCGTCTGCCACCTCCGCTGGCGCTTCCACCAGGCTGACCGTCTGGGTCTGCTCGTTGCGGCGGTACGCCCGCCCTGAAGCCACACGGTCGGCGATGAAAGCCACCTCGTCGCCGTCCCGCCACTTCGCCTTGTCGTACCGGGCGATGCCGAGTCGCTTGAGCGGGACCTGGTGCCGAACGACCGTGCCGTGGCCTCGGGACGAGGTGACCAGACCTTCGGCTTCCAGCGCCTTATAGGCGGCGTGGACGGTCGCCTTCGAGCCTTCGCCGGCCTCGACCAACTCCCGGATGTGCGGCAACTGCTTGCCCGGGGGGTAGTCACCCCGCTTGATCTCCTCGGCCAGCTTGTCTGCCAGCTCCCGCCACTTCGGCGCCATCACGTAACCCCTCTCTACGGAGTCCAGTGAAACATAGTCCTAGGACTGTTGACAGTCCTAGGACTGCGGTGCAGTATCTCTCTTGTCGCTCGCAGTCCTAGGACAGCGAGGATGAGCGGTCCCTATTGGGCTGCTCCATCGTCGAGCAGGGAGTTCCAATGCCGTCCTTCAAGATCGACCTTTCCACCGCTGTCGTGTTCGTGGCGACCGCGCCGGAACCGAAGATGGCCAACAAGAAGACCAGTGAGCGGGCTGTCGACCGGGACACCGGTGCGGGCCTGTCCACCGTGGGTCTGCTCGTCTCCGACGAGGGAGAGGGCAACCTCTACCAGGTCACCATCCCCGAGACCGGCTACCCCGAGGGTCTGGCCCCGGGCATGCCGGTGCGGGTGGTCGGCCTCAAGGCCCGTGACTGGGAGAACGAGTTCAACGGCCAGAAGCGCCACGGGATCTCGTTCCGCGCGGTCGCGATCACGGCGGCGGCCTGACCATGAGTGACCTGACGCTGTTACTGGAGGCCACGGGAGCCCTGGCGGGTGCCGGCGGTCTCGGCTACGCCAAGCACCGGGCGCCGCGCGTGTACTGGTCCACGGTCGGGCTGCCGCTCACCTGGGGCCGGTTCACCTTCCCCTACCGCTCCACGATGGAGGTGTGCGGGCTGACCGTGCAGCCGACCGGGCTGCGGGCCTTCATGACCCGCAACCTGGCCCGCCGCGAAGTCCGCCCGGTGCCGCCGAAGGTCCGCCGCGTGCGCCCCTCCTCGACCGGGCTGCGCATCACCCTGCGCCTCCCGGCCGGCCTGGAGCCCGCCGACGTCGCCGCCTCCTGCGAGCGGCTGCGCCACGCCTTCGGCGTCCAGTCGGTCACCGTGTCCGAGACCCGACCGGGATACGTGGAACTGCGGATGACGGGCTACGACGTCCTTCGCCGGGTCCGCCTCCCGCGCTCCGCACAGCCCCGTGGTCTCACGGTTCCGGTGGCCCTGCGTGAGGACGGCACGGTCTTCGAGCGGGACTACCGGGCGGTTCCCATGGCGCTGACCCTCGGCGCGAACCAGTCCGGCAAGTCCGTCTACCAGCGCAACCTGATCAAGGGCCTCGCGAAGCTCCCGGTGGGTCTGATCGGCATCGACTGCAAGCGCGGTGTCGAGCACAGCCGCTACGCGCCCCGCCTGTCCGCTCTGGCGACGGACCCGGACATGGCCGGGCGGCTGATAGACGCGCTGGTCCTGGAGATGGGGGAGCGCTTCGATCTCCTCGCGCTCTACGGGGTCTCGGACGTGTGGGACCTGCCGGCCAAGCTGCGGCCGGTGCCGCTGGTCGTCCTGATCGATGAGGTGGCAGAGCTGTTCTTCGTCACCTCGAAGAAGGACGAGGCGGCCCGGGACCGGACGGTCATGCAGCTCGTGCGCCTCGGTCAGATGGCCCGCGCGGTCGGCATCTATCTGGAGGTCTGCGGGCAGCGCTTCGGCTCCGACCTCGGCAGGGGCGCTACCGCCCTCCGGGCCCAGCTCACCGGCCGTGTGGTGCACCGCGTCAACGACAAGCAGACCGCCGAGATGGGCTTGGGCGACATCGCGCCGGACGCGGTGATGGCGGCGACCTCGATCCGGGCCGATCGTCCCGGGGTCGCGGTGGCCGGTGACACCTCTGGTGGCTGGTCCCGTATCCGTACCCCCGAGACCACGCCGGTCGAAGCAGCCGCCGTGTGCCGGGACTTCGCCCACCTCACCCCGGAGCTGCCGTTCCTGGAGCCCTTCCGTCCGCCGGCCCGGCAGGTGGTGCCGCCGATGCCCACCGTCCCGCCGCTGGTCACCCCGCAGACCTGACCTCGAAGGGGAGGTGAAGAGCCATGTCCCGCTCGATCCGCATCGACGCCGTCCTCATTCAGGCCGTGATCGCCGGTGCCCTGTCCTTCGCCCACCTGCACGACCTCGCCGAAGCGGCCGGACAGACCGGCTGGAAGGCGTGGGCCTACCCCGTCTCCGTCGACCTGCTCTTGGTCGCGGTGTGGCGGCGGCTGCGCGCCGAGAGTTCGAAGCTGGCCTGGTTCTGGTTCCTGGTCGCCCTGGTCGCCTCGCTCGGCGCGAACATCGCGACCGCCGGGCTCCTCGATCTCGACCACGTCCCGGCCTGGCTGCGCATCCTCGTCGCGGGCTGGCCCGCCCTGGCCTTCCTCGGCGGCACCCTGCTCGCCCACACCCCCACCGACCCCGCACCAGACTCGGACCGTGAGTCTGCGCCCCGGCCCGTGCCGGTGGTCGACCGACCCGAGCAGCCTGAGCAGCCCCCGGAGATCCCGACGCCGGAACCTGCCCCGGCGCTCCCGCAAGCCCCGGCCTCGGCTGTGCCGCCGA
Source organism: Streptomyces sp. NPDC107500 (assembly GCF_055582785.1). NCBI lineage: Bacteria > Bacillati > Actinomycetota > Actinomycetes > Kitasatosporales > Streptomycetaceae > Streptomyces > Streptomyces sp. NPDC107500. The sequence goes on from NZ_JBVJPF010000005.1 coordinate 421,591, forward strand.
AGACCTCGGCTCCCGCGGTGCCGCCGGCGCTGGTGGACCACGCCCGGAAGGTCGCGACCGAGCACCGCACCCGCACCGGCACGGACATCGACACCGCCACCCTGCGCGCTCGCCTCGGCGTCCCGGAAGACCTCGCCGGCGCGATCGTCGCCCAACTCGCCTGAAAGGAGATGACCCGCGTGCGCCCGAACCGCTTCTACGACCTGATCCGCATCGGCCCCGTGAGGGTCGGCACGTTCAACAACGGACGCGGCCAGACCCGACACACCGCCGCCTGCACCGCCCCGAACTGCGGATTCTCCACCGAGCACCGTGACCGCTCGGCGGCCGAACTCGCCGCCCGCACCCACCGCTGCACCTGAAAGGAGGCACGCCATGCAGCTCCCCGAAGACCAGATCCGCGCCGGACACATCCCCGCCGACCTCTACCGGCAGATCCCGCCCGGCACCGACCTGCGACGCGTCGTGATCGTCCAACAGGCCCCCCGCTCCTACACGGGCCCGATCGTCCTGACGCTCGTCGTCGTCACGGGATCGGTCGCCGTGCTGCTCGTGGTCGCCTTCCTCGTCCAGGTCATCGCCGGCGCCGCCGTAGCGGTCCTTTCCGCCACCGGTGGGCTCACCTACACGATCAACCGCACGTCCAAGCGCAAGCACTTGAGCAACAAGTAACACCGGCCGGGGCGGCCTCAACCGCCAAGTTTCCGCCGCCCCGGACGGCTCCACCCATCCAGATCCAACGGACCCGAAAGGGCAGCCTCATCATGCCTCAGCACGCCCAGATCACGCGCGTCTGCCGCGACTGCGACGGCTTCCCCGTCGTCGCCATCACCACCGGCACCCGCCACCAGGACGGCAGCCGCGCCACCCTCCGCGTCACCTGCACCGCCTGCAAGGGCACCGGCACCACCGCCCCCGCGTTCGTCGTGACCCGGATGGGGCGGTGAGCGTCGTGGGACTCCTGAACTGGAACTCCGGTCAGCACTACGACCACGCCGGCGACTGCCCGTGCACCCAGTGCGGCAGGTCCACCCCGCTGCGCTCCCACGCCGGTGAGCCCGTCCACAAGGTGTGCGCGGAGGACTGGAACGACCGCAACCCGAACGCCGCCCGCCACGAGCACGACGGACGTGACCTCGGCACCCGCCGGTTCCACTCCGACCCGCCGCGCAAGAGCCGCAAGGGCGGTGCCCGATGAACGCCGCGCTTCCCAACGGCCAGCGGGTGCTGGACCTGTTCTGCTGCCAGGGCGGGGCCTCCATGGGCTACCACCTGGCCGGCTTCGACGTCACCGGCGTCGACCTCGCCCCGCAGCCCCGCTACCCCTTCCGCTTCGTCCAGGCGGACGCGCTCGCCTTCGTCCGCGAGCACGGCGCGGACTTCGACTTCATCCACGCCTCGCCCCCGTGCCAGCGCTACACCCTCGCCCAGCGCATCCAGCACCGCGACCACCCCGACCTGATCGCCCCCGTCCGGGCCGCCCTGGAAGCCACCGGGCGGCCGTGGGTGATCGAGAACGTGGAAGAGGCGGGCCCGGAGCTGCGCGAGCCGGTCACCCTGTGCGCTGCCTCGTTCGGAATGCGCACCTACCGGCACCGCCTGTTCGAGACCGGCGGCGGATTCGCCTTCACCCCGCCCCGCCACCGGCGGCACACGGCGCCCCTGACCAAGATGGGCCGCCCCCGGGCCGCCGGGCACTTCGCCCACTACGTCGGCAACTTCTCCGGCGTCCAGGAAGCCCGCGACGACATGCGGGTGCCCTGGATGAACCGCGACGGCATCCGCGAGTGCATCCCGCCCGCCTACACCGAACACGTCGGCACCGCCCTGTACGCCTCCCTGCTGGAGGTGGCCGCGTGAGCGACACCGCCACCATGGCGGGCCTGGACCCGGCCACCCTCGCCGACGTGCTGAGGCTGGCCGGGTCCACCGGCTTCGACCGCATCCAGGACCAGATCCGCCGCACCGGCGGCTGCTCCGACCCCATCCACCTCCAGGGCTCGACCGTCACCCGCGACGCTGCCACCGGCGCGGTGCTGCACTCCTACTCGACCGACACCGAACCCGGCGGACGGCTCCGCCTCGCCTGCGGCAACCGGCGGGCCTCCCGCTGCCCCTCCTGCGCCTGGACCTACGCCGGCGACACCTACCACCTGATCCGCGCGGGCCTCGTCGGTGACCCCGCCAAGGGCACCCCGGAGACGATCCGGGACCACCCGCGGGTGTTCGCCACCCTCACGGCGCCCTCGTTCGGCCCGGTCCACAACCGGCCCGGCACTCGGCCCTGCCGCTGCGGTGTCCGCCACGGCGAGGATGCCTCGGAGCTGGGCACCCCGCTCGACCCCGACAGCTACGACTACGCGGGCGCGGTGCTGTGGAACAACCACGCCTCCGAGCTGTGGCGCTACTTCACGATCTACCTGCGCCGCGAGATCGCAAAGCGCGCCGGCCTCACCCAGAAAGCCGCCAAGGAACAGTCCCGGGTGTCCTTCGGCAAGGTCGCCGAGTACCAAAAGCGCGGCGCCGTGCACTTCCACGCCGTGATCCGCTTCGACGGTCCGGACGGGCCCGACGATCCGCCGCCGGCGTGGGCCACGCTCGCCCTGCTCACCGACGCGATCCATGCCGCTGCCGCCCGCGTGGAAGTCGACGTGCCCGCGTCCGGGGACCAGCCCGCCCGCACCCTCGCGTGGGGCACACAGCTCGACGTGCGCCCCATCCGGGCCTTCGGCGACGGCGAGGACATCACCGAACAGGCGGTCGCCTCCTACGTCGCCAAGTACGCCACGAAGGCTGCTGAGACCACCGGCACGGTTGACCGCCGGATCGGCAGCAAGGACGCGCTTGTGCTTCTCGGCGTCGCCGACCACCCGGCCCGGCTCATCACCGCGTGCCTCGACCTCCACGCCCTCTACCCGGATCGCAAGCTCCGCGACTGGGCCCACATGCTCGGCTTCCGCGGCCACTTCTCCACCAAGTCCCGCCGCTACTCGACCACCCTCGGCGAACTGCGCCAGACCCGCGCCGACTACCGCGCAGCCCAGCAACGCGCCGCCCTCGGCCTGCCCGACCCCGACGACGAGGAAGCCACCACGCTCACCCTCGCCCACTGGACCTACGCCGGCCACGGCCACACCCCCGGCGAATCCTGGCTCGCCGCCAACATCCGCCGCGACATCCAGCACAACCGCGAAACCGCCCGCGAAGAACTGGCAGGGGGTGCCCTTGATGAGTCAGACCAGTAGCCCGGAGTCCCGTAAGGCGACGGCTCAGCGTGAGGTCATGAGCACTGACGAGTGGCTCCGGATGCACCTTCGCCGTGCTCCTGAGCGTGACGAGGAGTGGGTGCGCCGTGCCCTTGTGTTGCAGGGGCGGGCCTGATCGTCACCGCCAGATGGGTTCGATCAGGCTCGGGTCGAACTTCCGGCTTCCGCGTCCGGCCGGGTGAATGATCACGGCTGAGAGGCTGTGCAGCACGATCTCTTGTTGGCGTTCGACCGGCAGCGCAAAGAACTCTTCGACGGTCAGGTTCGCCGCGTCGCCCTTGGCCTCGGCCTGCTTCCGCTCTTTGTAGAAGCGGGCCCGCTCCAGTTTGAGCTCGTCGCGCAGCCGCTCTTTGGCCGGCAAGAGCTGCAAGAGGGTGGCCACCGTGATCTGTTTCGAGCGTTCGGCATCCACGAGTTGGGTGATGTCTTGGGAGACCTGCTGCAACTCGTCCTCGCGCGGCCATTGCTCATCGGCCGGGACGGCGGTAACTGCTGCTCGGGCGCGTTGCTCTTCTAGTGCTAGTTGGACTATGAGCCTGTCTACGGGCTCTCCAACCCGTCCCACCTTGCCGCACCCGCCGTTCACCACGGAGCACTGGTACGTGTACCTCGTGGCCTTCGATCCTGGCTGCCACCGGTTGTTGATCTGCCCTCGGATCTTCGCCTTGCACAGTCCACAGCGGGCAATGCCTGAGAGCAGGTACTTACGGGCGAGGGACCTGCCGGGGTGCTTTTGCTTCCGCTCGGCGACGGCCGCGCAGACGGCTTCCCACTCCTCCAGGGTGTTGATCCGCTCCCAGGCGCCCTTGATTGGCTCTCCGTCTTCGCCGACCAGGATTTCGCCGTGGTACGTCCGGTAGCCGACCAGCCTCGGGTTGGTCAGGATCTGCTCGACGTGATGGTGGGCCATGCGCTTCGTGCCTGCGCGCGGGTTGCCTAAGCCCTGTTGCTGCCACCGCGTCCGGATGGTTCCGATGCGGACGCCGGCGAGTACCTCGCGCTGTGCCTCTCGGATGGCTTCGGCGGCCTTCGGGTCCACCTTGGTCCGGTCGTCCTTGCTCCAGCCGTACGGCGCCGGCCCTCCGCTGTCCTTGCCCTGCTGGGCCAACTCCAGGTGTTTGCGCTTGATCCGGCGTGACGCGTCGTGCGACGACTTGTTGGCGAACGCGACCATGATGCGGGCCATGGTGCGACCGTCCGGCGACCCAAGGTTGATGTCGTTCGTGACGGTGGCGAACTCCAGGCGGGGCCGCTCGTCGAAGATCTCGATGAGGCGTTCCAGGTCCCGCGGTTGTCGGGCGAGGCGGTCCAGGTCGTAGGCCACGATGCCGTCGATGAGGCCGGCGCGGAGGTCTCTCAGCATCAGCTCGAACTCGTCGCGCACGACGTTGCGCTTGAAAGCCGACACGTCGTTGTCCTCGTAGGTCTTCACGACCTGCCACGATCGGAGGTCGGCGAGGCGTTCGCAGTCCTGCTGCTGCCTGGCGACTCCCAGAGACTCGCCCTCGTCGTCCCGCGAGATGCGGGTGTAGACCCCTACCTTGCGTGCCACGGTCGGCCCTCCCCCTGCCTCCTGAGCAGGGCCAGACTACTACCGTCATCAAGTCAAGTCAGCCTGGAGCGTCCTGCCTCCCGTGGTCCGGCGTGACGGTCAGGTGCTCGACGCCTGACCCTGACCGTCACGGTCGGGAAGGGTCAGAACAGGCCCTTGAACGTGTTCCAGCCCCCCGTGCCGATCAGCACCCGGCCCCCGTACGCCCCGGACCCCGTGGACGCGTACCGCCACAGCTTCCCGGTGGTGTCGCGGGCCAGCAGGTCGGTGCGGCCGTCGCCGGTGAGGTCGCTGGTGCCGGCGAGGGCGGAGTAGACGTTCCATCCGCCGCCGACCCGCTCCCGCGGGGTCACTCCGCCGGCGGCGGTGCCGTAGTAGCGCCACAGCACGCCCGCGGAGTCCAGGCCGAGCAGGTCGCCGCGGCCGTCGCCGTTGAGGTCCCCGGCGCCGGTGATGCTCTTGTACAGCTTCCAGTTCGTCTGGATCCGCACCCGGGGCTTCAGGCGGTGGTCGGCCGTGCCGCCGTAGAAGTAGATGTCTCCGGTGGCCGCCTGGCGTGCGATCAGGTCGACGAGGCCGTCCCCGTCCAGGTCGCCGGGCGACGTCAGCCGGTCGTACTGGGACCAGCCGCCGCCGACGGGCGTGTACGGCGACGAGGCGCCGACGACCTTGCCGCATCCCGGCCGGTAGGCCCGCAGCTGGTCGCCGACCCGCACCAGGACGTCCGTGCACCGGTCGCCGTCCACGTCCCCGACGGGCACGAGCAGCGAGCCGGCGGCGAAGGCGCCCGCGGTGCCGGCGGTGCGGGCGGAGAGTCCGCCGGTTCCGGTGCCCCGGTACAGCGACACGGCCCCGGCGGCGTCCGTGGTGAGCAGGTCGCCGAAGCCGTCGTCGCCGGCCATGTCCCGCCAGACGGCCGCGCCGCCGGTGACCGGGAAGGTGCCCGAGACGGAGAGGGCGGCCTGGACGCCGTCGGCGGGCTGCGCGGTCAGGGTCCAGGTGTAGGAGCCGTTCGGGAGCCGGCCGCCGGACGCGTCCTTCCCGTCCCACGAGGGGGCGATCAGGCCCCGCGCCTCGCCGCCGGACAGCGTCCGCACGGTCTTGCCGCTCGCCTTGTTCCTCAGCGTCAGCGACCACGACGCCGCCGGCTTCGACAGCCACCAGCGCGGCTGCCACGCCCCGGCCGCGACGTCCGGGGCGGGCACGTCCGCGTCGACGGCGGCGATGCGGGAGGCCGGGACGCCCGACGGGACGATCCGCACCCGGCGGTCCGCGCCCGCGTAGGCGACGTGGCCGCCGAAGCGGTCGACGGTCCAGTCGGCCCGGCGCACGGTCCGGTCGCCCAGCTCCGCGGCGGTGACGATCACCCGCTGGGGCAGGTCCGCCTCCGTGCCGGAGGCCGGGAGGCCGTCACGCAGGTCGACGAGGGTGAGGCCGGCCGCGTCCGACTGCCGCACCAGGTAGCCGTCGCCGAGCAGCGTCCTGTCGCTTCCGAGCTTCAGGGTGCGCTTGGTCTGGCGGTCGTAGACGCCGCCGCTGCGGTAGTCGGGCCAGGAGTCGTCGCACTGCCAGTACACCAGGCGGCCCACGGCCTGGAGCTCGCGCGGGACGCACCCCGCGTCGAAGGTCTCGCCGGCCGTGCCCGTCGTCACGTTCTTCGCCGCCACCGTGGTCGGCACGTTCTGGCCGGGGTCGGCCCAGCCGCCGGCGGCGCTCCACAGGGTGCTGCCCCAGAGCGCGGCCGCGACCTGTTCCCGCTTCTGAAGGACGCGGCCGGTGTCGCCCTCCCCGAGGTCCAGGAGCGCCTGTGTGCCGCCCCACGCCTGGTCCACGACGGCGAACCGGCCGGACAGGTCGACGAGTTCGGGACTGCCGAGTCCGGAGGTCACCCGCGGGCCCCAGGACGCGGAGCCGTTCCGGTAGAGCATGGTGACGTCCTGCTCGGTGCCGGCCTTGCGGCCGTGGTGCCCGTCGCCGCTCGCGAACATCGTGACGCAGTAGCCGCTCTCGCTGTCGCCGCAGTCGTCGTCCCGGCCCGACACGAGGCCGTCGACCGTCGACTTCAGCTCCTCGGGGCGGCCGGACGTCTTCAGCCAGGTGCTCCGGTAGCCGCCGACGTAGGTGCCCGGCATGTAGAGCTTCGAGTCGTCGGCCGTGGTGAGGATGCCGCTGCCCAGCGAGATGCCGGCCGGCTCGGCCTCCCGGTCCTCGATGTCCGCGAGCCGCTTGCGGGTGACGGTGCCGTCCGCGCCGGGCGTGAAGAGGTAGTACCCCCAGTCGAGCGGGCCGTAGTCGGTGTCCGCCTCGGCGCCGGTCGCCAGGAGCGAGCCGTCGGGCGTGCGGTACAGCGAGGGGGAGGCGACGTCCAGCAGGGTCTCCGCGTGCTGACCCTCGATGTCCCTCAGGGTGAGCGCGTTGCCGCGGTACTCGTTGTTGCCGGGGTTGGGCGGGGACACGGTGGCGAAGCCCTCGCCGAAGGGCAGGACGGTCTCGTCGTACCCCATGTTCCGCAGGTCGAGGGTGGTCGGTTCCGCGTCCGGATCGTCCCGGCGGTACACCTGCGCGGCGTAGGGCTCCGGGGCGCCGAGGTGGAAGACGGTGTCGCGGTCGAAGGTGACGCGCTCGCCGTGCGTGGAGAGCGTCTTCAGCTTCCCGGTGGCGAGGTCGAGGACCCACCACCCCTGGGACATGGTGGTGTCCTCCCACTTGATCGCGCGGACGGCGACGGACCGCGTGTCGCCCTCGCCGAGGCTGAGGTTCCAGCCCTCCGGCAGGCCCTCCACCTTCTGGTCGCGCACCTCGCCGTCCACCGAGCGCAGCAGGTGCAGGCCGGTCTCCGCGCCCTTCGCACCGGTGCGGGTGACAACGGTGTCGCCGTAGGTCGCGACGTACGACTGGCCCTCGGGGATCCGGATCGTGACCGTCGGTCCGCCGCCGGCCCGCTGCTGGAGCGTCACGTGGGGGTCGGGGGACTCCCCGTACAGGGCGACGGTGTCGGAGCCGTGGCCGAACTCCCCCGGATACGCGGCGAAACGGAAGTCGTCGACGTCGTAGGAGAGCGGCTCGGGCAGCCGGTGGTCGAGGACGGTGGCCGCGCCGGTGGCGTAGTCGGTCCAGCGGAGTCGGTCGTCGCCCTCCTGGGCGGTGAGGAAGCCGGTCTCGCCGGCGTTCAGGACGAGGGTGGCGCGGGGCACGAAGCGGGCGCCGGGGCTGATGACGACGGGTTCGGCGGTGATGCCGGCGGGCGCGGCGACGGCCGTTCCCGTGGTGGCGCCGACTCCGGCGGTCACGGCGAGCGCGACGGACAGAGCGGTACGGGCGAGCGCGCGCCGACGGCGCTCGGCCCGCTTGTTCAGCGGACGTGTCACGTGTGAGTCCCTCCCCAGGGCGCTCCGCGCAGGGGGGGTGTTCAGGGAACCGCCGCTCGGCCCTGCGCGAGCAGGGTGACATTAGCAGGGGGTGATCACCGCGGGGCAGGGGGAAGGGCCCCCGGCGTCGTGCGTGCCGGGGGCCCTTCTTCCTGCTGGTCGCCGTGGGGTCAGAACGTTCCGAGCTTCACGATCGACAGCAGTGCGATCAGCTGGATCGCCGACGCGCCCAGCGCCTTCGGCCAGGGGAGGTCGTGGGAGCGGGAGACCATCAGGGTCAGCAGGGCGCCGGCCGCGATCCAGGTGGCCCAGCCCAGGATCTGGACGAAGGGCGCGTCGCCGCCGGCGAACAGGGCGACGACCAGGCGCGGGGCGTCCGTGATGGACATGATCAGCATGGAGAGGCCGACCGTGGGCTGCCACGCGCCGTCGCCGCCGAGCTGGCGGGCCAGGGTGTGGGTGACCACGCCCAGGACGAACGCGCTCAGGACCATCGCCACGGCCGTCGTCAGGACGATCGGGACCGCGTTCGACAGGGTGGCGTTGATGGCCTCCTCGCGGGCGCCGTCGAAGCCGAAGACCGCCAGCAGGCCGTAGAGGAACGTCACGATGAGCGCCGGGGCCCACATCGCGTAGTCCCGCATCTGGAGGAAGGTCTGGTTGGGGGCGAGGACGACGCCCCTCAGCAGGTCCTTCCAGTGCAGGCGCGGGCCGACCGGGCCGGGGGCCGGGGCGGAGCCGGCGCGGTAGGTGTCGCCCTGGTTGTAGGGGTCGTCGACGGTGAACGCCTGGGTGTGGCCCGGGTTGTTGGCGGCGTACGGGTCGTACGGGGCCTGGCCGCCGTGCCCGCCGGGGTGATGGCCGCCGTCGCCGAAGTACTCCGGCTCGCCGTGGCCGCCGCCGTGTGCCTGCGGCCACGGGGATCCGCCGGGAGCCGGTCCCGGTCCGCCACCCCCGTACGGCTGCTGCGGGTACGGCTGCCGAGGCGCCGCCTGGCCGCCGTACGGCGGTCCCTGGGGAGCCTGCTGTCCGTACGGTGGGCGTTGCGGTCGCGCGTTTGGAGCGCCGTTGTCCCGGCCGCGTCCGATCCTGAATCCAGCCACGCCTTCGAACGTACCTGGTCCCGGAGAGTGACGTGCGGGGCCCGGCCATTCGGGGGACCCTTTGCGGCCGAGCTGTGACATCCCTTACGGGGGTTGACCGGGGCGTCCCCTAGGGGCCGTACGGGGGTCGGTGACGGGGTCGTACGGCCCCAGTGGGCGGGAGTGACGTCAGCAGAAGGCGGTGAAACCCCACCAGCCTTCCCCCACGGGCCAGGCGCCTTCGAGGCGGCCGTCGCCGCGGCCTATGTAGACGACCTGCCAACCGGCGCCGTACAACGAACCGTCCCGCGTGTAGCTGTCGTTGGTGACGGCGACGAGATCGGGGGTGTCGGAGCCGTTGACGTCGCCGACGGCGACGAGGTGCGCCATGCTGTTCCAGCCGCCGGTGCCGATGAGCTTGCGGGCGCCGAGGCCGCCGGTGGCGGTGCCGGGGTAGAGCCAGAGCTTGCCGGTGGCGGCCTGGCGGGCGTACAGGTCGGGGTGGCCGTCGCCGTTGGTGTCGCCCGTGCCGACGAGGGTGTTCATGGCGTTCCAGCCGCCGGTGCCGATGAGCCTGCGGGCGCCGAGGCCGCCGGTGGCGGTGCCGGAGTAGAGGTACAGCCTGCCGGTGGACTTCTCCGCGGCGACGAGGTCGGTGAGGCCGTCGCCGGTGAGGTCGCCGGAGGCAGTGATGGCGCGCATGCCGTTCCAGCCGCCGGTGCCGACGAGCTTGCGGGCGCCGAGGCCGCCGGAGCCGGTGCCGGGGTAGAGCCAGAGCCTGCCGGTGGCGGCCTCCCGGGCGATGACGTCCTCGCGGCCGTCGCGGCTGAAGTCGCCGTGCCGGGTCAGGGCGCTCATCGCGTTCCAGCCGCCGGTGCCGATGACCCGGCCCGCCGTTCCGCTGCCCGGGCTGAACCACAGGCGTCCCGCGCGGTCGCGGCTGATGATGTCGGGCCGGGTGTCACCGTCCATGTCACCGAACTCCGGGGTGCCGGAGGTGGGCGAGACCGCCCAGGACGGGTAGTCGCTCACGTTGCACTCGCGCCGGTCCTGGACGAACCTGACCGAGCCGATCACCCGGTCGTTCTCCCCGTAATACGCGAGTCCCTCGCCGCTGGGGGCGCGTTCCACGTACCAGAGGTAGCTCGACTTGTCGTAGTTCCGTTTGCCGTACAGGCAGGCTTCCGCGCTTGTGTGGTTGGCGTAGGAGTGGATGTCGTCGGCCCAGCGGCCCAGGTCCGCGACGTTCTTGTTCGTTTTCCACATCTTGCCGTCGGCGTCGTCGCCCGTCCAGCCGCAGAAGTAGCCCCTCGGGCAGTCCTCCTCGAAGTCCGCGGCGGCCGGAGCGGCGTTGGCGACGGACAGTCCGGAGCCGGCCAGTACCAGGCCGGCGAGCGTGGCGACGGCTCTGGTGAATCGGTTCCTCATGGTGTTGTTCCCCTCCCCTGTGATGCGGAGGGGAACCTTAGCCGCCCCGCGCACCGTCCCCGGCACCGGCTCGGGGAAGGGGTGGCGGCCGGTGGACCGTCCGTGTCCGCCCCGCCGGTCGCCTACCGGACCAGGAACTGCGACGTCGAGAAGGTCAGCGCCGGCTCCGTTGTCACCAGCCCCTCGGTCGCGCCCCGGTGGACCTCGACCGTGTCCTTCGTGTCGCCCTGGTTCGTCCGCACGACCAGGTCGGCCCGGCCGTCGCCGTCGAAGTCGCCCGCCGTCAGCACCCGCGTCGTGCCCTCGGCGGCGGGCGCCACCGTGACCGCGCCCCGCGTCGTCGGGCCCGTTTCGCGGACCGGGAGGACGCGTACGCCGGAGTCGTCGGTGACCAGCTCCGTCAGACCGTCGCCGTCGAAGTCGGCGGCGTCGAGCCGGGTGCCGGGGGCGTCGAGGGTGCCCCGCCGGGGGGTGGGCAGGTCGAAGCGCAGGGCCGTGCCGTCCGCGCCGCCCACCGCCGCGTCCAGCGCCTTGCCCCGCCCGAACGCGCCGAGGGCGACGTCGGTGCCGGCGGGCAGGGTTGCCCCGGTGCGGGTGGGTCCCGCCGGGCCGCCGAGGACCAGGGCCGCGGCGCCGGGGCCCGCGGAGGCGCGGACGACCAGGTCGTCGTACCCGTCGCGGTTCACGTCGGCGGCGGGGCCGGTCGGCACCTCGCCGGGGGAGGGGACGGGCGGGCCGGCCTTCCGCGGGGCGCCCTTGCGGGTGAAGGGGCCGCGCAGGTGGCTGAGGTGACCGGCCGAGGCGTGCAGGACCAGGTCCTCGGCGCCGTCGCCGTCGAAGTCGCCGCAGACCGGCCGCTCGGGCCAGTCGTTGCCGAAGCGGGCCTTGTCGGGGACGTTCAGCGGGACCGCGCGGGCGGCCGGTCCGGTCGGGGAGCCGAAGAGGAGCTGGAGCGGGACCGGCGGGCGGCCCTGGCCGTCGTAGGGAGGGTCGGTGGTGACCACCAGGTCGGTGAAGCCGTCGCCGTCGAGGTCGCAGGTCGCCTCCACCTCGAAGACGGCCGGTGTCTGCCCGTCCGTGGGCGCCGCGTACTTGGCCGGGGTGAGCAACTGCCGGGTGCCCGGGACCAGTCCACGCGCGGAGCCGTAGACGAGGCCGATTCCGGCGTCGTCGGCGTGGCTCTGCGCCTTGACCAGGTCGTCGAGGACGAGGTCGCGGTGGCCGTCGCCGTTGAAGTCGTCGGGGACCTCGCTGCCGTCGCCGCGCGGGACGGGCAGCGTGGCGGGGGCCTGGGCCGCCCGTACGGGGGTGGGCTCGGCGTCCTTGGCGGCGGGGGCCTCGCCGCCTTGGCCGCAGGCGCCGAGCAGCAGCACGCAGCCTACGGCCGCAGCCGTGCCGACCCCGGTCCTTCTTCGCCTGCGCATTGGTCACCCCGCCTGTCGGAACCCGTATCACCGGTGAATCCGTGTCACCGACAACGACCGGGTAATGATGCACGTGTTCGACGCACGGCGACACCCCCGATGAAACGCCGACACCCTCGATGAAACGCCGACACCCCCCGGTCCGGGCGGGACCAGGGGGTGTCGGCGGAAGGGGCTGCCGCGGCTACTTCACCGGCTCCGGCGTCGGCTCGCTCTCGGCCTCCGGCTCGCCCGCCGGGTCTGCCGGGGTCTTCACGGAGTCCAGCAGCAGCTGGGCGACGTCGACGACCTGGATGGACTCCTTCGCCTTGCCGTCGTTCTTCTTGCCGTTGACCGAGTCGGTCAGCATGACGAGGCAGAACGGGCAGGCGGTGGAGACGATGTCCGGGTTGACGGACAGGGCCTCGTCGACGCGCTCGTTGTTGATGCGCTTGCCGATCCGCTCCTCCATCCACATCCGCGCGCCGCCGGCGCCGCAGCAGAAGCCGCGCTCCTTGTGGCGGTGCATCTCCTCGTTGCGGACGCCCGGGACGGCGGCGATGATCTCGCGCGGCGGCGTGTAGATCTTGTTGTGCCGGCCCAGGTAGCACGGGTCGTGGTACGTGATGATGCCCTCGACCGGGGTGACCGGGAGCAGCTTGCCCTCGTCGACGAGGTGCTGGAGCAGCTGGGTGTGGTGGATGACCTCGTAGTCGCCGCCGAGCTGCGGGTACTCGTTGCCGAGGGTGTTGAGGCAGTGCGGGCAGGTGGCGACGATCTTCTTGGCCGACTTCGGCTTCTTCGACTCGTCGGTGACCTTGCCGTCGTCGTCCATCTCCTCGCCGAAGGCGGCGTTGAGGGACATGACGTTCTCCATGCCCAGCTCCTGGAAAAGCGGCTCGTTGCCCAGGCGCCGTGCCGAGTCACCGGTGCACTTCTCGTCGCCGCCCATGATCGCGAACTTGACGCCCGCGATGTGCAGCAGCTCGGCGAAGGCCTTGGTGGTCTTCTTGGCGCGGTCCTCCAGGGCGCCGGCGCAGCCGACCCAGTACAGGTACTCGACCTCGGTGAGGTCCTCGATGTCCTTGCCGACGACCGGGACCTCGAAGTCCAGCTCCTTGAGCCATTCCAGGCGCTGCTTCTTCGCCAGGCCCCAGGGGTTGCCCTTCTTCTCCAGGTTCTTGAGCATCGTGCCGGCCTCGGACGGGAACGCCGACTCGATCATGACCTGGTAGCGGCGCATGTCGACGATGTGGTCGACGTGCTCGATGTCCACCGGGCACTGCTCGACGCAGGCGCCGCAGGTGGTGCAGGACCACAGGACGTCGGGGTCGATGACGCCGTTCTCTTCGAGGGTGCCGATCAGGGGGCGCTCGGCCTCGGCCAGCGCGGCGGCCGGGACGCCGGCCAGCTGCTCCTCGGACGCCTTCTCCTCGCCCTCCATCGTCTTGCCGCCGCCGGCCAGCAGGTAGGGGGCCTTGGCGTGCGCGTGGTCGCGCAGGGACATGATCAGGAGCTTGGGGGAGAGCGGCTTGCCGGTGTTCCACGCGGGGCACTGCGACTGGCAGCGGCCGCACTCGGTGCAGGTGGAGAAGTCCAGCAGGCCCTTCCAGGAGAACTGCTCGACCTGGGAGACGCCGAAGGTGTCGTCGTCGCCGGGGTCGGTGAAGTCGATCGGCTTGCCGCCCGACGTCATCGGCAGCAGGGCGCCGAGGGCGGTGCCGCCCTTCGCGTCCCGCTTGAACCAGATGTTCGGGAAGGCCAGGAAGCGGTGCCAGGCGACGCCCATGTCGGTCTTCAGGGCGACGGTGATCATCCAGATGAACGAGGTCGCGATCTTCAGGCCGGCGAAGAGGTAGACCAGGTTCTGGAGGGTGGAGACGTCCAGGTTCCCGAGCGCGGAGACGACCGGGTACGAGATGAAGAACGACGCCTCGTAGCCGTCGACGTGGTGGAGGGCGCCCTCCAGCGCGTGCAGCATGAAGATGCAGACGCCGACGATGAGGATGACGGCCTCGACGAAGTACGCCTGGCCGAAGTTGGAGCCGGCGAAGCGGGACTTGCGGCCCGGCTTGTCCGGCCTGCTCAGCTGGCGGATCACGATCAGGACGAGGATGCCGAGCACCGTCATGGTGCCGATGAACTCGACGAAGACGTTGTACGGCGCCCAGTCGCCGATGACCGGCAGGATCCAGTCCGCCTCGAAGAGCTGCCCGACCGCGTTGACGATCGTCAGGAGCAGGGAGAAGAAGCCCACCGCCACGAACCAGTGCGCCACCCCGACGATGCCCCAGCGGTTCATCCGGGTGTGGCCGAGGAACTCCCGGACCACGGTGACGGTGCGCGCTGCGGGATCGTCGGTCCGCGTGCCGGCCGGCACCGGCTGTCCGAGCCGCATGTAGTTGACGATCTGCAGGACGGCGCGGCCGAACAGTGCGACGCCGACCACGATCAGGACCAGCGACACGATGATCGCGGCGAGTTGCATTTGGGGGCTCCTCGGGCCTGCGAGGTTGCGAGGGGATCGATATTACTAAGCGGTAACTTATTCAGTCCGTCCGAGACTACCCCGATCCTCCGCCGCACTGTAGTCGGACGTGCGGTGATCTGCGTCGCTGAGGCAACCCTGACCCGGGGTCGGCCACCGGCCCGGTCGCCGGGTCGGCCGCCGCCCCGGCGCCACGCCGTAGCGGGAAGGCAATTCATATCAAAACGTGATATCCGGCATAGCTTATCCCCGTGCTCTACGGGATCGTCGCCGCCACCGCCTCCTTTCTCCTCGCCGCTCTCCTCGCCGGGGTGCTGCGCACACCCGCCCTCGCCCTCGCCCTCGTCGACCGGCGCCGCCGGCGGCCGGTCCCGCTCTCCGGCGGGGTGGCCGTCGCCCTGGTCACCGCGCTGGTCGCGTGGGCCGGGGACTGGACCGGCGTCGTGCCGCTCGGCTCCGCGGCCGGCCGGCTGCTCCTGGGCGCGTCCGCCGTCGGTCTCCTCGGCCTCGCCGCCGACCTCTGGCGGCTGCGGCGGCGCTGGGTGGTCGCCGGTACGGCCGTCGCGGCGGCGTGCGTCGTGCCGTACGGCGGGACGGGGCCGGTGGCCGGGGTGCTCGCCGTGGGATGGATCACGCTGGTCGCCTCCGCCTTCCGGGGGCTCGACCACGCCGACGGGGTGGCCGGCACGGTGGGGGTCGTGACCGCCTTCGGGGTCGCCGCCTGTGCCGCGGCGGAGCTGCGCGACGGGCTGGCGGTGGCGCTGTTCGCGCTGGCCGCCGCGCTGACCGGACTGCTGCTGCACAACTGGCATCCCGCGCGGATCGCGCTCGGTGCCTGCGGGGCGCTCTTCGCCGGGTTCCTGCTGGCCGGGGCCGCCGTGTTCACCCGCGAGGGCTACGCGCCCGCGAGCGGCGCGGCGGTGCTGTTCGCGCTGAGCGTGCCGGTCTGCCTGGACGTCGTACTCGTCCTGCTCTCGCGCCGGCTGGCCGGGCGGCCGCCGCTGCGGGGCGGGCCCGACCATCTCGCCCACCGGCTGCGCCGGCTCGGGCTCACTCCGCAGGGCGCCGCGGTGGTCGTCGGCGGGGCGTCGTGCGGGGCGGTCCTCGTGGGTGTGCTCGTGCACACCGGGCGGCTGGACGGGACGGCGGTGTGGTGGGTGGCGGGCGGTGCGGCCGCCGCGCTGGCGGGACTGCTGCGGGTGCGGGTGTACGGGCCGCGGCACGGGGCAGGGGCGGCAGGGGTGCCGGGACAGGTGCCCGGTCGGCTCCAGGCGCGGGTGCGGACGGAGGGGCCGGTGTCCGGTCGGCCGCAGGCACGGGTGCGGCGGCCGCGTACGGAGTCCCCGCTGCCTCCCGAGGCGGTCGGACCCCCTGGGGGTGCATCCTCCCGGAGGTCGATTTTCCCGGTTCGTCAGGCCAGACGGACCGAAGAAGCGCAGGTCAGCGCTCCGTTGCGTGTAAGGAACGGATAAGAGTTGAGTCGGCTCGACTCACCTCTGTTGACCGCACGAAGGCCGTCATGCACACTTGAGCCTGTTCCACTCAAGTCAGCTGGAGGTTATTCACCATGGCACGTGCGGTCGGCATCGACCTGGGCACGACTAATTCCGTCGTCAGCGTTCTGGAGGGCGGCGAGCCCACCGTCATCACCAACGCCGAGGGCGCCAGGACCACGCCGTCCGTCGTCGCCTTCGCCAAGAACGGTGAGGTGCTGGTCGGCGAGGTGGCCAAGCGTCAGGCGGTCACGAACGTCGACAGGACCATCCGGTCGGTCAAGCGCCACATGGGCACCGACTGGAAGATCAACCTGGACGGCAAGGACTTCAACCCGCAGCAGATCAGCGCCTTCGTGCTGCAGAAGCTGAAGCGGGACGCCGAGTCCTACCTGGGCGAGAAGGTGACCGACGCGGTCATCACCGTCCCGGCGTACTTCAACGACGCCGAGCGCCAGGCCACCAAGGAGGCCGGCGAGATCGCGGGCCTGAACGTCCTGCGCATCGTCAACGAGCCGACCGCCGCCGCGCTGGCGTACGGCCTCGACAAGGACGAGCAGATCATCCTCGTCTTCGACCTCGGTGGCGGTACCTTCGACGTCTCGCTGCTGGAGATCGGCGACGGCGTCGTCGAGGTGAAGGCCACCAACGGTGACAACCACCTCGGTGGTGACGACTGGGACCAGCGCGTCGTCGACTACCTGGTGAAGCAGTTCCAGGCCGGCCACGGCGTGGACCTGTCCAAGGACAAGATGGCCCTCCAGCGTCTCCGCGAGGCCGCCGAGAAGGCCAAGATCGAGCTGTCCTCGTCCACCGAGACCTCGATCAACCTGCCCTACATCACGGCCTCCGCCGAGGGCCCGCTGCACCTGGACGAGAAGCTCACCCGGGCGCAGTTCCAGCAGCTCTCGGCCGACCTGCTGGAGCGCTGCAAGACGCCGTTCCACAACGTCATCAAGGACGCCGGCATCCAGCTGTCCGAGATCGACCACGTCGTCCTCGTCGGCGGCTCGACCCGTATGCCGGCCGTCGCCGAGCTGGTCAAGGAGCTGACCGGCGGCAAGGACGCCAACAAGGGCGTCAACCCGGACGAGGTCGTCGCCATCGGCGCCGCCCTTCAGGCCGGTGTCCTCAAGGGCGAGGTCAAGGACGTCCTGCTCCTCGACGTCACCCCGCTGTCCCTCGGCATCGAGACCAAGGGCGGCATCATGACCAAGCTGATCGAGCGGAACACGACGATCCCGACGAAGCGTTCGGAGATCTTCACCACCGCCGAGGACAACCAGCCCTCCGTGCAGATCCAGGTCTACCAGGGCGAGCGCGAGATCGCGGCGTACAACAAGAAGCTCGGGATGTTCGAGCTGACCGGTCTGCCCCCGGCGCCCCGCGGCGTCCCGCAGATCGAGGTCGCCTTCGACATCGACGCCAACGGCATCATGCACGTGACCGCGAAGGACCTGGGCACGGGCAAGGAGCAGAAGATGACCGTCACCGGCGGCTCCTCGCTGCCGAAGGACGAGGTCGACCGGATGCGCCAGGAGGCCGAGAAGTACGCGGAGGAGGACCACGCCCGCCGCGAGGCCGCCGAGTCCCGCAACCAGGGCGAGCAGCTCGTCTACCAGACGGAGAAGTTCCTCAAGGACAACGAGGACAAGGTCCCGGGCGAGATCAAGACCGAGGTCGAGGAGTCCGTCGCCGAGCTGAAGGAGAAGCTCAAGGGCGAGGACACCGCCGAGATCCGCACCGCCACGGAGAAGGTCGCCGCCGTCTCGCAGAAGCTGGGCCAGGCCATGTACGCCGACGCCCAGGGCGCGCAGGCCGCCGGCGGCGAGGCCCCGGGCGCCGGTGCCACCGCCGGTGACGGCGACAAGGCCGACGACGACGTCGTCGACGCCGAGATCGTGGACGACGAGCGCAAGGACGGTGCCGCGTGACGGAGGAGACCCCGGGCTTCGACGAGAAGCCCGACGTCCCCTCCGGCGCCAGCCCTGACGACGCCGAGCCGAAGGCCGCCGCCCCCTCTTCGGAGGAGGGCGCGGCCCCGGCCGGGGACGCTAGCGAGAACGCGGGCCTGGTGGCCCAGCTGGACCAGGTGCGCACCGCGCTCAACGAGCGCACGGCGGACCTCCAGCGGCTCCAGGCCGAGTACCAGAACTACCGCCGCCGCGTGGAGCGGGACCGCGTCGCGGTCAAGGAGGTCGCCGTCGCGAACCTCCTGACCGAACTGCTCCCGATGCTGGACGACATCGGCCGCGCCCGGGAACACGGGGAGCTGGTCGGTGGCTTCAAGTCCGTCGCGGAGTCGCTGGAGACGGTCATCGCCAAGATGGGCCTCCAGCAGTTCGGCAAGGAGGGCGAGCCCTTCGACCCGACGATCCACGAGGCCCTGATGCACTCCTACGCACCGGACGTCACCGAGACGACCTGCGTGGCGATCCTCCAGCCGGGATACCGGATCGGCGAGCGCACCATCCGCCCCGCGCGGGTGGCCGTCGCCGAGCCGCAGCCCGGCGCGCAGACCGTCAAGCCGGCCGAGGAGAGCACCGAGGCCAAGGACGGCTCCGACGCCGCGGAGAACAAGGAGAACGGTGGCCCGGAGGAGGGCTGACGTCAGTAGGCGAAGCGGGAAGGAGGGACGTCGGGGATGAGCACCAAGGACTTCATCGAGAAGGACTACTACAAGGTCCTCGGCGTCCCCAAGGACGCCACCGAGGCCGAGATCAAGAAGGCGTACCGGAAGCTCGCCCGCGAGTACCACCCGGACGCCAACAAGGGGAACGTCAGGGCCGAGGAGCGCTTCAAGGAGATCTCCGAGGCCAACGACATCCTCGGTGACCCCAAGAAGCGCAAGGAGTACGACGAGGCCCGCGCCCTCTTCGGCAACGGCGGTTTCCGTCCGGGGCCGGGCGCGGGCGGCGGCGGCACCTTCAACTTCGACCTGGGCGACCTCTTCGGAGGCGGCGCCCAGGGCGGGGGCCAGGGGGGCGGCGCCGGCGGCTTCGGCGGCGGCCTCGGGGACGTCTTCGGCGGCCTGTTCAACCGCACCGGCGGTGGTCCCGGCACCGGCACGCGAACCCAGCCGCGGCGCGGCCAGGACATCGAGTCCGAGGTCACGCTGAGCTTCACGGAGGCCATCGAGGGTGCCACGGTGCCGCTGCGGATGTCCTCGCAGGCGCCCTGCAAGGCCTGTTCGGGCACCGGCGACAAGAACGGCACACCGCGCGTGTGCCCGACCTGCGTCGGCACCGGCCAGGTCGCGCGGGGCTCGGGCGGCGGCTTCTCGCTCACCGACCCGTGCCCGGACTGCAAGGGCCGCGGCCTGATCGCCGAGGACCCCTGCGACGTCTGCAAGGGCTCCGGACGCGCCAAGTCCTCCCGGACGATGCAGGTCCGCATCCCGGCCGGGGTGTCGGACGGGCAGCGCATCCGGCTGCGCGGCAAGGGCACGCCGGGCGAGCGGGGCGGACCGGCGGGCGACCTGTACGTGGTCGTGCACGTCAAGGAGCACTCCGTCTTCGGCCGCAGGGGCGACAACCTCACGGTCACCGTGCCGGTCACCTACGCCGAGGCGGCCCTCGGCGGCGAGGTGCGGGTGCCGACCCTGGGCGGTCCGCCCGTCACGCTGAAGCTTCCGCCGGGCACGCCCAACGGGCGCACCATGCGGGCCCGCGGCAAGGGCGCGGTCCGCAAGGACGGCAGCCGGGGCGACCTCCTGGTCACCGTCGAGGTGAGTGTTCCGAAGGACCTGACGGGGAAGGCTCGTGACGCGCTGGAGGCGTATCGCGAGGCGACCGCGGACGAGGATCCGCGGGCGGAGTTGTTCCAGGCCGCGAAGGGAGCTTGATGGGGATGGACGGTCGTCGACGCAACCCGTATGAACTGACCGAGGAGACCCCGGTCTACGTCATCTCGGTGGCGGCCCAGCTCTCCGGTCTGCACCCGCAGACCCTGCGCCAGTACGACCGCCTCGGCCTGGTCTCCCCGGACCGCACGGCCGGGCGCGGCCGGCGCTACTCGGCCCGCGACATCGAGCTGCTCCGCCAGGTGCAGCAGCTGTCGCAGGACGAGGGCATCAATCTGGCCGGAATCAAGCGCATCATCGAACTGGAGAACCAGGTCGCCGCGCTCCAGGCCCGCGTGGCGGAGATGGCCGACGCCCTCGACGGGGCGGCGACGGCGATGCGCCAGCGCGAGGCGGCGGTACACGCGTCGTACCGCCGTGACCTGGTCCCTTACCAAGAGGTACAGCAGACCAGCGCCCTGGTCGTGTGGCGTCCCAAGCGCCATGGCCAGACCCCGGACTGACCCCGGGTCGGCAGACGGCGCAAGGGTGAACGGCATCGACAGCCCCGGAGGTCCGATCGGACCTCCGGGGCTTGTTCACAACGGTGCTGTCTCATTGGTCTAGTACTTCTTGACGATTTGGTGAAGACAGCGTTGGCTTCCTTCACCAGGAGTCACCTGGGTCACCAGGGTCACCCGGACCTGGACCACCGGGGCCCACCTGGGTCACCGACAGCACCCGTGTGTTCGGAAGGTAAGCGCAGTGAGCAGCCGTGCCCGTCGTACCGCCATATCCGTGGCCGCGTCCCTGATGACGTTCTCGCTGGCCTCCTGCGGCGTCCTGGGCGCCTCGGACAGCAGTGGTGAGGCGAGCCCGACCAAGGGCAACGACATCACCGTCGGCCTGCTGCTGCCGGAGAAGGAGAACACGCGCTACGAGCAGTTCGACTACCCCTTCTTCAAGGCCAAGGTCGGCGAGCTCACGAACGACGCGGGCAACGTCAAGTACGCCAACGCCGAGGCGAGCGCGTCGAAGCAGAACGAGCAGATGCAGCAGATGATCGACGACGAGGTCGACGTGATCGTGCTGGACGCGGTCGACTCGCAGTCCATCGGGGACGGCGTGCAGAAGGCCAAGGACGCCGGCATCCCGGTCATCGCCTACGACCGGCTGGCCGAGGGCCCGATCGACGCGTACATCTCCTTCGACAACGAGCTGGTCGGCGAGGTGCAGGGCCGCTCCCTCCTCGACGCGCTCGGCGGCGCGGACAGCTCCGACAAGATCGTCATGATGAACGGTTCGCCCACCGACCCGAACGCCAAGCAGTTCAAGGCCGGCGCGATGTCCGAGCTGAACGGCAAGGTGACGATCGCCCAGTCCTTCGACACCAAGGACTGGAAGCCGGAGAACGCCATGGCGAACATGACCGAGGCGATCGGGAAGATCGGCAAGAGCAACATCGCGGGCGTCTACTCCGCCAACGACGGCATGGCGGGCGGCATCATCAAGGCCCTGGAGGACGCGGGCGTCACCGACCTGCCGCCGATCACCGGCCAGGACGCGGAACTCGCCGCGGTGCAGCGGATCGTCACCGGCGAGCAGTACATGAGCGTCTACAAGTCCTACCCGCAGGAGGCCGAGAACGCCGCGGAGATGGCCGTGGCGCGGGTCCAGGGCCGGGACATCCAGTTCGACGCGCTGGCCCGCGACAAGGTCGACAGCCCCACCGACAAGGGCATCCCCGCCCAGCTCGTCCCCGTCGTCGCCCTCACCCAGGGAAACATCGACGAGACGGTCATCGCCGACGGCTTCTACAAGGTCAGCGACATCTGCACGGCGAAGTTCGCGGACGCCTGCGCGGAGATCGGCCTGAAGAAGTAGTCGCGGTGCGAGCCTGGTTCCACGCCCCGGTCATACCCTCCGCAACCGGTACTTTCCCTCCCGCGTCCCCGTTCGAGCCGTGTTGCGGAGCCGGTCCCGGCCGCGCATAGTTGCGCTGCGGAGGAGCCGGAACCGGGGGGTGGGATGGGCGATGGCCGGGCACGGGGCTCAGGAGCATCCGCACGGTGCCGACCGGCTGTGCGCGGCAGGGGACCGCGTCTACTCCCGGGCCGTACGGCGCGGCCGGGTGCCGCGCCAGGACGCCGAACCGGTCCCCTGCCTCCTCGAACTCGCCCTGCTGCACCCCGACCCCGACGACATGGACTGGCTGGTGCCGACCTCTCCGCAGGAGGTCATGACGCGGCTGCTGCGCGGGGTCCACGACGAGGTCAGCGCGAGTCAGCGGCGGGTGGGCTCGGCGGTGGAGGCCTTCGAGTGGTACGCGGGGCTCGGCCGGCTCATCCACGCCTCCGCCGGGACGGAGAGTTCGGCGATCCGGGTCCTCGACGGGCTGGCCCGCATCCAGGCCGCCATGGACGAGGCGACGCAGGCGTGCACGACGGAGGTCCTGACCGTGCAGCCCGGCGGCATCCGGCGTGAGGCGGAGCTGTCGGAGGGGCTGCACCGGGCGCTGGCGCTGCGCGGGCGCGGGGTGCGGATGCGGGACCTGTACACGCACGTGGCCCGGCACGGCCAGGGCCTGCTCAACTACCTCGAGCTGATGGGCGACGCGGTCGAGGCCCGCACGCTGGACGAGGTCATCGACCGTCTCATCCTCTTCGACCGCACCGTCGCCTTCATCCCGGCCAACACCGACCGCACCATGGCCCTGGAACTGCGCCACCCCGCGCTGGTCTCCTACCTGGTCACGGTCTTCGAACGCCTCTGGCGCCTGGCGATCCCGCTCTCCGCCGCCCTCCCCGACACCGGCATCGAGGGCATCTCGCACCGCGAGCAGTCCATCGCGGCGCTGCTGGCGGAGGGCCACCAGGACGCGGTGATCGCCGAGCGGCTGGGCATAAGCGTCCGCACGGCCCGCGCGCACATCGCCCGCCTCTCGGAGACCCTGGGCGCGGCGAGCCGCACCCAACTGGGCGTCCGCATAGCCCAGGCGGGCCTGGACGGCACCTCCCAGGGCGTCCCCGCCCCCGTCATCCTTCCCGGTCAAGAATCCCCGACTGCCCGATGAGATACCCGAGCTGAGCCCTGCTCTCGCTGCCGAGGGTGGCGGCGAGTTTGGCGATGTGGACGCGGGCGGTGCGGACGTTCATGCCGAGGCGTTCGGCGATGACGTTGTCCGTGTGGCCCTCGACGAGGAGGGCGGCTATGGCGTGTTGGCGGGGGGTGATGCCGTTGAGGGTGGGTTGTTCGACGGCTTGGGGGTGCATGGGGGTGGCGAGGCGCCAGAGGCGGTCGAAGGTGTTGACGAAGTAGGTGATGAGGGCGGGGTGGCGGACTTCGAGGGCGAGGGTGCGGTCGGCGCTGGCGGGGATGAAGGCGACGGTGCGGTCGATGATGATGAGCCGGTCGGTCACCTCGTCGAGTGTGCGGGCCTCGACGTCGCCGGTCAGTCGCTCGTAGCGGACGCGTTGGTAGGGGGCGTGGCGGGCGGTGTGCTGGTACAGCGCCCGCATTCGCGCGCCGCGGTCGAGGAAAGCCTGGTCCCGCTCCATCGCCCCTTCGAGGATGTCGGGGTGTTTGCTCACGTGGGAGTCGTGCGGCTGGATGGCGAGCAGTTCTCTCCTGCCCTCGGCCATGGCCTCCTCGATGGCCTGGCCCGTCCGTCTCTTGCCACTGAGGATCCTGAGGGCGGGGGTGTCCTCGATGTCGCGGGTTCCCAGGCGTATCAGGGGCTCGAAGACATCGGCCATGCGCTGCCCGCGGCGTCGCTCGTCGGCGATGCGGTCCTCCGAGGACCGGAGCAGGCGTTGCAGCGCGACGGGCGGTGCGACAGGCTCCAGCCGGTTCAGGTTGTCCACGGCCGGGTGCAGTAGCCCGATGTCGATGAGACAAGGCGCCGTTGTCGCTTCGGCGCTGGACACATGGCCCTCGCGCAGTGCCCGGGAGTAGAGATCGAGACCCGCATCGCACAGTTCTTCATCCCCGTGCCGGTGCGCCCCGTCCGTCATGAACGCTTCTCTCCTCCCAGACTCGGGGACGCCTGCTCCAGAATCCCCGACTGGGCTATGAGATAGCCGAGTTGGGCTCGGCTTCCGCTGCCGAGTACCGTCGCCAGCTTCGCGATGTGTGCTCGGCAGGTGCGCACGTTCATGCCGAGGCGGCGGGCTATCGCCTCGTCCACGTGGCCTTCCACCAGAAGCTTGGCTATCGAGTGCTGGATGTCGGTGATGCCGTCGGGGGCGGTCTCGTAGGGAGCGCCGGCGGTCAGGGGGACGGCGCGACCCCACATGAACTCGAAGACCTTGATCAGGTAAATGACGAGGCCGGAGTGGCGGATCTCCAGCGCGACCTGGCGGTCGTCGCGAACCGGGATGAACGCGACTGTGTCATCGCAGATGATCAGACGCTCGACCAGTTCATCGATGGTCCGGTACTCGGCCTTTCCGTTGGAGAACCGGTCCACGTAGGCCAGCCGTTCAGCGCTGTACCGGGCCGTGTGCTGGTACAGCGTCCTGATGCGCACCCCGCGTTCGGTCAGTGTCTTGTCCCGCTCCAAGCCCTCGACGAGACGGCGTTCCGGATGCCGGGCGCTGGGCTGGACTGTCAGTACCTCGTTCTTGCACTGAGTCGTGGCCAGATCAAGAGCGGAGTTGATGCGGTCGAGCCCCTCCAGCACGGTGATGGAGTGGATCGGCGCCGCGCCCTGTGCGCTGAGAGTCAGGAACGGTTCGAAGACCTCGGCGAGTTCGACCGATGTCCGCCTGCGGTCGGCGATCTCGCGCTCGATGGGATTGAGCCGCTGTGCCAGAGCGATCGACGGGGGGACGGGGCGGAGCCAGTCGGCGTCGTCCGGGTCGGGGTGCAAGAGGGCCAGTTCTATGAGGCAAGGTGCCTGGCCGGCCTCTGCGCGAGCGATACGTCCCGTGCGCAGCGCGTTCGCGTAGAGACGTCCGCCCTCCTCGCACAGTTCAGTGATCCCGTGAGCATGTGCCTCATTGGTCCGATTCGTAGTCAAATCTCCACCCCCCAGGGTCCTGAACATGCAGGAACATGATGCACCGATTGTGTGGCCATGACGTGCCTATATGAGCCATCGTCTTATCCGACGGGGGAAGAGGGGACCTTCAAGTGAGGACGAAGCCGACTATGTCTAAGAGAATGCTTCGCTCGGTGCTTGTCGCCGCCTTCTCCGCCGTTGTGGCCTTCGGAGCGCTGAATGGCCTCGTTACTGCGCAGGGCGACGAGCGAGCGAACGGTGTCGAGTCAGTGGAGGTGTCCGCCGGACAGGATGCGGCCGCAGTCACGGACGACACGGTGTGGTCCTGACATGACGACGCCACCCGACGACCGCTCCTTCCGCCGAGAAATGGCCACCGCCTACCGTTCCGGCTGGCACTTCATCGACCTGGTCACCGCGATCCCCCACCCCGGTGACTCCCTGATGGTGACCGTCTTCGGCGAGCCGGTCGTCGTCACGTTGGACGAGGACGGCGATGTGCGTGCGTACCGGTGTCTGCGGCGGCCTCGGGGGGCGCCGCAGCCCGTGCGCTGTGCCATCCGGTACGGAATGATCTTTGTGAACCTGGACCAGCGGGACCACCGGCTCGCGCCGCCGGAGGTCTCCGACATCAGGACCATCTCGGCCACCCCCCGCAGCGCCTGACGCGATTCCCCCGTCGTAACAAATCGCTCAGGTGCTTCCCCCCGGCAGCGGCGTCACCGTGACCTGAACACGGTGACGCCGCTGTCGTATGTATGGGTATGTGCGGGTACCGCGGATTCCTGAGCCTGGCTGAAAAGCTCCTGCCCGTGTCGGATCGCGTCCTGATCTCGCCCGGGTTCCGTCCGGATGCCCCGACGGAACCCGTGGCCGACCCCCCTTGAGTGAAATAGACTCAACTTTGTGTACGTTGTTTGAGTCAGCACTGGGAGACATGGAGACACGGAGGAGAGCCAGAACGTGGACGCCGAGCTGACCAACCGGAGCCGGGACGCCATCAACGCGGCCAGCAGCCGGGCCGTGACCGAGGGGAACGCCGACCTCACCCCCGCCCACCTGCTGCTGGCCCTGCTCCAGGGGCAGGACAACGAGAACATCACCGACCTGCTCGCCGCCGTCGAGGCCGACCTGGCCGCCGTGCGGACCGGCGCCGAGCGCATCGTCGGCGGGCTGCCCAGCGTGACCGGGTCCACGGTCGCACCCCCGCAACCCAGCCGTGAGATGCTCGCCGTGGTCGCCGACGCCCAGGCACGCGCCAAGGAACTCGGGGACGAGTACCTCTCCACCGAGCACCTGCTCCTCGGCATCGCCGCGAAGGGCGGCGCGGCCGGTGAGGTACTGGAGGGGCAGGGTGCCAGTGCGAAGAAGTTGCAGGAGGCCTTCCGCAAGGCGAGGGGTGGACGCCGCGTGACCACCGCCGACCCCGAGGGTCAGTACAAGGCGCTGGAGAAGTTCGGTACGGACTTCACCGCCGCGGCACGGGACGGGAAGCTCGACCCCGTCATCGGGCGAGATCAGGAGATCCGCCGGGTCGTGCAGGTGCTCAGCCGGCGCACCAAGAACAACCCCGTCCTCATCGGCGAGCCCGGTGTCGGCAAGACCGCCGTCGTGGAAGGGCTCGCCCAGCGGATCGTCAAGGGGGACGTGCCCGAGTCGCTGAAGGAGAAGCGGCTGGTGGCGCTGGACCTCGGCGCCATGGTGGCCGGGGCCAAGTACCGGGGTGAGTTCGAGGAGCGGCTGAAGACCGTGCTCGCCGAGATCAAGGACTCGGACGGGCAGATCATCACCTTCATCGACGAGTTGCACACCGTCGTGGGGGCCGGCGCCGGCGGGGACTCCGCCATGGACGCCGGGAACATGCTCAAGCCCATGCTGGCGCGCGGCGAGCTGCGCATGGTGGGCGCCACCACGCTGGACGAGTACCGGGAGCGGATCGAGAAGGACCCCGCCCTCGAACGGCGCTTCCAGCAGGTGCTCGTCGCCGAGCCGACCGTCGAGGACTCCATCGCGATCCTGCGCGGGCTCAAGGGGCGCTACGAGGCGCACCACAAGGTGCAGATCGCCGACAGCGCGCTGGTGGCCGCCGCCAGTCTGTCCGACCGGTACATCACCTCCCGGTTCCTGCCCGACAAGGCCATCGACCTCGTCGACGAGGCCGCCTCGCGGCTGCGCATGGAGATCGACTCCTCGCCCGTCGAGATCGACGAACTCCAGCGCGCCGTCGACCGGCTGAAGATGGAGGAGCTGGCGATCGGCAAGGAGACCGACGCCGCCTCGCTGGAGCGCCTGGAGCGGCTGCGCCGCGACCTCGCCGACAAGGAGGAGGAGCTGCGCGGCCTCAACGCCCGCTGGGAGAAGGAGAAGCAGTCCCTCAACCGGGTCGGCGAGCTGAAGGAGAAGCTCGACGAACTGCGCGGGCAGGCGGAACGGGCCCAGCGGGACGGTGACTTCGACACCGCCAGCAAGCTGCTGTACGGCGAGATCCCGGACCTGGAGCGCGACCTGGAGGCCGCCTCCGAGGCCGAGGAGGAGGTCGCCAGGGACACCATGGTCAAGGAGGAGGTCGGCGCCGACGACATCGCCGACGTGGTCGCCTCCTGGACCGGCATCCCGGCCGGGCGGCTCCTGGAGGGCGAGACGCAGAAGCTGCTGCGCATGGAGGACGAGCTGGGCAGGCGGCTCATCGGGCAGAGCGAGGCCGTACGGGCCGTGTCCGACGCCGTACGGCGGAGCAGGGCCGGGATCGCCGACCCCGACCGGCCGACCGGGTCGTTCCTCTTCCTCGGCCCCACCGGCGTCGGCAAGACCGAGCTGGCCAAGGCGCTCGCCGACTTCCTCTTCGACGACGAGCGGGCCATGGTCCGCATCGACATGTCGGAGTACAGCGAGAAGCACAGCGTCGCGCGGCTGGTGGGCGCGCCGCCCGGATACGTCGGGTACGAGGAGGGCGGCCAGCTCACCGAGGCGGTGCGGCGGCGGCCGTACACCGTCGTGCTCCTCGACGAGGTGGAGAAGGCCCACCCCGAGGTCTTCGACATCCTGCTCCAGGTGCTCGACGACGGGCGCCTCACCGACGGACAGGGCCGCACCGTCGACTTCCGCAACACCATCCTGGTCCTCACCTCGAACCTGGGCAGCCAGTACCTGGTCGACCCGACCACCGGCGAGGCGGAGAAGAAGCAGCAGGTGCTGGAGGTGGTCCGCAGCTCGTTCAAGCCGGAGTTCCTCAACCGGCTCGACGACCTCGTGGTCTTCTCGGCGCTCAGCAAGGAGGAGCTGAGCCGGATCGCGCGGCTCCAGATCGAGGGCCTGTCCCGGCGCCTCGCCGAGCGCCGGCTCACCCTGGAGGTCACCGACGAGGCCCTGGCCTGGCTGGCGGAGGAGGGCAACGACCCGGCGTACGGCGCCCGCCCGCTGCGCCGCCTCGTCCAGACCGCGATCGGCGACCGGCTGGCCCGGGAGATCCTGTCCGGCGAGATCAAGGACGGCGACGCCGTCCGCGTGGACCGGTTCGGCGACGGTCTGATCGTGGGACCGGCGGCGGAGGGCAAGACCCTCTGAGGGAGCCGTGAAGAACGTCGGCGGCCCGTCACCCCGGGTGGGTGGCGGGCCGCCGTGCGTCACATCGTGAACGCCGTGAACCGCACCAGCGCCGTCCCGGCGTCCTCGTGCACCACCCGCACCCGCACGGCGTGCGCGTCCACGCCCTCCGGCAGCCCCTGCTCGGGGCCCAGGTCCAGACACAGGTCGGCTTCGGCGCCCAGGCAGGACTCGGTGCCGGGCGCGGGAGCGTCCGGATAGGTGTGTATCAGCCAGTCCTGGACACCCGTGCGGGGCATGCGGAAGGCGGCGCTGTAGTGAATGTCCTGGAAGCCCATCACCGTGCACGCACCGGTGGGCCGTGCCCCGGCCGGCAGGACGGCCCCGCCGAACGCCAGCGCCTCGGAGCAGGGGACCCGTTCCTCGGTCCGCCCGCCTCCGTCACGCCCGCTTCCCTCCCGCCCGCCCTCGTCGCGTCCGTCCGACTCCGAGAAGACGATGCCCACGAAGGCGATGAGGAGGGGCAGCAGGATCAGCGCCGGCACCGCCGCGAGAGCGGCCACCCGCCACCACCGGGTCCGCCCCCGCGGTACGTCGGCCCCGCCCTGTGGGCCCCCGCCCGTCCTGGGTGTACGTGTCATCGCCCCCGCCTCCGTCCGTCGAACATCCACCCGACCGGCCGGATCATGTCAGCCCAGGGCTGACAGGCTCCCGGCGGGCTTGCCACGCCCCTCCCCGCATGGGGGAGGATGGCCAGATCCGTACGAAGGGAAATTCACGGTGACCATCGACCCGTCCTCGATTCCGAACTTCGGGGGCAAGCAGCCCGAGCCGCAGCCCCAAGGACCGGCGGGCCCCGTCGTCCCGGATCAGGATCTTGTGAAGCAGCTCCTCGAACAGATGGAGCTGAAGTACGTCGTCGACGACGAGGGCGACCTCGCGGCGCCGTGGGAGCAGTTCCGTACGTACTTCATGTTCCGCGGCGAGGGTGACCAGCAGGTCTTCTCGGTGCGGACGTTCTACGACCGGCCCCACCAGATCGACGAGAAGCCGCAGCTGCTCGAGTCGGTCGACGACTGGAACCGGCGCACCCTGTGGCCCAAGGTGTACTCCCACACCCACGACGACGGCACCGTCCGCCTGATCGGCGAGGCGCAGATGCTGATCGGCATGGGCGTCAGCCTGGAGCACTTCGTCTCCTCGACGGTCAGCTGGGTGCGGGCCGCCATCGAGTTCGACCGGTGGCTCGTGGAGCAGCTCGGCCTGGAGCAGGAGGTCAACGAGGCGGAGAAGCCGACCGACGAGGACGGCGAGTAGTCCGCCGGTCCGCGTCCCGCCCGTACGAGGAGAGCCCGGCCCCGGTATCGCGGGGACCGGGCTCTCGTCGTCCCGGCACGCCTCACCCCGCCAGCGTCTTGAGCCGCCCCACCGCCTCCTCCAGTACCGGAATCCGCTTGCAGAACGCGAACCGGACGTAGGGCGCGCCCGCCTCCCGGTGGTCGTAGAAGACCGCGTTGGGGACGGCGACCACACCCGCGCGCTCCGGCAGGCCCCGGCAGAAGGCGAAGCCGTCGCTCTCGCCCAGCGGGCGGATGTCGGTGGTGACGAAGTACGTCCCGGCGGGCCGGAACACGCCGAAGCCCGCCTCCGCCAGACCCGCGGCCAGCAGGTCCCGCTTGGCCCGCATGTCCTCCCGGTAGGCGGAGAAGTAGGACTCGGGCATCGCCAGGGCCTCGGCGACCGCGTACTGGAAGGGGCCGGAGGCCACGTACGTCAGGTACTGCTTGGCCGAGCGGACCGCCGTGACCAGGGCCGGCGCCGCGGTGACCCAGCCGACCTTCCAGCCGGTGAAGGAGAACGTCTTGCCGGCCGATCCGATGGTCACCGTGCGCTCGCGCATCCCCGGGAAGGTCGCCAGCGGGATGTGCTCGGCGGTGTCGAACACCAGGTGCTCGTACACCTCGTCGGTCACCACCAGCAGGTCCCGCTCCACGGCCAGCTCGGCGATCGCGGCCAGTTCGGCGCGGTTCAGGACCGTGCCCGTCGGGTTGTGCGGGGTGTTCAGCAGCAGCAGCCGGGTGCGGTCGGTGACCGCGTCGCGCAGCTCGTCGAGGTCCAGGCGGAAGGCGGCGCCCTCGTCGGTGGTGTGCGGGCGCAGGGTCACCGGTACGCGGGTGCCGCCCGCCATCGCGATGCAGGCCGCGTACGAGTCGTAGTACGGCTCCAGCGCGATCACCTCGTCGCCGGGCTCCAGCAGCGCCAGCAGGGAGGCGGCGATGGCCTCGGTGGCACCGGCCGTGACCAGGACCTCGGTGTCCGGGTCGAAGGACAGGCCGTAGCGCCGCTGCTGGTGGCCGGTGACGGCGGCGCGCAGTTCGGGGACGCCGGGGCCCGGCGGGTACTGGTTGCCGTGCCCGTCGCGCAGGGCCCGTACGGCGGCCTCCCGGACCTCCTCGGGGCCGTCGGTGTCCGGGAAGCCCTGGCCCAGGTTGATCGCGCCGGTCCGCACGGCCAGGGCGGACATCTCGGCGAAGATCGTCGTTCCGAACTCCGCCAGCCGGCGGTTCAGGAGGGGGCGGGCGCTGGAGCTGATGGAGGTCATGGCGGTCATCCTGCGCCGAAGCTCTGGACTTCCTCAACTCTGCTTTGGGCCGCGGCGGCGAAGGGCATCTCCCGTTCACGCAACGAGCTTCACGACAGATTCCGACAGAGCGAGGCATCCGACGGGGGACTGCTTCGGGGGACCTTCCGGGCCTGCGCCCGGGAATGGAAGGAGGGTGAAGTCATGGTCACAGTCATCATCCTGATCGTGGTCGCAGCCCTGGTGATCAGGGGAATCGTGGTCGGCCGGCGGGCCGGCCGCACCGTCCGGCCGCGGCGCGGCAGCCGTTCGCGGTGGACGGGCGGCAGCGGCAGCAGCAGCGGCGGCAGCTGGTGGGCCGGTGACAGCGGCGGTGGCTCGTCCTCGGGCGGGCACCACGGAAGCCACTCCTGCAGTGGCGGCTCGTCCTGCGGAGGCGGGTCGTCCTGCGGGGGAGGAGGGGGCGGCGGCGGATGCGGTGGAGGCAGCTGACACGGGGCAGCTGAGCTCCAGCCAGGGGGAACCGCATCCCCGCCGCGGGGCCCGGTCCTGGGACCGGGGCCCGGGCCCCAACAAGAGAGACCCCCGGACATCCACCCCGTGGGTACTCTTGAATCTCGGTGTACTCCTTTTTTCTGGGGTGTGCGGCCTTGTTGAAAAGCTT